>JADJWZ010000025.1 GCA_016716125.1 Ignavibacteria bacterium | reverse complement strand
CTATAAAATATAAATCCCTTGTAAAATATATTCTGCGTGTTTAATTTAAAACCAACAAGGGTTAATGCAGATCTTTCAGATATTAATAGTTAAAAAAATTTTAAAACGAAACAATTAAATTATTATCGTAATGATTTTATTTAATCAATTAATTTAATATGAAAGCAATAAGGCAAAAAGTAAAACGAACAGGAGATAAGGTTATAGTTGAACTACCTAAAGATTTCAAATCCGAGACATTTGAGTTAATATTGTTTCCAATTGAAGACAGCCCGGGAACGATATCAGAGGGATTAAATGAATGGATGAAGTTTTCAGTTCGAAATCTTGAAAGACTTTATGATAATGAGGAAATTGATTATGCTAATGTAACGGTAAAAGAACCGAATGTAAAATACAAACCATGAAGGAAGGAGATATAGTAAAAGCTGCTTTGAATCAGACGGACAATAAAGTAAAATTCCGACCTGTTCTTTTGTTAAAACAAATGCCGTTTGATCACTGGCTTATGATTGGAACAAGGTAGCCAAACGGAGAGTAATCAGCAAGCAAACCGCAGTGTTGGTGATCAAAAAGTTTGGTTGAGCTGATTAATTTAAGTTTTACAGAGCAACCTTTCCGGTACAACAACTAGAGCTATAATCTATTTATCCTACGCAATCGTAGAGACGCCCAAATTGGGCGTCTCTACAATTTATTCTATGCAATCGCATAGACGCCCAAGTTGGGCGTCTCTACAATTTATTCTATGCAATCGCATAGACGCCCAAGTTGGGCGTCTCTACAATTTATTCTATGCAATCGCACAGACGCCCAAATTGGGCGTCTCTACTATAATGTATATAGTTAATTACTGAATTCGCAACTGAAAATAAATTTATAGATTTATTATATTGCACATAGTTTTTCATAAAACACATCGCAATATTTTTAAACTTTTTCCAAATAATGATCAGTATTTTATTTCTTATAGCGGGTTTTATATTTTTAATAATCGGCGCTAATAAACTTGTCGAAGGAGCTTCTTCCCTGGCTTCAAAGCTTGGAATACCTGACATAGTCATTGGTCTGACTGTAGTCGCATTCGGAACTTCTGCGCCGGAGCTGGTGGTAAACGTTATGGCGTCAGTTAACGGAAATTCCGATTTAGTTCTGGGTAACGTGCTCGGCAGTAATATTTTTAATGTACTTGGTATACTCGGAATTACATCCATGATCTATCCGCTTACTGTGAAGACTGATACCACCTGGCTCGAAATCCCAATGAGCCTTCTTGCAGCAGTAGCACTTTTCTTTTTAGTAAGTGATGTGAGTTTTGACGGGGCGAATTCTGATTTTCTTTCAAGAACTGACGGTATAGTTTTACTTCTGTTCTTCTCAATATTTCTTGTTTATAATATTAAAGTATCACAAAACGAATCATCATATGAGACAGAAAACAATAAAATTGAATTTACATATTTAAAATCATTTCTGTATCTGATAATTGGACTCACAGGACTTGTTGCCGGCGGTAATTTGATAGTTCGGGGCGCGGTGGATATCGCAACTATGATCGGTTTATCGGAAAGAGTGATCGGACTGACAATTGTTTCTATAGGAACTTCCCTTCCCGAACTCGCGACTTCCATTGCCGCAGTCAAAAAAAAGAATGTCGATATTGCAATCGGGAATGTTGTCGGTTCAAATATATTCAATATATTTTTGGTACTGGGAATATCCGTTGTCGTATCACCTTTCAGAATAAACCAGGATTCAATGTTCGACATATATGTAAATATACTTGCAGGTATATTACTGTTTGCATTTATTTTTATCGGCAGAGGAAGGCAGCTTGTCAAGTGGGAAGGGTTTTTGTTCCTGAGTATTTATCTGGTTTATCTGATCATCTTAGTTTCTTAATATACCACTAAGTCACAAAGGCGCAAAGCATATATTTTAAAACATTTCCTTAGTGTCTTTGTGACTTGGTGGTAATAGTACGTATTAAGACAAATTTTATAGAGAGGGAATTGAAAGGTCTTCAATATTGTAATTTAAAGTTAAAAGAAATAAATTGAACAACCCAATTTAATTTAAAACAAATACTAATTATCTCATGAAAATTCTGTTCACTTTAGTATTCACAGTTATATTATTCCTGCAGGTTTACCAGGTACGGGCTCAGTTTGATCCCGACTCACTGGAAATTAAGATCAGCAGAATTGTCAGAGAGTATGTAGATACTAACAAAGCGGGGATGGTGATCGGCGTCATCAGAAACGAAGGAAGTGAAAATATATCGAGACGTTTTTCTTACGGACATGTCAGAAAGGACACGACTTCCCCGAGACCTGACAGTCTCACGATCTTTCACATCGGCTCAGTTACAAAAACTTTCACAGCAACCATATTATCTTCACTTATACAGCAGGGCGGACCTTTGGATCTGAATGATCTGGTGGAGGATCATCTTCCTCTTAACACTGTCAAAGCTCCTTTCTTTATAAATTCCGGCGGCGATACTATAAAGATGAGACTGATAGATCTTGCGACTCATTTCTCTGCGCTGCCGGATGATCCGATCCAGCCGGTGAATGACTCCACTACTTATCAGATGATGTACCATTATCTTAATAATCACAATCTGCACAGACCGCCCGGCGAATGTTTTTTGTATTCCAATCTTGGAGTATCATTGCTCGGCGTTGCGCTTTCGCATACTACTGGTAAGATCATTGATTCGCTTTTCATACAAAAGTTATCTGATCCTCTCGGAATGCCTGATACAAGAATTACGCTGACACCGCAGCAGGAATTAAGAAGAGCTACAGGTTACGGTCCGAACGGAGATTCGGTCGGATATTTCAAAGACAGCTGGCCGGCATTTTATGCAGCCGGAGGTTTATACACAAGCATAAAGGATTTTATGAAATATCTTGAATTCAATATGGGATTAAAAAATTCAGGAATGCAGAATGTACTCGACTCGGCTCATAAGATCAGAAGGATAAATAATGACACTTGCAGTCAGCCGAATTCAAAAGCCAGAGTTGGTCTTGTCTGGCAGATGGCTGAGCTGTTTCCCGAAACATCTCTGAACTTTTACTATACCTGGAAAGACGGCGGAGTGCCCGGTTTTTCAAGCTTCATTTGCTTTGCATCCGACACTGCGGGTAATGTAAAATCCGGAGTATCTATGATCGTCAATCAGTCAATCCCGTGCGGCAAGCTCGCAGTTGAGATATTAAAATATCTGAATTCAGATATGATAGTAAGCAGTGATCCGAACTTTACTGAAGTTCCGGTGAATCATCTGCTCAGTCAGAATTATCCGAACCCATTTAACCCCGTGACAAAAATTAATTACTCAGTTGCGCAGAATTTTTCAAATTCAAAACAGAATGTATCGATGAAGGTCTTTGACATTTCAGGGAAAGAAATTTCTACGCTCATAAATGAATCAAAACCTGCGGGAAATTATTCAGTTGAGTTCGACGGAACGGATCTGCCGAGCGGTGTATATTATTACAGTCTTGCGATAGGGGATTACAGGGAAACAAAAAGCATGATACTTATAAAATAAATTTCCGGTTATGAAACAAATCAATAATTAATGTCTCTGAAAATAATCGGAACAGGACTGGGAAGGACGGGTACATATTCACTGAAGCTTGCGCTTGAGCATCTCGGCTTCGGAAAATGTTTTCATATGACTGAGCTGTTTCAGCATCCGGAGAAAGTGAAATATTTTATACAGGCGGAGAAGGGCGAGCAGGTAAAGTGGGATGAACTTTTTAACGGATACCGGTCTGCAGTTGATTATCCCGCAGCCAGATATTTCAGACAGCTATATGAATATTATCCGGATGCAAAATTTATTCATACTTTAAGAGACCCTGATGAATGGTATGAGAGCGCATTGCATACGATCTTTATGGCGAGGAATCCGGATCTTAGAAAGTTTACACAGTTCGCACTTAGATTTCCATTTTCAACTGTAGTCAGAAAGAGATTTAAAGTATTTATGTATAACAGAAAATTAATGGATCTGGAATTTGGAAAGGATTTGAAAAATAAAAATAAAGTGATCAGTTCTTTTAAAAAACACACGGAAAATGTTTTAAAGCATATTCCCGCTGAAAGACTGCTGATGTTTAACGCTGCTGAAGGATGGAAACCTCTTTGTGAATTTCTGAATGTCAGCATTCCTGATGTTAAGTTTCCTTATTCCAATAACCGTCAGGAATTTTTAAATAGGGTGGATATAATTGGAAAAGGAAAAAATTTACCGGAACAAAATCTAAATTAAATTATATCTGAAGACATTTTAAATTTATAAATTTTTTAAATATTATTTTAAAACTAAAACCTAACTAACATGAAATGAATTTATACAAAAGCGTTAAAGGTTATTTTGAATGTTTCATTGATCTACATTCTGTTAGCAGTGTGTACAGCCGGTAATATTTCAGCTCAGAGAGATAATGACGCGCTGACAAGTAAACTTAACAGCTACATTGATTCTGTCTATACTGTAAGCAAAGTGCCGGGAATAGTAGCAGGAATATTTACACCTGATTTTAATTATATGTATTCTGTCGGCAAAGCTGATATCAGAACCGGTGAACTCAGAAAGTATGATGATCTTATCAGGATCGGAAGCATCACAAAGACTTTCGTTGCAACTGTTATTTTACAATTAGCTGATGAAGGTAAACTTGCATTGGATGACAAGCTGAGCAAGTTCTTCCCGTCCTATCCTAATTCAGAGAATATTACCGTAAGACAGATGCTTGATATGACCAGCGGCATTCCTGATTTTCTGAATGATCCCGTACTGCTTGCTGCCTTTTATAACGGTAAGGAAAAAATCACACAGGAAGAAATTTTTGACAGGACAATTGCACTCGGTCCGGTATATCCTCCCGGTCAGGGGTGGAATTATTCAAACGGCAATTACAATATTCTCGGAATGATCATTGAGCAGATCACAGGAAACAAGACAGGTGATGAAGTTACAAACAGAGTTATAAGACCGCTTGTTTTATCAAATACAATTTATCCGACAGAAGGAAATATTACTGGCGTGCACAGTCACGGATATTTCGGCGATACAGTTACAGGCGCATTGATGGACTGTACTTTCATGGAACCGTCTCTAACGGGAGCAGCGGGATGTATGGTTTCAAATCTGCCTGATCTTAAAATTTATGTGGAAGCTCTCGTCAAAGGAACTTTGCTCAGTCCGCAGATGCAGGCGGAAAGACTTAAGTTTGTCAATACAGGTATTACTAAATTTGTTAATTACGGACTCGGCATTTTTGATCTCGGCGGATTTATCGGCCACAACGGCGGTATCACAGGATTCAATACAACAATGTGTTACAATCCTGAACTTGACGCGATCATCCTTGTATCAGTAAATCAGTTTGATACAAAACTGGGAATATCCGACCACGTATTCATGGAACTTGCAAAGTTAGTGTATCCGGATAAGAATTTGTTTCAGTAAATTATAAATAAAATTATTAGTTAATTGCGGCAGGATATTTTTTGTAAATGATATTAACATTGTCTGAATTTATTGCGAATGATGAAACATAGTCTGATTCACTTTCCAGTATTTGCAATGACCAGTTTTTTTCTGAATGTGAAGAAGTATTATTAAATGACAGGACCGGAATATTTCCGGTTCTGTCTGTTACTGAAAAGTCTTTAAGCCGAAATGATAGTCCTTCTCCGATGGCTTTAATGAAAGCTTCTTTAAGAGTCCATATCCTGAAAAAATTATTCGTCACTTCTTTCTCCTGAAAATTCTTTAAGTATATAATCTCCGTTTCAGAAAAATATCTTTCGGCAATTATGATCAGGTCTTCAGAGTCCCGGACTTTTTCAATATCAACCCCTGTCCCCGCTGTCAATGATACAGCAATAATACAGCGGTCTCCCGAATGAGATAAATTAAAATGAATCTTTGAATTTTCTATGAATGGCTTACCTGTTTCGGTATAGGAAAATTTTATTTCGGCCGGGTTCAGGTTAATGTATTGAGATAATATATTTCTAAGGAAACTTCTGGAGATGGTATAACTTTGAAAATCTTTTGTAAATTTGAATCTGTCCGCCTTTTTGATCTCATCTCCGGAAAGAATGTTTTTAAACTGCGGTATGGAGCCTGTGTGTTCTGAAATAATAATTCTGTAGATATGAACATCATTACAATTTAATTTCATTAAAGGAGATTATGATTAAAGTGATGCGGTTTCATCATTTAAGATTGCTGCTGCCAATATTTATCCGGCTGATTTTTTATTTCCGGTGATAGCTGAATTTATATCCCTGTGAGTTTTTTCCAAAACAAAATTTAATTTCTCCGCAAAGAATTTAAGCTTCGGTTCTTTTACAATAGTAATGTGATCAGTATCCGGCACTACATAAGATTCAAAGCCTCCGTCAGCAAGCTGTCTCCACTTATCCCTTAACTCCTCTTTGAAAGTAGCGCATTCAATAAGCGTGATCTTTCCCGGATATTTCTGCGCAACATATTTATCCTGAGTTTTGAAATGCATCAGCATGATATTTTTATACTCTCTGTCAAGCTTATTGCTGAAAATATATTCGAGTTTATTTTTAAGTTTCCATTGAAGTTTTGAATATCTGTAAGACGCATAATTCTTCGCGACCTTTACAAATTCACCTGACTTTATGTGATGATAAGATCTTGTAAAATAATGTTTTGTATCTCTATTCGGCGGAATATAATCCTGCGGCTTTTCAGTATACGGCGGCCAGGTATCGAATATTGCAAGCAATGCAACCTGCTGCTTTTGTCTGACCAGCTGCTGAGCCATTTCAAATACAACTCTTCCTCCGAAACATCTGCCGCCGAGAAGATAAGGTCCTTCGGGCTGCAGAGTGCGGATCTCTTTGATGTTATGAGCTGCCATTACTTTTATATCATCATGCGGTTCATTTTTTCCGTCAAGTCCAAGCGCTTCGAGAATATAAAAAGGCTGATCATCAGGAATGTATTTTACAAGATCCTGAAAATGAAGAGCAGTTCCGCCTGCAGGCGGGACGCAGTAAAACGGAAGTTTCGATCCGCCGGGTTTTACCGGGACAAGGGATTTCCAGTTTGGCTCCCATCCTTCATTCTTCAGTATCAAAGCAAGCTGAGCAATGGTAGGGGAGTTAAACAAAGTAGACAGCGCAAGCTTTTTTCCTGTAAGCTTTTCTATGTAACCGAATACTCTTACCGCAAGCAGCGAATGTCCGCCAAGCTCAAAGAAGTTAGAATTGACGCCGATCTTTTTTATGCCTAAAACTTTTTCCCATATGTTAACAAGCTGAAGTTCGAGCGGATCCTTTGGTTCAGTATAATCCGCGGTACCGCCGGAAATGAGTTCGGGTTCAGGAAGAGCTTTCAGATCAATCTTACCTGTTCCGGTCAGCGGCATTTCGCTTATGAAAATAAAATCCTGAGGTATCATATAATCAGGAATCTTGGATTTTAAAAATTTTACCAGACTTTCCTTTTCGATTTCATTCCCGTCATTGGTGACTATGTAAGCGAATAATCTTTTATCGCCATTGATAAATTCTTTTGCAGTTACAACTACATTTTTAATTCCGCCGAATTCGCTGATTACGTTTTCGATCTCACCGAGTTCAATCCTGTATCCTCTCAGCTTGATCTGACTGTCAGCGCGTCCGAGAAACTCTATGTCACCGTTTTCAAGATATCTGGCAAGATCTCCTGTCTTATAAATTCTTTCGCCTTTTATAAAAGGATCATCTTTAAATTTTTCTTTGGTAAGTTCATCTCTGTTTAAATATCCTCTGACAAGCGATATGCCTCCGATATAAAGATCTCCTGTAACGCCTGGCGGCACAGGCTGTAATTTATTATCAAGAATATAAATCCTGTTATTAAAAACAGGCTTGCCGATCGGGGGATAGTTCGGCCATGCTGAAGTGTCATTTCCAAAAGTATAACTCGTAACCACATGCGCTTCCGATGGTCCGTAATGATTTGAAAATGTAAAGTCCTTAAGATGATTGAAAAAATAAAGCAGCGCAGGCGTGATCTGTATCTGCTCTCCTGCTGTAATGACTTCCTGAAGAGGTAAATCTTTAACAGATGATGACATGCATATTTCAGAAATTCCCTGAAGCGCTACAAAGGGAAGGAATATCCTTTGTATGTTTTTCTCTTTTAGAATATTCACAATCTGCGTGAGATCTTTCCTCTCTTCATCAGTAAGCATTACCAGTGTTCCGCCGGAGATCCATGTGGAGAAAATTTCCTGAAATGAAACATCAAAACTAAGTGTCGTGAACTGAAGAACTCTGTATCCTTCTTCAAATCTATGACTGCGCATTTGCCAGTTCAGTAAATTGCTGAGTGACTTATGCATCATCAGAACACCTTTAGGTTTGCCTGTCGATCCGGATGTATAAATTATATACAAAAGATCAGAAGGCGTTACACCTGTTACCGGAGCTTCTTTGCTTTCATTTTCCAGAGAAGCAATGTTTTTGTCAATCAAAAATATTTTCCGTGAACCGTTTTCAAATTTTACCGGAATGTCCTCTGAAGTAATCAGAATTTTGACACCGGAGTCTTCAAGCAAATATTGTATCCTGTCTTCAGGGAATGAAGGGTCGACCGGAACATAAGCAGCGCCTGATTTTAAAATACCGAGAAGTGAAATGATCATCTCCGCAGACCGCTTTAAACAAATGCCGATACAGTCGCCGGGAGTTATTCCTTCTTTAATTAATCTGTTTGCAAGACGGTTTGATAATTCATCAAGTTCTTTATAAGAATATTTTTTATCACCGCTTTCAAGTGCAGCTCTATCAGGGAATTTTTCGGCTGCCTCAGAAAACATTTCATGCATGCATTTAATGTCAACATCTGCAGCGGTATCATTCCAATCAAATAAAATTTTATTTCTTTCCTCTTCGCTTAATAAAGTCAGACCGGATAATTTGGAATCAGGATCTTTTATTATCTGACTGACGAGGGAATTGAAATGAGAAAGTATCTTATTTATGAATGCTTCAGTAAACTTAGAAGTCTCGAAAGCGATATGAACAGACATTTCTTTTCCGGGAGCAATAAGAACCGTCAGCGGAAAATTTGTTCTCTCAAAAGCTTTAAGATTTTTTATTTTAATTCCGGCAACGCCTACTTCAAGAGATTTATCTACAGGATAATTTTCAAATACAAGAATGTTTTCAAAGAGCTGCGTACCTCTTGGTATCTCACTCCATTCCTGAATATCAACTAGCGAACCGTATGCGAACTGATCACGTTCGATCTGCTTTGTCTGCAGTTCTTTCAGCCATGACTTAATATCTTTATCGTAATCAATTTTAATTCTGACCGGAAGCGTGTTAATGAATAATCCGACCATTGATTCAATTCCGTTCAGCTGAGGATTCCTGCCGGAAACTGTTCCTCCGAAGAGGACATCATTTTCATTTCTGTATTTACTTAATATCAGAGCCCATATTCCCTGAAAGATACTGTTCATCGTCAGCTTATTCTCTCTTACAAAAGAGTTAAGCTCAGCAGTTAATTTTTCATCAAATTTAATTTCAATATCTTTTACTTCGCCGCCAGCTTCGTTCCTGTTGTAAGTCATCGGCGTAGGTGTTGAAAATCCTTTCAGTTCTTCTTCCCAGAAAGCCATTGCGGAATTCTTATCTGTAGTATTTAACCAGACAATGAACTGCTTATATGATACCGGCTGCGGGAGATTTATCTGTTCATTCTTTTTTAATGATTCGTAAATATCAAAAACTTCTTTCTGAACAACCGGATAGCTCCAGCCGTCCATAAGAATATGATGAAAGCTCCAGACAAATTTAAAAGTGGATTCCTTGATCCTGATAAGAGCGCATCTCATAAGCGGAGCCTGCTCCATAGAAAATCCTTTTGTCCTGTCGCTCTTAATAAATTTCAGGAATTCATTTTCGATATTTCCTTCCGCCACATCTGACCATGAAATATTTTCCCAGGGAAGAGAAACAGATCTATTAACTATCTGAACGGGCTTTGAAATACCTTTCCATTGAAATGACGTTCTAAGAACACCGTGTCTTTTCACAATTTCATTCCAGGCTTTTTCAAATAAATCAGGATCAAGATCTCCTTCAAGGTCATAACAAAACTGTTCGAAGTATGCATCTAAACCTTCCTCATACAAAGTATGAAAAAGCATTCCCTGCTGCATCGGCGAGAGTTCGTAAATATCTTCAACTTTATTTTTTAGATCTCTATCCATTTATGAGTTTAAATTATTCATCAGATCATCAAGTTCACTCTGATCCAGTCCCGCTGCGGAGAAGTCAGACGGTGTGTATCCGCTACCTGTTTTGTCATCTGCGCAGTGTCTTATGATTTCGTTTATACTTTCGCTGTAAAATTCAGTTAAGCTTACAATTGTTCCCCTGTTATGAAAATTACCGCTGTATCCGAATTCAAATTTAATTCTGTTATTTAAGGTCAATGCATTGATCTCAATGATGTGAAATCTCAATTCATTTTTATCCTGAACTAATTTTAAATCTCCTTTGATCTTCCAGTCTGTATTGAAATCCATTTGACCTAAATAGTTAAAAAGAATTTCAGGTTCACCATATGAAGAAAGGGATTTTTTTAATTCATTATCTTCGCTTAAATATTTCAGTAATCCGAATCCAATTCCACTGTCAGGAATATTTCTTAAATTTTCTTTCACAGATTTGATGCAGCTTCCTGTATCCGAAGGGTCGCTTATATTCAGCATAACAGGATAGACGGAGGTAAACCACCCGACAGTTCTTATTATGTCTGCTTTTTCAGAAATATCTTCACGGCCGTGACCTTCGAGATTCAGAAGTAATTTATTATGACCCTGCCATTTATTAAATGCTAAAATTAAAGCAGTCAGAAGTATGTCGTTGATCTGCGTGTTATATGTTTTGTGAATGTCTTTAAGAATAACTGCGGAAGATTCTTCCGTTAAATGAAGTTCAACAGTCTCTTCACTACTTATAGTATTTTCTGAGTGATCAGAATCTTTGTAAGTTTTGATCTTATCAGATTTTAATTGTAATAGTTTTTTCCAGTATGAATATTCATTCTTTATCTTATCACTCTGAGCATGATCTTTTAAAATAAAACTCCAGTCCCGGAATGAAGTAGTTTTGAGCGGAAGTTCAGGAGGTTTATTATCCTGAAATTTTGTAATAAGCGAATTAAGATCTTCAAGTATGATCCTCCATGAAATTCCGTCTATACATAAGTGATGAATGCAGATCAGCAAGAGATCATCATCTTTATCATCAGTAATAAATCTTACTGCTTTGATAAGTTCACCTTTTGTAATGTCAATATTTAGATTATGAAAGACTGATCTGTCACAAACTACTTTTTGAATATCATTCTCCGGAATGTTTCTAAGATCTTCAGTTGAAAATAAATCCACATCACGGACTTCATTGTTATACTGTATAATTTCATTTCCTTTGAACTCAATACTTAACCTCAATGCGTCATGATGTTTATATATAAATTCAAAAGACTTTTTGAGATGATCCGAATTCAGTTCCGATGGAATATCAAATATGATCGAGTGATTGAAGAGAGATGGTTTTGATAAACCGTGACTGAAGAATCTTTGCTGAACGGGTGTGAGCAGGGCTTTGCCGGTGAAGGGATTCTGATCAACAGCTTCAGCGGTTTTTAGCTCTGCGACCGCCGACAATTCAGCGATGGTCTGATGCTGAAATATCTGTTTGGGACTTATCTTTATACCTTCCTGATTAGCGCGGGAAATTATCTGAATGCTGATGATTGAATCTCCGCCGAGTTCAAAAAAGTTATCATTAATACCGACCTTTTCAATTTTTAAAATATCCTTCCAGATTTTTGACAGAATAATTTCAACGGGCTTTACAGGTTCTGTATAACTGTCTGTGGAAATTAAAATATCGTCCGGCGGCGGAAGTGATTTTTTATCTATCTTTCCGTTTGGAGTATATGGAATTTTATCAAGTATGATGAATGCGGAAGGAATCATGTATTCAGGCAGTTTCTCTTTGAGAAAAGTTTTTATTTCATTTACTTCCTGAACTGCAATACTGTCCGGTAAAATATAAGCGGTTAATTTTTTATTTCCAGGTTTGTCTTCTCTTAATAAAACTATTGAAGACTTTATCCCATTCAGAGTATTAATAACTGATTCGATCTCTCCAAGTTCTATTCTGAAACCCCTGAATTTTACCTGTTCATCAGACCTGCCGAGAAATACAAGTTCGCCATTGAATTTATACTTTGCAAGATCTCCTGTCCTGTACATTTTCTCTCCGGGGATATCAGAAAAAATATCATCCGAAAATTTTTCATCAGTTAGAGTTTTATTATTCACATAACCCAGAGCAATATTAACGCCGCCAAGATACAGTTCGCCTGCAGCTCTGTCAGGAACAGGATTCATATCACCGTCAAGTATATATGCTCTGGCATTACTTACCGGTTTTCCTATCGGAATATTTTCTTCCGTCTCGTTTTTATTGCAGATATAAAACGTGGAATCTATAGTCGCTTCAGTCGGACCGTACAGATTGCAAAAAGTCACGTCAAGCTTTGAGTAAACTTTATTGCATAAAATTTTTGTGAGCGCTTCACCACCGGAGAAAATGAATTTCAGACTTTTACATTCTTCAATACCCGGTTCATCGAGAAATAAATTCAGCAGCGAAGGCACCATCTGAATTACATTCACGTTGTTTCGCTTAATGTTTTCCTTCATATAAGCTGTATCCATATGTCCGTCAGGACCTGCTATCACAAGCGCTCCGCCGGTTATGAGCGGCAGGTAGAATTCCCACACAGACGCATCAAAGCTGAAAGGAGTTTTCTGAAAGACTCTGACAGAAGAGTCAAAGCTGAATTCATTGATCATCCAGAGCATGTGATTTGTCAGAGATCTATGACTGATTAACACTCCTTTCGGAATTCCTGTCGAACCGGAAGTGTAAATTGCGTAAGCAGGATCGGATAGAGATGAATTAATTTCAGGATATATATTTTCTTCTTTTAAATATTCAGAATTATCATCATCAGTTATTATAGTTTCAGCTTTAATATTCTTAAGATTCTCTAAGATCTTTTTTTGTGTTAGAATGAATTTAGATCCTGAATCAGAGATCATGTGAGCGACCCTGTCTGCGGGATAATTAGGATCGACCGGAACATAAGCAGCTCCTGATTTTAAAACTCCGAGAATGGATATTACCATATCAGGAGATCTTTCCATGCAAATGCACATCAGGTCTCCGGCTCTGATTCCTTTTTTAATTAAATAATTTGCAAGTCTGTTTGAACTTTCATCAAGCTCTCTGTATGATATTTCAGCATCATCAGAAATTAAAGCAGTCGCTTCGGGATACAGCTTTGCATTTTTGTGAAAGAGATTATGAACAAAGTCAAAATTATCAAATTCACGAGATGTATTATTCCGGTCAACGATTAATTCATTCCTAATAGCCGGTGAAAGGAGATTGAGATCTTTAATTTCAGAATCCGGATCAGAAAGAATGTTCTTTAGCAGATTTGAAAAATTTTCAGCCATGCCGGCGATAGTTTCTTTATCAAAAATATCACGGTTATATTTGAATGCGCCGGAGAAAATATTTTTACCTGCGATGAATTCAAGATTAAGATCAAACTGGCCGTCCTGCTGAGTAATGCCGTATGGCTGAAGCGTAAGACTTCCCCAGTTCACTTTTACATCATCGTTATTATAGACGATAAGCTCCTGAAGATATTCACTCTGCTGAATTTTCTGCATCCCGAAAAAAGTCTGAAAGACTGCTGACCTGCCCGGATCTCTTTTATTCAATAACTTTTCTACAATAAGCGGAAAAGGAAAGTCCTGATTTGAAACTGCATATAAAACTTTTTTCCTGATCTGCTTTAATATTTCTTTAAAGGAAACCGATCCGTTTATACTTCCTCTTACTGAAACAGGATTTATAAAGTAACCGATCAGTTTATCAAACTCTGTATTGGTCCTTCCTGCAGTCGGCGAACCGACGATGATATCATTCTGTCCGCAGTATTTATAAAGAAAAACAAAGTAAGCTGTGAGAAGTGTAACAAATACAGTTGTTCCTTCAGACTTAGAAAATTTATTTAATTCATCGGTAAGTTCTTTATCCAGATGAAAATATTCAGCGGAGCCGTTAAAGGACTGAACTGCAGGTCTGGATTTGTCGGGTGTGATATTTAAAGCCGGCAGTTCTCCGCCGAGCTCTTCTTTCCAGTAGTTCCATTGTTCAACGCCTTTTTCACTTTGTACAAATTCATTTTGAAAATTTACATAATCAGAATATTTATTCGTAAGCGGCGGAAAAGAAATATTTTTATTATCTGTTTCCGACTCGTAAATATGCTGTAACTCATTCAGCATAATACCGATCGACCAGCCGTCACAGGCAATATGATGAACGCTGATGAGCAGTATGAAATTATTATAGGATTTTTTAAAAAGATAAACTTTAAATACATCGCCATTTTCAAGATCAAATGGCGTCCTGTGAAAACCGTTTACTATATTTTTAATTTCATAATCATTTTTATCCGATACATCAACTTCCTTAAAGCAAATTTCCTTGAACCCGCTTACAGTCTGAACAGGTTTACCGTCGGCTATTTTAAAATTCGATCTCAGTGACTGATCACGGTTAATTAATCTCTGAAAGGATTTTTTAAGAGCGGGTATATTAATCTCTGAAATAATTCTTGCAGTGAAACATACATTGTAAGCGGTGCTATCGGGTGAAGTGATATACAGGAAATAAAGCGCTCTCTGACCGTAGGATTGAGGAAAAGTCAGGTCTTCATTTTTAGTTTTTTGGAGAAGCTGTTTTTTCAGAAGAGCTAGCTTTTCCTGAGATGATAAGATTAATTTATTCTCGTTAATATTTTTATCTGACACTAATTTTTACTTTGATTCATTTAAAAGTCTGTCGAGTTCATCTTCCGAGAGATTATCGAGATTGGAGAGAAGGTCTCTTGCTTTTTCTTCTTCGGAAATTTCGGAAACGGGTTTAACAGTTTCTCTGCCGGCGCTGCTGATGATCTTAGGAAGCTGTTCTTTCAATTCGGCGGCGAGATGAATTATTCCGGTCTCTTCCATATATCTGACAAGATTTAAATCCACTCCAAGTTCCATGTTAACTTTATTTTTTAATTCTATCGCCATCAGTGAATCAAGTCCCATTGTATTCAGCGGCTGCTCGTTATCAAGATCGGATGTATCAAGTCCCATGATATCTGAAATAACTTCTTTGAAATAATTAATTAATAATTCTGTCTGCCCTTTATCATCCGCAGCTTCTAACCTAGCAATAAAACTTTCCTCTGAGTTAATTTCCGTTTCCGTAGTTTGCGTATTTTCCGGTTCAGCAAAATTTTTAGTAAATGATTTTTTAATTTTACTATTGTATTTATTCCAGTCCATTGGAAAAATTCCGATCTGAGTTCTGCCCGAACTGAATATACTTTCCAGCGCGCGGATGCCTCTTTTGGGATCTATCAAGCCAAGCCCGGGGATCTTCTCAATTTTATCAGCGCCTTTATCTGCTGCTGATCCTATCTCTGACCATACACCCCAGTTAATGCTGAGTGCGGGCAGTCCTCTGCTTTTTCTGTAAAATGAAAGTGAATCGAGAAATGCATTTGCGGCGGAATGATTTGCCTGTCCTGCTGATCCGAATAAAGAAGCTACTGATGAATACATTATAAAAAAGTCCAGGTCACTTTCTTTTGTAAGTTCATGCAAATTCCATGCCCCGGTGACTTTAGGGGAAAATACTTTTTTGAATTTACCGGCAGTCTGATTTAATAATATTCCGTCTTCAAGAAGTCCGGCTGAATGTATTACTCCTTTGACCGGATATTTACCGGAGTTAATTTCTTTAAAAATTTTCTCCAGATCTTTTTTAACAGAGACATCACCTTTATATATTTTAACTTCAGTTCCGTTAGATTTTATTTCAGATAAAATACTTTCAGCGTTTTCGTAATTATCTCTTCTGCTGATCAGAGCCAGATGAGCTGCGCCTTTTTCGGAAAGCCATTTTGCAGTAAGCAATCCGATCCCGCTTAAACCTCCGGTAATAACATAAACGCCTTCATCTGTAATTTCTATTTTTTCACTGCCCGGATTTTTAAGTCTCTTCAAGACCTGTTCGTAAATATTATTCATTCTGAATGCAGTCATTTCATTTCCTTTTCCGGAAATAATTTCTTTAACTATATATTCCAATGAAGAGACCTGATCAAAATCAATGATCCTTACTTTAAGTTCGGGATGCTCAAGTGAAATTACTTTTTGAAGTCCATACAGCGGAGAATTAACCAAACCATTTACATGATCGCTTACATTTACAAAAATTGATCCGCAGGTAAGTATAGTTAAAGATTCAATAAATTTATTACCGGCTTCATAATTTAATTTTATTAAATTAAGTAAGAATGAAGCGCTGAGAGAATTAATATCATCAAGTACATCGATGTTGATAACTTCCGTTTCAGCGGCGAAAAATACGAAGTGTTTTTTCTTACCTGTTTCTGATAATAATTTTAATAAGTCTTTCAGCTGCAGTGAGTCTGTAAAGTCACAGGTAAATTCATTTTCCGATATTTTATTAAATGAACTACCGTTCTCAATCATAACTGATGCCGTAGCTGATTTTTCAAATGCTCTTTTGAGATCATTGCTTAATTTATCCTTTGAAAAAATTATCAGCTCAGTATCAGATGATGAAACCTGTTCAACAGTTTTACTTAATGAAGCCGTGAAAATCGTCTGACCTGTAAACATTTTTGTATTCTGTTCAACCGGTAATAATTCAACACTTCCGAATCCGGAATTCATTAAAAGTTTTTTCCATTCTGAATTACTTAGCAGGGGATAAGACTTTCTCAGTTCAGTATCGGAAAATCTCCACCAGCCGTCTGTTAATCCGAATGTAATATCTATCCAGGCCTGTCGTTCTGTAACTTCATTTAAAATAAATATTCCGTGAGGTGCTAACAGACTTTGAATATTTTGCAATGAACTTGTCAGATCTTTCGTAGCGTGAATTACATTGGAAGCAATTATAATATCAAACTCATTTAATGGAAATCCCTGAAGTAATGGGTCTTTTTCAATGTCTAAAACTTTGTATTCAATATTTTCATTATCCTTAAACTTTGCTTTAGCTTTTATGAAAAATGCCTGCGAAATATCTGTGAAAAAATATTTGATATTATTTTTGCTGAAGAGAGGTAATAAGTGATTTAAAGTGCTGCCTGTTCCTGCTCCTATTTCAAGTATTTTTAAATTGTTTCCTGAATTAATTCTGTCAGCGATTTCTGATACAATCTGTTTAATCGAATTATTCATAAATGAAAAAGCGGGCGAGTCCTGATAAAGCCTGGTAAGCAGTGTCATATCGCCTTCAGGAAAAAGAATTTCAAGCGGATCTTTTTTACCTGTTAGAATCCCGTGAAGTTCTTTACCGCAGATCTCCGTAAGTTTTATCTCAGCAGAATATTCAGGATATTTTTTATAAAGATCATTAATATTTTTATCAATCGAACTTAAATCAGGAATTTCTGAAAATATCAAAGATCCGTTCTCATTCTTTATTACTCTATTGCTTTCAAGTATCTCTGTAAACCTTATTAATAATTTTTTATACTTATTTAAATATCCGGCTTTTATAAATAAATCATCAACACTGAACTTCCCGGATTTAATTAATTCAACTTCTGACTTACTGAATGCTTTCAATATAAATTGTGTCGTAAGCTCGTCGAGACTGTTTATAAAATTCTTATAATCAGACTTTGTATCGGAGTGTAATATATCATCGGAAACTTTTTTAACCATGCCGGAAATATCAGCAGTTAATAAATTAAAATTTGAATTCTTATAAGATATTTTTTCCCATTCAGTAAAATAAATCCAGTCCTTAAGCTCATCATTCATGGCTAGAAATTCCTGTCTGCTTATCTCTTTAAGCTGAAGTCCTGTAATACTGCATAACTTTTCACCGCCAAGAGAATAAATTTCTATATCTGCAGAGGACACTCTTTCTGATAAAGAGCTTTCCGAAAGTTTCGCTGCACAGTAAACTTCATCCGGCAGAATATTATGAAACCTGATATTATTTATGCTGACAGGTATATATGCATTTTTGTTATTGTCTGAAATTAAAAGTGACAATGCCGTCTGAAATGCATTATCAAGTAAAACAGGATGGAGATAATTATTATTTTTGATTGTTGAGTCAAGTTGAATTAAACTAAATGCGCTCTTCTCTTTAATATATAGCTCTTTAATCCCTTTGAATGAATTCCGGTATTCAACTCCTGTAGCTTTTACATTATCATAAAAATTATTGATCAGAGGAATCATCTCTTCTTCACGGACAGTATCTTTATTTATATTAAATTTATTTCTGACCTCTTCAAATTCCGTATCTTTAGATTTTATTTTAGCAGAACAAATATTTCCTGATGCATGCATTATCCATGATGCTTCTTCAAATTCATTATCAGAAACATCCGAGCTGAATATTTTGAATTTGTAATCAGACTTATTTTCTTTATGAAATATGATCTGAATATTTTTGAATTTATTTCCTTCAAGTGTAAGCGCATGATGAAACGTCAGACCTGAAATAACAGCATTCCCTTCCGGATTAAATTTTCTGAATGCAGCTAATGCTGTTTCAATATAGGCGGCGCCGGGAAGTATGATATTATCAAAAACAATATGGTCTTTAAGATATGCCGGCGAATTACCTGAGATGCGAATATTATAAATACTTTCATTCTTTGAAGCTGTCGGAAGTCTCTGACCTTCAAAGGTTCCGCTGCCCGAGCCGGTTTCGGCATTTTTGCGAAAAACGGATAAATCCGTTTTCCCCGCGCCTTCACCGATCCAGTATCTCTCCTTTTGAAAAGAATAATTCGGCAGACTCACTACTCCATGTCCAAACCCTTCCCAAAGTCCCTTCCAATCCGGCTCTGCGCCGCTTGCAAAAATATTACCCAGACTTCCCAGCATCGTTTCCCATATTGTGAAATTATATTTCAGACTCGGAAGCCATTTTATATTTGCATCACGAACAGTCTCCTGTCCCATGTTAATCGATGTAGGCTTTGGTCCGAGATCGATAAATATTTCCACACCGTATTTCACGCATTCTTCTATGCTTTCGGAAAATCTCACCGGCGAAAGAATATGATCGCACCAGTATTCGGCATTTGATATTTTATCCGTAACTATCTCGCCTGTTATATTTGATACAACAGGTATCTGCGCTTCAGAATACTTTATTGTTTCGCAGACTTTTCTGAATTCATTTATCATGGAATTCATAAGAGGGGAGTGTGAAGCTATAGAAACTATGATCTTTTTAAACTCAATATTTTTTGATTCTATCAGCGGAATAATTTTTGAAAGAGATTCCTTACCGCCTGAGATCACTGTCTTCTCAGGTCCGTTTATCGAAGCGATTGAAACATTATTCTCAAATCCTTTAAGAAATTTCCTTGTGGTTTTTTCATCTGCGAATACAGTATACATTTCGCCTTCTTCTGTCATAGTCTGCATTAGTCTTCCGCGCTCGGCTGCAAGTTTAAGCCCGTCCTCAAGACTGAATACTCCGGCAAGACATGCAGCCACAACTTCTCCCGCGCTGTGTCCCATCATTACGTCCGGCTTTATTCCCCATGACATCCATAGCTTACCGAGCGCATACTCAATTGCAAATAAAGCGGGCTGCGTATATGTAGTCTCGTTTATCGGATTTGTATTTTCGTCCTTCTCATGAAATAAAACTTCTGTCAGAGGCATTAAAAGATAATCTCTTAAAATCTCATCACATCTGTTTATGATCTTTCTGAAAAGCGGATGCGAATCGTAAAGCTCTTTTCCCATTCCGATAAACTGAGCTCCCTGACCGGGAAATAAAAATGCAGTCTTCGGAATATGATTTGTCTTTACTGTTCCTTTGTATAGTCCGTTTGAATTTTTTCCGTTAACAAAATCTGTGAGCTTAGAGGTCAGATCTGCTGTATCTTTGCATACTATAGCAAGTCTGTGGTTGAATGAAACTCTGCCCGCAGATGCAGTGTAGCAAATATCTTCAATGCTTAAACTATTTTCAGCAAGAACTTTTAAATATTTTTCAGCAGTTTCCTTCAGCGCTTTATCATTCTTTGCGCTTAATGTAAAAATATTAAGAAGCATTTTTTTAGAAACCGCTTTTACTTCCGTAGGAGGATTTTCCAGAATTATGTGAGCGTTTGTTCCGCCGAATCCGAAAGAACTTACTCCGGCATACCTTTTTGACGCTGACCATTTTTTTTCATCTGAAGAAATTTTTATAGCAGTACCTTCTGTATGTATCTCAGGATTTAATGAATTGAAATTCAAATGTCCCGGAATTTCTTTATGATATAATGCAAGACTTGTCTTGATTACTCCGGCTATACCTGCTGCCGCTTCGAGATGACCGATGTTTGTTTTAACCGATCCGATGTAACATTCATTATCCGGAGATCTGTCTTTAGAAATTACTTTAACAATTGAATTCACTTCAATCGGATCACCGAGCGGAGTACCTGTTCCGTGTGTTTCTATGTAACTTACATCGCCGGAATTTACTCCGGCATTCTTCAATGCTTTTCTGATCACATCTTCCTGTGAAGGTCCGTTTGGCGCGGTAAGTCCGTTACTCTTTCCGTCCTGATTTATCGCTGAACCTTTTATAATTGAATAAATTCTGTCTCCGCTTTTAATTGCTTCGGAAAGTTTTTTCAATACTACAATACCGCAACCTTCGCTTCTTACATATCCGTCAGCAGCCGAATCAAATGTTTTGCACTTTCCGTCAGGCGCGAGCATATCAGCTTCCGTGAAGACGACATTCCAGTCCGGCGCAAGTAATAAATTTACTCCGCCAGCTATTGCTGTGGAACATTCTCCCGACCGGATACTTTTACATGCCGTATGTAACGCAACTAAAGACGAAGAACATGCAGTATCAATTGCAATGCTCGGTCCTCTGAAATCAAATAAGTATGAAATTCTGTTTGCAGCTATACTCAATGATGTGCCGGTGCCGGTGTAAACATCAAACAATTCTTTTTTGCCGGATGTATATCTTGCATAATCATAAGTGCAAATTCCGAGAAAAACTCCTGTGTCTGTTCCGGCAAGAGATGAAATATCAATCCCTGCATCTTCAAATGCATTCCATGCAACTTCAAGAGCAAGTCTCTGCTGTGGATCTATCTGCACCGATTCTCTCGGTGAGATCCCGAAAAAGACAGGATCAAATTTATCCGTATCATCAATGAACCCGCCGAATTTTATTGTCGATGGATTCATTAAATCTTCATTCCACCGTCCGGAAGGAATTTCCCTTATGGCATCTCTTTTATCTTTTAATAATTTCCAGAACTCATCAGGACTGTCAGCTCCCGGAAATTTCAAACCGATCCCTACAATTGCTATCGGTTCATTTTCAGCGTCAGATTCTTTTATGTAATCATCTGAAACTGAAACAACATTTTCAGCAGCCAGATATTTCGACAAAGAATTTATATTGGGATAGTCATAAACCAACGTGTCAGGCAGATGCTTTCCAAGTAAAGTCTCCAGTTCTCCCGAAAGCTGCACGGCTTTAAGCGAATCCATTCCGTATGCCGCAAAGGATTCAGTAACATCTATTGATCCGGGATTTATCTGCATCATTTCCGACAGTCTTTTTAAAAGCCACTCCTTTAAATTTCTGAAGTCAGGAATGAATTTGCTTTCATTTTTTCCGGAAACAATTTCCGGTTTAGATTCGGATTTATTTTCCTTTGTCTTATTTTTTCTGTAGTCATTAGATAAACCGTCTTTCCAGTCTGCAATTACTTCAAGCTCACTTTTTAAAACTCCCTGCAGACAGGCTTTTCTCTGTATCTTACCGCTTGAGGTCTTCGGCACTGTTCCCGGTTTTATCAAAGTTATTGACTGAACCTGTAGGTCATGTTCTTCCGAAACAGATTTGCGTATTGACTTAATTACTTCTTCAGGATCAAAATCATTTACAAAATTTTTCTGAATCTCTTGTACAATACCAAGATGCTCTTCACCGTCATAGTCTATTGAAAAAGCCGCGACGCATCCAAGCCTCAATGCAGGATGACTTGCTTCCACTGTATATTCAATATCCTGCGGGTAATGATTTTGTCCTCTGATTATAATAAGATCCTTATGTCTTCCAGTAATGTATAATTCATTTTCAAAAATAAATCCAAGATCACCTGTTCTTAAAAAAGGTCCTTCGCTTGTATCTGAAATATGCGCTTTGAAAATTTCCTTCGTCGCGTCTTCCCGTTTCCAGTATCCCTGAGCAATGGATCCTCCTGACGCCCAGACTTCCCCGACTTCACCTTCCTTACATTCTATCAGAGTGGTTGGATTTACAATAGCAATTCTTGTGTCATCAATTGAATGACTGTGTCCGGCATGAATTTTTGAAGCAGTGTCTTTCTGATCTGCGGGAACCGCCGTATTTTTTTTCTCAATTGCCTTGTCATCAAATCTTTTCAGCGCAGGTTCGTCCTTAGTAAAAGTAGTGGAAAGTATTAACGTACCTTCGGCAAGACCGTAACCCGGACTGAAGTATTTTTTTTTGAAGCCGCATTCTGAAAAATATTCAGAAAACTTTTCAATGGTTTCAGCTCTCACAGGTTCAGCAGCGTTCATCGCCGTTGTCCAGCTGCTGAGATCAAGAGTTTTTTTCTGATCACCACTAATTTTATTTACGCATAATTCAAATGCAAAATTCGGAGCGGCATTATGAGTGCCTTTGTATTTTGAGATCGCTGCAAGCCATCTGTATGGCTTTTGAACAAATGCCTGCGGCGTCATAAAGTAACACGGATATCCGCAACAGCATGGAAGCAGTATTCCGTAAATAAGTCCCATGTCATGATGTATCGGAAGCCATGTAACCATTACGCTGTTATCATTATGCGGATGTGATTTATCAATTATGTTAAGGTTAACCAGTAAATTACTGTGATTAACCATTACGCCTTTAGGAATGCCGGTCGAACCGGAAGTGTATTGAAGATAAGCAAGTGTCTCTGGTTTTATATCCGGCTTTTTCCAATTCTCAGCATTATCATTTGAAATATTTTCTGTAGTTATCCATTTAAGATCTTTAAGAATTTCGTCTTTAGCGAATTCATCTTTAAGTTCATCATAAATTTCATTCGTCGATAGTATTATTTTTGCATCACTGTCCTTCGCAATTGCTGAGATCCTTGAAAGAGATTTATTCTTACCGGGAAGATGCAGCGGTACGGAAATAATACCTGAATAAAGACATCCGAAAAATGAATCAAGATATTCCAGTCCGGATTCATAAATAAGCAGTGCGCGTTCTCCCTGATCACCGGAAGTCTGAAGAACTGATGCAATGCTTTTTGCTCTGACATCAAGTTCACTGTAAGTAAATCTCCCGCCTTCTTCTTCACCGTCTTTAAGAAATACAAAAGCAGTTTTATCAGGCTGAACATCGGCTCGTAATCTTAATAAATCAACTAAATTATCAGCTTTTTCCTGTAAAATTTTCATAAAATAATTTAATCAATATAAAAATTCTAATTGTGTAATTAAATGAATATCTATGACTGTAAATGAGCATTCGGCTTTGGCTTATTCTATCTGACTCAAATGCGAACCGCAATTTATGTAATCAAAACTATGTATTGAGAAATATATCTTAAACTTATATTTTGTGTTTTAAAATTAAATTAAATGGATTATGACTTCAGACGCTGCAACTGTAAATGAATATATTGATTCTCTTCCGGAAGACAGAAAAAAGTATGTTACTAAACTGAGGAATGTGATAAAGAAAAATCTACCGACGGGATTTAAAGAAGAAATGAGTTACGGTATGATCGGTTATGTGATCCCCCACAGTTTATATCCTGACGGTTATCACTGCGATCCGAAACTGCCGCTGCCGTTTATGAATATTGCTTCGCAGAAAAATTTCATTGCTGTGTATCATATGGGAGTTTACTCAGATAAAAAACTTCTCGACTGGTTTACAGCAGAATACAAAAAATCAGTTCCGTCAAAGCTTGATATGGGTAAAAGCTGCATTAGATTTAAAAAGCCGGAAGATATTCCTTTTGAACTTATAGGTGAATTAGCTACAAAAATTTCTCCGAAGGATTGGATAAAGACCTATGAGAGCAATTATAAAAAAAAATAATTTATTTTAAATAAACATCAAGACTTTCAAGACCTCTTGAATGCAGAGAATCGTGATAATGATATTCTTTATCCTTAAGTTTTAAATCAGGAAAATTCCTTGCAATATTTTCAAATGCTGAAACAGCTTCAAGCTTTGCAAAACCGGCTCCCGCACAGAAATGAATTCCTCCGCCGAATGAAAGCGGGATCACATTCTTCCTTTCAATATCAAGTCTGTCCGGTTCGGAAAATTTTAACGGGTCCCTGTTACCAGCGCCGAGCATACAAATTATCTGAAGTCCTTTTTTTATTTCCTTGCCGCCGACTATTTCATCTTCGTGAGTTCTCCTTCCCGTAAACTGTGCAGGACTGTCATACCTTAATAATTCATCAACCGCACCTTCTGTAAGAGAAGGATCTTTTTTCAGTTTTTCATACTGTTCCGGATTTTTTAACAAAGCGTATAATCCGTTTGAGATCATATTCTTAGGAGCTTCGTGAGCATCCATTATCATCAGTACAAGCGATGCGATTATTTCTTCTATTGTAAGTCGGTCGCCTTTATCTTCAATAGTCAGCAGTCTGCTTATCATATCGTCTTTCGGATTTCTTTCTTTTTCTTCCACCTGCTTTCTGAAATAATCTTTGATCTCATCAGCGCAGCGGTATATATTTTTTAAGTCATCCTGTGTGAACTGATTTGTAACAACGTCTAATGTCTTAACAATCTGCATTGCCCACTTGTCGAGTATATCTCTGTCTTCTTTCGGTATGCCGTAAAACTCCGCTATGGTTATGGCTGCAAGCGGGTAAGAAAATTCGCTTATAAACTCCGCTTCGTTTCCCTGAAATTTATCCATTAAATAATTGACAACGGAATCTATTCCGGGTTTCAGTTCATTAACCATTTTCGGAGAAAATGCTTTATTGATGAATCCTCTGATCCGTGTATGGTCAGGAGGGTCGAGAAAATTTATCCAGTGCTGTCTCATCTGTGTGAGTGAATTCAGCTTTGCATAATTCGCAGTGATTTTTGTTTTTCCGAATCTGTTACCTCTGCCGAATTTTTTATTTATCAGTACGGATGAAATGTGATCGTATCTGGTAAGTATCCAGATATTTTCTGACAAGAAACCTGTCGGAGATTTCATAAAAAAAACAGGATCATATTCTCTGAGTGAGTGATATACAGGATAAGGATCCTGAATATTTTCTTTCAGAGATAATGTCTTAAATAAATTGAAATTCTCATCTATGTTAAGTGCTGTTACTACTGTATTTGTGTCCTGCATTTTTTTATTTGAAATCAAACTAAAGTAATTATGAAAGTTATTCAAGACAATTTATATTTGAATTCGATGTTAAAATTACGATTGCAAAATTTTTTAATAAAATTATAATTTGTGTCTAGTTTATTCTGTAATTGAATAGCTTGTTTAATTTATTAAATAATTTTCTTAATTTGTGTCAATCATTAATTATGCTGAATCTATATTCAATATTTCTGCTGTGCGTATTTTTATTTTCATGCGGAAGTAAAAATAATATTGAAAATAAAAATATTAATAAATCCGAGGTGAAAAAAATTGTTAACGACACCTCAGGAATTTCACACTATGAGTTTAACTCATCTCAGCTAAAAATATTAAAACTGCCTTCATCTTTGAAAGAGATTTCCGGGATCACGTTCACTCCGGATGAGAGACTTTTCGGAATACAGGATGAGTCAGCGGTAATTTATCAGATCGACATTTCAAGCGGTGAAGTAATTAAGAAATTTGCTGTCGGCGGTTCGGTAATGAAAGGTGATTTCGAAGACATTGAATTTGTAGACGGTAATTTCTATCTGCTTAAAAGTAACGGCGATCTGTATGAATTTAAAGAAGCTGGCGATAATGAATATTCTGACTATGTCCTTCATGAGACTGAATTGAAACAGTCATTTGATGCGGAAGGACTATGTTATGATGATAAAACAAATTCACTGCTCATTGCCTGTAAAGGAAAATCAGGTACCGGTAATGCAGATGAGAAAGCAATTTATTCATTTTTACTTGATACAAAAAAACTTGACCCGAAACCAAGATATACTATTCCTCTGTCAGAATTTAAAAAAGAATTTAATCCATCGGGAATTAAAAAGCATCCTTTGAAAAACACTTTCTTTGTTATTGCTGCAAATGGCAATGAAGTTATCGAATTGTCAGAAGACGGAATTATCATTGACAGACATTCTTTAAATCCTGAAATACACAAACAGCCTGAAGGCATTGCATTTTCAAAGAGTAATGATCTGCTGATTAGTAATGAAGGAAAATCCGGGAAAGGATACATTGTGATCTATCCTTATCAGAATAAATGATTTTAAATCTCTAACAGATATTAACTTTAAAAATATTTAATTTATATAATAATATTTATTTTGAATAGTAACAGAGTTGTGAATAAAACTGAAATAAAAAAAGTTATAGTTATAATATTATTACTTATAACTATTAAAGGTGATTATGCTATTTCACAGGAAGATTCATTAAAAATATTTTCAGGGAAGAAAAAAGTAACAGCAGGAAGTGAATATGACAGATCAGGATTAACTGAATTCTTTCTCGGTAAACACTGGCGTGATCTCTGGACGACCCCTTTTTACGCTGATGTAATTGATATGGAAAAGTTTGCAGGCGGACTTACTCCATTAAAAAAAGGCGGCGGACTTCAGACAAAATCTTTAAGATTAAAAGGCAGCGACGGTACAGAATATAAATTCCGTTCGATGAATAAAGACCCGAGCAGGATTCTCCCGATAGATCTTCAGGAAACTGTCTTTGCTGATCTTGTTAAAGATCAGATAAGCACTTCACATCCGTTCTCTGCAGTGATAGTCGCTCCTTTATTAAATGCTGTTGGGATTCTAAATGCTGAGCCGATCGTGGTGGTCTTACCAAATGACAGAAAGCTGGGTGAATTCAGAAGAGAATTCGGCGGACTTCTCGGTACGATGGAAGTGAATCCTGATGAAGGTGAAGATGACGAAAAGGGTTTCGGAAATTCCGATAAGATTGAAAACACATTCAAACTTTATAAAAAGCTTGAGAAGAATAATGATCTTCAGGTGGATCATGTCGAGTTTCTGAAAGCAAGATTAGTTGATATAATGATAGGCGACTGGGACAGGCATTCTGATCAGTGGAAGTGGGCGGGGTATAAGGATAACGGAAAGACAATTTATAAACCGATCCCGAGAGACAGAGATCAGGCGTTTAGTCTTTATGACGGTGTTGTACCATTTATGGTAGGGGAGTTCATTACGCAGATAGAAGGGTACGGAGAAGATTATCCGAAAATTTATGATCTGACTTTTAACGGCAGATATGTCGACAGAAGATTTCTTCCTCCGGTTCCGAAAAAAGTTTATGATTCGTTAGTTCTTTTTATTCAAAGTACTCTGACTGATTCGCTGATAACATCTGCTGTGAAGAGAATTCCTTCCGAATGGTACAGTCTTGAAGGCAAACATCTGGAAAGAATGATAAAGTCAAGACGTGATAAATTAAAATCCGCTTCTGATGAATATTTTGAACTGATAAATGAAACAGCAGATGTTTACGGAAGTGATAAAAATGAATTTATAGAAATCCAATATAAAGGTGAAGATAAAATTGAACTGAAACTTTTTGAAACGGAAAAAGAAACAGGTGCAAAAAAGAAAAAGCCATTCTTTAAAAGAACTTTCAATTCAAACTATACAAAAGAAATCAGATTATATCTGAACGGCGGTAAAGATAAAATTCTGGAGACAGGTAATTTTGATTCAGATATAGAACTGAATTTAATAAAATCAAAAGGTGAGATCGAATTCCGGAATAAGGCTAATTCCAATGTGAATATACTTGATGATATAAGACCTGAAAATAGTGAAACGGAAAGATATGAGCCGAAGAACGAAGACCGCGGATATGACTGGAGATTCGAACCCGTGTTCGATCTGAATACCGACGACGGATTGATACTTGGCGGAGGACCGATTCTTTATAAATATGATTACGGAATAAAGCCATACGCTTACAGAATGTCTTTGGCAGCGGGATATTCGTTTAAGTTAAGCAATTTCAATTTTGATTATAACGGTAACTTTTATAACCTTATCAGAAATCAGAATGCAATCCTCAAAATTAAAAGAACCGGTCTCAACGTTACAAGATATTACGGTCAGGGTAATGAAACTGAACTAAAAGAAGAGCTTGATGAAGTGGGTTTCTATGACGTAAACGAAAATTTCTTCGGGATCAATATCGGACTGGAATACTCACTGAATAGAAATACCTTTCTTGAGTCAGGACTTTATTTACACTATACTGACGTAAAAGATAACCCTAACACACTTGCAGGTCAGACTCCGGATCTTTACGGTGAAGGAAAACTGAATACCAGCGGTTTAATACTTGGATTAAAATATGATTCCCGTGACAATCCGGTGGAAACAATAAAAGGTTTTCTGTTCAGAGCCGGCGGTTTATACAATCCTGAATTATCAGGAGTATCTTCATTCGGAAAGGCGGGATTTGATATCAGAGGTTATTTTTCCACAGATACATTAATGGGAGCGACATTTGTAATACAGGCAGCAGCTGGAAAGATCTGGGGAGAGTATCCTTTCAGTGAATCGCTTTTTCTCGGAGGTGAAAACTCACTGCAGGGATACTCAAGAGAAAGATTCGCCGGTGACGGATTGATGCTGACTCAGGCGGAAATCAGACTCAGGCTGCTGCCGGTAAATTTACTCGTACCGAGTATTTTCGGAATATCGGTTTTTGGCGGAACGGGAAGAGTTTTTCTGAAAGGCGAGGAATCTAAAAGATGGCATAACTCTTACGGCGGTACTCTGTGGATGTCTTATATAAACAGATTGGTTAACTTCGGAGTAACAGTTGCAAAATCAGATGAAGATATTAAATTTTATATTGGCTCAGCGTTTATACTCTGAATTATTTTATGTGTACATAAATTAGATACTATAATATTTTCTAAATTCGTTTGATAAAAATGAATTCATTAGTAAGAGGAAAAGAAAAGATACGTTCAGTAATTTATTTATCTCTTCCCGGACTTATTGTTGGACCTTTATTTACTGTAATTGTATTCGGAGCGAATCCGGTCACTATATTAAAAGGAGCGATCATCGGATTTATGATCACTTCTGTAAGCTCCGTCTTTGAAATCTATGTCTTTCAGAATAATTTTAAAAAGCTGAAATTTATTACAGCGCTTCTTATACGGACAGGATTTTATATTTTTATAATCTCATTTTCGGTTATAATAGTCTGGGTGGTACATGAAAGCAGTCTGAATAACGCTTCGCTGTTTGAAACGCTTTTGAGCAGTGACTTCAGATTTTTCATTTTAAAAGGGGATTTTAAAAATATTTTTATATTTGCAATTTCCTTCAGCTTTCTGATGAATTTTATCTGGCAGATCAATATTCTCCTCGGCAGAAAAGTTCTCCTGAAATATATATCGGGTAAATATCATAAACCGCGTCTTGAGAAAAGAATGTTTATGTTTATTGATCTTACATCATCCACTACAATTGCAGAGAAGTTAGGTCCTGTGGAATATCATAAATTTATAAATAAATATTTCTTTGATATTGACGGAATTATTGTTTCGAATAAAGCCGATGTATATCAGTATGTCGGGGATGAAGTAATAATCAGCTGGATCAATGACAGGGGATTTGAAAATCTAAATTGTCTCAATTGTTTTTTTGAAATGCGGAAATGTATAGAATACCTTTCGGAGAGTTATCTGAATACGTTCAGTATAATTCCTGAATTCAAAGCCGGTCTGCATTACGGTGAAGTTGTAACCGGTGAGATCGGTGATTCAAAAAAGGAAATAGTATTTCACGGTGATGTCCTTAATACAGCTTCAAGGATTCAGGCGCAGAGTAAGACACTGGGGAAAGGTCTTTTAGTTTCAGATGATGTAATCAGTAAAATGGAACTGAACGGCAGGTTCAAAAAAGAAAGTATGGGAAAATTCAGACTCAGGGGGAAAGAGCAGGATATAACTTTATACAGTATTGAGCCTGTCTAAGAATGTCCTTATAAAAAAATGATCTTTGAGTATTATGATGAAAATATTATATGAATTTGTCATAAAACATTTTCGGATAAATAAAGAAATTAAACTTACCTTTATTCTTATCAAGTTCATTCCAGTCATTTATATCAAACTCCACTGCAACAATTCCGGAAGTCGGAATATTGTCTATATCTTTATTTGAAAGATAATTTGCAAGCGACGTTATATCCGGATTATGACCGACAAAAAAAACAGAATTGTATTTAGAGTCAAGAGAGCGGAGTTCATTTATTAATTCACTTACCGATGCTAAGTAAAAATCACGGGAACTTAATATTTTATTTTTTTCATAATTTAGTTTCTTTGCGATGATCTTTGCAAACTTAATCGCGCGGACTGCAGTGCTTGAGAGAATGAGATCGGGATAAATATTTTTTTCTTTCAAAACATCAGCCATTAGCGGAGCGTCAGACTTTCCTCTTTTGTTTAAAGGTCTGTCGTGATCATCAAGATCAGGAAAATCCCAGCTGGATTTAGCATGTCTTATTAAGAAAAGCTCTTTGATAAAATGAAATTTAATTATTCAAAAAAATCAATTGGTTCTATCGGCATAGTCATAAAGGCAATTGTAAAAGCTAATACTGAAATTATCAGACCGTACATAAAAATTGTATAGCAAATTCTCAGATACTTGTATTTCCTTCCGAGCACCTGCCCTAAAAAATAAAAATCCTTTACCATACTTCCGTACAGAAATTCCCTGTCATTCATCATTTCAGTCATGCCCCACTGAAAATCCTTTAAGTCCATATTAAAAAAATTACCGAAGAATAGAAGATTCGTTTTTTTATTTTTAATGTCATCTCTGGTAAAAATACCGGATGTAATATTCGGACGCGTTACAAGCACTCCGAAAATTATGCAGACAAGACTCACGACCATGAGCATGAATGTAGGAATTATCAGCTGCGGATTGGTGTCAAGTTTTCTTAAAAGAAAAGTGATGAGCGCTCCGATGATAAGTGTATTTACGCTGATCATAATGTTAGCTTTGCCGTCAGCCATTGCGCTGAATTCCACATGCGTCCTTATTACATTTCTGAACATAGTTTCAATTCCTCTGTCCGCTTTTAAGCTCGCTTCCTTTTTTGAATCCAATTTTTGCTTTTCAACTTCGATCTTGAGTTCTTTGCTTTTTTTGTCAAGATTTTCTTCGACTTTTTTCCTGTATTTTTTTTGCAGCTTTACAAGGATCTCCGTTTTTGATTCATCAAGAGTTTTCTTAGCATACCTTGTGAAATATTTATGAGTTGTAAGAAAATCAATATTGATCTTTAGCCATTCAGTATCAGTATATGTTTTTCCGGAGTTCTTTTCCCATTCCACCCGGAGCAGATCGGACTTAAGATTATAATTTTTACCGCCGAGATGAAAAAGATCTGCGTCGCAGATTATTTCTTCAAGGATATTGGTAGGGTACTGAGGATACCTTGTAGCGTTAATACATCCGCATACAAGTAATATATTTTCAGGATTATAATTTCTCTCTGACAAAAATTTTTTCGCAATTTCTATACCTGCATCCTCATGATTATCGCACCTTTCAGTGAATCCCGAATCATGAAACCAGGCAGCCAGCGTTACGATCTCCAGATCTTCGTCATTTAAGTTCAGCTTATTGCCTATTTTTATTACGGCATCTACAACTTCTACCGTATGTGTATAATTATGATACACATAAATGCTTTGAAGTTTGTTTTTAAAAAGTTCGAATACAAAGTCAGCAGCCTCTTCAGTAATGCTTCTATTGATTGTCATTAATCTGGAATAATGAATAATGCGTTCAAAATATGAATTTTATAAAAGAGAATAAACAGTATAAAGGCAGGTACGGATATTAAATCTCAATTGGTGTTTGTAAATTATTAATACAATTGTATTAAATTAACATCTTAAAAAAAATAAGAATGTTAAATTTATTTTGTTCAAATAATACTTTCGTCAGAATTTAAAACCCGGTAAGCCAGCTGCGGGGTTTTGAAAACATTCATTTTCATTCCTTTGCGGAATTCGGCTGTATATTCTTCTTCTCTGTATTTCTTAATTTTTTCATCTATAAAACTGAATAATTTTGAAAGCATATGCCATGGAGCGAAGTTATATTTTGAAAAAATATTCTTATGTATTCCTGCAAACAACATGGCGTTTCGGATATCATTTACACTAAAGAAATAATATGTGACAATTTGCAGAAAATATGCCGTGGCTTCATCCATAATATCTTTCCTGATAATATCAGATGTTTCCCTGAGAAGTGATTTTGCATTTTCAAACTTTCCCATCTCAATATTTGCAAATGCCTTCATTGATAATAAATATCCTTCTATTGATTTATTTTCCACCAGCTTAATGCAGGAATCATAAGCTTCAATTGCTTTCATAAAATTTCCTCTCGACATCTCGAATGCAGCCAAATACTGCAAAGACATGCTTTCTCCCCAGGCGTCTCCGCATTTATTGAACATATCCGCTGAAGAATTATAACACTTCAGTATATCTTCATCATTATAATCTTTATCAGTATTACTCTTTAAACTGTTTAAAATCAGATCTGTCCATGCAATTCCTCTGATATTTTTTGTTTTGCTGAAGTATTGATTTGCTGCTCCAAACTTTTCTGATGCAGTTTTAAAATCACCGGTCTCCATTGCAGCTGATCCGGCAAGCCAGTTAAGTTTTCCCGTTTGTTCATCGGAAAGTTCTTTATCATGCTGAAGTATGAAATTTAGATCAATTCTTTTTTCCAGAATTTTGTCATGATCAAATATCCAGAACACCGGCCAAAGTGTATAGATCATTTCAATCAGATCAATATATCGTTTCTGCGAGAGCATTGTATTAAGCGCATTCATTACATTCTGAATATCTACTTCCCATTCGGAATTAATTTTCACCGGAATGGCTCCGTAAGAACCTGAGCTGCTTTTTTCAAGCTTTTTAAAATAATATTCAGCAAGAATTATCCTTAATTTTTCAGTCTCGCCGGTCTGCTCAAGCAGTTCAGATGAATATTTATGCAGAAGAACGAGCATGCTGAAACGTGAAATATCATTGATCTCACTTTCTTTTCTGAAAAAATTTTTCGTGATCAGCGATTCGATAGTTCCGAACGGTTCACTGATATCATAGCAGCAGATTTTTTCAATTGCTTCATAATAAAACCCATTTTTAAAAACGGATAACCTTCTGAATATTTTTTTTTCATCTTCATTCAGAAGTTCATAACTCCATTCGATCGCCGCCTTCATCGTCTTATGTCTGGCGGGTACATCCTTCAGACCCCCTGACAGAAGATCCAGTTTCTCTGTCAGTTTCTCCCTGATGGTATTCAGTGAAAACATTTTTACCTTAGCTGCAGCCAACTCAATAGCAAGCGGTATTCCACCGAGCAGCCGGCATATATCAGAGACAATATATATATTTTCTTCATTCAGCTCAAATTTCTTATACGCCCACCTGGCTCTGTTTGCAAAAAGAATTACAGCAGGTGACATTTCAATATCGCTTATTTCCTGTTTCTTATCAGGCAGCGAAAGCGCGTCAATGTTGTATTCCGTTTCCATTGAAAGCTCCAGAGGATTTCTGCTCGTTACAATGATTATAAGATTGGGACATTTTGTTATAAGTTCTGAGATCTTTGATGCGGATTTTGACAGCTGCTCGAAGTTATCTATAATCAGAAGTATTTTTTTATCGCAGACAAATTCAATGATCTGCTTTGTCATATCCGCTGAAGCGCCGGCTGATATTCCGAATAGTTTTGCTATTTCACTAATGATAATATTCTCATCTTTAACGCTTGAAAAATCAGCGAAGTATAAACCGTCCTCAAAATAGTATTCAAGCGATTTACTGACTGCGATAGAAAGTCTTGTCTTTCCAATACCGCCCGGACCTGTAATCGTAATAAGCTGAGAACTTCTGTTAAGTATGAGATCGCTGATCTCCGAGATCTCCTTTTCCCTCCCGATAAGAAATGGCAGATGAGCCGGAAAATTATTATATATAGTGTTCTTACTTTTAAGCTTTGCTTCAGAATGAGTAAAAAATCTTTCGCTGATCAGGATCACAAGATCAATTTCTATATACTTTAATAACTCTTCAGTTGAAGAAAAAGATTTGTAAGATACATTTCCGTGAGAGCGAATATGGTCAAGCATCGTATCAAGTTTCTTCTCTCTGTCAGGCGCCGGCTCTTTTACATATATCAGCCGCGGGAATTTATCGGAAAGAAGCAGTTCATCCTCAAGCCCGGATATAGTTTCATTCTCAGCGATCCATCCGTAACTCTGCCAGTATATTCCGATAAAAATATGACTCTGATCGAGATACGCCTGGTAAAGATCCTTTGGCGGGTGAGGTCTTGCGCCGAGCTCAAACATTACCGGAATAAGTTGTATGGATTCTATTGCAGCGCGGGCGGCTTTCCTTTCGTCAGCAAGTTCTCTTAAAGTTGAACTTACAAATACTCTTAACCGCTGATCGGGAGTTTTGATTTTTACATCGCCTTTTGTCAAATCAATTCAGAATTATTTTTTAAAATTAATAAATCCTGTATTCAGATAATATGAATTACAGAATTATTCAGTCAGAGGTGCAGCAGTTTATTGAAGATTAGTTTTATTTATTTTCAAGTAATTATAAAATCACATGACAAAATTACTAATCAGTTTCGGATCTGCGCAGAATGGATTTCTTTTTATCGGAAATATACGGACTGTCAAAGATCGTCGGCTCCGGACGGTCGAATTCAAGCAGAAAAGTCTGCCTCAGATTTTTCCAGTGATGCTTGATATGTTTTCTTGCTTCGGCGGATTTTGCTGTGTCAGTATTTCCGTAACCCAGTTCTGAAACAATTTTATGTATTGACTTCAGCGATTCAAACGGATAAAAACCAATGCCGTCTGTATCTGTTTTCAAATTTCTGTAAACGCCGCGAACCTCATCTATTGATGCGCTGAGCAGATTAAGCGTATCAGCGTAATCTTTCCTGTTTGTATTAGTATCGTGCGTAAACTGAATTGCTTTATTTACAGATATAATCAGATTTGACCATAACGGTCTCAATGCCAGTAAATAATTTGCGCGCCTCTGAAAGCAATAACCTAAGTACGCTATCGGGATAGCGATCATAAATGGGATCAGATCCTTGAATATAGCAAAGTTGGTTCTTTTATCCGTTGTATCGGAAAAATAAAGTGTGACCCCGGTTAAAAGCGCAAGTGAATACAGTAAAGTAATGAAAAATATTGTATTTCTTAATTGTCTTCTTGTCATAGCAGTTATCTCAAGAGAAATAAATTAAATTCTCTTTTGAAAAAATTTAAAATAAATTTCACAAAAATACTTATCCGGATTCATAAAAAAAAGTAATTGTTAATTTCACTTTGGAACTTTCATTTCAGTCCCTGGTGCTTCTGTCGGGAATCTTTTAAAAGGAAACACATTTTTAAATCCTCGTTCCCAATCTCCCAGACTGTCCGAAAACAAAAATTATTTCAGAGCAGTTTGAAATAATCTTTGTTCAAAGTATTGGAATTTTAATCTGAGAAAATTTTGAGTCGATAAATTTTGAACTTGTTGCCCATGCAAAAATAAATTATTCTGCTGCGGATAATTTTTATCTAATTTTAGAATTTAAATATTACTAGTTAATTCTCTCATAGGGATAAAATAAATTTTCATCTTCTAAGTTTAAATTTATTTTATTTAAAGATTGAAAATTCTTATTCGTCTTTATATTTCAAGATTTAATTAAAATCTAACTGTATAAAAAAAGTGTGTATAACTTATATTGATTGTAAAAGTCTTAAAAGACTATTTGAAAATAAACCTGTGAGCGAAAATACAATATAGAAAATTAATGCTTAAATTATGATATTTAAGCTAACAACTTTAAAAACTAATTTTAAAATGAAATCAATTATCGAATTCATAGTAGGTAATTATTTTGTTGTATGTTTTCTGATCGGGCTGATCACAGCGTTCATATCAATCAGCAGACAGCCGAAGCCGGTTCCAAAGGAAATTGTGTATGACAAATACTTTTCATATTACCTGCTTTTTGCAGTCGGGATAAATAATCTCATAAATTTTGTCTTTCATGTTTTCTTCGGAGACATTTCAGCGGAATTCATCGGATGGGCGCAGAGTCCGTTTCAGGCGGAAGTCGGCTATGCGAGTCTGGGTATCGGAATAGCCGGAATGCTTGCATATAAATCTTCTTTCCCGTTCAGAGCAGCCACAATGATTCCGCCTGTTGTATTTTCTCTCGGAGCGGCAGGTGGTCATATTTATTATATGATTCGGGATAATAATTTCTCACCCGGAAATGTTGGTCTTGTACTTCCGATTGATATTATATTGCCTATAGTCGGACTTTTTTTCATGTGGAAATCTTATAAGTATCCTTTGAAAAAGTAAATTAAATTTTCACTGAATAAAATGAACCCGGATGAATTATCATAGCCGGTATAAATCTAATTAAATAAAGTTGTCTTTTGACTGTCGGGAATCAATCAATACTGAATTACAATGTCATGTCAGAAAAAAGGATTGTAAATGTTAATAATATTTTTCTCCTTCTCAAACTCCCGGTTAGGTAAGTAAGAATAAATACATCATCAATCGGGAGATAGAGAACAAGAGTAAAACAAATAAAAAAATATAATAACTAATTCGATTTATGAAACATGAACTGGATATCTGAAAATCAAACGGAGATTATTGTAATATTTATCGGGATTGGTCTTGGACTGCTTATATATTACAAATGGTACTATAAAAGAAATACTTTTTTCTGCATTACAGGTTTTAATCTGACGAACAAACTTTCAGCCGATAAAAAAAAGTTAAAAATCATTTCCGGAAACCATGAGGTCGATGCACTTACAGTAACGCATATTGCATTCTGGAACGGCGGCAGGAAAACAATCAGCAAAAGTGATACAGATTTTAACGATGCGCCGAGAATTGAATTCAAAAATGATTGTAAGATATACAATATTGAAATCATCATGCAGAGTGATCCGTCTAACGATTTCAAAATAACGCAGGCAGATAGATCTAACTATTCATTGACATTTGATCATATCGGAAAATCACAGGGATGCGTAATAAAAATTTTACATTCGGATTTAGTATCAAATGAAATTAACGTACTGGGAAAGATGAAAGAAACAGGAAGTGTTAAAAAAAGGACACCGCAAAACAGCTATTATGTCTGGCCGTTAGCAATCGGCGTTATTGATATGGTGGATGGGATATTTTTTAATTTTGGCACTTACACTTTTCTGACATTTCTTCTGACGCTTTACGGATACATAGTAATAATTATTTTATCGCCGGTATTTTTCAGCAACTGGAAGAATATTTTACCGGAGGATCTTTATAAGAGTTTTGTTTCAGAGGATTGAACTAATAAATATTAAATATCAGAATTTTTCAATACTAAGTGATGTTAAAGACAATTTATTTATCCGTCCCATTACTTAACTATTATTATATAACATGAACTCTTTATCGGATAATTTATTCTGCTGGCAATTTACCTTTTCCTCCTGAACTCGAGCGTATTACAAATAATCTATTTCACAAATATTTACGATATAAAATTTCTTCTTCAAGCATCAAGTGCAATTAATGACTGTTCAATATTATAATTCTGTTGTGACTAAATTTCTACTGTTTATTATATTTTGATTGTCTAAATTAAATCAATTAAATAGGTAGCTTAAATGTGAAAACTTATACATTCATATTTCCAATTACCATACTTCTTTTTACTACTTCTAATCCATTTTCCCGGGACACCGGCTCCGTTAAATATTTATATATTTTTAAACCTGATACCACGTTCAATCTTCCCGGTAATTTACTTGAAATGAAACGAATGATTTTTTTAAAATAAAATTAATTATCATGAAGACAAATATTTTCTTCGTCGTTAATTTTTTAATTCTATTGCAGTCTGTAAATTCAAATGCATGGGATACTGCCGCAGCAAAGTATTATCCGTTGAATGCCGGCAATGTTTATATTTTTTACAAATATGAATTAAGGTTAGGCTGTTACCCGCAGGTATTTCAGCAAATCAATAAAGTTTACATCTCGGGACTGGAAACTAAACCAAACGGAAAACAATATTACAGATTTTCAGGCTGGTGGAATGAAAACGATCTGAGAGCAAATCCTTTTTTGAATCTTCAGAGAATAGATTCAAATTCCATGAATGTCTATGTGTATGATTCCGTTTCAAACAGTGAATTACTTATTGATAGTCTGATGGCAAATACGGGAAACAGATTTAACTGTAACAGATTAACATCAGTAATGCCGAATGGTATTTATGATTTCATTCAGCAGGAAAATTTTCTGGGAGCTCTGAGAAACATAAAGCAATTTCAATGCACAGGTCAGGGGCTGGTGGCATACCATTACAATCTTGCGGAAGGAATAGGATTTTCCGAGATCACAAGCTGTGAACTCGGCGCAGGTTCGGGTTATTTTCTTAAAGGATGTGTTATAAACGGAGCGGTTTATGGAGATACTTCTTTCATTAATGTTTCAGATTTTTTCCCTTTGAAAATTGGAAATGTCTGGTCGTACAACTGGACATATAACGGTAATCCTCCGGGAGGAGGTATAGTGAATGTATATGTTACAAAAGATACTCTGATTGGCTTAAGAAAATATTATTTATGTAATTTTCCCGGTCTTCCCCAATGGCTGCGAATGGATTCAGCATCTGGAAAAATATATTCATTATCTGCAGGCGGAGGATGCTTTTATCATCAGGGAGAAATTTTAGTTGATAGTTTGTATTCAAAGAAAGGCGATTCAACTAATTTCTGCTCATCGGTGCGCAGAGTTTGCGCGGATACCGGCATTGTTCAGATATTCGGTAATTCATTTCAAAAAAACTTCAATCCTCTGCTTGTGCTGACAGCATCTGCAAGAAATTATGCAAAGAATATTGGAATGTATTTTATTAGTGAAGGTGATCCGTTTCCGACAGAATATACTCTCCGCGGCTGTTATATAAACGGCATTCTTTACGGCGATACTACAATGACATCAGTACTTCAGACAGGAAATTCAATTCCCGATAAATATTCTTTGTCACAAAACTATCCGAATCCATTCAATCCTGTAACAGTTATTCATTATTCCATTCCGTCAGGCGGCAATAAAGTGAAGCTTTCTGTTTATAATAATCTTGGAAAAGAAATACAGACCTTAGTAAATGAAAAGCAACATGCAGGAAGCTATTCAGTTAATTTTAACGGAGAAGGTTTGCCGAGCGGTATATATTTTTACAGACTTGAAGCAGGTGATTTTTCAGAAACAAAAAGAATGATTTTGATCAAATAACCATTTAGCCTAAATTTATGAAAGCCGGTAGATTAATTTTTATTTTTGTTAATATCATATTTTTTAATACCCTTCTCTTTAGTCAATGGATCTATTTAAATCCATTACCAACTGGTGAAAACATTATTAATGCAGAATTTATAAATGACAATACCGGATATATCGCAACTATAACATTCTCAGTTTATAAAACTACTGACGGCGGAAATACCTGGAGTAATACATGCTTGCTTAATCAATTGAGATCCGGAAATGACTGGATGAAATTTGTCAATGAATCAACCGGTTTTATAAGCGTCGGGTCTGCAGATGAAAACAGAATTTTTAAAACTACAAACGGAGGACATAACTGGTTCATCTCAGCAACTACAGGTCAGTTTCAGGTTTTATGGGACTGTAATTTCATAAATGAAAATACCGGTTACTTCATTGGTGGAAGCAAACTCTATAAAACCACGAATACAGGGAACAACTGGTTAGAATTATACGATTTCGTATCCAACAATATCCTTGTTGTAAAATTTTACAATGAAAAATTTGGAAGCGTTGCCGGAATTGCAAGTCCTCCGGGCGGAAGAAATCTTTATATGACCTCTGACGGGGGAATAAGCTGGAGTTTAAATTCATCTCTTCATGCTTTAAATTTTAGTTATATTGATTCCAGTCAGCTATACATCATTAATGATTCTTCAAGAACTTACAGGAGTACGAACGGAGGATCAGGCTGGACAGCGCTTGGTATTTCAGGACAGAGCGAATCTCCTTTATTATATTTTGAAAATAGTATGACCGGTTTTACAAGTAATTCATATCCATACGGTTTTGCATACTCATTAAAGAAGACTACTGATGGAGGTGTAAACTGGTACAATGCAGTTCAGTCTGTTCTAAAGCCATCAAATATAATTGAGTTCACTCAGAATAATCTTTTTTCTGTTGGAGGCGCAGGATTCATTTCCGCATCAGATGATAAGGGAGTGAACTGGTTTTTAAAAAATCATTCAATGATCGAAGATATCAGGAGCATTTTTTTCCGAAATGAAAATTCCGGTATAGTTTCCGGGAACAAGATTCTGAAAACGGAAAATGGAGGCAGCACCTGGGATATTGTTTTAAATCTTGATTCGATAAGAATTCTGCATCTTCAATCTCCAGATAATTTAAATTTGTATGCAGCCTGTTCCAATGGATATTTCGCCCGCTCAGACGATTTCGGGAATAACTGGACATTTATAAGTACGCCGGATAGTTTTGATTATACAAATACCATTTTTGTAAATAATAGCACCGGGTTTATTTTTAAATATAATTCAAATTCATTTTACAGAACATCAAATAACGGAAACTCCTGGACTTTAGTAACCGCGTTACAAAATGTTAAAGATGTTTCTTTTGTAAATGCAAATACCGGTTATGCAATCAGCGGTTCAGACAACTCGCTTTATAAAACCACCGACAGCGGTATCTCATGGAATGTCAATTCAACTTTACCCTGGAATGGCCAGACTTTATTAAACATCCTGTTCAATGATGAAAATACCGGATTCATGAGTATAAGATATCAATGCTCACAAACCGGTTATTGTTTTGCAATATACAGTACTACAAATGCAGGAGTAACCTGGAATCAATCACTTGTTAGAAATATATATTCAGGATCAGGATTTAAATTACAAAGAACAGGGAATAATATTATAACAGCTCAGTATGGAAATAACGGATTAAAGTCTGCGGATAACGGAAACACATGGAGAAATGTCATTTATCCGTATACTACTGACGTTAATATTTTTTTCCCAACTGAACATATCGGTTACATGGCAGGAAATAATGTTATAGGGAAAATTCTAAACGGCGGAACTGTATCAGTCAGCAACGGAAATACAAGTCTGTTCCAAAAAGATTTTCATTTATCACAAAATTATCCGAACCCGTTCAATCCAAATACAGTTATTCGTTACTCCATTCCGGCAGATGTAAGAGGTACTGCGTCAGTTGTAAGGCTTGTTGTTTATGACAACTTAGGAAAAGAGATTATAACTTTGGTTAATGAAAAGCAAAATGCCGGAAGTTATGCAGTTAATTTTAACGGAGAAGGTTTGCCGAGCGGTGTTTATTTTTACAGACTGGAGGCGGGTGATTTTGCTGAAACTAAAAGAATGATTTTATTAAAATAAAAATTCATTATGCGAACATTGATTTATTTTTTACTGGCAGTCCTGATCTATTCAGGTGATCCCCAATCTGTTTATTCCCAGTCTAATTATCACTGGAGAGCTGAGAAGCGGTTAACGGAAAATTTTTTCGATACCAATCCTCAGTTTATGCGGGTAAATAATCCTTATCACTATACCTATAATATCGAAACTATGATATTTGAAAGAAGAATGTCAGGTTCTGATTCTGTTTCAAGAATAACAATTGTTAAAGTGGACACAGGCGGCCTGACAGGCGATCCTGTTTACATTTCAAGCGGAGAATTTGAAGATACAAATCCTTACCTGTGTATAGGAAATTTATTTTATACCGGTCTGTATGATCACGCCTTTGCTGTCTGGGAGACTAAAAGAATTTCAGGTTCTCATATTGCTGGGGCTTTTTATTCCGCAGATATTGGATGGCATGAACCTTTCATAATAGATTCTTCTGCTGATTGTCACAATCCCATTGCAGTAGCAACTGACAGCATAAATTATTCCGTAGTATTTGAATCTTCGGGGGAAATAATTTATAAGGAGATACAGGCGAGAACTGGAAGTGTCAGTTATTTTTATAATCTCACTTCACAGGATACATCATACTGTAATGCTCCGCAAATCTCTGACAAAATTGAAAATGTAAAAAAGCAGGTGACTTATCAGAGAAGGAATTCCAACAGTTCATACTCGGTATTGAAAAGAAACCTTTACAACAGCAATTTATGGAGTGAACCTGAAGTAATTGCCGGCAATGGTGACAACCGGAACAGAGGCTATATTCTTTCATACATTGAAGATGAGCCGTCTTTCGAATCTGATTTTTCCGGCAAGTGGAATATTTATTCTTTTTTTAATAATTCGCTTTACACTATTCCGGAAGCAAACGACAGCGCTGACAATACTTCGCTGGTAAGATTCTTTAATAACCGGGTGACACTTAACGGATTTCTTTATTCCGATGCCATTGCTTACAGGGAACACTATCTGAATCAGGACAGAATAATTTTTAAAAGCCTTTACCTTCCAAAGGATACAGTAATGCTGAACGGTAATGTCGGTAACACAACGATGACTATAAACAACGGTTTGTTTTATCGCAATTATAATTTTTTGATCTGGGTAATATATAATAAAGATTCTTCCGGAAACAGCAGTTTGTATGGTAAATCCGTTCAGGTGTATAATACCGGAATTTCAGGATCCGGTGATATTATCCCCGAAATTTTTCATTGTCGCAAAATTACCCCAATCCCTTTAATCCCAATACTGTTATCAGATATTCCATAACCGGAAATCGTAATGTGAACCTGAAAGTTTTTGATGCTCTTGGAAAAGAGATTGTAACTTTAGTTAATGAAAAGCAAAACACGGGAAGCTATTTAGTTGATTTTTATGGAGAAGGTTTACCAAGCGGAGTTTATTTTTACAGGCTTCAGGCGGGTGAGTTTGTTGAGACTAAGAGTATGATTTTATTGAAATAAATTTTAATAAATAAACTGATTTTATTTATAAGATATTTCGGGTAAATTCAGATAATTCATTTCAGAATAGGTTTAAAATTTTATAAACATTTAATTCTATATTATGAAAAAAATGTTCTTACTGTTTACCTTACTTGTATCTTACATATGTTCAGCTCAGCAGGGATCCAGTATTTTGTACGACACTACGCAATACGGAATTAGATCTTTCCATACATTCGATATTGAAGGAACAAATCAAAAATTAGTTTATCTTCAGCAGGGGACAATTCAAAACGGCTCACAGATATCCGGCGGTAATTTTCTCGTTCTGAATAATGACAGACTAAGCTGGGGCAATGCGGAATTCCTGAACTCTTTATGCTGCGCCGCACAGAATAAATGTTATCCCATTGATTACCTTGCAGTTGCAAAGACCGACCCTTCTGTCGCATTGTTTAACGGACTTTTTGAATGCACTTCGCCTTTCTCTTCAGGAGATTATACAAAAATTACTTTCAACGGCGGTATGACTTCTGCTGAACTCCCTTTCAAAGGAACGGATACAATCCAGCAGTGCAGAGGGTTTGACATTTCCAAAACAAATTCACAGGTAATATATATGGCTCATAATTATTTCAATAACGTTTATTATGAACAGCCGAGAATTTTTAAAAGTACTGACGGAGGACTGAACTGGTTTGTAACGGATACACTGCAGGGAATGAAACCTATAAGTCCGAATATAGGTCCGGGCTATGGATTTCTGAAATCAATGACCTGGAATGATAATGTTGTCTTTACTTCTACATATGAACATCTTGCTTACAGCACAACCGGAGGGTTATGATTTTCAGGTGCGCACTGACCTGCCTCCTTTTAAGATGATCGTGTTTGATGAAGGTGATCTTTGGATACACGCTGTATCTTATGATAATAAAATTTATTGCAACAACGGCGGTATTACAAATAACTGGCTTCCGCTTTCAAACCCTTTTAATATAACCTGCATTGAAATAGATCCTGAGAATCACACCATCTGGTACGCCGGTTCTGATAACAGCGGAGTTTGGAAATCCGTAAATGCCGGGTTAACTTTTTCGCCTTATAACAATTCATTCACGCCTTCAAAAAAAGTCATAGGTATTTCAAAGGATATTGGATCAGGAGATACAATAATTGTTGCGACTGACAAAAGAGTTTATAAAGTATGGGAAGGACTGCTTGTTAACGCTGAATTAGAAGAAACATTAATGCCGGAAAGTTTTTCATTATCTCAGAATTTTCCAAATCCGTTTAATCCGAATACAACTATTCAATATTCGTTATCCGAAAATAGTTTTGTAACTCTGAAAGTATATGATGTAAAAGGAAATGAAATTGCTGCACTGGTAAATGAAAAGCAGGGCAGAGGAAATTATAACATACAGTTTTCTACTGTCAAACTTCATTTATCCAGCGGGATTTATTTTTATAGATTTGAAGCCGGGAGTTTTGTTGAGACGAAGCGGATGATGCTTTTGAAATAGTTAGAAATAGTTAACATACAATTAACAATTATCAATTATCAATTATCAATTATCAATTATCAATTATCAATTATCAATTATCAATTAACTATTAACTATTAACTATTAACTATTAACTATAAAATTAACTATTAAAAAAGGAGTAAAGTTATGAAAACAATTTTTCTATTTGTGTGCATCTGTTTCTTTGTAACAATTACAATTTCAGCGCAGGAACAAAAAGTAAATCTGTACGATCCGCCTGTTCCATTTCAAAGTAACGTAGAATGGGGAACTGATTATCTTGTCACCGGCAGTGAACCATTCGGAAGACCTTCCGGCGTTTATAGAAATTCTACCGGAAAGATTTATGTCTCGATACCCGACACAAACATTTCTCTTCCCGGAGCAGACGAAGGTTTGGTGATTTTGACATCAACCAATAACGGAGCAACCTGGATGCAGGAAATAGGAATAAGTCCAGCAGTTGTCATTTCCAAAACCAAAATGATCAGCGCCGGTCCGGACTCATTGTATTGCTTTTATCTGGTAAATGGTTTTGTATACTCGCTTAACGTAGTTAACGGCAGTTTGAATCTTTTTACAAATTATACTAATATCAGAGATTTTGATGTTACCAGTTCATCAACCGGAAGTCTCTATCTTATAATAGATCTATACACCAATAATCAAGTAAGAATTTTTGGCTCTGCAAACGGAGGCGTAAGCTGGGGTGGAGCAATATTTCTTTCGTCTAGTGCAGCCAGACCAGGAATATCAATGTCGGCAACAGGTGATACAGCGGTTATTAATTATTACGGCGGACCGTTTACAGATACAGTTAGCTCAGTAATCAGAAATGTGCGATATCGTGAGTCTGCTCCGGGAACACTCACGGTTGCAGGTTCATTCACATCTCCAGTACCTGCAGGAATTCCAAAGGATCAGTTTGAGACAGTACGATACGGAGGGAATACCTGGCTGTTTTATTCTGAAGGGGCTCCCGGAAATATGGATATCAAATGCATTTACAGTTCAGATGGGGGCACTGGATATGGCTCACCGTTCACAATTGGTTCAATGCCCGGAAGGGATGAATTCTGGTTTGATGCAAAATATTCTTCCTTAAGTCCCGGAGGAGTCGGTTTAATATATTATTCCGATAGTATGCAGGCCGGTCCTCCCACTAACAGTTCAGATAAAATGTATTATACCTCAGCTCTGAATACCGATCCGCTTAACTTTGCAGCGCCGGTTCATTTCAGTGATCATCCTCCTTTATATTCAGCAAGAGAATACATCCCGACATTAATTGAATATTACGATGCGGCAGGAGATGCAGGCGCTTTATGGGTCGGAGCAGACGGATCTAACACAGGAATATACTTCGACAGACTACATACAATGACAGGTATTACACCTATTGGATCAGAGATACCATTTACATATTCTTTAAGTCAGAACTATCCCAATCCATTTAATCCCGTGACGAATCTGGAATTTGCAATATCGGATTTGGGAATTGTTTCATTAAAAATATTTAATATATCCGGATCTGAAATTGTAACTTTAGTAAATGAAAAACTTTCACCGGGAAGTTATAAGTATAAGTTTGATGGAAGCAATTATGCGAGCGGAGTTTATTTTTATAAATTAACTGTGAATAATTTTAGTGAAACTAAACGAATGATTTTATTAAAATGACTTTATATAAAATTTACCTTAGTGCTGCTGAAATAGTTAGTAGTTAATAGTTTGTTGTGAGTGGCAAGTTGCGGGTAATGGAAGCGGTAGTTTTGTTGAGACGAAGAGTATTATGTTTTTGAAATAATTGATAATAGATAATTGATAATTAATAATTGATAATGTTATGAATAAACCAATTTTAATATTTCTGCTGACTTTTCTTACATCATGTAGTTTATATTCACAATCCGGATGGAACTGGATGCACCCCTATCCTCAGGGACAGGAATTACGTTCGGCTCAGTTTGTAACTCCTGATGTGGGTTTTGCTGCCGGTGACGGAGGAATAGTTGTAAAGACAACCAACGGAGGGTCAAACTGGGAAGTCATCTGGACCGGGACTAAAGATATTTTGTACTCAATCTATTTTGTAAACAGTCAGACTGGTTTGGTAGCAGGTGGTGATGGGGGAGGAAGCATTATTAAAAAAACAACTAACAGCGGGGCAAGCTGGTTTACTGTAGATTCAAGTATTGCCAGCAGTTTCAGATCGATGCATTTTACTGATCAGAATACAGGCTATGTCGCAGGTAACGCGGGAAGGATAAAAAAAACTATGGACGGAGGGAATACCTGGGTCAGTATGAACTCACAGCTTGGAATAAATCTAAGGAAAGTTTCATTTCTGAATAATGATACGGGATTTGTCTTAGCGGACAACAGAATAATACTAAGAACAACAAACGGAGGAGGCTGGTCATGGCTTTCCTACAATTTTACTTCAGCTTCTTTTATTGATGTTTCTTTTCCTGATGTTAACACATGGTATGTCCTGGTCTCGGGAAGCATTGTATTCAAATCTACTGATGCCGGTGCAAACTGGACAGGGTTATACACAGGAGATAATACCGGATTTACTGCAATTCATTTTTTCGATGCAACTACCGGGATCATTACCGGTGGAGACAAAGTAAGAAAAACCACTAACGGCGGGGTCACATGGTCACTTACTTCTTTGCCCGGTTTAGGATTAAAAACACTGAATTTCCTGAATTCAGATATTGGAATATCTGCAGGATCAGACGGACAGTTTTATAAAACTATTAATGGCGGGATTTCCTGGAGCAGCATGCAGTCTTATTCAACAAGAAATGATTTTCAGTCAGTTTATTTTCTAAATTCTCTTACCGGTATTGTTGCATGCTCGAACTTTCCTTACAGTTATAGTATCATGAAAACGACAGACGGAGGCAGTGTATGGACAACTGTAAATTCCGGATATAATTATTCTAATACTGAAGTTGATTTTTCTGATAACATGAATGGGTTTGTCACAAACAGCAGCGGAAAAGTTTTTATTACGAATGATGGCGGAAGCAGTTGGTCAGGTCATACTGTTGTCAATGGAGTGTCACTTACTTCAGTCGATTTTATTAATAACAGCACAGGCTACGTTTCTACAGCAAATGGGAGAGTATACAGGTCTGATAACGGCGGGACTCAGTGGTTTCAGACCTCCGCGACAGGATATACCGGTTTATTGAATTCTATAATAATGACGGATGAAAGCACTATTTTTTGTGCCGGAAATGGAGGAATGATTTTAAAGAGCGCAAACGGCGGTACGAACTGGCACACAACAGCTTCAGGAACAACCCGAGACCTGTACTCAATATACTTTACGGATCTTCAGAACGGCTATGCTTCGGGATCAAACATAATTCTTAAAGCAAGTGACGCTGGTGAAGACTGGAATATCGTAAGGCAGGTAACCGGTGAGTCATTAGCATCAATAATGTTTACAGATAATCTAACAGGATATAGTTGCGGCGGCGGCGGCGGTCTCGGCTTGATTTTAAAGACAACTGATGCAGGTAATAACTGGAGTAAGCAAATTCCAAAAACAAATTTTTATCTTACTCGAATATTTTTTGTTAATTCCGCTCAGGGATTTGTCTGCGGAACAAGCGGAACTATCCTTTCAACCGGGACCGGAGGTCTGACAGGATCTCACATCAGTCCGGACTTGATCCCCAAACATTTTTACCTTTATCAGAATTATCCGAATCCTTTCAATCCTTCAACCGTTATCCGTTATTCATTACCCGAAAATAGTTTTGTAACTTTAAAAATATATGATATACTTGGAAATGAAATTGCAACTTTAGTTAATGAAAAACAAAATCGCGGAAGCTATAACTATCAGTTTTCAACTGCCGGTTTTCAACTGTCAAGCGGAATTTATTTATATAAATTAATAACAAATAATTTTAGTGAAACTAAGCGAATGATATTATTGAAGTAGTTAATAGTTAATAGAAAATAGTTAATAGTTAAAAAATATTATCATTAACTCCGGATGATTTATATCTTTATAGAAATTGATAAGGGTGGTTCAGGTGACCCCTTTTGAATTTAACATATGTTTTAAAATTTTTTAAACATGACAGACAAAAGATTTCGGGTAAATGAAAATACTTTTTAAAAATATATTAGCAATAATTATATTTATCGGCATTGGAAAAGAAATTATATTTGCTCAGTTAATTTCAAACTTAGAACTGCTGAATCAGTTTGATGTCAGGCCAAATCAACCGCCTACTGAAATTAATTCAAAGTATTCTTCGATCTGGGGCTGGACTTCACAGACCGGGAGAGAATATGCAATATTAGCCTGTGTTACAGGTACTTCTTTTATAGATATCTCGGACAGCTCAAATGTATATGAATGTGATTTTGTTCCTGCCAATCATATTGTCAACAGGGAATGTAAAACTTATTTAAACTATGCTTATATTTCATCCGATAGTTACGGGATGACAAATTGGACTGCATTACAGATCATTGATATGAGTTATCTTCCCGATTCAGTTCACCATGTTAAAAACTGGACTTATGGAGATTTTAGAAATGCTCATACTATATTTCAGGAAAAAAATTTTCTGTATCTATGTGGCGGAAATGTGAATGCAGCAAATGGACTTACAATAATTGATATTACTGATCCGGAGAATCCGGTAAAAAGAGGAGAGTATCTTAGAGGATTTGTTCACGATTGCTATGTAAAAAATGATACGGTGTATGCTGCCGTTACCGGAATAAACAAATTTGTCATTCTTGATGCAGGCAACAAAGACAGCATAACTGAAATTGCTGAAATGAATAATCTTCCGGGATATTCTCTTCCTCACAGTTGTTGGCTGTCTGATAACGGAAAATATTTAATTACTGCTGATGAAAGCAGAGGTCCGCCGGGAATTATTGCAATCTGGAATATTGAGGATTTAACTAATATTGAATTAGTCACAACTTATCGTCCGCCGGGCGATCTGACTTCCATTGCTCATAATCCTTTTGTTAAAAGTGATGTTCTCTACATATCTCATCACACTGCCGGGCTCAGATTACTTGATCTCCGAAATCCAAACAATCCTGTCGAATTTGCTTTTCATGATACATATCCGAATTCAAATGCGGGTATAATTGCCGGAAACTGGAGCTGTTATCCTTTTTTTAACTCAGGTAAGATCATTTCATCCGACATGCAGACGGGATTATATGTTCACAGAATAATTCATGATCCTACTTTTATTGAAAATTTAAATACTGAAGTTCAAAGTTTCTTCTTACATCAGAACTATCCGAATCCGTTCAATCCGGTGACGAAAATTAAATATGAAATACCGCGGGGCGAAAGAAGCAGAACGCAAGACGTGAAGTTAGTTGTATTTGATGTATTGGGAAAAGAAGTTATGACATTAGTCAATGAAGCTCTTTCGCAGGGAAATTATGAAGTTGATTTTGACGGCAGCAGTTTTGCAAACGGAGTATATTTTTATAAATTAGAAACGGGAAATTTTAGTGAAACTAAACGAATGATATTATTAAAATGAAAAAAATATTTATAATATTTCTGTCAATTTATTTTTCTCAGGAAATATCGCATGCGCAGCTGCCGAATCACAACATGCAGTTCCTTGCAAATCTGAATCAGCATATTACTAATGATACTTATTCAGGCTGCTGGGGATATGTTGATTCAGCAGGTAATGAATACGCGATACTTGGTACTCATCTCGGAACCGCCTTCATTGATATTACAAATTCAGCAAACATTCACGAAGTTGACTTTGCTCCTGCTCCGGTTTCAGGAAGCGGTAATCACTGGAGAGAGATCACGGTGTATTCTCATTATGCATATGTTGTTACCGAGCAGGCGAACAGCGGGATTGAAATATTTGATCTGCGGTATCTTCCGGATTCAGTTCACCGTGTAAACAGATTTATTCTTCCTAATCATATTACAACTCATACTATTTCAGTGTCAGGTTCATATTTATATTTGAACGGAGCGAATGCATCTTTCGGGCAGGGAATAACCATCTTAGACTTAAGCATAAATCCTGAGCTGCCTGTAGTCAGAGGTTCATTGAATACACATTACGTTCATGACTGCAGAGTAATTAATGACACCATATGGGCTGCATGTCTCAGTAACGGCATAAGAATAATAAATGCTGTAAATAAAGACCAGCCGGTTTTTTTAAATTCTTTTACAACTCCTCCGCATAATGCAACCCACAATTCCGCTTTGACTAAAGACAGAAAGTATATTTATACAACCGATGAAACTTCTACACCTACAGCCGGCACATTAAAGATCTATGACATTCAGGATTTAAATAATATTACTTTTGTAAGAGACTGGCGGCCCACTAATATTACGGCTTCACAGGTTCATAATATAGAAATTTACGGAGACACTGCTGTCATTGCGCACAGATCCGCAGGTATCAGAGTTCTGGATATTTCAAACCCTGTCGATCCGGTTGAGATTGCATGGTATGATACTTTCCCTTTGAATAACAATAATGCTTTCACCGGCTGCTGGGGAGTTTACATGTTCCCTTCAAAAAAAATCATAGGTTCAAACAAAGAAGACGGACTTTGGGTCGTTCAGCTTGGAACGCCTTCTCCTGTTGTTATTAATAATTCAATTGCTGATAAGTATAGTCTATATCAAAACTATCCTAACCCGTTTAATCCTGTAACACATTTGGGATTTGGGATTTCGGAATTCGGGTTGGTCTCTTTAAAAGTATATGATGCTCTGGGAAAAGATATTGCTGTACTTGTAAATGAAAAGCTTTCTCCGGGAATTTATGAAACGGAATTTGACGGAAGTAATTATCCGAGCGGGATTTATTTTTATACACTGGCGACAGAAAATTTCAGCGATACAAAAAGGATGATCCTGCTGAAATAATGATTGGTTAATTAGTTAATTAAGTCAATTGGTTGATTAGCTTATTGGTATTAAAAATTTTATAAAATTGAATAACTACATTAATGGCTTACGACGAAAAAGCAGCTGACAGAGTTAGAGAAATTATTTCGCTTAGTCATCAGAATATTGAAGAAAAAAAGATGTTCGGCGGATTATGCTTTATGGTAAATGATAAGATGTGCATAGGTGTAGAGAAAGACAGACTTATGGTACGCCTTGATCCGGAAAAGTATGATGAGGCATTGAAAAAAGAAGGATGCAGACCAATGGATTTTACAGGGAAAGTGATGAAAGGATTTGTCTTTGTGGATACGGATGCGCTTAAGACTAAAAAACATCTTCAATACTGGATCGATCTTGCTCTCGAATATAATAAGATCGCAAAGTCTTCTAAGAAAAATAAGAAATGATAGTGGTATCAGATAATTTAAGTTTACCGCTTGTTCAATAAATATTAATTAAATACTATTTTGAAAGCATTGTCCTAATGATTTAAAATTTTATTCAAGTGAAAACTTGCAAGTTCATTCAGGTTTTTGTAAATTTATTCTTTATTTTAATATCAAAGTTCTTGTTTATTAATAATTCCAGTTGTAATTCATAATTAGAAATCATTATTTAATCCCATCTGAAGGAGTCCGGGTATAAACAATTTATTTAAACCGGACTATTCTTTTAAAAAGATTATCAGATAAATAACTGATAAATCTCAGTAGTATTGCTTATAGAAAGCATTTCATCTTAAAATCTGATCCTGATTTCAATTGGTTTTTTAATTAATTAAAATTAAAGTTTAATACATGCACATAATAGATCTGGGAATTTTTGTTGCCTATATGATTGCATTGCTGGGCATAGGTTATTATTTTCTGAAGAAGAACAAAAGTACGCAGGATTATTTTATCAGTGACAAAAGCATTTCGGGATGGCACATCGGATTATCCGTTGTCGCAACTGATGTCGGCGGCGGCTTTTCAATTGGTCTGGGAGGGCTTGGTTTTATAATGGGACTGTCAGGTTCGTGGATGCTCTTTACGGGTTTGATCGGAGCATGGATGACAGCAGTCTTACTTATCCCAAAAGTCTATAAGATCGGTCTCGATAATAAAATGACAACTTTTCCTCAGCTGTTCAATTATTATTACAACAGTAAGGTAGCTCTGATGGCCGGAATCATATCAGCTATCGGATATCTCGGATTTACCAGTTCACAGATACTTGCCGGCGCAAAGCTGGCTTCATCTTCTTTTGCAGGACTCGATATTCAGACTGCATTATTAATTATGGGAGTTGTAACAATTCTCTACACAGTGATGGGAGGAATGAAAGCTGTAATTTACACTGATACAGTTCAGTGGATAATTCTAATGGTTGGTTTGATCTTTGTCGGAATTCCCATCTCCTATTTTGCTATCGGCGGATGGGAAGAAATAAGTAAATCCGTTCAGCCTGAATTTTTATCCTTATCATCAGTCAGCTGGCAAACTCTTGTAAACTGGGGAGTTACTATTATACCAATATGGTTTGTCGGAATGACTTTATATCAAAGGATCTATGCAAGCAGGAGTAAAAAGGAAGCGCAGAAAGCCTGGTTTATAGCCGGTCTTTTTGAATGGCCGGTAATGGCTTTTATGGGAGTGTTGCTTGGATTGTTCGGACGTGTAGCAGCTGACCAGGGAATGTTTACAAGCTTTGGATTTGAAAATGCCGGCGGTATGGATCCTGAACTCGGTTTGCCTTTGCTTCTCAGACAAGTCCTGCCGGTCGGGTTAATGGGGATAATGATGTCAGCATATTTTTCAGCAATACTTTCGACTGCTGACAGTTGCCTGATGGCTGCCTCTGGAAATATGCTTTCGGATATTTTAATAAAATTTTTTCCCTCTCTGGAAAAACATCCTCATGTGCTTATCTTTGCTCAGATACTTACTCTGCTTATGGGAACTTTGGCTATCTTTCTTGCGGCAAATATGCAAAACGTTCTTGAGCTTATGCTGTATTCTTATGCCTTTATGGTTTCCGGATTGTTTGTTCCGCTGATAGCTGCAATGTTCTTTAATCAGACTAACTGGCTGGCTGCCTTGTCATCAATGATAGTCGGCGGATGCACTACGGTAATACTTACAACACTGGATACAAAACTGCCGTTTGATCTTGATGCAAATATTTTCGGAATAACCGCATCATTAATAATCTTCATTTCTTTTTCAGTTATATTTAGTAAATTTAAAATAAAAAAATCATGGACTACATAATTATTGATCCACAAAGCGGTGAGAGTAAGCAGTTCAGTAATGATCACATCTCTGATTTTTTAGAAAATAATCTTGATCAGTTCGGTGATAAAAAAGAATACATACTCAAAGCAATTGAATACGCACTGAATCCGGACAGGGGAGGATTGATCCTGCTCTGTATTGAAAATGATCAGATCATCGGAGCTGTTGTGATTAATAAAACAGGAATGGATGGTTATATTCCTTCCAATATTCTTGTTTACATTGCAGTTCACAAAGAGCACAGAGGAAAAGGGTTAGGCAGGAAGCTAATGCTTGAAGTGATGAATAAAACCAAAGGCGGTATTGCATTGCATGTAGAACCGGAAAATCCCGCAAAGTATCTTTATGAGAAACTGGGTTTTACGCATAAGTATCTTGAAATGAGATATGTTCATAATTAACAGTTAGTAGTTAGTAGTTAATAGTTAATCGTAAAATTTGCAATCAGAATTAATGACAGTTAATATAGAGCAGCTTAAGGAATTCAGAAGATTGCTGCATGCGAATCCTGAATTATCGGGAAATGAAAAAGAGACATCTGAAAGTATTGTTAAATTCTTGAAAGCATGCAAGCCGGATGAATTAATAGCAGGTGTCGGCGGATTTGGAATTATCGCTGTCTGGGATTCGGGTAATACCGGAAAGGAAATAATGTTTCGTGCAGAACTCGATGCGCTGCCGATAGTTGAAATAAATGACTTTGGCTACAGATCAAAAAATCCCGGGCTGTCACATAAATGCGGACACGACGGACACAGTGCAATACTCTGCGGACTTGCTCAGCATTTGTCTGATAACAAACCATCTGCGGGTAAAGTAATATTGCTCTTTCAGCCGGCTGAAGAAACCGGTGAAGGGGCAAAAAAAATCTATGAAGATGATAAATTTAAAACTATAAAACCGGATCTTATTTATGCGCTTCACAATCTGCCCGGATATCCTTTGAATGAAATTGTCATAAAAGAAAATATATTTACGGCATCGGTTAACAGCATTATAATAAATCTTCACGGAAAAACCGCTCATGCAGCAGAGCCGGAACACGGTATCAATCCTGCGCTTGCGGTGTCAGAAATTCTCAGAGAAGCTTTATCAATGGAAAACAATCAACCGGAGAAAGATGATATGCGTGTCATTACTCCCGTCTATGCTGAAATTGGCGAGAAGGCATATGGGATTTCAGCAGGTAAAGCATCCATTCATCTTACATTAAGATGCTGGAATGACGATAACTTAAAAAAGCTTGAGAAGAGTATAAAAGATTTAAGTAATAGAATTTCTGATAAATATAAACTTAAAACCGATTTTGAATATGTACAGACTTTTCAGGCAAATGTAAATAGTCCTGAAGCTACAAATATATTACGAAAAGCTGCAGCATCACTTGGTTATTCAATTACTGAAAGAAATTACCCGTTCAAATGGGGAGAAGATTTTGGTTTATTTACTTCTAAATTTAAGGGCTGCATGTTCGGAATAGGATCAGGAATAAATATTCCCGAACTGCACAATCCTGATTATGATTTTCCTGATGAGATAATTGAAACCGGGGTAAATATATTTTCGGAAATTATTACTTTAGTTAATAGTTAATAGTTAATAGTTAATAGTTAATAATTGATAACAGATAATTGATAATTGACAATTGATAATAGATAATTGATAATTGACAATTGATAATTGATAATTGATAATTGATAATTGATAATTGATAATTGATAATTGATAATTGATAATTGATAATTGATAATTGATAATTGATAATTGATAATTGATAATTGATAATTGATAATTGATAATTGATAATTGATAATTGATAATTGATAATTGATAATTGATAATTGATAATTGATAATTGATAATTGATAATGATAATGATAATTGAAAATTGACATTTACAATGTTTGAAACTTCCACAATAGAACTGAGCGCATCTGCTTTACAAAACAATCTTCGTTTTATAAAAAAGATAATGAAAAAGGGCGTTCGTTTTTGCAGTGTGGTGAAGGGAAATGCTTACGGACATGGATTTTCGCAGTTTGTCCGGATGGCAATGAATGAAGGGGTTGATTATTTTGCGGTATATTCAGCTGAGGAAGCATATCTTTTAAAAGAAGAAATTCCGGAAATCCCTCACTTGTTCATAATGGGAGAAATACAAAATGAAGCAATTGAATGGGCAATGATCAGCGGGATCGAGTTTGCGGTATTTGATTTCAGCCGGCTTGAAACTTCATTATATTATTCCAGGAAACATAACATTAAAGCAAAGATCCATCTGGAGATCGAAACGGGAATGCGGAGAACAGGATTTAATCACAGGTCAATTCCTGAAATTTGCGCCTGGCTGAAGGTAAATTCGGATCATATTATTTTTCAGGGATTGTTCACGCATTTTGCCGGAGCGGAGAGTCAGGCAAATCATTTCAGGATCACAAACCAGATCAATAATTTTAGTTTAACCAAAAAGCTCTTTGCAGCGGAGAATCTCCAACCGGTTTATTATCATACATCATGCTCAGCAGCTTTATTAAATTATCCGGAAACTCATGAGAATATGGTCCGCATAGGAATCTTACAATACGGTTACTGGCCAAACAAAGAAACACATACGCGCTATTGCGGGGATAAAAATAATTCACCCGAAATTCTCAAAAGAATAATAAGATGGACAAGCAGGGTAATGGAAATAAAAGATGTTAAGAAAGGCTGTTTCATTGGTTACGGGACTTCCTATCTTGCGCATAAAAATATGAGGCTGGCAATCATTCCCATTGGATACGCCCACGGATACAGCAGAAATTTGAGTAACGTAAGCTGGGTGCTTATAAACGGAAAGCAGGCAATGGTTACGGGAACAATAAACATGAACTGTCTTTCTGTTGATATAACAAACTGCGGGAAAGTGGAAAAGGGAGATGAAGTAGTATTGATAGGAAAGCAGAATGGAAAAATAATAACGGTTTCATCTTTCAGCGAAAAAAGTAATCAGCTGGATTATGAACTGCTTACAAGAATTCACATTAACATACCAAGGATAATGGGGAAATAACCATGGCAATTATAAGGCTTAATACAGATAAGCTCAGACACAATTATAAACATCTTGAAAACCTGTTTGCGAAAAACAACATAGACTGGGGTGTAGTGACTAAGCTGCTTTGCGGGAATAAGCTTTATCTGAATGAACTGATGAAGCTCGGCATAAAGCAAATGCACGATACACGCATCAGTAACATAAGAACAATCAAGTCACTCAATCCGGACATTCAAACTGTTTACATAAAACCTCCCGCCAAACGGATCATTCCGAATCTGATCAGATATGCAGATGTAAGTTTTAACACAGATTACTCGACTATAAAATATTTGAGTGAAGAAGCATACAGGCAGAATAAGTTACACAAGATCATTATTATGATCGAAATGGGAGATCTTCGCGAATGTGTAATGGGTGACAAGCTTGTGGATTTTTATGACCGTGTTTTTTTACTTCCTAACATCCAGATCATTGGCATAGGCACTAACTTTAACTGCCTCAATGGGATAATGCCAACTCAGGATAAACTTCTTCAGCTCTGTCTATATAAAAAACTGATCGAGTTAAAATTCAAACGCGAGATACCCTGGATCTCCGGAGGTACCAGCGTTACTCTTTCACTTTTAACTAAAAAAAAAATACCTAAGGAGGTCAATCATTTCAGGGTCGGAGAAGCTTTATTCTTTGCGAATGATCTTTTTACCGGTAAGCCATTTAAAGGAATGGAGACAGATGTATTTAAGCTGTATTCTGAGATCATTGAGCTTCATCACAAACCAATAGTGCCTTCTGGAGAGCAGATCGAAAATGTAGCAGGTTACATTCCGGAATATAAGGAAGAAGACCATGGAAAATATACTTACCGGGCAATCATAGATATTGGTCTGCTTGATATCAATCCGAGTTTTCTGACTCCTGATGACAACAGCATAAAAATAATTGAAGCAAGTTCGGATATGCTTGTTTTGGATCTCGGGGAAAATAAAAGCAGTTACAAGACAGGTGATCTGATATCATTTAATCTCAGGTATATGGGAGCATTGGGATTAATGAATTCAAATTATATTGAGAAGGTTGTGAGTTAGATTTATGATGGAATGATTTGAATGAAAGCCTGATAGTTCAAATGATAATTGTAAGCTGATTAAATTATATTAAAGAAGGTCGTTGTAAATGATTCCCTGCAGCAGGGAAAACAAAATATTCTTCAGCTTTTATCAATTAATTTTTATATTTTTATTCAGCATTCAACAAAAAATATTTATGAATAAGCTTTTAAAATTAGTAACTTTTCTTTCTCTTTTCTTACTTTCAAATAATTATATTCATTCTCAATGGAATGTGTCCGTTAATTTAAACGGTGGTCAGGTCAATCACTTATTGAGTACTGGCCAGTATATTTTCGCAGCTACTTCTACAAATGGTATCTACCGATCTGATGATAACGGAGCTACATGGATTCAGAAAAATACAGGCCTTGAAAATTTTTTATTAGTTCAGACGATGTCTGCATGGAATAACTTTGTTTACGCAGGTACTTCAGGCGGCGGATTTTTTTACAGCGCTAATTTTGGTGATGAATGGATCCAGTCAAATCAGGGTATAGGACAATTAAACGTTAAAGTTCTTATGTCTGACAGCACAGGCGTGTATGCCGGATTAATTTTTGCCGGTATATTTCGCTCGACTAATAACGGATTGAGCTGGTCCCGGTTTGCGCTGGGCGAAGGCGATCTGCTGTATTCTTTTAGTTTCAAATCTGAAGGTTATTTAATTGGTCTTGAGGGAGGAATATACCGTTCCACCAACAGCGGCGTTAACTGGGCGCCGTTCGTATCAGGACTTACAAATCTCAGCGTCCGTTCGGTAATTCAATCAGATGATAAGACTTATTGCGGCACTTTCGGCGGAGGTGTTTATTATTCTGATTTTGGTGAATCACAATGGCATCCGATGAATTCCGGTTTGGCGGATTTAAAAGTCAGAAATCTTTTTTTGCACGGAACGAACTTGTTTGCGGGAATTGAAGGCAATGGTATTTTTTATTTCAATCAGACTTCGGAAAGCTGGATCGAAATTAATCAGGGACTTTCGGATACAAATATCAGCGCAATGACAGTAAAAGATAATTACATTTATACTGGTTCATCCGCCGGTAAGATCTGGAAACGTCATTTATCTGAGATTATCACGGGAATATATCAAACTGTTTCAGAATTGAATGAGTTTCAGCTGTATCAAAATTATCCTAATCCGTTTAACCCTTCGACCGAAATTTCTTTTTATATACCGGAAAAAAATTTTGTAACTCTGAAAGTATTTAATATCACAGGCAAAGAAATTTCCGAAATTCATTCCGGCATTGTACCGGAAGGAAAACATACAAAATACTGGAACGGTGAAAATTATTCTTCCGGGATTTATTACTACACTCTTCAGTCAGGTTCATTTTCCCAAACAAAAAAATTTGCATTAGTAAAATAAATTCTTCCCGTGTTTTAATAACGAGATTTTAAAACAAATACGTATTTCTTAACTGTTAACAACATTATGCATATCAACATTATGAGACGCAATATTTTGCGTCTCTACATTCCATGTTTCTGTATTTAATTTATCGGTTATAGAGACACAATATTTTGCGTCTCTGGATTTCACGTTTCTGAATTTAATTTATAGGTTGTAGAGACGCAATATTAGACGTCACAATATTAAAATCCAAATACAGTAATTAAATATTACAGGATCAATAATTAAAAGAATTATAACAAAGCCTAATTTTTATCGCAAAAATCAACTTTTTTGACGAAAATCGTAGTTATAGACGATCTGAAATACTTTATTACAAGTCCACAGTAAACAATTACGGACTTGCAATAAATATTTACAGGTCCATAATTTCTGAAGAAATTCTTTTTGTGATCTCATATTCATAATTATTGTCCCGTTTTTATATTTTAAACACGGTTACATTTAATATGAGTAAACGACCTATATTTTCATCATCGCTGGGTTACATTTAATTTGATTAAATGCCCGGTTGCCTTGAACATAGATTTTTTATATTGACAAAAGATTTATTTATAATTACGTTATACCGCTTATAATTAATAACAAAATATTTTATTAGTAGAGGGAAAAACCAAAACAAATGTTACAATTAACATTTACCCTATAAAATATTTTTTACACCGCTCAGATTTCTATTATTTATTTGAATCAACGACTTCTCATCAAATATATTTTCTTCCGACGTTCTAATTTTTTCGTACATTTGTAACCGAAATACTTTCAAAAATAAATTAATAAAATTTATGATAGATATTTCTTTTAACTTTGTAATGAATGAGATTAATGAATACCTGAATGCAAAGCTCAATCCAACACCAAAAAATATAGTTATATTAGCGGATGCAGTAAAAATAGCAGATAGTGCAAATCAGGAAAACAATATTTTTCTGTCGCTGATAAATATTGAGGAAGACCGGATATCCCGTAATCCGGAAAATTTTGTGAAGGTTGATAACAGAGTTGTCTATAAAAATCCGAAAGTTAATCTGAATTTGTATTGTATCTTTGTAATAAATAAGAAAGATGATTATTTCGGCGCATTAAGACAGCTGTCATCCGTCATACAATTTTTCCAATTCAAAAATGTCTTCACGCATGAAAACTCACCTTCACTGGATCCGGGCATTGATAAAATAATTTTTGATTTACACAGTCTTAACTTTGAACAGCTTAATCATTTGTGGGGAGTATTAGGAGGAAAATATCTTCCGTCGGTGATGTATAAAATGCGTATGATCACTATTGATGAGAATATGCCGGAGTCCGAAGGTGAATTAATAAAGACAATTAAACTTGAAGGTCAGAATTACTCACATTAAAAATGAAAATAACTTATCAAATATTATTTACTATAGAGCTTTTACACGATTATTATAATCAGAATCAAATTTTTAATGATATCGAAATAATTCCCACCGGCAGAACAAAAAAAATTATGTCCGGCTGTAGAGTTTTACATAAAGTAAGCAATAACAAATTAACTGCACTTATTGAAACGGATGATGATGAAAAACCTTTAATTAAAATTGACAGTAAAACTACATTAAGATTTTTATTAAAATCAAAAAATCCATCTTTCATAAATATTTCTGCTTTAAAAATCTTTGACATAAGTAATAAAATTTATTATTTCTCAAACGGGGCAAATAATGAAAAGAGCGGAATACTATATTTAAGCAGTCCGGTATCAAGTCATAATACCGGAGAAGATTATGAAGTAGGTTCGCTGATACAGGATGCTTCGGATATTTATGAGGCAGTAGTAAACAATACCTCTTCTCCGCCTCCCAATAATTCATGGAGAGAATTATCTCCCCAAAGATTTCCTGAATATAATACCGGCACTCATTCCGATGTATATAAAGGTACAATTGTATTTGATCCGATCAGTTCTAAAAATTATGAAGCTCTGAAATTCATTCCTCAGGGTCAGTCAATTCCTGTTACAGATACAGTCTGTTGGAAGGAAACTGGTATTCTTCAATATGTAACTTCAGGAGATTTAATTGATAATGATTTTATAGCGGTATCAATATATAACTCAGGCAATCATGCTGACATTTACAGCGGAGATATTTTTTTTGATTCAGGGAATTCAAAATTATACAGAGCGCTGAAATTTATTGAAAGAGGAAATGCTGTACAGGTATCAGATATAAATTTTTGGGAAGAAGTAACGGATACAAGATTTGTTGTATCAGATGATTCAGTGAATATTAATGAAAATATTTTCGGGATTATTGATCTGTTTTTTGATGACATGGTATCTGAAAATTATAAGATGCTGGACTCTGCGGATAAAGTAAAACAAAATAATTTTGTTATCAGATTTAAAAACAGGATCACCACGTGGAAATACGTTTCTCAGAAAAACACTGTGACTTCGTTGTCGGACGATAACGGAATATTTACATTTGATAAAACCAATAACGAATTTGTTTCAAGGACACCTATTCCTTTGATGGCATCTCCAATGCAGAATTTCAAATTGATTACGCCGGGACAAACTATTGAACACATAAAGTGTGCTTCCGCTTTGATTAAGCCTGTATCAGCATCAAAAAGTTTTTTATCTGAAATATTTTTGAATTATTAAAAAATTTAAACAAAAAAATTATGTCACAAATCAATGAAAGCGCCATTAAAACTCCGGGTGTCTATATTAATGAGATACCGTCTTTTCCGCCTTCTGTGGCTCAGGTAGCAACGGCAATACCGGCATTCATCGGTTACACTGATATAGCAACAGCTAACGGTGAGAATGTTTTGAATACACCTTATAGAATCGAATCAATGGCAGAGTATCAAAGTGTCTTTGGTGGTGATTATATACATGAAGCTGGTGACATAACCATTCAGTTAGACATAGCAAATTCTTATGCCTTAGATAATATTGTCTATGTTAGGCGTTATCTTATGTTTGACTCAATACGTCAATTTTTTGATAATGGCGGTAGTCGGTGCTATGTAGTGTCAGTAGGATTATACGGAGAAGAAGTAGAATCCGGAGATGAGAGTGATCCGGCAGGTAGTCCCGGACTCCGAGTCGGTGTAAAAGCATTGGAAGTATATGATGAACCTACTTTAATTCTATTTCCTGACGCCGCAATGTTGGATGACGAGACAGATTATTATTCACTACAACAAATGGCTATCGAGCAATGTGCAAAATTACAGGATAGATTTTCAATACTTGATATTAAAGAAAATATTGATGGGAATACTTGGGAAGATAACGTACAAAGCTTTAGGGATAATATAGGTATCAATTCATTAAACTATGCAGCTGTTTATACTCCCTGGATCTACAGTACTTATGAAAAAGAAATTGATTTTGAAGTTCTTGACGGGCATGTAACAGATATTGCTTCTACACCGGTAGTAATTAATCTCGCAGTTTTACCGGTTGATTCGACTTACAATGATTTGGTAACTACTTTGCAGAATAATACTGCTGACGTAACAAACGTGCAAGATACTATTGATACTCTATGTGATGACGGCACCACAGAATTTACATCTTTGTTAGACAGGTTCACAATTCCTTAGAATTAATGATACAAATGTTTCTGCAATATTTAATTATTTGAATGAAATTGCGTCTTCGTTGCCAAACTGGCAGACTGCATTAAAGAATGCGAATCTAATAACTGATTTGAATAATTCAGCAGTTGATACAGTATCCACTAGCCTCGGAGTTTATATAAAAAAACTTATTTCTATTGAAAAAAATACATTGGTTAATACAGATTTTTCATCAGTTTCATTCACTGAAGCAAATTTTACCGATTACGATTCAAGTGGAGTAAATTGGATAACCAGAGATATAGATAATACAACTTCAATTACAAGTGTAACCGATATAAGTTCTGTCACAAATTATACCGAAACAACTATAAATGCCAGGTTTATAAAAATGTTATCCGATCTCGATAGTATTATGAAAGGAATAAATAATTTCATAAATAAAATATTATTCTCAGCTCAAACTTATGTATCAGTTGCACAGGATGTTGTTTATACCAATCATCCTGTAATTTCAAAATTGTGACTGCACTTATTAAAGACCTGACAAAAATACCACCTTCCGGGGCAATTGTTGGGGTCTACTCTAAAGTAGATGGAGCACGTGGTGTATGGAAAGCTCCAGCTAATGTAAGCTTGAATTCAATAGTGGGTCCATCTGAAATTATAGATGATTTGATACAAGAAGATTTGAACATAGATACTCTTGCAGGTAAATCAATTAACGCAATCCGGTCATTTACCGGTAAAGGTACTTTAGTCTGGGGTGCAAGGACACTTGACGGCAACAGCAATGAATGGCGCTATATCTCTGTCCGTAGATTATTTATTATGGTAGAAGAATCATGTAAGAAAGCAAGCGCGCAATTTGTATTTGAACCAAATGATGCCAACACATGGATAAAGATAAGGGCAATGATTGAGAACTATCTGACAAATCTATGGAGACAGGGAGCGCTAGCCGGAGCTAAACCTGAACATGCATTTTTTGTAAAATGCGGACTCGGCTCTACCATGACTGCTGTTGATATTCTTGAAGGCAAATTGATCGTGGAAATCGGTATGGCGGCAGTGAGACCGGCTGAGTTTATTATATTAAGATTTATGCATAAGATGCAGGAATCCTAAACAATTACGAATTACGAATTACGAATTACGAATTACAAATTACAAATTACGAATTACAAACTATTAACTATTAACTATTAACTATCATGGCTGAATATCCTTTACCCAAGTTCCACTTCCTGGTTGACTGGGGTGGAAATAAGATCGGATTTACTGAAGTAACCGGTCTTGACATTACAACAGAAGTGATCGAATACCGCGACGGAGCAAGTCCTGAGTATTCGAAAATAAAAATGCCGGGACAGAGAAAGTTTTCAAACATTACATTGAAGCGAGGTACATTCAAAGGTGATAATCAATTTTTTGAGTGGTTCAATACAGTAAGTCTGAATACTATCGAAAGGCGTGACATAACAATTTCACTGTTAAACGAGAATCATGAACCTGTGATCGTCTGGAAAGTGAAGAACGCCTGGCCGACGAAAGTCACTCCTACAGATTTGAAAGCTGACGGGAATGAAGTTGCAATCGAAAGTCTTGAGCTTGTACACGAAGGTTTAACCATACAAAACGAATAACTATGCCGGACATATTAGAAACTTATCCGCTTGCAGGTTTTCACTTTATTGTTGCATTCGAATTATTTCCGCAAGTCCCGAATGATTTCAGATTTCAGGAGGTGAGCGGCTTGTCAGTAAATGTTGAAATGGAATCCTTCAGGGAAGGCGGACAGAACAGGTTTGAACATCAGCTGCCGGTAAGAACAAAATACAGTGACATTACTCTTAAACGCGGAATGTTCATTCTCCCTTCCGGAGTAATGGCCTGGTGCATTAATGCCGTTCAGAATTTTATTTTTCAGCCGACAAATGTTTTGATATCATTACTGAATGATCAGCATATTCCAGTTCAGTCATGGTATGTAGTCAATGCTATACCGAAGAAAGTAGAATTCACGACTTTGAATGCAGAGCAAAGTCAGGTTGCAATTGAAACTCTTGTGCTGAGTTACAATTATTTTAATATCTTAAATGCATCAACTGCGCTTGCTGAAGGGATGAACCTATTAAGTTAATAGTTAATAGTTAGTAGTTAATAGTTAATTTTTGATAGTTGACAGAATTTATAATTTGAAATTTAAAATTTAAAATTGAAATAAATTGCCGATAGAAATTAAAGAGCTTCATATCAAAGCCACAGTTAATGACAGCAAGACATCCGGAGGAAACGGCAAAACTGAATCCTCGCGTAATTTGCAAAAAATGAAATCTGAAATTTTGAAAGAATGTGTTGAGGAAGTTTTTCAAATCCTTAAGGAAAGGGAAGAGAGATGATACCATTAGGAAAGGTAGAAAAGATGACAATTCGTGCTTACCGTGATGCGACTTGCGAGGATCCCCCGTTAAGCGGGCCGTATCAGTTTCTCATAAATCCGGAGTCTTATAAATTTCACTATGAGCTCGAGCAATTTGAAGAAGAGGCAGCAGGGAGCAGTGGTTCTGTAGTTAAGTATTATCGTCAAATACCCAACGAATGGACGTTTGAAATATTGATAGACGGAACAGGAATAATAAAGGATGCGAGCGCTTTGAGCATGTCTTTGATTGGTAATGTTGAAGAAGTTGATGTCCAGAAGGAAGTTGATATTTTGAAAAAAATTGTATGGGATTATGAAGGAGAAATTCATAGAAATAAATACCTTTTGATTTGTTGGGGAAGTCGACCTACTTTTAAAGGTACGCTGGAATCTTTAGATATAAATTACAAACTGTTTAAGACCGACGGTTCACCGCTTCGTGTTATAGCAACTTTAAAGCTTCGTGAATGGGTTGATCCGGAACAGAGAATCAGAATAGATGCACCTGCTTCTCCGGATATTACTCACGAAAGATTGTTTAAATCCGAAGACAGAATTGATTTGCTTTCAAACAGAATTTACAATGATCCGCGTTACTATATTGATGTTTCAAAATCTAACAACTTAAATAGTTTTCGAAAAATATCTAAAGGCATTACATTAAAATTTCCGCCCATTAAATAGAATCGTTATGGCTGTTGAACGAATCATACCAACTTCACAAATTCCCGATATTGTTACATACAGTATACTCATAGACGGTGCAGAGATTCCCGCTTCCATTCCGGTTACACGAATTACAATACAGAGAGAAGTCAACAAAATTCCTTTTGCCAAGATCACCATAAGCGACGGCGATCCTTCTGAAGAGGACTTTCCAGTCAGCAATGAAGATTATTTTATACCGGGAAAAGAAATTGAATTCAAACTCGGCTACAGAAGCGATAACACATCTTTGTTTAAAGGAATAATTATTAATCACTCGAATAGGATTTCAAACCGCAGCGCGGAGCTGAACGTTGAATGCAGAGATAAAGCAGTTAAGCTGACTGTCGGCAAAAAGAGCAGACACTTTGAAGATGTAACAGACAGTGATATTGCAGAAGAGATCATTGAACAGTACGGAATTGATAAAGATATTGAATCAACATCCATTCAGTATAAGGAATTGATACAGTTCAACTCTACAGACTGGGATTTTATTTTATCGCGTATTGATCTGATCGGAAGGATATGTCTTGTCGAGGACGGAAAGATAATTATAAAGAAACCATTACTGAACGCTGATTCAGTTCTCGATTTATTATTCGGCGCGACAATTCTTGATTACACTGCTGAGATAGATGCCCGTCTTCAATACAGCGAAGTGAAATCCAGATCTTGGGACTACAGCAATCAGGAAATAATTGAAGATACAGGTGATGAGCCGGTAATGAATGAGATAGGTAATATCACAAATACGGAACTTGCAGATGTTATTGGCTTAGATAGTTATTCACTCCTACATTCAGGAAAGATGACTAACGAAGAGCTAAAGGAATTTGCCAATTCAAAAATTCTTAAAAGCAGACTTGCTAAAGTAAGAGGAAAGGTAAGGTTTCAGGGATTTCCCGGAGTAAAACCCGGTGATATAATTTCACTAAACGGAGTCGGTGAGAGATTTAACGGACCTGTCTTTGTTTCATCCGTGCGGCACGAATTTGCAAAAGGTAACTGGACAACAGAAGTAATATTCGGTATGTCGGAGAACTGGTTTGTGGAGAAAATTAATCCTTATCATTTGTCATCACAAAACGGACTGCTTCCTTCTGTTCAGGGATTACAGATTGGAATTGTAACTGATCTTGAAGATCCGGAAGGCGAGAACCGTGTGAAAGTAAAACTTCCGGTTGTAAGCAACAGTGAAGAAGGTATATGGATGCGCATTGCAACACTGGACGCGGGAAGTAACAGAGGAACATTTTTTCTTCCTGAAATAGATGATGAAGTAATAGCGGGTTTTATTTTTAATGATCCTAATAATCCTGTCATACTCGGAATGCTTCACAGCAGCGCAAAACCTGCTCCGCTTACAGCATCTAACAGCAATGACGAAAAGGGATATGTTAGCCGGGCAAACACTAAGATGATTTTTAATGACAGCGAAAAATCTTTCACGCTTGAAGATGAGAATGGAAATAGATTAAAATTTGAATCCGGCGGTATCACCATTGAAAGCTCATCATCGCTGAAATTAAAAGCAGCATCGATCAAGATAGAGGCGAGCGGTAATGCTGAAATTAAGGGAGCGGTGGTGAAGATCAATTAAGAATTACGAATTATGAATTATGAATTATTACACATAAAATTTGACAGTGACGATTGACATTATACATTTTCCATTTATAATTTAAAATTAAAAAAGTGTCTTTAGCAGCAAGACTAACTGATAATCATACTTGTCCGATGGTTAATCCCAACGGTGTACCTCATGTTGGCGGACCGGTTACATCGCCGGGAGTTCCGACTGTGTTGATTGGCGGGATGCCGGCTTCTGTTGTAGGTGACATGTGTGTCTGCGCGGGTCCTCCGGATTCTGTTGTGAAAGGTTCTGCAACAGTGCTGATCGGCGGTAAGCCGGCAGCTAGAGTGGGAGACAGCACAGCGCACGGAGGAGTTATTGTCTCGGGTTGCGCTACTGTGATAATAGGTTGAAAGATTTTAGACTTTGGATTTTAGATTTGGAATTTCTGATTTGGGATTATAAAACTTTGATTGATCTTACTTAAATAAATTTGGAATGTGAAAATTATTATTATATAAAAATTTTTTATGGGAAACGAAAAATCTTTTCTTGGAACGGGATGGAGCTTTCCTCCTGCTTTCAGTAATAAAATAAATGAAGTAAAAATGCTGAGCGATGAAGAGGATATTCAGAGCAGTCTGCATATACTTTTAACAACAAGACCGGGTGAACGTGTCATGCAGCCGGCTTACGGCTGCAATCTTGATGAGCTGGTATTTGAATCTCTCAGCACTACTTTTAAATCTTACATCCGTGATCTGGTAAAGACAGCAATCTTATATCATGAACCCAGAATAAAACTAAACAGCATTGAACTTGATGATTCCGGAGAATATGAAGGAGTTGTGTTAATAATAATTGATTACACAATCATATCAAAAAATACCAGATTCAATTACGTATTCCCTTATTACAAAAACGAAGGATCGGATATCAGTAAATGAGTTCAGACTGTAAAAATAAAAACCCCATACAGCGTTCAGGGGTAAATCAACATAAGCGTGTCTTAGATGCACTGAAGCCGTCATTTGTAAATGCAGATGAGCGCGACTATGCAGATTTAATTTTGTTTGCAAGAAATTATGCCGGGCAGTTAAAGTATTATAATATCTCGGACATAGAAGACGGCAATTGGACAGATTTGATGAGCATGGATGTGTCCGTTACTTTAGCTTCGCTGATAAAAACCAACATCACAGATTTCTTCGAATTTTCTAAGAACCTCCTTGGTAAAATTCAAACCGCAACAACGGAGGATTATGCGAAAAATCATTTTAAAGTTATGTTTGACTTTGGTTTTACAATGATAGAATTGCTGGATAAATATTACAAAAATTTACCTGACGGATTTGAATACAAACAACTTCTGCGTTCAACAATATCATCAAACCTTCCCGAATATTATTATCGCTTGAAAAAATATTATGATGAAGCTGAAGCTGATACGCAAAATTTAATTGACAATACAAGTGAGTTTGCAGCGGATGATGAACCGGTGAAATTAATATTCTCACAAAATTTCGATAGAGATAATCTGGATGAGATCTGGAAGCTCCCAACATTCTCATTTACACCTTCTTTTAACGGCGCTAACGATTTACTCAAAATTAAAAATACATCCACGCATAATTTATTTACCGGAATTTTTGATGAGCTGTTAAAGACTTTTTCAGGAATTATAAACACTTCGAAAAAGTATCTTGATATAGTTATTGAAAATTTTCCTGAACATTCTCCTCATTATTCTTTATATCTGACATTCATAAAATTATTCCGCTTTGCGCAGAATCATCTTAATGAATTTACGAAGAGGCATCTTGATCTTTATTATAAAGAGATACTGCAGCTAAAGAACCGAGAAGCTATACCGGATGAAGTGCATGTTACTTTTGAATTACAGAAAATATTGAACAGCATTTGTTGAATAGCGGCACTGTACTGAAAGCCGGTAAAGACATTGACGGAACAGAAATATTTTATGCGCTTAAGGAAGATGTAGTTTTGAACAAGGGAATTGTAAAGACTCTGAAAAATATCTATTTAAAGAAGGACATAAATACCGGCATTAAGCAAATTTTTGCATGCCCTGTCGCCAATTCAGAAGACGGAATTGGCGGTAAGCTTGAGAGCGCTGATCAAAGCTGGAAAACATTCGGCAGTCCTGGGACATCGCCGTTAGCTGAAATTGGATTTGCGGTTGCGTCACCTTATCTGTTTTTGAATGAAGGGAATCGTGAGATCACATTCAGATTTTATGTTCCCGGTAGCGATTCAGTAAACTTTACTGCAACTGACATAAATGAATTATTCAACCTACAGCTTAGCGGTGAGAATGGATGGATTGATGTCCCAATAGTAGCAGGCAGCTTGAGGGTTGATACGTCAAAAGAGTTTTTTGAAATTACGGTTGCACTGGACGGCGGAGATGACGCTGTTGTTCCTTACTCGGCGGAAATACATCTTTACAATTTTAACGTTAGCATGCCGGTTGCGAAATTTACTTTGAAAAACTCTTCTGCGTCTGATGCTGTATTGGATATCAGTTTTAATAAAATTATGATCATAACAAGTGTTGAGAATTTGAAGAATGTTAATATACAGAATGATCTCAGCATACTTGATCCTTCAAAGCCGTTTGAATTATTTGGTACATCGCCTCATACAGGATCTTCATTTATTATAGGATGTAAAGAATTATTTATTAAGACGCTGAATCCTTCAGAGAACATTACGGGAGAAATAAAATTTAAGTGGGAAGATTTTGGTGAAATTCCTGACTATCTTAAATTTAATGAAGTTTCTGTTAGTGTTCTTGAAAATTCGGAATGGGATAGTATCGGAGGTAATGAGAATTTGTTTTCAAGATCGAAGAAAGCTGAAATAAAAGCCGGCAATTCATATCAAATTTTCAAGAAGGGTTCTGTAAACAGTAAAGTACCGGGTTCGATAACTGAGTTTTCAACTATTGATTTTACACTTAAGAAAATGAATGTCGAAGCTGAATATTATGATACCGAAAATTATTCTGTAAAATCAAAGTGGGGTTTTCTTAAGCTTGATTCAGAGGATGTATTTACAGATTCAGGTAGTGATATCTTTTCTCCAAAAGTAAAAGAAATCAGCTTAAGTTATGATGCCGCTGCTTCTCATACTTTTAGTTTGGAGGAAGCTTCAGCATTCATTCATATTACTCCTTTTGGCAGTAAAGTAATTTCAAATAATGATTCCGCAAAACAACTGTTCCCTGCGTTTGAGAATGAAGGTGAGCTGTACATAGGTGTAAAGAATTTCAAAACGGATCAGACATTGTCTCTGCTGTTTAAGGTTTCAGAAGGAAGCGCTGACCCATTGGTGTCGAAAGAGGAAATCGTATGGAGTTTTTTGGGAAAGGATAATGAGTGGATCGATTTTTTAAAAGAAGACATTGCTGACTCAACAGATGATCTGACGAACACCGGAATAATTAAATTCAATATTTCAGATGAAGCTTTTTCCGATAATACTTTAATGACAGAGCAGCTTCACTGGCTCAGAGCAACTATTTCGTCAAATACAAACGCAGTCTGCAAATTGATCAGTGTAATCGCTCAGGCGGCGACAGCAAAATTTTCAGATCATAAAAATACGGGAAATTATTTCAAGAACACATTAGCGGCAAACTCAATTGGTAAATTATTAATCAGCGATTCAGCTGTTAAAAAAATAACACAGCCATATTCATCCGTTAACGGAAAGGCAAAAGAAACCGATGAGCATTTTTATACCAGAGTAAGCGAACGCCTTCGTCATAAGAACCGCGCTATTGCGATGTGGGATTATGAACGAATTGTTCTTGAAGAGTTTCCGCAAATATATAAAGCTAAGTGTGTTAACCACACACAAATACTCGAAGAGACTGTGCCGGGAAATGTTGTATTCACTGACAACGAATTAAAACCGGGATATGTATTATTTGTCCCGATTCCCGATATCAGCAATCAGAATGCTTATGATCCGTTACGTCCATATACAAGTTTAGGTCTGCTTACAGACATCAGGAAGTATCTGTGTAAATATATTTCACCGCACGTGAATCTTGATGTGCGTAATCCGCTCTTTGAAGAGATACAGCTTGATTTTAAAGTGAAGTTTTTAACAGAAGATAATTCGTTTTATGAAAAGCAGTTGAAACTGGATATAGAACAATACATGTCTCCCTGGGCATACGATCCGCAGACTGACATCGAGTTTGCGGGAAAAATCACAAAGAGTTCTTTAATTGATTTCATCGAAGAGCGCTCCTATGTTGATTTTTTAAGCTGTGTCCGGATGTATCAAATTACAGGCGGTTTAAAGTCAAAAGATCTTGAAGAAGCAATGGCAGGCACATCGAGATCGGTATTTGTTTCAGTGAAATCGGATGATCCCATAAACGCGCATAAAATTTCTTTTATAGAAGATGAATGTGAGTGTGATGGAAAATAATTTTATCATATCGAAAGACCGAACGCTTCCCGAAAGCATGGATTATTATTTTCTGCGTGAAAAGGGATTGCAGTATATTGAATCGCTTGCATCGAAGATATGGACGGATTATAATACACATGATCCCGGTATTACAATTCTTGAAGTCCTGTGTTATGCCATTACCGAGTTGGGTTACCGGACTTCTTTTGATATTAAAGATCTGTTAAGCGATGCTAACGGAAAGATTGATTCCGACCAGTCATTTTCCTCTGCAAAAAATATATTTGCATCAAGGCCGCTCAACATTATTGATTACAGAAAACTGCTGACAGATTTAACAGGCGTTCAGAATGCTTTTCTTTATCCGTACAGGGATGAAGAATTTAATTTAATAGCAGAGCCCCAGCAGGAGGTTTCTTTCTATGCAGACTGTAAGAAAGATAAGCTTGTATATACTAAAACTGAGCATGACATTACTTTGCACGGTCTATACAGAGTTGTTCTCGATCTTGAAGAGAATGATGAATACGGAGATCTGAATACGGGGAATATCACATGGCACTTTCCAACCGAGGAACTAATACAATATAAGCTTCAGCTTTTATTTAAAGACTGGAATGAAATTGATTATGAATTCATAAGTAATACCGATGCCGCAACTATTGCAAATGTGAATGTGATTTTTGCTGACAAAAAATGGAAGGTAACATTTGATCTTGGAAGCGGAAGCAATAAGATCCAGTTTTCTTTCGAAGCATATGTACTTATGAAGTCTGATGTATCGGACATTGCATCATTCATAGAAACAGAGCTGAACATTACAGATAACATTACAGAGATATTCAAACTTTATCAGCAAAAGATCCGGTTAATTACAGGCATTTTAAAAGAAGCGAAAAAGACATTACATGATAACCGGAATTTATGCGAAGACTTTGTTAAACTTGAAACTATTTGTTCGGCTGAGATTGCATTCTGCGCTGATATTGAAGTTACTCCGGATGCAGACATAGAAGAGGTTTATGCAAATGTTCTGTTTCAGATTGAAAACTATCTGAATCCCGAGATAAAATTTTATCTCCTCAAAGAAATGCTTGAAGCAGGAATTCCGTCTGATGAAATTTTCGAAGGTCCTTCACTGAAACACGGATTCATTAAGAATGATGAGATTGAAAATACAAAACCGAGAACGAAAATTTATATATCGGATATTATAAATTTCATAATGGATACTGAAGGAGTTTTGTCAGTGAAGAATGTTCTGCTGACAAAGTATGATAAGAACGGTAAAGCTGAATTACCGAGCCGGAAATGGTGTATGGAAATTGAAGAAGGATGCAAAGCAATATTAAATGTATTCAAATCAAAAGTATTATTCTTCAAAGGGAAGCTGCCGTTCAACGCAAAGATTGATGAAACATTAGACACATTGAAATACATTCATGGAATAGAAGAGAGAAACAAATTGAAGAATACTGCAGACGACATTGAAATTCCTAAAGGAAGCTACAGAGATCCGGAAGATTTTGTTTCCATTCAGCATGAATTTCCTCAGACATACGCAGTCGGTAGTGCTGAATTAAGAAGCAACGCCACCGAAGAACGGCGGGCTCAGTCAAAGCAGCTTAAAGCTTACTTGCTGTTCTACGATCAGGTCATTGCAAACTATTTTTCACAGCTTGCTAATGCCAAAAATTTATTCTCTCTTAATAAAGATGTGAAGCAAACTTACTTCTCTCAGTTCATCAATGACTTTAATTCATCTGAAGATATTTATGTAAACAACGCTGATCTTGAACTGATACTGGGTTCTCCTCAGTCCGGTGAAGCGCCCGGTATTTCTAAAGGCAGGGAAACACTGATTGAGAGTAAAGAATTATTCAATGACAGAAGGAACAGGTTCCTTGATCATTTGATTGCAAGGTTTGCAGAGTCGTTTAATGAATATGTTTTTTTTCTTTATACTTATACAAGTACGGAAGAATATGAGGAGATTGAAGCCGGTGAACTGATCAATGACAAGATAAATTTTATTAAAGACTATCCTGTGATAAGCAGTGAACGCGGAAGAGCATTTAATTATCTCGAAGAATCATGGGACACTGTCAATGTCTCCGGGTTCGAAAAAAGAATTTCAAGATTATCAGGCATCAATGAATTCAGCAGAAGATTTTTATTCTGCATTAGAAATATTGAGATACAAAAGAATCCTGTTACTTTTAAATATTTTTTTAATGCTATGGATAGTGACGGAGTTATAATTTTGAAGTCTTTAAAAGAATATGAAAAGTTTTCAGAACTGTATGACGTAGTAAAAAAAATCCCTGAGAATGTGACAACAACCGAGAGATATAAAAAGCTTAAGATTTCTACGGGAGAGTTTTCATTTGAACTGACAGACGATGGCGGAACAGCGCTTGCTCAAAGCGGGACTGTTTATAGTGATGCCGTTTCAAGAAACAAAGCAATAAAAGATGCTATTAAGGATTTTGAAAGTGAATGCCCCTCAGAGGGAATACATTTAATAGAACATATTCTCCTGCGACCGAAGTTTAATCCTCCGGTGATTTCTGGAACTGATCCGGAAGAAGTGTATAAATTATTAGAAGTATGTCTAGGTGATGATTGTAAATTTTGCGGGGAGGAAGATCCTTACTCATTCAGAATTACACTTGTTCTTCCTTATTGGCATAAAAAATTCATGAGTCCTGAATTCAGAAATTATTTTGAGACAATGGCAAGGACTGAAGCGCCGGCACACTGCATGCTGAAGATCTGCTGGGTCAGCAATACTCTTATGAATGAATTTGAAACTGCATATAAGAAATGGCTTGATGCATTAAAAGAATATGAAAGTGACCTTACGCATAAAGTTTCGATGAAGGACGGATTGAGAGAATCGAGCAATAACATGATCGACATTTTGAAGAAACTTCACAGCGAATATCCCGAAGCGCAGCTGCATGACTGTGATACTGGCACAACAAATCCGGTTTTACTAGGAAGCACTGTTTTAGGAACTTATAAACCATAAATATCATGGAAGAAAAAATTTTTTATCCGGTGTTCGAAGCAGATCAGGTATTGACTGCCAACCATCTCAATGAGATCGTAAATTACCTCGATGATCAGGAAAGACTTACGAGGAACAAGCTGATCGGCATAGGAATAGTCTGCGGACTCGAGCTGAAGGTAAGTAATTCTCAGATCGAGATTTCAAAAGGCTGCGGAGTAACATCCGAAGGATATCTGATAGTGCAGGAAAAACTGAACTGCACTTATTTCCGACCTTATGAATTGCCCGGAGACTTCTACGCAGAATATAAACCTGTATATGAACCATGGGAGATGTATGAGCTTTTAACTGCTGAACGTTCACTGGAGTTTGAAGACACTGAACTTCTCAAGGACAATGCTAACTTTCTGAAGAATAAGATTGTAGTGCTTCTGCTTGAAATGAAAGAGATACAGCTGAAGAATTGTGTTGAGACTGACTGTGATGACAAAGGTTCAAAGATTGAATTTTCGGTAAAGCCGCTGCTTGTAAATAAGAAACATATAGATGAGTTTTTGAAAAGTGTTTCAGTGAAGAATGTAAAACCTGAGACAGACAGTGAAATAGATCCGGTGTTACATAACATTCGTCTCAGGAGATTCAATGTTGCCGTAAAGGATTTGAAAACTGCAGATGATGTATTCAATGCTTTTTTAAATTTAGTTGATGATTCAACATTAAAAAAACTGGCAGAGATTCTGAATTATTGTTATGTGCAGTATAAACCATTGCTTACAGAGGAAAGCGTAAATCCTTTTTCCAATGTACTTAAAGCCTTCAGAGACAGACTTGAATCGATAAAGAAAAATAATCCTTACTTCATTCAATATTACTATGACTGGATAGATGACATAATAAAGGCGTATTATGAATTTAAGGACAAAGTGTTTTTTGTTCAGACGATGTGCTGTCCTGATGAAAACTTATTTCCTCTTCATCTCATGCTGGGAGAAGCAACAAAAAGCACGAGTATCGAAATCAAATCAAAGTACAGAAATTATTTTATATACTCTCCGTTATTTAATTCTCAGAGAGATCTGCTTTCTGAAATTCAGATATTATTCAGAAGGATGAAAATGATGATTCAGAATTATGAAATTAAAGATCCCGACGGGTATGCAAAAGCTCAGATAGAAATTACTCCGAGTAAATATCTTGATAAGCAGCTGTCTGAACGGTGCATACCATATTATTACGATCCGTTCGGGCTCTATCAGTGCTGGAGCTGGAGCAAAACGAGAAAAGGAAATGCCAAATTTAACCTGTCATATAATTCAGACAAATACAATACTTCAGATTCCGTGGTTAATCCCTTAATGTATGATATAGAATGGTTTAACTTTTTCAGGATCGAGGGACATATTGGTAAAGACTTTTCTTCAGCGTTAAAAAATATACTTGATCAGAGAAGTGTTTTCAATCTGCCGTTTGATGTTGTAGCGCTTTCGACAGCGACCATTTCAAAATTCTCAGCAACAAGTGATGACGAATGCAACTTCAAAGATCTCGAATCATTGTACAACGTTCTGAAGAGTGAATTGATCTGCAAGCTTGCCGATGCAGCTTGTTTTGCAGCAGGAATAAAATATACTTTTATAAGATCAGCAGCTTTTTCTGCCGATACAGGCGGTGACTCTTCGGAGACAGAAGAAGTCGAAGGTGAAATATTACGAAGTGCGTTCTTAAGCAAGAATATATCACTTGTCGCAGGTTTATCATTGAGCAAGACGTTGCGGCTCGGATACCGGAAAGGAGATTTTATAAGGAATAATTGTAAAATTTCAAAAGGCACGATCGGTGAAGCATATCTGAGCGCGATACGAAAGGGAAGTTCATTTAGTAAACCGGACTCCGACGGAAATTTCGGAGCAAGCAGTAATATATATGCACACATGTTTTACTTTATTGATTGTGCGGAAAATCTGATGGCTGCAATTTTACCTTTAACATTAGATGAGTTCAATATAAATACTTTCAAGACAAGATATGATTTGCTAATGGAGGAGATCAGGGTTTTAATTTTACATGAAGATGAAATGACAAGAGTCTTAAAAATCAATTTCAACTCATTTATGAATCAAATCAGAGTCCTGTTGTATTCCTGCATTGATGACCGGCTTGAAGCGCTGAAGAATGAATTTATTAAGAGGCAGAAGGAAATTGCAGCAATAAGAAATCTCATGAATTATTTCCGCAAGCATCCGGGAATGGAGCACAAAGCCGGTGTTCCCAAAGGAGGAACATTCATTTTAGTTTATCACGAAACACAGCGAAGACAGCTCACGCTTGATTTTCAGAGAGGCGTAGCATCGCTGTTCAAAGATATCCCGGGGATAAATTTTGAAAAACTGAGTTTGTCTGAAAATATACTGAACATAGATTTCCTCAAGACCGCCGAGAAAAAGGATAAGACTTTAACTCTGCAGTTTTATAATGCTCTATCGAAGTACATGAATGTATGTAAGGACATGGATGATGAAACAAAAGAAGAAATTACACAGATCCTTGTCAGAGATCCGAAGGCAGTGAAACCTGAGAAATTCAGAGTAACAGATTTTTCAGTCATCGCAGATTTTTATATTCCTTACCTTTGCTGTTCAGACTGCGCACCGGTAGCATATGTACTGCCGAAAGAGCCGCCGGAAATTTTAAAGATCAGTTTAGAGAAAACGGATTTTTGCAATGATGATGACAGTTCGTATTCTGTTTCAGTTTCACCGGAAGGAGGAACTCTGAAAGCATCCGGAGGAGGAATAGTGACGGAGCAGGGAAGATTTTTCTTTAAGCCGTTTGGATTGTCAGCAGGGACAAACAAGTTAACTTATAAATTGCAAGACGGCAGGACTGCAGGCGTTGACATAAAGATTTCAGCACCTTTGAAAATTGATTTTAAATTTAAAGTTCAGAATGACGGAGTGACAGTGGGATTTATTCCTAAAAAAACTGATTATCCTAATTACGAATGGAACTTCGGTGACGGCAGCGCATTGTCCACTGAGTCATCTCCGCAACACACATACTCATTAGACAGTGAAGAAAAAACATTTGATGTTACACTCACTGTTGACAATTCACCCTGCATTTCAATAAAGACACTTCCGGTTTCATTAAGAAAACCTAAGCCAACTGAATTTGATATTGAACCTAAGGTCTATTGTTCAAACGACAAGACAAAGCATGAGTTCAAAACATCACCTCAGGCTGAGATAAATGACATAGACAATCCTGACGGATTAGTAATTGAAAAGAAAGCAGCTACGAAGAAGTTATTCTTTATTCCGGTGAAGCAGGAGCTTACAGAGTCGAAAGATTATCGTTTGAAATTTAAAGAGGCGAGTCTGGATTTAAGGATCATTGTTGCGGATGCCGGCTTTGCCATGAAAATAGACCGTGACTCTCAGGGAGATTATGTATTAACCCTGAAAGCAAAGAATTCCGATGCAGATAAATACGAATGGAAAGTAACACAGGGCCGGAACTCATTTACCTCGGCTGAGAAAATGTTTGGGTTCTCATATCGCGAGAAGCAACTAACTCCGGGAAATGATCTCTCCATTACTTTAAATATTTCATATCAACTGAATGGAGTCGAATGCAAAGACAGTAAGAAGTATAAGCTTACTGAAAGAATATTTTTCAATCATACAGACGGAAATGAGTTCGATAATAATACAAAAGAATAATTGAAATCGTGAACAGGTATATAATTGAAAAACAATTTATTGAAATCGAAATGCAGGGTAAGGTTGATGCTTTCAGTTTCAAAGATCAGCTAATGGATATTTGTACAAACAAATTAATACCCGGGATAGAAAAGTTATTTGACAATAAAATTCCCGGTGACAGGATAATCCGTATTGACAAACTTGAAATAGATGCGGGGAATGTTTCATTTGAAAACTGGGAGAATAGGTTTGTGGAAAGTGTGATTAAAAACTTATCGCAATATATTGATGAAATTGAAACGGATAGTTTTGGTAATGAAGAAAGCAACAACGAAAAATATATAAACAAAGAAAAAAAGGATTCGGAAAGTATTTTATATTTTTTAGAAAAAGGTTTTCTTCCATGGCATTCGGACACAGATAGCAGAAATGCACTGCAGTTAATACTTGAAGAGTTACTAAGTAATGATGATGAGAGATTTAAGAAAGACCTTAAAGAACTTCTGAGGAAGAACAGAGACGCATTAAAGAGATTAGTTCTTCAATTTGACAAAGATAAGCTAGAGTTGATTCAGAAGAAATTATTTCATGAAATTAATGCTGATAAGATAACTGAAATTTGGAGAAAAATTCTGAGTCAGGTAAATATAAGTTATGAACAACAGAAAGAAAACATTTATCTGGCTTTGTTCAGTGTACGACTTAGTGACGGCTCTCCAATATCTGAAACAACTTTGATTCATAACATTTCTGAAGAAATTATGAGATTACTTAAACCGGAATTTATTTCAAAGCTTACAGAAATATTAGGACAGCATGATAATAATGATATAGAAAAGATAGTTCATGAAACTCTCCTGCAGTTTTCAGAACCTGAAATAAAAATTCGTGAAGTAAAAAAAGAAAGACCGGAAGAGAAGCCCGATCACGAAAATTATGAATGGTATATATCAAACAGCGGGCTTGTGATACTTCATCCGTTCCTTTTAAAACTCTTTGAGAATACAGGTTATATTGAAAACAAAGAGTGGATTGGAAATGAACAGCAGCAGAGGGCGATTGCGCTTCTTCAGTATGCAGTGACGGGAGCTGAAGAGTATCCGGAATTTTTATTAATGCTGAATAAGATCATTTGCGGGTATGACATTTCAGACAGTCTGCCGGCTGAAATACTATTGAGTGAATTTGAAAAGAATGAAGCGGATGAATTACTGAAGTCAGTCATCGGGCACTGGACGGCTTTAAAGAATACGTCAGTGCCGGGTCTGCGTGAGACATTTTTAATGAGAGACGGTAAGCTCTCGCGGGACGACGAAGGTTGGCTATTGCAGTGTGAGGTAAAGACAGTTGACATACTCATAAACAAACTTCCGTGGGGAATGTCTATGATTAAACTGCCGTGGATGAAAGAGATGTTGAGAGTAGAGTGGAACTATTAAAATCAGAGATGAAAGCATTAGAAAAAAATATTGCAGCAAAGTCAAAGACAAATTCAAACAAGGTTTTCTTTCAACCAAAGCTGACTATCAATCCGCCTGATGATCAGTATGAACGTGAAGCAGATTCAGTTGCTGATCAGGTTATGAGAATGCCGTTCAATAAGAATGAAAATAATTTTTTTAACACTTCTCTTGTAAACTATATTCAAAGGCAATGTGCTGAATGTGAGGAAGAAGAGAAGATGCAGCGCAAAGAAAATAGTAACAGTGAAGTTAAAGCAAGCAACTCATTGGAAAGCTATGTTGGAAGTATTAAGTCCGGAGGGAATGCATTACCGGATAGTGTAAGGAGATTCTTCGAGCCGAGAATCGGATTTGATTTTTCGAATGTAAGGATTCATAATGATTCAGTTGCGGCTAAGTCAGCTCAGTCAATAAATGCACTGGCATATACAAGCGGGAATAATATTGTGTTTAATGAAGATAAGTATTCGCCGGATACTGACTCAGGGAAAAAACTTTTAGCTCATGAGCTGACGCATGTGGTGCAGCAAAACGGAAACAGCGGCATTCAGAGAAAAACATATCTTGGCAATGAAGGAATTGCAGATGCAACCATAATAGGCAAGGCAAGCAAAGTAAAAACAATTGTCCTTGATACTCTTAAACTCCAGAAAAGCAGTCTTTACCCTTTTGTAAAAGACAAGCTAACTGTACTTGAAGATAAATTCAAGAAAGAATTTATCTTTGATCCGGCGGTATTCGGCTATAAGTATAAAAAACTTAATGACATTCAGGATCAGAGCATTAAAGAAAAAGATGTTCACAAAACAATCGGAGGCTTTGTGAATCCAAAAACCAACGACATATTTTTGCATAACCGCTCAAACTACTGTCATGCTTTTCATGAAGCTCTTCACGCTATTTCGTATCATAGAGCATTGAGAAGCAATTTCGGAACGGACATAATGGAGGGTCTGACTCAATATTTTACTGATGTAATATTTACGGAGCAAACCGGCAAAGCATGCAAAACGCACAACTACGGGAGTCAGCTCAAATGTGCGTCAAAGGCAGTCACAACTCTGGGCGGATTCTCAAATGCTGCAGAAATTTTCTTCAATGCCAAATTTAATATTGTTAACGATATCGCCAAAACAAAATCAATTGGTGTAATGGATTTTATGAAATCAATCAAGCAGTGTTAGAGTAAATTACTTATATATTGTAAAATGATTTCTTCATACATACAAACTAAAACCCGGCAGGAATCAAAAGCCAGTAATCTCTGCAGCCCATTCTTTAGGTCGAAGTATCACATAAGCAACTTTAATTCTATTTATGAAAAGAAAGCAGATTCGGATGCTGATAAAATAGTTCACCCGAAAACGATTGATCCTCATCAGTCTTTCTTTAAACCTTCGATCAAGATTCAAAATGTAATTCAAAAGAAGGAAGACACTGATGCAGAAGATACAGGCGGAAACAGGAGTAAGTACAGTGAAAAGGAAATTAGAAATGCAACACTTGAATTGGAAAGATCACAATTGTTCAAAGATCTCCAAACAAATCCTCAGGTAGATTCTTTATCCAAACGCGATTACTTTAATAATAATGTAAAAAGAATTGAAGAAGCAATTAAACTTGAAGCCGGTGGTGACCCTACGAAATTTGACGAAGCTGAACAGTCAGTTTTGAAATTTGAGCTGGAGTTTTCAACTTATAAGAACGAATCTTCCCGGGAGTTAAGAATTCTCAGCTTCGAGGAATGGGGAGGCGGTGTCGCAGCAGCGAAAGCATTTGATAATCAAAACAGGATAGAACTACGGGGAAAAAATATGATGGAGAAGTCAAGTCTGCAGCATACTCTGGCGCATGAGTATTCGCATTTATTTGATCCTGAAGCGAATGATGAAAGCATTGCAATGGCGGAATTTAAAGATTCGAGATCTGAGCTTTTCGCAGAAATATTTTCACAACTAATATTATGCGACGTTTCAGGCAGTACCGGCTGCAGTATAACTGTGTTGAGATATGGTGATGAGGAAAAGAAGCTGCAGGAAGAAACGACATCCGGAATTGAAGCAATCTATAGTAGTGATGTTACTTCAAAAGAGAAATCCGAACAGATAAATATTTTAGTAAAACAAATCTTAAGTGAGAATTCTGAATCGGGTGAGCCTCAGATTCCGTGAAAGTAATTTAAAATTCGACAAATGTTTTTACCAAAAATAAATATAAGCAGTCAAACTAAATCTGAAGCGAGTAGTAATTCTAATACATTCTTTCAGCCGAAGTACAATATTAACAAGCCGAATGATGTTTATGAGCAAGAAGCAGATTCAGTTGCAGAAAAAGTTGTGCAATCAAAAGATATAAATTCGCGTGAACCCTTTTTTAAACCCGCAGTTCAGATTCAAAATAAAATTCAGCGACAGGAAGCAGAACCGGAATCAAAGGAGGATTTGAAGGAGAGTTATACGCTGCCGGATTTCTTCGACAGACGTCTAGACTGGTTTGAAATGTCCCGACCTTTTTCTTCAAGAGGAGCGGAAAGCTATCTGTATCTTGATGATAAGCTTCACCATTCTGTTGGTAACGTATGGACAAAAAACTATAAGTTCTTTTTTGATTTCGGATTTGGAGATGATGTATCCGCAGACGCTGCAAATTTTTTCACGCCGTTTACAATCGATTCTGCATTGAAACGGGATTTTCCTACTCAATCTGAAATGTTCGAGAGAAATGCTGACATTTCATCAATAGTAGTCAGTCCTACAGTTTTTACATTCGATATAACTGATATTCCCGGTACATTGCGAATGCCATTTTTCAGTATCTTTGGAGCTGATAAGTCGAATCCGTATTCCGGGAAAAAGAAAATTCAGAGGAAGTGCAAAGAGTGTGAAGAAGAAGAAACTCTGCAGAAAAAGAATTTGAATAATGATGAAGTTGATGCAGACAGTAATTTCGAAAGCTACGTTGACAATCTGAATTCAGGGGGTGAAAGACTCAGTGATGAAGCAAGGAAATTCTTTGAGCCGAAATTCGGATATGATTTTTCTAATGTAAAGATTCACAAAGATTCTGTTGCTACAAAGTCGGCTCAGTCGATAAACGCATTAGCTTATACTTCGGGAAATAATATAGTGTTCAACCAAAACCAATATTCTCCTGAGACTGATACAGGAAAAAAATTATTGGGACATGAGCTGACACATGTGATACAACAGGGATCGGGTGCACCCGGTGTCTCGGTTCAAAAAACGGAATCAGGTGACAACAAAGGCGGTGGATGGAATTCTGACATTGATTCTTTATTAGTTAATTCAGCCAACTACTATCTAAAAGTTCAATTAGGTATTAAAGACGATTATGCTTATAGTAAAGGCGGCTGTGAAGACAGAAAAGATAATAATAAGTTTTGCAAAGTGAATACTAAGAAAGGATTTGTGGTTAATATCTTCTGGCAGCCAGATTATAATGAGATGACAATTTCTTCTTCGTCTTGTATCGGAGGCGGCAACTATGTCTGCAGGTATAGTTATTCCGTTGCTGAAAATGGTCAGCTTGTTCATAAACTCATCCATTGCGATTTACTTGCATGCATTTGAGGTCACAATTTAATCTCAAGAATTTAATTTTTGGTACGACCGCATTGCCATAAAATGCTTAGTGCAAGGAAGTATAACCATGCGACGATAACAGACTTCAATTATTTTGCACTCAAATTGAATAACTGATTTACATAATGGACGTTTGCAACAAAATTTAGCACATGAATAATTACACAAATGATCTGAATAATTTAAAAGAATTCATTTCACAGCGTTTAATACACTTTAAAACAAATGAATTCAACGGAGAATATTCTTTTTTGGATAAAACTTTTTCAATCAAGAATCTTAATGAAATTGCAGATACAACTGCCTCCGAGCAAATTATTCTGTTGGTTGGCTTAGCGCCGCATATCCGGCCTAATTATTTCGATTCAATAATACAGGAGCATTTCCCTCAAGGCGGGGACTTTCCGGAATTCGGCGGAGTGAAGTCCGGTAATCATCGCGGTATGATCCCTACCGGTGAAACAGTCCAATTCATTTTAGGAGGAAATGATATTGATAAAAGAATAGAAATTTTTAAATATTTTTCCAATGAACATTTCTTTTTTAAGAATGGAATTCTGAGTTTAGAAAAATTAAAAGACGGCGAACCGGCTATGAGCGGCAGGATAATCATGGCTCCCGAATGGATAGAATATTTTCTGACAGGTAATATGCCTCCGGTTTCATTCAGTCAGGACTTTCCTGCAACATTACTCAAAACCAAAATGGTGTGGAACGATTTGGTTTTACATTCTTATACTTCTGATTTATTAAATGATATTAAGAACTGGCTCGACCATCATGATAAGCTTTATGCAGACGAAATACTTTCCCCGAAAATTAAACAGGGATATCGCGCATTGTTTTACGGACCTCCCGGTACAGGCAAAACACTTACCGTCTCTCTTCTTGGAAAAGAATTTAATAAACCGGTTTACAGGATTGATCTTTCTATGGTAGTTTCAAAATTCATCGGCGAAACCGAAAAAAATCTGAGTAAAGTTTTTGATAAGGCGATGAATAAAGAATGGATATTATTCTTTGATGAAGCAGACGCTCTTTTTTCCAAAAGAACCGGAGTGCAGAGCGCTCATGATAAATACGCTAATCAGGAAGTTTCATATCTGCTTCAGAGAGTTGAAGATTTTACAGGGCTTCTCATTCTGGCTTCGAATTTTAAATCCAATATAGATGAAGCATTTATAAGAAGATTTAATGCGATCGTGCATTTTCCCAAACCTGATGCACTTGAACGTCTTCGTATCTGGAAAAATTGTATTCCGCAGCAACTGGAATTATCAAAGGATGTCCGGCTGGAATACTTATCGAATAAATACGAACTCACAGGCGCAATGATAGTTAATGTAGTACAGTATGCGGCTGTGAAAACTTTCGCATTAGCAAAATCAGAAATATCAACTCAAACTATACTGGATGGTATCAGGAAGGAACTTCAGAAAGAAGAGAAGTCAATGTATTGAAATCTAAAAAACGAATTTCCATACTTCATGCAAAATAAAGAATCCCTTTAAATTTTGCAATCTTCATAGTCTGTTAGGATACATAAATTCTGTAAATTCTGTGTAAATCGTCCCCGAATATTTTTTGTTTTTGGTAAAATTTTTTTAGAACACCTTAAGGTTTTGATAACATAGCAACTACTCTTTCATCCTGCTGAAACATTTTTCTATCTAACCAATCAGGCTTCGGCACTTTTCTAGGAACACTATTGGAGTTATTACTCTTTCTTGTATACAAGATTACAAACGTATTTCCAATATCTCTACTTTTCAGATTCAATGCTTCATTAATTCGTGCAACTGTTTCAAGAATGAAGTTGATCAAATCCTGTAGTTCAGGAGTGCTGATATTCAAGACTGCCTGTATCATTTCATTACTAGGAATAAATTTCACCTTTTTGTCAATAGGATAGAACTCAATCTTTTTAGAAGGATTATATTCGCCGGAGAAGTTAAACAATGCCTTAAAGCATCGAATCATTGCATTGACAGTATAGTGCCCTCTGCGGTCAATTCCAAGCCAGCGATTTTTTATATACTAATTTTCAATTGCTTTGTATAATTTATACTCAAGTATTTAAAAGCGATATTTAAATTTATCTAAAATGATCAATTATACAAAACATATTACCATCGAGCCCGGCAAAAGAAGCGGTCAACCATGTATTAGAGGGATGCGGGTTACAGTTTATGATATTTTAAGCTATCTCGCAGGAGGAAATACGATAGATGAATTACTGGAAAATTTCCCCGGACTTATTAAAGAAGATGTTTACGCTGCACTTGCTTATGCCGCAGATGCGGAAAAAAGAATTATTAAAATTGCTTCCTGAAGAATTCCTTGAGTCTATTATTTGATAATAATCTATCTGTCAAACTTGTTCAATTGCTTCATGATCATTTTCCTGGTTCAGTACATGTGATTGATGTTGGATTGCGGGATAAGGATGACATTGAAATTTGGAAATATGCAAAGAAAGAGAATTTAACAATTGTTACAAAGGATAAAGACTTTTATTACTTAAACTCTATCTATGGCAGCCCGCCAAAATTGATATGGCTTGTTATCGGAAATTGTAAAATAGTAGATACAGTCACTGTTTTGAAGCAAAACAAGAAAGAAATTATTGATTTCATCAATAGCGATAAAGACCTGCTTATTTTGGAAAAGATTACTTAATCAATTTCAAGTTGCATAGGCAGAAAAATGATTTAACGACGCCAATTTCATCCGACATTTTTCATCATCAATATCCATATCTACAATTCATCCCAAACATTTCCATCCATTTACATTTTTAATAAATCACTAATTTTACTTTTCTTCCTAAACTTGTACCTTCGATACCTTTACATAAAATGAAAAAAAAGAACAGATGATATAAGAAACAAAAGAAAGCAATATGCAAGTATTTAATGATATTCCTGAATTGAAAGAAAATATATAGAAAGTATATAAGACAGTTTAAAAAACGAAAATTATTATATCTTCTTAATATACCAGTTTTGAGAAAATCATTTTATCGGAATTTATTGCAGTCAGGTTAATTATCTAATAAAAAAAATTTCTTTGATAAAATAAATTACCCCGTGTTTAAGGAATGAGAATTGAAAAGAAATTCGATTTATTAA
>JADJWZ010000024.1 GCA_016716125.1 Ignavibacteria bacterium | reverse complement strand
TTCACGAAGCTCTTTTCAAATAAATAATAATTTGCAGTCAGAAATTTCACTGAATTAATTATAATAGCTCTAAAAAAATTTACAATGTCAGTAAAATGTTTTTTCGCATTAAATAATTTCATTAATAATTTTTTTTCGGGAAAATATTTAGATAAGTTTAGATGAAAGGAATTGCAGCAGACGATTTTTATAAACAAATTGAATCCATATGAACAGGAATAATGCTGTTAGAATTTACTTAAACTCCTTCAATGCTGATGAAATAGATTTTATATCTTCTGAATTATTAAATAAATGCGCTGATAATCTCAGGTAACCTTCACGAAGCGCAATATAAATATTACACTTCTCCAGATATTTTTGTACTTCTTCATTTCTATCAATATCTTTGTAGGAGAATAAAAAGTATGTTTGACCTGTGATCAGGATTCAAATCTGATTCAACTTTAAAATCAGTATCTTTAATTTCATCGATGAAAATATTTTGACGTGTCTGTATATGATCAAAGATATTCTTCAATCCGAGTTCTAGACATAAGTCAAGTGAAGATATTAATCCGATCATTCCAACAGTATTTGGTCGAATTTTTCAAATGCATTTCCGTCTTTCTTAAAATTAAGTTTTGTAATCAAGAAAATTCTTGAAATCATATTCGATACTGGAAGTTGCAACATATGTCAGATCCACATTCTCTCTTATTCTGTCAGATATATATGCAAAACCGACTCCGGCAGGTGCCATCATCCATTTCTGCGAACCTGCAGAAATAAAATCAATTCCGGATTCTTTTACATCCACCGGACAAACTCCCATTCCCTGTATTGCATCAACTACAAAGTAACAGTTATTTTCCCTGCAGATCTTTCCGATTTTATTAAGATCATTTCTGAAACCCAGAAACTCTACTGAACTTATAGTTAGTGCTTTTATTCTGTTTTCCTTAATTACTTTTTCTATATCCTCAGTTTTTATCTTACCTCTTTCTGAAGGTATCATGACATTTTCAATGCCTCTTAGTTTATACTGATTCATCCATGGATAAACTGCAGGAAATTCCGAATCGGCATAGCGACTTTATCTCCCCGCTCAAGTCTTATCCGTTTGCAAATATATTCAGTCCGTGTGTAGTGCTGCCTGTAATAATAATTTCGTCTTTACCGGCATTTATTAACTGAGCGCTTAATATTTTCAGCTGATCAGCAAGCCGCATATTTATAAGACTCAGATTTTTATTTGTAAAAGTAAACTCATCTATAAAATCGATTAGCCTTCTTCTTGTCTCAAGAGAATACTGAGAGTAATGAGCGGAGTCAAGATAAATGCATGATTTCATAACAGGGAAAAGATTTCTCGCATCTTCAATGCTTTGAATTTCTTCCAACAGAGAGACTGATTCTGCAATGCTGCTGTTCATTATTTTTTCTTTTTATTGGATTTTTTAGGAGTTTCAGTTTTCTTTGGTTCTTCAAGATTGCTTTCATACATTTTCTTGTATGACTCATAATAAAACATAATGCTGTTAACATAGTTATATAAGGCTCTTTCCAGTTATCAAGTGTTCCGTACGGCGGTCTTTTTGGATTCCGGCCATACAAGCGCATGAACTGAATCTTCCTTCGAAGCAAGAAACGGATATGCTTCTTTCACATTGTCCCATTGTCTGTAGTCCTTTTCAAAATGGGCAGTAATTGTCATAGCGTCTATTACCCTTCCAAGTCCTGCATTGTATGCTGCAAGCGCGAATTTATATTTCTCTTCACCGAATTCTCTGAACTGTGACACAAGAAGCATAATAATATATCCGGGCAATAAGATTATTTACAGGTGTCTGAGTTTCTTCAAGTTTTAATTCATTCTGAAGCCCTTCTCCTGTCCTCGGCATTATCTGCATTAAACCAAACGCTCCGGCATGTGAACGGGCATTAGCATTGAAATATGATTCCTGCCTAATGATCGCAAGTACAATCCGCCAATCAAGTTTGTAAAAATTACTTTCTCTTGTAATAATATCTCCAAGCTCTTTCACCAGATTTTCAACGTTACCGAGTTTGAATTCTTTGCTTACAAACTGAACTTTTTCCGTTATCCTTTCCAGGTCCTTTATATTTAGATTTTTTGCCTGCTGTTTGAAATTTGCATTTGGATAAAACAAATCAAAAAGTGTATTCCAGTCTTTGAGCATACTTTCAACATAAATGTTATTGTTGAAAGATCTTCTTGAGAAAATATTATCAAGCTCTTCAATTTTTACTTTCTTCTGAGATGAAGGAGAGACAACTTCATCATTATTACTTTTTACAACTTCAGATTTGATACCGTAAGATTCAGAATATATCTGAGATTCCTTGAAGGAATAAAATAAGAGTATAGTTACCAAAACAAGAGGAATGACAAATATGCCGAACTTCTTTATACTTTCAAAAAGATTATATGTATGAATTGTATTTATAATGTAATTCCGGTTAATATTTTAAATAAAATTTTTAATCATAAAATACAGCTTTGGTATAAACAAATTTAAGGAATTAATTAAAGTATAACAATTTAAGAAATACTAACAACCCAGGAGCATTAAAATAAAAATACCTTTTATAGTTTCAATGTTTGTTTATGTGTTCAGATAAAAACTTTTATGAAATGTATTGATGAATTCAAGCAGTGTAACATTTTCTATTCCGTTCTTAAAATAATATGACTTAAATATTTAATGAAAAATTATAATAACTGATAAAGCTGTTTCGAACCGGAAATGCATTATCGAATGTATCAAAAAATTCTTGTAAAAACTTAATTTCCAAAGAAGAAAAAAAATAAATTATTGAACCAGTTTTTTATATCTAACTCGTTTCGGTTCGACATATCCGTACTTCTTCTTTTTAAATTCTTCAAAATCCGAATACCCGCCTTCGAAATATTCTACGGTTGAGTCACCTTCGAACGAAAGTATATGAGTGGCAACCCTGTCGAGAAACCATCTGTCGTGAGATATAATGACTGCGCATCCTGCAAAGTTTTCAAGACCTTCTTCAAGAGCTCTTAGTGTATTCACATCAATATCATTAGTAGGTTCGTCAAGCAGTAATACGTTAGCTTCGGATTTTAAAGTAAGAGCCAGATGCAATCTGTTTCTCTCACCTCCGGAAAGCATATTTACTTTCTTTCCCTGATCAGCACCGTTAAAATTAAATCTTGCAACATAAGCTCTTGAGTTATACTGCTTTCCTTCAATTTCAATAAATTCATTTCCTTCGGAGATAACTTCCCATACAGTCTTTTCGGGATCAATTTCCGCATGAGCCTGATCTACATAACCTATGCTGACTGTCTCCCCTACTTCGAAATTTCCGCTGTCGGGCTTTTCCGTCCCGAGTATCAGTCTGAAGAGAGTAGTCTTACCTGTTCCGTTTGCTCCGATAATACCGACTATTCCGGCAGGCGGAAGTGAAAAGTTCAGATTTTCATATAATAGTTTATCACCGAAAGACTTGCTGACATTTACAGCATCTATTACTTTATTACCGAGCCTCGGTCCGTTTGGAATAAATATTTCAAGCTGCTCTTCTTTCCTTTTAGAATCTTCATTAAGCATTTTATCATAAGCCTGAAGTCGGGCTTTTGATTTCGCCTGCCTCGCCTTCGGAGACATTCTCACCCATTCGAGTTCATGCAGTAATGTTTTACGTCTTTTACTTTCCTGCTTCTCTTCCGTTTCAAGACGCTTCGTTTTCTGATCAAGCCAGGAAGAATAATTTCCTTCCCACGGAATTCCCTCTCCCCTGTCGAGCTCAAGTATCCAGCCGGCTACATTGTCAAGAAAATATCTGTCGTGAGTAATTGCAATGACAGTTCCCTTATATTGCTGCAAATGCTGCTCAAGCCAGTCTATGGATTCCGCGTCAAGATGGTTTGTCGGTTCATCAAGTAAAAGAATATCCGGTTCCTTAAGAAGAAGTCTGCACAGCGCAACTCTTCTTCTTTCCCCTCCTGAAAGATTTTTTACAGGAGTATCGCCGTCGGGAGTTCTCAATGCATCCATTGCTCTTTCGAGTTTTGCATCAAGTTCCCATCCGTTCATATGCTCGATCTTTTCCGTAAGTTCTCCCTGTCTTTCTATAAGTTTATTCATCTCATCATCATCCATCGGCTCTGCAAATTTATTATTCACTTCATCATATTCTTTTAATACATCTACGACTTCCTGAACACCTTCCTGTACAATCTCTTTTACAGTCTTTGTTTCATCAAGCTCCGGATCCTGTGACAATAATCCTATACTGTAATCTTTTGTAAAATGTACTTCGCCTTCAAACTTATCTTCTAATCCGGCAATAATTTTTAACAGCGTGGATTTACCTGAACCGTTTAATCCGATTATGCCGATCTTTGCTCCGTAAAAAAATGAGAGGTAAATATTTTTAAAACCTGTTTCTGCGGAGGATAAGTCTTACTGACTCCCACCATGGAAAATATTATTTTATTGTCAGACAAAATGATTGATTATTTTAAAATGTTTGTCAATATAACTATTTGAATATAGAGGTTTAAGTTTAATTTAAGGTTTGTATTGTATTCAAATAAAATACGTTTTAAATTTTATTTGTATTCTTAACGCCTGAATTTATTTCTCAAAGTTTTCACCGCATCCGAAATACGAGGTCCCGGTCTGAACATAATATCATCATCGATAAAAATAATATTCCCGTTTTTTACAGCGCCGGAATTATGCATCTTTTCCCTGATCTCAATTTCATATTCAGAATTTTTACCGGTATTAAGAGTATCAGTCGGGAATATGATCACGTCAGGATTCCTGTTCACTACATCTTCGTAATTAATCACAGGATATTCCTGCACTTCACCGGCATAAATATTTCTAAAACCCGACAGTTCCGAAATTTCATTAATAAAAGTTTTGTCGTTTGTAGTCATCAGCGGATTTACGGCAATTATAATCAGAGCTGATTCTGATAATGAATCCGGCTCCGAAACTTTCGGTAGTTCAGATGAGATTTTTTTGATTAATAAATCCGCTCTTTCATTTACTCCCGTTATTTTTCCGATATCACTTATCATTTTATTTATTCCGTTTAAATCCTTTGCATGACTCAGAAATAACCTGAATCCCATATTTTTTAAAGACTGATATGTCGGATTATTTGAAGACTCAACGTTAATTATTATCAGATCAGGTTTAAGAGATGAAATAATTTCATAGTCAGGACTCAGATAGCTTCCTGTGTTTGTTTTGGTTTTTGCCTGCGGAGGATAGTCGCAGTATTCCGTTACCCCTATTAATAAAGAGTCTGCGCCTAATTCATAAATTGTCTCCGTTATATTCGGTCCAAGCGAAATTATCCTCTGCGGATGTGATTTGAATTTTACTTCAAGCCCTGCATCGTCTATTACTGAAAACTTACTTTGATTATTTTCGGAAGGTTTGGCGCAGGAAAATATAACAACTGTTATTTTAAAACAAAGTATGCATAAAATTACTTTTGAAAAAAATTTTTCCTTCAGCAATTTAAAGATTTATGTTTTTAATTTCTTTTTCTTTGCTGCAGGGAAAAGAACATTATTAAGAATAAGTCTGTATCCGGGTGAATGTTTGAAATTTTCAAGTTCAGTTTTCGGATCTCCTACCGCGTGCTGATAATCTTCCGGATCATGTCCGCCGTAAAAAGTAAACGTTCCCTTTCCGTAATTTCCGTGAATGTATCTTACATAGTCAGTTCCGTCTTTCATCGCAAGTACTGTAACATTTTTCTTAAGCAGACTTTTCTGAAAGCCGGTTGTCTGACCGAGAAATCCATTTAATACAGAAGTATGACACTGCGTCAGCATTGACGGTACAGGATCAAACTTTGCGGAAAAATCCACTAATGTAAAATTATCATTATACTGCCCCATGGAAAGAAGCTGGTTTGTTACATCTATATTGGAATATTCATACATCAGCGGATTCATATCTACAGTAAAATTTTCAAACGCCAGACATTCTGAATAATCAAGTTTGCTGTTTGCCTGAGGATCAGCCGGATCACCGTCATATATAGATTCGCAGATATCCGTATACTGGGCGGCAAGCGCGATATCATATGTATCTGTTGCTGAGCACATAGTAAAAAGAAAACCGCCGTTTGCAATGTATCCCTTCAGCTTTTTGACTACTGCAAGTTTTAATTTTGATACTTTATCATATCCGAGTTTTGCAGCCATGTCTTCATTGATCTTTTGCTGATTCAAATACCAGGGAGCAGATCCGTATGTTGCAAAAAACTTTCCGAACTGTCCTGTAAAATCCTCATGATGAAGATGCAGCCAGTCATAACCTTTTAATTTATCAGTCAGAACTTCCTCGTCCCAGAGTTTGTCATATGGGATTTCCGCATATTCAAGTACAAGCTGAACCGCGTCATCCCAGGGAAGAGCGTTAGGCGGAACATAAACGGCTATCTTGGCAACTTTCTCAAGTCTAACTACATCCATATTATTTTTTTCATCCTTAGCCTCCGCATACACCTGAGCTGTCTGAGTTCCTTCGAGAAGTTCATAAGAAACCCCTTTGGCATTACATTCTTCCTGCAGCTTTGAAGAATATCCAAACATAAACGAACCTCCTCTGTAATTAAGTAACCAGTCCACTTCCTTATTACCAAGCAGATGTCTGTAAGCAATACCGTATGCTTTCAAATGATCCGTCTGCGAGTCTTCCATCGGGATAAGTAATTTTACCTGAGAAAATGCTGCAGCATTAAAAAGGAATGAAATTAGTAGTATTAAAAAAATTTTTATTCTGTTATTATTCACGGTTAAATTTAGTTTTTAATTAATGTTAAATCAATATAAACGAAATTGTATAATTTGGGTAACACAATTTTCTCAATAATGTTTAATTTTTAAAGATGAACATACTTGCTGTTGAAACATCCTGCGATGAAACATCGGCTTCGGTCCTTGAAAATGATAAAGTGCTTTCTAATATTGTATCTTCGCAGATCTCTCATAACAAATTCGGAGGAGTTGTTCCTGAATTAGCTTCCCGTGAACATTTAAACAATATCTCAACTATAGTAACCAAATCTTTAGATACATCCTCTAAACAGTTTAAAGATATAGATATTATAGCCGCTACCTGCGAGCCTGGTTTAATAGGTTCTCTATTAATCGGTATGAATTTTGCAAAGTCACTTGCCTTTTCCCTGAATGTTCCCTTTATATCTGTAAATCATATTCAGGCTCATCTTTATTCAAATTTTCTTAACGGACAAAAGCCTGAATTTCCATTTATTGGTCTTATAGTTTCAGGCGGTCATACATTGCTTATTCTTGTCGAAAATTTTTTCCGGCATAAAATAATCGGCTACACTCTGGATGATGCTGCAGGTGAAGCATTTGACAAGACAGCAAAACTCCTCGGACTTGGTTACCCCGGAGGTCATCATATTGACAGACTTGCAAAAACCGGCGACAGAAACTTCCATAAATTTCCTCAGACAATTATAAAAGACAGTAAATATAATTTTTCATTTTCAGGAATTAAAACATCAGTACTTTATTATCTCCGTAAGATCAATTTTGATAATGTAAAAACTGATAGTCTTATCAGCGATATTGCAGCATCATTTCAGGAGGCGGTAACAGACAGTCTCCTTTATAATACATTAGAAGCTGCAGAAGCATACGGCGTGAAAATTATTTCAGTATCAGGCGGTGTATCAGCTAACAGCCTCTTAAAGGAAAAATTTGAAAAGCTGACCGCATCCGGTTACAAAGTTTATTTCCCAAAACCTGAATATGCATCGGATAATGCGGCAATGATCGGTCTTACAGGATATTTAAAGTATATTCATTCAAAAGATAAAAGTGAATTCAATTTAGAATCGTTTAATTATTTAGCTAAACCAAAACTCGACTATGATAACTTCTAATTACAGATTAATTTATGCTGCAATCTTCACTATATATTCAATCATTAATTTGACAGGATGTAATGAAATAAGTCAGGGTTTGCAGAGACAAAAGTTTGAATTTCTCTACAGAATGAATACTGACGCAACATTGCTTAAGGATTATACAAACGGAATTCAAAAATATGAAGACCTGGATTTTTATGAAATCAAACTGAACAGAATGTATGCAGACATTTTTAAAATGAAAACTATAGAAGGATACAGTGAATCAAGACTACTAAAAGAAAATTTAATGAATATTGTGGAGGATAATATTAATTCAGTAAAGGAATTGAAAAGGAAACAGTATCCGCCCGGAGAAATTATCCGGCATGAATATGAAGTAATCGTGATGAAAGAAAAAACTGCTGATTTCCTTGAAAGAATTAATGATGAAATTATTAAAGTCGGAAAAGAATAACTTTATTTTAGAACAACAAGCTTTTTCACTTCTGATTCCAGATTCTCGGAGCCGGTAATAAATAATTTATAAAGATAAGTTCCGTTAGCAATGAGATCTCCGTCACTGTCCATTCCGTCCCAGCTGATCGTATTAAATCCAAAATTCAACGGAATCTCAATCTCTCTTATCATCTTACCGGATACAGTGTATATTTTAATTTTTCCGTTACCCGGATTTTCAAAACCGGTCAGATCAAAAATAAAATTTGTTTCGGTCTTCATCGGATTTGGGTAATTATAAAGTTCTCCGATTGAGTATAGATCACTTACATTCAGCGTTAAACTTGTCGTATCAGAATTTCCATCCTGATCTCCGGTGATTACAGTTAAAGTATTCTGACCTTTATTCAATCCCGGATGAAATATCATTTCATTTTTAAAACTGAAATTCCTTTCAGCGCTTTTTACTGCAGTTCTGATATTTTTTGAATTCTTCTCTGCAACTGTCATGTCATTTACATTAACTCCATTTATCAGAATTTCCTTAAGATTTATCACTGCATCCGAATTCGCAAGGTCAGGATCAATGTCAATAGAAACTTTTAACTCGGGATTCAGACTTACATTATCTCCGTCCTGAATTTTCTTACCGTCACTGAAAACTTCTATACCGGCAATTGCTGAAGCCGGGACAGGCAGAAGATCAAAGTATACATAATTATTAAATGTAAACGCTTCATTATAATTTCCTTTCGGAAGTACTTCCACAAAAAAAGTAAAATAATCCGTAGAGTTACGAATTACCGGGATCTTAAATTTTGATTCATGAATGGCTGAATTATTTTTCAGCAGTGAATTATTCATAGTATCGGATTTCAAAAATAAATTTTCAGAATTTTTGAGCATATAAACATTCGCAATATATCCCGGTAGATTAATATCACCTTCATTATAAATTTTAAATTTTACTTTTATTTCCTTTCCGGAAACCGCTGTAGAATCCGATTTCCAGAGATCATCAAGCTCCGCTGCTAGTTCTGCGGGATTACGGTAATTTACTTTAAAAGAAGTAAGAACCGGCGACTTACTTCCGGTGAGAGTATCGATTGTATATTTTCCTTTAAAATTCAACATCGGATACAGATAAGCGCTTACAGCGGAAAGATCGGTATTTGAATTAGTTGATACATTTTGTAAAAGCAGATCGGAATTACCGTCGGACTTGACACCATAGACATCAAATAAAATTTTATTTGAAGGAAGTAGGATATTATTCCAGGAAAAATTCTGCCATGAATTTGCAGGACCAATGCTGAATTCAGAATATCCGTATGTCCATTTGAATTTTTTATTCAGCGAAGATTCAGATTCTATCCAGCTGTTTATATATCTGTTCAGAGTTTCGGAAACATCTGACTGAGGAGCGCCAAGGTATCCGATAAAGCTCCAGGTGTCAAAAAATCCGATTCTGAAATTAGAGACTTTAGTACTGCCGAATTGTGCAAATTTATTTATTGCGTTTGTATTCAAAAGGTATGTACCCTGCACATAAGCTGCGTTAAGACCCATAAGATAATGAGTCGTGTCAAACGTATTCAAAAAATTCAATATTGAGTCTGAAGAATTCGGGAATGTCATTTTGAAATTTTTATGCTGTAAAATCTTACCGTCAACTTTTCTTACTTTAAGAAGATTTAAACCTGAATTTCCGCCGGCATCTATATGAATGCTTTTATTCAATACGGAGAAATAAGATGCCTCAGCGCCGTTTGTGCCAAGTGAACGGACATAAAGTATTCCCGGAAATTCACTTATCTTAATTCCGTTTGAATTGTTTTCAGTATTATATGATGTATTGGAAAGTTCATACTGCTGAAACTGCTGCGGATTTATTTTATAAATTGTTGTCAAAGAATCAGATGAACTATTTACTGTTTTATCCGAAAGGGAAATAAACGGATTATACTTAAACATCTGAACTGCAGACCAGCCGCTGCTGTCACCGTTAATAACTGAATTAGTTCTCCAGTAATAAAGTTTTGAAGTATCTTTTACGGGAAGAAGTGTTTTGAATTTTGTAACAGCGCCGCGAGGTTCTTTATTTATAAAAATCTGACTCACCTGAGAATTAAAATTTGCTGAAGTATCTGTCTGAAGAAGCAGAATAATTGATTTTTCATTTTTCTTAATAAACGGATTCATCCCGACATACTCAACGCTGTCTTGTCTTACAACTGAATTATGAACAGGTTTATAAGGAACGAATGAAACATTTTTCACATCGATTTCAAAAATCAGAGTGTTATCGTTTTTATTTTCAATTGGAGAAGAATTATAAAGATCCAGAATTACTTTTGCTTCATACCTTCCTTTTGAGTTCAGTTTAAAATTATAAGAAATTGAATCCTTTGATGAAAAATTTCTGAGGACAGTATCTTTGAAATAATACTTAGCAAAATTTTTTGTAACAATTAACCTCATTGTTGCCGAATCTGAATTCAATCCGAAATTATTGGGATAGATCTTAAGATTCAAAGGTTCATTTACAGACGGACTTTTGTTTGAAAGTTTATAATCATTTCCGGAAATAGAAAACTCAGGATGAGCTGGCAGCTGCAACTTAAGCGCAGGATCACCCATCAGCGTATAACAATTGACTGTATGCCTGATTGAAAAGCTGAGTGAATCGCTTTTAATAGTATTCATAGCATAAGAAATCATATCTCCAATTCTTCTGACCGTATCTTTTGCATAGGATTTATAGAATAAAGAATTAACTAATGAACCGGAATACACAAATCCCCATCCTGAAGTTGCAAAGAAAGTCACTGCTCCGGTATTGTTCATTTTCATAAACCGCTCACCGAAAGATCTGAAATTCGGCTCGCCTACTTTTCCTGTATAGCAAGTCATGCTGAGTATCACCGGAAACTTTCCGTGATTACTTAAAATTTCAGGATCATGAAGAGCTAATTCCCAGTCCTGACTTCCGGCATGTCCCATAAAATTTACCGTGAGTGTTCCTCTGTTTATCTGATTTTTTACTGAATCTGAATAATTAAAAGTTTCAGCGCCGTTTAGATCATTTCTCAGAATTCTTACAGGATTTCCCTTTACGGGATTAGAAAGTATATATGGATTGATCAGCGAGTCATTATTTAAAGAAAGGAACAACTGCTGTTCAGCCTGATTTACTCCTCCGCCAATAAAAGTAAAATCTTTCCACCACTTTTGCGGCGGCTGTGTTTCATACGTGATAATGTTATTTACCATATTCTGCGCTTCTGAAACAGTCAGCGCAGGAAGTCTTCCTAAAGAGATCTGATTATAAAAAATAAAATTATTTATAAAAACATTAGAATAAAAATTATCCGAAGAAGGATTGCCTTTTACGGGTATCAGATTTTCATGATAGACAGTTGCATCCGAATTTTTTTTCGGATCAAGAGAGCCTCTGCCGAATAAACAAATATATTTAACTCTTGGCTGCTGCCAGTTATAAAATGCATGCCGGTTAAAATTTCTGACAGCATCAGGACTTTCAATACCGAAATTAAATATATCATATATATCTTTTATCTCAGTGATCTTAACTCTGAAATTATCATAGGTCTCACGATGATTCTGAAGCTGCAATGCCTGAGATTCAAAAAGCTTATTATAGATGATCAGATAATCAGCCCCGTTTACGGAAGATACAAGATCGGGAACCTGTCTTTGAATGATTTTAAAAGGCTTTCTAGAAATTACTTTATTGGTGATCTCAATTTTTGAATTTTGCTTAGCGGAAAAGATCAGTGTGTCAGAGGAATTTGAAAATGCAGTAATTCTGATATTATTTTTTACATCATAAATAAACGTCTGATTACCGGGATTGAAGCCGGTTAACTTCATCTTCTTTGAAGTTGAATCCTCCCCTGTAAGATCAAGTACCGATAAATTATTTCTGAATTTTAAAACTTTCGGGTATTTAAATTCAAACAAGTCAAGAAACATAGTACCTGAAAATCCGCCAGATGAAGTGTATGTTGCTGTTACATTGTTTACGGAAGTTTCAGAAAGTAATGCAGAAGAAAATGTAATTGCAGTATCAACTTTGTTATAATCATTTCTTACAAAATCAGCCACGACATTTCCGTTTACTTTGATCTGGAGATTATGTTCATTAGTTACGGTAAAGCTTGCGCTTTGCGGATACGCAAATACTCTCAGTGAAACAGTCGGTGAATTTTTATTAAGCAGCGGGATTGAGAAAGTATCAGAAACCGATTGCCCGTTACCGAGTAAGCTCCAGTACCATGACTCGCCGAGATATCTTTCATTTGTAAAGTTACCGAAGTCATTCCCGCTTGTAGCCTGACCTATCCAGTAAATATTATCTTTTTCAAGATGAAGAAGTTCATTTGAATAATTCTGCAGATAATCTGACGGTGCAGAATACGCAGAGTTAAACATTCTCAAACCATTTGCTCCTCCCCAGTCTATCCAGTACACATTTGTATCAGAGTAAAGATCAAAGCGTTCATTTGTAGAATATACTACCTGATTTTCCTGATTATAAACATTTGTAAGTCCGCCGTAATTTCTCGTTCCGTAAAAGTCTACGAAATCCGAATCATTAAAGAATCCGTCAGATTCCCCTCTCACATATACCTGGATCTGATTTCCACGGTTGAAAACTCTTAAAGTCCTCGGGTCGATAGTAGAAGTACTGATACCGGCATTTACAAAATCAGATTTATTGATCCTGTAAATTCCGTCATCGGCGATATATAATTTCAGATAAGTTTTATTAGGCGTAATCCAGTTGTAATCCTGAGAGAAAAGAAAATCAGAAAAGCTGATGTTAATAAAGAGAATTAGAAGAATTTTAGTCAGATTCATATGATTGGGTTGACTTAAGTTAATTTTGGTAGGAAATTAAATATTCACCTCCTCAGAAAAATTTAATTAAAAACTTTTAGAAAAATACAAAATATATATTAAAATTAAACTACTTAATAAATTGAAATATTTTTTATTTAATTTATAAAATTTAATTTTTCAAATTGATTTATTTAGATAAAGAGCATTTACTTAATCAAAGAAATTTTAACTGATCTGCTTATTCCGTTGAAATTCATTTTGCAGAAATATATTCCGCTGCTGAGAGCTGATGCATTGTAATTTAATTTATATGAACCTGCGGTTTTGAATTCATTTAGAATCTCTGAAATGAAAGCGCCTTTAGAATCGTACAACTCCAGCTTAACATTACCTGATTTCGGAATATCAAACTTTATAGAAGTTTCCGGATTAAACGGATTCGGAAAATTCTGATACAGCAAAAATTCTTCGGGAACATTTGTTTTTATGTTTGTGAAATTCGTAAGGTTCGTAGCTCTAATAACAAATAATCCGTTTGAAATATCAGAAGCAATGATCTTTCCTGATGGTAATAAATAAACCGCCCAGCATCCTTCGAACTGAGTGGAATTATCCTGAGGTCTTGTGTCATACCATGCAGTTTCAACAGGATTTTCCGGATCTGAAATATCGATAATTCTAACGCCGGAAGTATAATGCGCGACAATTGCGTAGCTGCCGTATATTTCGACATTGTGAGTAACAGATGTAGTAATTCCAGTAGGCTGCCAGCTCCTTACATATGTTATATCCTCAAGGTCTTCAATATTATAAATTTCAAGTACGCCCGGATCTTCATTTTCATGAGTTACAAATAAATATTTTCTGTCATCCGTGATAGCGCAGTTATGAGGGAAACCCTGCAGTGTTAAAAAATTTCTTATTTCATGCGGATTATCTTTATCACCTGAATTAATGATAGATACTCTTTGATTAAGAATATTACATGTCCAAATTGTATCATTCCGGATTCTGCAGTCATGCACATACCTTTCGGAATTATATCCTCTTCTGACCGGATTAACGGGATCCGTTACATCAACTATCTGCACGCCTCCGTTTGGACTGGCGTTTCCGCCGCTGAGATAAAGGTAAGGACCTGATTGCGAAATCGCATGAGTATAAGTGTAACCGCTGTAAGACCATGTCCTCGCGAGATTTATGGAATCCGGCAGATACTGCAGATCTATTATCTGAAGTCTGCTGTTTGTTCCTTCGGATACAACATAAGCATAATGCGAATAAACTTTAACTTCTCTCCAGCCGCTTACAGGACCTGGAATAAATCCAACTTCATACACATTTGACGAATCTGTTACATTTACTACTGATGTACCGTTACTGCAGCCAAGAACTGCATACTCTCTTCCTTCATTGTCGACATATCCCCATAGTCCGGAATAAGAAGGATGAATATTCATATTTGCAATCAAATAAGTATTCTGATTAGGAAGCTGCGAAAACACTTCGCTGCTAATCAATAATATATATATAAGAGAATAGAATTTTATCATAGGGAATAAAAATTTTTTTGAAACTGAACAACAAACATTTAAAAAAAATCCCTGCCTGAAAAGACAGACAGGGATTTATGAAAATTAAAGATAGAGATTATTTTACTAAAGCCATTTTTCTGATTTTTACTGTTGATTCATTGTTTGAATTAAGTTCAAGCTTATAGAAGTAAACACCACTTGCAAGGTTTGATCCGTTGAAATCAATAGAATAGTAACCTGTGGTTTTATATCCGTTAGAAAGAACTGCAACTTCTTTACCGCTGTTATCAAATACTGTCAGTTTAACAATTCCGTCAGTCGGAATCTCAAAGCTGATCTTTGTAGATGGATTGAACGGGTTCGGATAATTCTGCATTAATTCAAATCTTGTCGGAACGCCGATCACAACATCTGAATTCAGATTATGATATTCGTAATTGCCGTTGAAATCAACTTGTTTCAGTCTGTATGTGTAAACTCCTGCGTTCAGATTTCTGTCTGTGAAAGAATATGAATTTACATTACTTGAATTTCCATGTCCTTCAACATTTCCTACAGTACTCCAGTCTGAAAGAGAACCATTGCTGTAAACAGCTCTTTCAATATCGAATCCGGAGTTATTTGTTTCTGAAGATGTTGACCACTGAAGTGAAACATCATTTCCGATAACTGTTGAAGCGAATGATGACAATTCAACAGGAAGAGCTATATCAAATGAGTAAGTACAGATCGTCTGTGCGCCGCAAGAGTCCGTTGCAATAAATGAAACGATGTAAACACCAGGCAGAGCTATCCAGTCAAAAGTACTGCTTACAGGATTTCCGACTTGAGGCAATACAGGATTCATTGTTGAGCCCGGAGGCAATCCGATTGCATTTAAAGTAATGTTACCCGGATCAATGTCTGATGCATTAACAGTGAAAGTAATTTGTACTCCGGGAGTATCAGCGAATACAGTACCGCAAGTTGGTGAAGGAGCGTCAAACGTCGGGAAATTTGGATTTGTGCATTGCGGACTTATTTGAATAAGGAAGTCAACCCCTACTCTTGTTCTTAAAATTGAAGTATCAAGCGCGTCTCTGTCCTCAATAATAACCTGACATGAATATAATCCGCCAAGTACTGCGCCGGTTGTATTCCATGTTACTACACCTGTTAAGGGGTCGATAGTTGCCGGGAAACCGCCAGCTGACGGAGGATTTTGAACAACACCTCCCATTTCTGCTAGTGTTGCAAATCTCCATCTTAAAGTTGTATTTGGATCAGGGTCTATTGCAGGTACATTAAAGGAAGATGCAGGACCCTGTACTAAATTAACAATAACAGGAAGAGTAGAAACCGGAGAAGCGTTACTGTTTGTAACATCTACTAAAGTAGATACTCTGTAATTTTGATTTGGATTATTAATTTCAACACCGGTTCTGCAGCAGGAATTAATTTCAGCCAAGTAAGGACCGCCTGCGCCATAAATTTTTGTGATTGATTCTTTAGAATCATCACCCGGCTGAAGAGCTCTTGCGAGCAGCCAGTCATTAGCTACATCAATCGAAATTACTCTAAAACGTAAAGTACCTGTTGCTGTGGCATCTCCAAAGATCAAGTTAGTTGCTCCGACAGTTTCTGTTATAATGGATCCAACAACCGGGGCTCCGTGCCCGCTTCTTCTGAAAGCGCCTGTAAAAGTAAAAGTAACTTCATTATTGTTAGCCGGACTTTTGTAGGTAAGATGTCCGTAACGGAAGTGCGAAGCAGATGCTTCGTTGGTGATAAAAACATTGAGTAAAACTACTGCAATAATTGCAGCAAAGCTGATTGAAAATCTTTCCAGAATTTTCATTGTGTCTCCTTTGGGTTTAGTTAGTAATGATTTTTAAATAAATATGAGTTAAGTACAATAATTAAAACTTTATTTAAATATATATTAGCTAATCTTTGAATGTTAGTCGCAGTATTCAGTATCTAAACAATAAAAACATTTCAACTCCAAAGAGCTATATTTGTTGACAAAGCAATCAAATAATTTTCTCTACAAACTTAACTGTTTAGATTTAGAATGTCAATAATTGGGAAATTTTTAAAGTAAATATAATGTATACAATCAAATCTGAACATTTTAAAAATATATTTATTAATTTTGTATAATCAAATTTAACAACATGGCAAAGTTAATTTACAATTTTCTAATTCTTATTTCACTTATTTTTTTCACTTCGCGATTTTCCTTTTCACAGTTAACAGAGCAGTGGCTACACAGATATACCGGTCCCGAATCAAGCACAGACACACCGTCAGATATATTTATAGATGCAGCCGGTGATTTTTATATGACAGGAAAGAGTATTCTCAGCGGCGGATTCTCTGATGTAATAACCGTTAAATTTAAAGCGGACGGAACACGACAATGGATTGCTAAATATAACGGGACAGGAAATCAGAATGATGTGGGGAACAGTGTAGTCCGTGATAATTCAGGTAATACATACATTACAGGTAATGCAAGAGCCGGCGGCGGACAGAATGATATGATAATAATAAAATATAATTCTGCAGGTATTGAGCAATGGGTGAAGACATATAACGGTACGGGAAATTTTGATGACAACGGAGTTAAAATTTTATTCGACGGACAGAACGGAATTTATGCCGCAGGTTACAGCTATGGCAGCGGGACGGGATATGATTTTATTCTTTTGAAATATGACCTGAACGGAGCTTTCATCTGGGGAAAAAGATGGAACGGAGTTTCAAATTCTGATGATTATCTGAAGTCAGCAGCAATAACTTCTGATGGTAATATAGTCCTGGCGGGACATTCTTATAAAACAGGAGAGTCAAATAATTATGCCGTAATTAAATACAACAGCTCAGGCGATTTTCTCTGGGAAAAATTTTATAACGGACCTATATCAGCTGATGATCAGATCACAGATCTTGAAACAGATATTGCCGGTAATATTTTTGTCTGCGGAAAAAGCGAAGGAGGAGTCGGAGCCGGTTATGATTATGCTGTTTTAAAATTAAATTCAAACGGAGATCAGCAGTGGGTTTACAGATACAACGGCGTCACACAAAGTGATGATGCAGCAACAGGAATATCACTTGATGCCGGAGGGAATGTATTCGTTACAGGGTATAGTTTTTCCGCTTCCGCTTTCTATGACTTTGCAACTGTTAAATTAAATCCTTCCGGCGCTCAGCAATGGGTGAAGTTATACAACGGAGATCATAATTATTTTGATAAAGCTGTCGGAATAAAAGCTGATAAAAACGGTGATGCGGCGGTAACAGGAAATTCAATTAGACTTTCGGACGGTACCAGTGATGTCGTTACTGTAAAATACAGTTCCGCAGGTGATATTCTCTGGATCAAACAATACAATGGACCCGGAGATCTTGATGATATCCCAACCGGAATTGATGCAGATAACAAAGGTAACTTTTTTGTAACGGCGCAGAGTTACAGTTATTTTTTCAGTCTGTGCGGAACGAGCGATTATCTTTCCATTAAATATACATCAGAAGGGAATTCTGTTTTTGAAACAAGATATGACGGTCAGGGAAGCGGACCGGATGAATCTGTTGCAATGGATACGGATGCTGCAGGAAATCTTTATGTGACGGGGTCAAGTTTTCAGACTTTTTCTGAACTTGATTATGCAACAATCAAATATAATCCCTCAGGTGTTCCGCTCTGGGTATCAAGATACGACAGCGAAGGTTTTAATGACATACCTTCAGGAATTGAATCAGACGATGCCGGAAACACATATATTACCGGAAGCAGTGAAAGCATAACAGGTTTTGATATTTCAGTTATCAAATATAATACTGATGGTTTTTTACAATGGGAAAAGAAAACGAACGGCAGCGCGGGCGGAGATGATCATTCATCCGGTATTACAACGGATGCGTCCGGCAATATAATTGTTACGGGTCATTTACTCCAAAACGGAAGCGGATATGATATCACTACAATTAAATACAACACCGCCGGAGTGCAGCAATGGATCAGATATTATAACGGTCCGGCAAACGGAAATGACATTTCAAAAAAAATTACTGCTGATGATCTCGGTAATGTATATGTAACCGGAAATAGTCCGGGAACTGGTTCCGGTGATGATGTTGATTACCATAAAATACAGCAGTTCGGGTAATCAGGAATGAGCTGTAAGATATAATAATACTTCTTCCAACAGCAATGACACTCCTGAAGATATTTCAATTGACAAGTCGGAAAATATTTATATATGCGGAAAGACAAATACCGGAGTGAACGGAAATGATATGTTACTTCTTAAATATAATTCATCAGGCGTTAAGCTCTGGGAGAGGATGCAAAACGGTTCTGCATCTTCTGATGACGAAGCATCTGCGGTTTCAGTTGACTCAGAAGGGAATGTTATAATCTCCGGCAGCTTAAATAATATCATTACCGGAAAAGATATGACAACTGTAAAATACGATCCGGTCGGAAATGTGATCTGGAACAGAACTGTCAACGGAACTTCAAATGCAGATGACAAAGCTTCGGATTCTGATATTGACGGAGCGGGATTTATATATGTCACGGGATACTGCACGGATAATATTACCGGACTAAATTTCTGTACAGTAAAATATACCGGCACCGGATCAAAAGTTTGGGAAAAGAAATATAATTATTCGGATAACGATTCTGATAAAGCTGCAGCTATACTTTTAGATAATTCCGGCAGCTTATATGTATCAGGTTCCAGTAAAGGTCTTGGAGGAGGTTTTGATTTTGTAACAATGAAATATCTGCAAAGCTATACCCTTGATCTTAAAGTACTGATCGAAGGATATTACAACGGTAATTCAAATGTAAATTCAACGGATACTGTGAAAGTATATTTAAGAAACGGAAGTTCTCCTTACAATATTACAGATTCGTCTTCAGCTGTTTCAGATGCAGCCGGAAACTGCATATTTTCTTTTGACAATATTCAGAACGGACAGAATTATTATATAATAGCCGACCACAGGAATTCACTTGAAACCTGGAGTAACACAGCAATGATGTTCAGCGCTTCAGGATTGAGTTATGATTTTACAAATGCCGTTACAAAAGCTTACGGTAATAATCTGACGCTTCAGGGCAGCCGTTATTGTGTTTATACAGGTGATGCAAATAAGGATGACGTGATAGATGTTTCAGATCTCGGATTAATAGATAATGCGGGATATAATTTTAAAAGCGGATATGTTATTGAAGATGTAAACGGTGACAGTGTTGTTGATCTGACAGATCTGGGAATAACGGATAATAATTCCTCGAATTTTGTTTCTACTATCAGGCCGTAAACTTTTTTAAAATAAATATTGATTGATAATAAAAACCGGACTAATGATCCGGTTTTTTTTATTTACGCTGCGTACCCAATCGGGAGATTGTGTAAGGACTAAAATCAAAATGCTTTTCCATTAACGGATCTATCGTTCCCCACCTGCCTATCCAAGCATCATAATACCTCGCGCCGAAATAATCATACTCGCTTTCCGGATCACGCTCCTTTCCGTAAACTTTTAGAGAATACAATCGAAGACGGGAGCTGGCAATAAAAATTAATTTATCCCTTCAATTCTGTCTATAAAAACATTAACTAATTTATTTTTATCACTTAATTCAATTACTTCAGTCCAAATTTTATTTATGACTTGATAGAATTCTCTGACCCTCATGTTTCCTATACGAATGTGAATTATTCTTGGAGGAGGTTCTTTCAGCATTATTCTGTTTGAAAAGTCGGAATCTTTTGAGACTATTGTTAAGCTATGCTCTTTTGCATATTCCCAAATCTTATCATCACTCCAGTCATCACTTATATCTTTTTGATGAATATATTCAGGCTTATTCCAAATTGAAAAATGATATGGCAGGTTTACATCTATTAAATACTTTTTCACATTTACGCAACAGATTTTATCACATAATTACGATTCATCAATTCGCTTGCAAATCTCAGGCTGGCTTTAATATCCTCTTCTTCTAAAGTTGGATATTGTTTTAAAATTTCTTCATTTGTTTCACCTGCGCTTAGAAATTCCAGGATTGTCTGAACTGATATTCTTTTTCCTCTTATTGACGGCTTTCCATTTAATGTTTTATCATCAATCGTAATTCTGTCAAATATATATTCCATTTTATTTTTAACTTTTAATAATTTACAAAATATAGAATACAATATGTATATAAATTTTGTATCTGTGTAACTTAAGAAACCTTATTATCTGCAATTTCCCGCTGCTTTCGGGTGTTCCAAAAAGTTTACACATTTATAATCCTCTGTTAAATGTAAAACTATTGCAAACTTTCCCCGGAGAGGTGAATTCATAATCTCCGCCGTTGTTGGTGTTTTCAAAAAGTTTGCTGTATTAAATTATTAAATTTTATTCTCAGCTTACGCAAACTTTTTGATCACCAACAACACTCAGGTAGTCTGCTGCTGAAAACGTCAGTATAAGCATTTCATATCTCCATATAATTTTCCAAAAATCCGAATTCATCTTTCCCCATATATTATTTTGCATAAGGTTTCCGTTTACATAAAGCGCAGCTTATTTGTTTCCGAATAATATGAGTAGTTAAAATTATCCATCATAGATCCTATACCGTTGAAATGTTTTTTTAAAAATATAAGAATTTAAAAATTCCATTTCCACTTGAAGCATTACACAACAACGACGGCAGGAAAATCGCCGTTAGCTTGTCATCATAGGGACAGTATGCAGATTATACTTTATAAATTTCGACTTCATTTATATCCTTAAAATCTTTTGTATTCTGGAGTAGCGATTTGATTAATATTATTATTTAACATTATGCGAAACAATCTCGATGTCATAGACTTTGTTTCCCTTAGCATTATTATCTTTCAAAAGTTTTTTGAAGATGTTCAAACTTTTATAATCAGGGAATAATATTGTAGTGTTTAAAATAATGTCATCAAAATAATCGAATGCAAGTTTTAACTTAATTCCTAATTTTGAACAAACCGCAAAGAATTCAGAAATGTTTTTGCTTGTATTGTATAGTTCAACTCGCGGATCTTCGACTATTTGTTTTGCTTGTTTATGGAAGGATGATGCTCTGTCTAAATCATATATAAAAATATTAGTATCAATTAAAACTTTACTCATAAGCAATATCCCGAATATTAATATTATCTGCTTTTCCATTCAAATCAATAGCACCGGAATATCTCCAAATTCTCTTTTGAGGTTTTCCGTTTTCGATTTCTTTTATTGTTATCTCAACTTCCTTACCAATGAAATCTTTTGCATCTTTGATTTTTAAAGTGTCGGTTATTAATTTCGTTTTAATTGTTGTCTTTTCATAATAAATTTTAGAAGGTTTTCGTTAAATTACAAATTCTTTATATCAATTAAAAGAATCTTTCTTTTTTGAATTAAAATAACCAGTTGACTCATAATAAAATGTAATCATAGTAGAAGTAACCTTTTCTACTCTTTGTTGCTTCTATTCTCTTTTCTTTTGTCAGCATTGTTTGTATTCCGCCGTTGTTGGTGTTTTCAAAAAGTTTGCTGTATTAAATTATTAAATTTTATTCTCAGCTTACGCAAACTTTTTGATCACCAACAACACTGCCGGCGTAGTCTACTGCTGAAAACGACATTAACCGGTTATAAATTAATTCCGCAGATTATTTTTTAAAAGGGATTTATGTGCTAAATATATGAGAAGCCGGGTTTTACTGATTCTTACATTTTACGGCTGCCGGAATCAAGTCTCGTTTGTTGTTGGTGATCAAAAAGTTTGCACAAAATGCACAGATAAATTCAACTGAAACTCATGCAAACTTTTTGAAAACACCAACAACGGCGAAATCATACTCGCTTTCCGGATCACGTTCCTTTCCCGTGAACTTATAAACACTGCCGTCGCTGTGGTATTCGCGGCCTTGCATTATATATCCCCACGCGTCATAGTCCTGAGAAGAGATCACAGAATTATTTTCATCAATCACTGCTCTTACCGAACCGAGATGATCTTTCAGATAAAAATTCAGAGCGCCCGAGCTTGTGATGTATCCTTCATTCCCGAGTCCCCAGATATTATTTTGCATAAGGTTTCCGTTTACATAAAGCGCAACTTCTTTTCCCGACAAGTCGCGGGAATATACTTCGTCATTAATGAGCAGCCACGCACTTGGCGAGTCGCCAATTGATTCAATGTCCGGAGTTTCCACACTGTCACGGGTCTGAATGCCAATATATTTATAAACTTTTTTTCTGATTCTATTCCCGGCTTCATCGTAATAATAATAACTTGCATAAAGTAAACTGTCTTCAAAAATTATTTCTTTGTGAGTAATCTGCTTTATGAGATTTCTGTGATCGTACTCTATGTCACGGTTACGGTTTACTTCATCGGTGATCATATTGCCGTTTGAATCGTAAGTCTTGTTAAACAAGTCGAAATTAATCAAGCAGAAATTGAATTTTTTGTTAATTTAGCGTAGACTAAAAAATTTCAACCATGTTCCTATTCCTTTTTTATAAATTGATCATAAATATTATTACTTTTATAAACATCAACTTTAAATGTATCATTAGTCCAAATTTTTATCTTATTTATTGAATACACATCGACTGATCTTGATTTTGCATAAATTGGTTTGTAATCTTCTGTAAAAAAATATATTGCTCATCCAGTTTTAGCTTCTCAAAATCATTTCTTTTGAATCATTGATTTATTTGATACTAAATAATAAATACTTTCATTACTAGTGTTATAAAGTTCTATTAAAATAATATCATCAAAAGAATATCTGTCAATATACCTTACTTCATATTTATTATATTTTATTTCTAACGCAGAACATCCTATAATAAAAATAAAAATAATTAAACTTCGATTAAATATTTTCATAAAATATTATTCTTTTAACTTATATAAAAATACTCTTTTAGAATTCTCAGTATTTTTAAAATATGCTTTTCCACTTTCTATCCAATTTATGATATTTTGTGCCGTTGTTGGTGTTTTCAAAAAGGTTGCTATAATTAATCTTTAATTTATGTGCTCCACTTGTGCAAACTTTTTGATCACCAACAACAGTGCCGGCGAAGTCTGCAACTGATCTCGATAGAATGTACAATCATATCTCCATATAATTTTCTAAAAATCCGAATTCATCTTTACCTAAATAATAATATCGTGCAGAGGAATACTTATAATCCTGAGGTTCGGATGCAAGATTCCAGTTTGATCTGATTGGATTTGCATGGATATAATTTATTTTTTGTTCAACTACTTTCTGAGAGAATAAAGGCACTGATAATGGATTCCTTTCCCAGAACTGATACTTCCTGTCCTTAGCGCCAACATAAAGTGATTCATAAATATTTAGCTGATTCTTTTTCATTTCTCTTAAAATTGTTTGTCCAGTAAATTTCAATAAATCTCTTTGAAAATCAGGTCTTTCTATATCATCATTAATTTTCCATACTGTATGAAAATGATTTGGCATGATAACAAATGCAAAGATCCTTACACGTCTTTCTTTAACAATAAACTTAAAGCTCTCTATTATAATATCTTTATACTTATCATTTTTAAGCAAATGTTTCCATTCAAGATTCGTGGCAGTAAAGAAAAAATAATTTTTGATCATCATGTTCTTCTTCTAATTTTAAAACCGACTATAAATTAATTTCGCAGATTATATTTTACAAGGGATTTATTTTTTATAGATGAGGAGTAGCGGGTTTTATTGCTGCTTACATTTTACAGCATCAGTAGTCAAGTCTCCGTTTGTTGTTGGTGATCAAAAAGTTTGCTTAAGATCTGTAGTAATATTCAACTGAACCTCAGGCAAACTTTTTGAAAACACCAACAACGGCGGAAAACCCTTTAAAATCAATACCCCGCGACCTGTTCAAAAAAATATTTTCACAAATCGCGTTTTTTCATATTTGACATATTTACTGAATATTATAATATTTCTTAGAATTTATGTTTATGTACTGATTTTTTATGGCTGTTAATTGAAACACTGAATAAACCGCATTACAGGTTTTTTTATGTTTCTGTTTTACTGCAGCGTATGGTCTGACCGGTGATGAAATAGCAGCCAAAATTCCGGTTACTTATTTAAAAATTGAGCGCGGCGGTTAAAAAAATATTATCAGATAAATGAATATGAAATTCCTTAAAAACACTATTTTTAGCGATTTTTTCAACTATTTCAGCTACATTTGGAATAAATTACGCTCATCCAAAGTGTTTTACTTCAGGTCCACGGTACCCGTATGCGGACTTTCAGAAATACTTCACAGGCCCGGAGTATTTATCTGCAGACCTAAAATATATATCTGCAGTCCCAAAGATTCTGTCTGCAGTCCCGAATTATTTCTCTCAGGTTATATATTCTTACACGGACATTCCGGGATATTTATCCCAGGCGCCAGAGAGTTACTCTATAGAGCCGGAGAAATACTTTACAGTCCTGAAGTCAGGTTCTGCGGACCTGGAGTAGAAAACTCCGGGACTTGTAATAAATACTGCGGGACTGGTCCTAATTACTCCGGATCACCTTATAATTCCGCCCGGACACCGCAGTATTTTTGCACAATACGAAATATTTTTCTAAAATTTTTCAATTTTTTCTTCCGTCCGGAAAATAATTTATTTAATTACAGGCTTTTTTATTTTTCCGGAAATAACATTTATTTTAAAAATGCTTTTATTCTAAACCGCATCATAAATAATTACAGGCGCATTGTCATTAATAATCCTGATCCGAATAATTCTGACCGCGCGCCGCCGGACCGTTGTAATCCGAACTATAATTTAAATGAAAATCCGGTAACGGATTTTAAGTTCAGTCTTAAATCTTAGTTAAAGCAATTTTTAAATAACAATTATTTTTTTAAATATTAAAACCTTAAAATATGAAAAACTACTTCATCCCCTCCGTGTTAGGGGATCTTGATTCCTTTGAAGAAAATCTTGTGAGCAAATTAGCAATTCATGCTCCGTCGCTTGGACTGGATCCGAATGAAGTGACAGAGATAACGCAGATAATAAACAATCACAGGGCGGCTTATTCCGGAATGATCTCTAAAAAAGCCGAATCAAAATCAGCAACTGAAAGCAATAACATCCAGCGTGAAAAGGCGATCAATGAGATCAGAAGAATCGCAAAGCTGATAAAGTCATCCAAAGGTTATAACACAGGCATCGGAGATGATCTCGGCATTATCGGCGCGGAACAGCCGTCAAAACTTACCGCGCTTCTGAAACCTGAACTCAAAGCCATACTAAACGGAAATGAGGTTGTAATTAAATTCAGAAAAGAAGGTACTGACGGAATTAAAATATATGGTAAACGCGGAGAAGAGACGGAATTCACATTCATTGCCGTTGATACTTCTTCACCATATAATGACACAAGAGAAAAGCTCAATCCGGCTAAACCCGAACAGCGTGAATATTATGCATATTATTTCGAATCTGACAGTGAGATCGGACAGGCATCGGATGTATTGAAAATAATTGTTCCGTAATTCAGACTGAACCCCAAATACCCGGCAGGCGCGAAGTGTAAGTAATGCGCCCGCCCGGGTTAATTTTTAAATTAAAACTAAAACAAATATGTCATCTAAAAAAATCAGCGCGAAGTTCCGGTAAAAAAATAACAGGCGGTCTTAGGACAGAGAAATATAAAAGTAACGTTATTTACAAATTCACATACAGAAGCGGTTGATATTGCAGGATAAATAACAATAAATCAAAAGTCAGAAGTTGTGATATACAGTAGGGAAAAGAACATCATCATTTTCTCTTCATTTCTTTTCTTATTTTATCACACAAATTATTTTACTCCCCCCTTGTGTCTTCACTTTAAAGTTTAATTTCTTTTCCCGTGAGTTAAATATTATTTTTTAAAAGTTTAGTATCTTCTTTTAAAAAACATGTAGCTTATCTTTCAAGTTAACAGACTTTTCAGAAATTAATTCTAATTGCGGTTTGCGGTTAAATGAAAGATCTATTTTCAAAAAAAAAGCCGGACTTTGCAGCCCGGCTTTAGAATTACAAAAACAATTTATTTATTACTTCAGCAATGTCATTTTCATTACTTTATTTAATCCGTTGTATTCGATTTTATAGAAGTAAATTCCGCTTGACAGATCTGTTGCATTGAAATTGACCGAATAGTAACCGGCTGTTTTCACTTCATCCGTAAGCACTGCTATTTCCTTTCCGCTGTTGTCATAGATGGCGAGTTTTACTTTGCCGTCAGCAGGGATCTGGAAGTCGATCTTTGTAGATGGATTAAATGGATTTGGATAATTCTGCGCGATCGAGAATTTATCCGGTACTCCGACTATTACTTCACTGCTTAGATTGTAATACTCAAATGATCCGTTAAAATCAATCTGCTTCAGTCTGTAGTTATATGTTCCTGACGCTACGCCTCTGTCAGTGAATTCATAATTTTTCATTTCATTCGTAGTACCGTTTCCGTTTACATTACCGACCTTTGTCCATGCGCCGTTAACTGATCTTTCAATATCAAAACCTGGAATTGTTGATCTCTTCGGTTGTTGACCATTTCAGACTGACATTGTTACCGGAGACTGTTGAAGTAAATGAAGCAAGTTCGACAGGAAGCGGATCTTCCCAGAGTTTATATGCTGTATCAGATCTTCCTGAAGTTCCGATTGTAGCGAAGATAGTATCTCTTCCCGGATTGGTTCCAACATAACAAAACTGGATCTGTCCGTTTTGATCTGTGTTTCCTGCAAAATTTGAGGAGCGTTAACGCCTCTTACTACAAAAATTACGTTTACATTATCCTGAGGAACTGCGAACTGATCAGTAACTGTAGCTGTCACGCAATGCTGTGTATTGATTGGATTAATAGAATTTTTCGGAGCTACTGTAATATTTAGTACCGTAGCTGCTGTGATCTCCCCTGCTACTGCAATTCCGAATACTGTACCGTTTGCTGTACCTGTATTATAAGTAGTAATTACATTACCTGTTGCTATATCAATTCTGTAAACATTTGATGTTGTGAAATCTGCACTCCAGAATGATGTGCCGTCAGGATCGAGATTTAGACCAAACCAGCTGTTCTCACCAGCCACGTCATAAGTCTGAATAGTTGTTCCTGCTGCATTCAGTCTTAATATGTTTGTTCCCATAGCAACGAGAACATCACCGTTTAATCTGATTCTTAATGCATG
>JADJWZ010000023.1 GCA_016716125.1 Ignavibacteria bacterium | reverse complement strand
ATCCTTGCAAAAGTGACCCGCGATATGCTGATGAGAGAATTTCATTCGGTTTACTCTGAATATGATTTCAATTCCAATAAAGGATACGGCACAAAAAAGCATATTGAGAAAATTAAAGAGATCGGAGTTTGTGAAATTCACCGGAAGACTTTTTGCAGGAAATTTTATTGTGATTTATGAAAAATCCGGATACATCAGATTCGAAGTGCATTTATAAAAACCGATTCGGTAAAAGCGGTGAGATCATTGCAATGAATTATCTGAAAGAATCCGGACTGAAATTCCTGAAAGCAAACTACAGATTTCAGAGAGCGGAGATCGATCTGATATTTGAAGATGTTTCTGCTAAAACCCTGATATTTGCTGAAGTGAAGACAAGGAAGAATAAAAAATTCGGCGAACCGGAAGAGTCTGTTACCGCTTACAAAATGGAAAACATCAGAAAAGCCGCTATGGGATTTCTGCTTGAGAATGAATTATACTCTGCGCATGATCTCCGCATTGATGTGGTCAGCATACTTTTCACTGACGGCATTCCGAATATCAATCACATTAAAAACGCTTTCTGATCAGAAGACAAATGTCATGCCTAATTTAAAAGTCTCATATCTCAAAGGCGCGAAGTGACAAACGGCCAGCACATCTGATCTTTTTTGCCGATAGAATCCGTATTCATAAGCGTTCAGTAAAATAAAATTAACGAACGTTCCTGCGACCGGAGAATTTTTCATGACGGCTTTTGTAAAAGTTTCCAGTAAACCAAATCCTGCATATTCAATTACCGTGCTCATTAATTGTTTACCAGCCAGATGTCTGGGAAATATATCCGCCGTCTCATATTTCGGCTGTATGGAAAATCCTTTAGTGATCTGTAAATTTATTCCGGCTTCAAATGAACTTCCGAATCTGAATACTCCCGCCATATTATCAAGCTGCGAATAATAATTTTCATCTATTACAGCTGATGAATTTGCAGTTTGTTTGTCATATTTGAAATTTGACCAGTTGAAAGTGTGTGAACTGTAAGGCAGAATGGCAGCAGACTTACCGAGAGAAACTCCGTAACCGCTTTTATTTCCGAATCCGAATTTCCATAAGTTTGAATTAATTCCTGAATTATTTTTCTTCAGAGAATTTTCCTCCGAATTAAAACTCAGAAACAGGAATCTGTTTTTATAATTGATAATGTCTTTTCGGAAACCGGATACTTTACTTGAAGTAAAACCGAGATTCAGTTCTATAAGCCCTGTAGGCGCAAAGTCATAACCTGTTCCGCTGAAATTAACATCAGAAACTCCGTAGGATAATTCTATGGACGGTTTGCTTTTGAGAAGTCTTTTAAATGAATAATCATTGTCACCGGAAAAAGTCTGTGACTGTATAAATGAAGCAAAAAACAGAACAATTAAGATTTGTAAAGTAAAATTTTTCAAAATTAAATGATTTTAAAATTATATTAATTATAATGGTTTAGACATTTTAAAACTGCCTCAGGTTTCAATGCGGCAGAACCATTGAAATGAATAAATCAAAAAAAAGACGGTAAAGTAAAAGACCGTCTTTTAATTTTTTAAAAATACCGGATTTTATTTAATTAATATCATTTTTTTTATTTCCGTAAAACTGCCCGTTTCCATTTTGTAATAATACACTCCGCTCGAAAGATCTGCGCCGTTGAATTCCGTATCATAAGTCCCCGCATTTCTGAACTCATTAACAAGCGTCTTTATTTCCTTTCCGGTAATGTCATATACTTTGATAGAAATATTACCGGATACCGGAATGCTGAATGTAATCTTTGTTACAGGATTAAAAGGATTTGGGAAGTTTTGGTATAATTCAAATTTATCAGCAACCAATAAATTGTAATTCTGAATTGAAGTAGTTTTAAAATTTAAAAAACTATCGGTTCTTACGACATAACCTACTTGTTCCGAACCGGGAATGTAAAACCCTGCAATACCTGCAAAAATTAAATCACCATTATCTATTAATTGAATTGATTTAAATTCAATAAAATCTGAAGTAGGAAATATTTTTTGATGAAGAATATTTCCAAGAGTATCTGCAATTAAGGATTTTCCTGACATAATACCGTTTACTGAGTCTATAGACATTGTAAATACAAGTTTGTTTGATCCCAGAATGTCGAAATCACCATAGTAAACATTGTCATTGGTTTTTAAAATAATTGGTTTTGTATAATTTCCGGAATCATCTATTTTAAAAAAGAAAACTCTCCCAATTGTAATTGGTAATGTCCCAATAGCACCAGCTATCATATAACTGTTTTGGAATTTTTTTACAGAGAATGCAACTGTTTGATCTTCAAAAAATATTATTTTTTCCCAAATTGTTACACCTGAATCATTAATTTTTAAAACAACGGCTTTTGCTGTATCACCTTGCGTTTTTACTTCATATCCACTTACTAAATAACCATTTCCATAATCAGTGATAACATCAAAATATCTTCTTAAAATTGGGATTTATAAGTATTTCCCCACTTATAATTTCCATTTGAATCTAATTTATAAATAAAGCCGTCCCGTATATTTTGATAACCACAGATTATATATCCGCCGTCTGTTGCTTTCGTGATCTTTCTGCTCTCTACCCCGGGGATTCCATAATATTTTTCCCATAGTATATATCCATCTCTGTCTAATTTAATTGTAAAAGCTTCGTTTGCGCTTCCTGCTAATAAGCATCCCCCGTCATTAGTTGAGACTGTTGAAATACCCGCACTGCCATTTCTTCCAATATTTTTCATCCATAAAGTATCACCGTTAGTATTTATTTTTATTACCCATATTTTATGGTTGTTGATTGGTGATGGTAATAAAGAAAAGCCTACTAAAAAATAATTTCCTGAATCAGATTCACAAATTGCATTAATTGCGTTTCTAAATGGAGCTTGTGGATTTATATACCTTTTCTCCCAAGTCACCGACTGCGAATGCACTAAAATTGCGTTCAGAGTCAATCCCAAAAAAACCAATATTAAAAAAAATCTTCTCATAAATTAAAAGAATTTTTAAATTCATAATCTATTCTAATCTCGTTATCATCAGCTACCACCTTCGCCTCTGTCACACACTATCCACGAGTTCTCTCCAAAAATCAACTTACATAATTACCGAATTTGTTAAATATATAGAAAAATTATATTCATTTATAATAGTAAATTTATCATGGTAATTTCCAATAATATTAAAAAAATTATATCCGTTAATATTAATTTGTATTCAAAAAAAAGACGGTATCAGAAATACCGTCTTTTAAATTATTGATCCGGACTGAAAGTTATTTCAGCAGCATCATTTTCTTAATGTCTGTAAAATAGTCTGTCTGAATTTTGTAGTAATAAATTCCGCTTGGGAAGTTTCCGGCATTCAGAGTGAACTGATATGATCCCGGAGTAAGATTCTGATTTACAAGTTTCGATACTTCTTTTCCCAGCATGTCATAGACAATGATCGATGCGAAAGTTGATTTGGCAATATCAAATTTTATAATAGTAGACGGGTTAAACGGATTCGGATAATTCTGATACAGTGAGAATTTATCCGGTACATTCGAGTTGTAATTTGAAATACCGACATCAATTGTATCATAAACCGCTTTCTGCACTATTACAGAATTCATATTGAACTGCGCATTAGCATTCGGTCCTGTATAAGAACCTTCACCCTGACCTTCCCATCTGTTAAAATAATAAGTCTTTCCGTTATGACTTACCTGTAATGCAGACAAAGTCAGAGTTACAGCTGCGGCGGAATCGATATAACTTCCCACGCCTCCTGAAATTGTTACAGGAAGACCTGCCGGTTCAGTAAGTCCAAGCAGTCTGAACTGAACATCATTTATAACTGCGAAGGAAGTTTCAGTTGTATTGATATTAATAGTCTGTGACTGCGGACCTCCGTTTGTCCAGCTGTTATATACATATCTGAAGTTTCCGACTGTCTGAGGAGATATAGCTTCAAGTGTGTGAGATGAATTTAAATCCCAGGTGAAAACTCTCGACGTAGTATAGTTAGCGCCGTCCACTTTATAAGTAAGTCCTTTTCTGTCTGTACCTGTAACTATATAACTTCTGCCCACAAGATAGTTTATAATCGTTTTATGAACTTTACCGCTGGCGCTTGTTCCAGTAAGTAAAATCTGATATTCACCAACCGGAACAGATCCGTTTGATGCAACATTCACATCCAGTGAATCCGGGAAACTGCTGATTGCATTTCCATTAGGAAATTCAACTGTTATACCGGGTGTACCTGAAATAACTTCTGAAGTAAATGTTACAGCTGAATTGTATCCGTCGGCAACTGAAGGTATATGAACCTTGTAATCTGCGTTTTGAGTTTGTCCCTGATTTACTACTCTGTATGCCGGAGCTGAGAATAAATTAAAATCCAGTGTCATTGTTCCTGTATTATGGATCTCAAGCGGAGCACCCTGAACCATTACTATACTTTCAATTTGAGAAGCATCCCATGAAGGATCGATCTGATATGAATAGTTTAGTGTTATCACATTTCCGGGAAGAAGCGTTACACCGGTTCCGATTCCATTTGGAAGCATTTTTCTCATAACATCATGAAATTGGGATTCGCCGTTTGTACCCGGGGGGAAAGGATAAATAACAAGTTTTTCTGAAACTACAAAATGAACAGTTGCATTTGGATTTGCTAGCACCGTCTCGCAGTATATTTTTACAGTTGAATTAACTGTGCTGCCGGTTCTTGTTTCAGTTAAAATTACCGTAACGGGAGAAAGTACATCTGTCCTCTGATTGAAAATATTTGTTACTGTGGATGTGCTTCCGCCGGTAATGCTTGTTACTCCGTCAAATACCCATGTCGGAATTGCATTGATGCCGTAGTTTGTTCTTCTGGCATTATTATCGCTGATATTTACGAGAAACATAGGATCATTACCCGGCGCCGGCCAGTTCATGTGGTAACTGATTGATTTTACTTTTGAAGGATCTGCAGTGCTTAAAAAAGCTTCAAGATTAGGATTGTTGGAAGCGCATGGTCCGCATGTAGAGCTTGTGAACCTTTCGATAATTACTTTTCTGTCACCTGCGTCTGCAGATTTGATAAAGATCACAAACATAAATGACATGAAAAGAATTGAGTAAATTAATTTTTTCATAATATTATTTATTTTATTGAAAATAGTTTTTGAGGATTTTTGAAATATAACTTTTTTAATATTTATTTTAAATACAACATTTTTATATTTTGTATGTAACCCCCGGACTGCAGTCTGCAGAAATAAATTCCGCTCGGGTAATCTGCTGCATTAAAATTGAATTCGTATGAACCGCTCTGCACTGCGCCGCTGTATAATACTTCCGTTTCCTTTCCGCTAATGTCATAGACGGATAATCTTATATTCCTGTTTACATTGCTCTCAAATCTGATTTTTGTAGATGGGTTGAATGGATTGGGATAATTCTGTAAAAGTCTGAATGAAGCAGGCAGTTCTGTATTCACTGTATGAATTGAAGATACTGCGTCATTTCTGTAAAAGAACAATCCGCCTTTTATATTACCGACAAACAAGTCCGCGTCTGTGTCATTATTTATATCTGTAAAAAATGGCGCGGAATTCTGATGTACATTTACCCCGGCGTAAGATGTCGTCTGCAATACAAACGAAGGATTTTGCGGAGTTCCGTCATTTCTGTAAAAAGAGATCTGACCGTTTAGTTTCCCGATGAAGAGATCATAATCTCCGTCATCATCTATATCATAAAATCTCGGGACGCTGTCATCTCCCGCGTCAATACCTTCGTAAAAATTTGAAATTAAACTGAAATTGAAATTTTCCGGAGTTCCTATATTTTCATAATATATTAGTCTGCCGTTAGTTCCTCCTATAAACAGATCGAGGTCGTTGTCTCCGTCTATATCAACAAGAGAGGGCGTGCTGCTTTGTCCTATCGTAGTAAGTCCGATCTGATAACCCCGCGCTTCGAGAGTGAAATTAAAATTTTCAGGAGTGCCGGTATTTCTGAAAAACCAGAGTGAATCTCTTAAGTAGCTTCCGAGCAGCATGTCCTTATCTCCGTCATTATCCATATCCGCAAAGCACGGAGAATAATTAAAACTTTCCGAGATCACCGGCAGTGAATCTGTGATCAGGGTATATGAAGGAGCGGAAGCAGTTCCTGTATTTTTATAATAGGCGAGTCTTGAATAATCACTTCCGATCACAAGATCCTTATCTCCGTCATTGTCGAGATCTTCAAAAAAAGGATTACTGCTGCCTCCAACATCTACGCTTAAAAGAAAATTATCCGTGATCCTGTTGAAAACGGGATTTCCTGCGCTGCCGTCATTTTTGTAAAATGTAAAATTATTATTATTTTGAGAAAGGTATAGAACTGAAATGAACATATCCATATCTCCGTCATTGTCAATATCTGTAAATCTGGTTGAGTTATAACCGAGTGAAGTGTAAGGAGAATTTCGCGGATATATAGAGTCGGCAATTACAACATTTGGTTCTGCAGCAGTTCCGTCATTCCTTATAAAATAAATTCCTTTTGAAAACAGGTCGCCCCAGAAGAGATCATAATCATTGTCATTATCTATATCAACAAACTCCAGAGCATTCGCTCCATGCCTGTTGTTTAATGCAGGAGATATGATCAGAAGATTCTGCCAGAGATCGGATCTGAAAGTTAAAATAAAATTATTTGCATTACCTGTATTTTCGTAATAAGTAATTGTACCGAGAGACTGACCTGTAAAAAAATCCAGATCACCGTCATTGTCAATGTCACAAAATACCGGAACACAGTTCGCTTCACTGTAAATTACCGTATCTCCCGAAGAGCGGAGCTCTTCGATCTCCAATACAAACTGCGGAGAAAATGCGGTACCTGTATTTTTATAATATGACACAGACTGAAGAGAACCTCCGGTAAAAAGATCCATATCTCCGTCACTGTCTATATCAGCAAAATAAAACCAGTTCTCAAATCTCAGATCCTGAAACCTTGTAGTAACAAGTTTATACTGCGGAACCTGTGAGTTACCTGTATTTATATAATAGTATAGAGAAGTGTCTGCGTCATAAGAAAAAAGGTCGAGATCATTATCACCGTCTATGTCAACGAATTGTATCCGCGCATTATTCTGTCCGCCGTTGAACGGCGCATAGGAATTTCCTGAAGAGAGCGCGAAATTAATTCCGTCATACTGCTGAATGAACGGCTGTGAAAATATATTCTGACTGGAAATTGATAAAACAAAGATAATTACTGCTGTAATTTTTAACAGACTAATTTGTGATGCCATGTCCTAATTTAAATTCGGAACTTACTGATACAGGTAATTTCCCTTTGAACTTAATAATTCCATTCATAGCTTCTATTACGGAATTAATTGAAGTCTCAGCATCTGCATATGCGCAGAGATATGAACTTACATCAGGAAATCCCCGGATCAGATACGGATTGCCGAATGAAATTACAATTACTTTTTTACCGGAAGATGTAAGTGAATTAATAAGCGAAAGCTGTGAAGACGGCAGTCCTACGGTTCCTGTCTTAATTTTTACTTTAGCATAGATCGGAATAATAATAACATCTGCGTTAGCGGCGTCTGAAATAATATCGCTGCTGTTGCCTATGTCGCCCGAGAGATCATAAAAATAAGATTCTTTGAAATTATTATTACTCTCGAATTTTTCCGCGAAATAATTTGAATTAGCTGTTTCATTTCCGTTGTTAAGTGAAACTATAAGACATGTTTTTTCAGATGCATTTTTAAACGGAAGAATGTCACCGGTATTTTTAACAAGTGTAATTGATTCATCCGCTATCTGCTGAGATATTTTTTTTGCATTACCTGAATTCACTACCGAAGGGACAAGAGACAGATCAGTATATTTATTTTCATTCAGCTTCAGCCTGCTTTTAGCGTCAAGTATTTTCCTTACAGACTCGTTTATTCTCTCTTCGGAAACACTTCCGTTAATAACAGCATTCTCAATCGCATTTATAGTCTTCGTTTCTCCCTGCGGCATAAGTATCAGATCCACTCCCGCGTTAACGCATTTGAGAGCGACTTCTTCTGTCGTAAAATGTTTTACTATTCCCGCCATGTTTAAAGCGTCTGTAACAACCAGTCCTTTGAATCCCATTTCTCTGATCAGAATGCCGTCAATCAATTTTGCGGAAAGAGAAGCCGGTAAGAAATTTTCATCATCGACAGTTGGAAGAGAAAGATGCGCGATCATTACTGACATTACGCCTGCGTCTATTGCTTTCTGAAAAGGAATTAACTCAAGATTGTCGAGTCTGTTTCTAGTAAAATTTAAAACAGGCAGGTCGCTGTGTGAATCTATATCAGTATCTCCGTGACCGGGGAAATGTTTTGCAGTCGCAATCACTCCGCCGTCCTGAAGTCCTTTGATAAAACTTACTCCAAGCTTTGATACTATTTCCGGATCTTCGCCATATGATCTTACATTTATTATCGGATTGTCAGGATTGTTATTTATGTCAAGTACCGGAGCGTAATTCTGATGAATGCCGATTGCCCTGCATTCCTTTGCGATCTGAAGTCCCATTTCATATGCAAGGTCCGGATTATTAGTTGCGCCAAGAGCCATATTACTCGGGAAAAGACTTCCGTCATCAAGGCGCATCTTTGTACCGCGTTCGAAGTCAGCTGACATCAGAAGGGGAGTTTCAGTAAGTCTCTGCAGCTTATTGATGAGTTCAGCTTCCTGCAGCGAATTACCTTTGAAAAAAATAAAACCGCCGATCTTTTCATTTGTAATTAAATTGCTCATCCTTTGAAATTCAGCGGAGCTCTCGGAGGGAAGGTATCCGTCAGAATATGAAATTATCATCTGCGCAATTTTCTCTCTCAGATCCATAGACGCTAATTTACTTTCCGTCCATTCCTTGTCAGGTTCAGTAAAAGTTTTAACCTTATTATATCCTGAAGTATAATCAGCTGACATAATGTTTGATATTTCCGCGGAACTGAAAAATATGAGTATAAGTGAAAATGTAAAAATTTTTGTCGTGTAATTTCTCATTTAATATTTATTCTTTATCTTTTTTATTTAGATGATCGGTCATAGCGGTAAAGTATCTCATCACTTCCATCGGCAGCGGAATGATCATGGTTGAATTTTTTTCAGCGGCGATCTCTGTCATCACCTGAAGATATCTGAGCTGCAGCGCATTGTTACTGCTTCCGAGGATATCCGACGCTTCGGCAAGTTTCTGAGCTGACATAAATTCACCTTCTGAATTAATGATCTTCGCTCTTTTGTCTCTTTCAGCTTCCGCCTGTCTTGACATTGCTCTTATCATTTCCTGAGGCAGGTCAACGTTTTTAAGCTCGACATTTAAAACCTGAATTCCCCACGGCTCGGTTTCTTTATCTATAAGCTCGCGCAGCGTACTGTTCACCATATCTCTGTGAGCCAGCAGATCATCAAGATCACCCTGACCTGTTACAGTCCTTAAGGTTGTCTGAGAGATCAGCGAAGTCGCATACATGAAATCTTCCACCTGTATGATCGCTTTGTTCGGATCTACTACTCTGAAATATACAACTGCATTTACTTTCACGGACACATTGTCTTTTGTAATTATATCCTGAGGCGGCACATCGAGAGCGATAGTCCTGAGACTCATCTTTACCATTTTATCAAGAAGCGGGATCAGTATAATAAGTCCCGGTCCTTTTACTGCGGAAAATTTTCCGAGTCTGAAGATCACGCCGCGTTCATATTCATTAAGCACCCTGAACGCGCGGAGGATGATAATGAATAAAATGAATCCTAAAATTCCTGCAAATACAAAAATACACCTGCTAATGCATCCATAGTTTTAAATTAATTTTATTTATTTAGTTAATTAAATATTTCTTTGATCTCTGTTTCATTATAATTTTCTCTGAAGTCTGTGATCTTTTCTTTAATGGAATTAAAATCATTATACTTCATTAGTTCTAATCTGAATTTACTCACATCTTTCAGATTCCTCAAATATCCTGAGTAATGTTTTCTGAATTCCCTGACGCCGAGGTCTTCGCCTTTGAGTTCGCATGCAAGTTTCAGATGCTCGAGACAGATATCGGTTTTTTGTGTTACCGTCGGCTCTTCGGGTACATTACCGTTTTTGAGAAAATATTTTGACTGCTCAAATATCCATGGATTAGTGATTGCCGCCTGACCTATCATAACGGCATCAGCTTCATATTCTACGAGAGCGGTTTTCACATCGATGTGATCTTTAATATTGCCGTTGAGAATCACCGGAATCTGAACGCCGGCGTCTTTAATTTTTTTGATCCAGCTCCAGTCAGCATCGCCTTTATTTCCCTGATTTCTGAGGCGGCAGTGAACCGTAAGCGCTTGTATGCCGATGCTTTCGAGTGTCTTTGCGACTTCGACAATTACTATAGAGTCTTCATCCCATCCGAGTCTTGTCTTGAGTGTAACGGGAAGTTTAACATTAGTAAGAACTGATTCCGCAATCTTCGCCATCTTCGGAATATCCTTTAAAAGTCCCGCTCCTGCGCCTCTCATGGCAACATCTTTCACCCAGCAGCCGCAGTTTATATCAATGAAATCCGGTCCGGCTTCTTCGGATATCTTAGCCGCCTGCACGAGCACTTCATCATTGCCTCCGAAGATCTGCACAGCGACAGGTCTTTCCTCTTCATAAAAAAATAATTTCGCGCGCGCTTTTCTCGCATCGCGGATCAGACCTTCGGCGGAAATGAATTCAGTATATACAATATCAGCGCCGAGTCTCCTGCAGATAAGTCTGAAAGGCGGCTCGGTAACATCCTCCATTGAAGCAAGCAGGATCTTACCCGAAAACTGTTTCTGAAATTCATTCATGTTTCAAATTTAGTCATTGCAGTGTTAATTAGAAATAAATAAAAATTATATACTTCGGAATTTCATTTTGAATTTAATGTGATGATGATTGGGATAAAAGATAATTTATTCCGTGAATGTAAAACTGTTTGAGAGAATGACTTTTTGGAAAATCTCGAATAAGGAATTACAAATGATCAAAGATAATCAAACTATTTTTGAAATTGGTTTCTTAGGGATTATATAGAAATAAAATAATCTGAAATATTTTGTTTTAATGATCAGGAATTATATCGAAGCTGATATTATTTCACATAAGTCTATTAAATATATACAGATTCAAATTTTCACAAACCGGGTTTTTTAATATTTGACACATCGAATGATTATGAATATTTTTAACAGGAAAATAATTCAGATCGATTAGCAGCGGTTGATGTTGCTCCATCCACCAACCGCACGAAATAAAATTAAAGGAAAGATTTAACCGAAAAATAAATAAAATTAAAGACAGATTCAACCGGAAAAATTAATTCGGAAGTGATCTGAAATATATTATCGCCGCGGTTGGTGTTGCTCCATCCACCAACCGCTCGAAATAAAATTAAAGACAGATTCAACCGGAAAAATTAATTCGGGAGTGATCTGAAATATATTATCGCCGCGGTTGGTGTTGCTCCATCCACCAACCGCTCGAAATAAAATTAAAGACAGATTCAACCGGAAAAATTAATTCGGGGTTGGTGTTGCTCCATCCACCAACCGCTCGAAATAAAATTAAAGACAGATTCAACCGGAAAAATTAATTCGGAAGTGATCTGAGATATATTCAGAATGTTTTATATATAATAAGGTGTAAGTTTATTTTCAAAAATAATTAGTCAAACATAAATAATGATAAAATTCTTCAAACTATTCCCAATAACACTTTTACTTTCAGTATTTAATGTAAGTAATTCATTCGCACAATCCATCTGGCAGTGGCAGGAGCCGCAACCGACGGGAAATTTCATGTGGGCATTGGATTTTGTGGATGAGAATACCGGATATGCAGCCGGCGATGTCGGGACTGTAATGAAGACAACCAACGGAGGTTTGAGCTGGGAAGTAAAGAATGTAGATTCAAACTTCAGAGCTTACGGGATGCATTTTTATGATGCTGATTTTGGGTTTTTATCCGGCACTGACAATGGAAAATTATTCAGAACAACAAACGGTGGTGAAAATTGGAGTGTGGTTCTTACAGCAGGAGTCAATGCAATGTGGGAAGTTAATTTCCCGACGAGACATACCGGTTATGCAGTCGGTTTGAGCGGAAGGATTTATAAGTCAACTGACGCGGGAATGAACTGGACACAGCAAAGCAGCGGTACGAATACATTTTTATTTTGTTTGGATTTTCTTGATTCACTGAACGGCGTTATCGGAGGAGCTACTTATGTTTCAAAAACAACTAACGGAGGAATGAACTGGGTTATACAAAACGTTACTTTCACAAATCCATTTACACAGGTGACCAGTTTTAATTTTATTGATCAATCAACTATTTACGGATTAACTACAGGTAAAGCTGAATTTTTAAGAACGACTAACGGAGGATTAAGCTGGGATTTTATTCCAATAAATTATCCATACATAAATGACATTCCCAGAAAAATGTCTTTTAAAGGTTTAAACAATGGAAATATAGTAACGAATTTTGGACTTATATTAAGCACAACAAATGCAGGAACAAGCTGGGCAATAGACTCGAGTTTCAAGCCAATATACAGACAAATTGGAGTGTTATTTAATGTAAAAAGAGTAAGCGAACAAATTGCCTACGTCAGCGGTTCAGGCGGCAGAGTAATTAAGAGTACTAACGCGGGACAAAACTGGTTTGCAACTACCGGCGGAAGATATAATTACAACTCTAATTATTTTGTAAATCAAAATACGGGATTTACGGCGGGTAATGATGGAAAGATTTTAAAGACAATAAATGCAGGATTAAACTGGATTGAGAAGCAAAGTAATACTAATCAGAATTTGAATGAAGTAATGTTTGCGGATGACAACACTGGATATATATGCGGAGATACAGGGACAGTGCTGAAGACGACGGATGGCGGTGAGAACTGGGTTTCAATTAATCCGGGAGTTTCATTTAATTTATGGGGTTTAGATTTTTCTGATAGTATGTTATAAGCAGGAAACAACAATTGGTATTCCGGTTCAGCAGTGGGCAAGATCTTTCATTCCGGATTTTCAGGAGCACGGCAATGTTCCGGGATCACAGATGCAGCGCTGGGCGAATATAGAAGTGGACAGTTACGGTAATCCGATACTCATAGCTATGCAATGGGACGAAAACGGCGCAGAGTGGAAAGCGAGAAAGTATGACACGGACGGGAATATAATTTATACAATAGGTGAGGATGATAACAATAATAATTCAGATCAGTCTCTGCTTTCGTTTAAGTCCCGGAAAAGCACCGGAGACTCAAACGGGGGACAATCGAAAAAAATTAATTCTGAAAATATTTCAAATTCAAATTCACAAATGAAAATTACGGATAAGAGTATTTTCGGAAATGAAGCGACAGATACAAAACTATTTCAGAACAAACCGAATCCATTCAATCCGTCAACTGAAATATCTTATAACGTTTCATCGGAAGCTTTTATAACAATTAAGATCTACAACCTGCTTGGACAGGAAGCGGCGTCTCTTGTGAATGAGATGAAGCATTCCGGAATGTATAAAGTTACATTCGACGGGTCTGCACTTTCGAGCGGGATGTATTTTATAAATTATTTGGCCGGAGCTGGGAGGCTGAAAAATGGCACGAAACGTATGCTGTTGATGAAGTAAGGAATTGAATATTGATTATAAAAAATCCGGTCCGCGAAAGTTGTCCGGATTTTTTATTTCGGGATTCAAAAAAAAAATTATCGTAGCCGCAGGCTTTAGCCTGCGGGAAATTAAAAAGGTAGATTATATTAATTTTCAATTGAGATTTATTAAAGTTTTTATAATCCGGGATAAATAATTAATAAAATATTTTCCGCAACCTAAAGGTTGCGGCTACGAGCTTTTATGATCCATTAAGCTCTGGGAATAAAACGGCTGCAATAATATATTACTATGTAGGAGATAGTAAACGCAGGCTTTATCCTGCGGGATAAATAAATCGGAAATGAACGGCAGGATATGGAATTGCACCGGAGAGATCAAAATCATTTTACCAAACCAATATTTCCATTTGAATTTTAAAAACCTAATACTTAAATTATAAAAAATTCACGGAGGTTATTTATGAAAAACATTATTAAGATCAAAATTTTATTATTGGTTTTTCTTTTATTCTTTTCCGCAAAAGAAAATATATTTTCTCAGTCCGGAAACAATGACACTTCACACATACTTCTCAGCTCTTCAGACTTTGACTACAAAAATCCCCAGTTCGATAAATCAATGGGAACAATTAATTATTTTATTAAAGACTGCCTGTTTGCTTATGAAAAATGGAGCAGTCCGGCTGCTTCAAAAGTTTGTGTCAGACTTATGAATTATAATTCTCTCGGCGCAGAGACTGAATTCGGAGCTGAGAACTCTCTGAATATAAAACCTGCAGTAGCATATTCTGAAGGGCAATGGCCGAATCCTTCTAATAATGAAGGAGCGGTAATCTATCAGTCGGATCAGAACGGAAACTTCGATATTTTCATATCGCTTTATGATACGGTCAGTTGGAGCGCTCCCTCAGCTGCCGTATCGGGTTCGGAAGATGAAACGGATCCTGTGATTGTTTCTTTTAACAGAGATAATTTTTTCAATATTGTGATCGCATATAAAAGAGGCGCTGATATTTATATGAAAAGTTATTACAACGGTGTCTGGCGTGATGAAGTAAATATCACGGCTGATGACAGTCTGAACTGCTTTTCGCCTGCGCTGATAAAATCTTTTGTAGGCACCGGTACCTTTTATATCGCTTATCTGAGAGAAAGTGACAGTCTGAAGAATTCAATTTCCTACAGATCATTTCAGGTAAATTCAGACGGCAGCATAAATTTAAATTCTTCTGTAATAAATATTTCACAGCCAAACTCTCAGGATAATATAAGATTCTCAAACGGCATCAATAACAGTATGCTAAATTATGATTATGATACGCTTGGACATATGCATTTTTATTCGGCTATGATTGGCGGAAGTACATATAAACTTTTTAATCAAAGTTCAGATCAGCCGGGAAATAATTACAGAGGTACAGGTTCATCCCATGGAGATATAACTTCTGATTTTCCGGGCGGATATAGTTTATACACATGGATCTCAAAGGTTGATGATTCTGTAAAGACAATTGTAAGAAGTTATAACCATAGTTATGGCAAGTTTTTTACAGGTAACAGTTCAGCGTCAGCATTTGTAAACTCCAGCACAAAATTAACATATGGTATGAATAATTTATTCAGGATAAGAATTCTCTGGCATAAAGAAATTAACGGAAGGACTGCTTTGATTGAAACATTCCGTGATGATTACCTTTCATCAATATCCGGAAATAACGGGACACCTTTGGGATTTAAGCTTCATCAGAATTATCCGAATCCGTTTAATCCGAAGACAATTATAAATTATGAGATCGATGCGGCGGAATATATATCAATAAAGATTTACAATATTAAAGGAGAAGAGATAGCTTCCCTTGTAAATGAAAGAAAGAATGCAGGGAGTTATTCCGCGGAGTTTGACGGAAGAGATCTTGCGAGCGGGATCTATTTCTATTCTCTGACAATTGACGGTAAACCGGTTATTTCAAAACGGATGATACTTTTGAAATAAACTTATGTAAGTTCAGCTTATGATTTGAAAAATCGGGGAAATTTTATTTTTTAAATCCGACTATGAAGGTTGGCCCCCCCCCCAATCTCCCCCCTTTAACTTCTGCGCGGGCAGCAAGGAAAATTTCTTCATAATCACTTCATCTAACTTTCAAATTTGAACTGTATTATTTAAATTGTTCTCAAAAAATTCTATGAGAAAATTACTACTCCTTTTTATATTTTCACTCTGTTTTTTTAATCCCGGAATATCCAGTGCTCAGACAGTTGAAGAGAAGGAATTATTTGATTTAAAATATGAAGGCAATGCAGACATATATAATTTCATATCTGACGAAAAATCCGGTAATTATTGTTACGCTTATCAGGTGCCCGGTCAGGATAAATTTTTCCTGATATCGCGTGACGGTGAATCTGAAAAGTATGATTATTTTTTCCCGTTTGATATAAAATTTGATTCGCGCGGAAATTATTTCGCAGTAGCTGTTAATAATGTTCAGGACTATGGCAGTGACAATAATTTTCTTGTTGTAAACGGTAAGACAGTAAAAGGTCTTGAATACATTGAAACTTACAGCAGCTTTATGAATAAATCGGATGAATTCGTATTTGTGTTCAAAACAGGAGATAAGTTCTTTTTCGGATATGCAAAAGCTGACGGAAGTTTCAGACAGTCAGAAAGTTATGACAATATAAAGACGATGTATAATTATATTCAGGAAAGATATTATGACGGAGAGGACGGAAATTCCTTAGCTGATTATTATTATTATAATGATAAAGGCGAAAGAGGATTTATAATTATTAAAGACGGGAACGCCGGAATCAAATTTGGTGATGATGTTACGATGACGGAATACTCAGACATTAATGAATCCAGCATTACATTTAATAAGAATAATGAACTTTCCTTTATTGCAAAGACCGGAGGAAGATTCTATGAAAAAGCGGGAAATGAATTTGCTGTTTCGGGAAGCAGGGTCTTTAGAAGTTTTGATTATGTATATCCGCCATTGTTGTTCAGCAGTGAAAACATTCCATTATATTCGGCAGGTGATTCTACAGGTGAATATTCGAAGAGTGTTTTTTTTGTCTCGGGCAGTGATAAGCTTCCTTTGAATACGATTTCAGCAGATGAACCTGTTGAGTTTATGGATCTCTATGATATTAAAATTCTTCCCGGAGGCGGATACTCATATTTTGCTGCGCAGGAAGTGATAGTGAAATCCATGAGTTCAGAACCGGATCAGTATGATAATTATTATAACAAGACATACTATGTAAAGGACGGAAATGCATTTCCGCTTGGATACAATATTGGAAAGATAGTTTATGATGCGGAAGGTAATTTAATATATTCAGGAATTGCGGATCTGGATAAGAATGAAAACATTCTGATGCAAAGCAACGGTCAGAGCATAATTGTGATTGGTCAGGGTGATTACGAATATATGGCTGATTACGGAATTACAAAAGGCGGTGAAATATTTTATTTTGGTCAGAAGATCGCTGAACCTGAAAAAGGTATACTCCCTGCTGCGGGTTTTTTTATAGGGAATGAACTTAAAGATAAATTTCAATATGTAACATATCAGGGCGTAGGTAATGAACTTTCAATGCTGCAGATGAATCCTTTAAACGGCGGATATGCAGTCTGCGCTGAAGAAAATTATAAGGATAATATATACAAAAGTTATATAGTTACAGACAAAGGAAAACTTGATTTCCCCGCAAACTCTCAGACCGGAAGCGGCAGTTTCTACAGGATAGGTAATATGTTTTATACTAAAAGCGGAAAGCTGTTTTATACAGGTACAACAGAAGTTGATACTTCGGTTTATTATTATACAGATGAAATATATACTGACGGCAGATCTCTCGGTAAATATTATAACTTTATTAAAGACCTGAAGTATGACAGCGTTAAGGATGAAATTACATTTCTTGCAGCAAGAAAAAATAAAATATATGCAGTCAATATAAGGTACTGATACAACAGCTTCAGATAATATTTCCAAAAGTTTATAAATTAAATTTTAAACTGTCATGGAAAATAAAATAAACTGCCCGCGTTTTAAACTAGCTTTAGCATTACTCTTCGTTTATCTGATCTCAGCAACCGGATCAAACTCACTATATTCTCAGCAGGGAGGAAATACTTCTGCGGATACAAATACTATTCATCAGAGAACAGTAGTAACCGGAAACACTGATCCGCTGATCCGGAAAGGCGGGTCGGAGAAAATAATTGTAGAAGAAGTAATAAGCGAGAGCACTGGAATAAACGAAGGTAATCTCGGAGATTATGTAACTTTAAAGATCACTAACATTCAGGATCTGCTGGATGAGAGTAAATCAAAAAGGAAACCGCTGATCCTGTACATTGACGGACTGGAAGTAAAAAACATCAGCGCGAGAGTGATAAGGGATTCTACTTCGAAGGGCTGGCTGAAATTTCAGCTTAAGATGAAAGGCGCTGAAGAGTCATGGCTTGAACTGCTGAGAAGACCTGAGCTAAAATCTAAATCCTCAAATCTTGTTACTATCAGCACAGGCATTGAAGGAGAAAAGGAAATTGAATCCGGTAAAGATAATTTTTCACTGGTGATATATTCCGAAATGGATTACTTTCAGTTCATTGCTGTCTCGATCCTTCTGCTTCTTATAACTATCTATCTCGCCGTGAAAACGGATATGCTCAGAGAACCTGCAATAGATGTTACATCAAAAGAAAAAAGACCTTACAGTCTCGCGCTTACTCAAATGGCTTTCTGGTCATATCTTGTTATCTCTTCATATCTCGCATTATACATCATCACTAAAGAATTTCCTTCCATTACAAATTCAGTACTGGCATTGATCGGGATAAGCTCAGCTACTGCGCTTGGTTCAGTTCTTATAAATTATAAAAAGATCAGTGAGTCAAAAGAGAAAATTATTTCACTGAAATCTGAACTGAAAGCAATTGATGACAGGGCGGAAACTATCCATGAACTGACGGGGAAGGAAAAAACTCCGATGCGTCTGGAAGAATTCAGAGATGAGCTTGAACATCTTAATAAAAAACAATATGAGTTGAATGATACTATCAAAGAAACTAATAAGTATCAGGATTATCACTGCAAGGGTTTTGTAAATGATATATTGTCGGATTCATGCGGAGTAAGTCTTTATAGATTTCAGATAGCTGTATGGACTTTGGTTCTCGGTTATATTTTTATCTTTACCGTGTGGAACAGTCTGATGATGCCGGAGTTTGATAATACGCTTCTTGCTCTGATGGGAATCAGTTCCGGTACATATCTCGGTTTTAAATTTCCCGAGCAGAGACAATAGTTATTTGATGTTTGTAATATTAATTTCGTGACCGTCTGTTTCGAGAATCACAGCTCCGTCGTTATCTGTTCTGAATACTTCGGCGCCGGTTTTCTTAAGCCGGTTAAGTACAATTTCCGACGGATGACTGAACTTATTAAATTTGCCGCAGGATATAACGGCAGCTTCCGGAGAATTTTTAATTGTAAACGGAATGGTAGTGGATGTAACGCTTCCGTGATGCGCTACCTTTAATACATCCGTCTTCAGAAATTCAGAGTAATTATCTCTGATAAACAATTCGCCTTCACCTTCTATATCACCCGTGAATAATATATCCGCATCTTTGTATTTTAATATAAACGTAACAGAGCCGTTATTCAGATTTCCGAATTTAGGATGTGCGCTTGCTTCGGCTCTTTCTTTAGTCGGAAATAAAAAATAAACCCGCATATCCGTTATATCATCTATTATATCGCCGCTGCGGACTGTAACTCTGCTGACTTTATTTGCATATGCAAGACTGTCTGTCTGTGCGGTGAATTTTGTTTTGTGCTTCTGTCCGCTTTCGATAATGCTTTTCACTTCAAAATGTTTCAGCAGATAATTTACTCCACCGATGTGATCCTGATGCATATGCGTTAGTATTATAATATCAATTTTCGAAATTCCCTTTCTTCTTAATAACGGCGCAATGGTTTTCTCTCCGTTGTCAAAAGTCTCCGTTGAATTCCCGCAGTCGACGAGTATATTTTTACCGCAGGGTGTTTCAATAAGCGCACAGTCTCCCTGTCCGACGTCGAGAAATGTAATGATGAGTTTATTAACCGGATCAGGATAAATTAAAATGATCACTGCTGAAATAAGAACTGATAAAATTAAATTTCTTAAAAGAGCTTTAAAACTCTTGCTGAATAAAATCATTCCGCAGATAAAATAGTATGCGGCAACTGCAAAAATATTTAATTGCTTTACATAGAAGAATGAAAATTCCGGATCTGCGGAATACTTTATAAAAGCAAGCTGAATGCTAAGAAGAATATTGTTCGCCTCTGCAACTGCAGAAGAAATGCCTGAAGAAATTATATCGGACAATATCTGAAGGAATCCCATAGCGAGAGAGATATTTGCCAGCGGAACGGCAGCCATGTTTGTTATCAGTGAAATTACGGATATCTTACCGAAGTAAAGTGCGGTAAGCGGAAGAGTTCCGATCTGCGCTGCGAGAGTGGTGAAGAAAAGTACGGCAGCCCACTTTATTAGTCTGCTGAATTTAGAAGTATCAGAATATAATGAACTCAGAAATTTCTCTTCGAATCTGCTGTAAATTATTACCATTGAAAGAGTAGCGGAATAAGATAAAATAAATCCCGTGTCAAATAAAATCCTCGCGTCATATAATATTATACAAATTGCAGAGACACTGATAATATTGTAAAAGAAAATTTTTCTTTCTATTATAAATGACATAAGTACAAGTATACCCATCAAAGTAGCTCTGACAATTGATGCCGGACTTCCGGTGAACATACAATAGAAGATCAGAAATATGCACGTAATAAAAATTCTCTGCCTGAAAGGAATTCTCATTATCGAGAGTATAATGGAAACTGATAGTATAACATATGTGACGTTCAGTCCTGAGACAGCAATCAGGTGCATTACTCCGGCATTGATAAACGCCTCCTTAGTTTCTTCAGAAATGTCAGATCTTTCTCCGGTTACAAGTCCTTTGAGATATGCGGCGTTATCACCGGTGAGATGCGTGTCAATATTTTTCAGGGCGAACATCTTTGCGGGAAATATTACGCTCTGTTCAATGAATCCGAGATTACCTCCGGATAAAACTTTTACATTCTTAAAACCCGATGAATAGAATAATTTATAAACGTCACGGAGTTCCAGATATTCTTTGTAATTAAAATCTCCGGGATTTCTTCTGCCGGCCGGCTCTGACAGTCTGCCTTTGACGGAAATTTCATCGCCGGGATTTATTACAGGAAGCTCTTCTTCTTTTTTGGAATATATATCACGGTAAACTGAAACAATGACTTTTCCGCTTACAGAAACTTTATCACCTCTCGCCGAAATGGTTTTACTTTCTAATGTAAATCTTATTCCGGATCTGTCAATATCAGGAATCCCGGATACAATTCCGGTGAGAATAATATTTGAGCCTTTTTTTGTATCGGGAAAATATCTGATTCCGCTGTCTTTACCGGAATTGAAATCAATCTGCGCTTTCATTATGCCGGTAAAAAATATCAGCAGAACCGTCAGAGAGTCTTTTAGAATAACCGCTTTCCCTGTTATAGTAAAAACTATAATTATAATAAGGATAAGTAATAGGAAAACAGTTGCAGCAGCTAAAGGAAGATCCACGCCTGAAAATCTTTGAAAGAGTATTCCTGAAATTAAGATCAGAACATATTTCAGAGCGGGCATATTTGAAAATATATTCATGTTTAATCTATAATCGGTTAAGCAGATTTAACCCGCTGAAAATTATCGATGTCCGTCTGAATAAGCAAGTTGCAATATTCTCGGTTTGTGAAAGTCAGATAATATGGGACTTTAATTATCGGATGTATTTTTCTAACTTGCAAAATGAATCCGGTAGAGATAATTAAGCAAAAACGTAACGGCATACCTCTCGGCAGAGAGCAGATCAAATATTTTATAGAAGGTTATCTGAAAGGTTCGGTAACGGATTATCAGATGTCCGCTTTTCTTATGGCTGTGTATTTCAGAAATATGAATGAAGACGAGACATTTTTTCTGACGGAAATAATGCTTGAAAGCGGATTGACGCTTGACCTCAGTCACATTGACAAGCCGAAAGTTGACAAGCATTCCACAGGAGGAGTGGGAGATAAGACTTCAATAATCTTAGCGCCGCTTGCCGCGTCTTGTGGTATTGCCGTGCCGATGATATCCGGCAGGGGACTCGGTCATACGGGCGGGACGCTTGACAAACTTGAATCGATCCCCGGTTTCAATGTGAATTATCCTGTAAAGGATTTTAAAAGAATTCTTGAAAAAGCCGGACTTGTAATGCTCGGACAGACTTCGGAGCTAGCTCCTGCGGATAAAAGAATTTATGCGCTGAGAGATGTAACGGCAACTGTCGAATGTATACCTCTTATCACTTCAAGTATAATGAGCAAGAAACTCGCCGAAGGCGCGGATGCATTTGTGTTTGATGTGAAGATCGGCATTGGTTCGAATCTGCCTGACAAGGATGAATCTCTTCAGCTTGCCAAAAAACTTATTTCCGTTTCAAAGAAGTTCGGCAAAAAAGCTGTCGCCGTCCTCACCGATATGGAACAGCCGCTTGGTATGAAGATCGGCAACTGGCTTGAGATAGAGGAGTGTATTGAAGTGATGAACGGAAAAATGGTCCCTGATCTTTTCAAACTGAATAATGTCCTTGCCGGCGCAATGCTTTATCTTGGCGGAGCGGCGGGAAGCATTGAGGAAGGTGAGAAAGTTGCATTGCATAAACTTTCCGATAAATCGGCTTATAAGAAATTTCTAGAGATGGTTGAGATCCAGAACGGTGATGTAAACTATGTAAAGGACTGGGCGAATTTAAAGCGCGCAGAATTTTCTAAACAAATAACTGCAGAGGAAAACGGATTTATTTCGGAGATGAATGCGTCTGATTTCGGATATGCCGCTATTGAGCTTGGATGCGGAAGAAAGAAGACTGATGATAAGATAGATTATCTGGCTGGAATTATACTGCATAAAAAAACCGGTAATGAGATAAAGAAAGGTGATGTGATCTGTGAAATATTTTCAGGAAAAGAGGAACGTCTCGGTCCGTCAGAAAAAAGACTGAAAGGCGCAGTTAAAATATCAGAAAAGAAACCTGCCGCCATTCCGCTGATCATAGATATACTATATTAGAATCAGAAATTAAATAAATATTTTATCTGAAATGGAAAAAACCACGCCAAAAAAATTTGACAGTTTCTTAGCAAGATTAGTATTGTTCATAATAATTCTTGCTACTATATTTTCAGTTTACATGACGATCAAGCTTGTATACCGGGGATTTACTTTCAGGTGATAGTTATAAAAGTTCAGCTTTAAAAGTCTCCAGATATTTTTCTTTCAGCAGGGGAGTGATCCTGTATCTGTCGTCTCCGAATTCATCCGACATTGCGAGCAGTATATTATAGATAAGCGGTATTCCGAGTTTTTCACTCCATTCTATCGGACCGTGCGGATAATTCGTGCCGAGTTTCATGGCTGTGTCAATGTCTTCTTTTGAAGCGGTGCCTTCCTGCAGAACGAGATAAGCTTCGTTTATGATCATTGAAATAATTCTCATGCTTATCATGCCGGTGCGGTCAGTCACTTCAGTTACTTCTTTTCCAATGGATTCGAAAACTTTCCTGCACTTCTGCAGATGATCCGGTGAAGTGTATTTACAGCCTGCTATTTCAATTCCTTTTGATTCCGAAAATGTGGGATAAATTCCCGCGCCTGTTAATCTTTCCGGATATCGTGAATTTACCGCCTGCTCAAGTACAGTTGATATAAGTGAGGTTGATATTACAGTGGCTTTTGAATTTTTTTCATCAATAAAATTGAGGATCTTGGATTTGAATTCTTTATCAGAACCGGACAGCTCAAAAATAATGTCTGCAGTTTCATCAAGTTCATCTGCGATTTCATAATCTGCTTTAAGCAGTTCTGATAATTCGCCGAGCAGGGATTCGTTGTCACCAATTAAAAAAACTTTTTCCATTTAAGATTGTAATTAAGTTTGTATTAAAGATATGCAGGTTATGCAAGTTATGAACGATAAGAAATTAAAAAAATATTTAGATTCCCATTACATAAAATATCATAAAAAATATTCTTCCGAAGATCCTGTATGGATCCTTCACGGGCTTGATCCGGAAGAAATTGAGATCAGCGCGTTTATAACTTCCTGTTACTGTTACGGAAGAGTCGGAGCCATCTGTAATTTTATTTCTAAGTTTATAAATATTACAGGGAATAAAGTGTACGAATTTACTTCTAATTACTCAGAACGTAAAGACAAAAAATATATCGATGAGCTGAAATACAGATTTAATTCAGCGGATGACTTCTCAATTCTTTTATCCCGCATCAGAAATATACTGAATGAATACGGTTCACTGGAAAATTATTTTTTAAAAGGATATTCTGAATCACACAATAACATCTTGCCTGCGCTTAAGGAATTTTCATCGGCGTTTCGCAGCGGTGTTTCTGATCCCGTCTCATTCGGATATCTAGTTCCCGACGTAAATGCCGGCTCCGCCTGTAAAAGACTGAACCTTTTCCTAAGATGGATGATAAGAAAAGATAATATTGATTTTGGATTATGGAAAGGAGCTGATGCATCAAAGCTGATAATGCCAGTGGATACTCACGTATTCAGGGTTTCGCGGATGCTTTCACTTGCATTACGAAAATCATGCGATATGAATTTTGCAGTTGAGCTTACGGAAAAGCTGAAAAAGTTTGATCCCGTTGACCCGGTTAAATATGACTTTGCATTATGCCATATCGGGATTGACGGTGAATATCCTGAATGACGGATCAGTTGCAGTTTATATTCGCGTCGAATTTAATAAACTTCGTTACTACAAATACTGTATCTGAGATACTTTCACTGTCAGGTGATTTAGTCGATCTGAAAGATTCAATTTCAATGTAGGCTTTTCCTGAAGGCAGCTTACCGGAATATTTACTGTATAATTTCTTTAACTCTTCCGTATCGCCTTCCAGCGCATAAGTCTTCTCTGATCCGCATTCGTTAAATTTAGCGGAATCATTTGAAACACTGAACATCCCTCTTTTAAACTCCGCTCCGATCACTTTCCGGCTGAATTCTATTTCTTTGCGGATCTCAGCTTCGTCTTTTTGAATAGTTTCATCTTTGCCGCAGCCATGCAGCGAAATGATTAAAAAGGTAAGCAACAGAATTGATTTCATAAATTAATTTTGGTTATTTGCCTTTTGTATTTTAGATAAGATTTCACCCCTACGGGGTTATAATGTTTATAGTGCTACAAAGATTTCACCCCTACGGGGTTATAAATGTTTGTAATACTTTTTATTACAAAGATTTCACATTCTCGGGGTTATAATGTTTATAGTTTTTATTACAAAGATTTCACCCTTACCGCGTTAGCGGTTTCATCTTTGTAGAAAAATTATGATTAAATTAATAAACAGGTGGCCCCGGGCCCGCTGTCGAATGGATTTTCATTTTTTAACATCAACTTTCAAGCGGTAAACATTTTTAAAGAGTGGAAGCAGATGGAATACTCATTTACACGAAGCGAATTGATCTTATTAAAATAATTGATAATTGATAATTGAAAATTGAAATTGATTGATAATTGACTACACGCGTTCCACATACAGCACCAGTTGCACGAGCCGCTTCTTCACTCTCGCTTTCCTTAAAGGATACATAAAATACCTGTCAGTGGTAAACCACCATTTGACTTCAAATCCGTTTTCCTTACACAGCGCTTTATATTTTTCGATCATCTTTTCAATCGGAATGTTAGCAGGATCTTCAACTCCATAGAATTTCTTCCTGATCTCCGCAGCATCCTTTTTCAATACATCCGGGTGCATCTCGGGAACAGTGTTCAGCATTATAATAGCTTTATCATTCAGTATTTTAAAAGCATCAGGGAAAATTGTAAAGTGTTCATTTGGATTATCTGACAAAGCCGTATCAGCGCTTAGAAAATCCACTTTGGTTTTCATCTCTTTCAGCATCGCATAAGAATCACCTATTCTGATCTTAGCAGTCGGCAGATGTTTTTTCAGAGAAGCTTCGCAGTCAGGATTGATCTCCCAGGTTTCGAGTGATTTGACATACTGGAGGCAATCTTTTGTGATCATGTCACCGTAGCCGCCAAACATTTCCAGAGCGGTGAAATTCTCCAGCGGCACTCCGCGCCTCTTGATCTCTTCAAGCTCCTTTAGAATTGGTGTCAGTTTGAATTTGCGTCTTATATCGTAAAATAATTTGTTAACTGTCTGTTTCATTTATTATTTTTTAAATTAATTTTAATTTACTTTTTCCGGATCCTTTTGATTTACTTTTGAAACTATGATCCTGAATTTACCCGCCCATGTTCGCGGTATTTCCTCTACCTCCACTACATTTACATTCACATCTCCTGCAAGCTCTTTCAGAGAATCAACCAATGTCTTCTTTGCAGATTCATTCCAGCCTTCGTCAGGTACAACCTTAACAGTAAAGTCATCAAGCGTCTCCTGTATTATCTGTACTTCCCTGATCTTTAAATGCGAGCCCAGAATAATATCCAGCTGTACGAGGCGTCTGCCGTCTTTGGCATAAATTATGTCATCCATCCTGCCTGTGAATTTTTCCACAACAGGTAAGGTCCGTCTGCACTTGCATTGCTCTTGTTTCAATGGAAACTGCGCCATGTCCATGAGATCATATCTTATAAGCGGCATTGTTTCATTCAGAAGACTTGTACCAATGATCCTGCCCGCAGTACCGTTTTCTACCGGCTGATCCGATTCATCAAGTAATTCCACATGACCTGCATCAGACCACAGATGCAGTTTCCCGTGTTCACACTCACTCGCCGCACACAGCATTTCCGCCTGACCAAACGTTTCTCTTACGGGACAATCAAACGCTTCGCTGATGGTTTCTCTCTGATGCTCAAATAAAGGTTCAGCGTCTGTCACTACAACTTTCAGCTTTATCTTTATATTTTCCTTTAATGCCGCCTGAGCAAGCTGATGCACGCTTTCTGAATATGAATACATGTGAACTATATTATGATCCTGCATTGCTTTGAGATAGTATTTCATAAGCTCAGGTCTCATGTGAAACGCCGATAAATACAATTGATGAAACGCCCGGTTCCACACCCAGAAAGGAGGCTTGTCTTTATTTAAAGGAACAACATACTGACCGCCGATTATCGCCCAGTTATCTTTGAGGGAGACTCCGTACCACCGTCTCCACCTGGCTTCAAACAAAGCATACCATTTGCGGAGTATTTCACGGCTGCTGAAAAAATCTACAGGCGTACCCGTAGTACCGCTGGTATGATCACGGTACAAATTCTTTTCATAAAATCCGTCAGCAATGAATACCTTCTGATTCTTTCGTAAAGTTTCTTTGGTAAGTATAGGCCAGTTTTTCAGTTCACCCGGAGAAGAGTTGTCTCCCTTCTGACGCCGATTACTCCAGTATTCCCTGTAATAAGGAACATTGGCAGCTGAATATTCAAGCATGTATGCAAGTCTTTCCTCTTTCCACTTCTCCCATTTTTCATGAGACCATCTCTCTCTTTCAAAAGCTTCCAGCACCAATTTTTCAGTTTCCGGACCGTACCTCCATTTCAGAAGTTTATATCCGTATAAGCTTGCTGCGAGATTTTTAAAAGTTGCCGGGAGATGGTTATATATACTCCGGTGAATATTATTCATTAAAATGCTAACGGGTATGAAATTTAACTGTGCAAATTACACATTAATAATTTCGAATTAAAGTAAGTTCGAATTAAATCTATTTAATACTAACTGCTTCAGCTATTTTGTAAGCACCATCTTATGCGTATAAATCTCACCGCCTGTCTGTAACTGATATATATAAACGCCCGAAGCGAGATCACCCGAATCAAACGGGGTTACATATTTTCCGGGTGAACGGAATTCATTATTGATCAGTGTCTTTAGTTCTTTACCGAGTGTGTCATATACTTTTATAGTTACATTTGAACCGGCGCTGATGTTGTAATAAATATTCGTCCTGCCGTTGAACGGATTCGGGTAATTTAAAGTAAGCGCAAACTCATCCGGTATGTTTGGTATGAATTCAGGCGATACATTCCAGTCTTCCCTGAAAATTCTGTAGGAAAAATTTGTCGGATCAAAATTAAATTCATACACTACTTCATTACTGCTGTTCACTTCCGTGAACGCCGTGCCTGCAAATCCCCACGAGACTGTAGTGTTGCCGTTTCTCAGTCTTTCGGTATAACCCATAGCGAAAGTATATATGGAAGGAACATTCCTGTATTCCCATACTTTTTCCGCAGTCATAGCGGTCTCGTCAATTCGGTATTCCACCGAACGCGAGAATTTCGGACTGTGAAAATTTCCGTTGTCAAATAAAGTAAATGTACCTGCTTCAGTTCTGTGAATAGCGTGCTGATATGAAAATTCTATAGGATTATTTATGAAAGTGAACTGATTATTCTTTCCTCCGAGTCTCCATATCAGTTCTCCGGTCACACTATTTATTTTTGTTATCTCGGACATGTTCCTGCAGGAGATAACATAATGTCCGTCATCGTCAACATCAAAAGCATTCCCGTGACAGTAATCCACATTGTTAAGAGAAAGGTTTACGCTGTCTGCGTCCGTGATCTCAAAATGATCCCAGCTTCTCCATTGAAAAATAACATTATCGGACTGATCAATTTCCTGAATGATAAGTCCCGTAACATTTGCATCTTTACTTCCGCCGGGAACTATCAGACTCATATCAATTCTCTGAACGTCGTAGCTCATCATCAGCACATTGCCGTCATCTTTTATTAAAAAATCATGAATGTCAGTTAAGTAACCGTTACCGGTTACAAAACTATCGACGATTGTATATGTCGAATCCATCGCATAAAATTTCTCTGCACCATTTTGGAAATAAGTGATCATTCCGTTCTTCTGAACTTTGAAATCATAACATGTCTCCGGCATTTGTCTGTGAAAAAGCATCTCACCGTTATTTTTCATTATCATTATAAAAGGAGAAGTGACTGTATCATTGGCGATATTTGCGAAGAAAATTGTGCCGTCTGAAGGGTTATTGTTTTTTGTAATTGTAACCTGCGGCATAATGACTCCGCCGTTATTGTATCCGCCGTTACTTTCCGGAATATTCCTGTTCTGATTTAATCCGATACCAAATTCTTCATCTCTTATATCCTTTATGATCTGATCCCTTACTTTCTTATCTATTATCTTTTCCGATGTTTTGAAATTAATGCTTTGCAATACTTTGCCGGTAGAACTTAATTTTAATTCAGCGGTAATATTCTCTCCTGTCCGGAATTTTTCAAACGGATCGAATATGAAAGTTCTTCCGTCGGAAGTTTCAAAAAAATCTCCGTTGATAATTCTGCCGTCTTCGCCTTTCACTGTGATTGTCATTTGCTCAATCGACAGATCTGAGTTTTTATCAGCTTTAAAAATAATATTTTCGGAAACATTTACAAGCTCTGCATGGTCGCGGGGAGAGGTATAAACTATTTCATTCTTTGAATAAATTGAATCCTGAATCGTCATTAAAAAAATTGCAGCAAAGAAAAAAACTGTAGTGTATTTTGTCAATTATGTATGTTTATATATTTAAAAATATTTATTAATTCTGAATAAATTTACTTAATTTAGAAACCTCTTCTTCTAAAGCTGTAGCATCCCAAGCTGGGGCTTGGGATGGAGGGGAAATACAACAAATTGAACATTGATAATTAATAATTGATAATTGCTCTTAAAGCAATATATTTAAAAGAAATTAATAATTAAATAACAGAAAGGTTAAAATGTCAAACACAGTTTACTGGTTACTCGAAACAATCATAAAGGACGGCGAGTCCGAAAATGTGAAAACTCTCATGGATGAAATGGTCAGCGCGACAAAAGAAAATGAGCCCGGCGCGCTTTTTTATGACTGGTCCATAAGCGAAGACGGGAAAAAATGCAATATCCTGGAGATGTATAAAGACTCAGACGCGGTTATGAATCACATCAGCATATTCGGAAAAAATTACGCGGCAAGATTTATGAGCATGCTGGAAATTAAAAAATACGTTTGTTACGGAAATCCGGATGATAAAGTAATAAGCACACTTTCAAAAGCGGGCGTAGTTTTTATGAAACCGTTTGGCGGGTTTCAGAGATAAGCGAAACACGGGATATTTATCTTCTGTATTCCGCCGTTGTTGGTGTTTTCAAAAAGTTTGCTGTATTAAATTATTAAATTTTATTCTCAGCTTACGCAAACTTTTTGATCACCAACAACACTGCCGGCGTAGTCTGCTGCTGAAAACGTCAGTATAAGCATTTCATATCTCCATATAATTTTCCAAAAATCCGAATTCATCTTTCCCCATATAATAATATTTTTCCGCCGTCGGTAAATTAACAAAGGGCTCACTTTCAATTTGAGTTAGTACGAATTATTTTCGTAGTAATACGATTTTTTTGCCGATGTTTTTGCCGATGTTGGTGTTCCAAAAATTTGCAGCATTATATCTTAAAGTTATCTGTATATCTCATGCAAATTTTTGGCCACCAACATCACTGCCGGCAGGTTTAAGATAGTTGCACAGTTAAGTCAGTTGTTGGTGATCAAAAAGTTTGCACAAGTTGTATTGCTGAAAATGAAAAAATTATAGCAAACTTTTTGAAAACCCCAACAACGGCGGGAAATGTTAAAAAAAAAAGACCTTCTTTTTTGCCGATGTTGGTGTTCCAAAAATTTGCAGCATTATATCTTAAAGTTATCTGTATATCTCATGCAAATTTTTGGCCACCAACATCACTGCCGGCGAAGTTTTAAGATAGTTGCACAGTTTTCCGCCGTTGTTGGTGTTTTCAAAAAGTTTGCTAAATTAAATTATTAAATTTTATTCTCAACTTTCGCAAACTTTTTGATCACCAACAACACTGCCGGCGTTATCTGCGGCTGAACACGATAGTACAAGCATTTCAAATCTCCATATAATTTTCTAAAAATCCGAATTCATCTTTCCCCAAATAATAATATTGTGCTGAGGAGTACCTATAATCCGCAGGCTCAACCGCTAAATTCCAGTTTGATCTGACTGGATTTGCATGAATGTAATTTATTTTTTGCTCCACTACTTTCTGTGAAAATAAAGGTACTGATAATGGATTCCTTTCCCAGAACTGATACTTCCTGTCCTTAGCGCCAACATAAAGTGATTCATAAATATTTGGATGATCTTTTTTCATCTCTCTTAGAATTGTTTGACCTGTAAATTTCAATAAGTCTCTCTGAAAATCAGATCTTTCAATACCTTCATTTATTTTCCAAACTGTATGAAAATGATTTGGCATGAGAACAAATGCAAAGATCCTTACGCGGTTTTTTTTAACATTAAACTTAAAGCTCTCTATAACAATATCCTTATACTTATCATTTTTAAGCAAATGTTTCCATTCAAGATTTGTGGCGGTAAAGAAAAAATAATTTTTGATCATAATGGTCTTCTTTTAATTTTAAACCGGCTTTAAATTAATTCCGCAGATTATTTTTTACAAGGGATTTATATTCTTTTGCCGATGTTGGTGTTCCAAAAATTTGCAGCATTATATCTTAAAGTTATCTGTATATCTCATGCAAATTTTTGGCCACCAACATCACTGCCGGCGAAGTTTCAAGATAGTTGCACAGTTAAGTCAGTTGTTGGTGATCAAAAAGTTTGCACAAGTTGTATTGCTGAAAATGAAAAAATTATAGCAAACTTTTTGAAAACACCAACAACGGCGGGAATATCCTGGAGATGTATAAAGACTCAGACGCGGTTATGAATCACATCAGCATATTCGGAAAAAATTACGCGGCAAGATTTATGAGCATGCTGGAAATTAAAAAATACGTTTGTTACGGAAATCCGGATGATAAGTAATAAGCACACTTTCAAAAGCGGGCGTAGTTTTTATGAAACCGTTTGGCGGGTTTCAGAGATAAGCGAAACACGGGATATTTATCTTCTGTATTTTTTCAAAATAAAATGTTAAAAAAAAGACCTTCTTTTTTGCCGATGTTGGTGTTCCAAAAATTTACAGCATTATATCTTAAAGTTATCTGTATATCTCATGCAAATTTTTGGCCACCAACATCACTGCCGGCGAAGTTTTAAGATAGTTGCACAGTTAAGTCAGTTGTTGGTGATCAAAAAGTTTGCACAAGTTGTATTGCTGAAAATGAAAAAATTATAGCAAACTTTTTGAAAACACCAACAACGGCGGGAGCGTGTTTTACTGATTCTTACATTTTACAGCTGCAGTAATGAAGTCTCGTTTGTTGTTGGTGATCAAAAAGTTTGCACAAGTTGTATTGCTGAAAATGAAAAAATTATAGCAAACTTTTTGAAAACACCAACATCTATTAACAAATAAGTCAAGTACATACTTCGCCTCTGACAAAAAAATATCTTTTTTTGCCCTCTTGACTTATGGGGCTCACTATCAATCTTGATGGACTCAATCTCTTTATAGATTATTTCAGCTGATCTTTTTTACTTAAGTATGTTCTGATCTTTCTTTACTTTTAGGTCTAATGGTTTTTTAAATCAAACGTCTATATGAGCCTCGAAGGCTATTGTAAATTATAATTTTAAACCGGAAGCGGTTAACCGACGGTTGACTCTCATAAAGGAGTATGTTGGTGTATGAACCTATCTTCCGAATTATAGATCATTTCTTAATTTGTAAAACTGACCGGCTTTTTTATCTATGAGATGTTACTTAATGTTTTCTCTCCATTGATATGGCCGGTAATCTGTTTCATTTTTCATTACAGCATAACTGGCTTTTGCTATATATCTTGCTATTTGATTTCTTGCATCCTCGAAACTATAGTTGCTCTGCAATAAATGTTCATAATATTCTCTTATGTCATTCTTTCCGCTAATTGCCGCATTTGCCGCTATCTTGTAACACCGCTTCAATCTTCTGCTGTGTCTGGTATTTCTTTTGCCATAATCTCTGTCACCGCTTTTTTTAAAATGCTTTACCAATCCGGTATAGGAATAATATTTATATTTGTTCTCAAATCGGTTTGCATCTATTACTATTGCAAGGATTGTTACTGCCAGCTTGATGGCTATACCTGATATCCTGACCAAACGCTGAATTGTCAGATTCTCTTTTCCTATCTTTTTAAATATCAGTTCAAACTCTTTTCTCATCAAAGCAAAATGATCTATGCTTAGATTTTGTTTTTGAGTAATGAACTTGTTAATTGTATTACCCGTCAGAATCTTTTCCTTTTTATGATCTTTTCCTTCCGAGAGAAACATTGATGAGCGTTGATTCTTCAATCTGACTGATGCATTCACGAAATCTTCATAAACACTTACCAGTTTTCTAAGCTTATACAATTCATCTGTCGTATGATATACTTCCTTTAAAGACCCGTTTCGCAGTAGTGTACATAACTTTACAGAATCGATCTTATCATTCTTCGCACCGCTGTTTAAAAGCTTGTTTTGAAAAGGTTCGCAGATCAAGATTTTATCCACATAATCTTTCAGCTCAACATAAAGCCACTGTGCTGTAGTTGTTTCTTCAATTGTCAAAATCTTCTTTCCTGGCAGCTCTTTCAGACATTGCTTCAATATCTTTAAGTCAGGCAGATGTTCAACTACTTTAAACTTTGTTCCGGAATCACGGATTGATGCTAATGCAAAATTTGCTTTAGACCAGTCTAAGGCAATGTAGTGCTTGTAAATTTCATTTTTTGTAATTTGTTTCATAAAGGGTTCCTTTCAGTTAAGAAGTTCATTTTTCTACGAAAAATCGTATTACTACGAAATTAATTCGTACTAACTCAAATTGAAAGTGAGCCCTTTGTTAATTTACCGACGGCGGAAGGGATTTTTATTTTAAAGATAGGAGAAGCGGGTTTTACTGATTCTTACATTTTACGGCTGCCGGAATCAAGTCTCGTTTGTTGTTGGTGATCAAAAAGTTTGCACAAGTTGTATTGCTGAAAATGAAAAAATTATAGCAAACTTTTTGAAAACACCAACAACGGCGGGAAACTTTTTGAAAACACCAACAACGGCGGAAGGGATTTTTTTTTTAAAGATAGGAGAAGCGGGTTTTACTGATTCTTACATTTTACGGCTGCCGGAATCAAGTCTCGTTTGTTGTTGGTGATCAAAAAGTTTGCACAAGTTGTATTGCTGAAAATGAAAAAATTAAAGCAAACTTTTTGAAAACACCAACAACGGCTGGAGCGTGTTTTACTGATTCTTACATTTTACAGCTGCAGTAATGAAGTCTCGTTTGTTGTTGGTGATCAAAAAGTTTGCACAAGTTGTATTGCTGAAAATGAAAAAATTATAGCAAACTTTTTGAAAACACCAACAACGGCGGGAACAAAAAAAAAAGACCTTCTTTAACAGAAGGTCTTTTTTATTTTTGTCAACAATTATTTTCAATGATTCAAAGCAAATTGAACATTGATAATTAATAATTGATAATTGCTCTTAATACATATCACCCATACCGCCGCCCATTCCTCCGGGTGGCATCATTGGAGCTTTTTCTTTTTCGGGTTTCTCTACGATAGTAGCTTCAGTCATCAGCAGAAGTCCTGCTACGGAAGCTGCATTCTCAAGAGCTACTCTTGTTACTTTAGTCGGATCGATTACGCCTGATTTAACAAGGTCTTCGTATTCTTCCGTTGCTGCATTAAATCCGAAATTTCCTTTTCCGTCTTTGACTTTATTGATAACTACCGAACCTTCAAGTCCTGCATTATTTACAATCTGTCTGATCGGTTCTTCAATCGCTCTTTTGATAATGGAAATACCTGTCATTATATCGTGGTTATCGTCGGTTAATTTATCAAGTTTATTTCCGACTCTTAAAAGCGCTACACCGCCGCCGGGAACAATTCCTTCTTCGACTGCCGCTCTTGTAGCGTGTAAAGCGTCTTCCACTCTTGCTTTCTTTTCTTTCATTTCAATTTCAGTGGATGCGCCGATCTTCAGAACAGCAACACCGCCGGAAAGTTTTGCAAGTCTTTCCTGTAATTTTTCTTTATCGTAATCAGAAGTGGTCTTATCGATCTGTGATTTTATTTCATTCACTCTTTTCTTAATGCCTTCTGCATCTCCGGCACCTTCTACTATTGTCGTATTGTCTTTGTCGATCACAACTCTCTTAGCTGTACCAAGATAAGAAACAGTTGCATTCTCCAGTTTGTAACCCTGTTCCTCGGAGATCACGGTTCCTTTTGTAAGAGTTGCAATATCTTCAAGCATAGCTTTTCTTCTGTCGCCGAATCCCGGAGCTTTAACTGCGCAGATCTTTAAAGTGCCTCTTAATTTATTAACAACAAGCGTTGCAAGAGCTTCGCCTTCTACATCTTCTGCAATGATAAGCATGCTTCTGCCTGACTGAGCTGTCTTCTCAAGTATCGGAAGAAGATCTTTCATGGTAGAGATTTTTTTATCATGGATCAGAATGTAAGGATCTTCAAGCTCTGTTTCCATTGATTCGGTATCTGTTACAAAGTAAGGAGAAAGATATCCTCTGTCAAACTGCATACCTTCTACGACATCAACAGTTGTCTCTGTTCCTTTTGCTTCCTCGACAGTGATAACGCCGTCTTTACCGACTTTATCCATCGCCTGCGCGATAAGATCACCGATGTAAGTATCGTTGTTAGCGGAAATAGATCCGACCTGAGCTATCTCTTTGCTTTCTTTAATTGGCGAGGAAATATCTTTTAATCCTTTCACAAGTTCTGTAACAGCTTTATCAATTCCTCTTTTCAGATCCATCGGATTGGCTCCGCTTGTAACGTGCTTAACGCCTTCTCTGTAGATCGCCTGAGCTAGAACGGTTGCAGTAGTCGTACCGTCACCGGCTACATCAGAAGTTTTTGAAGCAACTTCTTTCACCATCTGCGCACCCATATTTTCAATCGGATCTTCAAGTTCGATCTCTTTTGCAACTGTAACGCCGTCTTTAGTAACTGTCGGCGCTCCGAATTTTTTATCAATTACAACATTTCTTCCTTTAGGTCCGAGCGTTACTTTCACTGCGTTTGCAAGTGTGTCAACGCCTCTCTTCAATGCGGTTCTTGCTTCCGTATCAAAGGTTATTATTTTTGATGACATATTCTTTTTATTTTGGTTTATTAAAAATTGTTATTTATTTCCGGAAAAAAATTCCGCTGAATGTAATTTAGATAATTGCATATACATCTGATTCTCTCATGATCAGATATTCATCACCTTCGACGGTAATTTCAGTGCCGGAATATTTACCGTAAAGCACTTTATCTCCGACTTTTAATTCCATTTTAATTTCTTTTCCGTCATCGGTGATCTTTCCTTTTCCAACAGCTACGATCTCGCCTTTCATCGGCTTCTCTTTTGCTGTATCAGGAATGATAAGCCCGGAAGCGGTTTTTTCTTCTGCATCCGCCGGCTTTACGATAATTCTATCGCTTAATGGTTTGATGTTCATTTCTTTTCCTTTCTTAAGTTATTTATTTAGAAAACGCTTTGATTTTTAAGTTTTGATGTTTCGTATTAGCAGTCTGTCTTTAAGAGTGCTAATATAATAATGTTAATCTGAGAATTCAAGTCAGAGTTCCGGGTTTTTATTTTTACCACTAAGGCGCGAAGGCACAAAGCATTCATTTTTAAAATTATTTAATTTGTGTCTTTGGGGCTTTGTGGTAAATAAGTATGTTTTAACCTGCGAGATAACTATCCTCTGAACAATCCTTTAAAAACGGATCGGGAATGCACGTTTGGGGAACGTCCGGGAAATTTACATGTCTAATATAGTAAAGGGGGGAATTAACGAATAATGAAATCCAAAGATTCTCTTATAAAAAGGAGAAGTAAAATTAAGGAATATGAATAAGTAGTGAAGTAACCTGAAAATATTGCAAAGTATGCAGAGTCTGATAAAAAGAAACATCAATACAGTGAAAAGAAAGCGTGAAATCAAATGAAGAATGATGAATGTCATGCGAAGAGCCGGAGAAATCGAACAAAGGACTGCAAATTCTGAATAAAGCGGCGGAGAAACTGAATTATGAGTTCTGATAACTGAAAAAAGAAGGGGAGAAGTAATAAAATGAGGAGTGAAAATAAAATAATAATGAAGAGTGAAAACAAAATAATGAAGAGCGAAAACAAAATAATGAAGAGCGAAAACAAAATAATGAAGAGCGAAAACAAAATAATGAAGAGCGAAAACAAAATAATGAAGACTAACAACAAAATAATGAAGAGCGAAAACAAAATAATGAAGAGCGAAAACAAAATAATGAAGAGCGAATGTGAAATAATTTTCAACGAAGACAAAATAATGGAGAGTGAAAACAAAATAATGGAGAGTGAAGGTAAAATAATGGAGGGTGAAGACAAAATTATGGAGGGTGAAGGTAAAATAATGGAGACTGAATGTAAAATAATGGAGACTGAATGTAAAATAATGGGGACTGAATGTAAAATAATGGAGGGTGAAGGTAAAATAATGGAGGGTGAAGGTAAAATAATGGAGACTGAAGATAAAATAATGGAGGGTGAAGATAAAATAATGGAGGGTGAAAGTAAAATAATGGAGGGTGAATGTAAAATAATGGCGGGTGAAGGTAAAATAAAATTGCGAAAAAGTAAAATAATTTTAAAAAGTGAAAAATTTTTCACAAAAAAAGTTTCAGAGGCAATAAAAAATGAGAAAAGAAAAGATCCACTGAAATAAATTTCAATAAATTGAAATAATATTCAGTAAATAGAAATAAACAGAAACAAACCGGGGACATTTTCAAATCACATCTGTCCAAAACATCAGGCATTTAAATTAGAGATGAGCTGCTCTTTACTTTCTTTCTTTTGAGAGATCAAAAGAAAGAAACAAAGAAAAATCTTCCCGAGAACTCGGGATTGAAAAATTGCCGGAATTCATCTCACAATTGCTATAAAATTTCCAACTCAAAATTTGCTGCGCATCCCGAGTACTCGGGACAGACAAGGAAATTTTATTGACGCAATTGCTTATGAATTCTTTCGGCAATTTTTCAAAGGCGGTTATACTAATTATTTATTAGAAAACTTTAAATTTATGAAAAATCACACATATATATTTATTTTCGAAAACGTTTTGGATAACAATGTTTTCAAATCGAGGATCCCGGAACCGGGAAATATTCTGAATAATATGAGATCCTGATTTCTATGCGGGATTTAGAACCGCGAGAGTGATAAAGGACCTTGGGTAAAGACATACAGGTGTGTTAGCGAGGTCCGTAGAGACGCAAAATTTTGCGTCTCTGCGTTATGCATTGGTTTCATCTTTGTAAAAAACAAATTATGATTTTACGTTGAAAAATATATTGATAATTGATAAAATAGATAATTGGATAGTTAAAAAAATTCTTTGAATTTATTTCATTTCATTATTCAAAATGGAATTTTATATTTTGCTTTAATTCATTAGAAAACTCGCTTCATTAAACTCAAGGTTACAACTCTTCTGTTATGAAACCAGTCGGATCAGAAGCATTTGAAGTCATGCGTCAGTTCTTTAATTACGATAAGACAATTCCGCTTAATGTCCGGATTGTTGAAAAGCTAGATTACAGTGATTTCGTTCGCGAAAAGATTGTTTTCTCAGGTACGCGCAACAACCGTGTTCCCGGATATCTTGCAATCCCGGTGAATGGCAGAGCTCCGTATCCCTGTGTATTGCAATTACATGGGATAGGAAGTTCAAAGGAAAGATGGTGGAAAGAAGGCACGACATCTGAAAAGCTTACAATGCAATTAATCACACAGGGATTTGCAGTTTTGTCATTGGATGCTGAATATCATGGTGAACGTTTAACAAACAACGACTTTGAATCACCGGAAGTTTTTATATTTGAGAAAGACTGGCTTATGTGTGCGAGAGACATGATAGTTCAATCAGCTGCTGAATATCGCCGGGCAATTGACTATCTGGAAATCCGTGAGGATATAGATAATTCACGATTAGGAATGATCGGTTTCAGCATGGGAGGATTAATGACTTTTAGCATATCAGCTGTTGAGCCCCGTATCAAGGCATCTGTAGCATGCGTCACACCTATAATAAAAGACCAGTATTCAGCAATTAACGTTTACAACTTTGCCCCGCACATTAAGAATCGACCCTTCCTTATGCAAGTGGGAAAAACCGATGAATTCAATTATACAACTGAAGAAGCACGACAGCTCTTTGATCTGATATCAAGTCAAACAAAGGAAATAATAATTTATGAGAGCGGGCATATTCTTCCGGACGAATGGACATTTAAGACAACTGAATGGATGGAGAAATATTTAAAATGAAAAAATTTCATTCAATTACTTCATCCGGAACCCAGCCTTCTTCACCTGACGGTATTGTCTTTCTTAAGTCCCATAGCTCTGTATGACAATCCTATTCTTACTGAATAGATATTTTGTTTACCGTGAATTTTTTTAAAACTGAAAAATATATTGATAATTGAAAATTGATCATTGATCATTGATAATTGATCATTGATAATTGATCATTGATAATTGATCATTGATAATTGATCATTGATAATTGATAATTGATCATTGATAATTGATCATTGATCATTGATAATTGATCATTGATCATTGATAATTGATAATTGATAATTGATCATTGATAATCGATCATTGATAATTGATCATTGATAATTGATCATTGATAATTGATCATTGATCAATTGATCATTGATAATCGAACATTGATAGGCGGGGTTTCGTGCTCTGCAGACAGTTTTATGGCAGGTGAAAGTTCTGTTCTCCGCACGGGCATTTGTGCTGAAAAGCCCGCCCATCGCAAATCTGCAAAACGTTAGCGGCAAGCATACAGAACCGAATAAACGACAAAGTAATATGACTAAATTAAATACTATTCCAATAAAAGAATTCAAAACTGCGAAATCATTTGAAACCTGGCTCCAAAAGAATCACGATAACTCAAATGGTCTCTGGCTGAAAATATTCAAGAAAAATTCCGGGGAAAAGACCGTCAGTTATGCAGAAGCGCTTGATGCAGCTCTTTGCTACGGGTGGATTGATGGTCAAAGAAAAGCATATGACGAACAAGCCTGGTTGCAAAAGTTTTGTCCCCGAAGAGAAAAAAGTATCTGGTCTAAAATAAATACCGGACACGTTGCAAGATTAATCAAAGAAGGAAGAATGAGAACCGCAGGATTAAAAGCTGTCGAAAAAGCCAAAGCAAACGGTAATTGGGAAAGGGCGTACGATCCCCCGGCAAAATGACTATACCGGAAGACTTTCTAAAAGAACTTAGCAAAAACAAAAAAGCAAAAGCGTTTTTTACGGGTCTCAATAAGACCAATCTTTTCTCCATTGGATTTCGACTTCAGACCGCAAAAAAACAGGAGACAAGAGAAAAGCGTATGAAAGAAATTATTAAAAAGCTGGCAAACGGTGAGAAATTTAATTAAATGATCAAACTTCAGCACGATTTCATCCGGGACGGGAAAAACACTATCTGTAAATCAAAAATGATTTTTGGAACAAACAGAGCAATCTTCTTCTTTTCTTCTCTCCTCTCATTATTAACTTCTAACTCCGGCTCCGGTAATTTTTTCCGGTCTGTCTGCGCTTCATTTTTATTCAATTTGGAATAATTAATCATTGATAATTAATCATTGATAATTGAACATGGGCTTTAGCCCGCGGGAGGTAATGTTATGATCAATTTGGAATAATTGATAATTGAAAATTGATTATGATAATTGATCATTGATAATTGAATATTCCGTAATAAAAATTTACGAAGCATTATAAATTTTAATTGAAATTACTGATGTAATGATTTATTTTATATAAATATATGTAAGACGTAAAAATATGGAAGCAAGATCTTGTTCGCTCATATGAAAGATTGATTGACTTACTTCCAGCTTTTGCGAACAGGTGAAGTAATAGTTGTTGGTGAAGCAATTAAAATTCCATCAAGAGTGAGAATCAAACTAAATAATCCAAGACCAAAAAGTGACGACCCGAAATTGATTAAAGCTTGGAAGCAAGCTCATCCAGAAGGTGCAGACAATTATAAAACAGTAGTAACAAGAATTCGACAACAAAAATTTTAAACAATGAATAGAGAAAGCGTTCAATCCAGCATGATAGCCAGTTTAGGTTATGATGCTAACATTTCAACTTTGGAAGTTGAATTTAATAGCGGTGCAGTTTGGCAATATTATGATGTTCCCGAGAGCATTTATTACGATTTGATGAATTCAGGTTCTCAAGGAAAGTTCTTTCATTCAAACATTAAAGGACAGTATAATGAGGCACAAGTTGGATAAAATACCAAACAATATGAACGAAATAATTTGCCCAAATTGTAAAAAAGCATTTAAAGTTGATGAAGCTGGTTATGCTGACATTGTTAAACAAGTTCGTGACCACCAATTTGAAGAAGAATTGCAAAATCGACTAAATCTTGCAGACAAAGAAAAAGAAAGTGCAGTAAAATTAGCTGAAGCAAATGTTAGAAATTCTTTCCAAGAACAACTAGCAAAAAAAGATAAAGAACTAACAGAACTCAAAGCTCAAAGTGCCTTAGCACTATCCGAAAAGCTAAATAAAAAAGAAGCTGAAATAACCCTACTTAAAGCAAAAATTGACAACGTTGAAGTAGAAAAAAAACTTGCTGTGAACGAAGCTGTTCAAAAAGTTGAGAAAGAACGAGACAATTTGGCAAATGACTTAAAGACAAAAGAATTAGAAAAACAAAATATGGAAAATTCTTTGAAACAAAAATTTTCATCAGAATTGCAAAGCAAAGATGCAATTATCAAATATAAAGACGATGAAATTGCTCGTGTCAAAGATATGAAACTAAAACTGTCAACTAAAATGTTGGGCGAAACTCTTGAACAACATTGTGAAATTGAATTTAACAAACTTCGTGCAACAGCTTTTCAAAAAGCATATTTTGAAAAAGACAACGATTCAAAATCTGGCAGTAAAGGAGATTTCATATACAAGGAATCTGACGATGCAGGAAATGAAATCATTTCAATAATGTTTGAAATGAAGAATGAGGGAGAGGAAACAGCTACAAAAAAGAGGAATGAAGATTTTTTAAAGGAACTTGACAAAGACCGCACCGAAAAAAAATGCGAATACGCAGTTCTTGTTTCATTATTAGAAGCAGAAAGTGAATTTTACAATACCGGAATTGTTGATGTGTCACACAAATACAATAAAATGTATGTTGTTCGACCTCAATTTTTTATTCCTATTATTACAGTACTTCGTAATGCAGCATTGAATTCCATGCAGTATAAATCAGAACTTGCGTTGGTAAAAAAGTCAAAATATTGATATTAATAATTTTGAAGAAAAAATTAACAAGTTTAAAGAAGGGTTTGCAAGAAATTATGATTTGGCAAGTCGTAAATTTAAAGAGGCTATAGATGGAATAGATAAAACTATAAAAGAATTGCAAAAAACCAAAGATGCATTGTTATCATCCGAGAACAATCTTCGACTTGCCAATGAAAAAACAGTGGACTTAACTATAAAAAAACTAACTCACGGAAATCCGACAATGAAAGCTAAGTTTGATGGGCTTTCAAATAACACTGAAAAATTATAGAAGGACAATAGACAACGCATTTAGTAGCACATTTGTATATTCAACGTTCAAATCCTTCCTCCAAAAATGTAAATAAGTTTGTATGCTACGCAAGACAATGAAATGACATACAGCTTTATTGTGAAATAATACATTTGAGACAGACAGAATGGCATGCGATATCAAGAGTTTAAAAGAAATGGCGGATTAATAATAAACTTCTCAAAGTCGTAAGAAGTGGGGGTCAATAGACAATATGGTGCAAGTCCTGAATTATTTTTTTTTCTAATATTTAGTAAGGGAGTTGATTAGATACTGTTAACGGAGAAAGAAATGTACGAAGATATCTTACACAAATTTTAAAAACACACATACATTTTTCAGAGGACTAATACTTTTATTTTGAGTATTTTGTCTACTGATTAATATTATTATGGTGAAAAGTAAAAAGTTATCCTTATTCAGAAGCTTTTATAGTTTGAAAGAATATTTCTGAATTTCAATTAGTTAATAAAAATTTTTAATGATAATTATTCACAAGCTGGAAGATTTCACTTTCGAATTGTTTCCGGATGCACAAAATGTAAAAGATAATATCAAAGAACTGGAAAGCTATTTTGAAAAATTTTATGCTTATGGCGATTATAAACCTGTTGTGAAAATTAAGGACGGAATTATAATTATTGACATAGATGAATATGAATTAGAATCACAGGGAACGGAGTTCAGAAAAGTAGTTTCACTATGTGAAAAAGGAAAGTATAATGAAGCAAAGAGAATTTTAGATTCACTTTTAGAAAAAAATCCTACCGTATCAGAATACCACAGAATTTACGGTCAAATACTCTCGGATGAAGGAAATCAGGAAGAAGCAATAAACTCTTTAATAGATGCATTGCGATGGAACCCGGCGAATAATTATGCTCTGTTAATGATGGGAAACATATTCGGAAAATTTAAAAATGATTTTGATACTTCGATGAAGTATTATGAGCAGGCGTTAAAAGCAAATCCCGAAGACAATATTACATTAAATAATATCGGAGCTACGTTAATGCAGCTAGGTAAATATGAAGAATCTAAGAAATTTTTCATACAGGCAGCAAAGATCAATGAAGACTATCCGAATACACATTATGCACTTTCCCTGGTTTACGAAAAAGAAAATGACTTACTGAAATCATTTGAAGAAGCAATTCTTGCAGTTGGAAAAAATAAAGTCAAAGATGAGATATATAAACACTCACTTAAACAGGCTCTTACAGTTTCACAAAAGATCATTGCCTCTGTAAATGTTAAAGGAACTGTCGAGAAATATTTACTGAAGCTTGAAGCAGACGGAGGCGTTGAAGTTGATATTCATCCGGATGAAAATCTAGAAACAGCTGCGAAGTTTGAATTTGCTGAAAATTATAACAGAGAAAAACATAAGTTGCTTTATAAGCCGGGATTAACAGCAGCGGAGCATTTGCAGATGCATGAATTAGTACATCTCGATCTTGTAATAGAAGCGCGTAAATACAACAAGAACAAATTGTTTATAATGACGCAGCAGCAAAAAGGAAATTTTATAAGAGGCATTGAACCAACAATAAAAAGGTTTAAGAAGTTAGGGTACGATGAAAAATCAATTTCTAAATACTGTTCATCTCTGTTCGACGGAATCAACAGACAAATATTTAACACTCCAATCGATCTTTTCATAGAAAATTTTTTATATGTTAACTATCCTGAAATAAGAGCCCATCAGTTTGTTTCTCTTAATACACTGATGCTGGAAGGATTACATGCTGTAACTGATAAAAGGGTTGTCGATCTTTCTCCTAAAGATGTTCTGTCAAAAAGTAAAATTTACAATATGGTCATGGCATTACAATTCAAGGATCTGTTTGGAATTAATCTGATAAAGGAGTTTAAAGCAACGAATTCTGAATTAAAATTTTCTCAAAAGTTTTATATTGAATATTTACGAATAAAAGATAAGCGGCAGCCGGGAGAAGAATATGAGCTTGTTCAGAACTGGGCTGATGATCTGAAATTAAGTCACAATTTTGAAATTGTGAGTGAAACTGAATACAGAAACAGAACCGATCAGGATAAAATATTGAAATCAATTTTAAATGATCCATTTGATATTGAGAATCCGGATCCAAAAAAAGAAATAGAAACAGAAAAATTCGTTGAGTCTCAAAAGAAATCCGGTGTTAACATGGCTGTAGTTATGTTTATGGTTGAGGCATTAAAGTATTTTGAATCCATGAAAGCTGAAAAAGTAAAAGAGATAGCATTTGAGATAGCTATGCTTGGATCACAGGGATTCGATCCCGTAAAAGAAGGGTATCATTTGAGTTCAATCGCTGATAAAACATTTGCAGGTTATAATATTCTTGCTTATTATTATGTGAGCTGGAAAATAGCTATACCGGAAATGCTTGATAAATTAAAATTACCTTATGAACGGGAATATGAATTAGCTGAAACATTATATAAAAAAGATAATGAATGAAATTAAAGAAATAACAGAAGAAATTTTAAAGTTTAGAAATGAAAGAGACTGGAAACAGTTTCATAATGCAAAGGATCTCGCATTGGCGATCAGTATAGAAGCGGGGGAGCTGCTTGAATTATTTCTCTGGAAAAAAGCTGATGAAGCTGATGAGGAAAAAGTGAAAGAGGAGATTGCTGATATTATGATCTATGCATTACTTATTTCTGAGAAATATGGTTTTGATGTGAGGGAGATTGTGTTGGAAAAGATTGAAAGTAATAAAGAGAAATATCCTGTTGAAAAAGTGAAGGGGAGTGTTAAAAATATAATGAAAATATTAATGATTGTTTATAAAAATTCTTCAAAAGGTTTTATTAATGATGTAGACAAAAATATTATTTCTGATAAAATCAAGAATTCAGTATTGGAAAATTTCTTATGGGAGAAAGTAAATAAAAAAGAGGAAATGTCCTGGATAAATTCAATGCAGTTTATAGGTAAGGTAATTAAAAATGCTCAAATAGCTGATGATTGCGGAATTCTTATTGAATATAATTTACCTTCAACTTCGAAAAGGGTTGATTTTATAATTACAGGAAAAGATGAATCGGATAGATCTGGATTCATTATTATAGAATTAAAACAATGGTTGGAGGCTAAAAGTACAAAAAAGGACGGATTAGTTTATACAGATTATTTTGGAAATACTTTGCACCCATCTTATCAGGCATATTCATATAAATTGTATTTAAAAGATTATAATGAGAATGTTTATAACAATTCTTTGCAAATTAAATCCTGCGCTTATCTGCATAATTATACTGAAAGAAATCCTGAACCATTAAGAGATGAAATATATAGCGATATTGTTAGTGATTCACCAATCTACTTTAAAGATGACCAAACACAACTTGAAGAATTTATAAGAATTTTCGTTGGAAAAGGTAAAGGTGAAGAAATTGTATATCAAATCGAAAACGGTAATATCAAGCCTAGTAAAAAATTGATTGATCATGTATGCGGATTGTTTAAAGGAAATTCAGAATTTGTTTTACTTGATGAACAAAAAATTGCTTTTGAAACAGCTAAGGAAATTGCATTAACAGCAACAAAGAAAACTGTAGTAATTATAAATGGTGGACCTGGAACAGGTAAATCAGTTGTATCAATGAATTTATTAGGTTTGTTAAAAGATAATCAAAACGTAGTATTTGTTGCTCCAAATTCTTCTTTCAGGGAAGTAATGTTGGCTAAATTAGTTGGAACTTTTGACAGTAACCGAGTAAGACATTTGCTAAAAGGATCTTCTTCTTTTTATAATGTTCCGGAAAATACTTTTGATGTTTTAATTGTAGATGAAGCTCATAGATTAAAAAACGGTAATGCATTCATGTATAAGGGTAAGAATCAAGTTGAGGATATAATAAAAGCAGCTAAAGTAAGTATTTTTTTTATTGATGAAAAGCAAATGATCAGACCTGATGATATCGGTACTTTAGAAGAAATCAAGAGAGTAACAGAATTACATAAAGCCGAAATACAATCGATAGATTTAAAAGCACAATTCAGATGTTCAGGCGCAGAAGGTTTTATAAACTGGGTTGAGGATGTTCTGCAACTGGAAGCTACCGGTAATTTTGACGGTTGGGATACTAATGATTTTATGTTTAAAATCTGTGACAGTCCAAATGAATTAAGATATTTGATTGGTCAGGAAATTGACAAAGGATCAAAAGCCAGGATATTGGCAGGATATGCATGGCCATGGACTCCTGCAAAAAACGGTAATGCAAACGGACAAATTGAAGATGTAAATATTCCTGAGTTTGATTTTTCCATGCCATGGAATTCGCGTCAAATTGGTACAAAATTTGCAATTGACGATGATGGAATAAATCAAATCGGATGTGTGCATACATCACAGGGATTAGAATTTGATTATGTTGGAATCATAGTAGGCAAGATCTTCAGTTCAATCCTGAGACAAATTCTTTTTTTACAAACTGGAATGATTATTATGATTCTAAAGGAAAGCAGGGACTGAAGCATAATCCTGAAGAATTAAACAGATTAGTAAGAAATATTTATAGAATACTATTTACCAGGGCGATAAAAGGATGCTATGTGTATTTTGTTGATAAGGATACTGAGAAATACTTTAAAAAAAGATTGAATAACTTTTAAAAAATACATTGGCAAAAAACTATGCTGATTAGTACAAATTTATTAAAATTATTTCAGCCTGCTTTTCCTAAGGCGGATCTTACTAAATTTGAAGGGACTAAAAAGTTTTGCTGTGATTGTATTAATGATTGTGAAGTAGACGTAAATGAAGAGGCTATTTGGTCTCCTTATTTTGGAGACAGTAATACTAATGTAATGCTTATTGCAGAAGCTCCAAGTATAACCGGAAAAGTGGGTGTTCATATTCGAGGAATGTTTGAAGATTCCGGATTTGAGCATCTTAAAAATTTTGTAAAAAAATATTACAATACTATTCCTCATTTTACTGACGTGATGAAATGTGGTGTATCCAGGCAAACGGCACAACATAAATCTAGAGTATTTAAAAAGAGAACAAAGAATTGTTTTGAGAAATATTTAATCAAAGAAATAGAAATCATTAAACCTGAAGTTATTCTATGTTTAGGGAATACAGCATTCGATGCAGTTAACAATGAATTCAATAAAGCCGATAGCAGAATTCATAGATCAACAAAAATAATTAAATTAGTACATTATAGTAAACAGGCAAATTTACAGTTAACTATTAAAGATAAAGAAGACATTATTTGGCCAATACAAATAGGTAAATTAGATAAAGAAAATTTAAAAGATCTTAGTAAGTTCAGGGATATATAAATCAAAAATAAAACAGGACCTTGATCAATGGCAAAACGTAAATCAACCGCAAAATCCAAAAGACCGATCGAGCAGTATGATCATAAGGATAAAGAACGTGTAAATAATCCTCCTGTCGGGCTTGTCACTCCTGAATCAGATAAAGATCTCGGAAAGAAAAAATACAGTTATGATCCGCATCTCGATCCGCAGCTACAGTGGGCGGGGAAAGCGGAGAGATTGTCGTTTGATGTGGATACTGTCTCGCTGCATGTGCATGAAAGAATAGATCCGCGCTCGATCATTGAAGCTGTGAGGAAAAGAACGGTAGTAATTATGAACAGGAGTCTTTATTCAAGGAAGAAGTTCCTCTGAAAGATGCGATAGAATTTTATAAGCACCGGCATAACTGGTCAAACCGGCTCATCGCAGGTGACAGCTTACTGGTGATGAATTCTCTCCTAGAAAAAGAAGGTCTTGATGGACAGGTGCAGATGATCTACTTCGACCCGCCTTACGGAATAAAATACGGAAGCAACTTCCAGCCGTTCGTAAATAAACTTGATGTGAAAGACGGAAAAGATGATGACCTCAGCGGTGAACCGGAAACGATAAAAGCATTTCGTGATACGTGGGAATTGGGGATTCACTCCTATCTAACATACCTCAGAGACAGATTATTTTTGGCACGTGATTTACTAAATGAATCAGGTAGCATTTTTATTCAAATAAACGACAATAATCTTCACTTAATAAAAAATGTCTGTGATGATATTTTTGGCTACGACAATTGTATTAATATTATACCTTTCAAAAAAAGGGCATCTTATCTTCAGCGTTTTGGGAAAGGTCTATTTGAATTGTTTGACTATATAATTTGGTATGCTAAAGATAAAGAAACCTTAAAGGTTAATCAAATCTTTTTACCAATAGATAAGAGAGACTGTCTTGAAGGAGAGTATCGAAACATTGATGATGAGAGGAATTATCATTCTCTAACTGAGCAAGAAATAAATAATTCAGAATTAGATTTGAAGAAAATATTTAGAACTCAGGTTGGTTCCAAGAAATCAAAAAATCCTGAAAATATATTTCCTATCACATTAGGAGGTAAGGAAATTTATCCACCAAAAGGCCATGAATGGAAATTTGACAAAGAAGGATATAAAAGATTAATAAAGTCTAACAGACTTGTTGGAAACAGTTCATGGCGACCTTATAAAGAATATATAATGGACTTTCCATATAAGCCTTTAAATAATTTATGGGATGATACAGCTGCAGAAATGGACCCAATCTATGCTGTGCAAACAGATGAACTTCCAATTGAGAGATGTATGCTAATGACTACTCAACCAGGGGATTTGGTTTTAGATATTACTTGTGGAAGCGGAACGACTGCTTTTGTTGCTGAGAAATTTGGTAGAAGATGGATTACTTGTGATACCTCTCGCATAGCAATTACCTTGTCTAAACAGAGATTAATGAGTGCTAATTTTAATTGTATGAATTGGCATATCCAGAGCAAGGGAATCTCAAGTGGATTTATTTATAAGAGAGAAAAAAGAACAAAACTCGAAATTATAGCAGAGGGAAGAGAAAAAGAGGATATATACTTTATAGACAAACCTTTAACCGATAATAAAAAAACAAGAGTTACAGGACCTTTTACATTTGAAGCAGTTCCTTCACCAGCAGTTAGATCAATTGATGGTATTGAATCAAAGGATAAAAAAGAATTTGAAGCGAATAATTCTATTGTTCGATCAGGTGAAACATTGAGACAATCCGAATGGAGAAATGAATTATTAAAATCCGGCATAAGAGGAAAGAACGGACAGTATATTTTATTTTCGAGAGTCGAACCACTGCCCGGAACAAGGTGGCTTCACGCGGATGCAGAAACTAAGTCAAACGATTTTGGCGCAGACAGGGTAAGCAGTATAAAAAACAAAACTGGTTTATATTCTGCGGAAAGAGTTGTAATTTCATTCGGACCGGAACATTCGCCATTAGAGCAGAGACAGGTTGCGCTTGCGATAGAAGAAGCGCAGACATTGGTTCCGAGACCGAAGATAGTAAGGATTATGACGGAATGAGCTTATTTCCGAGACAGGTATTCTTCCCGATGGCAGGAGAGAAAGAAGGCTGGCAAAGCCTCGCAAAGAATCTGAAAGCTGAAATAGATGAAGAGCTGATCGAGGCATATAAAGGGACGGTTTCATTGCCGTTTGAGACGGGGAAATATCAGAGGATAGCGGTTAAGATTGTGGATGACAGGGGGATAGAGAGTTTGAAGGTGATCACAATAACTTAAAATAATATTAACTTAAATAAAAATGATAACTTATTTAGTAGTTGACAAATTACCTGCAGAGCCTGGGATTTACGGAGCATTCAATTCAAAGAAGGAACTTGAAAAAATCATTTCAGTAAAGCCTATGGATATATTACTATTGTTAAGTATTCCAGGTTATAGTTCATATAGAGTTGCTAAAGGTTTATACGAATGTTTCAGTGGAAATACAGAGATTAAGAAGATGTATGAAATCCCTGATAATGTAATTGGTAATCCAGATCTTTCAGATATATTAACTAAGAATAGTATAAGAATTAATTCTCATTTTTTAAATAAGCATTACGATATTTTTAATGATATTTTATTTGACGGGGTATTTAAGAAAGAAAATCATCTGGAATCAATTCTTCCAAAAATAAAAATTCAGAATTAATTATCTTAACTAAAAAAAGATGCAAAGCAAATATTCAACGAATCCAGACAATATCGCTTTTAGGTTTAAATTAGCTGATGAAGTTAATAAAATTGTATGCTTTAGCTGATTTTGTTAGTGGAAAATGGAATACTGTTACAACTTCTATTTCTCATATATATTCATTATTAGGTGCAAAGAAAATTAACATAAGAGATAAGACCGACTCGAGTATTAACGTTGAGACAGAATTTAAAAAAGCAGGGGTGTCAATTGTTGATTTTGATTTTAAATCTATGCTAAAAAGAAAATATGAACTTAATGAAACTTTTGAAGAATCACTATATGAACCCGATGAAGTCAAGGATAAG
>JADJWZ010000022.1 GCA_016716125.1 Ignavibacteria bacterium | reverse complement strand
TTATTACCGCAATAAAGGCGGAACTTAACAAAGAAAACTCTGAAAGAACATTGAAACTGAAAGTGGACGATCGGAAAAAGTCAGTATGATATATCAAGATGGCGGAAGTCAGCAAGATCAAATATTTAAAAGCGGGATCAAAGTTACATTTTTCACTAATGATAAAATTAAATTTACCTTGAAAAATTAATCCACAAATTTTTAATATTTTCAATTAAACTATAAATAAAGGACAATAAAATGCACTCAATGTATCTATATAAAATTTGACTGTTACTTTGGCATTGATGAAATGCTGATTTATGAAGAGAGATTCATAAGAGATAATAGTAAGAGATTTTGTAAATAATGAAGTAATACCTGCTGTAGAAGAGTACAATCAGAAACGGAATTTCCAAAGCAGCTTATTCCAAATGGCTGAACTCGGAATTTTCGGACCGGCTACCCGCCCGAATACGGCGGCATAACAACAATGTTGCCTACGGTCTGATCATGCAGAGCTTGAAAGAGGCGACAGCGGAATAAGAAGTTTTCATCTGTACAGTCCGGTCTTGTAATGTATCCTATATTTGAATTTGGCAGTGAAGAACAGAAGAAGAAATATCCGCCGAGACTTGCAAAAGCGGAAATGATCGGATGTTTCCGGTCCTGACAGAACCTGATTTCGGAAGTAATCCTGGAGGAACGATAACTAAAGCTGAAAAAACTGATGGAGGATATATTCTCAACGGAGCGAAGATGTGGATCACTAACGGAACAGTTGCAGACATTGCTGTTGTATGGGCAAAGCTTGACGGAAGAGTCAGGGGATTTCTTGTTGAAAAAGGCACTAAAGGTTATTCCGCACCTGAGACAAAGGGAAAACTTTCTTTGAGAGCTTCCATTACTTCTGAACTTGTTTTTGAAGACTGTTTCATTCCGGATGAAAATCTGCTGCCCGGAAGCGACGGACTTAAATCTCCTCTGATGTGTCTGACTCAGGCAAGATACGGAATTGCATGGGGTGTAATAGGACTGGCAAATGAGTGTTACAGTACGGCGCTGGACTATTCGCTTTCGAGAATTCAGTTCGGAAAACCAATCGCTTCATTGCAGATCACTCAGGAAAAACTCGCTTATATGCAGACACAGATCACCAAAGCGCAGCTTCTTTGCTATCAGCTTGCTAAAACTTAAGGACTCGGGAAAGATGAGACCGCAGCAGGTTTCACTTGCTAAAAGAAATAACTGCGAAATTGCAAAGACAATTGCTTCAATGGCTAGAGAAATGCTTGGCGCAAACGGAATACTGGATGAGTATCCGATAATGCGTCATCAGAATAATATTGAATCCGTAAAGACATATGAAGGTACGCATGAAATGCATACGCTTATTCTCGGTGAAGATGTAACAGGAATCGCCGCTTACAAATAAATTGTTTTTCAAATTGAAAAAAATTTTATTTATGGAAAAGGTAATTACGATAATAAAGAAAAGTGAACAGGAAAAAGCTGACAAGAATACTGGCAGAATGCTTCCGTTGAAGAAAGGTTTAAAGCTTTCAATATCATTTTGCAAAATTACATTGCGCTGACATATGGAACTGACCCGGGATTTCAAAGAGTTATTAATATTGTTAAACGAGAACAAAGTTGAATATTTAATTGTTGGCGGATATGTTGTTATTATTTACGGCTATCCGAGATTAACAATTGATATTGATATATGGATAAACCCTGTGAAAGATAACTCTGGAGAAAGTAATTAAGACAATTAAGGATTTTGGATTCAGCTTTGAAAATCTGAGCGAAAAAGATTTTGAAAAGTCTGATAATGTTATTCAGCTTGGAAGACCTCCTTACAGAGTGGATTTCTTAACCTCTATCAAAGGTATGGATTTTAATAAATGCTTTAAAAGAAAGTATATTTACAAAAAGGATGATCTGAAATATATTTTTATTTCCAAAGAAGATTTAATTGAAAATAAAAAATGTGTTGGGCGTAATAAGGATCTGGATGATGTTAGCAATCTCACATAAAAGACACAGTAAAAAATGAAAACATTCGACATTCCGTTATTTTATAAAAGTCCGGTAATTTCACGCATAAAAAATTCCAGGAAACTAAACGATCCGAGGAAGACGGATTACTCCCCTACCGAGCTTGATTTCGGTCCAGTGATCTTTATATAGCCAGACATTTCGGTTTTTGCTACGGTGTGAGAATGCAATAGAAATTTCTTATAAAGCGCTTGAAGAGAATCCCGGCAAAAGAATTTTTTTGCTCAGCGAAATGATACACAACCCGGATGTGAATAATGATCTGGTAGAAAGAGGTGTAAAATTTTTAATGGACACATCCGGAAAGCAGCTGATCGACTGGAATATACTTACTTCAGATGATATTGTCATTGTTCCTGCATTCGGCACAACGCTGGAGATAGAGAAACAAATTAATCAAAAAGGAATCGATCCATTAAAATATAACACTACCTGTCCTTTTGTTGAGAAAGTATGGAACAGAGCTGAATCACTCGGGAAGAACGGATTCACGGTTATAGTACACGGGAAATACAAACATGAAGAGACACGCGCTACATTTTCTCACAGCAAGGAATCTTCACCAACGCTTATCATAAGGGATATTTCGGAAGCTGTTACGCTTGGTGATATCATACTTGGTAAAAAAAACTCTTCAGAATTTTATAAAATTTTTTCAGACAGATTCTCCGCCGGATTTGATCCTTCACGGGATCTTAATTCCATCGGAGTTGTAAATCAGACTACTATGCTGGCAACAGAAACTCAGTCAATCGCTGATTATCTTTATAATGTTATGACGGAGAAATTCGGACTTGAAAATATCCGTGAACATTTTTCCGACACACGGGATACGCTTTGCTACGCTACTCATGATAATCAAAAGGCTACTTACGGTTTGCTTGAAAAGAAAGCTGATATTGCTTTGGTCGTAGGCGGATATAACAGCTCCAATACTTCTCATATTTATGAACTGTGTGAAGAGAAACTGCCTACTTATTTTATTTCATCAGCAGATAAAATTTTATCCCGTGATGTAATTTCACATTTTGATTTTTTCAATCAAACCGAATTAACAACTAATAATTATCTCCCCCCGAAAAACCCTTTGAAAATTATTCTTACCAGCGGCGCATCATGCCCGGATTCTATAGTCGATGAAGTGCTTCAGAAAATACTCTCCTACTTTGAAAATGCAAAGACAATCGATGATGTGATGAATGAATACCTCAGCTCCGGGAATAAATTAAACTGAATTATCAGCTGAATGAAGGCACATACTAAAGAAACACAGGAAAGTCTAACACCGGATCTCGCGCTTGAATTTCTTAAAGAAGGCAATAAGAGATTTATTAATAATATTAACGTTAACCGGAATCTACTCAAACAGGTAAATGAAACTTCATCAAATCAGTTTCCATTTGCCGCGGTATTAAGCTGCATTGATTCGAGGACATCAGCCGAACTAATATTCGATCAGGGTCTGGGAGATATTTAGCATAGGATAGCCGTAATATTCTGAATAATGATATACTTGGAAGCATGGAATTTGCATGCAAGAAAGTCGGCTCAAAATTAATTGTTGTTTTAGGACATACAAACTGCGGAGCGATAATCGGCGCATGTGATGATATTAAACTCGGACACCTTACTTCACTTATAGAAAAAAATCAAACCCGCCATTGAAATTGAAACAGAAACAAAGGAGGACCGAACGGAAGAAATACAAACTTTACCGAAAATGTTGCAGTAAATAATGTAAGACTTACAGTAGAAGGAATAAAAAGAAGTTCAATATTGTCTGAACTTGAAGCGGAAAAAAAGATCAGGATCGTCGGCGGGATTTATGACGTCGAGACGGGTAAAGTTACTTTTTTGGAATAGATGAATTTATGTTTAATTAAAAATTAAAATCCGGTAATTTTAAATATGGAAATGAAAAACTCATTAATAAATTTAAACAAAGATAAGATCAAGCTGCTTTGTAAAAGTTACAAAGTAAAAAGCTTATATTCATTTGGTTCAATAAATACATCTGCATTTAATGAATTGAGCGATATTGATCTGTTAGTTGAAATTGATTCAGATGATCCCTTAGATTATTCAGATAATTATTTCGAGTTAAAATTTGATCTTGAGAAAATGTTTAACAGATCAATTGATCTTCTTGAAAATAAAACCTTAAAGAACAAGTATCTTAAAGAAAATATTGACAGTTCAAAAGTTCTGATTTATGGAAAATGAAGTAAAGACCTGGCTGAATGACATCGAACAAGCGATATCAGAAATTAAATCATTTATTTCTAAAGAAATTAGTTTTGAAAATTTTCAAAATGATTTAAAAACAAGAAGAGCTGTCGAAAGAAATATTGAAATTATTGGAGAAGCCGTAAGCAGAATTCTTAAAGTCAAACCTAATATTAAAATTAGTAACACAAGAAAATTGTTGATACGAGAAACAGAATAATTCACGGTTATGATACTGTTTCTGAAGAGATACTATGGTCTATTATTGTAAATAATTTACCGGAACTTGAGAAAGAAGTTAAAGATTTTTTAAAGTAATATATATTTATGTTATTAATTAAATTAAAACTGCTACAAAAGAATTTCCCTAGAGAATTCACCCAGATATTATTTCAAATATTTTCCCAAAAAAATGCGGCCATATAGACCGCATCAGTAAAAATAAAATTACTCTATCTTATGCTTCAACATTTTCATTCATAAACATTTTCTGAAACTCTCTCTTTTCTCTGTTCTTCCAGTTGCCTTTATGATAAGCATATCCCGCAATGAGAGGCATAGCTATTGTAGCTTCACAGTAAACCATTTGTTCATATGTCATATCTACTTTACCCCATGAGCTCGCTTCTTTAAGAGTCGATCCGGACAAAGCCCCGTCCCTGTCATCCGCAACGGTGATCTGAATTGCATACTTATGCATCGGTACTTCTTTATCCAGTATCTCCGCAGCTACAACCGTATCCTGCGCAAAATTTTTCGGCACGCCGCCGCCGACCATAAAGAGTCCGGATTCAAAAGCTTCGAGCTTTATCTTAGTCAGTTCGAGAAAATCTTTAGCTGAATCCAGCGATACATGTGAATCAGGAAATCTGTGCTGATGATGAACGAATCCGAAACCCGCCGAACAGTCCGAAAACGCCGGTACAAAGATCGGCACGTTATTTTCATAGCATGCAAGCACTACTGATTCATCATTCTTACCATGCTCCGAAAGATACTTTCCCATGTGCCAGATAAATTCCCTTGAAGAGTAAGGTCTTCTTTCAAGCGAATCACAGATCTTTGAAATTGTATAATCACAGACTCTGAGATCTTCCTCATCGATATAAGTATCATAGATCCTGTCTATCATCAGATCGCGCATTTCATTGTCATCTACAAACTGCGAACCCTTGTAATGTTTAAATCCCAGTCCTTCAAAGAAATCCTGATCTGTAATGATAGCACCTGTAGAAACTATTGCATCCACCATATTATTTCTGACCATATCAACAACGACATTTTTCAATCCTGCGGAAAACAGGGAGCCGGCCAGACAAAGCATGACGGAACAGTTTTTATCAGCAAGCATCATGTCATAATATTTTGCTGCAGTAGCCAGTTCGCGTGAAGAGAAAGCCATGTTTTGCATATCTTCCACAAGCGGAATGACATTATGTTTTTTTATATCGATATGTTTTATTGTTTCCTTAAGGTAATCTTTTTTTGTTTTCATTTATATATCGGTTTAAGAAATTAAAAATTTTTCAAATATAGATATTTTTAATACCTTATAAAATGAAGATTCAGTTTAATTTTAATTGTAAAATTCTCAAAAAATAAGATTACAAATTATCTCTGCTTATAAGAATGTTTCCGCCTTCAGCTTAGCGTAATATACACCGCTCGGCAGATCTCTTCCGTTAAATTCCAACACATAATATCCGGCCGGCTTATACTCGTTTACCAGTGTTGATATTTCATTACCCGAAGCGTTGTAAATTTTTAGTGTTACATTTCCTGATCTCGGGATATCATATGTAATTTTCGTCGAAGGATTAAATGGATTCGGATAATTCTGATGCAGTCTGAATTCTTCAGGCGCATTTTCGCTTTGGCTGTTTACTCCGACCGGATCTACAATTTTAAAATTCAGCATCATGCCGTCGTCTTCATGTTCGAGATTATGACAGTGAAAAAGAAATATTCCTCTGTAGTCACTGAATCTTACAAGAAGTCTGACTGTCTCAAACGGTTGATCAGTACTGTATCTTTGCTGCCTTTATCTTCAGGAGGAAGGATCGTACTGCCGTTTCTCGAATAAACCTGAAACTGTTCGGAGTGACTGTGCATCGGATGAAGCATATTTGAAGCATTAATGATCCGCCATTCCTCAAGAGAATTTTGCGGTGTCTCCCAGTCAATTCTGTTCATCTCAAAAGTCAGTCCGTTTATTCTGTGCATATTCATTCCGCCCATGATCATAGTCAGAGTAAAAGTTCTGGTAGTCTTCACGTCTGAAATGCTGTAATAATTTATTGGCGGAAGCGCGGCAGGGATTATTCCGCCGGATCCGGTATTCCCGGTTATGTCAAATCTCAATAAATTCATTTCTGTACCCTGCACATACGTACCTGCTCCCGGTGCAGTAAAAGGAAGGGATTTTAAAATTACATTTTCACCGATCGCGTAAGGAGAAAAATCAACAAGTATATCAGTTCTCTCCCCGGTGATAAAAGAATGATGTTACCTGAACAGCTTCATCTTTTAAACCTCCGTCAGTTGCTATTATATGAAAAGGTCTGTTATCGGAGAATGCAATTTTATAGATTCTTGCATTGGATCCGTTTAAAAGTCTGAATCTGTATAATGTCCGCGATAGATCAAAGTATGCATCCGGGGTTCCGTTTATAAGCGGAGCATCTCCGAGAAAGCCGTGCATGATATCAAGCATAAAAGGATTATAAGTAAACTGTGGAATATTCACAGACCTTCTGTCCTGAATACAAAGCGGAATATCAAAATTTCCTCTCGGCAGTCCAAGTCCGATCTCAGCAGGATCATCGACTATAAAAAATCCCGCAAACCCTTTGTAAACATGTTCAGCTGTAAGCATATCTGCATGTGAATGATAAAAGTAAGTTCCGGCTCTGTTAAGTACAGGAAATGTATATGTATAATTTCCTCCGGGAGGAATTGAATCTTTTGGGTGTCCGTCCATTAATTCAGGTACATTTAATCCATGCCAGTGTATCGTAGCGGGTTCAGTATAATTGTTTACAAAATTTGCCGTGAAGGTTGAACCTTTTTCAATAACGACAGAAGGTCCGGGATATGAACCGTTTATTGAAAGCGTTTCGGTATTCTGACCGGGCCATACATTTACATTAGCCGTCCCGAGCGCCATAGTTCCTCCGTTATTAAATACCGGAGGGAATCTGAGCGGATTACCTGTTCCTTTCGGAAATATACCTTTCGAATTTTTATCTGCAAATAACTGAACAGGATTTGCCAGTGTCAGCAAAGCGCCTGTCTGCAGAGCCCTGAAGATCATTTCTCTTCTTTTCATTTTAGCGTGATTTAAAATTGATTAATGTTAAGGAATAAGATTATCCTGAATTTCATAAATGAATTTATTTTCAATTTATAAAATTTTTTTTAATTTACACCTGATAAGTGTCATAGTTTTTAAATTTATAATCGTGTTAAAATTACAAATTCCCCTTCTTTAAAAAGAAGGGAAATTAAGTTTGTAAAATTTGGTTTATGTTAAAACTATAAAATATGTCGCAGAAAAACCTAATGCTGAATTTATTTTACAAGCAGCATTCTTTTGCTTTCGGAAAATGAATTGGCTTCAAGTTTGTAGTAATACACTCCGCTTGAGAGATCATTCCCGTTAAATTCTATCGTGTAATATCCTGCAGGTTTATTTTCTTTTAAAAGAGTCTTAACTTCATTTCCTGCAGCGTCATAAATTTTTATAATAACTTTTGCAGCTTCGGGAATATCAAATGATATTTTAGTAGTCGGATTAAACGGATTCGGATAATTCTGATTCAGAGAATATCCTGCCGGCGTCGAAATATTTACATCACCGGATAAATTGAAATACTCCGTATTGCCGTTGAAGTCAACCTGTCTTAGTCTGTAATTGTAAACGCCCGAATTCAGATTTGATTCGTTATATACATAATTGTTAACCGAATTTGAATTTCCCTGACCTTTTATAAATTCCATATTGATCCATTCATCATTTGAAGAGTTTGCAGTTTTTCTTTCTACATAAAAGCCGGAGTTATTGATTTCCGAAACGGTACTCCATGAGAGTTTCAGATCCCTTACCGTCACTTCATAAGTAAACGATGACAATTCAACCGGCAGAGGAAAATCAGGATTGATAAATACTTTTAAAATATAATGACTCGGAGTGCTCGGTCCGTTATTCGGAAGCTCCGCCTTGATACCGCCGAAGATGAATCCGGCGAAAGATCTCTGCGTCAGCTGATTTAATTTTATTACTTCATTATCATAATGCGGAATAATCCGGTGCAGTATAAATTTAGCATTTGTCCCCAGCAGCGCAGGCATTTTTTCAGATGAAATAATTTCTTCCGAAGTTCCGTCTGATTTTTTTGTCAGCGTGGTTATATCATTTATAAAAGGTACAAGCTCATCATATTCCAGAACACCTGTTGTATCATTAACTGAATAAAGACTTGTGCCTCCGAAAAAAGTTGTGTGCATACTTCCGGTTGCTGCATTGAATGCAGTCAGATTTGCCGTTGTATACTGTGTCATCTTCTGTTCAAAACTGTAATCTACAGTAATTGAATTTTCCTCTATGTAGATCGGATTCAGAAATGGAAGGTTAGCGGAAGTTTTGAATACGCCGCCGTAAAGAGATAAGTATTCCGTAATGCCGTCAGGCTTTATTGCCGGCACAAGATTCATATCCCGTCTGTGATACTGAGCTGTATCTGTAAACTCGGTATAATCATAAATACTGACATTCAGACCGTCATCATTAATTTTAAATTTTTTTATCTGATTTGTATAAACCTGATTGTTTACGTTTATCCTGTAAGTACCTGTAAACTTATGCCCGCCGGCAAGATAAAAAAAATCTCCGAGTTTCATCAGCTCACCGCCGCAAACCTGAAGACTTGTATTTGCATGTCCTCTTATGAACGGCGCTACGGAAGTTCCGTTCATCACGGCATTTATGGTTTCGCTTACATCAATTACTTTCAATTCAGGAAAAGTTATAAGTCCGTTCGCCGTACTGTCAAAACCGTATCCGCCTATGAAGTAAAGTTTATTGCCATCCTGATAATGCTGCATATTAGCAGAACGAAGCTGATCGGCAAATGCAAACGGAAGATCGGTAAAAATGCTTCTGGAATAAGTTAGAGTAGTAATCGGGTCTATGACATAAATATAGATATTGGAAAATTGTTTAGGAAAAGAATTGATTGCATTGAATCCGTGAAGACCGTTTGTCCTTCCTCCGATAAAAAGCCATTTCCCCCCGGACTGCGCGAATGCAAAGGAATGTATCGAAGGAGAATTCGGGATAACCATCTCCTCAAGCTCAATAGTGTATGGATCATTTGCGGCATTTGTCAGAGCCGGGATTTGAAATGAGAATAAAACAATTAAGAGAAAGTGTAATTTTAATTTCATGAATTAATTTAATTAGTCGGTTTTAAATTTTAATAAATAATTTATTTATATACAGATATATATATCTTCCTTCGGAATTATCTGCAAATATGAGAAATGCTTTAATATAAACTAAGGGAGTAATTCATATTGAAAATCCGTTACCAGATTACTTTATAAGTTTTTCTGATTTTGATTCCATCCTTATTATGTTTTGCAATTTTATTTAATCAGCAGCATTTTTTTTGTCTCGGAATATTTTTCCGATGACAGCTTATAATAATAAATCCCGCTTGACAGTCCCTCTGCAGAAAATTCTGTTTCATATACTCCGGGAGAAAGTCTTTCATTTACAATCACAGCGATCTCATTTCCTACTGTATTATAAACCGCAAGTCTTACAAATTCATTATTCGAAATTTCAAATTTAATTTTAGTGACCGGATTAAATGGATTTGGATAATTCTGACCGAGGCTGTATCCGTCAGGAACTGAACCTGTGATCGGCTGAATGCCGATAGGCTTTGGATTGATATAAACTTTAAAGATATACTCACTTGCAAAGCTCGGGGTTTTATTCGGCAGATACGCCCTGATTCCGCCGAAGATATATCCGGCAAATGTATTACCCGATATTTCATTCAGCTTAATTACTCTGTTTGGATACTGCGGAACAGTCGGACTAATTATAAATTTTGCATTGGTGCCAAGAAGCGCAGGCATTTTCGTCGGAGAAATAATTTCTGCTGAAGTACCGTCTGAATTTCTTGTCAATGTAGTAATGTCATTTATAAAAGGTACAAGCGAATCACGTATCTGCTGATTTAAAACTTCATTGTAATAATAAAGACTCGTGCCTCCTAGAAATGTAGTATGCATTTTTCCGCTTGCAGAATTAAAAGCGGAAAGATAAGAACAAGTATACTGACTCATTTTTTGTTCGAAGCTGTAATCAGTTACAGCGCCGTTACCGTCTATGTATATCGGATTCTGGAATGGCAGATCCGCAAAACTTCTGAACACTCCGCCGTAGAGAATTATATACTGATTTATTCCGTCAGGTTTTATTGCCGGGACGAGATTCATATCCCTTCTGTGAAATTCAATTGTATCTGTAGATGCGGAATAATCAGAAATATTTATATTCGAACCTGAAGCGGATACTTTGAATTTTCTGATCTCATTCAGATAGACCTGATCATTGCTAATCGGCGAATATGCGCCGGTAAAAATATGTCCGCCGGTAAGATAAAAGTGATCTCCGAGTTTAAGCATTTCACCACCGCAGACGCGCATTCTCTGATCTGTGATTTGATTAATATATGGCGCAACTGAATTGCCGCTGATGACTGCCTGTATTGTCTGACTTACATCCACTACTGTGAGAGTCGGAAATGTAATAAAATCATTTGACAGACTGTCAAAACCGTATCCGCCGTTTATGTACAATTTAGATCCGTCATAATAATATTGCATATTTGTTGATCTGAGCGGATCAGCTACGCGGAAATCAAGATCAGCAAATAAACTTCTGGAATAAGTCATATTGCTTGCAGGATCCACTACAAAAATATTCGTATTTGAAAACTGTTTCGGAAAAGCAGTGGCAGCGTCAAAGCCGTGCATGCCGTTTATCCTGCCTCCGATGAAAAGCCATTTGCCGTTATCATCTGCAAAGGCAAAAGAATGTATCTTCGGCGAACCGGGAATGTTTACCTGTTCAAGCTGTATTGAATATGGTTCTTCAGCCGGAAGTGATCCTGTAATTATTATAAAAGTAATTACAATTAAATATTTTAAGAATGTATTTTTTTTCATGTTCGTAAAAGGTTTGGGGTGATAAAGTATAAATTAATTTAAATTGTTTATTATTTTAAAAAACTAAACAGAAGCTTCTGTCCAGTCATTATTTTCTTTAATAAGATTTATCAGTTCATCAACCGCAATATCCGTATCAATGCTTTTCTTAATGACTTCTTTTCCTTTATATAATGTGATCTTTCCCGGTCCGCTGCCGACATATCCGTAATCCGCGTCAGCCATTTCACCGGGACCGTTTACAATACATCCCATAATAGCGATCTTAAGACCTTTGAGATGATTGGTTCTGTTTCTTATCATTGCGGTAGTTTCCTGCAGATCAAATAAAGTTCTGCCGCAGGAAGGGCATGAAATATAATCAGTCCGCGAAATCCTCGTTCTCGTCGCCTGTAATATTCCGAAACTTATACTGTTTATTTTTTTAAGATCAGTTCCGGGAGATTCGATCCAGATCCCGTCACCAAGACCGTCAAGCAAAAGCGGTCCGATATCAGCCGAACTGTCAACTGTCAGCTCATCCTCTGTTGCATTTTCATATTTTCTTTTTATCACTACAGGTATTTTCAGATCGTTGTTCATCAGCTCAATAAACGCTCTTCTCATCTCCGCCATTGCATGAGCATTACCGGTTTTTAAAATCGCAATAAAATTCTTTTCCTCCGAAAGCTTTTTCATCAATTCTTCTGAAAGTTCATTCAAAGAGAGTTCAATGAAATTTATCTTATCAGAAATTTCACATCCGGATTCATATTGATTAATATTTAAGAGCGGGTAAGAATCATTTTTCGAATCAGAGTTTATCCAGAAGTCATGATCGAATATTTTTTTCAGTGTGCCGGGAAGTTTATAACCTATATCATTTTTTCCCAGATATAAAAAATCAAATGCCGTATCACCGATATTCCATTTATCAAGAGACTCGCTGTAGTAATATCCGAGATCTTTTAATGCGGAAGGACTTTTCAGAATTTCATCATTTGCACTTAGAATAACAACAGGAACATTCTTCCCGCCTGTCTTAAAAACTTCTGTTGTATCTCTTCTTTCAAAAGCAAATGGACTGAGCGGATTGTGAATGACTGCCGGAATTTCTTTCTGCAGTTCAGTTCTTTTCGAATATCTTTTAATAAGATCATACGCAACGGGAATTTCAAACTCCGGCTCTTCAGTCAGCGAAACTCTTACCGTGTCCCCAATTCCGTCTTCGAGAAGCGCGCCGATCCCGACAGATGACTTGATCCTTCCGTCTTCACCGTCGCCTGCTTCAGTGACTCCGAGATGAACCGGGTAATTCATTGATTCGGATTCCATTTTATTTATAAGAAGTCTGTATGCTTCGACCATAACTTTCGGATTGCTTGCTTTCATTGATAGCACAATTTCATAATAATTATTTTCTTCGCATATTCTCACAAACTCAAGCGCAGACTCGACCATACCGAGCGGAGTATCACCGAAGCGGCTCATAATTCTGTCTGACAATGAACCGTGATTGGTACCGATCCTCATAGCTGTTCCGTATTCTTTACAGATCTTTATCAGAGGAGTAAACTTTTTCCTGATCCTGTCCAGCTCTGCTTCATATGAATCATCTGAAAAATCTATTGTCTCGAATTTTTTTCTGTCGGCATAATTCCCGGGATTGACTCTGACTTTCTCGACTATGCGCGCAGCAGTTTCCGCGGCATTGGGTGTGAAATGTATATCCGCGATTAGCGGCGTTTTATATCCTCTTCTGCGGAGTTCATTTTTTATATTCTCAAGATTTTTCGCTTCATTAATGCTCGGAGCGGTGATGCGGACATATTCACCTCCGGCTTCGATTATTCTGATCGACTGTTCAACGGTAGCAATAGTATCCATTGTATCCGTTGTTGTCATTGACTGAATACGGATCGGATTATTTCCGCCGAGCGGAATATCTCCGATATTTACTTCTCGTGTTATATATCTTGAATAGGTAGTTAAACTGCTGCAGTATTTTATTGAATCGGTTTCAGTAAGCAAAATAAAGTGACTCTTTTATGTTATTTTGATGTTATTTTTGAAGTTATATTTGAAGTTATTTTTGGAATTTAATTTCTGACAGCTTATCTTAATTTTTTACTTTCCTGGAAAAGGACTTTTTTCTCTTCTTCTGTGAGACTTTGATATCCGCCTTCACTGAGTTTGTCAAGTATCTCGTCAATTCTCTCCTGCGCCTGCTTTTGCTGATCTTCCATTTCTTTTTTAAAATCCGTTTGCTCCAGCTCTTCATATTTTGCTTCCGAAACACTTTCTTTTTTTCCTTTAGCGCCGTTACTGAATACTGAAGGGGAATAGGTTTTCTTTTCGGGATTAGGGGTTTTAAATTTATCTTTAAAAGAAGAAGTATTAAACAAACTGTTTGATCTTTTAAAAACCACAAGCATATAAACAAGCCCGACTAAACCTCCGCCGAGGTGAGCAATATGCGCTATGTTGCTTTCCTGTCCGCCGGCTACTGCGAAAATTTCAAGCAGCATATAGAATATAACAAGATACTTTGCCCTGACCGGTAATATACCGTAGATATAAATATTTCTGTCAGGAAAGAGATAACCGAATGCAACAAGTATTCCGTAAACAGCTCCGGAAGCGCCGACAGTTGGTCCGACAGAAGTGAAAAGCGGAGCAATAAGTAAATTACTCAATCCCGCTCCGACTCCGCAAAGAAAATAATAATACAAAAATCTTTTCTGTCCCCACATATTTTCAAGCTCTACTCCAAACATCCATAAAGCAAACATATTAAGAAGAAGATGAAAGAAGCCGCCGTGCAGAAACATATATGTGAATATCTGCCATGGATAAAAACTAAGTTCAATAATCTGACCGACGCTGTTCTTAAAAAGTACAGGTGTGAGAGGGTTCAGCGCAAAATATTTTGTAATAAGAAGATCCACGGAAATGCCGCCAACCTGAAAACCTGAAAGCAGCAAATTGAAAATAACATAGATCGCAATGTTCGAAACAAGTAAGATCTTTATGACCGGCGGAAAAAGTGAAAATCCTCCGAATAGTCCCGGTCTTTTGTAATAGTTGCTCATTAATTAAATTAAAATGTTTTGGGCTTTTTCATAATCACTGACTGTATCAATTTCCATACAGCCGAACATCGAAACGTCCTCTGCATAAATACTGTTCCCTGAATCTCCATTATCAATTATTTCCTGAAATGAAGCTTCATAAAACTCGTTAATAATATTCTCTTTTGTGATTTTCCTGTCCAATATACTGAATAGCTCTTTCATATAATATGGAGAAAACTTTTCGATCCCGATAGATTCGCCTGCAGATTCAGCGATAGAAATTTCTTTTCCTATTTCGAGCACTTTGTTTTCGTTATTAAGTATCACCTTTATCTGTTCTTGGTCGAGATCCTTTGTAAAATTAACGGCAAGACAATTTTCATGACGGCTTTCAAGCAGCTTAGTTATAATTTTTTTATCAAAGAGAATATCGCTGTCTAGAAGAAGCATATCTTCCTTAATATAATCCTTTGTCATCCAGAGCGAATACGAATTATTATTAACTTCATATCCGGGATTGGTGATAAAAGTTTTTTTTAAACCGGGGAAATTATTATCCATATATTCTTTTATCATGTTCTCAAGATAACCTGTTACAAAAATAAAATCCGATATGCCGTTATCAATTACATTTTCGATTGTCCTGTGAAGAAGATTTTTACCGCCGATGTTTAAAAGACACTTCGGAGTATTGTCAGTCAGAGGTCTGAGTCTTCGTGAAACTCCGGCTGCGAGTATTACCGCCTGCATTATTTTTTATTTATTGAATTAATAACGGACCTCTGTATCAAATAAAGAATTAAAAATATAATATTCCCGGCTGTAACTGTATATATAAGGTATAGGTCAATTCTGTTAAAGATCGAAAAAATAATTAACGCAACCATATGAGTAGTGGACCCGATCCAGCTCCACGCTCTCAGCAGATGTTTATTTTTTCTTTTGTATTCATCCGGCGTTACATCAAGCACAATATGCTTTGTCGATCTTTTCTGAAATTCAGAATATGACAGGTAAGAAGAAATAAGCAGTTTTTCTATATACTTTCCGCTTACGGATTCAAGTCTTTTCTTTTCTTCTGAATATTCACTTATTTCTTCATCGAGTCCCGGCGCTTTATGATATACATATTCGAGATACATATTCCTGTAATTATCGAAAAACATATTCTGCAGAGCTTTTGATGCGCCTGCTGTAACAGTCAGAGTCCAGCTGAATAAAGGTTCTCCGGTTATATGTGTCATTGCAATTCCAAGACCGATAAAGACGGATATTGAAGTTATATAATCTATAAACCCGTCAATTATTCTTCCTATCTTTGTTCCGTTTTTTTTCAGCCTGGCAAGCTGACCGTCCATACAGTCGAGTGTATTACATATGAAAAAACTCAGCGATCCGAGCAGTAAAAATTCGTATGTCGCGAATCCGTAAAATACGCCGGTCATAATTCCGAATATCAGAGCTACAATAGATATCTGATTAGGAGTTATGTTAGTATTATAAATTAACTTTACCAGTACAAATGATAAAGGTCTGAAAATATACAGATCAATTATTTCTTCCGAATCGACAGTTTTTAGTGATTGTTTAAATTCAGAGAATAAAGACATTTATTAGAAATTTTATTTTAGGTTATAATTCGACCTGAGTACCGACTTCAAAAACTCTCTGAGGAGGTATATTAAAAAATTCAGTTGCTCTTTGGGCATTATTTGACAGAAGGATAAAAAGTTTACTTCTCAGAAGTCCGAATTCCTTTCGATTACCCGGGATGAGAGTTTCTCTGCCGAGAAAGAAAGTGGTTCTGTTAATATCGATCTTTATATTATTATTTTTCAGAAGCTCAACGACATTCTGAATATTCGGAATGTCCATATAACCGTAATTAGCAATAACCCTGTAAAATCCTTCAGTCGGTTCCTGTATTTCAAGTCTTTCTTCCTGCTTAATATGCGGGACTTTCTTAATAATAATAGTCAGTATAATAACCTGTTTATGAAGAAGTCTGTTATGCTTAATATTCAGTATCAGCGGCGGCGGCGCTCCGTTCTTATTACTTGACATATAGACAGCCGTACCCGGTATTGCAATTAATCTTACACTAAGAATTTCCGTCACAAAATTTTCAAGCGAAATAGTCTGCTGTTTTATTTTTTCTAAAAGTATTTTTCTGCCTTTATTCCAGGTAGTCATGATAAAATATATACCGAGTCCGATAGCTAAAGGCACCCATCCTCCGTGAAGCAGCTTCAGCATGTTCGCGCCCCAGAAAGATAAATCTATTGTAATAAAAAATAAAATTACTATTACAGAAACAAATTTATTCCATTTCCATATTTTAATTGTAGTAATGAAAAGTAAAATTGTCGTAATAAGCATAGTAGTTGTAACAGCAATACCGTAAGCTGAAGCAAGATTACTCGAAGACTTGAAAGACAGTACCAGTGCAATAGTAGAAAAAAATAGAAGTAAATTGATCTGAGGAATATATATCTGTCCCCTTTCATCTTCAGAGGTGTGAAGTATTCTCATCCTCGGAAGATATCCAAGCTGTAAAGCCTGAAATGTAAGTGAAAAAGCTCCGGAGATCACAGCCTGCGAAGCAATGACAGTTGCAAAAGTTGCCAGACCTATAAGCGGATATAATGCCCATTCAGGAGCCAGTAAGTAAAATGGATTTTTTGCTGCTGTTGGATCTCTTATAAGTAATGCGCCCTGTCCGAAATAATTAAGAAGTAAAGATGGTAATACTAAACAAAACCATGTAATCTTTATGGGCTGTCTCCCGAAATGTCCCATATCCGCATAAAGAGCTTCACCTCCTGTAACAACAAGAAATACTGAACCTAATATTACAAATCCGTGAAAACCGTTATCAATAAAAAAGTTTACTGCATAATATGGATTTACAGCTGCAAAAACTTCCGGATTCTGAATTATTGATCTGATGCCAAGTATTGCTAGAACTATAAACCAGGTGAATGTAATTGGTCCGAATATTTTACCGATCTTACTTGTTCCTCTTTTCTGCATGCTGAAAAGTATAACCAGAATAATAATTGTAACCGGCAAAATGATCGGTTCAAATAAAGGAGTAGCAAGCGCTAAACCTTCCACTGCGGATAAAACCGAAATAGCTGGAGTTATAATACTGTCACCGTATAATAAAGCTGAACCGAACAGTCCGAAAACCAGAACCATTGAACCGACCCATTTCTTTTTAAATTCTGTCCTTTTTAAAAGTGACATTAAAGCAAGGATCCCGCCTTCACCGTCATTGTTAGCTCTCATTATAATTAAAATATACTCAATAGAAATTATCAGTATCAGCGCCCAGAAAATAAGCGACAATACGCCGAATATATTATCTTTCAGCGGAGCAATTCCATGAACTCCGTGAAAACATTCGCGAAGCGCGTAAAGAGGACTTGTACCAATATCTCCGAAAACTATTCCTAACGCACTAAGACAAAGAATAGCAAGGTACTTTCCGTTTTTATTGTTGCCCTGGGTTTTAGTTGTATCCGGAAGATCTTTATTGACAAGATTATTCAGAATCAGTCCTTTTAAAATTCTCACTTTGAACTGATCCTGCCAATATCAGCATGAAGGGAAAATGGCTTTCCAAATCAGAATTGAAAATTAAATATTGAAAAGTATATGAGTTCATTGTTTTCAAAGGCTAAAATAAATTATATAATTTAAAATTACAATTAACATTAACTTAACAATGTCCGCCGGATGTTTCCAAATGGAATATATAAAATTATTTTTTACCGCAAAAAACCTGTAGGCTCAGGGAAATATCCGACTCACATAATTTGTTATTCCCGCATGCATAAAAACCTGTAATTCCGGTAAGACCAATTTTTAAAAACATCATTAAATTTACGCCGGATCGAATAAAATAAATTCAGATTCGGTAAACGCATTTGCAGATGTGCAAAGTGAAGGCGCTGATATGAACTTTGAAATTTAAGATATACTTAGCGAAAGCGCAGATATGAACTTTGAAAAATGCAGATATGAACTTTGCAGATGCAATATGGACTTTGCAGATGCAGATATGGACTTTAAAAATGAAGATATGGACTTAGCAGATGCAGATATGGACTTTGAAAATGCAGATATGAACTTTGCAGATGTAAATATGGACTTTGCAGATGTAAATATGGACTTTGCAGATGCAAATATGGACTTTGCAGATGCAAATATGGACTTTGCAGATGCAGATATGGACTTTTCAGATGCAGATATAGACTTTTCAGATGCAGATATGGACTTTGCAGATGTAAATATGGACTTTGCAGATGCAAATATGGACTTTGCAGATGCAAATATGGACTTTGCAGAATAAAATGACGCCCCTTAACTTGTCATTCCCGCGTGCTCCCGGCGGGAATCCATTCCGCACTCAATGTAAGCATGAAAAATGTTTTATAACTATAACTTTTCATTCCCGCACAATCAAACTTCTCATTCCCGCACACCCTAACTTGACATTCCCTCGTGCTTCCGGCGGGAATCCATTCATCACTCAATGCAAGCATGAAAAATGTTTTATAACTATAACTTTTCATTCCCGCACAATCAAACTTGTCATTCACTCACATCATAACTTGTCATTCCCGCGTGCTTCTGGCGGGAATCCATTCCGCACTCAATGCAAGCATGAAAAATGTTTTATAACTATAACTTGTCATTCACTCACATCATAACTTGTCATTCCCGCGTGCTCCCGGCGGGAATCCATTCATCACTCAATACAAGCATGAGAAATGTTTTATAACTATAACTTTTCATTCCCGCACAATCAAACTTCTCATTCCCGCACACCCTAACTTGTCATTCCCGCGTGCTTCTGGCGGGAATCCATTCATCACTCAATGCAAGCATGAAAATTGTTTTATAACTATAACTTGTCATTCACTCACATCATAACTTGTCATTCCCGCGTGCTTCTGGCGGGAATCCATTCCGCACTCAATGCAAGCATGAAAAATGTTTTATAACTATAACTTGTCATTCAAATCCTAAAGAGTTCATTAAGTGACGCTCACAAAAGATAAATAGAGTGAAATTTTGTTCGTAAAGTAATAACTAAGTTTAGAATATTAACAGCAAGTTTCCAGTTAGATTGGATTCCCGCCGAGCACGCGGGAATGACATAAAACAGAGTACCGGGAATGATATAAAAACATAGAATTTAACTGCAAGTTTCGGATTGGATTCCCGCCGGAAGCACGCGGGAATGACATAAAAAAAAAGCGCACAGAAATGACATAAAAAAAAGCACAGGAATGACATAAAAAATTCACGCCCTAAAGTGAATCCTTCAGAGCGTGAATGTTAAATTTTAATTTAAATTTTATTTTAAATAAATTCTATATGATCTCAGTTCAATTTAAATCTGAACCCAAGATAAAATTCCCTTCCCATCGTCGGACCCCATATATATGAAGTATCAAAATACGGACCAAACGGATCGTCAGCTGCTATGATCGGATTCTCCTGCATAAAATCCAGCAGATTGTCTATTCCGGCGTAAATTTCAAAGTTACTGAAATTTCTGTTGATCTGCATATTTATTAAAGTGTACGGGTCTGAATTCAATGGTCTCTGATAAATCAACGGATTAGATTCCGTCGACGGCAGACGCTGCGTGCCGAACCATTGCAGGCCGGTGTTGAATCCCCAGCTGTCATCGGCTAATGTATAAGAAAGAGTTGAAAAGAATCTGTTCTTGGAATTGAACGGCTGATCTGTCATGATGCCGTTTTTTTCATATTTCAGATCGACGAATTTATATGCAAGTTTCAGATCAAGCAGTCTGAATAAAGTTATATTAAATTCAGACTGGAATACATTTGAATACGCTTTCCCGTCAAGATTCGAAAATATTACTGCAGACGGATCTGTGTCATAGTCAGGAATTATTTTATTATTAAATTCAGTCCTGTAATAATCCAGATTCAGACTGCCGCCTGAATTCCCCAGATTAAAATAATAGATCACATCAGCCCCGAAATTAAATATCTTTTCCGGATCCAGCGTTTCAGTGATCCGAATGTCCTTTGAGCTGGCAAGTATATTCGAATGCTCATTAAATAGATTGATCGTGCGGAAGCCCGTACCTGCAGAAGTTCTTATTACAAGTTCACTGACCGGCTGATATCTGAAAAGCACTCTCGGAGTATAAACCGATTTATATTCATTATGATAATCGTACCGGAACCCCGCCATCACGCTTGCTTTGTCATTAAGAAAATTGAAAGAGCTTTCCATAAAAATTCCGGGAATGGATTCTTTCTTAATATAATTTCCCGCGTATGTTTTCGAAGTTGAGTCACCAAAAGAAATGTCTTCATTAATATTCAGATATTTGTAACTGATCCCGGCTTTGATATAACTTTTTCCGGACAGCGCAGTTTCATAAAATCCTGAGCCTGTAAAGGAAAACTGATCAGCGGCATACTTTGTAATTCCGTAGTATGAATTCTGATCATAGTAAGATGAATTGAAATACAGTTTCATGTTTTTATCTTCTGAAAACTTCTTTCCAATTCTAAGATAACTCTCAAGAGAGTTTATACCAGCAGTCTGTCCGTAAATACTTTTACTTCCCTCATCATTACTCTGAAAATAATCAGTCTGCCCGCCTGTCCTGTCTTCATTCCAGTATCTTGCAGCAAAGTTTACATCAGTTTTATTTTCTTTAGATGAATAATCCCATTTGTTATAGAATGTATATCTTGTGATCAGCGGATTATCAAGAAATCCGTCATTGTTCTCATCTACACGGTTTGAGCTCTGTACGGAATGGAATGAAAATATTGTATTTAAATTTTTGTTTAACTTTTCCGTGTAATTTAAATTCACCTGCTTTTCCAAAACGCTGTTCATAAATCCGTTCAGCATAAACTTATCGGAATTAGTCTGATTTTTTAGAATGACGTTCATAATTCCGCTTATGGATTCATAGCCCTGCAGCACTGAGTTTGAACCTTTGGAAACAGTGATCTTGTCAATGATCGTACCGGGAATGCTGCTGACGCCGTATTTCACATTCAGACCGGAAAGCAGAGGAACGTTGTCAATGAGTATCTGTGTATATGCGCCTTCGAGTCCGAGTATCTTCAGCTCTTTGCTGTCGGTAAGAATGTCCGTGACCGCCACTTCCACTGAAGAATTTCTGCCGAAGCAGCCCGAGAGATCGCAGCAGGCATCCTTTACAAGTTCAAGCGAAGTAATGGTTTCTGTTTTTGCAACTTCACTTCCGATAAATGTAGAACCTCTTTTATCTTTCACTATAATTTCCGAAGTAGCTGTATTCGGTATAAGCAAAATTTCAACGCCGGTATTATTTTCTAAATTTACTGTGTCAGCGGAAAAGCCTATGTAAGATACAATTACTCTTTTATCAGTAATCCCTTCTGCGGAGATCTCAAACTTTCCATCTTCATCCGTGATAGTTCCTGTCTTAGTATTTATCCATTTAATAACGGCTGCGTCGAGAGCTTCTTTTTTATTGTCAACTAATCCAAATACGCTTCCGCTTATATTCTGAGAATAAATATCAAATGAAAATACTGAATAAAGAATAAGCAGTATTAAAAATGATTTATTTTTCATTATTGGAATATTTATTTAAAACTTCTTCAGGATTCGAATTAAAAGTTTCCTTGCAGCTTTCATTACAGAAGTAATATTTTACTTTATTATGTACAGTAGAAATATCTTTTACTGCATCATCATCATCGCAGATCGGACACCATAGATTTCCCTTTAAATATTTCGCCGGCTCTTTGTTGAATGCTTTAATGCAGACTTCGCAGCAAAGCTCAACATTTTGATTTAGATAAGCATAGGATATACCGTTATCATCTATCGCTTCGCCGGTTACAATACAAACTTTAGATGAATCCGAATTTATAGATGCTGAAGATCCGGAATGGATATATAAAACAGTTAAGAACATAAATACTGGAATTACAAAAATTAATTTTTTCATGATAGAATTTAATTTATTTAGTTTATGAAATAAAATATACAGAACTTAATTTATTCAGATTGACCGAATAAAGAGTATTTCTTTAAAAAACGAATTAAGGGACTAAATTCTAAGACTGGAATTAATTAGGTATATATTGCCGGAGTAGTAATTGCAATAAATTTGTAAAGGGTAAAAATCTGATGAGATATTTTTAAGAAGCTGCGGATCGGTAATGTTTGAATAATTAACTTCGGATGATAATTTTATCTTAATATTATTAACTGTTAGAATAAACAATTCCGGTTCAGAAAATACTTCCGGGTGAACGACGCAGCAATCATTATTTGCAGATGCATCATCTGTGTTATCCGGTGTTTCACAGCAGTCATTATCACCGCATTCATCCATTTGACACTGAATATGTTCGGAACCGTCGGATATACAGGAATAATGAAGAATTGATGCGAGACTGCCGGAGGAAAGGACTAATAATGAAACTACAATACTTACAATATTTTTAAATAAAAATTTTTTCACGTGTTAAATTAAGTATAAAATAAAAAACATAAAACACATTTCTGAAATTTGATTCAACTGATCTTCGTCACGGTTACAAAGTAACTTAATCATTATTTAGGAAAAATGATTTATATCAGGCATTTACTCTTTAATGAATTAGGATAGACAGAATAATCAATAATGTATCAGAAGATTTCCGGTTATGTAAATTGAATTTCACTAACATTTCTAAAATTTAATTATAAATTTTAATAAATTGTAAATATAAGCTGAAATAATTAATTTAGCGGAACCTAAAATAAGGAGCATCTGATAATTGGAAACAGATACAGGATCTCAAAACACACACCGCAAACCAAAAGCCTTCGATCAGAAGAACTGGATCTCAGAGAATTTAAATTACAAAAAAGATTCCGGCAACTGGGCATGGATATTTCACAGAATTACCGGTATTGCATTAATAGCTTATCTTTTTCTGCATATATATTCTTTAAGTCCGCTTACTGAAGGTGAAGTTGCATTTAACAACAAGATGGCAACATTTTCATCACCCATTTATATGGCAATCGAATGGTTCCTGTTTGCGTTTGTAATTTTTCATTCACTAAACGGAATAAGAATTGTGCTGGTGGACTGGGCTGACGGCGCGAAATATCACAGGCATCTTTACAGATTGTCATGGATAGTCGGAATTATACTGTTTCTGGCAATGGGCGCAATTATGTTTTCTCATGAATTAAAAAATTTATTTTAAGAAAATCAGATCGGTTTAAAATATGTATAAATACAGAGTATCTAAGAATTCCGGAGCGGGCAGCTGGGTAGTTCAGAGGATAACAGGACTGGCTCTTGTCGTGTTTATGATAGGGCATTATATACTGATGCATTATCAGCCGGAATCGGGACACACATATGAGGCGGTGCTGGCAAGGATGCAGTTTTCATGGTACAGAATTATAGATCTTTCATTTCTGGTACTTGGGATGTATCACGGACTTAACGGAGTATGGAATATATTCAGAGATTATAAAATGCGACCCTGGGCAAGGATATCTGTGTTATCAGGAATAATATTATTCGGACTTGCATTTGTAGCTTGGGGATTTGTGATCATATTTTCGATACCATATCTTTCATAAATTCAGAATATTTGCAAAATCCCTTATTTCGTTCGATTTAAAAAAATAACTTACAAAATTTAAATATTTTTAATACTTTATCCAAAAATTTATTTAATTAAACTATCAGAAGGAGAATCTGAAAATGGAAAAAATTAACGATCTTCACAAAATTCTTGAAGAAATGAAAGTAGATATTGAGAAATTTTATGACAAAGGTCAGAATGCAGCAGGTACAAGACTGAGAAAACAGTTAAATGAACTCAGAAAAAAAGCTGCAGAGATCAGAAAAGATATTCAGGACGAGAGAGTAAAAAGAAAGTCAGAGGGAAAATAAATTATTTTTTTATTTCTAATTTTAATAAGTGGAATCTAAATAAGTTATATTTCATTATGTAACTTGCATTTAGAATCCACTTTTATTTTAACATTCAAAGTGACAAAATCCAATATAAGAAATTTCTGTATTATAGCTCATATAGATCACGGCAAGTCTACGCTTGCTGACAGACTGCTTGAGAAGACCGGTACGATTGAAAAGAGAAATATGATGAAGCAGGTTTTAGATGATATGGACCTCGAACAGGAAAGAGGCATTACTATAAAACTTCATGCTATTCAGATGAAGTACAATTCTCCCGACGGCGAAGTTTATACATTAAATCTGATCGATACTCCGGGACATGTTGATTTTTCATATGAGGTTTCACGTTCTCTCGCTGCATGCGAAGGAGCGCTTTTAGTAGTTGACGCTACACAGGGAGTAGAAGCTCAGACTATCAGTAATCTTTATCTGGCTATTGATAACGGACTTGAGATCATACCTGTCATAAATAAAATTGATCTGCAGAATTCCATGGTAGATGAAGTAACAGCTCAGATCATTGAGCTGATCGGCTGCAAAAAGGAAGACATTTTACTCGCAAGCGCAAAAGTCGGCACAGGCACAGATGAAATATTGGAAAGTATAGTTCACAGAATTCCTGCAGCGAAGATTGAACCCGAAAAGCCGTTGAGAGCTTTGATATTTGATTCGAAATTTGATATTTACAGAGGTGTAATTGTATATATAAGAGTATTTGAAGGAAGCTTAAAACCCGGGGATAAGATAAAATCATTTTTCACAGGAAACATCTTTGAGGCGGAAGAAGTCGGACATCTGCGAATGGGACGTTCAAAATCCGCACAGCTTAATTCCGGTGACGTAGGGTATTTAATAGCCGGAATAAAAGATCTGAATGAATCAAAAGTCGGCGACACTTTATACAGAACTGATCAGCCGATCACAGAACCGCTGCCCGGTTATAAAGAAGTAAAGCCAATGGTATTCAGCGGAATTTATCCTTCATCAACGGAAGATTTTGAAAGTCTGCGCGATTCGCTGTCAAAGCTAAAACTGAATGACGCCGCTCTGACATTTGAGCCGGAAACTTCTGCAGCGCTGGGATTCGGATTCAGATGCGGATTTCTCGGTATGCTGCATCTTGAGATCGTACAGGAAAGACTTGACCGTGAATACAATCTTAATATAATCAGCACGGTACCTAATGTGGAATTCATAGTTTATACAACCAAAGGTGAAAAGTTAATAGTTGACAATCCCTCACTGATGCCGGATCCGCCTAAGATCGATTACATAGAAGAGCCGTATATTTCCGCAAATATTATTACCCCGACTGAATTCATAGGTAATTTAATGAAGCTTGCAAATGAGAGGCGGGGCGTTTTCCTTGCAACTAATTACGTTGATGCGAAAAGAGTTGATCTTCAGTTTGATTTCCCGTTGAGTGAAATAGTTTTTGATTTCTATGACAAGCTGAAATCCTATTCGAGAGGATATGCGTCATTTGATTATGACTTCAAGGATTTCCGCGAATCAAAATTAGTAAAACTTGACATACTTCTGAACGGCGATCCTGTAGATGCGCTTTCGACTATTGTTCACAGGGATAAAGCGTTTGAATGGGGAAAAAAATTATGTACTAAACTGCGTCAGCTCATACCGAAGCAAATGTATGAAGTTGCAATACAGGCGACGATCGGCTCAAAGATAGTGGCCAGAGAGACTATAAGCGCAATGCGAAAAAACGTTACTGCAAAATGTTACGGGGGGGATATTTCAAGAAAGAGAAAACTTCTTGAAAAACAAAAGGAAGGAAAGAAGCGTATGAAGCAAATAGGTTCCGTAGAAATTCCGCAGGAAGCTTTTCATGCAGTACTTTCTCTCGACAGTTAAGATAAGATTTAAGTTAAATCAAAAAAATTATTCAATAAAATTTCCAAGTGGATACTACTAATAACAACAATAAAAATATAAAGGACACGGATAAATACAAACCAAAGACTTCAGGCGCAGGCCGTGATAAGACAGGATAAAAAAGGAAAAGACGATAAAGTAAAAAAAACAAAATCCCGTGAGTTTTTTGATGCTTTAGTTTATGCGGGAATAGTTGCATTCATAATAAAAATATTACTGTTCGAAGCTTTCAGGATTCCGACCGGTTCAATGGAAAAGACTTTATGGGTCGGGGATTTTTTACTTGTAACAAAATTCACATACGGAGCTACTACTCCCAGGAACATACCTTTCACTGACATAAGAATTCCATATATTAAACTTCCCGGATTTAAAGAGCCGCAGAAAGGCGATATAATAGTTTTTGATTTTCCGGGAGACCGTGACGACATTGAATCGAAGGAAGTTGTCAATTATATAAAAAGATGCGTAGCGACTCCGGGTGATACGCTTGTAATCAGAGATAAGAAGCTTTATGTAAACGGCGAGCTGTTTCCAAATCCTCCAAATACGGTTTTTGATAAAGTTAGCAGGCCGGAGAGTTTTGTAAATCCGAGAATGTTTCCTATCGGCTCGAAATGGAATGAAGACTGGTACGGACCGATCCGCGTTCCGAAAGCAGGTGACAAGATTAAAATTGATTCTTCAAATTTTGACGGATGGAAAATGTTTATCATAAAGGAAGGCAATACGGTCAGAATGTCCGGAGACGGAAAGGTTTATATTAACGAAACCGTACTTCCTGACGGAGAATACACCGTGAAGAGAGATTATTTATTCATGATGGGAGACAACAGGAACAATTCACTTGACAGCAGATTCTGGGGTTTCATGCCTGTTGAGAATATTGTAGGAGAGGCGTTAATAATTTACTGGTCATGGGATCCGAGCATTTCGTTTCTGAATTTTTTCGATCTGTTAAGCACGACAAGATGGGAAAGAATCGGAAATATAATCAGGTAACGAATACAAACTATATTCACACAAGATATAATTTTACCCGGTACACTATTATTAATAAAGCATGTCCGGATTATACATACACATACCTTTTTGCAGAAAGAGATGTAACTACTGCGATTTTTTTTTCATTACAAATACTAAACGAAAGACAGAATTTCTGAATGCATTAAACTCAGAGATTACTCTCCTTTCAAATCAATACTACGGTGAAAAATTTGACACTGTATTTTTCGGAGGAGGTACGCCGTCTGTTTTAACATCAGAAGAAATCAGTGCTGTTATAAAAACATTGAGAGACAATTTAAATGTTGACTGTAATTCAGAGATCACAATGGAATCAAATCCCGAGGATTTTACAGACGGCAGCATAGAAAATTATCTGACAGCGGGAATAAACAGATTCAGTTTTGGTGTTCAGTCATTCATAGACAGCGAACTGAAATTTTTAACACGTCAGCATACTGCAGAGATGGCGGAGCATGTGATAAGAAAAGCTTCAGAACTTACTCAAAATATCAGCGTTGATATTATTTATTCATTGCCTTCGCAGACTGAAGAGGATGTAAATTATTCAATAAGTAAGGCAATTGATTCCGGAGCCCGTCACATTTCCGCTTATTCATTAACATATGAAAAGGGAACAAGTCTTTACAAATCAACTGAAAAAGATCCGCGACTAATAAAGGATCCGGTCAAAGATTCTGAATTTTATTTTATAGTATCGGAGAGATTAACATCTGAAGGATTTGAACATTACGAGATATCTAATTTTGCAAGACCCGGATACAGAAGCAGACATAACCTGAAATACTGGACATATAAAAATTATTTGGGACTCGGACCTTCATCACATTCATTCTTTTTTAAGAAGAGGTGGAATAATGTGAGATCTTATTCGGGATATGTAAATTCTTTAAATGCAAAAACACTACCGGCGGAAAATCTTTATGAACCGGATACAGCTCAGATAAAACTGGAATATATAATGTTAGGATTAAGAAGCGCAGGAATAAATTTCGAAAGGTACAGAGAATTAACCGGAGAGGATTTCGAAACAGAAAATAAAGCGGCGGCTCAAGAGCTTTGCACCGCAGGTCTTGCTTTTATACGCGATGGAAATCTTATACTAACGGAGAAAGGATATTCAATAGCCGATGAAATTACGGCACGGTATTTTTAGCAATTTTTTTACCGAAAGATATTTTCCCTCTATATAATTTATTTGCAATAAAAATTGTAACAAGCACAAACGGAATTCCTCCGATCAGATCAATAACATAGTGGTACCGGAGATATACTGTTGAGAAAATCATTAAGACAGAAAAAGGAAGATAAAAATAAAATGAATTTGATTTTATTTTATGAGAAAGATAAGTGATGAGAATAATGATAATAGTATGTCCCGAAGGGAAAGCGTCTCTCTGTGCATACATTTCCGGGTTATTTACATTTTTAGGAATAGACTCACCGAAATCAATAATTCCTCTGATAATTTCAGCGAAAAAAATTCCGGGTAATTCGAAATTCATATTTGAGAAATCATGCAGAGTAAACCGCGGACCAATAGCGGGAACAACAATATAACCAAGAAACGAAAGATAGAAGCCTAAGAATACTACAAAGATAGCATACTTTAATTCTTCATACCTGTGCCAGATATATAATTCCATTGCGTAAATTACAGGCATCAGATAAAAAAGTCCATAGACAATCTGAAGCAGTTCTACTAAAAAAGGGTAACTGTATGCTGACAGAAATTCAGTTGGGTTAACGCCAAACATCCAATTATCTATACGGATCAGTTCAGGATCATAAAGTCTTGTATCGAAACCTATCATGATCAGATAAATTTCCTTAAAGCAAAACAATATCATAAAAGACGGATACCAGAACCTTAAGAATCTTGACCAGGATTTTTCCTTCTTTTCAGCATCTGTTTTTTTTTCATAATGTGATACAAAATAAATTATGAGTATACACAGTAATAAATTCAGAAACGGAATAAGCGCAGAGAGTAAAATATTTTCTGATGAGAAAACAATCAGCACAGACAGAATCAGAAGAAATATCTGATTTGTAATATCCGGAATTTCAAGATAGCTGAAATTTTTTTTAAGGGAACTGAGCAAAAATTATTTAAATATTCATTAGTAAAATAGTAGAGACGCTCAGAAAGATAAAGATACCGATCACATCCTGAAAAGCTGTTTCAAACGGACCTGAAGTAAGCGCCGGATCGAATCCAAGTTTTTTGGATAACATGGGAGAGATTGTGCCGATTATTCCTGCAATATTAATGGATACAAACATTGAGATACAGACAGATGCTCCAAATCTTAATTCATTGGTGTCACTGATAATATACCCCAGAAATCCGACGATCAGTGCAACTACCGATCCTATGATCAGGTTGGTTTTAATTTGTCTGAATAACGGAACATACCATTTACTAAGAGTTACGTTTCCCGTATCAATACCTCTGACCATTATAGCAGCGGACTGAAGTCCGGTGTTTCCTGAAATGGCTGATATTATAGGCATAAAAGCAGCGAGCAGAATTATTTTTTCAAGCATTTCATTATGCATCCTGACAATAAAGACTGCAATGAATTCAATGAACAAAGTAATAAGAAGCCACGGCAGTCGAAGCTTAGCGATTTCAAACGGAGATTTTTTCTCAAGTTCTTCCGCATCAGTACCTGTCATTCTTGCAACATTTTCGGAATACTCTTCTTCAATAACATCAACAATATCATCAATAGAGATCATGCCTATTAATTTATTATGACTATTGACTACGGGAGCAGAAACCAGATCATAACTCTGAAATATTTTAGCAACTTCTTCCTGATCAGTATTAGCGTCAATACTGATTACGTCAGAATTCATTACATCTTTTATATGTACGCCGGGATTTTTTAATGAAACAATAAGTCTTTTTAGTGAAATAACTCCTTTCAAAACATTTGCCATATCGACTACCCAAACATTATAGAACTGGTCAACCTCATCGGCTTTTTCCTGAATTTCATTAATTGCTTCCGTAACAGTACAGTATTCATGAACGGAAATATATTCTTTTGCCATGATACCGCCGGCAGTATTTTCATCATAGCTGAGTAACTCTTTAACTTCCTCATAATCTTCATTATCAATCCTGTCCAAATTTTCAAGTACTTCATCTTTTTTATTTTCATCAAGATCCGAGACAAAATCAGTTGCATCATCGGAATACATTTCACTAACGATACCGGATATTTTTTCACCGCTTAATTTTTCGGTAATCGCATTTTTTCTGTCATCACTAATTTCTAAAATTACTTCACTTGCAGTTTCATCTTTCAGGAGTGAAAAAATATAAACTGCATCGTCATCTTCTTCAAGATTATCGATCAATACAGCTATATCAAAATCATACAGATCTGCCAGAATATTCTGAAGGGCAGCATCAGATTTTTCGCGGATGAGCTCAGTGATATCATCAAGCAATTCTTTATCTACTTCAAGGACAGATAATTTATTTTTATCAGCTGACAATGGGATTTGAATAAAATAGGATTAAAAAATGAATTTCAAATTACTTATAAAGATGTGATTAATCAATTGAAAATAGAGAAGGAGACTTCGGATAGAGTTAATAGTTAATAGTTAACAGTTAAGATCATTTGGGATTTCGAATATCACAGGTAATCTGCTGACGGCATATATCATTATTTCTAAAAATCAAATTAACTAAATTTACAAAACAAATTTACACTACCATGGATAAGCAAAATTTATTTGAACTAAGAAAAGAATTTCTCAAAAGAGAATTGTCTGAAGAGACAATCAAAAACAATCCATTCGAACAATTTGAAATCTGGTTTTCTGAAGCACTGAAACTCGATGAAATGGAAGCAAACACAATGTATCTCGCTACATGCTCCGCTGACGGACATCCCAATGTCAGGACAGTTCTGCTTAAAGAATACAGCAGCGACGGATTTATTTTTTATACAAACTACAAAAGCAGAAAAGGAAAAGAGCTTGACGAAAATCCAAACGCCACTTTGCTCTTTTACTGGAAAGAACTTGAAAGACAGGTACGCATTGAAGGTATCACTGAGAAAGTCAGCACGGAAGAATCCGAAAATTATTTTAAGAGCCGGCCTTTTGAAAGCAGGGTTGCTGCAGTAGTTTCCGAACAGAGCAAAGTGATCTCAAGCCGTGAAGTTCTAAATAAAAAATTTGATGAGTTAAAAATAAAATTCGCAGACGGCAATGTGCCGAGACCGGTAAGCTGGGGAGGTTATATTTTGAAACCGTCAATGATAGAATTCTGGCAGGGCAGGGAAAGCCGGCTTCATGACAGGATCTTATTTACAAAGAAAGGAAATGAATGGAGCACGGAAAGACTGTCTCCTTAAAAATTAATTCTAAAATATTATTATGAAATTACATTACATTCTGATTTTCTTTTTTACACTTATACTTTTTTCATGTTCGTCTTCTGATCCGGGTATTGGATCTAAATTATCATTCTATGAGACAAAGTGGATTTTAAGATCACTTGACGGAAGCAAAGTCTATACTCCCGAAAGCATGGAAGAAGCTTATATTAAATTTTCAAAAGACAAAAAGAATGCAAACGGATTCGGCGGATGCAACAGCATTGATTTGACTTACACCGAAAAGAACAGATCATTGAAATTTAACAGTATAAATGCAACAGAAAAATTCTGTGACTTCATAAAGGATCAGGAAAAAAAGTATCTGGTCGCGCTGGTTAAAACCGATTCATATAAAATTTCAGGCAACAGATTAAGTCTTTACGGGGAAGGCAAGATACTTGCCGTGTTTGAGGATACAGGAGTGAAGTGATTGTCAGAGATAATCGGTTTGATTTAATTTTTCAAATTAAACATATTGACATGCCTTTTGCAGCGTTATAATTTAATAGGGCAGAACAAATTTTCCCGAAAATGTAAATGAAAGTGATGTTATGCGGGATGTAGATCAGTTGGTTAGATCGCACGTCTGGGGGGCGTGAGGCCGGCAGTTCGAGTCTGCCCATCCCGACTTTCACCTATTTGAAATCAAACACGATAACTATGAAGAATGGAAGAAATGAAACCGATGATAATGTAATTTGCGTAAATGACCTGCCTCTTTCCGAAAGACCAAGAGAAAGATTAAGAGAATACGGAGCGGAGAAACTTTCCTCCGCAGAACTTCTCGCGCTTCTCATAAATACAGGCACAAAAGGCGAATCCGTAATTACTTTAGCTCAGAAGATCCTCGTAAAATTCGGTTCACTGTCTATGATAATGGATGCTTCACTTGAAGACCTAAAAAATTTTAAGGGACTGGGCGAAGTAAAAGCGTCAAAGCTCATGGCTAGTTTCGGCATTACAAAAAAAATAATCAAAGAACTTCGGGAGAATGAAAACACTATCAGGGAAAACAAAAAGAAATACAATGCTGTCACAAATCCCGAAGAGCTGTATAAAATACTTATATCAAAAGTTTCTAATTTTACGAAAGAACATTTTTATGTCATTTCACTTGACTCAAGAAATAATTTTATAGGACTGGATGAAATTTCGGTCGGCACACTTACCGCCAGTCTTGTTCATCCGAGGGAAACATTCGAATCCGCCATCAAAAGACATGCAGCGCATATTATAATAGCGCACAATCATCCTTCAGGAGAAACTGATCCTTCGGAAGATGATCTTAAGATCACGAAAAGACTGGTAGAAGCAGGTAAGATAATGGGTATAGACGTGCTGGATCATTTAATTTTTACAAACCATTCCTATATGAGTTTTAAGGAAGGTTCGCTGATTTAAAATTTGTGAAACCGGAAAAGTGAATTTACAGCTCTTCCCCTGTTTCAAATTCATTTGTCATATCTTCAAACAGGATCATTGCCTGATGATAATTGCCGTCCTGTGAGATCGCAACACCGCCTTCTGTTTCCCAGCCCTGATTAAGCATTTCATTTACTTTCTTAACAAGCTCTTCATTACTGCTTGCAGTTACAATTGTGTATTCCATGATAAATTAATTTTTGATTTTTAAATTATGATTTGCCGCTTAAATTATAAATAATTTGTTTTAATAAAAACTCCTATTTTGATTTCTTTTATTAACAATAAATTAATTCAGCTCTGTTATTTTTTATGAATTACAGAAATAATATACTGCCTATTAATGTTTTCATTGATAAATAATTCTATTAAATCTATTTTGGATTTAAAAATTTGATGTCAGCAGAAGAGGTAAGGACTGAATTTTTCAGATTGGTGAACAGGGGAATTGTACTCGGATCGGTTTGGATATTCGGAATAGGATCGGTCATTGCAATAATATCAGGATATCAGGCAGGCAGACTTTTAAAAGAATCAGGTGTTTCAATTGAGGGCAGCAATAAAATTCAAAAATGTTATCTGATTGGAGCGCTCGGAATTTTAGTTGATCTCGCAGTTGTTTTTATCATAATGTTTTTCAGGAAAAAATAATTTCTTATAATTAATTATTAGATGGAATATAAAGATTATTATAAAATTTTAGGTGTCAGTAAAAACGCGACTCAGGACGAGATTAAAAAATCATACAGAAAACTTGCTCTGAAATATCACCCGGACAAGAATAAAGATAATAAGGAAGCGGAAGATAAGTTCAAGGAATTGAATGAAGCCAATGAAGTATTAAGGGATAAGGATAAAAGAAAAAAATACGATGAGCTGGGAGAGAACTGGAAATACTATCAGCAGTCCGGCGGTTCACAGGATTTTGACTGGTCACAGTATGCAAATCAGGACAGCGGTTACACGCAATACACTTACGGAAATGACAGCGGAGACAGATTCGGCGGAGCAGGGTTTTCAGATTTTTTTGAAACACTTTTCGGAGGAGGCGGTTTCCGGTCTTCAGGAACAGGCGGAAGGAAAAGGGCTGCAAGAGCTAATCTGCGCGGTGAAGATCTGAGCGCTGAAATGAGTATTACTCTTAATGACGCTTACAATGGTTCTGAAAAATTATTCGATCTCGACGGTCAGTCCATTAAGCTGAAAATAAAACCCGGTATTGCAAGCGGACAGACATTAAGACTGAGCGGTAAAGGAGCAATGGCATCCGGCGGCGGAAGTCCGGGTGATCTGCTTTTAAAAATTCATGTCTTACAAGACCCTTTGTTTGAAAGAAAAGGAGACGATCTTTATACTGATGTCAGAGTCGATCTTTATACCGCAGTACTCGGAGGCAAAGCGTCTTTAAAAACATTTAAGGGAAACATTAAAATAAATATTCCAAAGGAAGCGCAAAGCGGAAAAGTACTGAGACTGCAGAGACTCGGAATGCCGAAATACGGAAAGACGGATGAGTACGGAGATCTTTATGCTAAGATTATTGTAGAAACACCAATAAATCTCAGCGACAAAGAGCTTAAATTATTCGAAGAACTTGCAGAACTCAGGAAGTAAAACGGAAACATGTTTAATAACTTCTGTCCGGAAATTTAAATTTTTTACAAAGGAGAGTGAATACAAACCACTGCAGCGGCATTTCTGTCGATAATTAAATAATCTTCAATATCAGTTATGTGGTCACTATTCAGATCAGAAACCGACTCCCCTATTACAAAATTAAAAACCGCATTATCGGAAATACTCATATCATCTATGTCAACTAATCCGTCTGAATTCAGATCACCGTTGTATATACAATACACATCGCCAAAACTGATCTGATTATTTCCAAATGCTGATGAAGCTTTGCGTGAAAAGTCATATTGATTAATATGATCAGGATGGAAATAATTTCCTCCGTCTTTACTCCATGTCTCAAGATAATTTCCGTCATCTATCACAAGGTAATAATTTCCTGCAGTTGCATTCATAAAATAAAGTTCGGTTTGAAATTCACTGTCAGTTAAACTTGAAACGGATGAATCAACTATTTCATAAGGAGTTTCCGAATTTCTCAGAAAAACTTTCAATCTATACGGATAGAATTCCATTTTATCCGCTAGACCTTCAGGAATTACTTTTAAATTCACGGTTAGCGCAGGTATTCCTGTTCTGAATTTCCACGGCTCATTAAATTCTCCCGCAGGAGGGATCCCGCCCTGTCTTACTCTCCAGTAATATTCCGTTCCGAATTCCAGGTCTGAAGTATAGTATTTTACCGGATCCATTCCGTCCGGTCTCAGCAGAGTGTCATCTATAATTATTTCTGAAAACAAAGAATCGGCCGCGACCTGAATATTTGCGGAATAATTTACTGGAAATCCTTTTTGCCATTCAAACTTAAATGGATGAAAATTATTTTCGGAATTATTCAGAGGGAAATTCCTGACAGGCGGTATAAGAGGAACACTCAGACAGCAGAATTGATCACTGCAAAGATCACGAGCGCTGAAACTGTTTTGAGAATTCTCTAATCTAACTATGCTGTCTGAAACGTTTGCATTAATTTCCGTAATGCTGCCGGGAGAATTTATTTTCCATACAAACTGCTCTTCAAACAAACATGAATTCAAATACAAATCAGGGTTATAAAAATTTATTCTTGTTACCAATGTCCCGGAGGTATTTGAAATCAAAGGCTCTGTTCCTGCTGAAAAAATCACTCCCGGCTCAATTATAAGCGTATCACCGCTTCTTATCAGCGCGCCGACATTTGAAGGAGGAATTCTGTCTGAGCCGAATGTAGCCGTGTCTATAGTGTAAATATAATTTAAATGATCAGGCAGAAATGATGCGTCAAGTATAATCACATATTTCCCGGAGGAATATCTGAATTCTGAATTTTGAAAATTTGTATGCGTTAACATTATATCAAAAAATCCGAGATTGGATGAAAGGTAGGTTCTGTTTGAAAGCTTTAATTCAAACAAAGGATGTTGTGAAAATACTGCAGATAAATTTGAAAAAAGTAAGAATACTGAAAACACAGTTATTCTTATTTTCATAAGTTAGTTAGTTTAATCTTCTGATTTTTTATACAAATTCGAACATACTTAAGAATTCATTTTGAAATCTTAAAGCATTATAATTAAGTACAAATCACATAAGGTTAAAGAGATCAATTTTTGGGGTTGATGCTTTGGCCTTTATTAAAAATAGCAATTTTAATTTAAACTAAATACAATGTTTTTTCGGAGAATGAATATTTTTCAAATAAAAAAAAAGCCGTAATATAAATTACGGCTTTTGATTTGTAAAACTATTTTACTGCATTAAAACCCGGGCAGGATATTCTTATAATAACCTGAATTATCGGGCACCGTTTTCTTTACTGTATTATTTCTTACAGAATGAACTTTGACTTTAGGAGCAGCTCCGGGAGGAGCTTGTCGCGTGATAAAATTAAATGCATTGTTATCAGCTATAGACAGATCAGACAGATCTACAAGATAATCACCGGTAATGTCAGAAGGAATATATCCTGTTGAAAAGATAGAGGCTCTGTTGTCAATTTCCTGAAGATCCGTCAGATCGATAACTCCGTCCTGATTTACATCACCGCTGTATATGGTGTGTCTTGATCCTAAAAGTATAAGATTGTTTCCATATGCCTGTGAAGAAGCTGAAGTGAAATTATAAACAAGCGAACTGCCAACTGTATATGATTCTCCGCCAGGTTTACTCCATGTCTCTATACAGTTTCTGCTTTTTACCTGCAGATAGTATGTTCCGTTAGGAGCGTTTGCAAACAGGAATGAACCTGTTAAGTTAAGTGAATCTATAACGCTTTTTGCGGAATCGACAAAAGCATATGGCGGTGAAGTATTCCTCAGATATACCCACACTGTGTCTCTGATATTTAGATTGTCTGCTAAATTATAGTATCCTTCATTTACAATAGTAAGCTGCGCAGGCGCTGCCTGTCCGACATATAACTTTACGTTAACATTTTTTACAGGTGTAGCGGGATCATTTGAATTTACTTTTACAACACCTGTATAAGTGCCCACTGCAAGTCCGGTGCTGTTGAATGTTACATTGACATTTTGATTTGACATAGCATTCAGGTTTCCGGACGAAGGTGATTCATCAACCCATGGAATACCTCTTTCAAGTTTCACTGCAAGATTATTTTGCGCATAAATATTATTGAAAACGAGCTGAGTAGAAATGGTACCTGTAGAATTTTCAATTCCGATCGTGTTGGAATTATTCGGCGTAGTAACATTCTGATACTGATAATATATTCTGCCGTCTGCATATAATAAGATCTGAAAAGTGTAAGGACCGCCCGTGCTGTAGTGCGGTACGTTTTTGTATTCTACTATGAATCTGTTATTTACAGCGTCATTATAATAAAATACCTGACCGGAGGTTCTCACATCCAGATCATCCCAGAATGCATAGAGAGCATTATTAGGTGCAGCAGCTGACGGGATAGAACCATTGGTATAAGCGACACTTGTAGAAGCGACATCAAAACTCATCCATCCGTTTGTACAGACTTTCATACTGCTGTAATCATTTCCGTAAAAATTAAAACTAAACGGCAAAGGCAGAGTAACCGCGCCGTCATCCGCTGTGCCGGTAGTCCAGGTAGTAATGGCAGTACCGACACCGGATATATCGACATAATTATAAACCGGTCCGCCCGGTTCATCACTGTCTATCCAGCTATATCCGCCTGCATCAGGTCCGCCCATTCCGTCTGTCACCTCAGGTCCGCTGTAAATATCCGCCGCGCCTTTAGGCATGTTTTCTATCTGCCTTAAAATATCTGCGCTGAAAAAATTTTCCGTTCTTGCATTATCTAAAATTGTAGTCGATTCAGTCATTGCCCAGTTCAAAGTAAATTCACCAATATTACCAACGTTTAAATTCTTAACAACATTGTTTGAACCAAAAGGAAGATATGCAACAAGTGAATCAGCTGAAGTAGTAATAGTCGGCGGTAATCCTCTTCTCAGCGTAAGATTATATGTCTGCAATGAAGCAAGCGAGTCCCCTGCGCTGTAACCGTAAACTCTCCACTGTCCTATGCTTGAATCTCCCTGTGCAATTCCGATATCTGCAAGCATGGAATCCAGTTTGGAATTTGTAACGGTCATTAAAGTATCAAATCCTCCGCTGTTGGAAATCAATGAAAATTTTATATTCGACTGACTAGAGAAATTTGGTCCTGCATAAAGCCATTTATAAGTTACGGCTTTTCCTGACCTTGTCCAGTTGAAATTCTGCGGAGTTGTATTAGTCGGCAATGTCAGTATTGAAGTATTGTTCGGAGGAGAGGAAAGACTGAAAGCAGTCAGATCCGGTTTTTTTCTTTTTAATGTAATGGATCTCGGACCGTTGTTTGCTTTCAATGAATCATTCGTAATATTATTTCTGAAAGCCCAGACATCCCATTGTCCGACAAGAGAATCTCCCTGCGCTAATCCGAGCCCTGCAAGTAACGCATCAAGTTCTCCGCTTGTGACATTCAGTGAATTTGAATTTGGTAATAATGTGATCTGTCTTGATGATGCATTGGGACTTCCGAATATCCATTTGTATGATGCTGTAGAAGATGCAGTATCCCATGTGAAAACATTATTGGTCAGATTATTCGGAAGTGTTTCAATCCTTGCGCCTGCAGCCGGTGAAGTAAGATTAAATGAATTCAGAGGAAAAGTTGTGATCTGAACTCCGGCAGTCCATGCATTATAAATTCCGGAATAATCATCCATCCATAAAGGCCATAGTTTTCCGTTACTTGAAGTAATGCCGATATAATCACCCTGATATCCTGTAGCAATTCCTGAAACGCCGATTGACTTCGGTTTGAATCTGTGATCGCTGACAAGCATATCTGACCATGTGTTTCCGCCGTCAAGTGATCTTGAAATATAAATTTCCGAAGAATCCGAAGCTGTATTTCTGTCATCATAATATACTATATTTACTCCGCCTGCTTCATCTACTCTTACAGCAGGGAAATACTGATACTTTCCGTTATTAAGCGGATCCTGATTTACTCTGATACCGGCTGACCATGTAGCGCCGCCGTCTGTAGATCTGTGCATTATAACATCAGGATCTGATCCAGCCGGTGCAAGGTTTCTTTCGGAAGTAACAATATAGATCCATCCGTTTCTTGCGCCGCCGCTTCTGTCAACGTCGATCCTTGTAAAACCGTTTACTCTTATATTTGACTTGGATGGAAACGTACCTCTGATTCCGTTCATGTCAAAAGCATTATTAGTGACAGTCCAGCTCACGCCGCCGTTTGTTGATTTTCCAAAACCGGCAAAGTCTTCAGTAAAAGGACTTCCGGAGATAGGAGCTGCCCAGACTACATACACTTCTCCGTTTGGACCAGTTCTGATATCACAGCCCTGTGAATAATGTCCTGCAACCGAAGTATTTATATCTGCAGATGCAGACCACGTTACTCCGCTGTTTGTAGTATAAGAAACCGCTATAGGCGGCGCTGATACTGTAAATCTCGACCATACGCAGTATGATCTTCCGTAATAAGGGCTTGACGGAGCGTCATCGGATGCAGCAAGATTTTTATCCTGTGAACCTGATGCAATCGTAAAATTGCTTGACCAGCTTAATCCGTTGTCCGTGGAATAATTCCCGAACATTCCTGAAGTTGTAAATCCAAGGTGAGTCTGAATGAATACTCCGTTCTTATCAATTGCAATTCCGGGATCGCCTCCCTGATTTGGAACCGGAGTTCCGCCTGCTAATTTCATCGTATCTGATCCGAACCATGATGCGCCTCCGTTTGTAGTTACATAAATACCTTCACTGATAAATAATGAACCTGTGTTATTGAAAGCGTTTGACGAACCAAACATAATAAGAGGATTCAAAGGATGTCTGACAATATTTACTTCAGACTGGTAGCTGTTATTCCTCGGAAGAACTCTCACGTTTGGAGCAACTGACACAACTTCATTTCCATTTTCATAATATCTTGTCTGTGTATTTGGATTTATAAAATCGAATACCTGCGGCAAAGGCGCTGATATATAAACACCCGGATCGTAAATACCGGTCGGCATTACGTTATCCCATTTTTCCGCAACCTGATTACTCTGTCCTGTCATTAAAACATACAGCAACAAGACAGCAGGAAGTAAAAAGAATATTTTTTTCAATTTAGATTTCCCTTTCTGAATTTTTTTAATTTTTTGATTAATTGTGTGAATAAGATTTGAATAAATATAGAGGAGCTGCAAAAATTTTTATAATCAGAAAATGAAAAACTACTTTCATCATGTTTGAAATTCTTAAGACAGGAATATTCATGCTTTTATTGTATACAATGTAAATTAATTGATACGAATTTTCAACTATCTTATATTATCCGGAAATGAAAAAAAAAAGCCGTGAAGAAAAATTCTCCACGGCTTTAATATATTAATTACTTTTCTTACCTTTCACCCACTCTGTTTTGTTCGGAAGTTCCTGTTTCGGATTTTTCCACGCGGGTATTATCTTTTTTTCTGAAAGTTCTTTTTTCGATATTAGATCTTATCTCTCTTTCTCTCAGGACGTCATTGAGTTCAGGTTTTACTTTCACTGACTCTTCGACATTTCCTTTCTCATTCATTACCTTCAGATGTAGTTCATACTTTGCTTTGTCTTCATCTGTATTTAATTCAGGAGTAGATTCATTTTCAACCGGCGGTACTGGCTCTGCTCCCGGAGGCGCTACTACACTGACAAAATTAAATGAATTATTATCTGCATATGTATAATCAGTAAGATCTACAAATAGATCACCATTGAGATCGCCGATCACATATCCTGCTCCAAAGTTAAATACCTGATTGTCAATTATTGAAAGATCAGCTATATCTATAATACCATCCTGATCACAGTCTCCGCTGTACAAACCTTTATAAAATGGCGTGGTACTGACTGTAGCCATATTGTTTCCGTATGATGCGTTGTTAGGAACGAAGTTGTGATGCGATGAACCGGTACCTCTCGTATAAACAACACCAACATTACTCCATGTCTCTAAACTGTTTCTGTGCTTTACAACTTTGTAATAAGTTCCGTCTAAAGCTTTGTTAAATAGCAGATTGCTGACAACAGCATTAGAGCCGGCAATACCAACTGAAGAATCTACAGCTATATTCGGGAAATCAGTCCGATGAAGATATACTCTGACTGTATCCAGTAATCTCCAGTATGGGTTGGTCGGAATGAACATGGCTTCATTAATAAGTCCGATAGAATTGTTTACAGCTGCTGGTAATGACTGTACGCAAATGTTATCTAACCATATATCATTTCCGAAACCGCTTCTTGCGCGTAGTCTGACTTTATTTGTACCTGCGGGAAGCTGATATATTTTAGGTCTCCATTCTCTGTTAGAAGGAATAAACTGACCGCCTCCTGTAAATACAGAATTTAACGGACCTGCCTGAGCTCCGAGGCCTCCCCATAATCTTGCTCTTACCGTATAAGTCACGCCGCCATTAACTGAAGATTCTACTATCAATGAATCTACATTACCGCCTGACCATGGTCTGTATGCAGCATCAAAAGTTAAATAAGTTGACCGCCTGCAGGGTTGAACTGATATGAAATAAGTGATTGAATTGTACCGGCTGAAGCTGACCAGGCATTAAATCTTACAGAACCTGTTCCGGATCCATAAGCGCTTGCCTGAGATTTTCTGTTCCAATAGTTTGTACCGGTAAATTCTTCGTAAAAAACTACCCGATGACAAAGGGAAAACTGTGTCACCGGAATCTTTAGCACAGGTAAATGGTTCACAAGGAGCTGAAATATTAATATCAACCAATGAAGCGTATGCCTGATATCTTCCGCCAGTAGACGGATTCTGCTCGCACCAGTATGGAATGATCTTTCCTGCTCCGCCTGATGTTATTCCGATATAATCTCCCTGATAACCGCCTGCTGTACCGGGGATTGGTACAGGTTTGAACTTATGGTCTGATACTAAAACATCAACCCAGCTTGTTCCGCCGTTAGTGGATCTTGAAAGATATATCTGAGCTGAATCGTTATTAGGAGAGTTTCTTGTACTGTAATAACATACATTGATGCCGCCTGTTGCGTCTACATTTACTGCAGGAAAATATTCATATGATCCTGCTGCGTTTTGATTTACTCTTACTCTTGTCCAGCTTGAGCCGCCGTTTTCTGTTTTCATTAATACTATGTCAGCATTATCAAGCGCCGGCGCGAAATTCTTTTCACCAGCTACTACATAAGCGTCACCGGCAGTAGGTAAACATGTTCTGTCTATGTCTATTCTGGGAAAACCGTTAGCTCTGATTACTGATGCGGGCGGGGAAGGTAATAAGTCAGAAGATCTGATACCGTTCATATTTACTTTTACGTCTGACATATCTGACCATGAAACTCCGCCGGTACCTGATTCTGCCCATCCGAGATAGTCTTCGGTAGAATTTTGTCCGTTGGTTGTGCAATTAGCATATACCACACGAACCCATCCGAAAATATCAACGGTCACATCGCATCCCTGATGATGATGACCGGCAGAAGGAACAGGACTTACCGGAATTACGCTTGACCAGGTAACTCCGCCATTTGATGACCATGTTGCAACTATCCTTCCGGAATTTGCTCCGGCAAATTCGGTATAGACAGTATATAGTCTTCCGTAAAAAGCGCTTGTGGGTTCACCGTCAACAGCAGAAAGATTCTTATCAGCTGAATTAGTTGCGCCCGGGAATGTAACCGTTCCCGACCATGAAGTTCCCAGATTAGTTGAATATGCAGCGCCCATTGATCCGGTGCTTGTAATGTATGAGATAATAAGTCTGTTTGTATGCATTACCATCGGTCCGGGATCACCGAAATTAAAATTCGTCGTATCATCGCCAAAAAACGATACACCACCGTTTGTTGTCACATAATGAGCCGTACTAAAAGTTGTTGTGCCCCCAACATTATATGTATTTGCAGATGCAAACATAAAGTTCGGATTGCGGGGATGTCTTGTGATCGGCACTTCGCTTTGTGTTCGGGATGAAGTCGGATGAACTCTGAAATTCGGTCCGACTGCAAATACTCCCTGCGGAGTAGGGACGTATCTTGTTTCATTACTGAAATTTCCATTGTCACCTACAGGTAACGGAATGTAATCTCCCTGAATATCGATGTTAATTCTTGTTCGCGGATCCTGACTCCATTTTGGGTTGTCATCATTTGGTGAGAATCCGGAATTAATGATCCAAATACAGGAAAAGAGTACAGCTAAGAGAAGTAATTTTGTTTTCATTGGATTACCCTTTTTTTAGTTAGTAATAATACTTAGTTATTTGCTAATTATTTATTTCAATTTTTAATTTCAAGTCTAATATTTTATAATAGATAAAATTTAATGTTTCATATTACATACTTCACGTTAATTTGAAGAACTATTTATTACAATTTTTTATTATGAAAAAAATTTTATTTGCAGTTATCGTGTCTATTAATATAATATTCCCGCCTGTTAATTTAATTTCACAAAGTTACTGGAGCCGTATTGACAGTCCAGTAAGTCTTGATCTGAAGAATTGTTTTTTATAAACAGTAATACTGGATGGATATCAGGTGATATAGGTACAATAATGAGAACAACAAACGGGGGAAACTCTTGGGAAATTCAAAATTCGGGAATCACTAATAATATTGAAGACATATTTTTTCTAGATAACCTGAACGGCTGGGCGCTTTCCTGGGAAATTTTTCCTGACAGCGCTTCATTTTTCGGAACAATAAGTTTAAACACTTCCGACGGCGGTAATACATGGCTGAGATCAATGTATCCGGATACAAATAATTTTATGAAGACAATTTTTTTTCATGATCTGAATAACGGTTTTATCGGCGGCGTTCCTTACGCAATAAACCGGACTACAAACAGCGTATATTATCCGAAAATGAAATAAAAAAAGCCGTGAAGAAAAATTCTCCACGGCTTTAATTAATTAATTACTTTACTTACCTTTCACCCACTCTGGTTTGTTCGGAAGTTCCTGTTTCGGATTTTTCCACGCGGGTATTATCTTTTTTTCTGAAAGTTGTTTTTTGGATATTGGATCTGATCTCTCTATCTCTCAGGACGTCATTGAGTTCAGGTTTTACTTTCACTGACTCTTCGACATTTCCTTTCTCGTTCATTACCTTCAGATGCAGTTCATACTTAATTCTATCCTGTTCAGTATTTAATTCAGGAGTAGATTCATTTTCAACCGGCGGTACTGGCTCTGCTCCCGGAGGCGCTACTACACCGACAAAATTATTTGAATTATTATCTGCATATGTATAATCAGTAAGATCTACAAATAGATCACCATTGAGATCACCGATAACATATCCTGCTGCAAAGTTAAATACCTGATTATCGATTATTGCAAGATCGGCAATATCTATAAAATCATCCTGATCACAGTCGCCGCTGAAAATTCCCCTGTATTCGGGTGTGATACTAACAATTGCCTGATTATTACCATATGCCTGACCGCTAGGCTGAATGAAATTATGATGTGAACCGGAACCTCTTGTATAAGCAACACCAATATTACTCCATGTCTCAATACTGTTTCTGTGCTTTACAACTCTGTAATAAGTTCCGTCTAAAGCTTTGTTAAATAACAGACTTCCGACAACAGCATTGCTGCCGACAACACTAATTGCAGAATCTACCGCTATATTCGGGAAATCAGTCCGGTGCAGATATACTCTGATAGTATCCTGTAATCTCCAGAACGGGTTTGTCGGTATGAACATAGCTTCATTTGCAAGTCCGATAGAACTGTTTACAGCAGTTGGTAATGATTGTACGCAAATGTTATCTAACCATATATCATTTCCGAAACCGCTTCTTGCGCGTAGTCTGACTTTATTTGTACCTGCGGGAAGCTGATAAATTTTTGGTCTCCATTCTCTGTTAGAAGGAATAAACTGACCGCCACCTGTAAATACAGAATTTAAAGGACCTGCTGCAGCTCCGAGTCCTCCCCATAATCTTGCTCTTACCGTATAAGTCACGCCGCCATTGACTGAAGATTCTACTATCAATGAATCTACATTACCGCCTGACCACGGTCTGTATGCAGCATCAAAAGTTAAATAAGTTGACCCGCCTGCAGGGTTGAACTGATATGAAATAAGTGATTGAATTGTACCGGCTGAAGCTGACCAGGCATTAAATCTTACAGAACCTGTTCCGGATCCATAAGCGCTTGCCTGAGATTTTCTGTTCCAATAGTTTGTACCGGTAAATTCTTCGTAAAAACTACCCGATGACAAAGGGAAAACTGTGTCACCGGAATCTTTAGCACAGGTAAATGGTTCACAAGGAGCTGAAATATTAATATCAACCAATGAAGCGTATGCCTGATATCTTCCGCCAGTAGACGGATTCTGCTCGCACCAGTATGGAATGATCTTTCCTGCTCCGCCTGATGTTATTCCGATATAATCTCCCTGATAACCGCCTGCTGTCCGAGGATTGGTACAGGTTTGAACTTATGGTCTGATACTAAAACATCAACCCAGCTTGTTCCGCCGTCAGTTGATCTTGAAAGATATATCTGAGCTGAATCGTTATTAGGAGAGTTTCTTGTGCTGTAATAACATACATTAATGCCGCCTGTTGCGTCTACATTTACCGCCGGAAAATATTCGTAAGAACCTGCTGCGTTTTGATTTACTCTTACTCTTGTCCAGGTTGAGCCGCCGTTAGGTGTTTTCATTAAAACTATATCAGCATTATCAAGAGCCGGAGCGAAATTCTTCTCACCTGCTACTACATAAGCGTCGTCAGAAGTCAGAAGACATGTTCTGTCAATGTCAATTCTCGGAAAACCGTTAGCTCTGATTACTGATGCGGGCGGGGAAGGTAATAAGTCAGAAGATCTGATACCGTTCATATTTACTTTTGTGTCTGACATATCTGCCCATGTAACTCCGCCATTACCTGATTCTGCCCATCCGAGATAATCTTCTGTAGAATTTTGTCCGTTGGTTGTGCAATTAGCATATACCACACGAACCCATCCGTAAGGATCAACTGCTACATCGCAACCCTGATGATGATGACCGGCAGAAGGAACAGGACTTATCGGAACTACGCTTGACCAGGTAACTCCGCCATTGGATGACCATGTTGCAACTATCCTTCCAAAATTTGCTCCGGCAAATTCGGTATAAACAGTATATAATCTTCCGTAATAAGCGCTTGTGGGTTCGCCATCAACAGCAGAAAGATTCTTATCCGCTGAAGTAGTTGCTCCCGGAAATGTAACCGTTCCCGACCATGAAGTTCCCAGATTAGTTGAATATGCAGCGCCCATTGATCCGGTGCTTGTAATGTATGAGATAATAAGTCTGTTTGTATGCATTACCATCGGTCCGGGATCACCGAAATTAAAATTCGTCGTATCATCGCCAAAAAACGATACACCACCGTTTGTTGTCACATAATGAGCTGTGCTGAAAGTTGTCGAGCCGCCTACATTATATGTGTTTGCCGATGCAAACATAAAGTTCGGATTGCGGGGATGTCTTGTGATCGGCACTTCACTCTGTGTGCGGGATGTAGTCGGATGGACTCTGAAATTCGGTCCGACTGCAAAAACTCCCTGCGGAGTTGAGATGTATCTGGTTTCATTGCTGAAATTTCCATTGTCACCTACAGGTAACGGAATGTAATCTCCCTGAATATCGATGTTAATTCTTGTTCGCGGATCCTGACTCCATTTTGGGTTGTCATCATTTGGTGAGAATCCGGAATTAATGATCCAAATACAGGAAAAGAGTACAGCTAAGAGAAGTAATTTTGTTTTCATTGGATTACCCTTTTTTTAGTTAGTAATAATACTTAGTTATTTGCTAATTATTTAATTCAATTTTTAATTTCAAGTCTAAATTTTATTTTAAGATAAAATTTAATGTTTCATATTTACATACTTCACGTTAATTTGAAGAACTCTTCATTACATTTTTTATTATGAAAAAAATTTTATTTGCAGTTATTGTTTCTGTTTATATAATATTCCCGACTGTTAATTCAATTTCACAAAGTTACTGGAGCCGTATTGACAGTCCTGTCAGCTCGGATCTGAAAAATTGTTTTTTTTTGAACAGTAATACGGGATGGATATCAGGTGACTTGGGAATAATACTAAGGACGACAAACGGAGGGAACTCCTGGGTAAATCAAAATTCGGGAATCTCTAATGATATTGAAGATATATTTTTTCTCGATGATTTAAACGGCTGGGCGCTTTCCTGGGAAATTTTTCCGGACAGCGCTTCTTTTTTCGGAACAATAATTTTAAACACTTCCGACGGCGGTAATACATGGCTGAGATCAATGTATCCGGATACAAATAATTTTATGAAGACAATTTTTTTTCATGATCTGAATAACGGTTTTATCGGCGGCGTTCCTTCCGCAATAAACCGGACTACAAACAGCGGACAGACATGGACTCCAACTCAGATAGACAGCAATCTGTTTTTTCTTTTACCTATTAATAAAATTAAATTCATTAATCAGCTGACAGGTTACGCATGCGGAGGATTCAGGGATATTGCAGGTATAGTCTGGGCTACTACAGACGGCGGTATGATTTGGAGAGGAGCGGAAATCGCTCCCGAACCTTTTTTCGATATTGACATTATTTTCCCTCATAAAGCTTTGATATCCGGAGGAGATCTCGAATTCGGATCCAGTCTTGCCAGGACAGTGGATACAGGCGCTAACTGGTTCTATGATACGCTCGGAGTATTCGGACTTGCGACAGGTATCAGCGCAAGGACTCCGGCAGAGATCTGGATCACGGGAAGTTATTCACAAAAATTTTTACTTTCAGAGGATTCGGGATTTGTATGGAAATCCATTTATACACCGGACAGTACTGCTTTATTTGATGTAGAATTTCCTGATTCGACTTACGGATACGCCTGCGGAGAGGGCGGCGCTATATTTAAATTTGACAGGACTTCATCTTCTGTTTACGGAGAAAGCAGTCCGGTTATTCCCGAAGCGTTCCGGCTTATGCAGAATTATCCCAATCCTTTTAATCCGTCCACTGAAATAAATTTTGAAATTTTTGACCCGGGGAATGTGTCTCTTAAAATTTATGACGCATCAGGTAAAGAGATCAGAACTCTTGTCTCGGAATTTCTTTATGCAGGATCATATTCAGAAACTTTTTTCCGCAGACGAACTTCCGAGCGGAATTTATTTTTATAAGCTGACTCTTGATACGGAAAAAATAATTTCCGGTAAATTAAGCGAAACAAAAAAAATGGTTTTGATCAGATAATTATGTTATATCATCAGTTTTAATAAATTAAAAAGACCGGCAATTTAAATTTGCCGGTCTTTATTTTTTATTTCCGTAATTACTTTTTTAACAATTCAGTTTTGTATAATCAAACCTGCTTTCTCTATTGTTTCTATTGTCCGAGAGTTCTGCCCGATCTTTCCGGATTATTTATTTCCGGTTTTACCGTTTCGATTGTATTCTGATTTGATCTCATTTTTTCTTTGTCAGAATTAACTTTTTTCTTTCTCAATTCAGTTTCCTGATCTTTTTTCTTTTTCATTTCAACAGAAATTTTTTCCTGAGCTTTCTGATCGTTCAGTAACTTAATTGTTAATTCATGTTTATGTCTCAATGCGTCATTCTCAAAATTTGTTTCCGCCGAAGTCACATCCTCTTCAGATACGATCGGACCAAGATCCGCTCCGGGAGGCGCTTGTCTGGTAACAAAGTTTGATGCATTATTATCGGCAATCGCCTGATCATTTATATCCACAAAATCATCACCTGTCAGATCTTCAATTACATATCCTGTAAGGAAATTAGCTGCTGCATTCTCAATTTGTGAAACATCAGAAATATCAATCGAATGATCTTTGTCCATATCTCCGCCGTACATTCCGTAATATGGATTTGGATCTATGAGCGCTTGATTATTATTATAGGCCTGACCTATTGGCAGGACAAAGTTAAAGTTTAAAGAGCTGCCTCTTGAGTAATTCTCACCGCCGTCCTTGCTCCACGTCTCTAAACTGTTTCTGTGTTTTAAAACAATATAATAAGTTCCGCTTAATGCTCTTGTAAATGGACTTCCTGCTACAGCGCCTGTAGTGAAATATGAAAGAGCCGAGTCAACTGCAATATTCGGGAAATCTGTTCTGTGAAGATATACTCTGATAGAATCCTGTACTGTTTGAGGGAACGGCAGGGCTCTGTAAAAACCTTCCGGAACCATACCAATACCTGCAGTGGATGAAGGAGAAGAAAGACTTTGTACACAAATGTTATCTACAAAAATATCATTCCCGAATCCGCTGACTGCTCTTAATCTGATTTTATTCGTACCTACCGGCATTAAATAAATTTTGGATCTCCATTGATAATTCAAAGGAGTAAACTGACCTCCTCCTGTAAATACAGTGTTAAGAGGTCCGGCTTCCGCTCCCAGTCCGCCCCAGAGTCTTTCCAGTGTAGTGTAACTTCCGCCGTAATTAGCAGAAGATTCGACTATCAGCGAATCTATATTCCCGCCTGTCCATGGTCTGTAAGCGTTATCAAATGTCAGATAAGTATTTGCTCCAACACCTGCAAAGCTCATTGAAACAAGCGTTTGATTTGTTCCGGCCGGAGCATTCCAGGCATTAAATCTTGCGCTGCCCGATCCTGTGCCGTATGCGCTTTGAGTATTTCTTAACCAGTAGTTTGTACCGGTATAATCAATGTCAAAATCATTCGGAGGAAATGCTTCAGTAAAATCTTCACACGGAGCTCCCGATAATATATTACTTACTGTTACTGCTACAGTCCTTTTATGTACCGGCGTTCCGTTTGGTCCCGAGCCGGTTACAGTTACCGTATATAAGCCGTTTGTTACCGTTCCAATTGTTCTGATTCTCATCTTTGCAGTTTTCGGATACGGGGAGCTGACTGAAGTTCCGCCCGGGAAATCAGCGACTATAGATCCTGAACCCGGCACAGGCGTTATCGCAGTTGTAAAAATTACATCATCAGTATACAATTTTACTGCAGGCACATTTACATCTATTAATTTAAAATCATTTGTATTGTGAATAATAGAAGTCCCTGGTGAAACCGTCATTGCATAATCCGGAAAATACGCCCCGACATTTTTATATGTGCCGAGCCTTCCGTCATACCAAACCGAAAAAGAGGTTCTGGTATTAGCTGTCATACCGTCATAATCTCCTCTGTAACAGTTTGTATTCGGCGCGCATGCAGGACTCGGATAAGTCCATGATGTAGTTGTAAGTTTTTGATTTGCCGCAAAAGAAGTTCCGCCGTTATCAGTATATGTGGCGTATACATTTACAGCATACGTTGCCGGGTTTTCTCTTGTGTCATACCATTTTATATAAAGTCTTCCCGTTTCCTTTTCACACCAGATTGCCGGAAACCACTGATCACTCAGCTGAGGATTTGCATTATCATTCACAGTTCTTCTTGTTGACCAGGTTGCTCCCTGATCATCTGAATATTGAAGTATAATGTCCGGCTTATTTCCGTTACCGGCAGGAACGTTTGATGCATATACAAGATAAAGTCTTCCTCTGTTTGGACCGTAACTGTTATCCATTGCTATCATAGGATAAGGTCTTGTTCGGCCGTTGTTAATTACAAGTCTGCCGGCGGCATTAAGAGTGCCTACGTATCCTGCAACTGTTAAAGTTGATCTGACAGTAAAACTTGCGCCTCCGTTAGTCGATCTGTGAAATGTATAAGTTACATTTGAAGATGTTCCTGTATTAGTAACATACATAACGCAACCGCCCTGTGTAGCTCCGTTCGGACCTACTGCAATCATAACACCGGGTATTGTATTACTTGGTGAATATGTAGTTGTCCATGAAGTTCCGCTGTTTGTACTTCTTGCAAAATTTCCGGGAGTGATCGCTGCATATAAATAATTTTTATATGGTCCGTTAGTCTGATCAGCAGCCATAGTGTTTCTGTCATTTCCTGATACAGTCAATATCGGAGGTCCGTATGTTTGTCCCCCATTTGTCGAATTGTAAACATATTGTCCGTTAACTCCTGAACCATAATGAAGCATCCCGAGACTATCCCATGCCGACCATGGGTCGCAGCAAGTGGACGGATGATATGCCGGATTACTTGAAGTCCAGTCATGACCGTTTGTTGTGTAGTAAGCGTTTTGACCTCCGCCGGAATTCACGCCAAACTGCATGTTGAGCGGATTTCTCGGATTTGAGACAAGCATCTGCTCAGCAAAGTCCACTCCTATTTCAAAATTATCGAAACCGTTTGCATCAGTAATAACGTCAAGGACATCATCGCCTTCTGTAAGATGCATTCTTGCTTCATTGGTAGGTCTGTCTATATAAGGATCTGTTTCATCGTAATCATAAAATTTTTCAGTGTGTTTCTGGAAATCTGTTTTTTCATTACCCTGAAAAACTTCAGTACCTGCGATCAGGATCAGTATCGCAATTGCACCTATAGTAATGAATGATCGGAGTAGAAATATTTTATTCATTTTTAGTTTGTTTAATTAATAAATATATATTTATAAAATTCTCTGATTAAAGTAATTATGTATTTGAAAATTCAAAATACAGAAGTCTGAATTTGAATTCGATCTGTAAAATGTTCTTAGGTAAATTTTAATCTGAATAAAGATTTCGGGAGCGCTTCTTTTAATAGGAAATATTTTGAGGCGGTATAAAAAATGAATTTTAAATAGTTATATCAAGTCAGTTCTGAATTACAATCAAAAATTTTACATTGCTCTTTAAATCTGTCTGCTAACCTGAAGTAACATTTTTTTTGTATCATAACTTTAACTCACCTGATTAATACGGATCATCAAATTTATTTAGCGGATCGCTTTACTCCAGTATCTCATTTCTTCCTTTCAGCATTTCAAGTTCTTCTCTTAATGCCTCATTTGAGTCTCGGTTCAGCAATGTTATCAGCACTTCCATTAGATTTTCCGCAGTTAGAACTCTCGGCATAAGGACATAATGCGCGCCGTTTTCGTAAAGTTCAATTGCGAGTTTAGGACTTTCGGTTGTAACGATTATTTTTGCATGTGGGTTAACTTTTTTTATATTTGTCAGAAGCCTGAGATTATTTGTATTGACTAAGATGGAATCGGGAATTGTTGAAATAACTATCTTAGCATTTTCTATTCCGGAATTAAGAAGCGTATCAATATGACTGATATCACCATAATATGCCCTGATACCTTTACCGGTAAGTTTTTTGTGTACTTCAGGATTAAAGTCAATGACTACAACCTTATTAAGGATTTGAACTCCTTCTTCATTTGTTAATTCAAAAGATTCCATTTCATTTATCAGAGAGCTGGCTGTTGTATAGAATCCAAGTATTGCAATTTCCTTTTGTCTGGAATCTAATGTCTGACTTTTTTCACTTCCAATATCTCTGAATCCAATAAAACCCACTATCCTGCTGAGTAATCTCTGGATAGGGTCACTGTACTTGATCATGTAAGTTGACGCCACTGATGTAATAACGAAAGTAAAAATTATTATTGTCAGTATTCCCTGCGTGATATGTCCTGCGGCAAGACCAAGAGCAGCTATTACAAGAGAGAATTCACTGATCTGAGAAAGGTTGATGGATGTTAACAGACTCACCCGGTTCCCGTTTTTCAATGCATACAGGACAGGGTAAATTGACAGAAATCTTGACGCGATCAGAAACAAAGCGGCAACTGCGGAATATATTAATACTTCAGGATTGTCCGCCGGATTTGTTATCATCATTCCCAGAGCAACGAAGAATAATGTAATAAAGAAATCTCTGACATAAATTATTTTTGAGATCACATCATGATTATATGGAAATGTTGAAATGGCTACACCGGCAATGAGCGCTCCCATTTCAAGCGACAGCCCGAAGTATCCGGAAAGACCGCATATCAGGAAACACCATCCGAGAGAGGTGATAAGAACTATCTCCGGTGTTTTTGCAACAGCTCTGAATATCCGGGACAGAACATATCTACTTAATAAAAGACTTATTAAGACAACCAGCGCTCCTTTGACAAATGAGAATAAGATTAACATAACATCAGGGCTTGCGAGATTTGCCTGTATGCTGAGAGCTATGATCGCCCATATATCCTGAAAGATCAGTATTCCGAGTGTCAGGCGTCCTGCAAGAGTATCAAGCTCCAGCTTACTGTATAAGAGTTTCACAACGATTGCGGTACTGCTCAGACTGCAGCATACTGCAAGATACAAAAGATCGTAATTTCCATCCCCCATTGTAAAACCAATCAATGAGAAAAAACCCAAACCGAGAGTTACGCATATGATAAACTGTAATGTTCCTGCAAAAAATAAAGACTTTCCCGCTTCTTTTAATTTCTTAACGTCTATCTCGAGTCCAATCATGAATAAAAGCAGCACCAGCCCGATGTGTGAAATGGTTTCTATGTCATGTTCATTTCCGATAAACCCGAACCCGATCTTAGGACCTATGATAATACCTGCCGTAATATAAGCAAGTAAAAGCGGCTGCTTTAAAAAATGAGCAATGAATGCCAGTACAGAGGCGGCAATAATTGCAATACCGATGCTGGTAAGAAGTGTCTGCGAACCTGATCCGTTATCTGATGCGAATACGCCGGAACCATACACAAGCAGGAAAATTAATCCGAAAAAGAAAATATAACTTTTTCTTATACTCTTAGTCTTCATTTACTTAAAGGCTTGTATTATTATAGAAAGAAATTAATTCTTTTTCTGATATGGATGATTTATTCACCGCACAAATTACAAAATTTTGCTCTTGAATTAAACTCGAATAACTAAAGCTACAAACATCACCGTCAATTTAGAAAAGTATCTAAAAACAAATCTCTTTTTCCAAGTAATGATTCTTTTAAAAAAATGCATTACCCGGCATTCCGGGATCTTCATAAAAAATGGACTATGCATATAAGAGATTGGGCATATTCTTTATCACAATTTGCTTTTAGATTTGAGGAAAGAATGAGTAAATATTAAATTAAAAAAATTCATTTACACAAAAAAAATTTTACAGCTCACTGTATATTTCAATTTTTTGAAATTTATTTCAGTGGATCTTATCTTTTCTCATTTTTTAATGCCACTCAAACTTTTTTTGTGAAAAATTTTTCACTTTTTAAAATTATTTTACTTTTTCGCAATTTTATTTTACCTTCAGTCTCCATTATTTTACCTTCAGTCTCCATTATTTTACCTTCACCCGCCATTATTTTACCTTCACCTTCCATTATTTTACTTTCACCCTCCATTATTTTACATTCACCCTCCATTATTTTACATTCACCCTCCATTATTTTACATTCACCCGCCATTATTTTACATTCACCCGCCATTATTTTACCTTCAGTCTCCATTATTTTACCTTCAGTCTCCATTATTTTACCTTCAGTCTCCATTATTTTACCTTCAGTCTCCATTATTTTACCTTCAGTCTCCATTATTTTGTCTTCAGTGAAAATTATTTCACATTCTCTCCTCATTATTTTGTTTTCACTCTTCATTATTTTGTTTTCACTCTTCATTATTTTGTTGTCAGTCTTCATTATTTTGTTTTCACTCTTCATTATTTTGTTTTCACTCTTCATTATTTTGTTTTCACTCTTCATTATTTTGTTTTCACTCCTCATTATTTTGTTTTCACTATTCATTATTTTGTTTTCACTCCTCATTATTTTGTTTTCACTCCTCATTATTTTACTTTCACTCTTCATTTTATTACTTCTCCCCTTCTTTTTTCATTTATCAGAACCCTTAATTCAGTTTCTCCGCCGCTTTATTCAGAATTTGCAGTCCTTTGTTCAATTTCTCCGCCGCTTCGTTTCACATTCATCATTCTTAATTTGATTTCACGCTTTCCTTTCAATGCGTTTCTGTTTCTTTAAATAAGTCTCCGCATTCTTTATAAAACTTTCCAGTTACTTCATTTCTGATAATTATTCCTTAATTTTACTTCTCCTTATTATTTGAGAATCTTTAGATTTTCATTTTTCGTTAGTTCCCCTCCTTATTATATCAGACAGGCGAATTTTTCAGACGTTCCCCAAATTTTAAATATTTTAAAATTGTTTTTAAAGATTTCAGTACAAAACAGGAAAACCTGCCGGTAGAATATTTTAAAAATTAGAGAAACATCATCTGTTGCAGATGTATAATTTATCTAAAAAAAAAGCCGTGAAATAATTTTCACGGCTTTGATATTAAATTAAAAACTAATTACCTCATTGTCCTATTGAAACACCTTTGCCGCCTGTATTACTTCTTACATCATTCTTAACATCAATAGATTTTTTCACAGGCGCTGTTCTGTTCTTTTCTCTTTCATTTCTGAGTTTCAGGAATTCATTCATCTCAGAATTTTTCGTTACTTCTTCTGCAGTTACTTTTTCCTTCATGTACTTCAGATGCATTTCGTATTTTGTTTTTTCCGCTTCAGTGTTGAATACCGGCGCATCATTATTTACAGTTGGCGGTTCAGGAGCTGCTCCCGGAGGAATAATTCTTGTAACTATATTAAATGCATTGTTATCTGCAAGAGCATAATCAGCAAGATCAGAGAAATTATCTCCGTTTACATCCGACTGCTCATATCCTGATACAAAATTAAATGCATCATTATCTATGATTGTCAGATCACCTATGTCAATTACGCCGTCTCTGTTACAGTCTCCGCTGTAATTAAACCAAAATGAAAAGCTCGGAATCTGTGTCTGATTGCCGCCGTAAACGACAGCATTGTTATTTATCAGATCATAAGTAAAAAATGTTCCTCTTGTATAATTTGGTATTCCGGCATTCGTCCAGGTCTCAATTGAATTTCTGTGCTTAAATACCATATGATAATTTCCGCTTAACGCATTACTGAAAGTAAAGTTCTGACAACCATGACTAAGCATATACATTTTTGATGAATCAACAGTAATATTCGGGAAATCAGTTCTCTTCAGATACACAGTAATCGTATCCTGTACAATAGAAAGCGGAGATGGTCTGAAAAATCCCTCAGGCGCATCACATAAATTATTCGCAACAGGATTTGGTAATGCCTGCACGCAAATATTATCGATATATAAATTATTTCCGAATCCGCTTTCAGCTCTTAGTCTTACTCTGTTTGTTCCCGCAGGTAAGGAATAAATTTTTGGAGCCCATTGTGAAGATGTTGGAACAAAAGCATTTGTAGTAGCCGGTGCAGTATTCAGCTCGCCGCCGTCCGGAAATTTTCCGAGTAAAACTGCGCGTGTTGTATAACTAAATCCTCCGTTTACGGATGATTCCACTACTAAAGTATCAGGTCCGGGAAAACCTGCGCCGTATGGAGCATATGCCTGGTCAAAAGTCAGATAGAAACCTGATGTAACCGCCTGAAAATCAGTAATAAGTGACTGAGGCGCACCTACATTATCACTAAAGAAATCAAACTTTGCGCTGCCTGTTCCTGCTCCGTATGCGCTTGGATTCTGTCTGCTCCAGCGCTGAGTGCCTGTATATTCAAGATGAAAATATTCAGGAGTAAAAGCTGCGCTTGCAAAATCTTCACAGCCTGTGCAGGGATTGGTCGGTAGTAATTCCACTTTTGCAGTATACGCCTGATACTGGAATCCGCCGAGTCTGTTATCCATCCAGAATGGCCAGATCCTTTGATTACCATTAACGGGGTTTCCTTCGACAAGTCCTGAAGTAATTCCAATGTAATCGCCCTGATATCCGCTTGCAATACCTGATATAGCCAGTGAAGTAGGTCTGAATCTTGCGTCTGAAACTTTCATGTCTGTCCATGTAACGCCGCCGTCCATTGATCTTGACATATACACTTCCGCCGTGTCTGTGTTTGTAGTTCCTCTGTTATCATAATATACAACGTTCACGCCGCCTGATTCATCAACTCTTACAGCCGGGAACCACTGCGACTTTCCGTTATTCAAAGCGTCCTGATTTACCCTTATTCCGGCTGACCATGATGTTCCGCCGTTTGTGGATCTGTGGATCACAATATCCGCATCCGATCCTGAAGGCGAAAGATTTTTTTGTGAAACGACAATATAGATCCAGCCTGCTCTTGGTCCGCATGTTCTGTCAACATCAATCCTCGGAAAACTGTTTACTCTTATATTTGTGGAAAGTAAGTTTCCTCTGATTCCGTTCATATCAAAGGCATTGTTGTTTACTGTCCAGTTGACACCTCCGTTTGTTGATTTTGCAAATCCGCAATAATCTTCCGTAAAAGGACTGGAAGCTAAAGGTGCAGCCCAGCATAAATAAACCTCGCCGTTAGGACCGGTTCTCAGATCAACTCCCTGGGAATAATGACCTGAAGGAGGAGTATTCACATTTGCCGCTGTTGACCAGCTCACTCCGCCGTTTGTTGTGTAAGAAAAAGCTATAGGCGGAAGTGAAACAGTAAATCTTGACCAGGCAGTATATGATCTGCGGTAATATGGACTTGTTGGTGAGTCGTCTGTAGTTGTAAGATTTTTATCCTGAGATCCTGTAACTATTGTTACGTCATTTGACCAGTTCAGTCCGTTATTAGTAGAATAGTTTGCTTTTATACCTCCGCCTAAATGTGATATAATAAATCTTCCGTCTTTATCGATTGTAATCCCCGGATCACCGCCATGCCCGGTAAGTATGCTGCCGCCTGTATTTTTCATAGTATCGCTGCCGAACCATGAAGTACCGCCGTCAGTGGTTACATAAGCGCCTTCTGAAATGAACAAACTTCCGCCGGCATTGCTGATTGCATTTGAAGATCCGTACATAATTAAAGGATTTCCCGGATGACGTGTAATTATAACTTCCGTCTGATAACTGAATGGTGTCTGTCTCGGGAGAACCCTGATGTTTGGATTTACAACCGTTACACCATTTGGTGAGTTGTAATACATCGGCTGATTATTAGGTATAAAATTATCATACTCCACCGGCAGCGGAGCAGACATTACCTTGCTTAGATCCTGAAGCTCTGTTGTTCTTTGGTCGCGGCTCCATTTTTCAGGTTTGTCTTCCTGTGACTGACCTGTAAAGAAATAAAACCCGACTGCAATAACCGGGATGAGGAGAAACAATTTTTTCATTAAATTCCCTTTCGAAAGAATATTATTTAGATGTGTTTTAAAAAAATTTAGACAACTAAATCAAATAGAATTATTAATTCAAGTCAGAATATAGATTGTATACATTATTTATACGTTAAGCATATTAATTGAATTAGAAAATCAAATTCCATAAATTGATTTTAACAAATCATATATGAAATTTAAAAATTATTCATTCGTAATTATTTCCGCTACGCTAATATCCTTATTCTGCAGTAATGTTTTTTCACAGGAATACTGGCTCAGACAAAACACACCGACCACTAAGAGACTTTCTAATTGTTTTTTTATTGATACCAATACAGGCTGGGTATCAGGCGATTCCGGTGTGATCATGAAAAGCACTGACTCAGGGAGAAACTGGAATATTCAGAACTCAAATACTTTTCACGATATCATTTCAATGCATTTTATTAATGAAAGACTTGGCTGGGCTAATGCATGGATATTCAATCCTGAACCCGGTGAATATTTCGGCACGCTTCTTTTGAAAACAACCAACGGCGGCGATACCTGGGAATCAGAGATTTATCCCGATACAAATGAATTTTACGGGTCTGTATTTTATCTGGATTCCTTAAACGGTTTTATAGGCGGTTCGCCGCAGTTCATACTATACACTGCAAACGGCGGCTTGTCATGGACAGATGCAATTTCCGATTCAAACGGATTTAACGGATTTCCTGTAAATCATATTACTTTTCTGAATAAGGATACGGGATATGCGACAGGCGGCGTACAGGATATTGCAGGTATTGTCTGGAAGACTGTAAACAAAGGAAGGAACTGGGTTCCGGTGCCGACCGGACCTGATGCTGTTAACGACATATATATTTTTCACCCGGATACTGCAATTTGTCTTACGGGTGATTTTAAATTCGGCGCAAGCTTTTACAGAACAAATAATAACTGGCAGTCTTCTTTCAATGTAAATCTCGGCTATGTCGGTATGGCTCTTTCAATTGATTTCAGAAAAAGAAATGACGGCTGGATCACAATTGGTTATCTTAGTAAATTATTCAGATCTTCGAACTCGGGAGACAACTGGAATAAACTGGATATACCGGATTCATCAGCGATATTTGATATTCAGTTCATTGATACAACTTACGGATGGTGTGTCGGCGATCACGGAGCGGTTTATAAATACAATACTACTATGACTGATATTACATCGACTAAGACATTTCAAATTTCAGATTACAAACTTCATCAGAATTATCCCAATCCTTTTAATCCCGTTACGAAAATTGTATTTGAAATACCCCGGTCAGTAAACGGTCGGAGCAGTTTAGTTCATACTGAACTCAAAATTTATGATATTCTTGGTAATGAAATAAAAACTCTTCTCAGTGAAAAAAAATCTCCCGGCAGATACGAAGTTATATTTGACGCTTCGGGACTTTCAAGCGGTGTTTACTTTTACAGACTGTCAGCGGACGGCAGACAGGTTACCGGCAGATCAATGCTGCTACTGAAGTGATCTTTGGAAATAATTAGTAACCCATTCTCCATAAATATTTTGTACTACAAAAACAAAAAACCCTGAAAGATTATTTCAGGGTTTTTAATTACTCCGAGCTGGTGAGCAGATTTGAACTGCTGACCTGCTGATTACGAATCAGCTGCTCTACCAACTGAGCTACACCAGCAATTCAATTTTCAATTATCAATTATCAATGTTCAATTAAAAGCTAATTACTAATTTTAACTATAATTACTTCATATTGGACTTTGTTGTAGCGATTATTTTTCCTAATATTTTTATTAACTCAGCACATTTACTTTCCAAATTTACATATTTTGAAAGATCAATATATTCAGCATCTTTTAATAGTCTCAGCCAGTACCTTGTTTCTCTGGATTCTCTATAAGCAATAGACATTTTAAAAATAAAATCTCTTTTACTATTGCTTCCAACTGATTCTTCAATGTTTGAACCAATTGAAACTCCACTTCTTAAAATTTGATTAGATAAAATACTGTCGCGCTTTGATTCCCTAAGATATTTACAAAGATTAACAATTTCTAAAGCAAAAGTATAAGATTTCTCTTTAACAATGTTTCTCTTTTCACCACACATAATTTCATCCTTTCAGAAGTCATAATATTCATAAAAACTATAAAACATTAATAATTCAAATCAAAAAAACAATTGAAAATTGATCTCTAAAAATTAAACATTGATCATTGATAATTGATCATTGATAATTGATAATTGATCATTGATAATTCTCTTTTAATATCTGTATGTATCGGATTTGTACGGACCCGAAACATCCACACCGATATATTCAGCCTGCTCTTTTGAAAGTGTCTCAAGCTTTGCGCCGACTTTTTCAAGGTGAAGTCTTGCAACTTTTTCATCAAGATGTTTCGGCAATACATAAACTTTATTCTCATAATTTGAATAGTTAGTCCAGAGTTCGATCTGAGCAAGCACCTGATTAGTAAATGAGTTTGACATTACAAATGAAGGATGTCCCATTGCGCAGCCGAGATTTACAAGTCTTCCTTCGGCTAGTATTATGATCTCATTTCCGTCAACATTATATATATCCACCTGCGGCTTAATTGTATCTTTTGTCTCACCGTAATTTTTATTAAGCCACGCCATGTCAATTTCATTATCAAAGTGTCCGATGTTACATACAATAGCTTTATCTTTCATTCCTTTGAAATGTCTGTCAGTAATGATATTGTAATTACCGGTTGCAGTTACAAAAATGTCAGCCATTTTAACAGCTTCATCCATTGTTACAACCTGAAATCCGTCCATTGCCGCCTGAAGCGCGCAGATCGGATCGATCTCAGTAATTAAAACTCTTGCTCCTGCGCCTCTGAGTGACTGCGCTGAACCTTTACCGACGTCACCGTAACCTGCGACTACTGCAACTTTTCCTGCCATCATTATATCTGTCGCTCTTCTGATCGCATCTACCAATGATTCTTTACAACCGTATTTATTATCGAATTTTGACTTTGTAACCGAGTCATTAACATTTATTGCCGGAACTGAAAGAGTTCCTTTTTTCATTCTTTCATAAAGTCTCAGGACGCCTGTAGTAGTTTCTTCAGATAATCCTTTGATCTCTGCAATAAGTTCAGGATATTTATCAAAGACCATATTTGTAAGATCACCGCCGTCATCAAGTATCATGTTCAATGGCTTTCTGTCTTCACCGAAGAATAAAGTCTGCTCTATACACCAGTTAAATTCTTCTTCGTTCATTCCTTTCCACGCGTATACCGGAATTCCCGCTGCCGCTATTGCCGCTGCTGCGTGATCCTGTGTAGAGAAAATATTACATGAAGACCATGTTACTTCAGCTCCGAGGTCTTTAAGTGTTTCAATTAATACCGCTGTCTGAATTGTCATATGCAGACATCCGGCAATCCTTGCGCCTTTCAGAGGTTTTTGTGATTTGTATTCTTCTCTGATCGACATTAATCCCGGCATTTCCGCCTCGGCAAGTCTGATCTCTTTTCTGCCCCATTCAGCAAGAGAAATATCTTTTACTTTATAAGGCAATACTTTTGTATTATCTATTGTTGATGTGCTCAAATTATGACTCCTTTTGTTTTTAATTATTAGTTTACTAAGATTTTTGGACTGTAAAGATAACACATATATTTTTTTAAATAAATCGATTAATTAGTATTTTTTATAATTCGCCTTCGCGACAACCCTTAGAAATATAAATTACCACGAAGTCACAAAGGCACAAAGTATTATATTTTTAAAACATTTTCCTTAGTGTCTTTGTGACTTTGTGGTAAGTTAGTAATGTTTTGAGACACTCTGGCAAGGAGAGGGAATCTTTACTTTTGCATGTCTAATCTGACATGCTGTATTTTATTACAGATCAGACAGTACGGATTTATTTTCAATTGCAAACTTGATAAGACTGTGACTACCCCTGAGGTTAAGTTTATTACTTATATTTGTGCGGTGATTTTCAATTGTCCTCGGGCTGAGGAAAAGGTCTCTGGCAATTTCCTTACTTGTTTTATTTTCTGATATGAATTTTAGGATCCTCTTTTCAGTCTGTGTCAGACTTTCAAGTGAAGGCGTATTGCTTTTAAGTTCATTCAGACGTTTTCTTCTGTTAACTGCAAAGTTTGATACGGAAGGACTGATGAAATAATTATCCTCCCAGACTGACCAGATACATTTTATAACATCATTAACAGCGCTGTCTTTCAGTACATAACCTTTGACACCGAGATTCATAGCTTCGTCAAAAATATCTTCCTCGGCATACATTGTAAGAAAAATTATTTTAGTTTTGCTGTCTTTCAGTTTTCTCAGCACTTCAAGACCTGTCATCTTTGGCATATCAATGTCAAGCAGCGCAATGTCAGGAGTAAGCTCTTCTATCATTTCAAACGCTTTTAAACCGTTGTCACACTCTCCCTTTATTATAATATTCTTATCAGTTTCTATGATCTGCTTCAGCCCGTTTCTGAAAATAGGATGATCGTCTGCCATGATAATTTCAAGCTGTTTCTCCATCGGTTTTATATTAGTATTGGTTTGAATTATTTAAAATCAAAATACCAACATCTGTTTAATTGTTCAATTGTTATTTTTTGCAGTGAGTGAGGTTTGAATAGTTCTGGATACGCTGCAATAATTCTATATAGATAAATAAATTGTATTCGTTACTTATTTTAAATTAATCTGAGCTTAGCAAATATTTCAAAAAGGTACTTTGAAATTTAATGTCGTTCCTTCTCCGGGAACGGATTCAATATTCATCTCGCCCTTTATCAGCCTGATCCTTTCGAGCATACCCTGAATTCCGAAACCGTGCTTTCCTTTTTCGGATTTTAATTTATTCTCATCAAATCCGATACCGTCATCTCCGATCAGAATAGATATAAAATTTTCTCCCCTGCTGATATTAAGAATTACTTCATTAGCTTCCGAATGTCTTAAAATATTATTCATGCATTCCTGAATTATTCTGTAAATACTGATCTCGGATTCCGGATGAAGAATTTTATCAATATTATCTATACTGCATGTAAACTTTATCTCAGCAGTTCCCTTAACTCTTTCGACAATTGATGCGATCGCCTTTGATAAACCCAGACGTTCGATCTGATAAGGGTGAAGGGAATATGAAATTTCCCTGACATTCTTCAATGCATCGGTAATTACATCCGAGACTTCATTTATATTTTTAAATACAATTTCGCTGTCATCAGGATTATTCAGACTTATCTGAAGTTTATTTTTTGAGATGAGAAGATCCTGTCCGATGCTGTCGTGAAGTTCGCCTGCAATTCTTTTCCTTTCATTTTCCTGCGTTTCGAGAAGTTTTTTTGTAAACTCTTCCTGAGCTTTCCTGTCTTTCCTTAGTCTGTTTATTTTATTCTGATAAACGCTTCCGGATGCTGCGATCAGACTTAAAGCGCTCAGTGATTTAAACCATTTTGTTTTCCAGAACGGAGGAGTAATGTTTATTTTAATTGATTTACCCGCAGTATTCCAGATCCCGTCATTATTGGTTCCAATGACATTAAATTCATATTCACCCGCATCAAGATTTGTATAAGTGGCAAATCTTCTGTTACCGGAATTGATCCAGCCGGAATCAAATCCCTTCATTCTGTATGCGTACATATTTTTTCCGGGTATATTAAAATCCAGCGATGAAAACTCAAATGAAAATACACTCTCTTTATATGTCAGGTTTAATTCATCCGTAACAGAAACAACTTTTGAAAGCGGACTTCCATCTATACCGGGTTTTACTTCTTTATTAAATATTTTAAAATCCGTTATGATAATTTCGGGTACATATGTATTGTCATTTATCTCATCCGCTCTGAAAATATTAAATCCGTTAATACCGCCGAATACCAGATCGCCGTTTTTCATTTTTATACAAGCCCATGCATTAAATTCATTACTTTGTAAACCGTCTCTCACATCATAATTCTTAATTCTATTATTTGCAGGATCAATTTTTGATATGCCTTTATTGGAGCTGATCCAGATATTCCCTTGATCATCTTCGAGAATTCCGTTAATTGTATTATTCGGCAGTCCGTCTTTAGTTGAAATTTTTATGAAATTTTTTGAGCCTCGCGGTAATATGTTCAATCCTGAATCATAGGTTCCTGCCCATACATTTCCCTTACTGTCTTTTAGAAAATCCGTTGTAAAATTACTGCTGATACTTCCCGGATCTTTCGGATCATTTTTGAATTGTCTGAAATTCTTTTTTCCTTTATCAAAGATCAATAAGCCTCCGGTTGTAGATCCGAGCAGCAGATCATTTTTAAAACCGGGAACGATTTTCCGTATCCTCTTATCTCTGTCGTCATTTATATCGTCCGGATTTAAACTGTACTGAACAGCTTTTTCACTTACGGGATCAAATCTGTAAATTCCTTTGCCTGCAGTACCGTACCAGATGAAACCGTCATCGTCTGCATACACGGAAAAAATATACAGATAATTTTTTGTTAAGTCATCGATTCTTTTGAAACTGTAACTGCAGAATTCATCTTTTTCCGGATCATATTTTACAAGCCCTGATCCGGAAGTTCCTATCCAGAGAAAACCGTTTTTACATTCAGCAATACAGTTAATCATATTTTCAAGTAAAGTATCATCACCGGTATTTAAGGAACATCTTTTAAAAACATTTTCTGATGAATAGAAAATATTAAATCCTTTGTCAGCAGTTCCTATCAGCAGATTACCATTTTTGTCTTCGGCAAAGCACGAAATTTTATTACTGCTTAAACTATTTTGGCCGGATTTATTTTCGAAGAAGTGATAAAATTTCTTAGACTGGTTTTTGTAAATTCTCAGACCTGAGCCGAAAGTTCCAACCCAGATAATGCCGGAACGGTCGCAGTAAATATCAAGTACTGAATTATTTCCAAGACTGTATGGATTATCCTTATCATTTTTCAGATGGTGAAATCTGTTTTTGTCCCTGTCATAAATATTTATTCCGCCTTCCTTTGTACCTATCCAGAGATTTCCTTTTTTGTCTTCGCACATTTTAGAAACCAGTCTGTTACTCAAAGAAAATTCGTCGGCAGCATCGTGCGAAAAACGGTTAAAACCGTTTTCCCCCTTACCACACCTGTTCAGCCCGTTTGTCGTCCCTACCCACAGATCTCCTTCCCTGTCACAATACAAAGAATCAACTTTATTCTCCGACAAACTACTATCATCATCAGCTTCATTCATAAATCTCCTGAATTCATTCCCGCCTCTTCCGAGCATATTCAGTCCTTTTCCCCATGTTCCAATAAAAATAGTCCCGTGTCTGTCCTGAATTACAGAAGATATTCTGTCACCGCTTATACTGCATTCATTATCCCGGTCATGTTTAAAACAATCTATAAAATTTCTATCTCTGTCCAGACAAATAAGTCCGCTGCCGTATGTTCCGATCCAGAGCTTTTCATCAATGTCTTCAAAAATAGTTTTTATAATTACCGGACCGGCAATTTTCAGCTGATCAAAAATTCCGGTCTTTCTGAAACAGTCCAGGTCCCTGTCATATACATTTAAACCTCCGTCAGTTCCTATCCATAACGTTCCGGCTTTGTCCTCATATATAATGTTTACTAAATTATTGCTAAGACTAAATTCATTCTGATTATCATTTCTGTAGATCTTAAAATCATATCCGTCATATCTGTTTAATCCGTCCTGTGTTCCAAACCACATAAATCCAAGACGATCCTGCATAACGCTGCTTACTGAACTGTTGGAAAGTCCGTCTTCTACGGAAAGCCCGGAAAACATTATTTCAGTAAGACGTTTCATTCTGTTAATTAACTTTGATAATTTTAAATTGATTCAGACAGAAATAGTATCTGCAGTTTAACAGCGGTCATGTGACCGCCAATAAAATCAGATTTGATAATACATTCTTTCAGTTGAATTATACTCTTCTGAAATCAACTTAATAAATTTATTTCTGCATATTACAAACTCATCAGATCTTTTCTTACTTTAATTCTTCAGATCCTTAACTCATATAATCCCGCATATCACTTTTTTTGTTTGATCTCAATACCAAGTTCGTCAAGCTGTTCCTTGCTTACTTCACTCGGACATTCATCCATCAGCGAAGAAGCTTTCAATGTTTTGGGAAAAGCGATTGTATCTGTAATGGAATTCAATCCGCAGAGTATTGCAATGATCCTGTCAAAGCCGACAGCAGCTCCTCCGTGCGGCGGCGCGCCGTATCTGAACGCCTCAAGTATAAAACCGAATTTCATTTTTGCTTCTTCATCACTTAATCCGATTATGTCAAATACTTTTTTCTGTAATTCTGGTTTATGTATCCTGATGCTTCCGCTTATAACTTCATGCCCGTTCAGCACGAGATCATAACAGTTCGCGCGGATGCTCTCTATTTCATTTACATCTTTACTGTCAAGAAATTTTATATACTCATCCTTAGGCATAGTAAAGACATGATGCTCTGCATAAAATCTTTTATCATCAGCTTCATATCTGAACAGCGGAAAATCAATCACCCAGACAAATTCATACTTGGATTTGTCTGTAAGTCCGAAGTCCTCTGCAAGTTTAAGACGCAATTGCCCAAGCGTCTGAAACACCTTCATTTTTTCTCCGCTTAAAATAAAAATTGTATCTCCTTTTTCAGTAGAGAATTTTTTTTTGATATTTTCTATGATATTTTCATTCAGGAATTTCACAACAGGAGACTGTACAGTGCCGTCAGGATTAAATTTCAGATATCCAAGTCCGCCGAATCCGGATTTTTTTACAAATTCAGTAAGACCGTCAATGATTTTTCTGGAAACTTCCTTCGAAGACAATTTTATTCCGGCGACGATACCTCCGGATTCAAGCGCGTCATTAAACACTTTAAACTCAGACCCTTTTACGGTTTCTGTTAAGTTCACAATTTTCATATCACCTGTAATTCTTAGATCAGGTTTATCGCTGCCGTAAGTGCTCATCGCTTCATCATATGACATTCTTGTGAATCTCTCCGGCAGATCAATTCCTTTAATCTCTTTCCATATTTCTTTAAACATCCCTTCAACAATTTCAAACACATCATCCTGACCCACGAAGCTCATCTCAAGATCGATCTGTGTGAATTCCGGCTGACGGTCTGCTCTCAGATCTTCATCCCTGAAGCATTTGCAGATCTGAACATACCTGTCAAATCCTGACACCATTAATATCTGCTTATATAACTGAGGAGACTGCGGCAGAGCGTAAAATTTTCCGTAATGTACTCTCGACGGAACAAGATAATCTCTCGCTCCTTCAGGAGTGGATTTCATAAGCATTGGTGTCTCTACTTCTATAAAATTATGCTTTTCAAAATATTTATGAACTATCTGATACGCTTGATTACGGATTATAAAATTATCCGTAAGAGATTTTCTTCTCAGATCAAGATATCTGTACTTCAATCTGAGTTCATCAGTCGCTTTTACATCATCCTCAATTACAAACGGCGGGACTTCCGATTCATTTAATATTTCAATACCTGTAAGTTCTATTTCGATCTCACCTGTAGGAATATTTTTATTTATGCTTTCACGTTTTAAAACTTTCCCGCTTGCCGAAATGACATATTCCTGACCGAGTTTCAGGGCTGTATCATAAATATCTTTATTTTCCGGAATTATTTTAAGCTGAGTAATACCGTACCTGTCCCGAAGGTCTATAAACAGTAATCCTCCGAGATCTCTTTTTTTTGAGACCCAACCGTTCAGTGTTACTTCTTTATTTTCATTTTTAATATTCAGCTCTCCGCATGTATGAGTTCTTTTCCTGAAATTCATTTATAGTTTTATATTATTTGAAAAGGGCTTAAAATTTTTCTTAAGCCCTTTGATTTTTAATTTAATAATTTAATGTTCTGCTTTATTATTTTTTTAATTCACCAAAAACTATTTTAATACCACTGCATAAATTTTTTATACCCGCAACGCGTAACTTGAAACTATCAACTTGTAATTCTTAATTCCTAATTCCTAATTCCTAATTAATTATTTGTAATTTGAAATTTGAAATTTGAAATTTGAAATTGACTATAGTGTTCCTCTCAGCTCCTGCTCTCTTTCAATCGCTTCAAACAGAGCTTTAAAATTTCCTTTACCGAAACTCCTTGCTCCTTTTCTCTGAATTATTTCAAAAAAAACAGTAGGTCTGTCTTCGATCGGTTTTGAAAATATCTGCAGCAGATACCCGTCTTCATCCCTGTCAACGAGAACGCCGAGCTTTTCAAGATCTGAAATGTTTTCATCGATCTTTCCGACTCTTGCTTCAAGTTCCCTGTAATATGAAGTCGGCACTGTCAGAAATTCCAGACCTCTGCTCTTTAGTTCATTGACAGTTTCAAGAATATTTCCGGTAGACATTGCAATATGCTGCGCCCCGGCTGATTTATAAAAATCAAGATATTCCTCGATCTGAGATTTCTTCTTTCCTTTTGCCGGTTCATTGATCGGGAATTTGATCTTACCGGTGCCGTTCTGCATTACCTTACTCATCAGCGCAGTGTAATCTGTTGATATATCCTTATCATCAAAAGATATAAGCTGATTGAAACCCATTGTATGCGCATAAAATTTTACCCATTCATTCATTGTACCAAGCTCGACATTACCGACAATGTGGTCAACTGATTTCAGACCGGTGTCTTTAATTCCTTTTACTGCTTTATGTGCTGCGCTGACAAATCCCGGCATAAACAATCCTTTATAATTTTTTCTTTCGACAAATGAATGAATTGTATCACCGTAAGTTTGAATAGCAGATCTGATTATAACTCCGTTATCATCTTTGAATTCAGTCGGTTCGAGAACTCCTTTTGCGCCCCGGCTTGTGGTTTCAAAATATGATTTGGTCGCGTCATCCACTTCCATTGCAATATCCCTTACTCCGTCACCGTGCTTTTTATGATGCTCGGCAATAAAATTATCATCTGTAAGCGGTGAAGACAATACAAATCTTATTTTACCCTGCTCAAGCAAGTAAGATGTCTTTTCCCTGTTTCCGGTTTCGAGTCCTGAGTAACCTGTAAGATCAAAGCCCATTACATACTGATAAAAGAATGACGACTGCTTTGCATTCCCGCAGTAAAACTCGAGGTGATCAATTCTTTTCAAAGGAAGAAAATCTTCGTTTTTTGTATTTGCATCCTGAACTTTTACTTCGGATTCATTTATTGTTTCCATAAGAAAATTGATTTGATTATCTGAAAATTTTTATGAATTTAATTAAATTATGTTTAAAATTTAATGCAATATACAAATAAAAATCCCGGCATAATACCGGGATTAAAATTAAAATCTTTAAAGGGAATATTTTAAGTATCTACTATGGTGTTCGTTTGACCACAAAATTACCTGCATTGTTATCTGCAATTAAAAGATCACTCAGATCTACTATTCCGTCTCTGTCAATATCAGTATCATTGTAACCAGTCAGTAAATTAATAGCATCATTGTCTATTCTCAGCATATCAGTCAGATCAATAAATCCGTCTCTGTTTACATCACCGCTGTAAATACAAAACATATTGTTTATCCGCTTCAGATTATTTCCATAAGCCTGTGAGGCGGATGATCTGAAATCATAATTAATTATTTTTCCCGCTTGAACGTAAGTTCCGCCGCTTTTACTCCATGTTTCTATTGTGTTCTTACCCTTTACTACAAAATAATAATACCCTGTGGACAAATCAGTTGTATTGAAACTTCCGGTAAAATTCAGTGAATCAATTGTGATCTTTGCAGAGTCTCTTATCAGGTAAGGGAAGAAGTTATTTCTAATATACGCTGTAAAAGTATCAGACAGATTCAATCTTCCCTGATATTGGTTATACATTCCTTCCGCGGATAGTTTTAAATTTATGTAAGTCAGAGGATTGTTTGTTATAGGGAAATCATGAAATGAAAATGCTCCTATACCTTTGGTATTTCTTAAGAACGGACCGAGATATACTGCCGAATCTATATGAGTCCAGACAGTCGGCAGATAAGTCAGTTTAGTTGCGTTACTTGAAGTGAAAAGTTTTAATTTTATAGTATCGCCCGACTTAGAACCTAAAGAAACTTTACTTGTTTGTCCGTCAAGATAAAAATAATTTTTCATGCTCTGACCGAGAGAATCCGCAGGCCAGTAAGAAACTGATGAGTTATTAAACAAAACTGCAATTTCATTTTTTTGCGCATTGGTGTAAAATGCTGTTCTCACATTCGGTCCGCGCATTCCGTTAGTATCTACAGGTGAATAAAATTTCTGGCTCACATATCTGAAAATTACTGTACCGATATTCTTATAGCCCCAATACTGATAATGACATCCGCTAAAAAATGGAAGTCCTGAGGTAGATAAAACTTCAAGGTTTGAAATAGATTCAGGTAAATTTCTCTGCACTTCTCTAAGCTGACTTGCATACTGTTCCGAACAGCCCGGTCTTGTCTGAAATACATAAGTATATTTAAAGCCCGGATAGTTTTGACTCCATTGATTATATAAAGTCTGAAAATTCTGTTTATAATTCTGCCAGGAAAGTGTACCGTTTGATTCACCCTGAAACCAGAGTATTGCTTTGACTTTATTTGTAATTCCCGCTTTTTGAGATCTGTACAATTGTCTGCCGTAAATAGTATTTATATCAGCATGATTATTATTGTTTCTGAGATTGTTTTCAATTGTAGACGCGGCTGCACCTCCGTTAATAATAGCGGTGGGAATACCAAAATTTTCCTTGATCATTCTCTGCATTTCCAGTCCCCAAATTCCGACGTTATGAGGTCCGCTGAATACTCTTACAGCTCCGTCCGCATTTGAGAGACCCCAGAGGGTATCACCGGGATTGTATGGGAAGGAATTATAATTAAGAGTCTGAATTCCGAAAGATCTGCAGTATTCATTTTTATAAGTCATAAGAGCATCGGTCGGGTGTGAATTCGACTGACCGCCGATTAAATATATGTCTCCGCAGACCACACTGTCTGCCTTGCTTATCAATACGCTTGAGGAACCTGTTTTCAGATACAGTTTAAAATGATACTCTGAAAGTTCCGAATGTATCTTTTGTTTCAGATCAAATACAGCTGAACCGTTTGCATATATTAATTTAGATCCTTTTCTTTTCCAAATAGAAGCATTCTTAAAAACTTCCACATATACAGAATCATATCCGGCGGAATTTACTTTGCCGGAATAAGTAACTTCAGCTGAATCAAAGTTGTCCCTTGCATAAAGCTGAAGATTTCCCGGAAAATTATATAATGTAGTTGTAGAAGTAATTCCGGTTGAATTGAGTTCAGATACCGGCTCAGCATTAGATGTGATGCTGAAGAGAAAAGAAAGTGCAGTTAAAATATATGAAACACCAATAGAAACTATATTTATTGTTTTCATACCTTTTTACACCATTGCTATTTCTATTTTGGGTATAGAAAAAGGAAATTTAATCTGCTGGATTAAAAAACTCAGGAGTAAAGATAAAAATCCATAGAAATGATATAATATGATTCCTTTCGTTTAATTAATTAAAAAAATTTTAAGTCTGCTAAAATAAAAAAAAAAAATTAAAATAAAAACCTATTTTATTAAAAGTTTTACTTTAAGGTATTTCTCTATTATGCATAATTTACAAGCTATAATTAGAGGGCTATAATTCTTCAGTAGAGATTTTACGTTAACTTGCTTAAAGTTAATGAGGTTACATCAAACAACGAATTGAAGAGAATTGAAAATTTATGAAGTAGATATGGTAAGTAGTATTAAAATATATTATTTGGCTTTTAGAATTATTAATGTGATATCATCATGAACTTCGGAGTATCCTATAAATTTGTTTATCTCAGAAAGAAATATTGATTTCAGATCTTCAGCAGATCTGAAAAAATTTCCGCATAATAATTCCTTAACTTTGTCCAGTCCGAACTCATCTTTCTGACTGTTCATACTTTCGGTCAGTCCGTCGGAATAATAAAATACAATGTCTCCTGAATGTGTTTCGACTTCTATTTCTTCAAGTGAATTGTCAAAAAGCTCTCCTTCGCAAAGTCCGACAGCCATACCGTTCTGTCTGATCTCACGGCAGATACCGGTGGATTTTTCATAAAGAAGAACTGGCGAATGACCTGCTCTGCATATTTTCAGTTTATTGCGGTTTACTTCTGTTAATATTGAGCTGAAATAGAGCCCTTTTTTAATATGTCTGAAAACGTTCTTATTGAGTCCTTTCAGCACAGATTTAGGATTATCAAATTGATCCGACAGCTGTCTCATCATAAGTCTGACCTGGATCATATATAAAGCCGCCGACATTCCTTTCCCGGAAATATCGCCGGTGGAAATATAATAAACATTCTCATTCTTATTAATAAAATCAATAAAATCCCCGCCTACAACTTTCGCAGTTTCATAATAATATGAGATCTCAAAATAATCATCATGCGGAGGTTCTTTAGGTATAAGACTTATCTGCAGATCTCTTGCTACTTTTAGTTCGTCCCGTGAAGTTAGCTTTTCAGCAATTTCATAGATCAGTATAAAATTTATAATTAAAAAGGTAAGTACGGCTAAATTCCAGTTTTCTGACAGCCATGCAAAGATAAACCCTGCTATTGCTGCAGTATAAAAAATTCTTATAACCGGTGAAAGCTTTACCAGAAATGCTTTTGTAAATGTTTTTATTTTGGAAAATAATCCGCGCTTGCCGGTTTGAATATCACCGGACTTTTCAAGTTCTTTTAAATAATATCTGTATCTGACGGGAGTCTCACGAAAAAGTGTGTTTTCAAGTTCTTTAGAAGTTAGATCATCAGAATAAAAATCGTAAATTTTTTTTATCAATCTTTTCTTTTTCAATTTTTCAATTTTTCAAATGACTTTATTACGGATGAGTTTTTATTTTGTTCAAATTATCTGATGCGAAATTATTTTAATATCCATTTATTACTCTATTAAAAATTTTTTTATAGGTCTATTGTTTTTTAAAGATAACACTCAGTGAAGCACAAACATTGATGTATTTATATAGATAAAATTTGTATAAATTATCAATAAAGTTATGAAAGATTTTCACAAGAAATTTTCTGTAAACGGAAAGACGGTTGAATTAATTAACAGATATTCAGATCCGGCAATGTGGATCGTCAATGTTGTTAAAAAATTTCTTTTTTTTAAATCCGTCGAATCTTCTCATTGGTTTAACAGCAGAAATGATGCAGAAGATTATATCAATAATATGAAATTACTTAAATCCGCTTAACTCATTTTCATCCTTATATCATATCATCTGCCTCACTATTAATGCCTTTTTATATCTTTAAAATTCTATGCTTCATTTGTATATTACTTAATGCAAAATAAATTATTTTCTATAAACGGCAGCAATCTTACGGTTGAAAATTCGATTCAGATAGTTATGTCAGGTCAGAAGATCAAGCTGCAGAAATCAGCCGAAAAAAATATCAAAGCTTCTGCGGCAATGGTAAAAAGATGGATTGCGAAAAATGAAGTGATCTACGGAGTAACTACAGGCTTTGGCGAATTTAAAGATGTTAAAATATCACAGAAAGACTCTAAAATATTACAAAGAAATTTAATACTGTCACATTCAGCAGGAGTCGGGAAATTCATTCCTGATATAATCGCAAGGCTCATGCTGCTATTTAGAATAAACTCTCTTGCAAAGGGTTATTCAGGTGTAAGACCTGATCTTATACAAAGATTAATTTCAATATTTAATTCCGGTATAGTCCCGCTGATACCTTCAAAAGGTTCTGTCGGTAGTTCAGGTGACCTGTCTCCCCTGTCTCATCTTGCGCTCCTTTTAATTGGTGAAGGGTTATGTAAATTAAACGGTAATATTACAAAAAGCAGTATTGCTTTGAAATCGAAAAAGTTAAAGCCGTTTGAACTTTCCGCCAAGGAAGGACTTGCAATGATAAACGGAACGCAGATGATGTCAGCGTATATCTGCAAATCAATTTTCGATGCTGAATATATTTCAAAGCTTGCCGACATTTCAGGAAGCATGTCACTTGATGCGTTGCGCGGAACGGATAAAGCTTTTTCGGATAAACTTCAGTCAGTAAGGCCGCATCCCGGACAAAAGAAATCTGCAGCAAATTTACGAAAACTTTTGAAAGGCAGTGAGATAATGAGATCTCACAGAGACTGCGGTAAAGTGCAGGATGCTTATTCACTTAGATGTATGCCGCAGGTACACGGCGCAGTGAAGGATACAATTTCGCATTGTAAAAAAGTTCTTGAGACGGAAATAAATTCTGCCACCGATAACCCGCTTTTATTTCCTGAATCAGGCGAACATATAGAAGGAGGAAATTTTCACGGTGAGCCGCTTGCGTTTATTGCAGACTTCCTGGCAATTGCAGTCAGCGAACTCGGTAATATCAGCGAGCGCAGGACTGCAAGACTTCTTGACGGTAGTCTGAGCGGACTGCCGAGATTCCTTATAATTAAAGGAGGATTAAATTCAGGTCTGATGATCGCGCAATACACTGCTGCATCACTTGTCAGCGAGAATAAAGTATTATGTCATCCCGCATCTGTAGATTCAATTCCTACCAGCGCTAATCAGGAAGATCATAACTCAATGGGATCAGTCGCTTCAATAAAATGTTATGATGTGATTAATAACGTGAAAAATATTATATCAATAGAGTTTTTATGCGCAGCGCAGGGATTGGATTTTTTAAGACCGCTTAAAAGCGGCGCAGGAACGGAAAAAGCGTATTCATATATCAGAAAATTCTCAAAACATATAAAGGAAGATACAATAACAAGCGATCAGATCCTGAATTTTAGCGGGATTATTTACAACACTGATTTTATTGATGAGGTGGAAAATAACTGCGGTAAACTTTTTTGAGAATGAAAAATTTTATTGACCGGATCAAAAAGAATAAGTATGCCGAAAGAATAATTTATTATTCCGATAAACTCCTTTATAAATTTGATCATGATCATATATGGATAATGTCTTCCGGTATATCATTTAATATTCTGATCTGTCTTATACCGTTCGCACTGCTTATTTTTACTTTCTTAGGCATTTATCTTGACAGTGAGACCGTTCAGAAAAAATTAATTGATTATATCAACAGCTTTGTACCGCTTCCGGGTCAGTATAAAGAGCGGATAATATTTGAATTAATAGATAAAACAAAAGAGCTTACATCCAATACTTTCATTACCGGAATAGCGAGTATAATAGGTATATTCTGGACTGCGAGCGGCGTATTCAGCGCTTTAAGAGAAGTATTGAAAAAAGTTTTTAAAGTCGATGCCGAACAAAGTTTACTGAAAGAAAAGATCAGGGATTTTTTTCTTGTCATTATTTCACTTATTCTGCTTCTGTTATCTCTTGCAATCACCGGCATAGTTCCGATTATTGAAACTTATTCTCAGGGTTTATTCGGTGAATATATTGATCTTAGTTTTTTTCAGAAAATGGTTCCGGTTATACTTGGATTTATAATTTCTTTTTGTCTTTTTTACATACTGTATATATTTGTTCCTTTCTGGAAGATCAACAAAAAAGTTATATTTTACTCCTCATTTGTAACCGCAATATTTTTTGAGCTGCTTAAATATCTTTTTGGATTTTATATTCTGAATGTTGCAAGTTATGACAGGATCTACGGAGCATTTGCTACAATTGTAATTAGTATCTTTTTTATATATTATGTTTCATTGGTGCTTGTAGTCGGCGCAGAGCTGGGCGATATTTATATGGAAAGGAATAATCTTAAGAAGTCATTTAAAACTAAACAATAATTTATTTCTAAAAACATATGGAACAAAAAAAACTATTCAGAACAATTGAAAACATTGTAAAGGAAGCGCCGAAAATTAATAATGATGAAGAGCTTCTCACATATGTCCTTAAGCAAATTATCAGAGACGAGGAAATAAAAATAATCGGAGGAAGATTATGGGTACTTAATAAAGAGAAATCTTCATATTCACTTTTCGAACAAATGGGCGATGTGGATCTAATCGAAAAAAATTACGAACTAAGCGTTTACCAGTATCCGATGTTTAAGAATGTCGGTCTATACAGATCTGTTATTGCAGAGGAAACCGATGAATATCTTATTGACAAAGGAATTTATCATTACTCCGCAACCGGAGTCGGAGAAAGATTTAAATTCAAAGATGACAAAGATGAAAATTTCTATCTGTATGAATATCTTATTGCGCTGAATGCAAAATTTATAGAAGATGATCTTTTAAATACACTGAATATTATCAGTATGACGCTCAGCTCTATAATAAGGAGTAAAGGGATCGAATCTTCCGCAAAGGAGAATATTCTTGAGCTTAACAAAGCCCGTGAAATTCAACAAAGCATTCTTCCTGATCATGAAATGAAATTCGGTAATTTCGAAATGTTCGGTTTGTCAATTCCTGATAAGATAGTAGGAGGAGATTTTTTTGATTACTTAGAAAGCGAAGACAAGGAAAGAGTTGGTATAGCTGTAGGAGATGCGGCTTCAAAAGGAATATCCGCAGCTGCGCAGGCGCTGTATGTTTCGGGAGCTTTAAGAATGGGTGTTGAATTTCAGATCAAACTTACTACGATGGTTAAAAAAATCAATAATCTTGTATATGAGACGTTTCCTTATGAAAGATTTGTTACTCTTTTTTATTGTGAGCTTATAAAGGACAGAAAAGGACTTTGCCAGTATGTTAATGCAGGACAAAACCCGCCTATATTTTATAATTCAGAGAAAGGTGAGACAGAATTTTTATCAACTACCGGTCCCGTACTTGGTCCTGCCCCGTATCAGAAATATTATTCGGACAGTATTAATTTCAAGAAGAATGATATACTGTTGCTTTATACGGACGGAATTGTGGAGGCAACGAATGAAGAATTTTTATTTTACGGAGATGACAGATTAAAGCAGATCTTACTGGATAATAAAGATTTAAATGCAAAGGAAATTTGCGGCAAGATCATACAGGACGTTAATAAGTTTTCAACAAAGGGGAAATATTCTGATGACAGAACTCTTGTTGCTATAAAAAGGATCAAGTAGAGGTTTGGAAAAGAATTCATTTAACTTTGCCGAAGAAGACACGTTTTAAAATTTAATATCATTATAGATCATTCATTATGCTAAATTCAGGATAACATTTCTCATAAAATTAGTTTTAAAAAATTATTTTAATTTTTGTTTTAAAATTGTATATTAGCATTAATAAAAAACGGGATTATTTAATGTATTAACAATTGCTATGAAGTATAAAAAAAATTATCTGTCTTCTGTGATTGTTTCCCTTTTAGCCGGGTTCATTTATTATCAATTCAGTACTGACCTTGAAAAATCTTTCAATGAAGTTTTCACTGCAAATGAGCTGGAAATAAATGTGCCTTTAAACGGCGATGATGCTTTATCAAATTTCAATAACCCTCAAAAAATAGCTTCAGTCAAAAAAATATTCAGGAAGTCTAAAGGCAGGATAACGCCGTTAAATGCTTTTGCAGAAAGCGGAATATCAGATTACAATAAAGAGAATCAGGCAAAAACAAAGAAGCCGGTTCCTGACAAAAATGTTGACTTTACTGCTGAATTGAATAACCTTTTAAAGAAAAAAGACAAACCTGTCGAACTCAGAAAAAGTAAAAGTCTGAATAATACGACAGCTGATAATAACACTACTCAGCGATTACAAAGATCGGTTATCAATAAAGAATGTTTTTCAGCATCTGTAAATAAGGATATTGTAAACGGCAACGGTTTTGAATATAATTATGTGTATAATGTAAATTCAAAATTAAAAAACAAAGTTAAGGGTAAAACAAAAGAAACCGGTTCAAAAAATTCTGATCTTGAGATTGGGACTGCTACTCAATACAGTGATGAAAATTTAGATTCAGAAAACTGCATAGTAGTTATTTCAGATGAATGTTCAGACAGGCAATATCAATACTCTCATAAATATAAATCCAAAAAAGAGTTTAAAATTAAATCGAAAAATAATAAAAAAGTTTACACAAATTCAAATAAAAATATAAATATTAATATAGACAGAGAAATAAAGAATAATACAGACTGTAAAAAAAATAAAAGAAATAACAATAAAAGTGAAATTAATATAGAAATACATACGTTGGAAGATGAAACTCAGCAATAATCAATTTTAAATATATTTTTATAAACTAAACAATAACAAAATGAAAAAGAAACTGATCTTAATTGCTTCACTTGTTGTTATCGTTGCTCTGAGTATTTTTTATGTTCAGAACAATAATTTAATTGCAGACGATAAAGACAAGAAAGACTGCTCTTCATCCTGCACAAAAACAGCCGGTACAATGACTGAATCCAAAAGCGAATGCTCCGATAAAACTAAAATGAGCAGCGCAAGTAACACTTCCGATGATGATCTTGTTGGATTTGTTGCTTATGAATTCGTTACTGATAAAATTCATTGTGATGGCTGTAAAACAGAAATGACCGGAAATCTGATGGGAATCAGCGGCGTTAAAGAAGTTGTTTACGGAGAAACATGTAATGTCTCCAAAATGACAAGCGTAAAAGTTATGTATTCAGGTGATGAAACAAATCCTGAAATCATTGCAGCTTCTGTTAAAGAAAAAGGTCTTCAGGGTAAATGTGAAGACGGTACAAAATGCGATTCAAAAAAGAAGGATGAAAAGAAATCCTGATAGGATTAATTCTTAATAAAAAAACCCGGTTACTTAACTGTACCGGGTTTTTTTTTATCTAAATTCATTTATTTTAAAAAGGATCATCGGATTTCACATATCCGGGAATTTCAATAACTGGATGATGATCCATGTTTTCAAATTTCGCATATTCGTTTAAGAATACAAGTTCAAAATCATCTATAGGTCCGTTCCTTTGCTTGCCTATAATAATTTCCGCTTTTCTTAATTCTGTAAGATAATCCGGATCATCCCTGTTAAGACTCTTCCCCATTGCAGGTCTGTGAACAAATATTACAACATCTGCGTCCTGTTCAATAGAGCCTGATTCTCTCAGATCGGCAAGCTGCGGCCTCTTTTCCTTTCCTCTTTGCTCAATAGCTCTGTTAAGCTGTGCACATGCAACTACAGGGATCTCGAGTTCCTTCGCAAGAGCTTTTAATCCTCTGGAAACATATGCAACCTCGAGGTCTCTTCTTTCGGCAGCCTCAGGACCTTTTACAAGCTGGAGATAATCAACAATGATCATATCAATGCCGAATTCCTTTTTCATCTTCCTCGCTTTTGCCCTGATCTCAAGTATTGACAGCTCACTTGTATCGTCAATATATAAATTCGTTTTCAGTTTATGAAAGCTTTTTATAACCCTGTTCCACTCATCCGTAGTTGTTTTTCCGGTTTTAAGATTTTTACCGTTTACTCTCGCTTCACCTGAAAGCATTCTCAGTATAAGTTCCCTGAATGACATTTCCAGACTAAAGATAGCAACTGATTTACCGTGATCGACTGCGGCGTTTCGCGCTATGTTCATGGATAATGCTGTCTTTCCGTGAGAAGGTCTCCCGGCAATTATTATTAATTCCGAATTCTGAAAACCGGCCGTAAGATCATCAAGTCTTGAATATCCGGTAGGAATACCTACAAGCCCGCTTTTGTTTTCTTTCTGCTCAGCCAGCATGTTAATCAGATTGTCTATTTCATCTTTGACAGAAATAACTTTCTTCTTTGAAAGTGATTCGGATACATCAAGTATTCTTTGTTCGGCTTCGTCTAAAATTGAAAATGTATTGGATGTCGGATTAAAACATTTGTCTGCAATACTTGAAGAAATTGAGATCAGATTTCTCAGTAAATATTTTTCAAGAACAATTCTTGAATAATACTTTGCATTTGCTGAAGTAGCAACAGAAGATGTCAGATCTATAATAAATTCTATACCTCCTATAATATCCAGTTTCCCCGTTAACTGAAGCTCTTCTTTCAATGTACTCGGATCTATAGGTTCTTTCTTTTGATCGAGGTTTTTAATTGCATCAAATACATATTCATTCTTTTTTCTGTAAAAATGTTTGGAGTCAATTATTTCAAAGACATCATTGATAACACTGTTGTCAATCAGAATTGAACCCAGAATTTTAGTCTCAAGGTCCTGAGCATTTGGCGGGATTTTCCCGGTATGCTCAGTTTCCATTTCTTCATTGACCGGCTTATCAAGTAATAAAGTTTTGTTTTTATATTTAGATATTTTTTTCAATTTCTGATTAAAAAATTTTAAATAAATTTTTGTTTAATTATTTTTCATAATGTCATATTCCGCCCTGAGCATCTGTACGTCTTCCCATGTAGGTTTTTTCCAGGCGGGATTTCTCAGCAGCGCTGCCGGATGATAAGTAACCATCATTTTTATTCCTTCATAAGAATGAAATCTTCCTCTCAGCTTTCCTAATGGCTCTTTTGATCTGAGCAGTGTCTGAGATGCAAAAGTACCGAGAGAAAGAATTAATTTGGGTTTAATGAGTTTCAACTGATTGAACAAATATGGTTCGCAGTTTTCAATTTCATCCGCCATCGGATTCCTGTTTTCAGGCGGTCTGCATTTGAGAATATTGCAGATATAAACTTCTTCCCTTGAAAAATTAATTGCTTTAAGAATATCAGTAAGTAATTTTCCTGCTCTGCCTACGAAAGGTAATCCCTGCTTATCTTCCTCAGCTCCCGGCGCTTCGCCGACTATTACCAGATCAGCATTTTCATTTCCGCTTCCGAATACAACATTGTTTCTCAATTGAGACAGATCTCTGCATTTAAAGCAGTTACTAACCGTATCTTTCAGTTTATTTATTTCAGTAAAATCCGGTTTACCGTCTTTTATTTTTTCCTTATCAATTTTTTTTTCTTCAAATTTCTCCGCCGCTTCATTCTTCAATCCCTCTTTCTTTACCGGATTAAAACCCACAACTTTTTCCGAAACAATATCTGTTTCCTGACTGATCATTGAGGCAGAATTAAATTTCAATTTCCCGGATTCAACTGTTTCGTTCATATCAAAATTTTCAAGATTCTTAAGCGCTTCAGTTAACATTAATCCGTCATTTTGCAAAGGGAATAAATTATATCTCTTCAGAAACTGAATATGCTCATAAATATCTTTTACAATATTTAATTTATCCTGCTTCATTTCATTTTAAGATATTTATCAAGTATTGCATTGCCAACATCATACTTGCTCATTAGCGGAAGACTTTCGATGTTCTTTGAAGTGATAAGATTTACTTTATTCGTATCAGTCCCGAATCCCGAACCGTCGCTGTCAGGATTATTGGAGACGATCATATCAAGATTTTTTTTCTTCAGCTTTGCGCGTGCATTTTCAATTTCATTATTAGTTTCAAGCGCAAATCCTATAAGTTTAAAATTCTTTTTCCTTTCACCGATATACTGAAGAATATCCACCGCTCTTTTGAATTCAAATATAAAAGTATCCTTCTCTTCTTTCTTTATCTTGCCGCTGCCTGTATTCACCGGGACAAAATCTTCAACCGCCGCAGACATTATTATGAGATCCTTATTTTTGTAATTCGACTTGACTTCCTTGAACATATCATCCGCTGTCTTAACATTAATTCTTTTTACTCCCTGAATATCACTTAAACCAACAGGTCCGGTCACTAAAGTAACCGACGCTCCCCTGTCATTTGCTGCTCTTGCAATTTCAAATCCCATTTTTCCGGTGGATGAGTTTGTAATGAATCTTACTCTGTCAAGAAATTCAACAGTCGGTCCCGCTGTAACTAGAATTTTCTTTCCTTTAAGATCGTTTCGCCGGGTCAGAAACTCTTTTAAAATTTCAAATATTTTTTCCGGTTCAGCCATTCTTCCTTCGCCGGTAAGTCCGCTGGCAAGCTCACCATATTCGGGTTCAATAATTCTGTATCCGTACTCCTGCAATGACTTTATATTATTTTTTGAAACAGGATTTTTGATCATGTCATCATCCATCGCAGGAGCTAGAAAGACGGGACATCTTGCAGCCAGTACTGCCGTTAATAAAAAATTATCGCATATACCGTGATTGATCTTTGCCAGCGTATTTGCAGTCGCAGGAGCGATTACAAAAACATCAGCCCATAATCCGAGATTAACATGCCATGTCTTCGTTTCCGCTTTTTCAAGTTTGAAAACATCCTCATGCGGTGAGAACATATTAATTATAACTTCATTTTTTGATAAAGCTGAAAGTGTAACAGGGGAAACAAAATTAACAGCCGAAGGTGTCATGATGACTTTTACTTCTGCGCCATGTCTGATGAAATATCTGACGAGATAACAGATTTTATAAGCTGCTATACCGCCTGATATACCTATTAAAATTTTTTTACCTTCAAGCATATTTTCCGATAAAAAAAATATCCCGAAAATGCCGGGATATTAAAATTGTTTAAAATTTTTAAAGATCTTATTTACTCACTGTCTTTTTCGTTTTTGAATCTGTAGTTAAGACGGTCTTCCATTAATTCATGGACAGACTGAATGGTCGGTTTTTCTCTCACTTCAAACTCAAGTGAAATATTGAGTTTATCCTGATTCATAATAGTATCGTCTTCTGTTTCCTTAGCTATTATCGGTTCAAGTTTCTGATTTAATTCCAGTTTCATGGAATCATTGATCTGTCTGGATCTCATTGAAGCTACTACTATTGATTCATATAGATTTGCGGTTTTCGACTCGAATTTCTCCAGGTCTAATGTTTCTATTGCCATATATTATTTATTTATTTTACTTAATATTATTTGCTTTACTTCAGCAATTGCCTTTTCAAGGTTTTCGTTTAAAACAATATAATCAAATTCTTTGGCTTTTGCGATTTCTAAATCAACCCTTTTTATTCTCTCATTTATCTGTTCATCGCTTTCTGTTGCTCTTTTTTTAAGTCTCTCCTTTAATGTATCATTATCAGGAGGTTTTATAAAAATCAGAACCGAATCTTTCCCGTATAATTTTTTAATAGCCAGCGCTCCTTTAACATCCACATCAAATACCATACTTTTACCGCCGGCTATATTCTCTTCCACCGGTTTCTTTAATGTTCCGTAATAATCCCCTTTGAAAATAATTTCATACTCAATTAGCTCATACCTGTCAATCATATTCTGAAATTCTTCTTTAGTATAAAAGAAATAATCCACACCTTCTTTTTCATTTTCCCGTTTTTTTCTCGTAGTTGCGGATACAGAAAATACAAGCTCCGGAATTTGATTCAGAATTTCCTTAACTATCGTTGTTTTACCGGCTCCGGATGGAGCAGCTATGACAAAAAGCATTTAATTTTTATTCGACGTTTTGTAATTGTTCCCGGATCTTCTCAAGCTCCTCTTTCATTTCAACGCTTTTCTGAGAAATTTCCGCGTCCATGGATTTTGAAGCAATTGTGTTTACTTCCCTGTTTATCTCCTGTACCAGAAAGTTCAGTCTCCTTCCCGACAGCTCATCGGATTTTATGTTATCTGTAAAATATTTCAAATGACTTTTTAATCTTATCAGCTCTTCGGTAATATCAATTCTTTCAGAATACAAAATGATCTCCGTCTCCAATCTGTTTTCGTCAATTAATTTCTTATCTGTTAAAATAGAATTGATCTTCTCCCTTAACTTTTTCCTCACTTGTCCCGCTTTGCCGTTTGAAAGCGCGGATATCCGTTCCGATTCTTTTTTTATAAAATTAATTCTATCGCTGATATCTTTCTTTAATGAATCACCTTCTTTCTTTTTCATTTTGTTAAGATCAATCACTGCATTTTCCAGAAGCTTGAATAAAAATTTCCTTTCGGAATCACTGGTCTCGGTTACACCTTCAGGACTGAACATGCCCGCCAGGCTTATTATATGTTCAAGTTTTATTTTTTCATCCGAACCAACAGCTTCATTCAGTTTCTTTAGATCAGATACATACTTTTTTATAATACCGGGTTCCATATTCATAATGCCTGCGGATGCCTCCTGATTTTCAGAAGTTATTGTAACGCTTATTTTTCCTCTGGAGATCTTTTTTCTTATGATCTCTTTCAGCTCAAGATCATATGAAGCAAACTGCCTTGGATATCTCAGACCAATATCGCTGTATTTGTTGTTCACAGATCTGATCTCTGCATAATATTTTCTGCCTTTGAAAGTCCCTTCTGACCTTCCGAAACCTGTCATGCTTATGATCATATAATTACCTTGTTAACATAATTTTTTGTAAGCTCTTTCGTCAGATAATCGAAAGCTTCCTTTGGAGTATTAACAAATTTAAACAGCTTCAGATCTTCCGGAGATATTACATTCAGCTCTGCAAACATTTCCAAATTAATAACTTTATCCCAGAATTCTTTACCGTAAACCACTACTGTGATTTTTTTCCTTAATTTCTTTGTCTGTAAAAGAGTCAGTATTTCCATTAGTTCATCGAGAGTACCAAATCCGCCCGGCATTATTACCAGAGCTTTAGCGGGATACGCAAACCAGAATTTTCTCATGAAGAAGTAATGGAATTCAAAATTTAATTCAGGTGTAATATAAGGATTCGGATACTGTTCGAACGGAAGTGAAATATTTAAACCTATAGAAAGTCCCTTTGCTTTCATTGCTCCTTTATTTGCAGCTTCCATTATTCCGGGTCCGCCGCCTGAACAGACTACATACTTGTGAGGTTTTCCGAGACTCATTGCCCATTCCGTCATCATTTGCGCCAGAACTACAGTGTCTTCATAATATTTTGACATCATAAGATTTGTTTCGGCGCTTTTAAGTTCACGTTTAAGTAATGTGCTTATCTTTCCGGAATTTTTGCCGTCATTCTTGATCTTAGTTTTGATCTCTTTTAAATTTTTCAATGCTGTCTTTCTCGGTAATGTCCTTGCAGATCCGAAAAAAACTACGGTATTAAAAATTTTCTGATTTCGGAATCTTTCCAGCGGTTCTTTATATTCTGTCAGTATTCTGATGTCTCTTGCCTGAGGGGAATTTAAAAAATCCAGATCATGATAAGCTTTAGGCGACTTGTTTAAAAATTTCATTAATAAATTTAGATTAAAAAATATTTTCGAATGTTAATTATTACAGAACGTTTTCACAGACTCTTTCCACCGTCGACTGTAATTGTCTGACCGGTAATATATTTATTTTCAATCGCAAGATATCTAACTAGAGAGACAATATCTTCCGGACAGGCAAATTTTTTCATCGGATACTTTTCTATATTTTCAATGTATTCATTTTCATCATCTTCCATTTCGACAGTTCCGGGAGCAATTGCATTTACAAGTATATCAGGAGCAAGTTTTTTACCGAGCTGCTTTGTAAGTTTTATAACACCGGCTTTCGCAAGAGAATATGGAATAAATCCCGTCCAGTTTTCGATGGCTCCGAGTGATGCAATGTTAATGATCCTGCTTATCTTATTATCGCTTTTGAGCATGATCCTGGCTGCTTCCTGACAGCAGAAAAAAACTCCTTTCAGATTCGTATCAAGAAAACTGTCATATACTTTTTCCGATGTCTCCGTGAATTCCGTTCTTTTAAAAATCGCTGCATTATTTACAAGCAGGTCAAGCTTGCCGTATTTCTTTTTTACTACTGCGAACATTTTTTTTACAGCAGTAATATTTGTAACATCACATTTGACCGGTGTGACTTTTACTCCTGTTGCTGAAATCTCCTTCAGCAACTTTTCCAATTCTTTTTGTGTGCTGGAATTGTAATTTAATATTATATCATATCCGGATTCGGCAAGCGAAATAGAAATGTACTTACCAAGTCTTTTTGCGCCGCCGGTTATCAATGCAACTTTATTATTACTGCTGTTCATAAATGATCGGATAAATCTTAGGTCTGTTTGAATTTTACGTGCCCTTGGGATGACTCGAACATCCGGCCCGCAGTTTAGGAAACTGCTGCTCTATCCACCTGAGCTACAAGGGCGGTATATGGAATTTTAATTGTTAAAATACAAAAATTAAAAGAGATAAGCAGGAGATTAGTATTTCAGAAAAGTATTATCGGAATTTTATCAAAACGAATATACTACAGCGGCAAAACAAAGTAGAAGATTAATTTTATTATTTAAAAAAATTCTCCTATACTCATAAATATTCCGGATGAACCGTAATTTCCAATTGCGTAATCAATTCCGATATTTGTTCTCGAATATTTATCAAACTTAATTCTGATCCCTATACCGCCTGCAGGTTCTATTGCATCAAATAATTTTAAATTACTGTCCGGATCGCTTGCTGTTGTGGCATTTACAAACAGAACCATTCCTATAAATCCGTCTGGCGACAGATCTATTCTGTTCTCAATCTCTCCGTATAAAAACTGTCTGCCTCTGAATCTTCCCTGTATAAATCCTCTTCCTGAAGTATTATATTTATCCCATCCCGTGGAAGTAAGTGAAAGATACGGTGGCCGACCGTTTAAAACCCAGGTTCCCATAACCCATGCTGCTATTTTAAGAGATTTTTTTTCATTTAATGATTCGTAAGCTCTGGCATCTAATGTTATTTTTTGCCAGTTTGAATGACTTCCGAATATTGTGTTGTAATTATAATATTTAATATCAACGACAGCACCTTTATATGCATTAACCGTATTATCCCGGCTGTCATAATAAAAATTTAATACAGGACCGGAAGAGATGCTTTTCGTGCTGTCAAGTCCGTGAAGTTTACTGTAAGCATCATGATCATTCGGATACTTAAATATTCCGCTGCTGTCAACGGTTGAAATTTTATAATAGTACTCGAGACTATACCCAATACCTATATATAAATTTTTTTTTGCATTCATCAGTATATTTTCATTAAATCTTATCAGATTAAAATCCATATCCTGAATATCATCAGGTTTAGTCGCCGTACCGAGCCCGTATGTGTTTTGTGCAAAAAGCCAGAGTCTGGCATCTCCCTGAAAATTTATTTTATTATCATCAGTAAAAACATTTTGCTGTAAAGAAAACTTGAACTGATTCTTTGTTGTGTATGAAGCTGAAAGATTTGCCGATGAATTGTTTGTATTTTTAGAAGTCCCCAGATACCATGATTTAGTTGCATTAAAACCAATTACAAATGCAGTGGCAGGATTATAACTTATCCCCGGTAAAAAAGTAAAAGACGCTTCACGCTTATCTGAAAATTTTAATCTCGGGTCAATTGAATCTTTCTTCGATCCAAATACTTTTCTTATAACATCCTTTAAATCTTTTTGCTTTGAATAATCAATATTATCCTGTGAATAAGATTTTCCGGAAATCAGGATTACACAGGTAATCATAACAAAAAGATATCGAATTTTGTAATGTTTTTGCAAAATATACGGAGATAAATTTTTAAAAAAGAATTCTAAATGTCATATTATATTTCAGTAAAAAAATCTGTTAAACGTTTAATTATTAAATAATATAATTTGTCAGTTAATTGAATAAATATATTTTATTAACCGGTTTGGCTGAATATCAGAACCAAATGTATTGATAGATCAAAGATAAAGTTGTAAAATTACCGCCCACTCTGGTTGTAACTCCGGTGTTAACGGAAGCTTTGACAGAATGTGACATTGAAAAAGGCACAGACAATGTTACGCCGGATCTGACATTTCTTTGAAAATCATTTTTAACATCGTCATTTATTTTAGAATCACCGCCGCCGGAATATCCAACATTTCCTGATATCCAGATCTTTGACGGAAATAAATAACTTATGTGTCCCTGCATAGTAAGCAGTGGGTTTTGAGTAACTGTATTGGTTTTAAGAAATTCTGAATTTTTTGTGAAAAACCAGACACCGGTAAAAAATTCGAAATAAAAAGATTCTAGTTTATATGACATTCCAATTTCCGGTTTAATGCTAAAACGGTTTGATCCCAGATTGATTAATCTCTCTGTGTAATATTGTCCTGTAGGTAATGAAAATACTACACTTGTTCCCAATACAAATTTTTCCGAAAATTTCATCATCTCCCTTGGTTCCATTGCAGGAGATCCTATAAGATTAATTCCGAATTTAATTTTTGTATCTGCAAATCCTGTTCTGCTTCCTGAAGTATCTCTTCCGTTTACTTTAAGATCTCCTCCGAGAAAAACATACGGTACTATTGCCTGTACTCTAGCCAGCTTTCCGAACAAACCGAAAGTTCTGACATAACTTGCTACAATTGTGTTTGAAGTTAATTCCAGATCCTTTATCGGAGAAGTTGCATCTGAAACTATATCTCCGGACGAATATATATAACCTAACGCCGCTGCATTCAAACCTATAGGAAGTATTGAATAATTTCTTGGTTCAAGTTCCTGTGATATCAGCGATTCCGATAACATCAGATTTATAAACAGCAGTATAAAATATCTCATATATAAATATTTGTAATTATTATTTTATTAAAATTTTAAAAAACTTATAAAAAAATTTTCAAACAATATCACTATTAGAATTAAATTAAACTTTTCAAATGCAGAAATATTTATAAACTAAATTATTTATTACTTATAAAACTTTGCGTAAAATATTAACATCAAAAGATAATTCAAACTCTAATTAAATTATTCTTCCAGCCATTTGAACCATACAGTCTGATTTATTTTCGGCACGTTACTGCTGTCACATACTTTCATTGTATGCCCTGTACCGCCTGTCATTGGTGATTTAAGATCGTCATAAAATATTCCAAATGCAGATGGCTTTACTTCATTGTTTTTATTCCCAATCACTTTTACAGTATCTCTGATTATATAAGCCGCGCTTACGGTAAAATCTTTTTTACCGTCATTTTTAATTTTTTTATTAATGTAAGGTTCTATCATACTCTCGGTTTTTTTATTCTTCTTAGATTCATAAACTACTTTTGGATCCAGAGATGTCACAATTTCATCCAGAGAAATTGTCTCATAAGCCATGTTTGTTTTTTGCTTGTGACCGGTATACGGAGTTATTACCTGTAAACGTTTTTTATCCACGAAGCCACGCCTTTTGAAAAAAGATAATCCGAGCCGTCAGCATTGCCGCTTCGGAATAATATGTGTTTGGTTTTTTCCGAAAGAAGTTTGCCTAAAGCTGTCAGTTTCATTTCGTCTTCCTTTAAAACTTTTCTTTTACCTTCAAGAAGAACGATCGAATCCGGAACGTCAAATTTTGTTACAAATTCTTTAAGCGTCATATTTATTTTTATAAATTAATTGAATGATTCAATTAGAGACAAGCTGTATTAATTTATTATAAATCAGGATTTTGGATTATTAAGTTTTTAATTCTGATCAGGTATTCCAAAACTCATCACTCGTGTTCTCAGTAAATTTTTCGATACTGTGAATTTTCTGCATCAGTTCGACTTCTTCTTCAGTAGCTGAATTTTGAATTTCATTGAACAATATTCTTTCTTCAAACCGTATATGATCTTCCAGTTTAGTTTGAATTTTCTTTAATGAATTCTCAATATCCTCGTTATCTGAAAACAAACCTGTAAGCTGTCTGTGATCATCAACTGCCTTTATGATAAGTTCATTCTCTTTTCCTAAAACCGGGAAAACGTATTTTTCTTCTGCCTCAAAATGTGAAATAAGATATGTTTTATAAAACCAGTCAGCGTATGCTTTGATCCTTTCAGGGGAAACGCCTTTCGCAAAACCTGTCCTGATCTTCCAGCAGAGTAACAATCCGTGGTGATGCTCCCTGCTCAGAGGTTTGAGGTATTCTTTTCTTTCTATCGGCTTATCTTTATTCATAATTTTCCGGATCCGTATTCCGGATATTATAAGTTACTTTTATGGAATGACGAATAGTGATTATTTTTTTTTATTCAATCTGCTTCGCTTTATCATCAATCTCTGCATCTATATCATCAGGCAGTAGCGATGGAGGAATTTCCTTGTTTGATTTTAATCCGAGATTTTTCAGTTTCAATGCCTGTCCGACCAAATGACCGCTTCCGCTGTTAAGAAGCTTAACCGCCATCGAATATGACTCCTGCGATTTGTCAATATATTTCCCGACATCTTCAAGAGTAGATACAAAGCTTACGAATTTTTCATAAAGCAGCTCGCCTCTTTTTACAATCTCCATTGCATTCTTACTCTGCATTTCTCTCTTCCATAAGTCCGCCATTAATTTCAAACATGCAATTAAATTTGTCGGACTTATCAGCAAAATTCTTTTTTTATATGCATAAGCCCAGAGATCCTGATCCGTCTGAATTGAAATCAGATATGCAGGCTCAATCGGTACGAACATCATTGTGAAATCAAGTGACGCTTCAAGGTTATCATAACTTTTACTCTGCAGATCATCAATATGTCTGTATATGGATCTCAAATGTTCTTTCAAATGTAATGTCTGCTCTTCAGCCGTTTCTGCAGATGAAAAATTATCATACGACACCAGCGAAACTTTTGAGTCTATTATTATAAGACGGTTGTCCGGAAGTTTCACAAGTACATCAGGTCTTAAGCTCTTTCCTTCATCATCTTTAATTGTCTGCTGCAGAAAATATTCCCTGTCTTTTACCAGTCCTGATTTCTGCAGTATGCTTTCAAGTATCATCTCACCCCAGTTGCCCTGTTTCTTAGACTGACCCTTCAGCGCATTCGCCAGATTATTCGCTTCGCTGCTTACTTTGTTTGTCTGCTCTACCAGCTCTCTGACTTTTTCTTCAAGTGAAAATCTTTGTTTGGATTCTTTATCATAAGTCTCTTCAACTCTTTTTTTAAAATTGTCAATATTTTCTCCGAGAGGTTTCAGAAGCGCTTCAATATTTTTTTTATTTGACTCTGTAAACTTTCCCGACTTCTCTTCTAAAATTTGATTTGCAATTTTCTCAAACTGTAATTGTGATGTTCTCTGAATCTCAATCATCTCTTCCTTCTGTGCAGAAAGCTTTTCCGTTAATGATTTATTGTTTGCTGAAAAAGCGCTGTTCTCCGAAATAAGTTTGTTAACATTCTCAGTAAGCTGATTTATTATTTCATCTTTCTTTTGATTAGTCACTCTTTGATCTTTTAAATTCTCAGACAATGAATTATTGTTTGCTTTTTCTTCAGCTAATTTCTGCTTCAGAACATTCACTTCGCTTTGTAAAGAATTTATTGACTTAGTTTGTTCATCAGAGGTGATTACCAGTTCGGAAATTTTCTTCTCACTGTAAGAAAAGTTAGTCTCAAGAGCGGATGATTTAAACTGAAGACTGCTGAGTTCGGATTCTTTCGAATCAAGTTTTGAGCTGAGTCTCAAATGTTCATTTTGCTGAGACAAAAGTCTGTCCTGAGTTACTTTCAGTTCGGTATTAGATTCATTAAACTTTTCATTTAACATATCAAATTCCGACTTTGATATATTATTTGCTTTATTCAGCAGATGAAAAATTATGTAAGATACAATAATACCTGCTGCCAGTCCGGTTAATAATGATACAATATCCATAGTCTGATTTTTATTGCGAATTCACCTGCCGAGACCGGCAAATAAAATTTCGTCCGTTCATATTTTAATGAACATAATTTATTATCTTATTTTATTATAAGAAATTACAATTACTTTCCTTTTTTCCGGAACCGGAAAAATTTAATCGGCTCTATCCAGAAAGTTGAGAAAAAAGCGGTCAGAACAGGAAGCAAAAATTCATCCGCTCTTAAAGGAGACATTTCAAATAGATCATTCAGAAAAGGAATATTTAGTATTAAAAGCAATAGCATTAACGACAAAAAAATAATGAACGGTATCAGTTTGTTTTTACGTCTTATTGTTTCAAAAATTGTTTTAGTAAAAGAACGGTTAAGAAGTGTAAGAAATATATTGGAAATGATCAGCGTGGTGAAGATCAGAGTGCGGATTTTCACATCATCATATTCCATATAATTTCCGTAAAGACCTATTAATACACAGCCGAGAGTAATCATTAAACCCTGAATTATAGTTATAACCAGCTGAGATGTTCTTAACAGATTATTATTTGCGGAATCTGCCGGTTTCATCAGTTCCTCTTTTTGCGGCGGCTCATTTTCATAAATAATTGAGCAGGTCGGTCCCATTATAAGCTCCAGAAAAATCACATGAATCGGAGTGAACAATGTATCGGGCAGCCACCATAAAAATATCGGAAGCATTACAAGCAGAATAATAGGAATATGAATTGAAATAATATACCTGATCGCTCTGATTAAATTTTCATTTATTCTTCTCCCCAGAAAAATAGCGTCTGTCATTTTCGAAAGATCATCGCCGGAAAGAACAAGACCTGCCGCTCCTTTTGCAACTTCAGTTCCTCTCTTTCCCATAGCAACGCCTATGTGTGCTGATTTCAGCGCAGGCGCGTCATTCACACCGTCACCTGTCATTGCAACTATTTCTCCCGATTGTTTCAGAGCGTCAATTATTCTTAGCTTTGTCTCCGGATTCACTCTTGCAAAAATATTTATGGCGGGGGCTGTATTTTTAAGTTCTTCATCTTTAATTTTAGAAAGTTCTTTTCCCGTTATAACTCTGTCCGTCTTTATACCTGTATCCTTTGCAACTGCAACAGCTGTTTTTAAATAATCCCCCGTGATCATTTTCACATCCACTCCTGCTTCATAAAAACTCTGAATGACTTTAGGGATGTGAGGATCGGGCGGATCATAGAATGTAATTATACCGAGGAACTCAAATTCTATTTCTTCCTGAGTTTCCGGATATTCCGGTTTAGTCCAGTGACCTTTCGCTACTCCTAAAACTCTTAATCCTTTTTCAGCATATTCTTCACTGCGCTTCAATACTTTCGATTTATCCTCTTCAGACATTTTACATAATTTCAAAACACCTTCCGGCGCGCCTTTACAGCTCAGGATAAAATTCTTATTATCATTCTGATAGATATGTGTCATCACCGGCGGAGATCCGGAAAGAGGAAATTCTTTTACCATTCTGAAATTTTTTCTTTCATCTGTTTTATATAATTCCGTGTATAGCTGATGAATAGATTTTTCCATCGGATCAAAAGGACTTTCCTCGCTTGCCCACATAGCATATTCCAGTATATCAGATGCCTTTGGAACTTTATTGAAATCAATTTCTTCACCTGTCTTTACATTAAATGTATTTGTAACATTCATAAGGTTTTGCGTGAGCGTACCTGTTTTATCAACGCATATTACTGTTGCAGAGCCAAGTGTTTCGACAGCCCTGGGACTGCGGGCTATCACTCCGAGTTTCAGCAGACGATAAGCTCCAAGCGCCATGAATGTAGATAATGCAACCGGGATTTCTTCGGGAAGTACTGACATTGCCATCGTCAGACCATGGAGTAATCCGTGAATAATACTTCCGCTTTCTATCCAGTAATAAACCCATACAAATGCAAATGCCGCGCTGCCGGCGATTACCATTACTTTTACAAAATTTGCAACCTTGATCTGCAGCGGAGTTTTTTCCTTGCCTGTACCGGATACTAATTCGCCAATCCCGGAAAGTGTAGTTTGAATGCCTACTGCAGTTACTATTGCCTGACAGTAACCTCTTACTACAAGAGTCCCCTGCATAATTTTGTCTCCGGAGAACTTCTCAACGGAAACTGATTCGCCCGTAAGAATTGCTTCATTCAAAGAAAAATCATTTGAAGAAATAATATCAGCATCGGCAGGAATTATATCACCTTCTTCACAAATAATAATATCATTTGTAACCACTTCTTCAAAATCAATTTGAATAGTTTCCGAATCCCTTAATACTTTTGTTTTACTTTTTGTGATCCGGCTTAATGCTTTAATGGCTTTCTGACTTCTGAAATTCTGAAATACATCAATGCCTGCTACAAACAAAAGAGCTGCAAGCATTGTAAACGCCTCGGATAACTCATTGAGAATAAAATAAATGCAGCAAGCTGCAAGTAATAAAATAAACATCGGTTCGAAAATAACCGACTTAAGATTTTCTAAAAAGAGGTTCTTTGGCTGAGCTGAGCGGTTTGCGCCAAAAAGTTCACGCTGCTTTAATACTTCTTCTGATGTTAGTCCGGTACTTTTACTTTCATTTCCGGAGCTATTATTTTTCATTATTTAATGTATTAGAGAATTTCATAAAATTATAATTTATTTTTTCAGTCTTGAGTAAATTTAATTTTTATAGAATTTTATAATTCATCTATTAAAATTCTGCTCCTGTAAGTTTTATTTCTTAACAATGCTGAATGCAGACGGTTTCGGTATTGTCAGAAAATAAATTATTACTAAAACTGTTACAAACGCTGTTGTTAAAAATGCTGCTGCAGCGCCAAACCGGTACCAGATCAGCCCTGTCAGCGTACTTGCAATAAGTGAACAGATACTTTGAAATCCCGAATATGCACCAATTGCAGTTGCTGTATCTTTTTTATCCGTTATGTTTGAGATCCATGCTTTTGAAATTCCTTCCGTAGCTGAAGCATAAATACCATATAAAAAAAACAGTCCGAAGAAGAAATAAATATTTGTGCTTAAAGCCATTCCAAAATAAACTGCAGCAAACAAAATCAATCCTGAAATAAAAATAGTTTTTAATCCGATCTTGTCAGCAATTATTCCTACAGGAAAAGCAAACAAAGCGTAAATGAGGTTATAAAAAATATATGCACTGATCACCATTGTGTCTTCAAGTCCGGATTCTTTTGCTTTGAGTAATAGGAATATATCAGAGCTGTTAAACAATGCAAAGACAAGAAATCCAATTACAACTTTCCGGTATTCTGCAGGACTTTCACGCCAATAGCCGAAGAATGAAAAGAACGGTGTGGAAACTTTTTCGGTCTGCTTTTTAAATCTATTGTCTTTTAAATAAAACGAAGCGAGAATAGCAAGAAGACCGGGAATAAATGCAATAAAGAAAAGCGAACTATAATTGTTCGGATAAAAGTAAAGATAAACTAAGGCAAACACCGGACCTATCACAGCTCCTAAGGTATCCATCGAACGATGAAAGCCAAAGACCTTTCCTTTTGTTTCCTTTGTTGCTTCGTCTGAAAGCATAGCATCTCTTGCGCCTGTTCGGATGCCTTTTCCGAAGCGGTCAATCGTCCTTGCAAAAAATATCCAGAGCGGGAAAATAAAAACCGCCATCATCGGTTTTGACACTGCGCTTAATGCATAGCCGATCTGGACAAAAGGAACCCTTTTGCCTGATGTATCCGAAAGTTTTCCGAAATATCCTTTGCTAAGTCCTGCGGTCGCTTCTGCAACTCCTTCCAGTATCCCAATAAGCAAAATTGAAAAACCAATAGACTTTAAGTAAATCGGCATTACCGGATACAGCATTTCGCTTGCCATATCTGTCAGCAGACTTATTATTGACAAAATCCAAACTGTCTTTGTGATATTTTTCAAGTTCTGTTTGTGACATTAAGGAAATTATATTCCCTTCAATTCTTTTAATAAATCATCCAGGTCCAGAGCTTTAGTAAACATTTCAACAGAACCGTCTGGATTGTAAGTCCATTGTTCTTTTGGTCTGTCCCGGTATAATTCCACTCCGTTTTTGTCCGGGTCATTAAGATAAAGAGCTTCGGATACTCCGTGGTCGCTTGCCCCTGTCAAAGGATAATCCGCTTTTATTAATCTGTCAAGAATTACTGCAAGATCTTTTCTTGTCGGGTAAAGTATTGCAGTATGATACAGTCCTACCCCATATTCCCGTGCGGGCGGAGCATTTTTGCTGTGCCATGTATTCAAACCAATGTGATGATGATATCCGCCTGCAGAAATGAATGCCGCCTGACTTCCGTACATTGTCGTAAGTTCAAAGCCAAGCAGCCCGCAGTAAAATTCCAGCGACTTCTTAATGTCAGATACTTTTAAATGTACATGACCTATGCGGGTTTGAGGCGGTATTTTATAATCTTGATCCACTTTATTTATTTTATAGTTTTTTTAAAGAAAAAATTTAACTCCCGTATTAAAATATTAAAAAATAAGCAGGACTGAATATTCAATACCTGCTCATAAATTATCCGGTATTTTTCAATTCTGTTATTTCATAAGAAGCATTTTTTTGGAATCTGTAAATTGATTATGACTGAACCTGTAGATATATGTGCCGCTTGGTAAATTTCCTGCGTCAAAGTTTACTGAATAAAAACCTGCAGCTTTTACTTCATTCAGTATAACTGCAACTTCCCTTCCTGTCATATCAAATAATTTAATGCTTACCGTTCCGTCTGAAGGCAGCTCGTAATTTATTTTTGTTGACGGGTTAAAAGGATTAGGATAATTTTGTGACAGATTAAATTTATTTGGTTTACCAATTTCTACTTCAGGTGCCAGATTATAATATTCAAAATTTCCATTGAAATCAATTTGTTTTAATCTGTAATTGTATTTACCTGTATTCAGTCCAAGATCAGTGAACAAATAATTTTTCGCAGTTGAAACTGTTCCATTACCGTTACTAAATCCTACTTTTATCCAGTCATATAAATTCTGATTGGAATTCTGCGGTTTGAATTCAGATCTTTCTATTTCGAAGCCTGAGTTATTTAATTCAGATGAAGTTGTCCAGTTTAACATAACATTTCTTCCGCTGACAGAAGATGTAAAGGAAGTTAATTCCACAGGTAAAGGTTTATCTAAAACATTGATTAAAAAATCCTCTGAGTAATTCCACAAATCATTATTAGATGATATATCATTATCAACTGAATTAGAACTTGCAAAAATAGTATCAATAACATTTGGAGTCGGCGGAGCAACATATCTGAATATAAATTCAAGTGTATCGCCTGTAAATAATTTCGGATATCTGTGCGTCAGTTCAAATCCGCTCCCGGGAAAAGGTTCCTGTCTTCTGAGAGATGTATCGTTAGTTGATATTAAAAGTTCTCCCAGACTTGCTGATATATCACAACCTCCGGCAATATCCGGTCCACCTGTAAATTTCAAAGAATAAGTCACAGTATCATTTACAAATACATCAGAAGGACCGGAAACTGTAACAGATACAATAGGACTTGGTCTTAAATCGTGGCAGACACATCCAATATCATTACCGTTCTTTTTTGTAAATCCTACTATTCCTGTATCAAATGCAACTAAATTCAGATAAGTAATTACTCCGAATCCTAATATCAATAAAGTGTAAATAGTTTTTTTCATAATGGTTTATTATTTGTTTTTTCTAATAATTAAAATTCAAAAGATTTTCCCTTAACATTACTGTATTTTATATTGAAAATTTCTCTAAATAATTTTTTTCGAAAAGATAAAATCCCGGTATTTTTAAAATAAGTGCGCATACTGTAATAAATGAAATTTCAAATCTCACAGGAAAGTGTTTTTTGTATTGTCTACAGGGAATGAATTTAACAGGAATCAAAATATATACAAATTACTTTAGTTGTTAATAAACTAACCTGAACTATTCAAATCTAAATTGGAATTGTTTAAAAATAATTATTGATGTTTTTACAAGAAATGTATAAAATTTTTCTTAACTTAGGGATTTCGGTTACTTGTAGTTTATACATTCAATTGAATATATAATGAACTCTCTGTGATATAGAAATCAATTGTTCTGTCTATTTGATAATCATATATGAAGACAGCCAAGATCACATCTCCGATGAACTTATCTATATAATCGCTCCGAGTAATTACTTCCTTCTAAAAATGATAATTCATTTTTTTCATCTGTGATTTTTATGAACTTAATGCGAATAATCAGTAAATTAGTTTAATTGAATACTTCACATAAAATTAAAATGTCAGAAACTTCTCTTCACTTTAGATTCAAGAATATCCGAATGGAATTGTTTTGATAGATCAGCTGAATGAAAAAGAAAGAACACTGCAGTTTCAGGATCTTATTGAGCGGCATAAAGGTATTTTATTAAAAGTAGCAAGGACTTACTGCAGAAATGAAACAGACCGTGAAGACCTTGTTCAGGAAATAAGCATACAGATCTGGCGGTCGATGGGCAGATATAACAGCGAATATAAAATTTCTACCTGGCTGTACCGTATATCAATTAATACAGCCATCTCATTTTACAGAAAGCATTCAAAGCGTCAGGAAAATACTTTTCCACTTGGTGAGAACACTCCGGCATATATAGTTGAGAATACAGAGAAAGAAATTCAGCTTGGTTTGCTGGATAAATTTATAAACGAACTCAATGATTTCGACAAAGCTTTGATGCTGCTTTATCTGGAAGAGAAAAGCCATATTGAAATAGCTGAAATAACAGGTATTACTCCAAGCAATGTCGGAACAAAAATAGGACGGATAAAAGAAAAAATAAAAGTACGTTTTTCAAAATTAAATAAATTTTAAAATGAATGAATCGGAATTGAAAAACCTTTGGCAGACGTCAAATGATAAATTTGAATTAAGCTTTGCTGAAAACAGAATTCTAACAAATGAATTATCGAATATGAAAGTATATCATTTCATTTCATCAATGAAACCCATTAAAATTTTTACGCTCCTTGCCGGTATCATTTGGGTAAGTCTTGGCGCAATAATAATAAGTAATATATTCCTGCACGCTTATTCTGAAGCGAATAAATTTTTTCTTTACTCAGCAGCAATACAAATATTACTGACAGCCATCGCATTGATAATTTATATATTTCAGCTGATCACGATTTACCGGGTTGATATCACGGAGCCGGTTTTAAGGACTCAGGAAAAGCTGGCAGCGCTAAAAACTTCCACACTAATTTCGGCTCGTATTTTATTTTTACAGCTTCCGGTGTGGACCACCTTCTATCTGAATGAAAACATGTTAGAAAACGGAAGCCCTGTATTATTGATCATACAGGGAATTGTAACACTTTCATTTACTATTGCGGCAGTCTGGCTGTTTTTAAATATCAGGTTTGAGAACAGAGATAAGAAATGGTTCCGGCTGATCTTTAACGGAAAGGAATGGACGCCGCTTATGAGATCAATGGAATTGCTAAAATTAACTGAAGATTATAAATTGGGAAAATAATTTAATAAACTTTATAATAATAATATGGATGAAGCGTTAAAAGAAAGTTTATGGAAACAGTTCGGAGCCGCAATTGATATGTTTGAAAATGCTGTCAGAGAATGCCCGGAAGAGATCTGGGACAATGATTCAAAATTCTGGTATTGGTCTTATCACACTTTGTTTTTTCTGGATTATTATCTGACTCCTGAGCCGGAAAATTTTTCACCGCCGCCGCCATTTACTATGTCGGAATTTAATGCTGAAGGTGAAATGCCGGAGCGGACATACACCAAAGATGAGCTTCTTAAGTATTCTCAGTTTTGCAGAGACAAATGCCGTAAATTAATTTCAGGATTAACAGCAGAGTCTGCAGCAAATCGCTGGAAAAATGAATATAGAAATTATTCAGTCTTTGAAATACTGCTATATAATTTGCGTCATGTTCAGCATCATGCCGGTCAACTGAATTTACTAATACGCCAAAGTAATAATGAACCGCCTGACTGGGTTTCTCAGACGAAAATACCAATGAAATAAATATAAATACCGGCCTCCTAAGAAATCTATGGCCCTATACATTTCAGCCTTTTAATATAATATTAATTCATCAGAGATAATGAAGAGTCTCGGATAAATTGGCAGCTTAAAAACCTTACTCCGCAATCTGAAATGAAGTAACAACAGATTTAATTTCTATATCAACAAACCCAATCCCTTCGGGATGAGTAACGCTTGAAACAGTGAGGTCATTAAGATTCTGATACTTTTCCATCAGTCCGTATTTTGAATAGAAGAGATAAATTGGATATGCCTGCAGATAACTTTTTATTGCATATACTCTCATACAACTGATCACTCCTCCCATTGGATTAGCCAAATTCTCAAATCCCATATATTTATAGTATGATCCGACATTATTTACAAAGGTACTCCATTCCAATCCGGTAACAAAAGGATATTTTAATGCAATATCTATTGAATCAAATACCGAATATAAATCCGATACTTCTGAATTTAGAATGACGTTTTTGTCTGCTAATGCTGTATTAAATTTAATCTTTCCTAATGGTAAAAATCCGCCTGATGAAAAAGTTAATACATTATGAAATAAGATCAGTGCTGTATCATTATTAATATAATAATACCGGTTTTGATAAGTGTTGTTTGCGATTGTAAATTCATCCAGAAAACATTTTGTAACGACTGAATTAATTACAGTATCATACAAAATTGTTACACTCCCGTCTGTAATTCGGGGAAAATCAGTAAAATATTGTACAATTGAATCCGGTCTGATATTTGTTGCAGATTCTACTTTATGATAAGTCCAGCGGCTGCCGTTTGTAAACGGATATTTGAATTGAGTACTGTCAACCGGTGCCGGCGGAGGAGATACAATATCTTCTGAACAACTAAATATTGTCAGCGAAAATACTGATATTGCTGCTATTGATAAAAAAATGTTTTTCCTGTTTAACATTTAAGATTTATTTAAATAATTATTAAAATATTCAGTAAAGATACGGGTCCCGGCAACAAATCTATACTAAATTTAAATTGAAAATAACTGATTAATTTTTACTGACCAAAATTATTCAGAATACATATTTTTAAAATAGATAAATGGATAAGAATAAAATTATATTCACCGTAAAATAAAAAATATTAATGTGTAATTTAAAATATACATGAGGTTAGATCAAACAAGAAATATAATTCCAAAATGTTCGATATTCATTTTATACAATATAATTTGTAATTTGTATTTGATTGAAAACACATTGCTGAAAATATAATTTATTTTTTTTCTAAATTGAGATAAGTATTTCATTCAGATAGAAATTATCTATTATCCGTTTTTAATTTTCGATGAAAAATATTCCAAGCGGAAACGTGACCTTCCTGTTTACCGACATAGAGGGCAGTACTAAATTATCACAGGAATTTCCTGATACCCTGCAGTACGCTTTAGATAAGCATCATGCGATTTTGGAAAATGCTTTTGAATCAAATAACGGACACATTTTTGAAATTGTAGGTGATGGTTTCTGCTGCGCATTTCAAAATGCTGATGATGCAGTTAATGCTGCTGTTATTGTTCAGACAAATCTTGCTAATACAAAATGGGATGACGCTTCCATTAAGATCAGGATCGGTATTCATACGGGAGAAGCTAAATGGAACGGCATGCAGTATTTAGGTTACATTACACTTGCAAAGACAGCAAGAGTGATGTCAGCTTCATACGGTGAACAAATTCTAATTTCAGATGATACTTACCGGTTGCTTAATTTTATCAAAGATCCGAAGACTCAAAGTAATAAATCTCGGGATTTAAATTCTCCTGGTATTCGAAACTTCGATGAAATTTCTTTCCGGGATCTTGGCGAAAGAAGACTGAAGGATGTATTACATCCGGTCAGATTATTTCAAATAATATTTCCCGGGCTGCGCGAAGAATTTCCTCCATTAAAAACTCTCGATGCAAGACCGAATAATCTTCCGTTTCAGATCTCAGGTTTTATCGGACGGAAAAATGAACTTAAACAAATTAAGAATTTATTATTTCAATCCCGTCTTGTAACTCTTACCGGAATGGGCGGTACCGGAAAATCACGGCTTGCGCTTGAGACCGGAGCTGATATGATAGATGATTTTGCAAACGGCGTTTGGTTTGTCGAACTGGCAGGTTTGCTCAATAAGTCTTTTTTAGTTCATGCAATTATTGCAGCTGTAGGCGCACAGGAAGTAATTAAAGAGTCTCCTGAAGATACTCTTGTATCTTTCCTGAAAGATAAAGAAACTCTGATAATATTAGACAACTGCGAGCATATGGTTAGCGAAAGCGCAAGAATATCTGAAAAGCTGTTGAACAGTTGTTCAAAGCTGAAGATAATTGCAACAAGCCGTGAAGCTATGAAGTGTTACGGTGAAGTGGTTTACAAAGTGCCTTCATTGAGTATTCCCGATAAAAAAAAGACATTGACTACGGAGGAGTTAATTAATTGTGAATCCGTTAAATTATTTTATATCAGAGCAGTTTCTCATAAACAAAATTTTTCTATCAATGAAAAAAATGCTCCGGTAATTTCTGAAATTTGTTTTATGCTTGACGGCAATCCGCTCGCTATTGAATTAGCTGCGTCCTTCATTAAGGTATTTTCTCCTGAAGAGATCCTTGAAAGATTATGTGACAGATTTTCATTGCTTATCAGCAGCAAACGAACTGCTTTCAGACGTCATCAGTCTTTATTTGAAATGATTGACTGGAGTTATGAACTACTAACCGAAAAAGAAAAAACATTGATCCAAAGACTTTCGATATTCTCCGGCAGTTGGACTATTGAAGCGGCGGAAAGCATTTGCTCGGATAATAAGATAAACAGAAGTAAAATATTTGTTATAATAAATTGTCTGATCGATAAATCGTTTATCGGCACTGTAGAATCTGACACAGAAAATCATTACAGCATACTTCAGATAATAAGACATTACGGATTAAAAAAGCTCGATGAATCAGAGGACAAATCAGAAATTCAAAAGAAATATTTCGAATACTATCTTAAAATTGCTCAGGAGTTTGATTCAAAATTAATAGAATCAGCTGATAAGTATTTACTGGATATATTTGAAAAAGATAATGATAATTTCAGACAGGCCATAAAATTATCGATGAAAAGTGATCCTGTAATGGCGATAAAAATTGCTATCGCTATGTGTAATTTCTGGGTAATGAGGGGATACTATCTCGAAGGTTTTAATACTTTAAAAAAAGTATTGAAGGTGTGCAAAGGAACTGAAGATAACCTGAGAGCAAGGCTGCTTTCCAATGCGGGTTATTTTGCATGTGAGCAGGGGGAATTCAGAATCGCAGAATTATTTTTGAACAAAAGTCTGAAGCTATATAAGAAAGCGAATAATGAAACCGATACAGCAGCGACGCTTATCACACTTGGACTATTGAATTTTTATACTAATGAATTTGATAAAGCAAAGAAGCTTTATGAAAAAGCGCTTTCAATCAGCCGAAGTTCCAACAGCAGAAAAGAACAGGTGAACTCACTTGTAAATCTCGGTATAATAGAGTTAAAGAATAAAAATTATGATGAGTCCGTTAAATTGTTTCAGGAATCTCTTGTACTTTCACGAAAACTTAAAGATAAATATACTACAGCAAGAATACTTACAAACCTCGCTTCTATCGAACATTTTAATTCAAACTTTAAGAAAGCGGATTTATTTTACGAAGAAAGTCTGAACATTCTGAGAAAGCTTGGTGATAATCAGGGAATTGCACACATACTTGCCAACCTTGGAAACAATGCTTTTAAGATGAAAGATTTTGAAAAATCAAAAACCCTTAATGAAGAATGTCTTATAATCAGCAGGAAGTATGGATATAAAAATACATTGATGATTTCCATTATGAGATTAGCGGAACTTTCCAGAATAAATAATGATCTTAAGTCAGCAATTAAATATTACACCGAATATTTAAAATTATATAAAACTTCAGGTGATAAAAATAATCTTGCACTCTGTTTATATGAGCTTGGAAAAATAAGTATTACACAGGGAAATCACAGAAAAGCCGTAAAGCTTTTATTCGCTTCGGAAAATTTATTTAATGCTGACGGATTTAAGCCGGATGATATCAGGAACAGAAAGTATGAAGAGCATTATAAAAAAATAAAAGAAATCATAGGAGACGATGTATTTGATTATGATTATGAATACGTTAAGCATTTAACATTCGATGAGATCATTGAGTTTGCTGCGGAGGATGATGAATCTTGAACCATGATTAAAGGATTTCATGATTGACATAATTAAATACTTAATTATTCTGTCCCACTGCTGGAAACGGATGAATAAAATTTAATACAATTCGAGTATTCCAATTTCTTCATTACTTAGAAACTTTTTTATTTCTGATGACTTATTATTAATGATTTCTGCAATTGCAGATGTAGATATGTTGCCTGTGCGAATCCATATTATTTCGGAGGGAATTCTTTCAAAAGCATCCATTCATAAAAATCTTCATCGAATGTGACAATTACAAAATCATTTTCTTTTGCGTGATTCCATATTTCAATATCATTCTTAGGTAATGGCTTAATATCCTTGAAATAAATACTGCTTTGATAATCCGGAATTCATTTTTTAAGTATTCGGTGAGATATGTTTTCGTCAAAAAGCAATTTCATATTGCTATTATTACTTTTCTTTCCTTATCTGCTGAGTAAGCTAAGCAAGCTAGTATTTGCTCTCAGGACAATTGAGGAAAATCCTTTAAAATTTCTTCCGTGGTCATACCGGATGCGAACCAGCCAAGTACATCATATACCGATATTCTTGTTCCTGAAATGCATGGTTTTCCAAATCTGATACCTGAATCGATTGAAATATAATTCGTATAATCCATTTTAATTTATTTTATTTATAATCAAAATAAGTTTATTTTAAACAAATCAAAATTCTAAACTTCACATACCCAAAATATTTAAATATTCATAAATATTTTTAAATTGTAATTCTGATTTTGTAATTTACAAATACTTATGAATAACATTCCCTCAGGCATCGTAACTTTCCTATTCACCGACATCGAAGGCAGTACAAAATTGTCTCAGGAATTTCCTGAAACATATACGGAAGCGCTGAAGAAGCATAATGCTATTTTGCAAAATGCTGTGGAATCCAATAACGGCTTTGTCTTCAAGACAGTAGGAGATGCTTTTTGCTGCGCTTTTCAAAATGCGGAGGATGCAGTGAAATCGGCAATCGATGCTCAGATAAAATTCAGATCTGAAAAGCGGAATGAACTTCAAATTAAAGTTCGCATTGGGATTCATTCGGGGAAATCCGAATGGAGCGGAACTGATTATATGGGATATTTGACTCTTGCAAGATCTGCAAGAGTAATGTCATGCGCTTACGGTCAACAGATTATTATCTCCGATAATACTTATCAGTTACTTCCAAAAACTTTTTTACAAAAAGGGGAAATATCATTTCGTGATCTGGGTGAAAGAAGACTTAAAGATATAATTCAGCCGATCTGTCTGTTTCAAATTGTTTCATCCGGACTGCATGAAGATTTTCCTCCATTAAAAACTCTTGATGCAAGACCGAATAATCTGCCCGTTCAGCTGACGAGCTTTATCGGACGGGAAAAATCAATTTAAAACGATAAAAGAATTATTAGATCAAACGCGGCTGCTTACATTGCTCGGTCCGGGCGGAGCAGGAAAGACAAGACTTGCAATGCAGGTCGGCGCGGATTTGATAGATGATTTTGCAAATGGAGTATTCATTGCAGAGTTAGCGCCTGTTACTGATCCTGATTTCATACCGGATACTTTATTAAATTCTTTCGGAATAAAAGAAGAAGCGGGAAAAACTGATGAAGCGACTTTAAAATATCATCTAAAAGATAAAGAGCTTTTACTAATACTTGATAACTGCGAACATCTGATAAATGAATCCGCATTAATAACGGAAACACTTTTAAGCTGCTGCCCTAAGCTGAAAACAATTACGACGAGCCGTGAATCTCTGAATTGTTCCGGTGAAATGACATACAGCGTGCCTACACTTTCTCATCCCGATATATCCGTTAATAATTCACCGCAGCAGCTTTCGCAGTATGAGTCTGTAAGGTTATTTATAGAAAGAGCGCTTGCAGTAAATATGAATTTCAGAGTCACTAATGAGAACGCTAAAGCGCTGGCGGAGATATGCTCGCGTCTTGACGGGATTCCCCTTGCAATCGAACTTGCCGCAGCAAGAGTAAAAGTGCTCTCAGTTGAAAAGATCTGCGAAAGACTTAATGACAGATTTTCATTGCTTACGGGTGGAAGAAGAACCGCACTTCCGAGACAGCAGACTTTGAAAGCGCTGATAGACTGGAGTTATGATCTTCTTTCAGAGAATGAAAAAATTCTCTGGGAAAGGTTATCAGTATTCACGGGAGGGTGGACACTCGAATCAGCTGAAGAAATTTGTTCGGATGAAAAAATTAAAGTTATGGAGATCCTTGACCTGCTGAATGCGCTGACAGAAAAGTCTATAATAATTTATGACATTGATAAGGAAAGATACCTTATACTGGAAACTTTAAAACAATACGGTGAAGAAAAGCTGAGAGACTCCGGCGGCAAAATAGATATCTTATCAAAACATCTGCATTATTTCATGGAGTATGCTGAAGCGGCTGAACTGAAACTCAAGGGAAATGAATCAAAAGAACAGCTTGACAGATTAGAGGAAGATCATGGTAACATTCAGTCTGCAATTATCTGGGCGGCTGAAGGAGGTGATAAAGAAGAGGGAGCGCGGCTCGCAGGAGCACTACATATTTTCTGGGCGATCCGCGGTCATTGTTCGATCGGGACAATATTGCTTGAAAGCATTTTAGATAAAATTCAGAATGTAAGTAAATCTGCGCTTGGAAAAGTTCTGTATTCAATTGCCAATCTTGCGCTTGAACAAAGCGATTATGAAAAAGCTCAGAAGTATTCTGAAGAGAACCTCGCATTAAGCCGTGAGACGAAAGACAAAACCGGTATAGGAAAATCTCTCACTCTGCTTGGACATGTCGAGCTTTGTCAGGGAAATTATGTACAGGCTCAGAAGTATTATGAAGAAAGTCTGTCTCTGAGCCGTGAGATAGGAGATAAACTCGCAACTGTGATCTGTCTTCTGAGTCTTGGAGAAATAGCTTTTGGTCAGGGAAATTATGAAGAGTCACAAAAGTTTTTTGAAGAAGGCATGATATTATCTCGTGAGACCGGTGATAAACGCAGTATTGCTATCTCATTACTTAATCAGGGAAATCTTGCTGTTATCCTCGGTAATTATAAACATGCTCAGAAGTTTTCTGAAGAAAGCATGGTACTGTGCCGTGAGATAGGTTACAAACGCGGTATTGGAAATTCATTTCACAGCTTAGGTTGCGCTGCTCATCATCTTGGAAATTTTGAACAGGCGCAGGAGTATTATAAAGAAAGCATTTTATTATATCGAGAGATTGGAAATAAACGCGCTGTCGGTGTCTCATTTCATAGTATGGGAT
>JADJWZ010000021.1 GCA_016716125.1 Ignavibacteria bacterium | reverse complement strand
ACAAAAACTGAGCACGCGGGAATGACAGGAAAAAGTTTAGAATTTAACAGCAAGTTATTCGCTTTATCCCCCGTGGAACTTTTTGAATTTCACCGGCAGTTATATGCCGACAAATATGAAGTTCAATTTATTATGAACAGGTCAGATAAAAATTTAAAATACAGTTCCAAAACTCCCAGGATTCAAAACTGCAATCTGAAATCTTTCTTTCAGTCTGTTTTAATTCCAGTAAACATTTCAACTGATACTCCATCCGGAATTAAAGATCAGCTTAAAGTTTTTTATGTAGTCAGCTTAATTTTTAAAAATCATCATAATATAAAAGCCGGTTCGGATAAATCAAATTCAGAATCGGTAAACGTTTTTGCAGATTTGCATCGAGCAGATGCAGATATGAACTTTACAGATGCAAATATGGATCCGGCAGATATAAATATGGACCCGGCAGATGCAGATATGGATCCGGCAGATGCAAATATGAACCTGGCAAATGCAAATATGAACTATTCAGATGCAAATATGGGTCCGGCAGATGCAGATATGAACTTTTCAGATGCAGATATGGATTTTTCAAATGCTGATATGTATCTTTCAGATTCAGGAATAAAAAATTCAGACGCGAAAATTCAATTTACTGAAAATAAATTCAAACGTTTTTCAAAACAAAAGAAAAGCGCATTTGATGCAGTTGAAAAAATAGTTAAACAGATTCAGGTTTCAAAAAGATCAAAGAATAAACATTCCAAAAGAATAAAATTATCCGGACTGATAAAACAGTTTACCGCAATAAATACAATTGTGTCTGACGCAGATTCATATCTGCATTATTCAAATTTAATAATGATAGAAGCCGGCAGAGACCTGCCTGCAGTAAATTTATTAAGCATAAAATCCTTCACAGGCGGCGGATTGAAATTAATAATTATTATAGCCGTCACACTTCACAATCATAAACCTGCAGTTTATTTTGCAGTTCTCAGCGAAACAGTATCAGCTTTCGAAGGCGTCATTGAGCGGTACTGCGGAGTTCCTCCATAAAATAATCACAACTTTCGGATCAGGGATTTTAGGTTAATATTTGTAAATTTTGAATTCTGCTAGACCTGTTTTTCCCGGCCGCTCGTTTATATGAAATTCCCAAAGTCGGGTAATCATTCAAAGCGGCAGGCGGATTTTCAGAAGACTGAATAACCCGAAGAGCAGTCAGGTGAAAAAGATACCAGGATGAATATGTTTCAGTTTTGAAAATGATCCGGTCAATGATAAAACGGAAAACGATGACTATGCACGCACTGTATTATAGCAAACAGTTTTAAAAATTTTAAAAAAAAAGAATCATGTCAAAAAATAAAAGCGCTTCTCTGGAAGCCAGAATAAGAAACAGTAAAGACCTTGTGGTCAGAGTAAAAAACTTAACACTGTAACCCGTCATCGGAAGATATAAAGCCGGCTAACTACGAGGAATTCGTAAACGCTGTTGACGCAGGAATTACAGGTTACAAATCTGCAGCTGCTGAACTCAATGCTGCAAACGATACATTAAAGCTGTCATTTGAAAAAATGGAAAAGGTCAGCAGGAATGTCAGATCCGAGATCGCTGAGGTAAAAGGTAAAGGTTCGGTCGAATACAACCGTGTAAATATTCTCATTAAAGTCATACTCGGAGAGAATGTAACCGAACACAGCAGAATGAAAAACACAGTAATAAAAAATCTGAAAGAAGGAGATCCGCAACCGCAGTTCAGCTCGGTATCTGCGCTGGAGTACAAATCGCGTCTCGGGAATTTCAGATCTCTGATCGGAACAATAAAGACGTTCGGGTTTTACGAACAGACTGACAGTTCCATTTCCGTAACTTCTCTTGAATCGCTTGAAGCCGAAACAGCTGATAGTCTTGAGAAGACTGCATTGAGAGAGATAAAGTTCGCCGGAGAGAGAAGCAGAATAATGCATTACTTTGAAAGCGGACACGGACTTAAAGACCGCGCTTCAAGGGCGAAGAGACACATCCGAAGAAAATACGGAGCCGCCTCGCCGGAATACAAAACAACTTCAAATAAAAAATACTGATACAGACTTCGGTCTTTGTCATTTGTAAAGTAATAAAATGAAGCGGGATGAAAGTCCCGCTTTTTTTATTAGGCGGGCAGGATAATTCTGACCTGTCATTCACGACCCGCCTCAGCGGAATCAACGAATACCAAACATCACTACACCTATATTCAAAAGTGAAAATCCAAATAAAATCATTTTTATTTATTTCTAATTAATACTGCAATGACTAAATTTGAAACATGAATGAATTTCAGAAACAGTTTTCGGGTAAGATCCTGCTTGCGCCTATGGAGGATGTTACCGAGCCGCCTTTCAGACTTATCTGCAGGAGACTCGGCGCTGATATTGTATATACCGAATTCATTTCCGCCGAAGGACTGATCCGCGATGCGAGGAAAGCGCGCGAAATTATTTTTTTTATGAAGAGGAAAGACCTTGCCGCTGTGGAGATCTTCGGAGGCAATGATGAAGTGCTCGTGCAGGCGGCGAAATATCCGAAGAAGCCTGGACCGGATTTCATTGATACAAACCGCGGCTGCTGGGTGAAAGATGTTGCCATGAGAGGCGCGGAGCGGGACTTTTAAAAAGATATTCCGAAGATGGCGAAGATTGCTGAATCTGTTCTGACTAATGTTAAACTTCCTGTTACACTAAAGACAAGACTCGGATGGGATGAAGACTCAATAGTAATAGTCGAAGTTGCAAGGATTCTCGAAAAGCATCGGCATACAAGCGCTTACGGTTCACTGCCGCCTCAGAAATCAGGGAAATAAAGGCGAAGCCGACTGGAGCTGGATCAAAAAAATTAAAGACGCGGGAGTTCAGATTCCGGTAATACTAAACGGTAATATAAAGGATCACTTCGATGTGAAAAACGCTCTCGTCGAATATGAAGCCGATGCAGTTATGATAGGACAGGCGGCGATTACGAATCCATGGATATTCGAGCAGTCAAAGTATTTTCTCAAAAACGGTAATGTACCTGAAGAGCCGACTGTTAAACAAAAAACCGACATCTGCCTCGAACATCTGAGACTTGCATGCGAACTAAAAGGTGAAGATCTGGGTGTCAGGGAGTTCAGAAAACATTATTCCGGATATCTGAGAAATCTTAAAGATATTAGTAAATTCAGACTGGAACTAATGGTATAGTGATTTTAATTCCATTAAAGAAAAGATCACTGACTTCAGAGAAAATTATAATGAAACAGAGATCAAAGAAATATTTAATTAATTAAATTAATACTAAACTATGGATGCATTAGCCGGTGTATTTTTTGTATTTGCAGGAATTTTAGGATTCATTTTATTCATTATCATTCTCCGCGCATTCAGGGTGCTCAATGAGTATGAGCGGGGAGTGATCTTCAGACTCGGAAAATTTTCCGCTGTAAAAGGACCGGGACTTATTATTTTAATTCCTATTATGGATAAAATGGTAAAGCTTAGTCTCAGGACAATTGCACTCGACGTTCCGCCGCAGGATATTATTACAAAAGATAATGTATCTGTAAAAGTTAATGCCGTAGTTTATTTCAGGAGTGGTCGATCCGAATAAAGCTATTATTCAGGTTGAGGATTTTATGTACGCTACATCTTTAATTTCTCAGACAACACTTTAAGAACTGTAACAGGTCAGGGATCTTGATGATCTGCTTACTCACAGGGATCTGGTGAACAGTAAGCTGCGAACTTATAGACAGAGAAACCGAACCGTGGGGAATTCAGGTTTTGAATGTCGAACTTAAAAACGTTGATCTGCCTCAGGAAATGATAAGAGCAATGTCACGTCAGGCGGAAGCAGAAAGAGACAAGCGCGCGAAGATCATTAATTCAGAAGGTGAATTTATGTCAGCTCAGAAACTTGCCGAAGCTTCGGATATCCTCGGAAGCAGTCACAATGCGCTGCAGCTCAGATATCTTCAGGTGATGACAGAGATCGCCGCGGAAAAAAATTCTACCATGATCATTCCGCTGCCTATGGAAGTAATGCGATACTTTACCGCTATGACAGACCATCTAAATAAAAAAGATAAAGAATAAATATTAATGAGAAATTACACGACGTTAAAAATTTTTACATTTTCACTTATACTTATAATTTTTAGTTCCGCGGAAATATCAAACCTTATGTCAGCAGGTTCATACTTCAGGATATAATAAGGATAAAACATTTTTTGAACCTGACAATGAATGGACGGAAAGTAAATTAGCGTCTATGAATTTGAGAGAGAAAATTGCGCAGATGATAATTTCTTATTCTGACGGATATCTTCCGTCCGAAAGCTCCGCTGAATTCCAAAGGATGAGCGATTTAATAATAAATGAAAAGATCGGCGGATTTATTTTTTTCAAAGGAAATTCGCTTGAGGAAGCTGAACTCATCAATAAGCTGCAGAGACTGACTGAGACTCCCCTTCTGATGTCCGCTGACTTTGAACGCGGCACTAAGATGCGTCTTGATGACGGAAGTCTATTCCCCAGTAATATGGCTCTTGGCGCTACAAATAATCCCGACCTTGCTTATGAAATGGGACTTCAGAGCGCAAAGGAATGCAGGGCGATCGGCATTCATCAGAATTACGCCCCGTATTTTGACATAAATAATAATCCGGATAATCCGATAATAAATGTAAGATCCTATGGTGAAGATCCTGAAATAGTTTCAAAGCTTGGCGTAAGTTTTATCAAAGGACTTCAGGACGGCGGAGTGATAGCGACCGCAAAACATTTCCCCGGACACGGAGATACTGATATTGATTCTCACAGCGACCTTCCTGTTTTTAAATTTTACAAGAAGCAGACTCGATAATCTGGAATTAATTCCTTTCAGAAAGCAATAGACGCGGGCGTAATGTCAGTAATGATCGCTCACCTTTCGCTGCCGACAGTCGATGATGAAAATTTTCTGCCGGCTTCCCTGTCAGCTAAATTAATTGACGGCATTCTGATTAAAGAAATGGGATTCAAAGGACTGGTTGTTACGGACGCTTTGAATATGGCCGGAATAGTAAAACATTTTACCACTGAAGAAGTCGCACTCAAATGCGTTAACGCCGGAGTGGATCTGATACTTATGCCGCAGGGAGAAACTAAGACCATTAATGCGATCGAGAATGCTGTTAATAACGGAAGCATTTCCGAAGAGAGAATAAATGAATCAGTGAAGAAAAATACTTGATGCTAAAAGGCAAACTTAATTTCATGAAAAATAAATATACTGATCTGTCTCTAGTCCGTCAGTAGTGAATTCTGATAATGCAAAAAAAATATCACAGCAGATAGCAGATGAATCAATCACACTTGTAAAAATACTGCGACATTCTCCTGTTTAAAAAATGCATCTGAAAAACATGTCTTGTAGTTTCACTTAACAACGGAAACGAAACAGCTAATTCAAATTATTTCGCGGAAAAATTTGAGAGCAATAATAATTTCAAAGAATCATATTTTTATGATCTGTCGGGTGACATTGGCAACAGCAGTGAAATACTTACTGACGCCGCAAACGCAGATGTTATTATTATTCCGATCTATGCGAAAGTAAAAATAATGACAGGAACAGTTGGACTTCCGTCTTCACAGCTTTCGCTTATAAATTCACTTACATCTGCAGGTAAAAAAGTAATTGTTATTTCTTTCGGTAATCCTTATCTGATCCAGGGATTTCGTGATGTAAGCTCTTATATCTGCGCATATGCAGATGCTGAGACTTCAATTAATTCTGTTATAAACGCTATGAATGGAATTATTAAGTTCAAAGGTAAATTACCTGTATCTGTTAGTTCCGAATTTAAATTAGGACATGGCATCACAAATTAATCTGTTGAAATTTCAGCGGTATTTATCTTTATTTTATCAATCTTCAGTCAGAATATATTTTCACAGCCGTTTATTCAGCAGTATGACGGAATTAATTTCACGCTCCCGTCAGGAAATTCCTATGCGCCATTTAACGGCGGACAGAATAATGCGCGGATACAGTTCGTTGATATAGACGGTGATAATGATCTCGACCTTCTTTTCCTATGACGCAGACACTTTTATACTTTTATATAAATACAGGTAACTCGCAGGTTCCGCAGTATAAACCAGTTACTACAAGATTTCAGGATCTGAGATTTCAGAACTGGTTTTATTTCGCTGATATAGACAATGACGGTGATATTGATCTTTTGCAGGAGGACCTCTTCAGTCTGTTTCATATTTTAAAAATACAGGTAATGCATTTTCGCCGCAGTATGTTCTGGAGATCGAGGAGCTCCGCTCATCAGGAGATACTGTGATCTACAGCGAAGCGAACTGTGTCCCTATATTTTGTGACATTGACAATGACGGTGATCTGGATTTTTTCACAGGTCAGTCTCTCGGCACAATTACTTTTTACGAAAATACCGGTACGGCAAATAATTTTATTTTAACTTTCAGATCCGACATCTGGCAGAATCTTCTGATAATTTCTCCTGCGCTGAACAACAGACACGGAGCAAATTCGCTGGAGTTTGTTGATATAGATAATGACAATGATTATGATCTTTTCTGGGGAGACCTGTTTTCAAAAGGAATTTATTTTATAAGGAATGACGGCACTGCTTCAGAACCAAATGTAGTAATTGCAGATTCTATCTATCCGAGAAATTCTCCTTATTCTTCACTCGGATATAACTCCACAAGATTTACAGATATTGACAATGACGGTGATATGGATATGTTCATATCAGTTCTGTACCTTTCACAGAATGATAATAATTTTACATTTTACAGAAATGACGGAAGCGCAGGCAATCCCGTTTTCAACAGGGTAACTGATAATTTTCTTTTAAGCGTAGATGCGGGAGGCAGCAGCAATCCTTTTTTTGAAGATCTCGATAATGACGGTGATAAGGATCTTGTGATCGGAAGTGATTATTCGAGACTTGCCTATTATAAAAATACAGGGACAGTTTCTGCGCCGGCATTTACCTGATCACAGATTCACTTCCGGTGATCTCGGAAAGTTTTAATTATGCGCCGTGCTTTGCTGATCTGGATAATGACGGTGATAACGACCTGCTGCTCGGAAGTTACCTGAGAGATTCACTCTGGTTTTTCAGAAATACCGGCACTCTGAAAATTTTAATTTCACTCTCGAGTCACGGGGATATCAGATCGGACTTACTACTGTGGGACAAAGCAGCACGCCGGCTTTGCGGACATTGACGGAGACAATGATCTCGATCTTTTTATCGGCGGAACGAACGGCAGACTCATTTATTATGAAAATACCGGTTCGCCTTCTGTTTTTAATTTCACTTTCGTAAATAATTTTTACTCAGGCATTGACGCGGGAGATGACAGCGTACCGAGATTTTATGATATAGATAATGACGGAGATTATGATCTCTTTATCGGGAGACTGAACGGTCAGATATCTTTTTACAGAAATGACGGCACACCTCAAAGTCCTTCGTTTGTATTGCAGACGACATCTTACGGCGGAGTAAATGTACATCAGAATGCCGCTCCATATTTTGTCGATATAAATAATGACACAGACGCGGACTTGTTTGTCGGCAATATAAAAGGCGGATTGTTCTTTTACAGAAATGACGCCGTGTCATCAATTCAGATTGTGAATACAGAACTGCCGGCCTCTTTCAGACTTTTACAGAATTATCCCAATCCGTTCAACCCATCCACTAGAATAAGATTTGAGAGCAATGAAAATTCGAATATAAAATTATCAGTCTATGACATTAACGGAAAGGAAACGGAAGTCTTATACAGCGGCGCAGTTCAGATCGGTACATATGAATTCAATTTTAATGCTGCAGATTATCCGAGCGGAATTTATTTCTGCAGGCTGCAGTCAGGTGATTACATACAGAATGTAAAAATGTTGTATTTAAAGTAAAAATTAAAAAAGTTATATTTCAAAAATCCTCAAAGACTTATTCAATAAATTAAATATTATGAAAAAATTAATTTACTCAATTCTTTTCATGTCATTTATGTTTGTGATCTTTATAAAAGCAGCAGACGCAGGTGACAGAAAAGTAATTATCGAAAGATTCACAAGTTCTACATGCGGACCATGCGCTTCCAACAATCCAAATCTTGAAGCATTTTTAAGCACTGCAGATCCATCAAAAGTAAAATCGATCAGCTACCACATGAACTGGCCGGCTCCCGGAAATGACCCGATGTACCTTATCAATCCCGGAGATAACAATACAAGAAGAACTAATTACGGTATAAATGCAATTCCTACCTGGGTATTGACGGAGTTACAAGCATTACGGCGGAAGCACTTCAACAGTAAAAATATTTTCAATCAGAGAACTGATATACTTTCTCCCGTTACGGTAATATTAACTGAAACAAGAACAGGTAACACAGTTAACTCTACTGTAAAAATATATTGTGAGACTGTGCTTGCAAATCCCAATGCAACTGTTCATTTTGTAATTTCAGAAAAATTGGTTACATATCCTTCCCTCCGGTTCCAAACGCGAAAAGCTTTTTCATGATGTTATGAGAAAAATGCTTCCGAATGGAATCGACACAAGGGGGTAACTCTTCTGCCCGGAAAAGTTATTACGTTGAACTATACTTATCAGATCGATCCTACATGGAATGCATCGCAAATCGAAAGTATAGTAATGGTACAGGGAGCTCCACTTGAGATTCACAATACAGGATCTCTGACACTTGATTTCAATTTATTCTCAGCTCCGGCTTACAGAGTAGTAAACCAGGGTCAGACTCAGAATGCAGGATATAAAGTTCATATCCCTTCAGTTGCTGACGGTTTTAAATCTGCTGTAACATTTACTTCTCAGGTTCTTTCAGGTACGCCGGGCATAACAGTTGAATTCCCTAATGGAAATGTTATGAGCAGTTTCCCGGATTCCCTTAATGTAAATGTTGCTTCAAACGGATCTGTTCCGGTTGGCGAATATCAGATCTTGCTGACAGGCACAAGCGCCAGCGGAAAAGTTCATAAAACTATCATAAACTATCTTGTGGGAAGAAGTTATATAGTTACAGGTACAGACAGAAAAGGACTTACTTATAAAGTGGACGGCGCAAACTATACAACTCCGAGAGTTTTCACATGGGATTTAAATTCATCTCACACACTTGAAGCTATATCACCACAGACAATCGGAAACAACAGATACATCTATAACAGCTGGACAAACGGAGGACCGCAGTCTCAGACTATAAATATCAATACAACGGAAACATCCTTCGCAGTTATCAATGATGTTCAGTTCAGACTGCTCGGACTTACAGAGCCGGCAGGACTGCCTGTAACTATTTCAGGAGGCGTGGGAAATTATATCGATTCTGCCGCAGCTGTATCGCTGACATTGTCTGCATTACAGGTCAGTCATAACGGTAAGACATATTATTTTAACAGATGGGAAGGTCAGGGTGAAGGTTCTTACACCGGACCGAATGCTAATGCGCAGTTCAATATGAATTCAGTAATAGTTCAGAAAGCTGTTTATGATACAATTGACGTTGGTATTTCAAATTACAACTCGGTCGTACCGGATAAATTCTCACTTTATCAGAATTATCCGAATCCGTTTAATCCGTCAACTACAATTAAGTTTGATATTGCCAAATCAACATTTGCATCGATCATTGTCTATGACATGCTCGGTAAGGAAGTATCAAAACTTGTAAATCAGAATCTGACACCTGGTTCATATCAGTATACTCTCAATGCAGGAAACTTCCCAAGCGGAATTTATTATTACAAAATCCAGACAGACTATTTTACAGACATAAAGAAAATGATGCTGCTGAAATAAATTTCAGTATCAGTAAATAATTCATAAGACGGTATTTTACAATACCGTCTTTTTTTATTTGCAAATTTCTTTCATGCCTTTTCAAAAAAATAATTTGAACTTTAAAATAAAATTATTATTTTTGATTTAAATTTATATTTTAAAAACTCAATTAAGAGGACATACCCCAATCTTAGTGATCTTTCGTAAATAATTTTTATCTTTGCTTAATATTAAATATTAGTTAATGTGTTATCTGAATTAATTTATTAACTTAACTTAAACAAAATGAAAAATAATTACAGATCCGTAATTGTGAAATTCTTCTTCATCGTTTTAACAGTTCTCCTTTTTTGCAGCTTTATCGCCGAAACAAAGTAAAGCGTACATTGTCGGTACATCTTCGTTTCAGGATTCAATATGGATATTCAATGATCCGTCCTGGACTGTGTTTTCAGGTGCGCAGCTAACCTTGGCTTCTTTTACTGTAGAAGGGGCAACCTCAGTAACCTGGAATCCGGTCAATGGCTTATATTATGCAATAGTAAGAGTAACCGGCGGTCCGAGAAGATTAGTAACAGTAAATCCTGAAACCGGTGTCTGCACGGATATTGGAAGTATGGGCGGAAATTTCTCTTCGATTACTTTTTCTCCAACGGGGATCTTATATGCATTTGGAGGAAATGGTTCCGGTGCATTTTCAGAAAGACTTTACACTGTTGACATAACTACCGGAGTTCCAACTTTTCTCGGAGGTCCGTATTCCTTAGGCTTTGACGGAGAAGTAATTGCTTATAACTCAGATGATAACTTTCTTTATCACTGGTCAGGAAACTCTTCAGCGAATATGGGTCGTATAGATCTGAATACTCTTACAGAAACGTTAATACCTCAATCCGGAGCAGCTCACGGAGAAATTTTCGGTGCTGTTTATAAAGGCGCTGGTGAATTTTATGCAACAGATATTAACTCCAGAGCTTTAACTATAACTACTGCAGGAGCAGTCAGTGTTGCGGCTATAGATTTATCTGATGATATCAGAGGGTTAGGATACGGAGACGCTTTACTTCCTGTCGAACTATCTTCTTTCACTTCTTCTGTAAGCGGTAATGAGGTAACTTTAAACTGGACTACTTCATCTGAGACAAACAATTCCCGGTTTGAGATTGAAAGATCTTCTGAAAACAGAATCTGGATTAAAGCGGGCTACGTTAACGGAAACGGTACAACTACTCTGACACAAAACTATTCATATACAGACAGAGGATTAAATACAGGCGCATATAATTACAGATTAAAGCAAATAGATTACAACGGTAACTTTGAATATTTCAATCTGAATAATGAGATCAGCATAAAGTACCGGTTCAGTATGAACTTCTCAAAATTATCCGAATCCGTTCAATCCATCTACTTTAATTAATTATTCTATTCAGAAACAGCAGCGTTAAACTTGTTATATATAACGCTCTTGGCAGCGAAATTTCAGTTCTCGTAAATGAAAATCAGAATCCCGGAAATTATACTGTAGAATGGAATGCAGCAGGTTATCCGAGCGGAATTTATTTCTATATATTATCAGCGGGTACTTTCACCGGGATAAAGAAAATGACACTTCTAAAATAATTTTTTATCAGATACATTTATTAAAGACGGTATTTTATACCGTCTTTTTTTTTATCAATATTATTTAATTTTTAATTTTACCCGGTCATTAAATCTGATTTATTATGAAACCTTAGGCGGTCAAAATATGTCTAAAAAGTGTAAAAGCACTTTACGATTAATTAAAAAAATAAATCAATCAACTATGAAAAAATCCACACTTCTTTCAGTATTTTTTTTATTTTTTACGGCACTTTCTCAGGCTCAGATTAAATATACTGACCATGATTATTCAATCAAAAGCCTTCTCAAAAGTAAACCGGCCATAGAGATATCATACGGAGTTTCCAATGTTAATTTCAGCGGAACAGGATATGATTTTGCGCCTACAGGGCTGATAGAACTGAATCTCGGTTTTACCTCAAGTAAAACTTCTGATTTCCGGAAAGATATTATCAGATATAAAAACAGATTCCTGTTTCTGAGTTTTAATGCGCAGGATAATTCGATAAAGAAAAATAATTCAGGAATTAATTCAAATGTATGGAAATTCGGATTTGGTAATAAAAGCGGATATGGAGTTTCTCTCGGTAAGTCAGCTGCAATTCTTCCTTACAGTTCGCATACTTTAACTGGTCGAATTTCAAATATGACAAACAAACTGATAATTCATCATCCAGTTTGATGAAAATTATTATTCGCAGCTTGATAATATGGCGGGAGTATTCAGATTCGGAAGTTCATTTGAAGCCGGAATAAATTTACAGATCACTAAAGGATTTTCCATACAGCCGAAATATGAGACGGCGGATATATTTCCCAGACATCTGGCTGGTAAACAATTAATGAGCACGGTAATTGAATATGCAGGATTTGGTTTACTGGAAACTTTTACAAAAGCCGTCATGAAAAATTCTCCGGTCGCAGGAACGTTCGTTAATTTTATTTTACTGAACGCTTATGAATACGGATTCTACCAGCTTAAAAAAGATCAGATGTACTGGCCGTTTGTCAGTTCGGCTCCTTTGAGATATGAGACTTTTAAATTAGGCATGACATTTGTCTTCTGATCAGAAAGCGTTTTTAATGTGATTGATATCCGGTATGCCGTCTGTGAAAAGTATGCTGACTACATCAATACGAAGATCATGCCCGGAATATAATTCATTCTCAAGTATAAAACCCATTGCGGCTTTTTTGATGTTTTCCATTTTGTAAGGGGTGACAGACTCTTCAGGTTCGCCGAAATTTTTATTCTTCCTTGTCTTCACTTCAATAAACAGCAGTGTTTTACCGGATACATCTTCAAATATCAGATCAATTTCCGCTCTCTGAAATCTGTAGTTTGCTTTAAGGAATTTCAGTCCGGATTCTTTCAGATAATTCATAGCAATGATCTCACCGCTTTTCCCGAATCTGCTTTTATAAATGCACTTCGTATCTGATGTATCCGGATTTTCATTAGTCACAATTAAATTTCCTGCAAAAAGTCTTCCTGTGAATTTCACAACACCTGATCTCTTTTAATTTTCTCAATATGCTTTTTTGTGCCGTATCCTTTATTGGAATTGAAATCATATTCAGAGTAAACCGAATGAAATTCTCTCATCAGCATATCGCGGGTCACTTTTGCAAGGATGGATGCGCATGAAACTGCAAATATCTTTGAATCCCCTTTCACCACCGTTTCATAATTTATATTATTCTGATAATTTTCATGAAGCTGAAAATAATTTCCGTCTATATAATATTTATCAGCTTTAGTCTCTGCTTCTGAAATGCATTTATACATAGCAAGCATTGTTGCTTTAAGAATGTTGATCTCGTCGACTACATTATTGCAGATATGCTGAATATTATACTCCAGACAATTTTCGATAATTAAAGGAAAAAGACTTTCCCTTTGAAAAGGAGTGAGCATTTTGGAATCAGTTACGCCTTCAATGGTAAAACCATCCTCAAATATTACAGAAGCTGCAACTACCGGACCGGCTAGCGGACCTCTCCCCGCTTCATCTATACCGCAGATTAACATAAGTTTATTTAATTCAAAAACCGGCTTTAAAATATCCTAAAATCCCAAAAATAGAAACAGACTAATGGAATAATATACCTTGATAAAATTTATTAATATTGGTATTTTTAGCACTCTAATTTGGAAAACTATATCTGCCTGATACTCTAACTATAGTATAATGCTGGACGACTTAACAAATAAACTTGAAACTGTTCTCAAAAAGATCAGAGGTCAGGGAAAAATTACGGATGCTAATATTGATGAATCTCTTCGGGAGATCAGGAGAGTATTGTTTGATGCCGACGTAAATTATAAAGTCGTAACCAAATTTATAAATGATGTAAAGGAAAAATCCATCGGGCTTAATGTTTTAAACAGCATTACACCCGGTCAGCTTATTGTCAAAGTGATAAATGACGAACTTATAAAGCTGATGGGATCTGAAAAATCAGAGATAAAATTTTCCGACAGGATCCCTTCCGTGATACTTATGGTAGGGCTTCAGGGTTCGGGTAAGACAACATTCTCCGCGAAGCTTGCAAAACATTTAAAATCAAAAGGAAGAAATCCGCTGCTGGCTGCATGTGACGTGTACAGACCTGCCGCTATAGAACAGCTCAGGATACTCGGTAAACAGATCAGCATTCCTGTTTATACTGATGATAATGAAAAGGATCCCGTAAAGATCTCTAATGCTGCAATACAGTATGCCCGTGAAAATGCCCGTGATACTTTAATTGTAGATACTGCAGGACGTCTTGCGATCGATGAGGAAATGATGAATGAAGTGGCTGCTCTTAAAAAGTCGCTGAATCCGGAAGAGATACTTTTTGTAGTGGATGCTATGACGGGACAGGATGCAGTGAATACAGCAAAGGCGTTTCATGATAAGCTGGATTTTGACGGAGTTGTACTTACAAAATTAGACGGAGATACAAGAGGCGGAGCGGCATTATCGATAAAAGCGGTTGTTAATGTTCCGATAAAATTTTCGGGTATCGGAGAGAAACTTGATGCGATAGAAGAGTTTCATCCCGATAGAATGGCTTCAAGAATACTCGGCAAAGGTGACATTGTTTCCTTTGTTGAAAAAGCCCAGAGTGAGTTTGATGTTTCCGAGAGCGGTAAACTGGAAGAGAAGTTTAGAAAAAATAAATTTGATTATAATGATTTTCTTTCTTACTTAGCTCAGATTAAAAAAATGGGTTCCTTATCAGGATTGCTTTCAATGATTCCGGGCGCCGGCAAAATGCTTAAGAATCAGGAAGTAGATGATAAAGTCCTTGTAAAAATTGAATCCGTAATTCAGTCAATGACAAATAAGGAAAGAGAGAATCCGAATTTACTCAACGGTACAAGAAGGAGAAGGATAGCGGACGGAAGCGGTAACTCAATACAACAGGTAAACAGGGTGATAAAGCAGTTTGAAGATATGCAGAAAATGATGAAACAGTTCAGCAAAGATAAGGGGCGCGGAATTATGAAAAAAATGAAGCTGCCTGCAAATTTCATGAATCAGCTAAAATAATAAATCAAAAATAATAAACTTTAATAAACTTAAGGAGCGGTTAAAAAACATTGGTAAAGTTAAGACTAAAAAGAATGGGAAAGAGGCATTATCCGGTATACAAGATAGTAGCCGCTGATTCCCGTTTTCCAAGAGACGGCAGATTCATAGAATCCGTCGGACTCTATAATCCGAATATTCATCCGATGGAAGTTTCACTGGATGAATCCCGGGTGTTATACTGGCTTAATGTCGGTGCACAGCCAACAGACACAGTTAGAAGTCTGTTAAGAAATGAAGGTGTGATGCTTAAATTTCATCTTACTAAAAAAGGTAAAGAAGCAGGTGAGATAGAAACTGAAGTTGAAAAACTTTTATCCGGAAAAGATGCAAAGCTGAAAAGATCAGTTGAGAAAAAAATCAGAAGAAAGATCAGCAAGAAGAACAAAAAAGCTGAAGGTGAAAAACCTGCAGAGACTGCAGCTGAAAAGACTGCTGCTCCTGTTGAGAAACCGGCTGATGTTCCTGCTGAGAAACCGGTAGAAGCTCCTGTTGAGAAACCTGTAGAAACACCTGTTGAGAAACCAATAGAAGCATCTGTTGAGAAACGGCTGAAGCGCCTGCTGAAAAACCGGCTGATGTTCCTGCTGAGAAACCGGCTGATGTTCCTGCTGAGGAACCGGCAGAAGCTCCTGCTGAAGTAACGAATGAAAAACCGGCTGAATAAGATTTATTTCTTGTCAGCAGAATTAATTCCGGAAGAGAAAAAATTAGCTGAATAAAGTTTTTTTAATATATTATTCAACATCATTCAATATTCTTAATTAAAAAAAGGAGATCCCAAATGAAAGAATTTATTGAATTTATAGCTAAAAATCTCGTGGACAATCCTGACGCTGTCCGTGTGGAAGAAGTGGATGAAGGCGAAAACAAAATCAAATTCATTCTTCACGTACAGGATAACGAAACCGGTAAAGTAATCGGAAAAATGGGGAGAACAGCAAAGGCAATCAGGACATTGCTTTCAGCTGTTGCATCAAAGCAGGGTAAAAGAGCTTCGATGGAAATCCCGGATAAGATTAAAAAAGAATCAACTGAATAAAATAAGATATTGCCTGATAAAAATGATTTTATAGCGATAGGAAGGATAGTGAAACCTATCGGAGTAAAAGGAAATGTAAAGGCAATTTACTTAACTGACTTTCCTGATAGATTTAACAGTCTGTCAAAAGTATTTCTTTTTGATGAAATAAAGGAAGAATTCAGAAAAAATTATTCTGATTTAGAATTTGATATTTCAGACTGCAAACCGTTAAACGGATATGTAAATTTGAAATTTGAAGGCTATGAAGATAAAAATTCAGTCAGTGAACTGATCGGTCAGTTAATTATGATCCCTGAAACTGAAAGAGTGAAATTACCTGATGATAATTTTTATTTTTATGATCTGATAGGATCGGAAGTGTTTGATAACGGGAAGCGGCTTGGAACTATAGAATCTTTTACGGATTTCGGAAGCGGAGATCTTGTCAATATAAATATAGAAGGTAAAATAGTATTGATACCTTTCAGAAAAGAGTTTGTGAAAAAAGTCGATGTGAAAAATAAGAGAGTTGATCTGGAGTTAATAGAAGGTTTTTTAGAATAGGATACGGAAATCATGAGGTTTGATATCCTTAGCGCGAATTCCAGGATACTGGAAAGTTCTTTGAAAAACGGATTAGTGTCACGGGCGTCGGATAAAAATCTGATATCTTACAACATTCATAATCTCCGTGATTATGCTGAAGGTAAATATAAACAGATTGACGATCTTCCTTACGGCGGCGGAACAGGAATGATACTTAAACCCGAACCGATATTCAGATGCGCTGAAATGCTGAAGAGTAAAACAGTTTATGATGATATAATTTACTTCTCTCCTCAGGGTCTCAGACTTGATCAGAAAATGCTGAATGATTTTTCCTTAAAGAAAAATCTGATGATAATATGCGGTCATTATAAAGGAACTGATGAGCGGGTAATAAAGAAACTTGTGACAAAAGAGATCTCGATAGGAGATTATGTACTTTCATGCGGCGATATTGCAGCAATGGTTTTTATTGATGCAGTTGCAAGACTTATACCGGGTGTGCTTGGCGACGGAGAATCCGCAATTACTGATTCATTTCAGGTAGAAACCGGATTTGATCATCCGCAATATACCAGACCGGAAATCTTTAATAAAATGAAAGTTCCGGAAATACTGCTCTCGGGCGATCATGCTAAAATAAATAAATGGCGTGAAAAAAAAGCTCGTGCAAAATACAACAGAATAAATAAACTAAATAAGAAAAATAACAGCAACAGATAAGGAGAATTATTATCATGGAAAAAAAAATAAATCTGGTAACGGCAGGACAGATAAGGAATGACATACCGGAGTTTCACGTGGGAGATACGATCTCAGTATCAGTGAACGTATTCGAAGGCGATAAAGAAAGAATACAGATATTCAAAGGTATTGTAATGGGAATTAAAGGCGGCGGTATCAGCAAGACTTTCCGCGTCAGAAAGATCTCTAACGGAGTAGGTGTGGAGAGAATTTTTCCGATCAATTCTCCAAGGATCGCTAAGATTGAGATATCCAAACACGGCAGCGTGAGAAGAGCTAAACTTTATTACTTGAGAAATCTTACCGGTAAAGCTGCAACCAAGATCAAAGAAAAAAAGAGAGTTGCAAAAGTGACTGAGGATGTAGCGCCTGTCACAGCTCCCGAAACACCAAAAGCTGAAACGGTTGAAGTAAATGAAGAAGCTGCAGTTTCTTAATTTTTAATTTTTTCAAAAGTAATTTTAATTTAACCGTCAATAATTTTTGACGGTTTTTTTATTTAATGAATCAGGGAAAAAAGTATTTTGTTTCGATTGCAGGGAATATAGGCTCGGGAAAGTCATCGCTGACGGAACTTATCTCCGAAGAATTCAACTGGAAACCATACTATGAAAAAGTCAGCAATAATCCTTATCTGAAAGATTTTTATTCGGATATGAACAGATGGTCTTTCAATCTTCAGGTGTTTTTCCTTTCCCACAGATTCAAAACACATATAGATATTCTTAAATCAAGGAAGTCCGTAATTCAGGACAGAAGCATATATGAGGACGTTGAAATATTTGCGCTGAATTTATACAAAATGGGTAAGATGAGCAAAAGGGATTATGATAATTACCGGAATCTGTTTAAAGAAATGACCGCTTTTCTGAAAGCTCCCGACCTTCTGCTTTATCTGAGATCAGATCTTCCCAAACTTCAGAAACAAATAAGTCTGAGAGGAAGAGACTTTGAACAGAATATTGATCCCGGTTATCTTAAGAATCTCAATGAAAGTTATGATGAATGGATCAGCAGATATAATTCCGGAAAGTGTATAGTGGTTGATTCCAATGATCTGGATTTTGTTAACAGGAAAAAAGATCTGCAGAAAATTATAAATTTGATTAATGACTCCGTAATAAAATAGAATGAGTTTATGCATAGTGATAAAATAAAAAATCTGAAAATACCCGACTGTAAATTTTATTCGGGATACAAACCATGCTTCCCCGGACATGACTGCCTGAAGGACGGCTGTAAAATGGAATTGTCAGGCGATACATCTCACAGACAGGGTAAAAAAATTCTTATAATTTCACTTGATGCGCTTGGAAATGTTTTACTCAATACTTCCATTCTTCATGCGCTCAAAAGAAAATATCCTGTAAGCGCAGTTCACTGGCTTACTATGAAAAATGCCGCTCCGATATTGTCTAACAATGAATTCATTGACAGAATTTTTGTGTGGGATGAAGATGATAAACTTATATTGTCCGAAATGAAATATGATGTTTTATTAAACGGTGACAAATCCTTTTACGCTTGCGCATTTGCCGGGAAAGTGAATGCAGCGGAAAAATTCGGATTTGTTTTAAATGATAACGGGAAAATAATTCCTGTCAATGACGCGGCAATGTATAATTACAACATGGGAGTAGACGATGAATTAAAATTCAGAAAAAATCTGAAATCAGGAAGCCAGATAATTCACGAGACATTTGAACTGGAATATAAAAAAGACGAGTATGTATTTTCATTTTCAAATGAAGAGAAGGAGTTCATTGAAAAGTATAAAGAGCAGATCAAATACGACAGGAATTATCTATATGTCGGATTTAATACGGGATGTTCCAATTTATTTCCGAATAAAAAAATGACAGTCGAGCAGCATGTAAAGCTGATAAACGATCTTGCACAGACTAATGAATTTAAGATCCTTTTACTTGGCGGAAAAGAAGACACTGAAAGAAATTTAAAGATACATGAAAGTCTTGATAAGGAAATTCAGAGTAAAGTTATTTACACTCCGACTAACTTAGGATTAAGAAACGGCGCTTGCTTTATGGATGTCTGTGACATTGTAATCACAGGCGACAGTTTCGGAATGCATCTTGCTATCGCGCTAAAGAAATATGTCATAGTCTGGTTCGGGCTTTCATGCTGGAATGAGATTGAACTTTACAACTGCGGAGAAAAACTTATTCCGACTGGTCTTGAATGCGCCCCATGCTGGAATAAAGTCTGCCCGTACAATCTTGAATGCATCGATATGATAGACCTTGACAGAATTGCGTCAATAGTTAGAAAATACGCACTGGTAAAACCATTATTCACAAATAAAAACTAACTATTTGTAATTTGTAATTGGTAATTGGTAATTGGTAATGGTAATGGTAATTGGTAATTGATAATTGATAATTGCTCTTAACCAGCCCCTGTGGTGTAACGGATAGCACAAAGGTCTTCGGAACCTTTGGTCAGGGTAGAATACAGGCAGAAATGTAAACTTTTTTCAATACTTCACATATATTTTCACATAGTAGAACCTGAATTTTCATACTTTTTTGACTTCGGAAGGAGTTAAAAAATGTTTCTTTCAAAACGTCAAAACGGATTTTATTATTTATTTTTCTTTGATGAAAATTCCGGTAAAAGAAAAATGTTGTCCTGTAAGACAAAGTATAAACCGGAAGCAATGAAATTTCTATCTAATTTTAAAAACAATTCTCAAACACTTCAGAAACAAAAATCAAATGTTGTTTATTTCACGGAGGATTTACAAAGAGATGTATTAAAATATGTCGCTGATAACCACCGGAACGGAACACTTTTACTTTACAAAAATGCTTTCAAAGATTTATTGAGAATCACCGGAAACAAACCAATCAGATTAATTTCTACTTCAGACATAGAGAAATTTAAATCTATCCGGTTAAAAGAAGTGACGCAAACCACCGTAAACATTAAGCTTACAACACTTAAAGCAATTTTTAATATTGCTGTTCGTTTCAATTGGATTAATTCCAATCCCTGTAATACTGTAAAGAAACTTTCAATTCCTCAAAGAGACAGACTTAGTTTTAATGAAATTGAATTAAGGTTAATCCTTAACAATTCAAATAACTCTATGATGAAAAACTTAATTAAATTTGCTTTGCTTACAGGATGCCGATTAAATGAAATTTGTAATGTTCAATGGAAAGATATAAATTTTCAGGAATCAATTTTGAACATTTCTAACAAAGATAACTTCAAAACTAAGAGCGGTAAACAACGGAAGATTCCAATTTCAGATGAACTTTTAAAACTCTTGTATGAAATGATAGAGCAGGAACCAAATGAGAATGTATTATCTCTTTACAATCCTGACAATTATATTTTTTCTATTCGTTACGGAACACGATTAAATATTGAATATGTAAGCAAAGCATTTAAGAAGATTCTCCGGCGGTGTAACTTTCCTGAGAGATACCATTTTCATTGTCTGAGACATACGTTTATAACTAATCTGATTAAGAGCGGAGTGAATATAAACTATGTGAAAGAAATCGCCGGACACTCAGGCATACAAACTACTATGAACTACATTCATATAGTAACAAATGATTTGCGTGATGCGGTGAATAAAATAAGCATTGCTTGAACCATTGATTTTACTGAGTTTGTTAATGTTGTGTAGTTGATGAGTAAGCATATATGTAAAGATATATGTAAATGCGATGTCAACTTTAATGATACTGTTTTAATGATACTATTTTAACGAAACTTTTTAAATGTAACTAAGATAAATACCTATTTTTTTCAAAAAAATGTGCTTTATTTGTTAGTAATTTGAAATAAACTTAAATATAAAACAAACAGCGGGAGGTGAATGAAAAAGCTACAATTGAAAGCTAATTTACAAAGAGCCAGATTCTCTTGAAGAAGCATTGCTTGTAATTGCCGAACTAAGAGATAAATTATATGTTTGTATCAAAGAGAAACAAAAATTGGAAAGTCAAAGAAACCTTTTTTATCAAGCAATATCAAATAAATGCATTTTCTATTATAGCATATTTGAAAATCTTGTAGATGAATTTAAGAGCAGGGGAAAGACTGCTGAATACCAACAGTGTTACAAAAAAGAGATTGCTCATTTTATTGACCTTAAGCATAACTACTTAGGAAGAAGGATTTTTCCATTTTTTTTATTAGCATATAAGTTCAGAGAAGATATTGACTTCATAAAAGCCTTTGGATATATGTCAAAGAATTTGATATAAATAAAGAAGCAAATGAAAGTTATGAATTATTAATTGATTTGGAAAACACTAAGACTTTCACTCATTTTATGAACAAATTTTATAAGGCGTATAGTAAATATAAAAATAGGTAAAATCTTAACACAAAAAACGAATAATGTCGTTTTTTAATTAAGCAGAATGTTGGTAATTTTTGTGAAAACAAAATATTAAATCACTAAATTTTGGGTTCACAAATAACAACATACAATTTTTCAAAACATACACGGTTTCTTTTCAATCCCTCCCAAAAGGATTTAATAGTTTGTTCCGTGTATGTTTTTTTATTTAAACAAAAACAAACTATGGAAACAAATCAAAGCAATCCAATCAGCTATGAACGGCACGGCAATTTAATATATTGCTATCTTGAGCAATCCGGCGGAAAACGAAAATTGATAGGCGTTATCAACGAGTCCACCGGACACTTACAAAAGAATATCGCAACAACTGCACACTTTCAAAAAATCTAACAGCATAGCAATTGCATATGAAATTTTGAAATTAGATTTTGATTTCATAATTATTGAATGCGGTTACAACACTTACAAGACTACACGAAAATTTTTTTTAGAGCATTCCACATTCAAAAAATTTAAAGGATATGAATTACAGAAATTTTTACCAATAGAGCTTTTTGGGATTAAACAGGCGGAGAGCTGGAGAATGTCGCAGGAATCCGTCAGTGTTCCGGTCTCAATTAATCCGGGTCATAATGTATTGCAATTGGAGATGTTCAAATGAATAAAACGAATAACATATATTTTCCTTTATGCTGTTTAAACTATGGTAAAAATATTAAACAGACTGCGAATTTGCTTATCAGTTTCGGGATTGTAGAATATGCTGAAAAGTTAAAAGGGTGGGAATTGACGGACAATGATTTTGAGAAAATTGAACAGTACATTAATGAACAAACATTAAATGATGCAGATGAAGAAGAAGATTATTTCATAATCCTTTCAGCAATAAGTCTAAACATTAGTATTTATAACCTGAGCCACACTAAAAAAAATCACGCAGATATTGAAAGACATATAGGAGAATTTGAAAGAGAACACGGAGCAGACGCAAAAATAAAAATACACAAAGGTATTTTATTTGAATTTGAGAGACGGCAAATTTGATGAACGGATGTTCCGGGTTTATTGTGCGGTTCTATCAATAATCGGCGATAAGAAATTTATTAGAATCACGAATAAAAGAATCTCATATCGAATGCTGGGTTTTAAATCTCAGGAAGTTTTTTATAAAGAAAAACCAAATTATAAATTGATGACTGCACGGCAAATAAAAACTACTTCAGATAAACTTACTGAAAAAAACCTATTTGCTAAACTGACATATAAAAACCGGATGACTTTTTATTCAACTGCATACAGGGGAGAAGCATTTAGAAAAGTCCTGACAAATTCAATTGCACTGAATAAGGAAAAAAAAGAAGTGAATCGAATCTTAAATGAAAAACTTAATGCCGATGTTGACAATCAGCGGAAAGGAATAAGAGAGAAATTAATATCCGGATTGAGTGTGAAAGAAATTAAATGTGAAATGGAGCTTGTAAAAGTGGGTTGAAATATTCTCTTATAATCAATTCTAAGCAATTCTAAGCGATTATAAAGCGATATGAGGCACTCAAATTAAAAATTAGTATCAAACAACACCTAAAAACGAAAGGAGCTTTAAAATGTCATTATCAAAAAGTATTAAAGCATTAAAAGGCGAAGCACAAAAAATTATGAATGAACATAGAAATAAGATGGATGCGGTGCCGGACTATTCAGCTTTCAATGATGAACAGCAAACGGAATTGAGAAATAAATATCTGAATAAAATAAAAAGCGAAACTGAAAAAAAGTTTGATGAAATTATTTTTCATTCTAATTTAAATGTCAGTGAACTTCGCCGGGAAATAAATAAAATCAAATATCCGTTTGAATCTCAGGCGGTGGGAAGTGACGCAAGACAACAAATTTCTATGACAAAGCAGAGAGCTGAAAATTTAGCACTCCAAAAACTTGATTTCAATATTTTAAATTATTTAGATAATGAAATTAATAAAAATGAAATAGATTTTATTTTTTACTTTCAGAATGCATTATCACTTAATACTTCATTATCAAATGAGTTAAGAGCAGAGATAAACTCTAAAATTTCAGAAGTAGAAAATAATTTAGGAGTGAGTAATAAAAATATTGAATTAAAAATGTGTGATGTCTTAAAAAACGAAACGGAAATATTTAAGCAAATTTTGGAAGATGACAGCCCGGAGTTGAAACTTCAAACCGGGACTTATTCCGCTGAAATGAACGAATTAACCAATCAATTAGAATCATAACATTACCATTAAAATACCATTAAAATTATGAATACAGGGTCAACACATTTTAAAAAAGGTAACAATACAGCAACAGCCAAAGCCGGACGGAAACATAAAAAACCATAGTTAAAGAACAGATGGGTTTAAATAATCTCCAGGACTTAGAACAGGATTTAATAAAAGGTTGGTATGAATTACTCAACTCAAAGAATAAAACTGATAAAAGATTTGCACTAAAAGAAATTTCCCGGTATGTTTTCCCGGTTAAAAAAGAAATTATAGGAAACTACTTTTTTGATGCTGATGAAGCAAAAAAAGCTGTTGAAGAAATATTTTTTAAAAACTAAATACATAGTTGTCTTTTAAAACTTAAAAATGACGATGGTGGCGGTATAGGTAACTTAACTTATAAAAATTATGAATTGTAAAAAACTCAACTGCAAAGCAATAGCTTTAAAAACTGATAATTACTGCTATATGCATAGCAAAAAAATCAAAGAATCAGATAAGAAAAAAGCCCGTTCAGACGGAGGAAAACACAAAACTATAAAGATTGATGTTAATAAATTTGAAACGTTTGAATTAGAAACAATAAAAGATGTGATGAAAATAAATGCTGAATTGATTAACAGAGTTTTAAACGGAAAATATAATATAAAAGCCGGAACATCTATTTCTTATATGTTAGCTTTGCAGTTGAAAGCAATTGAATTAAATAATAACAGTGTTAAAAATTCAATGAGAGAATTTCCGGACATTCATATTAAATTGCCGGTGGAGTTTGAAGAGTTAAGCAGAAGAGCCGGAGAAGAGATGTGAACAGCTTTGTAAATTGTAAATTGAATAGATTATTTTAAAAAGTTATATTTAAAATAAATAAATTTCTAACTGCGAATGAAAACAATTTTATTTTTACAAAGCCCGTTTAGGTTTTTAAAGGTTTTCGCAGACCTGAAATTTTCCTTTACGGGTTTTTGTATTATTAAAATACAGACTTCAAAAAAGTATTTTAAACAGGTTCACATAAAACTTCACATACTACTTCACATACTTCAAGAGAATTTTAGTATGAAGTTAGAAATATTGGAATCTGAAAAAAGTTTGATTTATGCTTAAAAAACATTGATAATTGATAATTGCTCTTAACCAGCCCCTGTGGTGTAACGGATAGCACAAAGGTCTTCGGAACCTTTGGTCAGGGTTCGAGTCCTTGCAGGGGTACAATTTAATTATCAATTATCAATTATCAATTATCAATTATCAATTTCAAATTCTTGAGTTTAATGGAATTTAATTTCGAAATGAAAATACATTGCTCTTTATTTGTAATTTGTAATTTGTAATTTGTAATTTGTAATTTGTAATTTGTAATTTGTCATTTGTCATTACATTAAGTTTACCGCATCTACGTCAATAGTTATCATCACCTTCTTCGGAACGTTACTGCTTACATAGCTTTTAACTTCACTCAGTATTTTTCTCAGGAATGAACCTTTCGGATCTTTTTCTTTAGATGATTTTATTAGTAAATGAAATCTGTATCTGTCTTTCAGTTTTGAAAAAAGCGGCGGATTCGGCGGGAATGTGTCAAGTATCTTTTCCCTGTCAAGCGCTGTGATAAGATTATATATTTCCTTTATTTTTGATTCGCAGAGATTTTTATCCATTGAACGTGACTCTATGATCACTAATCTGCTGAACGGAGGATAGTTAAGCTGTCTTCTCACTATTATTTCCTTCTCATAAAATTTTTCAAAGTCATGATTCTTCACATTCTCAAATACATAAAACTCCGAATGATTAGTCTGTATCAGCACCATTCCCGCCTTCTCGCTTCTGCCGCTTCTTCCTGAAACCTGAGTCAGTATCTGAAATGTTTTTTCAGTTGCGCGGAAGTCCGGATTCAGAAGTCCTATGTCCGCATTTATTACTCCCACCAGCGTTACATTCGGAAAGTCCAGACCTTTTGCAATGATCTGCGTGCCGGCAAGTATGTCGATCTTTCCGTCGTAGAAATCCTTTAGTATTTTCTGAAACTTCTTTCCTGAATTAAGTGAATCCGAATCTATCCTTTCGATTACAGCAAGCGGAAATATTTTTTTCAATTCCTCTTCCACTCTCTCGGTACCCGCGCCTTTCTGAACAAGCTTATCCGAACCGCAGGACATGCAGACCCTGCCCTTTCGTTTCGTGTATCCGCAGTAATGACATTTCAGCAGATCGATCGCCTTGTGAAATGTGAGAGCGATATTACAGCGAATGCACATTTCCACTTCACCGCAGCTCAGACATTCCAGATAAGAATGGTAGCCCCTTCTGTTCTGCAGAATTATCACACCTTCTTTTTTCTCAAGCCGCTCCCCTATTTCATAGACGAGGTCTTTAGAGAGAAACTTCACTCTGACATTATCAATAGTCTCAAAAAAATCCTTTACTTTTTTTCTGTTGTATTCCTCTTCGTCAAATTCTTCATCAGTTTTTTTCAGCAGATCCACTATCCTTATCTCCGGCATTTTAATGTTCGATGCCCGGAGCGGAAGATTATACAGTCCGTATTTTCCTGACTTTGCATTATAATAACTTTCCATCGAAGGAGTTGCTGATCCGAGAATTACCGGCGCATTGTTTATGCTGCCTCTGAATACAGCGCAGTCCCTTCCGTTATATCTGGGTGAATTTTCCTGCTTGTAAGAATTATCATGCTCTTCATCTACTACTATGATCCCGATATTTTTCAGCGGAGCAAATACAGCTGACCTTGCGCCGATCACTATCTTTATACTTCCGCTGATGATCCTGTCAAAAGTATCACGCCTCTCGCCTTCCGATAGTCTGCTGTGTATCACTCCTATAATATTTCCGAATGCAGATCTGAATCTGTGTATGAGCTGCGGCGTCAGTGAAATTTCCGGTACCAGGACTATAGCAGTTTTATTTTGTGAAATGACTTTACGTATCAGATTAATATACACTTCCGTCTTGCCGCTGCCTGTTACTCCGAAAATAAGGAATACTCTGAACAATTCCTTATCAATGTATTCCGAAATTCCGTTTACAATATTTTCCTGATCAGGATTTAATATCAGCGTCTTTGCAGCTTCCCTGAATATGTCATCCGACTGTCTGAATTCTCTCTCTTCCTTTATTTCGATCAGCTCTTTATTAAAAAGTGAATTTACGGAAGCAGCGCTAATCCCTGACATCTCCGCCGTTTCTTTCAGTTTTACAAACTCACTGCTGCTGAGTCTTTTCAGAAATTCAATCTGTTTCTCAGAACGCAGCTTATGTTTTGATCTCACTTCTTCAAAATCCTGCAGACTGAAATTCAGACGTACTGTCTTTATCATCTTTTCACTGACAGGTTTTGAAAAATGGCTTTCGGAGTATATTATATTTTTATCTTCAAGTAATTTTAGATAGGCGGAAAGGTCATTGAATTTAAATTTTCTTTCAAGCTGCTTCTCAGTTGCTGAGCCGCTTCGCTCCAGAGCTTCAATTATTTTCAAATAAATGTCATCTTTAAATTTTGATGCATCCAGTTTTGCTAGATGATCTTCATGCAATAAATAAAACCTGTCAGAATTAATATTCATCTTACCCGGTATTGCGGAAAAAATCACTTCACCTATAGGCGCGGAATAATATTCGGAGATCCATCTGCAGAATTTCAGCATCTCGTCTTCCATCAGAACATTCACATCAAGAATATCAAGAACGGGTTTAAGTTTTTTAAAATCCGCTTTGTCGGTTATGCTGACGATCATCCCTGTTATCTTCTTTTTTCCAAAACCGGCGATCACTCTTTTACCGGCGGCTGCTTTTGAAATTAAATGCTGCGGGATGCTGTATGTGAAAAGATTTTCTAACGGAAGATTGAAAGCGACATTTACAAACAGTTCACTCAATTAATTTTAATGGTTAAATCTTTAATAAAAATAGATCCGATTAATTCGATGCATTATTGTAAATGAAAAATCATATTTAATTCAATTTACTTTTTCCAAACAGCATTGTAATGTTTGCAATAATAAAAGTTATAACAACGCCGAAGAATGTAAACCATGTAAGATTTAAAGGAGGAATAATATTAAATTTCGGAAGTACAAATAAAAGCGACAGTATAACTATTGCAAAAGTGTATGAAATGACTGCATCCTTCAGCTGCGCCTTATGACTTACTATACCGAGCAGAAAGACGCCGAGCAGTCCGCCGTAAATAAGCGACTGGATCTTCAATGCGAAATCAACGGCCGGATTTGTCTCGCTCTGAAACAGAAGACCTGTGCCCATTATTACAGCCGCCCAGAAAAGAGTTGCCAACCTGGAATATTTCAGCTCTACTTTTTCGGATTCAAACTTTTTCAGTCCTTTGAAAAGATCAAGTATTGTCGTCGAAGCAAGAGAATTAAATGTCGAAGATAATGTTGACATTGATGCCGACAGTAAACCCGCAACGATCAATCCCGCAAGACCTATAGGTAAACTTTGCACAATAAACATAGGAAAGATCTCATCCGACTTGGTAAGATTATGACCGTTTATTATCATGTTTTTAAAATCCACTCCGTCATATAATGCATAAAGCATAACACCGATCACAAGAAATATTGTAAACTGAACGATAACTATAACACCGCTGAATATTACGGCTTTCTGCGAAGACTTCACATCTTTACAGGTGAGCAGTCTCTGCACGATCATCTGATCCGTTCCGTGCGACGCCATTGCAAGAAAAGCTCCGCCCAGCAAACTGCCGATAATACTGTATCCTCCGGTAAATGAAAGTATATTATCAAAATTAAATATCTGAAACTTATCGTCCTGAGAAGCAAACGCCGTTACATCAGTCCAGCCGTTTGGAAGCAAATTATAAATAACTATCATAGAAGCAATTGCGCCGAATGTATATACAAACATCTGGATCACGTCAGTCCATATCACTGCTTTGATACCGCCGATGTATGAATAAATAACCGTAATAATTCCGACTATTAATATGCATTCGAAATATCCGAGACCTGTTATAAATTTTATAGGTATTGCAGTAGTAAATAATCTTACACCGTCGGCAAATATTCTTAACAAAATAAAAGTTACCGATGCGTATTTCCTCATCGGCTCGCCGAATCTTTTTCCGAGGTACTGATACGCCGTATCCATATTGCCCGCATAATATCTCGGTATGAATATCATCGCAACTATTATTCTGCCGATCAGAAATCCGAATGCAAGCTGCAGAAAATTCATATTGGAAATATATGCAAGACCGGGTATGCTGATGAAGGTAAGCGTACTTGTCTCAGTAGCAACCACGGAAAAACATGCCGCCCACCACGGAATATTCTTCGATCCTAAGAAGTAGTCCTTTACCGTATTTTGCTTTCCGGATGATATAATTCCGAATGCCGCAACAGCTAAGAGGTAAACTACTATAATTATATAATCTGTTGTAGAAAAATAACTCATTAAATAAGTTTAATTAATCAGTATGAATTTATTATAGTGTATCAATTTTTTCCTTCAGGAAATATCCTCTTTCATTCTTACCGATTTTTCCGCAGAGATTATGCGGATCATGTTCAAAGAATATCAAAGTATCACTGTCACTTATCTCAGCAAGATATTTATGCTTCTCTTCAAGCGTCGTGAGCGGGAAAAGATCATAGCCCATAATATACGGCGCAGGAATATGACCGGCAGTTGGTATAAGGTCTGCTAGATATATTAAAGAATTTTCACCGTCAGAAATTTTCACAAGCTGCATGTGATTGGTATGACCGTTTACAGGCATCAGGGAAATGCATTTATCAAACTTGTGCTCTCCGTCAATAAGATTTAATACTTTATGATCTTCAAGAGGCTTGTAATTTTCCGGAAAGAAACTCGCACGGTCTCTCTCTGTCGGATTAAGCGCCCACTCATAATGTTTTTTTTGAACGTGATATACTGCATTTGGAAATGAAGGGACGGGTTCATTATTCTCATTGTATTCCGTATTTCCGCCTGCATGATCAAAGTGCAGATGAGTAAGTATCACATCAGTTATGTCATTCTTAGCAATACCGAGGTCATCAAGACTTTTTTCGAGAGTGAATTCTGAAAAATCCACATCATAAATTTTATTTACTTTTTCGGAAAGCTTATATCCTATTCCCGTATCAATAAGGATTTTTTTCTTAGCGCTTACAAGGAGCAAAGCTCTCGTGCACATTTCAATTCTGTTCTGCTCATCGGATGGATTTGTCTTCTGCCACAGGTTTTTCGGCACTACTCCAAACATCGCCCCGCCGTCGAGCTTAAATAATCCTGTCTGAACAGGATACAATTTATAATCGCCTATTTTCATTTATAAAAATATTTGTGTCATTATAAAGAATATGATTTTAATTTTATATGTAAAATAAAATTGAGTTTAATTTAAGAATTAATGTATTTAACTTGATCTCAAAAATAATTATCAAATGAAATTAACTTTAAAGTTCTTTCTGCTCTTCTTTATATTCTCAAATATTTATACTGATACTTACTCGCAGCTTGCATCGACTTACTTCCCTGCAAATACCGGTTATAAATGGTTTTATAAAAATACGCCTCTTGATTCCTTAAACAATCCCGTTAGTTCACAATCAACTTTTCAGATAGATTCTTTCGCGAATAATGTCACATATAACGGACTGCTGTCATCACTGGTTCTTTCAAAATCCGGACTCAGCAATATTAATCAGAACGCTCCTTATACTGATTCCTCATATTTTAATTTTCAGTCAACGAATGCTTTTTATTACCTCAATCCTCTGAGTTTTATTACAACTATCCCGATCTTTGATTCAGTTGCGTTTATTGCTTTTCTCAGATCTTTTGAAGGATGGTATAATTATTACAGATTCTCTCAGAATGTAAATACCAATTATACTTTATTCTCACGCGATACTACCGTAACATTTGATTCAGTTTCATTTCCGCTCAGGATCTCCGCGACCGGCAGACGTCTCAATGATGAGACTATTTCGACTGTGAATGGAAACTATCTTTCAAAAAAATTTATAACAACTTTCGCGATCAGTTACGGTCTTCTGCCTCCGATAATTTATATACCGATCATAAGTATTCCTGATACGGTTTATATTGCTCAGAATGTATGGGTGGTCAAAGACGTGATCCCGTCTGTAAGCGTGGACTTAAATTCAATTGGAATTGATCTTGCATTTACTGTTCCGGGACGCGTCAGAGAACTTACTCAGGGCGCTGTCGGTATTTCTGGTGAATCAAATCTTGTCCCGGATAAATTTTCTTTAAGTCAGAATTATCCGAATCCTTTTAACCCGGCTACTCTAATAAATTACGAACTGAGTAATACTGAATTTATTTCTTTGAAAGTTTTTGACATTCTTGGAAATGAAGTGAAGACTTTAGTAAATGAAAAGCAAAATGCGGGTAGGTATTCAGTGGAATTTAACGGCGCAGACCTGCCGAGCGGAGTTTATTACTACAGACTTTCTTCTTCGGATTTTAATGAAGTGAAGATGATGACGCTCATAAAATAATTTCAAATTTTAAATCATAAATTATAAATGATTTTCCCCGACTGAGAAGCCGGGATTTTTTTGTAAATATTGAAAAGAAGTGTAAAATATTATTTAATTAAAATTATTCCGGGATCATTTAAATCAACTTTCAGCTCAGTATTTTTAATTTCTCCGCTCTGTATATCAGCGGTCCATTTTTCACTTACGACTAAATTATCTTTTATATCAAAATATTCAAGTTTCAGTTCGCTGTCTTTTATGTTCATCATTGTAAAACCGTTATAACCTGTCTCAAAATTTTTGATCTTCGAATAAACTCTCTCATCGTATAATTTCAAATTCCTGTCTTTGATCCTTTAAGGTATTATCTTATTTTTAAATTCTAGCGGCATGTTGCCTATGCATCTGCCGTAAGCCGTAATTCCTTTTTCGGATGAATACTTTCCGAACAATGTAAGCCGGATTATTATAAAGAACAGTATTTCTGTTTTTGGACAATGATTTGTTATTTAAATTTAGTTAATTTAGATTGCAGTAATTAATATAAAAATTTGAAAACTTTAATAAAATTATTTCTCGCCTATTATTCCGCAAACAAATTTCTTATCAGACCTTAGAATGAAAATATTTCTGAAAATATTATTTCTTTTAATCATAGTGGCTTCTGTAAATTCACAGACATTAACCTGGAATAGAGTATACAGCTCACAACTTCCGGAATCTGTAGGTAATGGAATTCAAACTTTTGATGGAGGGTATGTAGTTCTGGCGACTAGGTTTGGTTCAGTTGGTGCTGGATTACTATTACTAAAACTAGACAGGTTTGGTAATGAAGAGTGGTCAAAGATTGTTGACTCAACATCAACAGGATTTAGAATACGTCAAAGTAAAGATAGTTGTTTTATTGTTTCCGGCAATAATAACGGTTATGGATTATTAATGAAAACAAATAGTACAGGTGATATTATTTGGAGGAGATTATTTTTAATTAATAATGAATATACTATAGTAAGTTCTGTAAGAATCATTGAAAGTGGAAACTTTGTTATTTGTGGTTCAGTATCCTTTCCAAGAAAAGCATTTGTTCTTATGACTGATGAAAAAGGAAATGAAATTTGGCAAAGAATATTCACTTCTCCTCAACTGGAAGCTTATCCCTAGTATTTTTGCCATTCCAAAGATAACTTTTTATATATCACAGGATCAGCTTCAGGTATCAGAGGTAAAACCTTAATTGCAAAGTTATCACTTATTGGTGATTTAATTTGGTCAAAGGATTTTGGTTCTGAAGGCGAAGGTGATTCTCAACACAGTAGGGCGATTGTTCCGATAACAAATGAAGAGTTGGTTTTAACAGGAGGATATAGCGATTACTATAGTACAGAAGCTCATTTCACAAAAATAGATTCTTCAGGAAATATAATTTTTCAAAATGTCTTACCTCAAACAAATTCATCCCGAAGTATGGTCGGAACTACAAAAGGAAATTTTGCAATTGCCGGAGGATTAGGTACTTCATCGGATGATATTCTCTTCATCTTAATAAATGAAAACGGGGATATTCTAAATAGAAAACTATTTAATTCAAGTGGAATTGAATCTGATTATTCATCATCTATTTTTGAAACTTCCGATAACGGTTTTTTAATTACTGGTTATACAACTTATCTTCAGTCAACACAAATAGATCAGAATATATATTTGATAAAAACTGATTCATTAGGAAACGCTCCTACTGTGAATATAAATATTATAGAAAATCAATTACCTGCCGGTTTTAAGTTATATCAGAATTACCCAAACCCTTTTAATCCGGCTACTCTAATAAATTACGAACTGAGTAATTCTGAATTTATTTCTTTAAAAGTTTTTGACATACTCGGCAATGAAGTGAAGACTTTAGTAAATGAAAAGCAAAATGCGGGAAGGTATTCAGTGGAGTTCAGCGGCGCAGACCTGCCGAGCGGTGTTTATTACTACAGACTTTCTTCCGGGAATTTTAATGAAGTGAAGATGATGACGCTCATAAAATAATTTTAAATTTTAAATTATAAATTATAAATGATTTTCCCCGGCTGAGAAGCCGGGATTTTTTTTGTGAATATTGAAAAGAAGTGTAAAATATTATTTAATTAAAATTATTCCGGGATCATTTAAATCAACTTTCAGCTCAGTATTTTTAATTTCTCCGCTTTGATTATCTGCGATCCATTTTTCACTTACGACTAAATTATCTTTAATATCAAAGTATTCAAGTTTCAGTTCGCTGTCTTTTATGTTCATCATTGTAAAACCGTTATATCCGGTCTCAATGTTTTTTATCTTTAAATAAACTCTTTCATCGTATAATTTCAAATTCCTGTCTTTGATCCTTTCAGGAATAATCTTATTCTTAAATTCTATCGGCATTCCGCCGTTGCCAATGCATCTTCCGTAAGCAGCAATTCCTTTTTCAGAAGAATATTTTCCGAACAAAGTAAGCCGGTGCTCATGTCCCCATATCCAGATAACCGGTCTGTCCTTTCCGATAATTTCCGCAAGCTGCTCCGCCGGTTTTAAATATTCCTCTTCATTTTCAAATGCAGTGCAGTATTGATGATGCGTCATTATTACAATTCCTCTTTTGTCCTGATCAAGTTTTACATCTTCCTTCAGCCAGTTTAATATCTCTTTTCTGAAATCACATTTCGGTTTAAATATATATTCGATCAGCGGTATACCGACGGAGTTATAACCTGTATCAAGCGATACAACTCTCCAGTGATCATTCTCCAGACAAAAGTAACTCGCCTTCTGTCCCGCGTATTTTTTTTTCTCCTTAGAATAGACTCCCATTGAAGGCAGCAGATCTCTGAAATATGAAATACCTCTCGAATACATTTCGTGATTTCCAAGCAGCGCAAAACTGCCGGATGCGCCTCTGTGCCATGAACAGTTTTTTGCGAGAAAGTTATCTCTGATCTCCTCTTTCATTCCCACAAAATATGTATCGCCGAGATGAATTGTATAATCAGGATCTTTATTCGCAATCAGATCACCTATCAGATCCGACTCTACGGTATCTGTCGCCCAGTCGGAAGCAAGCGCGATCGTAATGTCTTCTTTGCCGTCTTCTGATGACTTCTCCAGCTTGTAGATCCCTTTGTCATCAGTAAGCTCATACGTCTGAAACTTATGCTTTAATCCAAAACGGCTTTTTATATAATGGTAGATCCAGCTGAAAATATTTGTCTCAAAAAAATCCGTTACTTTATTTACGGCAACATTCTCACGTATTACTTTTTTCTTGACTACCTTGCTCTCTTCGGTTTTATAATGATTTTCAGCTTCGCTTCTTGAAAGGTCAATATAATCTTTCTGATCCCTTTTTATTAATTCACTCTTTATTTCATCCATAGTTTTATGTCAGATAATCTTCAATTTTAATTTTAAACTTGCAGTACTTTTTCTGAAGCCATAGAACTCAAAGCCATGATCGTCCATTGCGGATTAAGTCTCATGCTTTCGGGAAAGACAGATGCATCTGCAATATAAACATTGTCAAATCCTGTCAGCCGGAAATTCTGATCTGCAACGCGTTTGTCTTTATGAACGGAATTATCTCCCGCCATGATATTTCCTCCCTGAGGATGAGCAGTGCCGATAAGCAAATCATTTATCGATAGCGGATATTCGTTAAACAGCTTTTCAAATTTACTTAGACTTTCAGGATTTAGCGCGATCTCAATACCCGGTTTCATCGGTAATATCGCCTTTTTCGCGCCTGCATAAAATCCGATCTTAAGTATAGCATTGAAAGCATATCTGATATTGCTGATGTCTTTATCTCCAAGCTCCCACGTGAAAGGCTGTCCGTTTATGATGTCGGCTTTTGTCTGAATTTCACCGAGCGGCTCGGAGCCGACTAATGAACCGATGTTCAGCAGTCTGCAGTAATTATTCATCAGCGAATCTCTTTTGTCAAAATAAAACGGGACGGAGGACAATGCGAATGAAGCGGGCGGATTAAAATAGGTTTCAAAGATTGCGCGGTTTTTAATATCAAGCGCGCCGAGCGTGATCTGGTTTCCGTCGAAAGCATTTATCACATCATCAAACTGAAATGTAACCGGGAAAGCAAAGTTACAGCTCATTCTTTTTCCGGCATTTCCTTTTATGCCGCTTCTCATTAGGAAGTGACTGCTTGCTATCACTCCTCCGGCTGCTATAACCGCTTTGTTTACTTTTATTTTTTTCAGTTCTCCGTTTTCCGTTCTGACCAGGACACCGTCAGCTTTCCTTCCGCTGTATGTAAATTTCAGCGCAGTCATGTTTGACAATACTTTTACTCCGGCAGCTTCGCTCCACGGAATATACGTCTCGAGCATTGTCCTCTTAGTAAGTCTTTTATTCCCGAGATTCCAGTTCTCATCTCCTGTGAGATTTCTGTAATTTGCTTTCAGCGGATAGAAGGTTCTGAGTTTATCAGCGGAGTTTTCATTAAAACCCGCTACACCTTTTTTAAACTTCTCTGAAGAATTTTTATTTATCCCGATCTCATCAAGCTCCTGAATATCAATTTCCTTTGCAATTCTCTCATACTCGTAATTCAGTTTGCTAAGATCAATATCATATTCATTCTGCCAGATATTTTTTATTTCCTCATCCATCTCAATACAGATCGCATTATTCATAACTGTAGTCCCGCCGAGACATTCGCCCTGCAGCACTGACATGGAAAATTTTTTCGTCTGCTGCAGACCGCCTTCTTTGTAAAGCTTTCTCATCATTTCCATTTCATTATCATTAAAGTCCTGCAGCGGCTGAAATCTGCTGCCTCTCTCCAAAAGCAGTATCCTCGTCGGATCAGCGACACTCTGCGAAAGTCTGTAAGACATTACAGCGCCGCCGGCTCCCGAACCGATTATTACATAATCCGCTTCATCCGGAATTTCATTTTCACAAACCGGTGTGATAATTCTCGGCGCAACAAATTTCTTATCAGTTAAATCAGAAGGTGTTCGGAAATTATTTCCATCCTCCGGATTTTTTGGCAATGGGAATACATTCTGAAACGGCGCGCCTGTTTCAGGAATTTCTCCCTGCATCCTGTCTCTTGCATAATATGGTATGTATCCGATCCTCTTTCTTTCGTTAATATCGGAATAGTTTGCAAACATTATCATTGCATTTGCAGCAAGTCCGATCTGATAAGCGAAGTCTGCGAAGAGAGGCACAAACGCCTTCGCGCATTCCGAAGGATCTCTCAGCATATACTTTTTAAGAAACCATCTCTGCTCCGGACGGCTCATCACAGACAGTCCGGGATGAAGACTAAATACTATATTAAAAAAATTTTCTATCAGCCAGAACGGAAAATTAAGCAGTCCCCTTTTGCGTCCGCGGATACCGCTGATATAAGAATCAATAGCCCGCAGTATTCCTGAATTCTTTTTATGATCCTCACCGTAAAATGCTTCGCCGAGAGCCAGCACATTCTTTGCGCTTGAGGGATTCAGAGAAGAGATCATGAAGTCCACGTCGAAAGATAATTTCCTCAATGCGGTAAGTATAAAAAATATCAGAGCGCTGAAAAAAATGAATATCATAAAATACCAGTCCGCATCTGCCGGCTGACCGGTTCGTGTCATGATTGTTAGTTCGGTTAAAATATCTTTGATAATAAAAATGATCACTGCGGAAATTGTACCGACTAGAAATGGGAAAAGAAGTATTCCGTATAAATACCTTCTCAATACCTGACTCTTTGCAAGTATGAATGCAATGAATGAGATCGTAAAATATAAAGTAAGAGTATTGCCGAGCGAAGGATCAGGATATCCGTATACCGCCCCCAGACCCGAATCGCCTTCATCAAAAAGTCTGAAGTATAATGCGAACATCACCATTAATAATGAAACGGCTGATGTTATGTATAATGATATTTTTAAAAGCTGCGAAGGTACGGAAAAATTTTTCGGAAAGTCTTTCTCATCGCTGATCTTGTAGCTTTCCTTTCTGCAGTTGAGAAGAATTATGAAGAATAGAACAATCATAACTCCGTCGACAATTGCAGAGGTCAGTAGAAATTCCGAGATCATAGTTTCATTTACTGCAAAGAAATAAAATCCCAGCGAACTGAAAGTTGAAACTGCATGACCGATTATCAAACCCCAGCAGCAGTAATATCTCGCTCTGCGGTTATACGCTCCGATAAATGTAAACAGTATCATTATCCCTATCTTGGAAAACGTATTCACCGCAAGTGCCGGATTTGAATATGTCATTGAGATCAGATTGCCGATCTGCTCCGGCCACGGACTTTCTCCGAGCATTCCGATTATAATTATAAAAAGATAAGCAACGTATGAAAATCCAAGGATCCTCAGTACATAAAATCCAAAATCTCTTTTAGGTTTTTCAATTGATTCCTTTGTCCATTCGTCATTAAATAATTTTTTTCTGCTTTCGTAATCGGCGGTTACCGGTTTTCGTTTGCCGTAAATAATTTTAGCGACTACCCTGCTGATCCAGATACAGACCGGACCGATAAGCAAGGCGTCAAATGAAAGCGTCATCAGAAATCTCAGCGGAAGTATTTTTACATCGTCAATAAATGTGCCGGGGAGATATGACCATAAAGCGATTGCGCCTTTGTCCCTGACATTCGCCTGAAGGTAAATGTCAAAGATATATAAAGGAACAAAGATCAGCAGCATCAGGAACAGTGAACTTGACTTCCTGAACATCACAATTAACGGAGCTGCTATTAGTCCGAATACTACTACTTCAAAGATCTCTACGCTTAAACTTCTGAATTCAAGTAATTTAAAAACGTCCGTAATGAAATAGACAAGCGCCGCAGATAAAACCGACGTTACTATTATATTAATGATATAAGCTGCCGGACCGGGAGCGTTGTCCAGCGGGTCCTGTTTGTAATATCCTTTCAGATTAAAAATAGGCGGCATGATCTTTTAATTATTTTTAAATAATTTCTGCCAAGGTTTAAAGCAGTTTGCAAAGCGCATCAATATCATCTTTGCTTTTGTTTATCATTTCTTCCGCTTTAAGTTTTAATACTCTGATGTTTGTAGCGGAAGCGTCGTCCATGTTGTCGCTGCCTGTTTCGAGTTTAGTCTGAAACCGGAAAAATTTTCTGTCGCTTTCATCGTGATTTAATATCTGACTTAGCTGATACTCTACCGTCCTGCTCACGCCGTCAAATACAACATCCAGTAAAGGTCTCGCCCATCCGATCAGTCCCCAGTTCCTTGACTCGTCATAAGAGATCCTGCGCGTAAGTTCGCCTGTGCCGAGTGATACAAGAAGTATGTCCTCCTTGTCACCGTAAACTTTTTTCGCTTCGGCATATGCGCACATCGAAGGATTATTGGCGTAAACGCCGCCGTCTATCAGCGCAAAGTAATCAACCGGAGGGGAAGCTTTGAGTTTCATACTTTCGAAATATGTCGGCGCAGCGCTGGTAGCTCTCGCTACATCTCTCATTTTAAAATCATAGTCCGCTAAATCTTTGGCTTTCCGCGATTTAAAAAAGAAAGGTATTCTTTGTTCAATTTCATAGCTTGGAATGATAACGTCTGTAAGCGCTTCGGAAAGTTTTGTCTCGCCGAGATATATCTCAAGAACTTCTTCTATTCCGGCGATGGAAAATTTTTCATCAATCAAACTCCGACAGACATTGTTGATTTCCACGGGGATTTTTTGAAAATTTTCTTTCCCTCTTCTTCATACAGTTTAAGAATATCGAGAGCTTTATATCTTGGATTACCTTTACTGTCAGGTTTTGTGAGGCACAATGCAAGTATTCCTCCGGTCGATGTGCCGGCGATAAGATCAAATAATTCCGCTATGGGTTTTTTAGTCCGCTTTTCAATTTCATGCAGTATCCTCGCAGGCAGCACACCTCTTATTCCGCCGCCGTCGATTGTTAAAATTTTTTTCATTTATATATATAATTTTATTATGGCTTTACAAATTTTATCACTTCTTCAACTTTATTAGGGAGCAGCGCTTCCGAATCGGTAAGAGCTTTCTTTGGATTTTGAACATTTACGATCTCAGCTTCTTCCTGCGCTTTATCATCTTCTTTATAATCGAGTATTTTATAAAACGCTTTTGCATAAGAAGCGATAAGATTGGCTCTGTCCATTCCGTTAATAATTTTTCTTGCGCCGACCCAGTCCGTTGTATCTTTGTCAAAATACATATTCAGCTTATGTCTTGTAAAAATTCCGTCGCGCATTCCGATCATCAGAATGTCAACACTGTTCCGCGGCTCAAGTGCAAGATCCGGATTTTTTATAAGGTCTACTCCGAGTATTCTGGTGAAGCTTTCGTAATTGAAATACCAGGTAAGCTGACACAATCCCCTGCCGTAATAGATCTGTCCTGTCTTTGAATGAGGCATACCGTATTTGCGGCCCTTGCCTCTGCCGTATTCCCTGATGGCCGGATTCCAGGTATGCGCCGATTCATGATAAGCTGTCGCAAGCACATAAGCCAGCTCCCGAAGATTTCTGTATCCCTTGTCATCTTCATAATGTTCTATAATATTTTCAATGGTTTCAATACCGGTTTGTTTCAGAGCTTTGTAAGGATATTTCTTAAAAAATTTTTCCCTGTCAACCATAATTTTAATTTATTTAATTTTGAAAAAATGTATTCTTAAATATTAAAGAGAGCAGTTGAGAAATTAATTCTCAGAATAATTTTTACTTAACTATAAATCTTTTGATAACATTGTCTGACATTGTAAAAGAAAAAATATTTCCTATCCGGTCTGTTTATGATAAATATAAAAGTTATTGGGGAAGTGTAATTTGTAATAGAATAAGTTGGAATTAAATTTGATTCAGAATTCATTTATCAGAAAATTTAATTTGCAGTATGATTTATTGTATAATAAACTTTTTTTGGGGAAAAATAAATAAACATTTCAGTATTTTAAATTTTTTTGGAAAAAAGAAAAGCAGCTCCGGAATTTACTCCGGAGCTTTTAGTGAAATGTGTTTTTGCGGTGTGGTCCGGAAAAGAAATTTTGAAATGTCATTTGATTTGCAATGTTTAATTATCAACTGTTCAAAATTACTTTAATTGTAACGGAATAATAATAAAGGCAGCTACTATAAATTAATAGGTGTAATTACTTATAATATTTATTAATATTTTCAGACGATTATAGTTTATAATTTACTGAAAAAGGACAAGCTCTGAATATTTACAGAGCTTGTTTTAAAAGAGGGACTTTAATCGGTTTATACTGTGGCTATTGTCGCCCTGGTTCGAAAGAATTCTTTCTATCTGCAGTATTAAAATACAAAATCTTTGAGATATTGTGTCTAAGTATAAACACACAATTCATATGAGTAAACATACTTAGTTTTTCAGTTTAGACATACTTAAAAGTTTATTTTTAAGCTGTAATTAAAATTTTTAAATCAATTTCATTGGATAAGCTAGCTTCATTATACTGAGCGATCTTCTCTTCGAATTCTGCGAATTTATCCGGTGTGATCCCGTAACGTGCTAAGTCTTCCGGGAATCTTGCAGCCGTGTCTTTTATCGAGATCAACTCTATCACAAGTCCGGCATCTCTGAATTTGATGAAATCCGATATTTTAAGATTTACAGATTCCATCAGTTGTATATCGCCTTTTTTCTTTGCGTAAGAATATATTGCTCCGGCAACTGCAAGTCCAAGATCCATCGCCGCTTTTCTCATTTCCGCTTTATTTCTCACCTTTCCGGTTGTCGCCTTACTTCTTTCGTTTTCTGTTGCTTCAATGTTATGAAGGATTGATTTGAATGTGTTCACGTGTTCTGTGAATTCTTCATTGTCCGTGTAACCCGCGCTGTGATCATCAAGATACGCGCGTACTCCTGTAAACATGGAGTATTTGTTTTTTTGATATTTAATCATTTTACTAATTTTCCTTTCGCCGTAATTACGGCATTTTTTTTAGTTTTTGGTTTATTGTTTAATTCGCCGTTACCATCTCAGGTAGAGACGCCCAATTTGGGCGTCTCTACTTCTTATTGCTGATTTCCGGAATCTTCGCTTTGAAAATGTCCCGGCTTGTTTCTTTTTGTTACTGGTTATTTCAATTTTTTGAATTTTATTTCAGTTGATCTTATTTCTTTTTATTTTTTATTGCCTCTGTTCATTTTTTTTGTGAAAAATTTTTCACTTTTTAAAATTTTTTTACTTTTTCAGAAAATAATTTGACATTCACCTTTCATAATTTGACATTCACTTCTCATAATTTGACATTCACTTCGCATAATTTGACATTCACTTCTCATAATTTGACATTCACTCCTCATAATTTGACATTCACTCCTCATAATTTGACATTCACTTCTCATAATTTGACATTCACCTCCCATAATTTGACATTCACTGAAAATAATTTGACGTTCACTTCGCATAATTTGACATTCACTTCTCATAATTTGATATTCACTTCTCATAATTTGACATTCACCTCGCATAATTTGACATTCACTTCTCATAATTTGACATTCACTTCGCATAATTTGACATTCACTGAAAATAATTTCACTTACACCTCTCTTAATTTGACATTCACCTCTCTTAATTTGACATTCACCTCTCTTAATTTGACATTCACCTCTCTTAATTTGACATTTACTTCTCTTAATTTGACGTTCACATTTCTTCGCTTTGCATTCCCCTTTCTTTATTTCATTTTCACTTTTCATTTTACAACTCCTCCTTTTCTTTTTTCAGATATCAGAACTCTTTACCAGGTATCTTTGTCGCTTTATTCAGAATTTGCAGTCCTTTGTTTATTTTGTCCGCCTCTTCTTATCACATTCATCATTCTTCATTTGATTCCACGATTCCTTTATACTATGTTGCTGTTTCTTTTTATCAGACTCTGCATTCTCTGTTGTACTTTCAGGTTACTTCTTTTCTGATCTGCATTTCTTAATTTTAATTCTCCTTATTATGTGAGAATCTTTAAATTTCATTTTTCGTTAGTCCCCCCCCTTATTATATTAGACAAGAAAATTTTCCAAACGTTCCCCAAAAGTGTATTTCCGCTCTATTTTTAAAGGAATTTCGGTGGTGGTCGTCGCGCAGGCTGAAGCCTGCGGCTACTATATTTTCTTTTAAATGAATTTCAAATTATGTGGAAACCCCTCTCCCGGTGGGAGATGGGCAGGGGTGAGGGCTTAATGGCATTGGAGACCGGTAGTGGTCGTCACGCAGGCTGAAGCCGGCGTCAACGATTTATTTTTCATTAAAAAATAAATCTCCCCACCCTTGCAAAGGAGGGGGCCGGGGGGTGGTCGTCACGCAGGCTAAAGCCTGCGTCAACGAATTATTTTTCATTAAAAAATAAATCTCCCCCTCCTTGCAAAGGAGGGGGCCGGGGGGTGGTCGCCGCGCAGGCTAGCTTGCGGCTACTATATTTTCTTTTAAGTGAATGTCAAATTATGAGGAAACCCCTCTCCCGGTGGGAGAGGGGCAGGGGTGAGGGATTCTCAAATTTAATAAAAAATCAAACCAAAGCATGTATCATTCGTTTGCACCGAAGACTGCGGGAAATTTTAATATTTGCTTTCTTGAATTATCGATGTTTCGAGGTAAACCTTTAGTCTTTAAAGTAATTTTTTGCAACCAGTTTTCACACAGTCTGTGGGTTTACAAAGGAGTGTGCAGAAATTTTCCTCCTGACTTCAGCACTTTTTTGTGGAAGTTACATTCTTAGAATTCCCTTTCCAAATTGGAGGATTGGGAACGAGCGGGTTTTAACCTTATTTTTTTTGTCTAACCTTAATAGAAATATCCGACCCGGTGAAAACCTTATTACCTTATTCCTTACTTTCCCTATATTTTATGGTTTTCTGGTAATATTTTATGAAGCTGTTGTATTCTTCCTCAAAGCTTACTTTACGATGATGTTCAGCTTGGTTTAATATGTATTTGCACACTTTATCGACATCAGACTTTGACACAGAAAAAGCAGAAGCTGATTTTTGCCATACAAATTTTCCTAAGGATAATTTATTTTAGTTAATAAATTTCTCAGAACTTTCAGCAATTATGGTTGCTAAATCTTCTTCTGAAATTTTTGGTGAACGGGATATCAGGAAATGAATATGCTCAGGATTAGCATAAATAGCATAAAGTTTTGAGTCATGGTTATTTACTATGCCGGTGATATATTTTTCAATCCTCGGTCGATTTTTTTCAGGTATAATCGGTTGTCTGTGCAATGTGGAAAGTACAAAATGGGTGTACAAATTTCGATATTCAATTTTCATATTTATAATAAGGTAATAAGGTTAGAACTAGTAAAGATTTTTTCTATTAAGGTTTTAAAAAAATTTGAATAAGGTTTTATTTTATGTTAGCCATCTCAATTTAATAAAAAATCAAACCAAAGCATGTATCATTCGTTTGCACCGAAGACTGCGGGAAATTTTAATATTTGCTTTCTTGAATTATCGATGTTTCGAGGTAGACCTTTAGTCTTTAAAGTAATTTTTTGCAACCAGTTTTCACACAGTCTGTGGGTTTACAAAGGAGTGTGCTGAAATTTTCCTTTCCGAACCACGACATTAATGTCACACTTTAACTGACACTTTTTTTACTTTATTAAATCTATGATGTGAATAGTTTAAAAACAAACCGGTTTTATGATTTAGACAGACCTCAATATTGGCACGCAATATGAATAAGAAGTAAGTACATTTCGGAAGGAATGGAATAATGTTAGTTAAAATTTATTAATATGAAAAAGAAAGAAGACAACAAAACCATTGAGCAAACAGATTATGATTTAAAGGCAAAGAAGAAGTTTCCTCCGGATGATATTCATCCCGTAGGAGAGCAGGCTAAACAAAAAGATAATCCGGAAAAACAAGTAGTCGGGAAAACATTAAAGGAGGAAAAGAAAATTTCAGATGTTAAAAAGAAAGAATAAAAATAACAGAGACATAAATTTACTTTAGGTTCATCTGGCTTTATTAAGTATTGCCATCAGCACTTTTTCTTCAGATGAAAGTCCGGTTCTTTCACCGTTTATGTCAGACGGCTTAAGTTTACTTATGTATTTCTCCAGTTTATTCTTTTCATAAAGTTCTGTAATGAAAGGGTGAATATAATATTTCTTACAGACTGCTTTTGTGTTGCCCAGTTTCCCGGCAACAGATTCATACATCATAGCAATTTTTTTTTTCATCTCTGTGATTGACTCATATCCTCCCAGTTCTTTCAATGAAAGTATTGCCTCTACGCTTCCTGACCACGTCCTGAAATCTTTTGCCGTAAAATCACCGCCCGTGATTTTTTGTATAAATTCGTTCACCGTTCCCGAATCTACATCTACAACCTCACCTTCATCATTGATATATTCAAATAATTCTTTCCCGGGTATTTCTTTACATGCTCTGATAATTGCCGCCAGTCTTTTGCTCTTCAGAGAAATGCTGTGCTTAATTCCTCTCTTTCCCTTAAATGAAAATTTTATATTTGCGCCTTTAATATTTACATGGCGATTCTTTAAAGTTGTAAGTCCGAACGAACCGTAGAGCTTTTCATATAAGCTGCTGCCGACTCTGATATTAGTTATATCCATTACACTCAGCAAAGCTGACAGCACTTTTTCCTTATTGTAACCGGAAAGCTTTAGATTCTTATTTATTTCCTTTCGTATCGCGGGCAGCTTGTTACCGAATTCATAAAGCCGGTTATATTTTGTCCGGTTACGGATTATGCTCCAGTCTGAATGATATTTATACTGCTTCCTTCCGAGTTTATCGATTCCGGTTGCCTGAAGATGACCGTTAGGAACTCTGCATATCCATACATTTTCCCACGCCGGCGGCAGGACTAATTTTTTAAGCCGTTCTAATTCAGATTTATCCTTTATTCTTTTATTTCCATCGTGATAAATAAATGATTTTCCTTTCCTGATCCTGGTATAACCGGTCCGGCTGTTGCTGACGTAAACAAGATTCACTGATTTAGCGGACTGAGCAGCATCCGTTAACCCGTTATTTAATTTCATTTCAATAATTTTAACTTCAGTAATGTTTTTCATTTTCAAGTTTTCACAATATTAAACTTAATCAATTCATTACCACCGGTTTAATCATTTCCGGTATCAGAGACCTTTCCGTCTTTTTCTACTGATTCTTTGATCAGATCTGATACTTTTGTTATTTTTATACCGTCAGTATCCGGTTTCAGTTCGGTCGATGCGAATCTGTTCCTGTATACCTGTGTAAATTCCGCGCCAAAGAATAAAATTATACCCGAGTAATAAATCCAGATGAACATTATCATGAGCGATGCCGCAGCTCCGTATGATGATGTGTACGAACTATTCCCCAGATATAATCCGATGAAATATTTTCCGATGGCAAACAGAAGAGATGTAATCACTGCTCCAAACCAGACATACTTCCATGATATTAATACATCAGGAAGGTACTTGAATATCATTGCAAACATTAAAGTGATTATAATGAATGAAGTAATTATATTTATTGCTTCTGATGCCGGGAGTATATGTTCAAAATAATCGTTTAAAAAATTATAAAGTAAATAGATCAGCGAGTTAATGAGTAATGAAACCATCATTAAAAATCCTGTTGCAACTACCATTGAAAATGAAATGAGACGGTTTTTGATAAATCCCCAGATCCCTCTGCCCGGCTTTAACTCTACTCCCCAGATAATATTTAATGATTCCTGAAGTTCAATAAAGACTCCGACCGAACCAAGAACTAAAAAAATTATGCCGACTATACCTGCAATTATTCCGCTGGTTTTATTTGACGCTCCTTTGATTATCGTTTGTATCATTTCCGCGCTGTCCGGTCCGACAAGGTAAGTGATCTGTCTTGATATTTCTCCCCTGGCTGCCTCCTCACCAAAGAAAATCCCCGCTATCGAGATCACTATCATCAGTAACGGACCTAAAGAAAAAGCGGCGTAATACGACAATGCGGCTGCCATTTTTAAGCCTTTATCGTCAATGAACTGATTTGCAGTTTCAACCAATAACTTCCAAACTAATTTTAGACTTAACTTCTCTTTATTTACGGACATAAATTTTTCTTATCACTGTTTAATTTACAATTAACTTAATTACAAAGACTATGCCATCAGTTATGCTGTATTTCGCCTTCGTTTGAGTGTTTTTCTTTGGCAATAATTTAATAATTGACATAATTGTCACATATAACTGTCAGATATCACGTTTAAGTTATATGAAAATATACATTTATGCTTCAAAATGACATTAAGTATGTTATATCTATGGAATAAGATTTGTTATTATATATAATAACTCTTTATGAAAAAAATCTACAAAAAATTCTCAAAATATTTCTCTGGGTCGCGGGCATCTTATTATTTCTGCTGATCGGACTTTTCTTTTTTGTACAAACCAATACTTTCAATAATATAGCGCTGGATTATGCGGTTGAAAATCTGAATGAAGGTTTACAAAGGAATGACGCTGAGATCCATGTGACTTCTCTGAAAGGAAATATTTTTACCGGTCTGCAGCTGGACAGCGGAAATATTACGCTCGGCAATGACACGCTGATCAAATTTAATTATATTGATCTGAAGTATGACATCTGGGGTTTACCGGATAAAAAGATTCTCTTAGACCATATCATTATAAATTCTCCTGAAGTCAGTTTCAGTAAAATAAAAGATTCCACGGAAAACATGTTATGGAATTTCTCAAAACTCTTCAGTTCATCCGATGATCTGGACACAAGCGCTTCAGCTTTTGACTGGGATATATCAGTTAATAAACTAAAAATTGAAAACGGTTTTTTCCATACAACTGATAAATACAGTGACTCACTTCTTTTCATTAAAGCTCAGAACAATAATCAGACAGAATTCGATTTCAACAATCTTACCGTCACTGATCTTAACTTAGAATTAAACGCTGAATATTTCACTGATAACAAAAGCGTTGAAATGAAAAGTTTTTCATTCAATACAGACGCTGACTTTAATGTTAAGAGTTTTGTTTTTAAAGCGGAGATAGATGAAGATGATACTATTACTGAAGTAACTTCTTTTGAAATTTTAACAGACCTTTCTCACATTAAATTTAACAAACTTCTTTTAAATAATTTCAATCCTTTTGACACCGCAACATTTGATGATTTCAAAGATAAGGAATTTGAAGCTGATATAAATATTGAAAATATAAATTTCAGTGATCTGCGTTTCTTTGTTCCGGATGCTGATATGCTTGACAGCGCAGTCAGTCTTGTTCTTCTGGCAAAAGGCAAATACGGGGATTTTAATATTTCTGATCTTACGCTTAAGCTTCCTGAATCTTACATTAACATTAAAGGGAATGTAAGACATCTCCATGAACCGGATAGTTTGTATTTGAATATTGCAGCCGAAGACCTGGATGTATTAACAAAAGACATCAATACTGTTTATAATGATAATTCAATTCCGGATCTGTCTTATCTGGGACGTGTGAAAGCTGACCTGCAGTTTGACGGAACATTTGAAAAGTTTTATTCTGAATTTGACATCGCTTCTGATGCAGGTTCCGCAGACGGAATTGTTAATATGGATTTAACAAATGAAAATTATAACGGAAAGATCAGCGCAGCAAATTTAGACCTCGGGAAAATTCTCAGAGATAATAGTCTGAGCAGCAGGCTGAATCTGTACTCAGAATTTTCAGGACGCGGATTTGCGCCCGGCGCTATGGCAACTTCAGTTAAGTATCACTTAAGCAATTCTTATATCGCCGGATATGATATAAGAATATCCGAAGGCATATTAAATTTATCCGGTAATAATGTGAATCTTAACATCAGGCATATTTCTTCATTTGGAAGCGTGACTGCTAAAGGGAAAGTTAATATTGCCAATATGAATAATCCTGCTTACGCTCTTACAGGAAGAGTGAAGAATCTTAACATTGCTAAATTTACAAAAGACAGTGAAGATAAAAGCAGTCTGAATTTTTCATATAATGTAAAAGGCAGAGGTATTAATCCGGAGAATATAAACGGAAGTTATAATTTTGATATTGAAGATTCCTATTTTGCGGATAATCGGATTCCGCAGACAGCGCTGGATATTGAGGTCAGAACTTCCGGTGCTGACGACGCTGTTATTGTCTCAACAGACTTTTTTGATTTTAATGCAGAGGGAAGTTTTGATATTAGTTCACTGGGAAATGTTTTGAGTTATAATATCGGATTGATCTCCGAAAAATTTCAGAATAAGCTTATGCCTGATACTGCATATATTGCTGACTACACCGGATCATATATTACTTATGATAAAGATAATGTTAGTTCTCAATTCAATCCGGATCTGAATTCCAATTTCAATTTAAACTATGAGTTAGTTTTAAAGGATACTGTTATGACCAGCAGGTTATTACAGCCATTCGGGATTTCGTATAACGGAGACATAAATGGTAATATTTCAAATGATCAAATCGGATTTTCATTTGATGCTGTGATCAACGCGAAAGATTTTGTGTATCAGGATACTGCCGTTATCTTAGAGAATTTTAATTCGAACATTTCTCTGTCAAATAATTATTCACAGCTGACTGCTGACAATTCAATCTCTTCCATTGAAATGGATCTGAAAACTACCGGCGATAAGATCTCTTTCGGCAGCACGATATTCGACTCCGTGAAAATAGATATAAACCTGGAAAATTCATTAGCGGATTTTTATTTAGAAGCGCAGCAGGATTCCGGATTGTATGCGACTGCTCGCGGCAATGCGGACTTAACTAGCGATAATATTACTGCAACATTTGACAGCGCTTTGATCATACAAAATAATATAAGAATAACGAATGAAAATGACTGGATTGTAAATTACATACCGGGACAGAAAGTAAACTTCGAACAGTTCGCTGTAAAGAGTCTGGAAACAGTTTTAAATGTTAACGGTGATTTTGTATTTAACGGAATGAGTGATCTGAAAATTGAAGGAAAGGAATTGGAAATATCCGACATCTACTCAATTATAAATTCTCAGGATACGGGAAAAGTTATAAGAGTGAAGGAAAGTCCTGTCACGGGAAACATCAGTAATTTACTGATCAGTTTTAAAGGTGATCTTGTGGACCCGGAATTAAATTTAAAAATTAATTCTGATATCTTGAAATATAAAGATCCCGAAGAAGAATTAAACATTGGTGATTTCAAAGCTGATATAAATTATAAAGATCACATAGCGACGACTGACATAGTATTTAATAATGCTGAAGGTAAAGGTAATCTGAAAATCACAGGAGATATTCCTTACAGAAATCCATTAACGGAAAGTGATACGCTTACTGAATCAAATATTTCCGGCAAGCCGGTAAATTTGAAATTAGCTTCAGAGAATTTTGTACTCGATTATTTTCTTAAGCTGATACCTTCCGTGCCTGAGATCGGCGGTACAATGAACGGAGAAATTACGGCAACAGGAAATGCATCTTCACCTGATCTTAAAGGCGCAATTACAATTAACGACGGAAAGTATTACTTAAGTCTGACCGGGATGAATTATAAATTCAAACTGAATACTTCCACCGAAAACTCAAATCTTGTCATTGACAATCTTTCTATGTCAAGCATAAATGATGAAGCCAGAAATTTTAATATTTTCGGCAATATTGATTTCAGCGGTATGAAGATAAATGACATTGATCTCAATTCCTCCGGTGACATGGTGTTTTTAGATGAAGATGTTGAGCAAAATGAGCTCGGCGTTTACGGTTATTTCAGAGCCGGCAGCGGATCACCGGCAATTAAGATAAAAGGCGATCTGGATAAGTTAAGCGTCACAGGTCAGCTGTTAATTACTGATGCAACAATATCTTCCGTACCTTTGGGAGGCAGCGGGTATGATAACAAGCTTGATAACTTTACTTATGTCACTGTCTCTGATTCTGCAATAAATTATGCAAAAGATACACTCGTGATCACAGAGGCAAATGATTACTATAAAATCAATCCTTTCGCAAGATATAAATATACTTTTGACGAAAAAGAAACATCAGCTGCGGATTTTCTGGATTTAGATATAAATGTGAAGACTCAAAGGAATATTTACGTTTCAATTGATTTCGATAATTTAACAAAAGACCGTCTGTTCGGAGAGATCACTGCTGACCTGAATTTAAAAACCGAAGATAAAGAATTCAGGGCAATCGGCGAAGTCAATATCGTAAATAATTCATATTACAGATTTTACAAAGACTTCAAACTTAATAACAGTAAAATAACATTTAACGGACCTATCGCAAATCCCGTCCTTGATATACAGGCAGTACATGAAAGTATAAAAAACACACAACAGTACGGTATTACCGCAAGCATTCCGGTTGAAGTTATGCTTACAATAAAAGGCGAACTCGAAGAACCGAAAATTGAACTTAAGTTAATCGAAGACGGTACTACCGTGAGCGGCACAGATGCACAGGGAGATGCGATCACTTTTCTTTTATTCGGTAAATATAAAAACGAACTTTCCACTACTGAAAGAACTGCAGTTGCATCGAGTCTCGGGACAAGCATTGGCTCGCTGTATATTTCATCAATTGTATCACAGACCGTCAGAGACATACTTCCATTTATAATAGATGCGCAGTTCAATTATTCTGAAGGAAATGTTGCTGATACTGATGTGGAATTTACTTCGGAATTAGGTGAAGCTACAATAAAGGTCGGAGGGAAACTGCTGAAAGAGATACGTAACTTTGAATTTGTAATTGACTATCCGCTGAATAACTTTTTAGGACTGGATCTGCCGGAAACACTTATGCTGGAGTTTTACCGTGAAGAAGAGAGCAATACAATTTTCGGAAGCTCTGAAACAACAACTAACACAGGGTTAAAAGTTTTATACCGCATAAAATATTAGAACGCTTCACCGATACCGAAGTGCACAACAAATCTGTTTTTAAAGATATTTGCGAAGTCATTAAAGAGCCATTTATTTCCGGCAGTACCCGGATCGTAAAGCTTAAATCCAAAATCAACTCTAACCGGACCAACGAATAAATTATACCTTACTCCAAATCCTACTGCAAGAGCTATCTGATCAAGCCTGAAATCATTGTCAGCAGCCCAAACATTTCCGTAATCAAAAAATACTGCTGTGCTGATGTTTTCGGTGAAATTATCTGCTCCGGGAAATAATTTATTACGAAGCTCTAAACTTCCTTCCAGTAAAAAATCCCCGCCGTCATTTGTATTCTCAAGTACACCATTATCTCTGGCTCCCCATCCTCTTACGCTGCTGCTCCCGCCGCTGAAAAATTTATAAAATGATGGCAGCGGAATTAGTCTGTCCCCGCTTCCATACTGAATAATATCGCCAACCAGAAACTTTGTTGCAAAAACCGTATTGCCGGGTTTCTTTGAAAGATTGAAATAGAAATTGTTGCTTGTAAACAACTTGAAATATTGCGAGTAATATACGTTCGGTTCAAATGTATTTATTATTAGCTTTGGTAAGAGCCCTCCGCTACCTACAGTGATTGAATGGAAAAAACCTTTGGACGGTGAAAAAACATCATTGGTATTATCATGAACAAATGTAGTACTGAGCAGTGAATTGAATGTTGTAATAGCAGGACCGGTCGCAGTATCATACGTGAATCTTAATAAATCTTCCGTAAGATCAACTGATGCATTATTATAGAATGTAAAATCCGTGAACGTTTGTAAATATGAAGTTATATTGCCGATGTAATAATTTTTAGAATCCTCAATATTATATAGTCCGACCGTTACCTTATCCGTCAGATAGGAATTGGTGTTAAAAACATGCGGCTGTGTAATTGCCGCTGAAAATTCGATACGGTTTATGTCAAATGAATTGATAAGCCCGTCAAAAGAAAGAGTCAGGATCTTTCCGCTTTTGTCAAAATATTTATTTATATACTGCACTCCCCCGCCTATATAAAAAATATTATCTATCACAACAGATGCTGCATACGGTCCGATCTCGGTTTTTTTATTCAGAATTATTTCCGCGTGGAAATCAACTTTACCGTTATTTACTTCATAAGGACTAATGCGTGCGCTTTGAACGATAGGAAATTTTGACATGTTGGTTTCACTCAGAAGTTTTATTTTCTTACTGTAAATATTTCCTTCATTATACGCTATCTCTTTTCTCAATAGTCCGCTCTCAACTCCGTATTTATTATTGGTAATGCTGATGTTTGTTTTTCCGAAATAGAATATTGAATCCGCTCCTTCAAAATTGATTATGACTGTAAGCAGTGGTTCAGAGAAATCCTCATATTTTTTTACGACAGTACCGGAATCCTGCTTTAACCTTGCATTCATATAACCGTTGTTCTGAAGTAAATCTATTATCTCATTTGTCTGCTGCATTATCAGACTTTTATTATAATGATCTTTTGATTTGATTCTATTTATCTTTCTCATAAGTCTTCCGGTATTGCCTTCCACTTTGTCCAGACCTGTGAAGATAAGAGAATCAATTCTGTAGCGCCTGTTCTCCGTAACAATTATTTTTATAAACGCTTCCTCTTCCAAAAGATCATATCTCACATTTGTATCTATCTCCGCATCAAAGTACCCATTATCAAAATAGAATTTTTGTAACTTATAAATATTCTCTCCGAGAACCTGCGATTTATAAACATCAGATTCATTCAGTCCCAGAGCGGAGATCAGGATATCCTCATCAAATGATTTTGTATCTGTGTAAGCTACTTCAATTTCTTCAATGATAATAAGCTGTGAATATGAAATGTCCGTAATGATAAAAGCATAAAACATCATGACAAGAAACAGCAAATATTTACAGTATATTTTCATTGAATTATATATTTCATAATTTAATTTTTCTTCATGTCTGAAATAGCCGGTCCGTTCAGAACTATTCCAAGGCAGTTAAATCTTGAGCCGTGACACGGACAGTCCCAGCTTGCTTCAGTATGATTCCATTGCAGAACACATTTAAGGTGAGGACACAGCGCCGAGAACTTATGAATAATTCCTTCAATATCCTTATATACAGCTAATTTATCAAACCCGTCTCTTATTATTGCTCCTTCACCTTTTTTAATCTCATCCGTGCTTTTAACATCTCCAGGAGTAACAAGCTCAAAATACTGAGAAATGGCATTAGCTCCTTCCTTAATAAATTCACCTGCCGATTTCACAGTTACCCTTTTTGGATCATACAGTTCAGACCATTTATTTTCTTTTCCGGATATCAGATCACAAATTATCATTCCGCCGTAAGTTGCATGTGTGATCCCCATGCCTGAATCTCCTGTTATAATATAAACATGCTCTGAATTTACAGGATCCTTTCCTATGTAACTCAGCCCGTCGACCGGTTCCATTACCTGACCTGACCACCTGTATTCAGAAGTTGTAATATCATCAAAATGTTTTTCGGACCATTCCTCAAGCCGCTTAAATCTTTCTTCGGGATTTTCTTCCTGTCCTGTCTTATGATCTTCGCCTCCGATTATTAAAATATCATAGTCCTCTTCAGAATACACTCTAATGTAATGATAAGGCTCTTCCGTATCCCAGTATAATGCTACAGGTACAGTGTTCTTTTGAATTTTATATCCGGTGACATAAGTCCTGTATGCAGACTGCTTTGTATGAATGGCAAGATAATCGCTGATCGGACTGTTAGTAGCTATTACTGCATCACATGCTTTAACAGAAAATCCGCTGCGGGTTTTAATAATTACATTTTCTTTATTATCATCAATGCTGTTTACAAAAGTACCGGTAAAAATTTTCCCGTTCATCCGGACAATCGCATCCGCAAGAGAGGAGATATATTTCAGCACATGAAACTGCGCCTGTCCCGAAAACTTTAATGTATTATGATCCCTGAATGATTTTAGCGGTGAATTTGAAATTTCCACTTCCATCCCCGCCCGCATTGCAGCTTCATGTTCATCAATGAAGAGTGTATCGTCCGCTCCAAAAAATAAATACCCGTCAACTTTTTTAAAGTCACAAAGTATGTTTTCCTTCTTTATTATTTTTTCTATTTCATAAACAGCGTCACGATGACTCTGTGAAGCGATCTGCGCTCCTTCTTTTCCGTGAAGTTTTTCCATTACGCTGAACCTGTCATCAATGACTGAAGTTATGTGAGCTGTTGTATTTCCTGTCTCACCGCCGCCGATGATTCCGTCATCCAGTACAATTACTTTCTTACCTGCGGCTGCAAGTAAATAAGCGCAGGTAATTCCTGAAATTCCGGCGCCTACAATACAAACATCCGCTTCCATATTTTCTTTCAATGAATCAAATTCAGGGACTTTAAATGTATCGGTCCAGACTGAAAGAGTTTTTTCGCAGTTTATTTCCATAATATTTTATCTCCTTGCCTTCATCTTTAATTTTTAACCGTTATGAATTTATAATAACATTCTTTAAATTTTAAATTAACCGGATTTCAATTACAAGAATCAATAATAAAGCTACTTTCTTTTCTGTTCATTTCAGCACATCTGCCTGTTCCAGAATCTGTGCTTTGCGACCGCGCTGATAAACTCTTCAGGACTTTTATTTATTAATACTCCTGCTTCCGCTAATTTTGCTTCGTCATTTTTATCACTCGGTTTTTGGCATGCATCGGATGCATTATACAATTCTATACCTTCATTATTTATACATATTGGCTTGAAATGTTTGTATGTCTGGTTTAAAAATTCCATTGACTCAGGCGCTTTTAAAAAAGCATCAATACTTTCTTTGCCTCCGGCTACATATACTGCATCGAACAAAACCGATGATGTAGTCAATAAGCTTTCATCCACTTTAATGTTACTGCCTTTACTGCTGACAATACTGCCAAGATGTGTCGCAACTACTGCCGGCGTTGCTCCTGCATTCAGCAGCGCGCTGCGGATTGAGTTAAATGTTTTGTCTGTCACTCCGTCTGTAGCTAGTATTGCAATTTTTCTCGTATCAGATTTTTTAATTGTGTTTTTCATACTCAGCGCTTCCGACTTTTCTACCGGAGGATCAATATTCGCAGGCTGAAAGTTTTTAGGATTACCGTCTGCGGGAATACTGTGATTAATCGGCTGTTCAGGTTTGGGTACCGGTATTCCTAATCCTGCAGCAACGTCCTTAGCTAAGCCGGTATCTACAAAAGTTAACCTGCCGACCATTCTGCTTCTGATATCATCCGATTTAAGCTTACCCAGTTCAAATATCAGCGCGTTAATGATATGCTCTTTTTCCGGTTTTGACTGGCTGTTGAAAAAAAGTTTTGCCTGACTGAAATGATCAAAGAAACTTTCACTTCTTGCCCGGATTTTTTTTGCATCTATTCTTTCTGCATAAGAAGTAAATCCGCCTTCAACAGCTTTTGCCTGGAATGGACATCCTCCTCCCATAGTATTTGGATCGTAACTTGTTTTATCAATGTTAATGGTCTGACGCATGTGTCCGTCTCTCTGATTATTATGAACCGGTGATAAGGATCTGTTTATCGGGATCTCATGAAAATTAGGGCTTCCAAGTCTTGAAAGCTGTGTGTCGGTATATGAGAATAACCTTCCCTGTAATAATGGATCATTTGTAAAATCAATACCGGGAACAATATGACCGGGATGGAATGCAACCTGTTCTGTTTCAGCGAAGAAGTTGTAAGGGTTTTTGTTAAGTGTAAGCTTACCAATTCTTTTGACAGGTACCAGCTCTTCAGGAATTAACTTTGTCGGATCAAGCAGATCGAAACTAAATTTATGTTCGTCTTTCTCTTCGACTATCTGAACGCCTAATTCCCATTCGGGGAAATTCCCGTTTTCAATATTATCCCAGAGATCGCGTCTGTGAAAATCCGAATCCTTTCCCGAAATGATCTGCGCTTCATCCCAGACTACTGAGTGAACTCCGAGCAGCGGTTTCCAGTGAAACTTTACAAACACCGAATTATTTTTCTCATTAATAAATCTGAATGTATGTACACCGAATCCTTCCATCATTCTTAAGCTCCTTGGTATTGCTCTGTCTGACATTATCCACATTATCATATGCATGGATTCCGGCATCAGGGAAATGAAATCCCAGAATGTATCATGAGCGGAGGCGGCCTGAGGAATTTCATTATCCGGTTCCGGCTTTACTGCATGAATAAGATCAGGAAATTTTATTGCATCCTGTATAAAAAATACGGGCATATTATTTCCAACTAAATCATAAATACCTTCCTTAGTATAGAACTTGACTGAAAAACCTCTGACATCCCTTGCCAGATCAGTCGAACCTCTTGACCCTGCAACAGTAGAAAACCTTACAAACACCGGAGTCTTCTCATTTGGGTTTTGTAAAAAGTTTGCCTTTGTATATTTTTTCATCGGCTCATATACCTGAAAGTACCCGTGAGCGCCGGATCCTCTTGCATGTACAATTCTTTCCGGAATTCTTTCGTGATCAAAATGAGTAATTTTTTCTCTTAGGATAAAATCTTCCAGTAACGTTGCGCCCCGTTCACCGGCTTTCAGCGAATTCTGATTATCATTTATTTTCAATCCCTGGTTAGTTGTCAGGAACTGACCGTCACCGGATTCTGAATTCATTTTCAGATCTTCAGCTTTGGAATTTTTGCCAATTGAATTTGAATTGGAATCTTTATCTTTGGAGTTCTTGCCTTTAGAAGTTTTTTTAGTTTTTTTCATTGTAGTATGTTTTAAATTGTTAATTATTAAATTATTATTTAAAGCATTATAACTTTTCAAGTTTTTTCAGCGCTTTCAATATAGGGACACCGGTTCCGAGTACGCCTTTCCATAAGTCTCCTGCTTTATCCAGTCTTTTTTTAATGTTAAGAATTGTAAAATCCTGCGGAGTCAGATTATCTTTTAATTCACTCCACATTAATGGCGTTGAAACTGTTGCGAGAGGTCTGGGTCTCACACTGTAAGGAGCCGCTATCGTCTGACCTTTGCTGTTTTGTAAAAAATCAACATAGATCTTTTTTTTTCTTTTACTGACTGATCGTTCAATGCTTGTGGTATCCGGTAATCGGTCATGAACTACTGATGCAAGTATATTTGCGAAAGTCCTGACCTGATCATAATCATACTTTGCTTTTAAAGGAAGATAAACGTGAAGACCTGTCGCTCCCGAAGTTTTACAGTAACATTTTACACCGATCTCATCACACACCTCCTTCGTTACCAATGCTGTCTTTATAACTTCCTTAAAGCTTATATCTCCCGGATCCAGATCCAGTATCATATAATCCGGATTGTCGGGACGCGTGTAAACGGAATTCCAGGGATTGATCTCTATGCAGCCGAGATTAGCCATGTATATCAAAGTTGCGGCGTCATTGCAAATCAGGTAATCAATATATTTTTTATTGGAGGTCGAATAGATCTTTACAGTCTTTGCCCATTTAGGAATTTGTTTTACATCCATATCTTTTTGATAAAAGCCGGGAGCGTCGATCCCGTTCGGATGCCTGTTAAGGGATTCAGGTCTGTTCTTTAAGTAAGGTAAAATATATTTGCTGACATCTGTATAATATTTTATCAGATCGCCTTTTGTAATTTTTTCTTTTTTCCAGTAAAGCTTGTCAGTGTTTGTGACCTTTACCTTTTTACCGTTTAATGTTAATATATCTTCTTTGGACATTTCCGGTTCAGGATTATTTTTTAAATTGGATTTGCTTCCGGATTCCCTTGTTAAATTTTCAGGGGACTTGTCTTTTCTTAGTCCGTTAAAAACCGGATGCCGCATACTTCCGTCATTAGTCCATTCGGAAAATTTTACGTCACAAATTAATTCCGGCTTTACCCATACCGGCTTACCTTTTGTCCCTGTCATTTTCGGCTTTAGAGAGAACGGACTTTTTGCAGTAACAAGCGGATTCAGTACTTTGAATAATTCTTTTAAAGAGGATTCTGAAAAGCCCGTTCCGCAATTTCCTATATATTTTAGATTTTCATTTTCATACAAACCAAGTATAAGAGAGCCGAAATGTTTCCTGCTGCCCTGCGGCAAAGTATATCCGCATATTATAGCTTCCTGCTGTAATCCGGTTTTGATCTTAAGCCAGCTGTCTGATCTTTTGCCCGGACGGTAAATTCCGTTTTTGTCTTTGGCTATTATGCCTTCATATCCCATTTTAGAAACTTTATCAAAAAGCGAAGTCCCTTTCTCTTCGGCATATACTGATAAAAAAATATTGCCGGACTTATATTTTTTAAAAAGCTCTTCTAATAATTCTTTTCTGTTATACAGCGGGAATCCCGTGAGGTCATGACCGTTTAAAAATAAAATGTCAAAAATAAAATATTTAAGTGTTCCCTTTTTGTTTTTTGAATAGTTCTGCAGCAGCTGAAAATCCGGAATCCCCTTTTTATTTTCTATGACTACTTCACCGTCGAGTATTACTTCAGCTTTAATGTTTTCAAGTTCTTTGACAAGCGGTTTATACATTTCATTAAAACTATGTCCGTTCCGCGAAACCATTTCCGCTTTACCGTTTTCAATTTTTGTAATTGACCTGTAACCGTCAAACTTGATCTCATATATCCATTCCTTATCATCAAATACTTTATCCGTAAGCTTTGCAAGCATTGGCTTCTGAAGCGTTTTCCAGTACTTATCTATACTTTGCTTCTCATTCTGACTGTTCGGACTTTTTTTTTTCTGCTTAGTTTCTTTATCTTCTTTTCCTTTATAAATTTTAACCGGATTTAAGTCTTCGATATTGAAATCATCTTCTGAATACTCATCTTTCTTTTTGATCAGCAGCCAGTTATTGCCCTTCCCGTCATTCATTCTTACAAGAGCAAACGTTCCATTCAGATAATGTCCGTTGAGATCAATTTTTAGATCGCCTTTTTTTAACTGAGCAAGCATGAGCTTTTCATCATTAATTTTCTTTGGATTTTCTATCGGTTTGTAAGTTCCTCTGTCCCATATTTCAACGAGACCTGCTCCGTAATTTCCCTTCGGGATTATACCAAAAAAATTTTCATAGTCAAGCGGATGATCTTCGACCATAATTGCCAGCCGCTTGTCAGCCGGATTCATAGACGGACCTTTAGGAACCGCCCAGCTTTTCAATACTCCTTCCATCTCAAGCCGGAAATCATAGTGCAGATTAGTCGCGTCATGTTTTTGAACTATAAATTTATGACTGCCTGATCTTCCGGATGGCGAGTCTGCCGGCTCCGGAGTTTCTTTGAAGTTTCGTTTCTTTTTGTATAATGAAAGACGCATATTCAATTATCAATTATCAATTTACAATTTACAATTTACAATTTACAATTTACAATTTGCAATTTGCAATTAACTATTAACTATTAACTATTAACTATTAACTATTAACTATTAACTATTAACTATTAACTATTACTAATTGATAATTGATAATTGATAATTGATAATTGATAATTGATAATTGACAATTGACAATTGCTCTTATGATGCTTTTTTAAGACTTGCTTTCAGCTGTTCCATAAGGTCCTTAGTTTTGGAAGCAGTGACTTCTGATTTCTTCTGTGTGAATTTCTTCCCTTTTGATTTGGCTTTGATCACTTTCAAAAGAGATGCGGAATATTCATCTTTGAATTTCTCTATATTAAACTTTCCGCTGTACTGGTTTATCAGTGAAACGGCCATCTTAAGTTCGGCTGCTTTTACGCCGGTTTTAGGAGGCAAGGAAAATCCTTCCGGTTCTCTGATCTCTTCGGCAAATCTTATTTTACTCAGGACTAAAACTTTATCATATGGTTTTAATACAGCCAGCATTTCTGAAGTTCGTAAAACAAATTGAGCTACGCCGACCTTCCCTGTTTTTGTTAAAGCTTCCCTTAATAATGCATAAGCTTTAACGCCGGATTTTTCCGGTTCTGCATAATAAGAATTCTCATAGTATATTGTATTTATTTCAGACTCTTTTACGAAATGATTTACTTCAATTATTTTACTTTTTTCAGGCGAGGCGTTTTCAAAATCTTCATCATCGAGTAAAATATAATTATCCTTTAACTTATATGCTTTTCCAATGTCTTCCCATTTTACTTCCCGCCCGGAATCTTCATTTACTCTTTTGTAATTGATCTTTCCCATGTTTTTCTTTTCTACCATATCAAGATCAAGATTGCTCTGCTGCGTAGCACTGTATAATTTTATAGGAATATTAACGAGACCAAAACCGATCGAGCCTTTCCATATTGCTTTCATAAAATATGATTACTTGATTTCTCACAATAAATAATTGCGCTGATTTTTTTATAAAATTATTTCTTAATTAATTATCCTGAATACCGTTTTTATCGTTATCTTTGAATGCTTTAAAATTGTTGTTCACATTATCTTTTATATTATTATCTATGTCATTCGAATTTGAAGGATCTCCGGGATCAAGATACACATTATTTTCTATGAACCATATATACGGCTTAACTAACAGTGTAATGTTAGACAGTTGTGTGTCTGTTATAACCATTGTGTTTGGAAACGTCAGAATCTGATGAGCTGACTTCGTAGATTTATAAACAAAATAGTTACCAAGATACCGTCCTTTTACTATCACGGAATATCGTCCATTTGCATCTGCAAATTCAGGATCAGGAACCGGTTCATTATCATTTAATTTATGAACCTCAAATTTGATCTTGTCATAAGAACCTGCAGGTATGATATTAGTAGTTATTTCATTGACAGAGGAAGACAGATTCAGGAAAAGCACAAAAGGACCAACTTTGAAATTAGTAGAATCCTGGTTGTTGTTCGCTGCATTCAGCTTTATGTCTTTGATCAGTATCTTAACTGTGTCAAGTATAAGAATACCCTGCGAATCGCCAACTGAATCTGCTGAACTCATTACGCTAAAGCTAAGGTTGCTGGCCTGAGGAGTTGTAATATTTGAATCATCATTACAACCGTAGAATCCTGCTGCTGAAATTATAATTGCCAGAGTCAGTATGCTGAACTTTCTTTTTATAATACTCATAACATCATTTATTTCATTTTTCATTATTAATTTTTAATTATTGTAAATCATTGATACAATTTATTTATAAACCTTGTTAAAAGTTCATTATCTTAACTGTAAGATTCCGTCTACATAGGAAACGGAATCTTATGGTCAATTCAACAAACGTCTATAATTTAAAATCTACGCCTAATTCAAGCGGATAGAAATCATTATTTCCTATTCCGACTCTGAATGTACCTGCGACATTACTGCTGAAGAAATATCTTGCGCCGAGCTGACCCCATACCCATACACCGCTGTTGTAATTATCATCATCAATAACATTGTTGTTTCTGTTAACATAAGTTTGAGATACATTATTATAACCGACTGTGAGACCGACATACGGAACAAATTCACCTGTTGCAATACCGGTAAAATTATAATTTACCTGAAAGCCTAATGAAGAGAAATTATAATCCCGTGAATTTCCGTTATTATACACTTCACTATATCCGTGAAATCTGAAGAGTCCGCCAATACCTACTGATCCTGTTTGTGATCCGGTTATCATTGATTCAAAACTTGCTCCTAACACCGGCGAGTTGCCTTTAGTACCAAGACCGATTGATCCGCCGAGAAAACTGTCACCTTGTCTTACCTGAGCTTTTAAAGAAAGCGCCGGTATTAAAAGTAACATTATGATTATTATCTTTTTCATTTTAATTTCCTCCTATCTGTTGTTTATTTTGTAAATAGTCTAAAGATAAATGCTATCACAGCTATCACTGCTATTACAACAATTATTCCTACCCATATTCCCGCCTGAAAAATATCTCCGATCATTTCACAGCCTGAATATGTAAAAGACATGATTGCCATAACCAAAATTGCTAAAAGTTTTTTCATGATTGTTTTTTTTTAATTTATAATTTTATTTCTAGCCTTGATTCAACTTTTGTTACCGGATAATATTAAACTAACCGTTTACTATTTCTCCGCCGTTTGGATGGAGCACCTGTCCGGACATATAAGATGAATCTTCAGATGCCAGGAATACATAACATGGCGCTATTTCTTCAGGCTGTCCCGCCCTCCCCAGCGGTGCATCAGATCCGAAAGTCGAGACTTTCTTTGCATCAAAACTCGCCGGTATTAACGGAGTCCAGACCGGACCCGGCGCAACTGCGTTAACTCTGATTCCTTTTTTTGAGAGTGAAGCTGACAGCGACCTTGTAAATGAAACTATGGCGCCTTTTGTAGATGAATAGTCAATCAGTTCAGGACTTCCTCTGTATGCAGTTACTGAAGTTGTGTTTATAATGACAGATCCTTTCTTCAAAAATTTCATTGCAGCTTTAATTATATAAAAGTATGAAAAAATATTCGTTTCGAAAGTTTTATATAACTGTTGCTTTGAAATTTTTGTAATGTCTTCCTTAGGAAATTGTACAGCCGCATTGTTAACTATAATATCTAATCTCCCGAAATATTTTTTAATTTTCTCTACAGCTTTCTTACAAAATTTTTCATCCCTGATATCACCGGCTATCAATAAACATTTTCTTCCTTCGCTTTCTATCTCAGACCTGGTCTTCTTCGCATCTTTATGTTCATTTAAATAAATGATCCCAACGTCACATCCTTCCTTTGAAAATGCCAGCGCAACTGCTCTTCCGATTCCGCTGTCACCGCCTGTTATTAATGCCGTTTTGCTGAATAATTTATACTTTAACTTACTTCTCTCAAAATCCGGTTTAGGGTCCATTTTGAACTCTAAACCGGGTTGAGTCTTCTGAGTTTTCATAGGCTGAAGCTTTCTTTTATCTTTTCCCTTTTGCATATTTATCTCAGTTTAAATTGATTGAGTTTTCTAAACTACAGGGCTTCTTCCCTGTATCAGCCTGATGATCACGACTACTACTGCTATTACTAACAGTACGTGAATAAATCCACCCATTGTATAGGATGTTACCATTCCCAGTAACCATAAAACTAACAGTATTGCAAATATTGTCCACAACATTTTGATGTCTCCTTATTATTTATTTTAGTTTATGAAAAATTAAATTACATTTTTATATCCGCGATAAGTATTGTCAGTTAGCTTATCCTTAAAAGTTCTGAAACCGTTTGAAATTGCCGATATAAAATTAAGACCGTTGTCTAAAAGATTCTTGCTGTAAAACCGGATCGAATCCAAAGCTGTAACTACATCCTGACCTTTTGTAATTAAGCTGTCAGAAACTTCCTCTATTTTATTGTATTGAAATTTCACTCTGTCAGCAATTTCTCTTATATCATCAGTTACAAATTTCATATCAGTTAATACCGGCTCCAGCCGGTCCGTGATCTCTATGACTTCTTTTTCTATTTTCGTTATAGAAGACAGAAATTTTTTCAATGAGATGATCAGGTATATTGCAAGTACAGTCAGCGTGGCAAAGAATACAATTTCTGCAATTCCTATGACCATATTTAAATTTGATTCATTCATATTTTAATAATTATTTTTGCTTTTGTTACTGTTTGGAGAATTACTGTGATCTTTTGATTTATCTTTAAGTTTATTTCTTTCATCAGTATAGGTGTCAACTCCTGATTTTACTGCTTCTTTAACTACTGCAACTTCAT
>JADJWZ010000020.1 GCA_016716125.1 Ignavibacteria bacterium | reverse complement strand
GTATGGTCTTGTTAAAATAGATATTCATTAAAATTATTGACACATGATCTCAAATTCATTAAAAATATTATTTGTTTTTTTATTTATTTCTATTGAGGTTAATTCTCAACCTACATTACAATGGGCGGCAATATATAACGCTCCACCCGGAAACGGATGGTTTTCTCAAAACAGCGGAACAATAACTGACTTAAATTCTTTGAAATTTATAGATTTATCAAACGGCTGGTGTATTGGTGATAGCGGCAAAGTTTTAAAAACAAGTAATGGAGGTGATAATTGGGAAATACAAGAAATTGGTTACAGTATTAATCTAAAAGTTATTTGTTTTCCATCTGTCCAGTATAATGAAAACAGAATGTTCCAAGCAAAAGTTAAGATTCAAGTTTTAAATGGAAACAGTGCATATTTCGATAATGTAATTGTTGAGGAGTTGTAATGAAATTTCTCATAAAAATTTCAATAATTATTTTATTGATTTACAGTAACTCATTTGCACAATGGATTCAGCAACAAAGCAATACAGGCAGACATTTTTTTTGGAATAGATATGATTGATTCGAATACCGGATATGGTGTTGGAGAATCCGGGATTATAAGAAAAACTACTGACAGTGGATTAAACTGGATGCCAATAATACCACCTGTAATAAACAGTTATGGTGGTGTTTCATTTCTAAATAATGATACAGGAATTGCAGTAGGACCTCCTTCGAATATTATACAAACTTATAATGGGGGAATGAACTGGATTATCAGGAATTATTCAGGTGATGGTTTAAGAAATATTGACTATGTATCTGAATCTCGTGCTTATGCTGTCGGACTATCGGGAATATTTCGTTCAACAAATGGAGGAATGAATTGGATAAATGTATTGAATGTACCTGCGGCAAATCTTTTTTTTCTTAATAATGATACAGGAACAGTAGTAGGTAATCAAGGATTAATTCTTACAACAACATATGACGCTGGAATTTCTTGGTATGTAAGAAATATGAATCTTCCAGTTCAATTTGGAGATAGTTCTTTATTTGATGTAACTTTTTTAAATTATTTTACAGGATATATTTGTGGTAATAATGGAATTGTAGTTAAGACAACAGATGCTGGTTTTAATTGGACATTACTTCCAACAGGTACAATTACTGCATTTATTGGAATTTATTTTACAGATAATTATAATGGAACCATAGTTGGTAATGCAGGAAGAATATTGAAAACTACAAATGGAGGAACAAGCTGGGAAAATCAAATTTCTCCAATATTAGATCCATTAGATGATGTAGATTTTATAAATCAGGATACAGGTTGGATAGTTGGTTTTAATGGTTTAATAATGAAAACTACAAATGGCGGACTGACAAAAATATATACGAATACAATATCAATACCGAATGTATTTGCTCTTTTACAGAATTATCCAAATCCATTCAACCCGAACACAATTATCAATTACGAATTAGCAATTACGAATTTTGTAAAGTTGATCGTGTATGATGTGCTGGGAAATGAAGTTGCGGTGCTTGTTAATGATAAGCAAAGTGCGGGATCGTATTCTGTAGAGTTTGACGGAAGTGGTTTTGCGAGCGGTGTATATTTTTATAAGCTGGAGGCGGGGGAATTTTCGGAAACAAAACGTATGGTTCTATTAAAGTAATTTTTCATTTACAATTTATAATTTAAAATTTCAAATTCTAAATTGCACAATGAACATTGTTTATCTGTTTCAGAAATTTTTTGTGCTGATTAGATTCCCGCCAGGAGCACGCGGGAATGACAATATAGGGAGCGTACGGGAATGACATTTTGGGTGCGGACTGGAATGACAAAAAAAGTGGGGAATGGAAAAAAGGTGAAAATAAATAATTGAGAATCTTGTGGGAATTGAAATCTTGGAAGCATTATGGTTGTGATCCGACAGAGTCCGAAAAGCACGTGACTCTGTCAGTACGGTAGGATTACCTGAATCACAATTAATTCCATTATGCACCTTCTATAAATATAAATTCAAGTAATCCCTTAATCCCTTAATCCCTTAATCCCTTAATCAAGGTTCAGACAATTCATTTAAAGCCTTATCTATCAACACTTCACACGTTTTCTAAAAAATATTTTTCCCATATGATTTGAATCATACAAAGTAAAAACCGTTCTATTTAAGTTTTTATCGGAGGAAGCCATGAAACATAGAATCTTAATTATAGATGACGATCCTGATATCGTCGAAGCAACAAAGTTATTTCTTGAGTACAATGATTTTGAAGTCTTTTCCGAGACAGATCCCGGAAAAGGGGTCGCATCATTTATCGAAAACAAACCCTCGCTTGTAATACTGGATGTAATGATGGATGAACCTGACGAAGGTTTTTTCTTTGCTAAAAAATTTAAAAAATTAGATTCGGAAAGTATAATCAGACCACACACATTTTCTTTTCTTAATATGTAAAATATAATACTATGAAAATAATATTAACAGCTCTCATAATAATATCAATTCTTTATAAATCTGAAATAACGGCCCAGGTAACTCAGGAATGGGTGTCGACTTATAGTGGAAATGGTTTAGGAAGCAATGCTCCTAAAAAAAACATGGTCGATAATGAGAATAATATATATGTAGTGGGAAGGAGCTATGGTACGGGAGATGATTTTATTACTTTAAAATATAATCCCTCCGGGAATTTGCTATGGGAAAAAAGATATAACGGGATCGGAAATGGTGATGACGGTATTGCCGCTGCAGTCTTAGACGATTCAAATAATATTTATGTGACAGGATACAGTCAGGAAGGAGCAGCTCTCGGCGGATATAACTGGATAACAATAAAATATTATTCAAACGGTGATACGGCATGGAAAAGAAGTTTTAACTGGACGGCGAATAGTACTGATGAACCATTTGCAATGACTATAGATAAATTCAGTAATATTTATATTTCTGGATACGGAAGAACAGCACAGACATTTGATGATGACTTATAACAATTAAATATAATTCAAACGGCGATCTGCTCTGGCTGGATTCTTATGATTCAAATGTTTTTGGACCGGACAGAGTAATGAGCATTGCTATAGATGATTCATCCAATGTCTATCCAACCGGTTATTCTGCTTTTTCAGGAGGTAATGAATTGATAACTATAAAATATAATACTAATGGTGAAAGAAAGTGGATAAGAAAAAATTCAACATTTAATGGAGATTATTTAAGACCTGCAAGTGTAACAGTAGATAAATATGGAAATATTATAGCAAACGGATATTATTATTTATTCGGAAACTATGCATTTATTACAATAAAATATAACTCTGAAGGAGATACATTGTGGAAGCGAATATACAAAGGAGACGGTAATTTAAATTTCTGTCACGCTCTTACTACAGATGATTCGGGAAATGTGTATGCTGCGGGAAGGAGTACAAATACCGGAACAGGAGCAGATTTTGTAACAATAAAATATTTTCCCAATGGGGATACTGCGTGGATAAGAAAATATGATGGAGGTTTTAATCAATTTGATGAAGCTTACTCAATAGCAGTAGATGATTATCAAAATGTATATGTAACCGGAATGTCAGATTCAACGGATGGTCTTTCAGATTATTTAACTATGAAATATGATTCTGACGGGAATATTAACTGGATAAAAAAGTATAATGGATATTTTTTAGTTGACAGATCATTCTGTTTAAGTATTGACAATAATTACAATATAATTATAAGCGGGTTTGCTCAAAAAAATATAAATGATGCATGGATAACTTCTATAAAATATTCTCAGTTTACTGGCGTATCCGGAAACGATATAGATTATAATTTTAATTCGGTTCTTTTTCAAAATTACCCAAACCCGTTTAATCCGGCTACAAATATAAAATATCATATATCATCTTCCGGTTTAGTTTCAGTTAAAATTTATGATATATCAGGAAAGGAGATTGGGAATTTAGTAAATGAATATCAAAATTCAGGAAATCATGTAATAAATTTTGATATTAATAACTTCAGGAAAGTAGAAAATCTATCAAGCGGAATATATATCTATAGCCTGTTATTAAACGGTAATATTATCGGTACTAAAAAGAATGTTTTTAATAAAATAAGAATAATGAAAAAATAAAATTTAAGAACACCTTTAATTGTTGTATTTTATTTAACTATTTATTCTTGTCAGATATATCAGCTCAGGTAACTCAGGAATGGGTGACGACTGACAGCGGAAGTGGTTTAGGAAGCAATGCTCCTAAAAAAAACTTAGTCGATAATGAGAATAACATATATGTAGTGGGAAGGAGCTATGGTACCGGAGATGATTTTATTACTTTAAAATATAATCCATCCGGAAATCTGCTATGGGAAAAAAGATATAACGGGATCGGAAACGGAGCTGACGCCATTTCAGCAGCAGTCCTTGATGATTCTAATAATATTTATGTGACAGGATACAGTCAGGAAGGAGCAGCTCTCGGCGGATATAACGGATAACAATAAAATATTATTCAAACGGTGATACGGCATGGAAAAAGAAGTTTTAACTGGACGGCGAATAGTACTGATGAACCTCTCGCAATAACCATAGACAGATTTAATAATATATATGTAGGCGGATACGGAAGATCGGGTCAGCCTATAGATGATGACTTTATAACTATTAAATATAATTCAAACGGTGATTTACTCTGGCTGGATTCTTATGACTCAAATGTTTTTGGACCGGACAGAGTAATGAGCATTGCTATAGATGATTCATCCAATGTATATCCAACCGGTTATTCTGCTTTTTCAGGAGGTAATGAATTTATAACTATAAAATATAATACTGACGGTGAAAGAAAGTGGATAAGAAAAAATCCAACATTTAACGGAGATTATTTAAGACCTGCAAATGTAACTGTAGATATATTTGGAAATATTATTGCAAACGGATATTATTATTTATTCGGAAACTATGCATTTATTACAATAAAATATAACTCTGAAGGCGATACATTGTGGAAGCGTATATACAAAGGAGACGGTAATTTAAATTTCTGCTTTGCCCTTACAACAGATGATTCGGGAAATGTATATGCTGCGGGAAGGAGTACAAATACCGGAACTGGCAGCAGATTTTGTTACAATAAAATATTTTTCAAATGGAGACACAGCATGGATCAGAAAATACGATAGCGGCTTTAATCAGGCTGATGAAGTTTATTCAATAGCTGTTGATAAATTATATAATGTTTATGTAACCGGAATGACTGATTCAACTGATGGAATTTCTGATTATTTAACTATGAAATATGATTTAACAGGAAATATTAAATGGATAAGAAAATATAATGGATATTCATTAGTTGACAGATCTACTTGTTTAAGTCTGGATAATAATTCTAATGTAATAATTAGCGGTTTTACTCAAAACAGTTTTAATGGATTTTGGATAACAACCATTAAATACTCACAGCTTACAGAAATATCAGATCACGATTATAATTTTAAAAATAATTCTATTCTTTTTCAAAATTATCCAAACCCTTTTAATCCTTCAACTAGTATAAAATATAATTTATCATCATCAGGTATAGTTTCAGTTAAGATATATGATATAGCAGGAAAGGAGATCATAAATTTATTAAATGAATTTCAAATATCAGGAAGTCATACAATTAATTTTGATAATGACAAGACAGGAAATAAAGTTAATTTTTCAAGCGGAATATATTTCTACAGCCTGTTATTAAACGGTAATATTATCGGCACTAAAAGAATGTTTTTAATAAAATAAGAATATGAAAAAAATAAAAACTATATGCTTTAAAGAGACCTGCCGTGTTAATTCACGGCAGGAAAAATTTAATAAAAGACTGTTGTCGCAGATGTTTATAACAAAGGAGGATTGGCAGTGTTGTATTCTAATTTTGGTGATGTACAGGAATTAACAGAGTATGATCCTCCAAATGAAATTGAGCAGCTTGTAAGAATAAACGCCTCCGACACAGACGCCGTCCCTCCACCTGCATATCTGTTTAAAGATTATGTCCAGCAGGATACAATCTATCATCCGAAGCTGCTGCTTTTTAACAGAGGTGACAGGGATTTTCAAAAATACAGAATTTATAAAATGAACTGGGTTACTTATCATTATTATCTGTTCGACAGCACTACAGCAGATAGTTACATAGACACTATAGAAAGATTTCTTTATTCAAATTACGATCCATCTGATCCTCCGCCGGATAATCTTTTTTATTATGTAGTAGCTGTGGATAATTCTAATAAAGTATCTTTACCATCCGATACTATTGCATATCCGGCATATGTCTGTCCGTTATGTGTCGGAGAGATTGGACCGAGAGGGGTATTGGCGAATGAAGAAAATACTGAGTTGCCATTGAATTATTCCATAAACAATTACCCGAATCCATTCAATCCATCTACAAAAATATTCTACACACTGCCGCTGGAAGGAATAGTAAAGATATCAGTTTACAACTCACTCGGTCAGAAGGTAAAAGATATAGTGAATGAGTTTAAAAATGCGGGATCATACTCCGCTGAATTTAACGGCAGCGGTTTTGCAAGCGGGATATATTATTACAGACTGGAAGCGGGAAGCTTTTTTCAGTCGAAGAAAATGATGCTGCTCAAATAATCCGGCAGCGGGCGGAGCTATCTAATTGTAAATAATAAATTTTAAATTCTAAAACTTCGGAAGTCTCTTAATCTTCCGGAGTTTTTTAGATCTCATTCAAGTAATCCTTTAATCCTTTAAGCAAGGTTCAGACTCTCCGGCATGGATTCTCCCGCATGCGCAGGAATGACAAAATTTTATTAGTATATGCTTCAGAAGTGTTTAAGAATTCGTATGTTTTTCAAAAGCGATTTAAAATCAAGTAATCGTGACTCTGTCAGTACGGTAATAAAAAGTTTTTCCTTCAAGTCTTCGAGGCAAAGCTCTCCGCTTTTGTGGTAAAAAAAAAGCCGTCTCATTATTAAAATGAAACGGCTCTTTTTAAAACTTATTTAATTTTAATAAATTACTTAGAAGACAATGTAACCTTTGTCATTTTTACGTCAGTTACCGGTTTGTCATTAGGTCCGGTTTTAACTTTACCGATTTTGTCTACTACATCCATACCTTCCACTACTTCACCGAATATAGCATGCTTTCCGTCAAGCCAGTCTGTCGGAGCTAATGTGATAAAGAACTGTGACGAACCTGTGTTCGGTCCTCTGTTTGCCATCGATAGAATTCCTTTTTTGCTGTGCTTTAATCCCACGCCAAATTCATCTTTGATCGTTTCCTTGGAACCGCCCGATCCCGTTCCTGTCGGATCTCCGCCCTGAATCATGAATCCGTCAATGACTCTGTGGAAAATTATTCCGTCATAATATTTTTCATTTACAAGCTTTTTGAAATTTGCCGTTGTTAAAGGCGCTTCTTTGGTGTAAAGTTTAATCTTGATCTTTCCCATCGTAGTTTCCATTATTACGTAATCACCGTCTGTTGTTTTTTCTTCTATACCTGCTGTTTCTGTTTTCTGAGATGTTGAGTCCATTTTTTCTGTGGTTTTAGTTTCTGAATTCGTGTTTGTGGTTGCGCTGTCTGATTTTTCAACAATTTTTGTTTCTGTTGTTGTGTTTGTTTCTTTTTTAATTTCAGTCTTTGTTTCTGTTTTGGATGTTTCCGTTTTTTCTTCGCATGATATTAAAATCACTGTTAAGACTAGAACAGAAAAATACATCGCTATTTTGCTTTTTAACATTTATCTCTCCTTGGTTTAAATATATAAATAATGTTTATTTAAAATTGTTTTAAAAATCTGATATCGTTTTCATAAAATAGTCTGATATCAGGAACGCCGTGTTTTATCATAAGTGTTCTCTCTATTCCCATTCCGAATGCATATCCGCTGTAAATTTCCGGATCATAACCTACTGATTTAAAAACATTCGGATCCACCATCCCGCAGCCGAGTATCTCAAGCCAGCCTGTATATTTGCAGACTCTGCAGCCTTTGCTTTTGCAGAGAAAACATTCTACATCCATTTCAGCAGACGGTTCTGTAAAAGGAAAAAATGACGGCCGTAGTCTCGTCTTAAGCGAATCTCCGAAATATTCCCGCGCAAAATAATTTAGTGTACCTTTGAGTTCACTGAATGTAACATTTCTGTCAACATAAAGACCTTCTACCTGATGAAAAAATGCAAGACTTCTTGAACTTACATCTTCATTTCTGAAAACTCTTCCGGGCGAAATTATCCTTACCGGCGGCTTTATCTTTTCCATTATTCTTATCTGCGCCGATGAAGTCTGCGTCCTTAATAAATATTTTCTGTCCTTTCCTTTACTGTCAATATAAAAAGTATCCTGCATATCCCTGGAAGGATGATGATCAGGTGTATTCAGCGCATCGAAATTATGATATTCATCCTCGATCTCAAATCCTTCATAGACTTTAAATCCGATCTTTTCAAATATTCCCGAAATTTCTTCGAGCGCCTGGTTGATCAGATGTTTTGTTCCTTTGTTGAATGTCCGTCCGGGAAGCGTAATGTCAGTGGTATCATCTCCGGCTTTATTATCAGTTACCAGATTTGCTTTTTTGTCATCATAAATTTTTTGGATCGATACTTTCAGATCATTCAGGGATTTACCGGTAGCGCCTTTAGATTCTTTATCTACTTTTTTGAAATCCTCAAAGAGACTGTTTAGAATTCCGTTGCGGCTAAGATATTTTAAACGGTATTCTTCAAGTGATTTTTCGGAGTTAATGTTTTCCGATTCGGCAAGCGATTCTGTTTTAAGAGTTTCGATCTTTTCTAACATCGTAAGCAAAGTGTTTAAACTTTCTGAAACGAAAATAGGCGAATTTGCATCCGCCTTATTTTTCTAAATAATTAACCGGTATAATTTATTTTAAGGCGAATTTTACAACTTCAGTAAATGCCTCTGAATTACCGTAGGCAAGGTCTGCAAGCATTTTTCTGCTTATATCAATATTCTTTTTATTTAAAGCATTGATAAGCTTTGAATATGTAGTATCATTCAGTCTTGCTGCTGCATTGATCCTTGTGATCCACAGACTTCTGTATTCTCTCTTTTTTAATCTTCTGTCTGTATAAGCGTGAGTAAGTCCTTTTTCAACGGCATTTTTTGCAGCCGTATACACTTTGCTTCTGGCTCCGTAATAACCTTTTGCTTCATCTAAAATTCTCTTTCTTCTTCTGTGTGACGCTACTTTATTTTTTGAACGCGGCATTTTTTCTCCATTAAAAAATTAGTTTAAAAATTGTTTAAGCTTGTATCATTCTTTTAACAGTTCTTGTTTCCTGCTCTGATACCAAAGTAGCTTTACCAAGCTGTCTCTTTCTTTTGTTTGATTTCTTTGTGAGAATATGGCTTCTGTAAGCTTTTTCCCTCTTTACTTTGCCGGTGCCGGTAACTTTAAATCTCTTCTTAGCGGCTCTGTTTGATTTCATTTTAGGCATCTTCTTTTGTGTCTGTTTGATTTTTACCTTCTGTAATACCATCGGTATTATCAGCTTTTTTTTCTTTATCTAAAATTTCTTTTGTATCTTTTTGATTTTTCTTTTCTGAATTTTCAGCCTTTTTTCTTTTGCAAGACTATCCTTGTAAATCTGTATCCTCGCTTTGTCAGGTAAAAAATATGCAAATAATTGCTTTCCTTCCATCCTCGGCGGGGACTCAAGCTTTGCAACATTTCCCAGTTTCTCAATTATATCGTCCATCAGTTTTTTACCGATCTCCGGATGAGTGATCATCCTTCCCTTAAACATTACATACGCTTTTACTTTGTGACCTTCAAATAAAAACTGCCTTAAATGCTTTGTCTTAAAATCAATATCATGCGTGTCTGTATTAGGATTGAAACGAATCTCCTTTATATTCATCACATGCTGATTCTTCTTCGCCAGTTTTTCCTTTTTTTGTCTTTCGTAGTTGAATTTACCGTAATCGACTATTTTACAAACTGGAGGTTTTGAAGCTGAAGAAATCTCAACAAGATCCATTCCTCTTGATATTGCAATCCTCAGAGCTTCCGTATTTGTCATTATTCCGAGTGCGTTACCCTCATCATCCAATACCCTGATCTGCGGAGCGCGAATCTGATCGTTTACTCTCTCTTTGTATTTTTTATTTTTAATAAACTATAGTTTGAATTTATAAACCGGTTTTATCGCTGAATTAATTGTATCCGGCTTTTTCCCGGACTTGCAATTTAAGTTTTTCTATGAACTCATTCAATTCAAATTTTCCGATATCACCCTTTTTATGTTCCCTGACAGAAAGATTCCCGCTGTCTGTTTCCTTATCACCTATTACTATCATATAAGGGATCTTCCTGTTTTCTGATTCCCTGATCTTAAATCCAATCTTTTCATTCCTTAAGTCAGTATTAACTCTGAAACCTTCAGTCCTTAATCTTTTTTCAAGCTGAGCTGCATATTCAAAATGTGCATCGGCAATAGGGAGAATACTTACCTGCACCGGCGCTAACCATATGGGAAAAAATCCTCCGTAATGCTCAGTCAATACACCGACAAATCTTTCAAAAGAACCAAATACGGCTCTGTGTATCATTACCGGTCGGTGTGAGTTACCGTCGCTGCCGGTGTATTCAAGTCCGAATCTTTCCGGCATTGAAAAATCTAGCTGTATAGTGCCAAGCTGCCAGTTCCTGCGCAGACTGTCCTTAACTACAAAATCTATCTTCGGTCCGTAAAAAGCACCGTCGCCTTCATTGACTTTATATTTTATCTCAGCTTTGTCAAGAGCAGTTGCAAGAGCTTTTTCGGAATTATCCCAGACTTCCGGAGAACCAATATACTTTTCCGGTCGAGTGGATAAATAAACCTGAACATCTTCAAATCCAAATGTATTGTAAACATCAAATACTAATTTAATCAGAACAGTTACTTCTTCTTCGATCTGTTCCGGAGTGCAGAATATATGAGCGTCATCCTGCGTAAAACTTCTCACTCTGAAAAGTCCGTTGAGCACTCCTGATAACTCATGTCTGTGTACAAGTCCGAATTCATATAATCTCAGAGGCAGATCCCTGTATGACTTCATACCGGTTTTATAAACCAAAGTGCTTCCGGGACAATTCATCGGCTTTACTGCAAAATCCCTTTCGTCAATATCAGTGAAGTACATGTTTTCTTTATAATTATCATAGTGACCTGACTGAAGCCATAGTTTCTGATTGAGAATGATCGGAGTATTTATTTCCTGATAATTCAGTTCGACAAGTTTTGAACGCAGATATTCCTTTAGATTATTAAGAAGTATCATTCCGTTATTATGCCAGAATGGAAAACCCGGACCCTCTTCGTGAAATGAAAAAAGGTCAAGTTCCTTTCCGAGCTTTTTATGGTCACGTTTCTTGGCTTCCTCAAGATTTTTAAGATATTCATCAAGTTCTTTCTGTTTTGGAAATGAAATCCCGTAAATACGCTGAAGCATCTGACGGTGCTCGTCGCCGCGCCAGTAAGAACCTGAAACTGAAAGCAGTTTTACAGACTTTACTTTTTCAGTCGAGGGAAGATGCGGACCTCTGCAAAGATCGGTAAATTCTCCCTGCGAATACAGCGAAACATTTTCTTCGTCTTTTGCAATGGTCTCTAAGATCTCAACTTTATAAGGATCCACTCTCTCTGATTGAAAAAACTTTATAGCATCAGTTCTTTTAAGATCTTTCCTCTCGGGTTTCAATCCTCTTTTGGAAATTTCAAGTATCCGGTCTTCTATCTTTTTAAGATCTTCTTCGGTAAACTTCCTGTCTGAATCTATATCATAATAAAATCCGCTTTCGATAGGAGGTCCGACGCCGAATCTCGCGCCTGGAAATAGTTCCTCCACAGCCTGAGCCATCATATGAGAAGTAGTATGCCAGAAAACTTCTTTCCCTTTTTCAGAATCAAATTTGTGAAATACAACTTTTGAATCCTCATTCAGAACTGAAGTAACATCTTTCATCGAACCGTTTATTTCAGCTGCAAGAATTTCATCGGCAAGTCTTTTGCTAATAGATTCAGCTATTTCATAAGCTGACACGCCTTTATCAAATTCTTTAACCGAATTATCCGGAAACGTTATTTTAATTTTTTCTGACAAACTTAAATAAAATTTAAAATATAAAAATAAACCTCACGAACTAAAAACATCCTATTCGTAATTCGTAATTCGTAATTTGTAATTGATTCAGTGGGCGGTAATGGATTCGAACCAATGACCTCTACGATGTCAACGTAGCGCTCTAACCAACTGAGCTAACCGCCCTTCAATTTTTTAAGACTTTTAAATTACCTTTTTTATGCTGCTTTTTCAATGAACATATAAGGTTTATTTTTATTTTCTCAGTTTTTATGTAATTAATCTCTGAATGAAATATCAGAAAGTTAAATCGTGTTTTACGGAGTCAGCTTAAAAAGTCAATTGGATACTGTTATTAAATATCCCTTTTTAAAAATGAATAAATATTTTTATTTTAAAGCGCTTAAATAATATTTATTCATTAACTTAATTTTTCCGTCATGAAACAATTTTATTTAACTTTGCTGTTCTTTACAGCAGTATTTGCTTTTTTCTCTTTTAATAACAGTAATCATTTAAATCAAAACGGTTTACCAAAGGATTCACTGGAAGCGGAAAAAGAAAATTATGTAAACATTGTAAAAGAATCCATCAAAGGAAAAGAAAGCATGTCATCGGATTCCGTTTTCAGTGATATTCAAATGCTGAAAGGAGTCCCTGCTGAAAATCTTCTGAATATTATGAATCATGGTTTCAGTAAAGCTCTCGGTGTAGGCTGTGATCATTGTCATAATACTTCCGACTGGGCTTCAAATGAAAAAAATGCAAAACACATATCAAGAGAAATGATGAAAATGTCCGGTCAGATTAGAGAAATGATAAGTAACATAAAAGAAATTGAATCAGAGAAGGCCACAATAAACTGCACGACCTGTCACAGAGGAGAGATTGTTCCGGCATTAAAGCTGAAAGACTAATAATACATCAGCCGGAATTTTCGGAATAGTATCTGACGAGGTTTTCGTATGATTTGCTAAGTTTGATGCCGCGGCGTGACATTACTGTTACAGCAGTTTCAACGGCTTTTTCCAGTTTATAACGGACCGGTTTGTTTCCGCCTTCATTCCATGTAAAAGAGCCGATCTCTTTATCGGGAAAACCGCCTCCGAATATATTCGCGAATATTCCTGAGATTGTACCGGTGTTCAGCATTGTGTTTATGGATGTCTTCGTATGATCTCCAAGTATACTTCCCAGGAACTGCATTCCGGTATCTGTTTCCGTTTCCCCTTTTTTCATTCTTATCTTTGAATAGTTATTCTTCAGATCGCTTGTAACCGTATCTGCGCCGAGATTTACAAAAGGACATATGTAAGAATGCCCGGCAAATCCGTCATGTTGTTTATTAACATATGAATGAAAAATTGATTCTGCAATTTCACCCGCGACTTTTGAATTTTTACCGATACTGCACGGTCCGTATATCCTTGTCCCGGATTTTACAAGCGTATTCCTCCCGATAAATACCGGTCCCTTTATAAAACAAAAAGGTTCTATCGCGCAGTTTTCTTCAATGACTATTTTTCCTTCAGATGCATCAAGCACAATGTCCGGATAAATTTTTGTCTTCGGCGAGATCAGGATATTTTTGCTGTTAATGAAACATTCCGACTTATATGCTTTCTTCAGATTCTTATCTGTCTGAAAATATAATTCAAGATCGGAGCTGAGTCCACCCTGCAGGAAATATTTTATGGCATCCCAGGGATATTTTAATACAGATATATCACCGGATTCCGGTATTTCGGATTCAGTGAATTTATTACTGCAGAAATAATCTTTGAAATTCAGATTTTTCGAACCAGCTTCATCAAAAAAATTTTTAAATATTTTTGTTTTATCCGGCGACAAATATGCGGAAATTAATTCATCTTTATAAGAATAGATGTGATCTTTCTTTTTTTCCTTTATTATTTTGTTCAGTAAATCCTTTCCGAATACTACTCTTCCGTTTAAGAAAAGCGCATCGTCCTTCGGTAACTGATTTACTTTTTCCTTGTTAATTTCTTTCATTAATCCTGAAATGGTTTCCCTGCACAAAAGCGAAACTTCATGCTTACCGTTAAGAATTTTAACGATCCTGTCCTTTATACTTCCGGTTCCGCACTTAATGTCAAAAGATGCTCTTAACATATTAAGCGGGAAAAGGTTTTCGCTCTTATTGTCTTCAAAGATAATTACTTCCATTTCGGACCGATTATTTATTAATCAAAAAAGCCAATATGAAAATATTGGCTTTAATTTTTTTTGTAAACCCTGAATAAATATAATTTATGCTTTTGTTTCCGCTGTTTCTTTTGTTTCAGCAGACTCTGTTGTTTCAGCAGATTTTTTAGATTTTCCGTATCGTTTGTTAAATTTCTCAACTCTTCCGGCTGTATCAATAATCTTTTGTGTACCGGTAAAAAACGGATGGCATAATGAACAAATTTCGACTTTTATCTCAGGTTCGGTTGAACGGGTAGTAAATAACACTCCTCTGTTTTCCCCGCAATTGCAGATTACATCGCATTTGTAATACTTAGGATGAAAATTCTTTTTCATTTTATAGCTTATTTATTAATCAGACAAAATATCCAATATGATTATGACATTCAAGAGAAAATTCAGAAGCAGAGATGTTTACCAATTTAAAATATATAAATATTTAATTAAAAATTTTTCACAACATTCTATTATCTCTTCATCTAATTTTAAAATCTCTCAATTAATTTCCAAAAACCTTAATTTCAATTTAAACTAATCTATATTTTTCATAAATTCATAAAAATAAATCCGGATATCTTAATATTGTTGTATTGAAAAAAATCATTTCCGTTGTAGGCGCCAGACCAAACTTCATGAAAATGGCTCCTATTCATAAGAAGCTTCTTAAACATAAATCCAAGGTCTCCCATAAAATTGTACACACAGGTCAGCATTATGATAATAAAATGTCAGGCGTTTTTATTAAGGAGCTTGATCTGCCGAAACCGCATATTTATCTTGCCATCGGTTCAGCATCACATGCCGAACAGAAAGCTCGCATCATGATCGAATTTGAAAAAATTCTTTTAAAAGAGAAACCCGATCTTGTGCTTGTGTACGGAGACATAAATTCGACTGCCGCAGCAGCTCTGGTAAGTTCGAAAATTCTTACTAAAACAGGAAGGTCCATTCCTGTCGCGCATATCGAATCAGGACTCAGAAGCAATGACCGGACAATGCCCGAGGAAATTAACAGACGTGTTACCGACGTGCTTTCGGATTACCATTTCGTTACTGAATACAGTGGTGTTAGGAATTTACTTAATGAAGGCGCAGATAAAAAAAATATTTTTTTTGCCGGAAATACAATGATAGACTCTCTTGTATTTTATCTGGATAAGGCGGACAAATCTACAATTCTTAAAGAACTGTGTATTTCAGAAAAGCAATACGCTCTCGTCACTCTGCACAGACCTTCTAATGTCGATGTCAAAGAGAATTTGCGTAAAATTATTTCCGTTTTTCAAAATATTAATAGGATAAATCCTTTGCTTGACATAGTATTTCCTGTTCACCCGCGCACATTGAAAATGATCGGCGAATTCGGGTTTGAGAAAAAAATTCAATCGGTTAAAAATCTTATACTTACCGAACCGTTCGGATATTTTGATTTTTTAAAACTTACTTCAAATGCGAAATTTATCTTAACTGACTCAGGCGGTATACAGGAAGAATCTACTTTCCTCAGGATTCCGTGCATAACTCTCCGGGAAAATACTGAAAGACCTGTTACTTCAGAGCTTGGCACAAATGTAATCTGCGGACTCAACGAAAAGAAAATAATCAAATATATTAAAGAAATCGAGAACGGCAGTTTCAAAAAAGGAAAGATACCTGAACTCTGGGACGGTAAAGCAGCCGAAAGGATCGTTAAAATTTTATTAAAAATAATAAAGTAATTTCTCAAAAGCGGAAAACAGCTTTTATCAGAAAAATAATAGACGCTTTGAATAAGCGCTTTGGAACTCCTTATGATGTTTCCGAAAACAGAGCCGGAATTCTTGATGTTTTAATTGCAACCAAACTGTCGCAGAATACAACTGATAAATCCTCCTTTGCTGCGTTCACCAATCTTAAAAAGAAATTCAGAAACTGGGATGATGTTTCACAGGCGGATGTAGGTTTAATAAAAAATGAAATTAAAGTCTGCGGACTTGCGGATACAAAATCAAAAGAAATTTTATCTCTTTTGAAAAGTTTAAAGAAAAATTTCGGAAGTCTGGATCTTGATTTTATGAATGAATACCCCGATGAAAAAATATATGAGATATTTCTAAGTCATAAGGGGTTCGGAGTGAAGACAGTTTCATGTGTCCTGATCTTCGCGCTGGGAAGGGATGCATTCCCGGTGGATACGCATGTTCACAGAATCCTTAACCGGCTTGGGATCGTGAAAACTTCATCGCCGGAAAAAACTTTCGAAGCTGTAAAAGATATAATTCCGCAGGGAAAGAAATATGAAATGCATTCGAATCTGATCAAGTTCGGAAGAAATATTTGCAAAGCAAAAAATCCATTATGCAGCATCTGTTTTTTGTATAAGATGTGTGAATTTCCGGATAAAGGAATCTACCGGAAAAGAAAGATTGATCCGAATGAAATAAAAGAAAATAATTTTATCATCCTCGAAAATTTAGTTTAAGTTTGAAATTAGATAAAAATAAAATTAATAAGATACTTGTAATTAAATTCGGAGGGATCGGAGACATTCTCCTGACCACTCCCGTGCTTCCTAATCTCAAAGCTTTTTTTCCTGATGCAGAAATTAACTTTCTCACTGTCCGTCATTCACGTGATATTCTTATTGATAATCCGTATATCACAAGGGCATTTACATATGATGCAAACGAAGACAAGTCATGGTGTCTGATTAAGAACATTAGAAAGCAAAAGTATGATCTTGTTATAGACCTGTTCGGAAATCCGAGGACGGCGCTGATTACTTTTTTGAGCAGAGCAAGATACAGATTCGGATTTAATTTCAGAGGAAGAAATTACGCATATAATATCAGCGTAAAAGGCAGAGGAGGAGAAGTCCATAACGTTGAGTTTAATCTCGACTCTCTGAGAGCTCTTGACATTCCGATCGTTTCCAAAAAACTTTATCTCCCGGTAAATGTAGTCCATAAAGAATTTGCTGATGAATTCTTTAATTCACATAATCTTTTTTCAAAGAAAGTTATAGGAATTTCAAAAACAGGCGGATGGGAATCCAAAAGATACAAAGCCGATGATTACACAAAATTGATGGACATACTGAATGAGATTTATGACGTTAATTTTATTCTCTTCTGGGGAAATCAAAAGGAAAAAGAAAACTGTGAAAAGATCCGTGACTCGGTAAAAAAAGGAAACGCATATCTTATTCCGGACAGCCCTATCAGATATCTTGCCGCCATAATTGAAAAATGTGACCTGGTGATTGGTAATGACTCGGACCTCTGCATATAGCAGTCTCGATGGACGTCCCCACACTGGGGATATATGGTCCTACAAATCCGAAACTTCAGGGTCCTTTCGGCGATAAAAATTTATCAATTGTAAATGAAAATATTAACTGCCTGTACTGCAATCTGCTCGAATGCAATATAGGAAATATTTGCATGACAGAATTATCCAAAGATCTTATAATAGAAAAAGTAAAAGAGCTGATCCGGATCAACGACGTTAAAATGTAAAATAAGTTTTTAATGTATTCAATAATTCTTATTTTGTTCAACTAAAAAATTTTATGGCAGAAGCTGTAAGTAATAAATATCCGAAAGGGATCCCATATATAATCGGTAACGAACTTGCCGAAAGATTCAGCTATTACGGAATGAAGGGGATCCTTGTAGTTTTCATGACTCAATATCTTATGGGTTCGGGAGGAACCGATGTTATGAATCCGAATGAAGCTACGAAATGGTATCATGTTTTCAGCATGGCGACTTATTTTTTCCCGATAATAGGAGCTATTGTTTCCGATGTATTGTGGGGAAAATATAAAACCATAATATTGCTGTCCGTTGTATATGTGCTTGGTCACGCAGCGCTGGCGATTGATGAAACAAGAGTCGGACTGGCGATCGGACTTACGCTTATTGCAATCGGCTCTGGCGGAATAAAACCCTGCGTCTCAGCTCACGTCGGAGATCAGTTTGAAAAAAAGAACAAGCATCTTCTCGAAAAAATATTCGGTTACTTTTACTTTTCTATAAATCTCGGAGCAGCAGTTTCAACTTTACTCACTCCGATACTGCTTGACAGATTCGGTCCTCACATTGCTTTCGGCGTTCCGGGTCTGCTGATGCTGTTTGCGACAATAGTTTTTTATATGGGAAGAAAGGTATTTATCGCGATTCCGCCTGTAGGATGGAAAGCATACAAGCTGGATGTCTTCAGTGAAAAAGGAAAGAAAGCAATTCTGAATCTAAGCATCATGTATATTTTTATCGCAGTATTCTGGTCGCTGTTTGATCAGACAGGATCTTCATGGGTGCTGCAGGCTGAGAAAATGGATAAGAATGTTAACCTGGGTTTTACGCAATTTGAACTACTCGCTTCGCAGATCCAGGCGATAAATCCCCTGCTGATAATGATATTCATTCCGATGTTTACTTATGTCATATATCCGTTCGTGAATAAATTTTTTCCTCTCACGATGCTGAGAAAAATTTCCATCGGAATGTTTCTGGCTGCATTTTCATTTGCCATAATTGCATTTGCCGAAACTTCCATATCTGCCGGAGGCACGCCAAGCATTCTCTGGCAGTTCTGGGCTTATGTGATCCTTACTGCAGCCGAAGTGATGATCTCAATCACCGGTCTGGAATTTTCATATACTCAGGCGCCGAACAGCATGAAGTCTTTCGTGATGGGACTTTGGTTTCTCGGAGTCTCTCTCGGTAACGGCATCACGGCTCTCGTAAATCAGCTTATTGTAAATGACGATGGTTCATTTGTCTTTGAAGGCTCAGAATATTTCTGGTTTTTCGCGGGATTGATGCTGTTCACAGCTTTTGCTTTTATAATTGTTGCCAAAAGGTATAAGGAAGAAGATTATATACAAGTGAGGGATACTGCGACTGAACCTTTATTAACTGAAAACTGAGTTTATAATATTCTTATACTGTCTTCCGGAAAAAATTTCAGATTGCTGTGATACATATTTTAAGTTTAATATATAGATCAATATCGTTAAATTAATTTTCTAAAAAATCAATGAAAGGAATTCATGTCTAAAAACACACCAATAACTGTCGCATACGGTGACGGTATCGGTCCTGAAATAATGGAAGCAACATTGAATATTATAACTTCCGCCGGAGCTGAACTTGATATTGAAACTATTGAGATCGGCGAGCAGGTCTATCTCAAGGGAAATCTGGCTGGAATAGAACCGAGCGCATGGGATTCGCTGCGCAGGACAAAAGTTTTTCTGAAAGCTCCGATAACAACTCCTCAGGGCGGCGGTTATAAAAGTCTGAATGTAACTACGCGAAAAACATTAGGACTTTATGCCAATGTAAGACCTTGTATTTCATACCATCCTTATGTTTCCACAAAACATCCCGTAATGGATGTTGTAATTGTCAGGGAAAATGAAGAAGACCTTTATGCCGGGATTGAATACAGGCAGACGCAGGATGTTTATCAGTGTTTAAAACTTATCTCAAGACCCGGTTCAGAAAAGATCATACGTTATGCTTTTGAGTATGCAGTTTATAACAACAGAAAAAAAGTAACGTGTTTTGTAAAAGATAATATCATGAAACTAACCGACGGTTTGTTTCACAAAATATTCAGGGACATTGCAGCTGAATATCCGGAGATTGAAAACGAAGTATGGATAGTCGATATAGGCGCGGCCAAAATGGCAAACACTCCGGAAAATTTTGACGTGATAGTGATGGAAAATCTTTACGGTGATATATTATCGGATGTAGCTGCTCAGATCACCGGTTCTGTCGGACTTGCCGGCTCAGCAAACATCGGAGAGAATTTTGCAATGTTTGAAGCTATACACGGCTCTGCGCCGAGACGCGCAGGTCAGAATCTTGCAAACCCTTCAGGACTGCTGCTCGGAGGAGTTATGATGCTGAATCACATCGGTCAGAGTGAAATTGCAACAAAAGTTCATAACGCCTGGCTGAAAACTCTCGAAGACGGAATTCATACTTATGATATTTTTAAAGATAATATCAGTAAAGAAAAGGTCGGCACAAAAGAATTTGCAAAAGCCGTCGTCGAAAGATTAGGTCAGGTTCCCGGAAAACTTAAACCAGTTAAATATAAAAAATCCGATGAAGTAAAAAGAAAACAGGCTGAAGTATCAAAATTAAAAATTCAGCAGAAAGACCTTGTCGGCGTAGATATTTATCTCGACTGGAGAAACGGTTCGGCTGAAGACCTCGGTGAAATTCTGAAAAAAGTCGGTACCGATAATCTTAAACTCGGATTCATCAGCAACAGAGGAGTAAAGGTATGGCCGGACGGTGAACCTGAAACTTTCTGCACGGATCACTGGAGATGCAGATATGTAACCGTTAACAGCGGTGAAACAATTAATAACTCCGATGTAATAAAGCTGCTTGAAAAAGTTTATGATACCGGATTCGATTTTATAAAGACCGAGCATATATATAACTTCGATGGAGTTGCAGGTTACTCCTGATTCTAATTTTTATTTATTTAAACGTTAATAAAAATCCGGTTTAAGCCGGATTTTTTTTTGCAGGGGTTGACATTTTAAAAAAAACTCTCTATTTTTGTAAAGCACTTTATTTTACAAAGCACTTTAAATTAAATCACACATGGAATCAAAACAAGCTGAACTCGAAGTTTCACTGATAAAGAAAATGATGGAAGATACACGAAAGCTGAATATCGATAACGGCGTACATTATATCTTCTGGGGAATACTCGTAGCATTGGGTCTGCTTATAAACTATCTTATGCTGGTGTTTAAATTTTACACAAAGTATATTGGATTTGTTTGGCTGGTCATGATGGTATCAGGAGCTGTTGCAGATGTTCTGATCGGCAAGTATCAGAGCAAGAGAAGTAAAGTTTCCACTTATGCGGGAAGGATTCTGACTTCACTATGGCTGGCATCCGGAGTTGCAATGTTTATTTACGGATTTGTCGGCTCATTCTCGGGAGCTTACAATCCCATTTATATCTGTCCGCTCATTGCCACTTCACTCGGAATATCCTATTTCACAAGCGGATCGATTCAGCAGCTTGGCTGGCTCAGATCAGTATCATTCGGATGGTGGGCGGGAGCAATAGTAATGTTTGTATTTCCCGGAATTCATACTTTGCTTATTTTTGCAATAATGATAATCATGCTTCAGATCGTACCGGGATTATTACTCAATAAAAAATCAAAAGAATTACTTATGGAAAACGCATAATGAACTATGACTATCAGCAAATTGATGATGTAATACATTCACGTATAAGAACTGCAATTATGGCAGTGCTTGTGGGAACGGATGAAGCGGAATTTAATTTTCTCAAGGAAAAAGTAAATGCAACCGACGGCAATTTAAGTGTTCATCTGAAAAAACTGGAGCATGCCGGATATGTCAGCGTGAAGAAATTATTTGTGGACAGAAAACCTGTATCGAAATACAAGATCACATCCAAAGGCTATAAAGCGTTTAAAAATTATATAAATAATCTTGAAAATATTATAAGATCAAATAAAAAATAATCATTAATTTAAATTAACTATCATGACTAAACTAACTAAACTTACAAAAGATCAGATCGATAAGGATCTGAAAAAACTTAAAGGATGGAAAACAGATTATTCATCAATTAAGAAAACCTATAAGACGAAGGGTTTTCCGCAGACAATGGGACTCGTAACTGCAATCGGAGCTTTATGCCAGCAGCATGATCATCATCCGGATTATATGACATTAAAATATGCCGAAGTTGAAGTCTCATTCTCAACTCATTCCGTAAAAGGTATTTCGCATAAAGACTTTGATATTGCCAAAGATATTGAAACTTTAAAATTTTAATTTAAAATGAAAATAATTTTTATACTATTTACAGCATTAGCTCTTTTATTTCAAAGCGGAATTTCTTTTTCACAAGGCAGTGACTCTGCTGAAACATCACAGGTTACAATTATATCCGGAAAAGTAACCGGTGAGAAAAACGAAATTCTGTCCGGAGCTAATTTAGTAATAGAAGGAACAATAGACGGCTCTACCTCAGATGAAAAAGGTTTTTATGAATTTGAAACCGAAAAATCCGGACAGGCGAATCTTATCGTTACTTCAATTGATTATGCAACCAAAAACATCCCGATAGATATTTTACCGGGACAGAATATGGTTCTAAATGTTAAACTTACAAAAACCGAAATTAAAACTGATGAGATACTTGTAACGGCAAGTTCATTTACTTCCGGAAATAATACTGCTGTAACGCTTACTCCTCTTGAGATAGTAAGAATACCGGGCGCAGACGCTGATCTTTACAGAGCTATCACTACTTTTCCCGGATCAAATCAGGTGAACGAAGGCAGCAGAATTACAGTACGCGGCGGAAATCCCAATGAAGTGCTTACTATAGTTGACATGGCTTCGCTTTACAATCCGTTTATCTTTGATGAAACCTTTAATACTTCATCCTACTCGACTATAAATCCCTGGGGATTGAAGGGAATCAATTTTACAAGCGGAGGATTTTCCGCTAAATACGGAAACGTGCTGTCAGCTGTACTCGATCTTAAATCCTATGACATGCCGCAGGGTTCGGGAATGTTTGCGTGGCTCGGACTTGCAAATGCATCACTGTCAGGTGTTTACCTTTCCGATAACAGAAAAATCGGGGCGACTTTTACGGCAGGTAAATTATTTCTCGAACCGTTTTTCGCAATTAACGGAAAGCATTCGGAATACTCTCCCATCCCGCAGTCAAACCAGCTCGGAGGCACTCTCTCATTCACACTGGGAAAAACAGGCAATCTGAAAATGTACGGAAATTACAGTGATGATAAAGTCGGAATTAAAAATGCCGGACCTACATTTGACGGATTCTTCGAAGGAAGTTCTAAAAATTATTTTAGTAATATAAAGCTGACTACCGCTCCGTCAGTTTCGACTCTGCTCAGTGTCGGAGGTTCTTTCAGTCTTAATGAGAACAATTCTAAATACGGCGTTCTGAATACTACAGAAAAAAATATTTATTCAAAAGGCCGCGCGGAATATACTCTGCAGTTAAATAATAAGACTGACTTAAACACAGGACTTGAATACGAATATAACGAGTATGACATCACCGGTACTGTTCCTCTGTATTCATATAATCTGGCGTTAAACGCACCTTCATTAACTCTCGATACTAATTCAAACAGCGGAAGACTCGGCGCATATCTTGAGGCGCAGATAAGACTGACAGATGATCTGTTTGTTATACCCGGTGTCAGAACCGATTACCATTCCCTTTCTTCCAAAGCAAGCTTTGATCCGAGAATTTCTTTCGGATATCTTATTAAACAAAATCATACGGTAAGAGGCGCATTCGGACTTTATCATCAGTATCCGAGTCTTCTTGATTATTCAAGGTCCAGAGAAAATGAACTCGAGCCGGAATCAGCTCTGCATTATATACTTGGATATGAATATAATAATGAGAATAAAATTATTTTCAGAGTAGAAGGCTATTACAAAGATTATTCGAATCTTGTGTTATTTAACAGAGCGAATTTTTTCTACGGTTCGGAGGGTGACGGTAATGTAAAAGGAGTAGATGTATTTTTTAAAACAAAGATCTCAAATAAATTTACCGGCTGGATCTCATATGCATATTCCGATTCCAGGAGAAGGCAGTTCGATGCGCAGATCCTCGCGCCTTCAAATTATGACATTACAAATAATATGAGTATTGTCGGAAGTTACAATCTCTCGGATAAAATTGTCCTCGGACTTTCTTACAAACTTTCGACGGGAAAGCCATACACACCGGTAAGCGGAAGTACATTTGACAGCACGATGAATGTGTATGTCCCCATATACGCCGAAATAAACAGCGGAAGATTTCCGACCTATGACAGACTTGATATGAATGCACAGTATATTTTTTCTCTGTTCGGAAAATTTGCTGTCGGTGTGCTTGCTGTCAATAATATTTTCAACAAGGATAATCTGTATGATTACACTTATAATTCTGATTATTCAACGCAGTTACCGATATACACAAACAACAAAAGAACATTATATGTCGGTCTCGGATTACAATTATAATATCAAATTTTTTACAAACTAATTAAATAATTTCAAAAGGAGAAATTGAAATGAAACTAAAAACAATCTCAGCAATTTTACTAATGTTCGCATTACTTACAGGATTTAATTCTGTCCGGGCGGATTCGGACTTTGAGAAAGCAATTCTCAAAGGAAAAAAACCCTTAAAGAAGGAATGGACAAAAGCGATGAAGCGATTCTAAAAAAAGCGAGAGGTCAGTTCGAAAGAATGCTTCAGCTGAAGCAACAGCCGTGGCTTGTAAATTACTACATTGCTCTTGCCGATTACGGACTTGCAACAACGGGTATGAGAACAGAAGATAAGGAAACAATAAAAAAATATACAGAGTCCGGTATAAACGTGATCAATAAATCCATTGATGAAAATCCGGAGTTTTGTGATTCGTATGTTCTGCTTGAGAGTCTGAATTTTAACAGATGGCAGTATGAACAGGAAAAAATGCAGGAGATAATTGCAGCTACTCAAAGCGCTGATGCAGAGGCAAAAAAACTTGATGCAGATAATCCGAGATACGTTCTTGTAACCGGTATATCACAATTCTATACTCCCGAAGCATTCGGAGGCGGCATAAAAATGGCGATACCTACACTAGAAAAATCTGCTGAACTTTTTAAAACACGTAAGGAAAAAAGCGAACTGTATCCGGACTGGGGATATGATATGGCGCTTGGCTATTTAGCGTTGAGTTTTATGAAAAGAAACGATGACGGGGATCTTTCCAAAGCAAAAGAGCTCATAGACCAGGCGTTGAAAATAAATACTGATTCCGGATTTATTTCAGGTTATGTTCAAAAAGAGTATATGACAGTTTCTGCAGACAGTAAATAATTTTCATTTAAAATAATCATTAAAATACGCCGTGAATTATTACGGCGTATTTTTTTTATTTCCTTCTCAATAACTTAGGTCATAAATCATATTTTTCAGAATATAGATTTGTATAAATTTATTTACTGTTTCATATACGCAAGTTAAATGTTATATTTTATACAAGTAATTATACTTACAAAATTTCTCAATTCCGTAACTTCGGAATCCCAATTCCCCAGATCAAAAATTAAAGTTAAACCTGTTGAAAGACAATTTTAAATTTTAAAAATAAAATTGTAATTCATGAACGCATCGTCTAAAACATCTTTAATAGAATCTACCAGGTTTTTTATGATAAATGATTATAAAACTATATATACTGAAATTCCAAAAGTAGCCTGTACATCTTTTAAAATATGGATCGCTGAACTACTCGGTAAAGAATTTGACAGAAGTAAGTGGGAATACGTACACGAGCTTGATCTTCCTATGATAACCGGAAACAGCGCTTTGAATTTATACCCGAATCATTTTAAATTTTGCTTTATCAGAAATCCATGGGACAGACTTCTTTCCTGCTGGCTGAGTAAGATAAAAACGGAAGATTATGATGACGGATATAACTGGAGAAAAGGAGTTGAGAATAATTTCTGGAGATACGGTGAATTGTTCTGGTCGGAAATGTCTTTCAAAGATTTCGTAAACTCCATAACTGAAATTTCAGATGAAAACGCAGATGCGCATTTTCGGTCACAGTATACTTTTTTTTATGACAACAGGCGAAATAAATGTGTCGACTTTGTCGGAAGATTTGAAAAAATTGATACTCACTTTCCATATATCTGTGAAGTTATGAATGCTCCGGTTACTGAACTTCCGCATGTACACAAACAGGAAAGAACTCATTATAAAGATTATTATGACTCCCGAACTGCAAACAAGGTTAAAGAAAGGTATTCAATGGATATTGAGTTATTCGGTTACAGTTTTTGAAATATTTAAGAATCAGTTTTGTTTTTCCGGTTATTAAATTTCAGCAGGAAGAATCCGGTGAAACCGGCAAGCAGTGATGAAATAAGAATTGCAATTTTGGAATTTATAATATTTTCATTCCTTTCGAATGCAAGAAGAGTAATGAAAATTGACATAGTAAATCCTATTCCTCCTAAGACACCAGCGCCTAATATATTCTTCCAGTCAGGTTTATGAATAAATTTTACGATTCCGGTTTTGACTGAAAGATAACTGAATAAAAATATGCCGGCAGGTTTTCCGATTAAGAGTCCTGCCATTATTCCTATTGTATTGCTGTTAAGAAATCCGGATGTCCAGTCGCCGCTGAGTATAATGCCTGTATTTGCCAGAGCGAACAGCGGAAGCACTATAAACGCAACGGGTTTATGAAGTCCGTGCTGAAGTTTATATGAAATGGATTTTGAATCACCTTTTCCAAACGGAATGGCAAAAGCCAGAAGCACGCCTGCTATTGTTGCATGTACTCCGGATTTCAGCATAAAGTACCACATAAATACGCCGAGTATTAAATACAGATAAAGTATATTTACTTTTTTCCGATTCATGATCAGCATGATCAAAAACAGCACGGCAGCCATTGAAAAATAGAAAATGGAAAATCCTTTTGAGTAAAAAACTGCAATTATAATAATTGCGCCGAGATCGTCGGCTATAGCAAGAGCAGTCAGAAAAATTTTTATCCTCACAGGCACTTTGTTTCCGAGTAAAGAAAGTATGCCAAGCGCAAATGCTATATCTGTCGCCATCGGAATAGCTATACCCGATTGTGTTTCAGTTCCAATATTCAGCGAGAGGTGAATGAGAGCCGGAACAATAATACCTCCGGCGGCTGCAATTATAGGAAACAATGCATCATTAAGTTTTGACAGTTCGCCGATATAAATTTCACGCTCTATCTCCAAACCTATCAGCAGAAAAAATACTGCCATGAGCCCGTCGTTGATCCAGTAATAAACAGGATAATATAATTTGACTGCATCCGATGTAAATCCGATCTTAGTTTCCCAGAAATTCAGATACGCGGGACCGAAATAAGAATTGGCAATGATTAGAGAAATTACCGTGCAAAGCATCAGCAATAATCCGGAAGTCTTTTCACTTTCGTAAAACTCTCTGAAGAGTTTAGTTATTTTGATATTTGTGAGTGGAATTTTTTTCAAACGATGTCAAATTCGTAAAACAAACTTGCAGATTCAATTCTTAAAAAATTAAATTGCATTTTTAAAAATAAAATTCAATAGCTAATATTTTGTGAAAATTATCTGACAAAATATAAATGTATTTAAAATATATTATCATTATAATTTTTAATGTTTATCTATATATTTGTAAAAAATAAAATTATGCTGACTCTAAAAAAAATATGTTTCTCAGTAATAATGATGTTTATTTCTTCAGGATTATACTCACAGAATACAAACTGGGCAACTCTGTCCTATTATTTTTCAAACGGTCCCGTCTCTCCGGAATATCAGTACAGTTACAGGATCAATCTTAACGAATCCGGCGAAGGTGTATTCTATTATACAAATACTGAGGGAAGCCGTGAAAGAAATTTTACTGTGAGCGCAGAAGCTATGGAGAAATTCAACAAATATTTTAAGATAAGCGATGTCTTTTCCGTAAGTCCTGATTCAATGAAGTCTGAAATGAATTTAATGGGCGGCTCTGTCAGCACTCTCGAAGTTACAATGTGGCAGGCGCCTGATCTGGATGCCAGACCAACTACCATCACTATTCCGGTGCATATTAAGGATGAATATTTTGATGACATAAACTGCATTTATAAAAAAATTGAAAATCTTGTTCCCAATGAAATAATGCTTGAATTTATAAAATAAAAATTAACATAATTTATGAAAAAACTTTTTACTCTTGCAATTATTTTTATATGTTTTAATAATACCTTCGCTGATTACAAATGGTTTGAAATTTCTTACTTTCATTCCACCGGTCCTGTCTCTCCTGAATATCAGTATAACTATAATATAAAGATCAACGCTGACGGAACTGGTGTATTGGATTTTACAAAAGCGGGGACAACAAAAAGTTATAATTTCAGTGTAAGCAAAAAGAATCTTAACAAACTTAACTCTGCATTTATTAAAAGCGGTGTGATGGATTTAAGTATAGATGAATTGAATTCGGAAAAAAATCTGATCGGCGGTCCTGTTTATAACGCAACTATATCTATGAATTATGACCAGCTCACGGAAGAATATGTTAAAAGATCCGAATTGAAAAAGAAACTCAGAGGCGAGAATGACGAAGATGAAAATTATAACAGAGATGAAAGAGGTTTTAAAACAAAAGGCAAAAGACCTATAATTTTAATCCCAAACAGAGTCAGTGAAAAATATTCGCAGGGTATACATAATTTCTATCTGGAAATAGAAAAGGTTGTTCCTAATTCAATATGGGCGGAAGCGCTTAATTGATTTTCGGAATTTGACATTTATGATTCTCAGATTTTTTTAATAGTAAATCCGTCTTTACTGTCGGAAATATCGTAACCTTTTTGCTTTACGAGCTGCCTGATCTCATCAGCTTTTTTAAAATCCTTTTGTGATTTGGCTTCTGTTCTTATCTCTGCAAGCTTTTTTATTTCATCCGGAATTTCAGTATTCCCTTCATTGAAATTAAAAGATTCTAACCCTAATCCGAATACTTTATCAAAATCATAAATTAAATGAAGCTTCTCGCCGTCATTAAGTGAGTTGTCTTTAACAGCTTCCCAGAGAACTGCCATTGCTTCCGGCATATTCAGATCGTCATTAATTTTTTCCTTAAAACTTTTTTTGTAATCTGAAATTATCTGAGCCGAAGCATCTCTTAATTCTCCACCGGTTGTTTTCATATTAAGCACCCGGCTCTTCAGATTATTGTAACCGTTTTTAGCAGCATCAAGAGCTTCAAAAGTAAATTTTTGCTTTCGTCTATAATGCGCAGTCAGCAGAAAAAATCTATAGTCAAGAGGTGAATATCCTTTGTCAATCAAAGTCTGCAGCGTAATGAACCTGCCCGTTGACTTCGACATTTTTTCATTTCCCATATCGAGAAATTCCCCGTGCAGCCAGTAATTCACAAACTTCTCGCCGTTACACGCTTCAGACTGCGCTATCTCATTTGTATGATGAATAGGAATGTGATCCACTCCTCCGCAGTGTATGTCAAAATGTTTTCCGAGTATCGCCTTGCTCATTGCCGAGCACTCAATATGCCAGCCTGGAAATCCCATTCCCCATGGCGATTCCCATTCCATCTGTCGCTTCTCATTTTCCGGAGATAGTTTCCATAAGGCAAAGTCTGTGATATTTTTTTTCTCGGCTGAAAATTCTATTCTCGCTCCTTCTTTTAATCCTCCAATATCGAGCTTTGCAAGTTTCCCGTAATCTTTTAAAAGCGATGTATCAAAATAAATTCCGTCAGACGTTTTGTAAGTGAATCCTTTTTCCTCAAGACATTTCACCATATCGATCTGCTCTTTAATGTAATCTGTAGCTTTAGTATAAATATCCGGCGGAAAAATATTCAGCAGATCCCTGTCCCTGAAAAAAACTCCGGTGTAATATTCCGAAAGTTCCCACACACTTTTGCCGAGATGCTTTGCTGATTTTTCCATCTTATCTTCGCCTTCATCCTGATCCGAAACAAGATGACCTACATCGGTAATATTCATTACATACTTTACTTCATATCCGTTATACTTTAATACTCTCAGCAAAATATCTTCAAAAAAGAAAGTCCTGAAGTTTCCGATATGCTGATAATCATAAACCGTAGGTCCGCAGCTGTACATTCCGGTTTTACCGGGGCTGACAGGAATAAATTCTTCTTTTGATCTGGAAAGTGTATTAAAAAGCTTCAGCATTAATCGTAATTTTTTTTAAAAATTTTATAAACTTAAAATTTATTGCGGATACTTGAAACAGATAAAGATGTAATGAAAAAAATTAAGTTACAACTCGCCGATATCTTCAAACCAGAGTTTTGGATTTTTATCTATGAATTCCTTCATCAGATCTTTGCATTCTTTGAGATCAAGATTTATTACTTCAATTCCGTGCGACTCCATAAATTCACGCGCACCGCTGAATGTCTCATCCTCGCCGGCAATGATTTTTTTAATTCCGAACTGAACGCTCGCGCCTGCGCACAGATAGCACGGCATCAGAGTGGAATACAAAACAGTATCTTTGTAAACGCCTATTCTGCCGGCATTTTGCAGACAGTCGATCTCAGCATGTATAACCGGATCATTATTCTGAACTCTACGGTTATGCCCCCTGCCTATGATCACATTGTCTTTTACCAGAACTGATCCGATTGGAATGCCGCCTTCGGAAAGTCCTTTTCTCGCTTCGATAATCGCTTCCGTCATATATTTATCCATGATCTGTTTTATAATTTTGAAAAATATTTTAAAAACTATGTAAGTAATTTAATAATATCCGTATGCTCAGGAAAAGTTTTTAGCAGCTCTCCCCTGTCTGCCAGTTCGAAATCTTCAAAATGAAATCCCGGAGATACTGTACATCCCGCGAGACAGTATGAATTCTTATTCTGCAATACCGCTCCAAACCAGTTTCCGGCTTTTATTACAACCTGAGGAAGATCCCCCTCTTCAGTATTCATACCCAGGCGATTTATTTTTAATAGACCGTTTGATTCAATTTCAAAGATCAGCAAAGTGCTGCCGTCATAAAAATGCCACAGCTCATCCGATAATATCCTGTGAAACCTGGATTTATCATTTTCTGACAGAAGATAATATATAGATGTTGATATATTTCTGTCCCCGCTGAACTCATCAGGAAGGTGTTCCTTTTTTACTGAAAGACCGGATCTGTACACTTCTTTAAAAAATCCTCCTTCGGGATGAGGTTTCATATCAAGCTCTTGTATCCATTGTTCAGATGTCTTTTTCATTACTTGTTATTTATTTTATTGAACTAATCTGTCTGAATCTCTTACAAGTTTTTTTAAGACCGGATTTATTTGTAACGATAAAATTTCTTCGAGGGGCATCGGAATCCTCATAGTCCAGTTCTGATCATTCACGGTTCCGGGACTGTTGATTCTATAATCTGCCGAACTGTAATTATTCAGAAACTCCTTATCCAGATACAAATACTCCTGCATCAGCTGTATGCTGAAAATGGAATTACATTCGAATATTTTTTTAATTGATCTGTTTATGAATTCCGCAGTCACCGGCATTTCTTTGTTTCCTTCATATCCAATATACCGGCAGTATTTTATTTTTTCAGAATATCCTGACAAATAAGAATCTACAAACTCCTTTGCATGATCATAACTTAATTCTATTATATTTAAAAGTTCATATACATTTGCAATTTCCTTTTTCCAGTATAGCTTTGCGCCTGATGATTTCGCGGGATTAAACAGTTTACTTTTAAGCTCTGATATTCTTTCTTCACTGAATCCGTTTCCTTGAAAAAATTTTCTGAATGAATCTTCATCTGTGCTGCCGGCTTCAGTTTCATACCATGCCGGTAAAGGACTTGAGTCATGAGTGGATAATACGGAAACTGAATTGGATCTGTATCTTTCCGGCGGAATGAAATTATAATTTAAAGCCGGAGTTTTTTCCCATCGCTGCACACTTATACCTGTGACGCCGAATTCCTTTAGAATTTTATCAGAACAAACAGGTACCGTTCCGAGATCTTCAGCGCAGGGAAGCATATCCGTACTTTGATTCATTTCGGATAATATTGTTCTGCCGTGATGTTCCCATTCGTTTTCATTTTCGGGATCAAAGTGACCTGTCATTCCTCCGTATTCTATCGGAGTTTTATTTTCAATGCTCCATATTCTGAACAGTCCGACGAAGTGATCGATCCTGAACATATTATAAAAATTCTCTGCATACTTTAATCTATGTCTGATGTATGCATAATTATCAGCCGCAATATTAAACCAGTTATACGGCGGCATTCCCCACCTTTGTCCTTTGGAAAAATACATATCCGGTGGCGCGCCGGATGAGAGATCAAGTTTGAAATAATTTTTGTAAGCCCAAACATCCGCGCTGTTTTTCGAAACAAGAAAAGGGATGTCACCCATAATAAATATTTTTTTCCTGTCAGCATATTTTTTCACAGTAATAAGCTGTTCATATAACTGCCACTGAACCCAGTAATAAAATCTTACTTCTTTCGCATTTTGTTTTAAAATCCTTTCAGCATTTACGGAAGAAAGATATTTATATTTCCACTCCCAGTCCTGCCAGGCTTTTCCCTGATGAAAACCGGATAATATCTTAAACAGGGCATAATACTTCAGCCATTGAATATTGTCAGTCACAAACCGGTCTAACTTTTCGGAACCGGATGAGTATTCCGAATCAAAAATTTTTCTGAGCAGTTTAAGTTTTTCATTTCTTATATCGTAATTTACTTTTATGTTTTTTTTAGGAAAGTTTTTTTTTAATTCACGCAGCTCTTTTCTGAAAGGAGTAAGGTCCGTTTTTCTGAGTCTTCTGATGCAAATGTAAACGGGATCTATTGCAAAAGTGCTGATGGCGCTGTATGGAGAAAAGTCATTTCCTGTTTCGTTAAGGGGAAGAAGCTGAAGTATTGACAAACCCGTAGCTTCACACCAGTCGATAAGATAACGCAGATCCGGGATTTCTCCAATACCGGTGCTTTTAGAAGAATAGACGGAAAACAACGGCAGCGCGACACCGGCTCGTTTTCTGATTCCGATCTTTTCCCACTTTTCTGAAGTCCGCGAATATTTAAACTGGTCTGTATTCAATCAATCATTATTTTGAATCGCTTCAAATCTTTTCTCTGTAATTTCCTTTTCATATAATTCCCTGCCGTCTTTATATTTTGTCAGATTGCTTTTAGCTTCTGAAATTCTGTCTGTAAATTCCGGCTCAGGATCACTGCCGGTTACCTTATACGCCAGCTCCATCGCTCTCTTAGCGTATTCAAGTATCTGCAGAGTCTCAATGCCGGAAATATCCGAGAAGAACCAACCGCAGCTTGTGTACATCAGCATTGAAAATCTCTGCATCTCAAGCAGATCAATGCTAAGCTCAATTTCTTTTTCAGACAGAATTTTTTTCGCATTATCGAAGTAAAATTTTACAATGACTTCATCTGAAGGGTCGAGATAAATATTTATGTAATCATTTCTCGCATTCCAGATATCTTTGAAAAGTTCATTTCCGTTATTCTCATAAATTAAAATGAGTTCATCCCTAAGCCAATCAAGACTTTCTCTCAAAGTTTTCCGCCATTCCTGGGAAGCGTATTCATCCGTTCTGCCGCAGCCGCAATTTTCCTTCCATCTGCCTACGCCGTGAAGGCAGCTCCATGAAGTTCCAAATTCAGCTTCGCCTTTTTTAATTTTAACTTCATAATCAGGCGGATGGTCGCTAAGATATTTGCCGAAATTAGTTAACTCAAATTCAGATTCCGGAATGAGATCGCTGAATAAATAAGACAGACTCCTTTCTGCATAATGCTTGTGGTGACCGAATGTTTCACCGTCAACTGCAACGCTTATAAGTGTGTCGTCTCCGTCTTTATCAAAAGGAACCTGTCTTATCCTTTCCAGCAGTTTTTCGGAGCTGAATATATGATCATCGAAAGCAATATTTTTTGACAAAGGACCGTCATAGAAAAAAATGTTTATAAATTTCTTTTTACCCCTTCCGTGATAATACACATACGGACTGCCTGTATAAATATTTCCGGCTGAAACATCATGCCAGGACCTTTCACCCGATTTACGAACTTTTTCAGCCTGCGAAGGATCAAGAATAATATATCCGATCCCTTCGTCAATAAGAGTTTCTAGCGTTTCTTCATTGCATGCCGTTTCCGAAAGCCATATTCCTTCCGGCTCTCTGCCGAAATGAAATCTGAAATCCGTCACTCCCCACTTTATCTGAGTAACTTTGTCCCGACGGTTAGCAAGCGGCATTATTAGATGACTGTATACCATAGCAATTGCATTTCCGTGACCGCTGTATTTTTCCATGCTTATCTTGTCTCCTTCTATGATCTTTGCATATGTCTTCGGATGCATATTTCTGATCCATGATAAGAGCGTCGGTCCGAAATTAAAACTGAAATATTCGAAATTGTTAATTCTCTTTACTACTTTGTCGTGATGATCCACTATGACAGCTTCAGTATTCGGCTTATAGCATTCCTGAAATATTCTCTCGTTCCAGTCATGAAACGGTTCAGCGGAAGACTGAGGCTCGATCTCGTTTGTCCAGGCATTTTCTCTCGGCGGCTGGTAAAAATGTCCGTGAATGCAGAGGTGTAAATTCTTTTTCAATGGTAAAGTTTTTTTCTAAACTAAAAATAGTTAATTAAAAATGTTAGTAATAAATTATTATCAAAATTACAGGTTCTCACCACTTAAGGAATAAAGAACCGGGGGAAGCGAAACCATCTGTATGTTTAAGCAAGACTATGGCAGTCTGTGTTGACAAATGATGTGCGGTTATTATAAAATACCTGCCGGTTCATCGGTCTCCCGGAAAACTATCTGAAATCAAAAATAATATTGTTAATAAAAAATTAAATAGTTAAGTTTTGAAAAATTAATATAAGATTTGAAAAGCAGGCTTACTTTATTTTTACAGGTTATATTTTCATTTTTTATACTTTCATTCTGTGACGTTTATTCAAACGGAAGCGGTAACTGGGTAAACGTCGGAGCCGGACCCAATGCATCAGTAAGAGCTCTGTCTGAATTCAACGGTGACCTTGTAGCGGGCGGCACATTTCAGACGGCCGGCGGCGGTGTGATCGCCAGCCGGATCATCAAATGGAACGGCGCAGTGTGGTCGGGGATCGGCGGAGGTGTGAACGGAGATGTCAATTCAGTAATAAAATTTAACAATGAATTAATAGCTGCGGGAAATTTTTCCACTGCCGGCGGTTCGGTCAGCGTAAATAATATCGCAAAGTGGAATGGGACGGTATGGTCTTCTTTAGGTTCAGGTCTGAACGGTACGGTCTTTTCAATGACTGTATTTAATAATGAACTTATAGCTGCCGGAAGTTTTACTCTATCCGGATCAGTCGCCGTGAGTAATATCGCAAGATGGAACGGCGCCGAATGGCTGCCTCTCGGAAACGGGTTAAACGCTCTGACAAGAGTCGTTTCAGTTCATTCCGGAAAAATTATCGCCGGGGGAAATTTTACTTCTTCCGGTTCCGCTGCTCTGAACAGAATAGCAGAATGGAACGGCGCCGAATGGCTGCCTCTCGGAAACGGATTTAATAATGCAGTATATTCTCTGGAATCTGACGGATCAGAACTTTATGCAGGAGGCATTTTTACATTATCCGGTTCCGATCCGGTAAACAGGATCGCCCGATGGAACGGCTCCGGCTGGTCTCCGCTCGGATCCGGTGCTGACGGAACGGTTTCTGTTATTTATTATTATAATAATCTGCTGTATGCCGGAGGTAATTTTAATAATGCAGGCGGCATACCGGCTTCAAAGGCGGCAAATGGAACGGCAGCAACTGGAGTCAGGCTGGCTCCGGTTTTAATAATCAGGTCCAAACTTTTTACGAGTCAAACAATCTATTTTACTGCGGCGGGGATTTTACTCTTACCGGTAATGAATCTTTAAGATTCATAGCAGTATCTGATACCAGCTCGCGTATCTGGAGTCAGTATGGAAGCGGTCTTAATAATTCCGTTTTATCATCTGAAATATTTGATAATAAATTAGCAGTAGGCGGAAGTTTCACTGAAGCGGGAAATAACACCGCAATGCATATAGCTTTATGGGACGGGGCGGAATGGAATTCTTTGGGAAGCGGAATGAATGATGATGTCTATGCGCTTTCTGTATTTAACGGAGAATTAATTGCTGCGGGATACTTTACTCAGGCTGGCGGCACAAGTGCTAATTATATCGCAAAGTGGAACGGTTCGGCATGGCTGCCTTTGGGAACGGGTATGAATAATTTCATTAGTTCTCTGCTTGTCTTTAACGGAGAATTATATGCAGGGGGCGCTTTTACAACAGCAGGCGGATCCGGTGCAAACAGAATTGCCAGATGGAACGGGTCTGTATGGCAGCCGCTTGGCAGCGGAACGAATAATGTCGTTACTTCGATGGAAGTGTACAATAATGAACTGATCGCCGGCGGTACATTCTCAACGGCAGGAGGAAACACTGCAAACAGAACTGCCAGATGGAACGGTACTCAATGGCAGTCACTTGGATTTGGCATGAACAGTTCTGTATTTGATCTTGAAATTTTTAACGGTGAATTGCTGGCAGCCGGTGCCTTTACAACTGCTGACGGAAATGAGGCTGATAAGATCGCAAAATGGACAGGGTCCGGATGGTCATCTTTCAGTCAGGATGAAATTACAGGCAGCAGCGCAGCTGTGAATAAAATGTATTCATATAACGGACAGCTTTATATCGGCGGGTTTTTTGCAGAGATTAATTCACAGCAGATCAGGAATGTAGCGAAATGGAACGGAACGAACTGGATATCTTCGGGAAATTTTAACAATGCTGTTTATACATTTAATACATTTAGTTCATCATTTGTAGCTGGTGGAAGCTTTACTGCCGCGGGTTCGGCTTCAATGAATTTCATTTCCGGTTACAGTTTGAAAACTACCGGGATACAAGCTGTTTCGGAAAATATACCGGACGGATTTATTCTCAGACAAAATTATCCTAATCCGTTTAATCCCAATACAGTAATTGGATTTACGATTCCCGCAAGATCTGAAATTGATCTGTCGGTTTATGATATCAGCGGCAGAAAGATAAGCGGAATTGTAAATGATGTAATGAATAAAGGTGAATACACATACAACTGGAATGCCGCCGGATTACCGAGCGGAATATATTTTTATATTTTGAGATCGGGTAATATAAAACTATCCGGTAAAATGATCTTACTAAAATAAAGAATGAAATTATTAATTACCGGTGCCTCTATAAGATATGAGGACCTTTGGTTTATTAATGAAAATACAGGATGGGTAGTACAGGCAGGTGAAGATGAAATTTATAAAACTACAAACGGCGGTTTGAATTTCACACTGCAGTTCTCAGATCCTGACGGCGGATATTTCAGAAGCGTGGCATTCAATAATGAAAATCTCGGATGGGTCGGCTCTCTCAGCGGAAGACTTTATAAGACAACAAACAGCGGCGAAAACTGGATAAGAATAGATACTATGATCTCACCTCCTCCTGTAGGTGTTTGCGATATTTCAGTGATCGGAGATTCCATCATGTACGGATCGGGGAAATACAGCGGACCGACAAACATTATCAAAACCACCAATGCCGGACTGACATTTGAAAACATTGATATGGGCGCTTACAGTAATTATCAGGTCGGCGTTTGGTTCCTGGACGCTTCTACGGGTTTCCTCGGATCGAGAAGCAACATCATCACGGAAGGAAGCGCAATGCTCCGGACCACAGATGCAGGGATCACATGGAGCAAGGTGTATAAATCCCTGATTCAGAGCGAACATGTATGGAATATTTATTTTGTAAATGATCTGCTCGGTTATGCAACCATCGAGAGATTTGTGCAGGGTAACGGAGCTGTCATAAAAACTACGGACGGAGGTCATAACTGGATCAGAATTGAAATACCTACTACCTCTCCAGATCTCGATCCGATTGGTTTTATAAATGAAAATACAGGCTGGGTTGCAAATCACGGCAACTTTGGAATTCATCAGACTACAAACGGCGGATTTAACTGGAGCCACATAAATGTCGGCAGCAGAATCCACGGAATATTTATTGCCGGTGACAGCATTGCATATGCAAGCGGGAATCAGGTATATAAATATACTTTATCTCCCGTCGGTATCAGCGAAAACACAAATGAAAATATTTTCCCGATAAAAAATACTTTGCATGATAATTTCCCCAATCCGTTTAATCCCTCTACTACAATAAGCTATAATCTTATCACAAATACGAATGTAGTGCTGGAGATCTATACTGCATCCGGAGAATTTACCGAACTGCTTCTTAAAAAGAGACAGGCTCCCGGAAGTTATTCAGTTGTATGGAATGCGAATAACTATCCAAGCGGAGTATATTTTTATTCACTGAGAACGGATCTTGGAAATTATTTTGGTAAAGCCGTTTTGATAAAATGATCTATACTGATTTTTTTTTACAACAGTTCTCAGGCATTGTATTAACCTTTCGAGCCTGCTGGCTTTTCGTTCACAGAAATAACAGAATTCTTTCTGAATGTACCTCATGAAAATCCGATTATTTAATAAATACCGGTGAACTTAAGTTTAGACTAAAAATTGTTTTCTAAAAAAGTTATCTTTATCAAATTCTATTTATAATTTTAAATCACATTAAATTAAATTGACAAAAGTACAAAAGTATTCAGTAGAAAAATTTTTTTCTATCAGGACTATATTCGACTTCACGGTTTCAAAAGATGATAAATGTATTTTTTTCATAACGAATACTTCAGGAAGTCCGCAGATATGGTCAGTGCCGATCGAAGGCGGCTGGGCGGATCAGATCACTACATGGCACGATTCCGTTAAAGCGCTTTATCAAAATCCTAAATCAAAGGAACTGGTTTTTTTAAGCGATACGGAAGGGAATGAGAATCTTCAGATATACAAACTTGATGAATCTAACTCTGAAGTTTCCCACCTCTCAAAAGATTTTGCAGACTCTCAGTGTTTTTTTCATTCATTCAATAAAAAAGGAAGCAAGTTTCTCTTCTCTACAAATAAAAGACTTAAATATAATTTCGATGTCTATATTCAGGATTTCAAATCAGGTGAAAATTTCCTTATAAAAGCTTTTGACGATCATTATCCCACGCATGCTGAATCCTGGAGCAGCAATGAAAGATATATAACTTATATAAAATTTTACGGAAATATAAATATGGACATTCTGCTTCACGATACAAAGAATGATACCATTACGAATATTACCGAGCATGATATAGAAACTAATGTGTTTAATGCGGGTTCGGAATTTGATAAAAAAAATAACGGATTCTATTATATTTCTGACGAGGGAAGAGAATTTAAAGGTATAAAGTATTATGACATTAAAAAGAAAAAGAGTAAATGGATAATAAAGGAAAACTGGGATGTAACCGGTTTCGCTTTTTCACATGATAAAAACATTCTTGTGTGGAATGTAAATGTGAACGGTAACTATACGCCTAAAGTAAAAAATCTGAGGACGGGTAAAACTCAGAAATTAAAACTGCCGAAAGGAAATTACGGTCATCTTACTTTTACGAATGATGATAAAAAAATCGTGTTCATCTGTGACAGTCCTTTACATCCCGGAGATATTTTTGTATATGACTTAAAGAAAAATACTTTTAAGCAGATCACTAATTCATTAGTCGGCGGAGTTTCAAAAAAAGGTCTGACAAAACCAAAAGATATTTTTTATAAAAGTTTTGACGGACTGAAAATTCACGGCATTCTGTACATTCCGAAAGGTCTTAAGAAAGACGGATCAAATCCGGCAATAGTCTGGCCTCACGGCGGACCCGAGCATCAGGAGATGCATAACTTCAGCAAGTATGTTCAGATATTTTCTAATAACGGATACATTGTTATCTGTCCGAATTTCAGAGGCAGTACCGGTTACGGAAAGACTTTTCAAAAGATGATCTATAAGGACTGGGGCGGCGCGGAATTTAAGGACGTCCTTCACAGCGTAGATTATCTCAAGACAACCGGATATGTCGATCCGAAAAAAATTGCAGTAGTAGGCGGAAGCTTCGGAGGTTTTATGTGTCTGACATGCATTACAAAAGCTCCCGATATCTGGAAATGCGCTATTGATATTTTCGGACCGTCTGATCTTTTTACGTTTGTAAAATCCGTACCGGAGCACTGGAAAAAAGGGACAGATAACTTGGTCGGAAATCCTGATACTGACAGTGAACTTCTTAAGGAAAGATCACCGATAAATTTTGTTGATAATATAAAGTGTCCGCTATTTGTAGTTCAGGGTAGGCATGACCCGAGAGTAGTGGTAGCCGAATCCGAACAGATAGTAAATAAACTGAAAGAAATGAATAAGCCCGTCGAATATATTCTTCTTGAAGACGAAGGTCACGGATTCAGTAAAGTTTCAAATCAGATAAAGGTATTCAAAGCGAAGATCGAATTTCTGGAAAAATATTTAAAGTAGAATTTATTTGTCAAAAGGTAAGCTGGTTTTAGAAAACGGAGTGATATTCGAAGGTACGCTTTTCGGATACAAAGGCAACGCATCCGGTGAAGTCGTTTTCAATACTTCTCTGACCGGCTATCAGGAGATCCTCACTGACCCGTCCTATTCAGGACAGATAATAATAATGACATATCCGCTGATCGGAAATTACGGAGTGAATGAAACTGACATTGAATCCGAAAAAATACAAGCGGCCGGATTAGTCGTCGGTAATTATGAAGATGAATGGAGTAACTATGAAGGAAGTCATTCGCTTGATAATTATCTGAAAAAATTCCGGATCACGGGAATATACGGGATCGATACAAGAGCTCTGACCAAGATGATCAGAAGCGAAGGTTCAATGAGAGGAATGATTTCTGATGACAGCGTAAGTGATAAAAATCTTCTGGAGAAAGTTCTTAAGTCCCCTTCCATGTCCGGTCTCGATCTTGTAAAGAAAGTTACAACTTCAAATTCATATACGTTCAAATCAAAAAAACCGAAATACAGAATTGCAGTTTATGATTTCGGCATAAAGAAAAACATTCTCAGAGAGTTTCTGAAATTTAATACTGAGCTGAAGATATTCAGCGCTGATGCGGATCACCGAGAAGTGCTTGATTATAAACCTCACGGCATTTTTCTTTCAAACGGTCCCGGCGATCCCGGAGCTGTCACCTATGCTATAGAAAATATTAAAAATCTTATACCAACAAAAATTCCAATATTCGGAATATGTCTCGGTCATCAGCTCATCGCTCATGCTCTGGAAGGAAAAACCTATAAATTAAAATTCGGACACAGAGGCGGTAATCATCCCGTAAAGAATCTTGACAAAAACAAAATCGAGATCACGGCTCAGAATCACGGATTCGCAGTTGATGAAAATTCACTGAATACGGATACAGTAAAGATCACTCATACAAATCTATATGACAATACTAACGAAGGACTCAGGCACAGAAAATTTCCGGTAATGTCCGTTCAGTATCATCCTGAATCATCCCCCGGTCCGAATGACAGCAAATATCTGTTTGATGAGTTTATGAATATTGTTCAGAAATAAAGTTGTAATGGAATTAAATTAATTTAAATTTTTTTATTTTATATTTTTCAATTTTATAATCTGTGAGTAAAATCAGTAAAATTATAGACGGGAAAGAAATTTCCGCCCAAATTAAAAGCGAAGTCAAATCTGAAACGGACATTTTTAAAAATGAAAAAGGCGTCACTCCCGGACTTGCATTCATTATAGCCGGTGATGATCCCGCTTCCCGTGTATATGTAAAAAACAAAGGCAAAGCCTGCGATGAAGCAGGATTCCATTCCGTAACGGAAGCCGTTCCGGGAGATATCATTGAAACTCAGCTTCTCGAACTTATCAGAAAATTCAACTCGGATGAAAAGATCCACGGCATTCTCGTTCAGCTTCCGCTCCCCGCTCATATCGATCCCAAAAAAATTATAGAAGCGATTGATTACAAAAAAGATGTTGACGGCTTTCATCCTGTCAATGTGGGAAAATTATCTATAGGAGATAATTGCTTCATACCGTGCACACCTCTCGGTATTACAGAAATGCTCAGAAGGAAAAATATTAAAACCGAAGGAATGCGCGCAGTCATAATCGGCAGGAGCAACATTGTAGGCAAACCGGTTGCCTCTCTGCTTCTCAGACCGGAATTCAACTGTACGGTTACGGTATGTCACAGTAAGACCGCAGATATTAAAAGCGTAACTTCGGAAGCGGATATACTTATCGCCGCTATCGGCAAAGCTGATTTTGTAAAAAAAGATTTCATAAAAGAGGGATGCGTTATTATAGATGTCGGTATAAACAGAGTGGAAGATAAAGACACTAAATCGGGATACAGGATCACGGGAGACGTTGACTACAACGGCTGTTTTGATAAATGCGGAATGATCACACCTGTACCCGGCGGAGTCGGACCGATGACAATTGCGATGTTATTGAGAAATACTCTTGACGCTGCGAAAGGAGAAGTTTATGGCTGATAAATATTATGAGATAAAAATTGCTTTCAATGAATCCGGTTATGATGACATTATGAATGTTCTGTATATGGAAGGAATTGAAAATATACTGGAGGAAGAAGGTCAGTTAATATTAAATTTACCTCCGGATTCCAAAGATCAGATCACGATGCTTAGGAAATCACTCGAGATCACGGGACTTATTGGTAAAAAAGACTTTTCATTCAGACTGATGGAAGATAAGAACTGGAACGAAGAATGGGAAAAAACAATAGAACCGGTTTTTATAGATGAGAGGATAATTATTTATCCGTCATGGAAGGAACATGAATTAAAAGATACCGAAGGAAAAATTCTCATTCAGATCGATCCGAAGATGTCGTTCGGAACGGGACACAATGAGACGACGCAGCTTGTGCTTGAACTCATGTCAAAATACGTGGAAGGAAACGAAGAGAAGCTGTTTGATTTCGGATGCGGCACGGGAATTTTGTCAATCGCCGGAATAAAGCTTGGAGCCGGGAAAGCCGTTGCAGTGGATATTGACGAAGATTCCGTTTTGAATGCAAAAGAATACGCTGAAATAAATAAGGTTCATGACAAAATTAAATTCATAAAAGGAAGTATCGGCGAAGTAAAAGGCGAATCGTTTGATATCGTCTGCGCAAATATAATACGGAGCGTTATCACTGATAATATTGAAGCTGTTTCAGATTTAATGGATTCCGGAAGTAAATTATTCCTGTCCGGAATTCTGATAAACGAAGATCAGGAAATTCTGGAATATCTGACGCAGTATGACTTTGAAGTGGCGGATATACAGATGAGCTCGGAATGGATCGGAATTTATGCTTTAAAAATCTAAATGAACATTTCATTGTAAAGTTTATTAACACTTAATTTTTCAAAACAGGTATGCGGATAAATAAATTTGCCAAAACCCCTAAATACTTTCATGACTTTTATAATGACGGATAATAATATACTTTTGTAAAAAAAAATTAATCACATTTATGTTAAACGAATTTAAAGAGTTTATCTCAAAAGGAAACGCTCTCGACCTGGCAATCGGTGTTATCATCGGCGGGGCTTTCGGGGCGATTGTTAATTCTACCGTAGCTGATCTTTTTATGCCGCTGATCGGAATTATTCTCGGCGGAATTGACTTCAGCGGACTTTCGGCTAAAGTCGGCAATGCTGATTTAACATACGGAAAACTTATACAGGCGATAATAAATTTTCTGATCATAGGATTTGTGTTATTTCTGGTAGTGAAAGGAATTAACAGATTCAGAACCAAGGAAGAAGCAGCGCCGCCTCCGGAGCCGTCAAATGAGGAAAAGCTCTTAACCGAGATCAGGGACGTACTTAAGTCCGGAAAGTAAAAATTGTATTAAAATTTGTGTTTATATACAAAAATGAATTACATATTTTACTGAAAATTTTTTACTCAAATGGCTAAGTTCGTATCAAATAAAAACGAAACAATAAGATTATTTAAAAATCCTTTTCTTGAATATTTTTCTCATATTCATCCTGCTACACCGCTTTTTGTATTCATACCTGTTATAATTGCAACCGCATATTTCGGTTCTGAAAATATTACATTACTATCGTCGGTTATAAGTTTCTTCGCCGGAATACTCCTCTGGACTTTAATGGAATATGTGATACACAGATGGGCGTTTCATTATCACCCTACATCAGAAACAGGAAAGAGAGTTCACTTTCTTGTTCATGGAATACATCATGATTATCCGAGAGACGCTACGAGACTTGTAATGCCTTTACTTGTAAGCATTCCGCTGGCTACGTTTTTTTTCTTTTTATTCAAAGTTATTTTCGGAGATTATTATCTGTCAATATTCGCAGGATTTGCACTCGGTTATGTAGCGTATGACTCAATCCATTATGCCACACATCATTTTAAGATGAACGGAAAGATCGGAAAATTCCTAAAAGTCTATCATCTGAAACATCATTACGGAGATGATCAGACTGCATACGGCGTCAGCAACCCGCTCTGGGATTATGTACTCGGTACGGTACCCGATCACGTAAAAGATAAGAGTGTTATTGAAATAGACGAGAAGAGCCGGTAGTTTTTTTCAGTTAAAATTGTTTTAACCCCTTTTTAAAATTTCTTTACTGATTTGCAAAAGGGGTTTTTTATTTTTAGGAATGAAATTTTATTCGCATAAAAAATTCAACAGCCGCTTAATATTATGAAAAATAATTTATTTGAAAGACCGGAAGAGCTGAACGAAAGGTTTGAATATTTTCAGACATTATACCCTGATTATAATGAAAGTGAAAATGAGAATGAAAATGTGAATGATGAAAGTAAGAGCGGTATTCAGATCGAAAGAATAATTTCCGCAGGTCACGTAACGCCCGTAGGCAGGTGGCTTGAACAGGAAAAAAACGAATGGGTGATCCTGATAAAAGGAAATGCGGAAATATTATTTTTTGATGAAAGGAAATTTCATTTAAATGCCGGCGATCATCTGTTCATTCCGGCGGGGGTTAAGCACAGAGTTATAAGAACTTCCTCTGACCCCGAGTGCATATGGCTTGCTGTTCATTTCAGTACATAAGCCGAGTTTTAGTTTTTCTTATATTCTACTGTAAATTTACTGTGTGATAAATTTAATCTGCTCTCACCTTTTAATTAGTTTAAAATTCTTAATGTTTTCTTAAATTCTTAAAACTAATTTTTAATCTAAGAGATCAAAACCACTGATATGAATAAATGTTTCTCAGCTGTAATCAGCGTCTTATTTATCAGCATTATATTTATTTCCTGCGGAAATAACTCACCGGAAAATTATTTTAACATAGCAGTTTTAAATACCAACAGACTTTCAGGATTTGCCGGGAACGGAATGATCAGGCAGCTCGAATCGCCTTCAGAGATGAAGACCGGCGAAAACAATGAGACCGCCGCTATGAAAAGCGTTGATGCTGTAAATTCACATATCGAATTCATTGAAACAAATTTAAGCAAACTGAAAGAACTGAAACCAACAGAAGATACAAAAGAAATGCTTGACGCTTCGCTCGCGCTGCATGAATATGTTTTACCTGTCTTTAAAAATGAGTATATGCAGTTAGCCGGATTGTATGACAGCCGCGCATCTGAAGATAAGATCAGCGCCTTGTCAGGTTCCATAAAAGATAGATATTTGAGAGGATATGAAGACATATACAATAAACTTATTGCGGCCGGAAAACAATATGCTGAGAAAAATACGGGAAACTGACAGAAAGTCCGCAGCCCGAAATGTTTAATTTGATTTTCTGCAGACGCCACGCCTGGAATTAATTAAAAGAGAAAAAACTATTGTATTTGTAATGTCAATATTTTTTTCTCTCTGTTTTTTTTGAATTTTATTATGGTTGATGATAAAAATCAAAAAAAAAAATCAGTTCATTAAGAAAAAGTTTTATCAACATGTCAATAGAAACTTCAAAAGAAGTATATCAGGAATCAGAGTCTGTATGGATAGAATATTTACTAAGCATTGATAAAAAAAACATTACACTCGATCGCAAACCCGGCATTTACCCAACATCTGATTTAAAACTGATTCTTATTAATTCAAAAAATGATACAATTAAAAACGTGGGAGGTTCTGTCGGGTCTATAGTTGTTAAAGAATATCCTGATACTTTATGGGTCTAATAAACCTGTTAAATTTTTTTGGAATAACGGACAGATTTCAGGACTCGCAGCTTTTGCTGAAGTATTCTTACAAAAAAAACTACCTCTTAATGCAGTAATTGTTTAATAAAAAACTTCCGAAGATTTTTGACTCCGGAAGTTTTTTATATAAATTTAAATATAAAATTTATTATTTCTGATTTACGATTACTTTAGTAGTACCATACGTTTCGTCTCTGCAAACTTTTCATTTAAAGTATTACCTGAGATTTCTATTCTATAAAAGTAAACGCCGCTTGCAAAATTACTCCCGTCAAATATTGTTTCATAAGTCCCGGATTCCTGTTTTTGATTGACCAGCGTTACTAATTCTCTTCCGAGCGCATCGAATATTTTCAAACTGGTAAAGCGATTTTCGGTTAACGAATAGCGAATAACAGTTCTCGGATTGAATGGATTCGGATAATTTTGCATTAGAGAATATTTATCAGGAAATTTATTTCCGGCCTGACTGCCATTAACAGACGTTGTTTTGCCGCCGGTATTTGTACTTATAATGGTGCCTTGATCCCCGCAGGCATAACCTGTACTTCCATTTACAAATACTGTTGAATTCAGATATTCTATCGTCGGGCTTTGTTGAGAAAACCAGTTCGCTCCGCTGTTGGTTGATTTTAATATTAGTCCTGTGGATCCTACCGCATACCCGATACTGTCCGTTACAAAAGATATTGAAGAAAGACCGACTGTTCCATTGTGTCTTCGTATCCAGGTAACACCGGCGTTTGTTGTTTTGTAAATAGAACCTGTTCCGCTTGTAATAAATCCTGTAGTATTATTCATGAAATCAATTGATATGAAAGATGCCCCGTAAGCTAATTCACTCCAGCTTTCAGCACCGTTAGTTGTTTTCAAAATTTTGTCTCCACCTGCTGTAAATCCTAAATCATTGGAAATAAAATAAACAGTATTAAGATTCGGCGGTAATGTTTCAACCGGAGAGAAAAGCCATGTAATCCCTGCGTTTGTAGTCTTTATAATTTTCCGGGTAGCAGAGTATGTGTTGATAGATATGTATCCGGTATTTATATCCGGGAAATACACAGAGCTGAAAGATCCACTTGCTGAAAATTGCTCTTCCCAATCTATTCCCGCATTCGTAGTTTTAAACACTTTGCCGGATAAAATGAAATTTACATTAGTATCTCCGACAATATATCCGGTATTGCTATTATTAAAAAAGAGCGAACGCAAATTATATCCGGTATTGATTGATTGCGCTGTCCAGTTTACTCCTGCGTTTGTAGTTTTCAAAATTTTACCTGCTGAACCAACAGCGTAACCGGTGCTGTCTGAAGTGAATTTAATTGAAGTTAAACGATTCGTTTCTTTCGGAGATATGGTAATCCATGTACTTCCGGAGTCAGTTGATTTGAGAATTGTACCATATAATCCGGCAATTAATATTTGTGAATTGTTTAACATATATACCGATGTAAAGGAATAATAAGCACTGTTTAATAAGGGACTCCAGTTGGCTCCTGCATTCGTTGTTTTAAACAATGCCGAGGTAAAATCACTAGTACCCACAGCAATGCCATTATTCAAATCAGAAAAATAAACAGAACTCAATAAAGAGTTTGGAAAAGTATTTTGTACTGTCCAGTTTGATCCGGCATTTGTTGTATTTATTATTACACCGTCGGCACCTGCGGCATAGCCCGTATTGTCATTTAAGAAATAAATACTATTAAGCGCGGAATTTGTATTTGAGTTTTGTTCAATCCAGTTAATCCCGGCATTTGTAGTTTTGAAGACTGTGCTTCCTCCTACGCAGTATCCGGTACTCTCGCCGGTAAATACAATTGATCTGAGAAATAATATGGTATTTATGTTCAAGATTTCCCAGTTACTTCCTCCGTTTGTTGTTTTGAGTATTCTTCCGTATGCGCCGCTTATATATCCTGTAGAATTATTTATAAAATAAACAGAATATAATTCTTCAATCGTTATCCCGCTTACTTGTTGCTGCCAAACATCACCGCCATTATTCGTTTTCAAAATTGTGCCGTTATTACCTGCAGCATACCCTGTATTTAAATCTGTAAAAAAGACTGAATTCAAATTAACAATTGTATTTAAATTCAAAGTTTTCCAGCTGTTACCGCCGTCAGTGGTTTTGCATATTGTCCCAATACTCCCGGCAATGTATCCAGTATTTGAATTTACAAACCTTAAACAATTAATATTATTTCCGGTTGGGACAGGATTCTGCCAAAACCATCCTGACTGTGCAAAAAGTAATTTAACACTAATCAGGAAACAGAATGTAATTAGCTTTTTCATAATTATTTTATTAAGATTTAAGTCTGTCAGGAAAGAGAAATTTCAAAATCGGTTTCATACTTGCTTTCACATTTTTTATAACTTAATCAAAATGAAATAAAAAATCAATTTCACGAAAAGAATTTACTTTTCAAAAAAAAGCCGGATCAATTTACCTGACCCGGCTTTTATATAAAATATTTTTCCCGCTGCCGGTAAATTAACTGTATAGCTCATACAAATTTTTTTGCCAACAACGGCAGGACAATTGTATAGTATCTTGACATTTTAAATTTAAAAGAGTAAAATGCGAAGAATTTATGATTTAGATGAATATAATATTCAACAGATCTATTTGTATACCTCACCCATTTTATATTGAAAGATTAGAATACGTCATGTCTTCTTAATTTGATATTCACTTCAAAGAAAAAGTTACTTAATTCTCATAATTGCAAATGTATTTCCCAAAAATCTAACAATAATAAATTGTCAAAGTATATTTCAGGATTTTTATTTTTTATGATAATTGTCATTGCCGGATGTTCAGGTAACAAAGTGAATAGGAAGGATAACAATATTTCAAAGGGTAAATATGATTTTACAATGTACGATTCGAATAATGTAATAATTGCAGAAGGATTGCTCATAATAAACGATCACAGCGGTAATGTTATATCAGGTAATTATAACTTCACAAAAGTGACTTCCGAGTTTAACGGATACGGGACAATGGATAAGGGCAAGTTCACGGGGAAGATAAATCAGAAAGAAGAGAATCTGCTTTTAAACACAAACCCCGGTCAGGCAGACAGAAATGTTTATTTCAATTTTGATATTGGAAAGACACCGGTCTCAGGTATCTGGTACTATTCAGCCTTCCGCAATTCTTCAAAACCATGCAAAATTACACTCACAATGAAATAATTTATTAATCAAACAATTACCTAAATGAAAACAACTTTTCAACTTTTGCTTTGCGCTTTATTTGTTTCTCCGGTAATTTCACTTTCTTATGCGGGAAACAGCAGTGGTCCGGAATCCGGACTTTCCCTACAAGAAGGAACAAAACAGAACAGCAAGTGCGGTACCGTAGAATTCAACAAGAGAGTACTGGAAAGGTATCCTCAGTATAAAGCCGAAATCGAGTCCATCGAAAAATTTACAAAAGGATATGAGAAGACTGACAATCTGATAATAACTATACCTTTAGTAGTTCATGTTATTTACAATTTACCTGAACAAAACATCAGTGACGCACAGATACAGTCGCAGATAGATGTGCTGAACAGGGATTTTGCTAGATTAAATGCGGATACCGTGAATACTCCGGCTCCGTTCAAGCCGTTAGGAGCGAACGTGCAGATTCAGTTCTGCCTGGCTCAGCGTACTCCGAACAATGAATTTACAAATGGTATTACCAGGACAATGACAAATATTGTGTCTTACACAGTAGACGACACAAGTATGTATTATGCTTCTCTGGGCGGCGTAGATATCTGGGACAGAAACAGATATTTTAATTGTTATGTAGTTAATTTTACCGGGACAATTCTTGGATTTGCACAGCTGCCCGGAGGACCGCCAAATACTGATGGAATGGTAATAGGGCACAAATACTTTGGAACAATCGGTACAGTAGTGCCGCCAAACGACAAGGGCAGAACAGCTACACACGAAGTGGGACACTGGTTTAATCTCCAGCATATTTGGGGTGATGAACCGGGTTGCGCACAGGATGATGAAGTTGATGATACGCCTCTTCAGGCAGGTGAGAATGGGGGATGTCCGGCGTTTCCTCTTCTCGATGCATGTACAACTGTAGCACCCGGAGTTATGTTCACGAATTATATGGACTATGTTGACGATAACTGCATGAATATTTTTACCATTGGGCAATCAACAAGAATGAATGCAGCATTATCAGGTCCGAGAGCAAGTCTTATAACATCAAACGGATGTACTTCGGTCGGAATAAATAATATAAGTTCAGAGGTTCCGGAGAGCTTCTTATTGCAGCAAAATTATCCTAATCCGTTTAATCCAAATACAAATATAGTTTTCAGTATACCAAAGTCATCTTTTGTAACTCTTAAGATCTTTGATATTGCAGGTAAGGAAATTGCCACTATTGTAAATCAAAATCTGCCGTCAGGAACATTCAAAGCGGACTGGAATGCTTCCGGCTTTTCTTCAGGGCTTTATTTATATACAATAGAAACTGACGGATTCAGACAAACGAGGAAAATGATGCTTACTAAATAACATAAAGCTTTGAAGAAAGAGTTCTTCAAGGACATTCTGTAGTAATATATTTTTGCCGTCGGTAAATTAACAAAGGGTTCCTTTCAGTTATCTTCGTTCCCAATCTCCCGATTGGGAACGCTCTCTTTAACCATCTTCTCAAGCTGGAGCTTGGAAAGCAGAGGGAAAAGATCATTGCTCTTTATTTGTAATTCGTTATTTGTAATTATGTAGAGTATTGACGTAAAAATTTACTTCACCAAAACCATACTCCGCGTCTGAACAAAGCCGCCCGCCTCAAGCTTATAATAATAAATTCCGCTAGCAAGTCCGCTGCCGTCAAACTCCGCTTCGTAACTTCCGGCATTTTGTTTTTCGTTTACCAGTGTTGAGACTTCGTTTCCTAAAATATCATACACTTTTAGTTTAACATCACTTGTCATTCGTAATTCGTAATTAATTAGTGTTCTTGGATTAAAAGGATTTGGATAATTTTGTCCGAGATGATTTTTGTCCGGGATCTGATTAGAGATCGTGTTTACTCCCACTGTCTGGGAATATTTTATCGTTACATAATCAAAATCAGTGCTGTCTGAATAGCTCTTGCCGGTTACGATCACGTTGTTGTTTCCGTCTAATCTGACTGCGACAGGAATATCATCTCCGTTGGAAATGCCATTATAACTGACATTCCATAATTCATTTCCTGAACCGGAATATTTTATTGTCACTATATCCTTCGAAGTTCCGGTCCCGGTAACTGTTCCCGTTACATATATATTGTTGAAACTGTCTTTAATCATTGAGTAAGCATAGTCAGATCCGTTTGCCGTTCCGTTAATTCTTTTTACCCATTGCTGATCTCCGCTTGAATTATACTTTATTATGGTCATATCACTTTCATTATCTACTTCATTACTCCAGCCTGAAACATATACGTTTAAAGAATCATCAGTGATTACGGTACTACCAACATCTGAACCGTAGTAAGCGTCATAACGCTTTGACCAGAGAAGTGTACCTGAAGATGAATATTTAACTGTTGCAATATCATAATAACTAATAATATCATAGCTTACGCCTGTTATTATTACATTTCCCGCATTATCAACTGCAACGGCATATCCGTAATCAAAACCATCAGAAGTTCCGTTATAATATCTTGACCACAATTCATTCCCGTTTGAACCATATTTAATTGTTGAATAATCATAAGAATTTTGACTGTTGTTACTTATATAACCTGCAACATAAACATTACCGGCGAAATCTGTTGTAAGAGCGTGTGCCATATCATCAATATCTTCAGTTCCGTTTTTATTTTGGACCCATACTCTGCTGCCCAATGAATTGTATTTTATGGTTGTCTGATCATATGAAGTGCCTGTATTATAAGTGCTGCCTGTAATATAAACAATACCCGAACCATAGGTCGCAATTGAAGTTGCAAAATCTCCAAATTCACCTGTCCCTTCAAAATTCTGAAGCCACATTTGAACTCCCGAAGCGCTGTACTTAACAGTAGTATATACTAAATTTGCATTTGCCTGCGTACTGCCGCCGGTGACATAAACATTACCTGCGCCGTCTAAAGCAATTGCGCCCGGATAATCAGAATTATTACCGGGTCCGTTGTATCTCTGGATCCATTGAGTTTCTCCGGAATTATTGTATTTAATTGTCAGAAAATCTTCATTAGAATTAACTTTACTTTTTCCTGTCACAAAAATATTTCCTGAAGCGTCAATTGCCAGACCTGCCGGTTCATCGATACTTCCTAAACCGTCATAGAAAACAACCCACTCCTGATTTACCTGCGCCTGCAGACAGAGATGATTCACATTTAACAAAAAAATAATTACAAAAATATTTTTGATTATCATAATTTTTAAAATTTATTTCAGAAGCACCATTTTTTTGGTTTGTGTAAAATCATTTACAGAAAGCTTATAAAAATATATGCCGCTTGCAAGATTGTAACCGTCGAAGTCAACGCTCATAACTACCGGTTTTTTTGGTTTTCATTTACTAATACAGCAACTGTTTTTCCTGTCAAATCATAAACCTTTAAATTTATAAATCCATTTTCAGCCAACGAATATCTGATAACTGTAGATGGATTAAATGGATTAGGATAATTTTGCTCTAATATAAAACCGGTAGGAATTTCAGTCGAAATATTTTCTATTCTAACAGTGCCTCCGTTTGTTGTCTTTACTATCATTCCTCCGGTTCCAACCATATATCCTGTATTATTATCCGTAAAATCTATGTCATATATAGGTCTGTCCGGATTCAAATACACATTCCAGCTTTCTCCCTGATCAGTCGATTTCAAAATCTTATTATGAAATCCAAAAACGTAGCCGGTATTATTATTAATAAATTTAAATTTTAAAGTGGGTCCACCAAAGTCATTTGGTTCAACAGAATCCTCATAAACCCAACGCCAGCTTAAACCTCCGTCGGACGTCTTATTAAGATAGTAAGTCCGAAGACCTTCCGAACTACTATAGTATGTTACAATATATCCGTTATTCTCATCAGTAAAATATAATGTATGGTAAAGAGGCGTAGTAGTATCAAAATTCATTTTTCTTACGAAATTCCAGTTAACTCCTGTATTTGTAGTTTTATATAAATTAGATGATTCAAAAAAAATGCCGGCTAAACTATAGCCAATATCAGGCTCAGGAAAGTGAAAGTATCTTACATAATCAGGATGAAATGAATAAGAGGACCAAGTCATACCGCCGTCAGTAGTTTTATTCAGATCATGTCCCCCGTAATAAACATTATTAGTTATAAAACCTGTGTTCGCGTCAACGAATTGAAATAATCCTATTGAATCATTAGGTGTATTAATTATATTCCAGGTAAGACCTCCGTTTTGTGATTTAAGAAGTTCGAAGCTAAAGGATAAAGCATAACCTGTATTATCATTTAAGAAATCAAACCGGAACATACGATATGAAGAATTAAAATTTATCCAGTTTATTCCGGCATTGGTTGTCTTAAAAAATGAAGTACCGGAAATATAGGTATTACCCATTATATATCCGGTATTTTGCTCCGGAAAATCGACAGAACGTAAAGTCTCAAAGGTACCCGAAGGTGATTTCAGAGTCCAGTAATTTCCATGATCCGTGGATTTAAAAATTGTCCCGTAAGATCCGACCAAAAGTCCCGTACCATTATTTTGAAAGAATACTGATTTAAATGCAAAGCCCGGACTGCTTATGGTGTTATCAATAAACCAGTTTACGCCGCTGTTCGTGGTCTTTAGAAATGCATTTTCATTTCCGGCTATATAACCGGTTGAAGAGTTGGTAAAAAATATATCATTAAATGGCCATGTCCCGGGAGCAAAAACATTTATCCATGTATTCCCGCCATTTGAAGTTCGCCTGATACTTTTATATCCGTTGCTGCTCCCACCAACGATGAATCCTGTATTATCATTTATAAAACTCATTGAATTAATGTAAGTACTGAGATTCATTGCAGTCCAGTTGATGCCGCCGTTTGTAGTTCTGAGTAAAATATCATTACCGCCAATAAATCCATTTTGTGAATTGATAAAATATGCGGTGTTTAGTTTAATAGTCGTTCCTGAATTCTGCTCTGACCAGTTATTACCTGCATCCGTTGTTTTAAAAAGCTTTCCATTGCTGCCGGTTATATATCCTGTGTTTGAATCATAAAAATAAACTGAGCTGAGATCTTCAATTGTACCTATAGATAATCTATCCCAGTCCAAGCCCGCGTTAGCTGATTTAATTACAAAGCCTTCTGATCCTACAGCGAAAATATTATTTTCATTAGTATAAGCAACTGAATTTATGACATTAGTGAAATTAGAGTTATATATACTCCAGCTTTCACCTGCATCAGTTGATCTTAATATTGTTCCCCAGTATCCTGCTGCAATGCATGTTTGCGCATTAACAAATATTACAGAATTCAGTGAATTTCCCTGCGGCTTGGGGTTTTGCCAAAACCATCCGTTTTGAGAATAGGAAATTGACTGAAAACCAATGCACAGAATTAATGTAAATATTATTCTTATCATTTAACTAACTTTTATAAATTTTAACTTAAAACTCGAAACTTGTAACTTGAAACTCGTAACTTGAAACTTGCTATTTTATTGGATTTCCGCCGTAAGCACTAATTGCTATTTGTCTTTTGTAATTTGTAATTTATAATTTAAGTGTTGATTGGATTCCTGCCAGGAGCACGCAGGAATGACAGTTTTAATAAACTCGTAACTTGAAACTTACTTCAAAAGCACCATTTTTTTGGTTTGTATAAAATCATTTACAGCAAGCTTATAAAAATATATGCCGCTTGCAAGATTGTAACCGTCGAAGTCAACCTCATAACTTCCGGTTTTTTGGTTTTTATTTACTAATACGGCAACTGTTTTTCCCGTCAAATCATACACCTTCAAAGTTATAAAACCATTTTCAGCCAATGAATATCTGATAACTGTAGATGGATTAAACGGATTAGGATAATTTTGCTCTAAAATAAAACCGGAAGGAATTTCTGAAGAAATATTTTCTAAGCTAACTGTACCGCCGGTTGTTGTCTTAAGTATCATTCCTCCGGCTCCAACAATATATCCTGTATTATTATCCGTAAAATCTAAGTCATTTACCGGTCTGTCAAGATTCAAAAACTCATTCCAGCTTTCTCCCTGATCAGTCGATTTTAAAACTTTGTTATATAATCCTAAAACGTAGCCGGTATTGATATTAAAAAATTTAAAACCTAAACCGACCTGATCGGAGACATTTAAATCTAAAACCTGACGCCAGCTTAAACCCCCGTCTGAGGTCTTATAAATATAGTTATTCCTTTCATTTAATGAATACATATAGTATGTAGCTATAAATCCGATATTATCATCAAGAAAATATAATGAACCTAAATTAGGAATAATAGTATCAAAATCCATTTTTCTTACGAAATTCCAGTTAACTCCAGTATTTGTAGTTTTATATAAATTATCTGCGGTCCAGTTGGTTAAAACATATCCGATATCATGAGAAGGAAACTGAAAGTAAGTTACATATTCAGGCTGAAATGAGTAAGAGGACCAGGAGATACCGCCGTCAGTAGTTTTATTCAAATCATGTCCTGAAAAATATGTTTTATTTATAAAACCTGTGTATGCATCAACGAATTGAAATAATCCTATTGAATCGATAGGTGTATTAAGTAAATTCCAGTTAAGACCTCCGTTTTGTGTTTTAATAAATTCAAAGCGACCGGATACAGCATATCCCGTAATTTCATTTAAGAAATCAAACCGTAACATACGAAATGAAGTATTAAAATTTACCCAGTTTAATCCGGCATTGGTTGTCTTTAAAATTGAAGAACCGGTATTATCGGAATTACCCAATATATAGCCGGTATTTTGATCCGGAAAATCAGCAGAACGAAAACCCTCTAAGGTACCCGAAGGTGATTTCTGAGTCCAGAAATTTCCATGATCCGTGGATTTAAAAATTGTCCCGTAAGTCCCAGCCAAAAGTCCTGTACCATTATTTTGAAAGAAAACAGAACTCAATGCAAAGCCCTGACTGCTTATAGTGTTATCTATAAACCAGTTTACGCCGCTGTTTGTGGTCTTTAGAAATGCATTTTCATTTCCGGCTATATAACCGGTTGAAGAGTTGGTAAAAAATATTTCATTAAATGTATATGTCCCCGGAGCAAAAACATTTATCCATGTATTTCCGCCATTTGAAGTGCGCCTGATACTTTTTATTCCGTTGCTGCTCGCGCCAACGATGAATCCTGTATTATCATTTATAAAACTAATTGAGTTAATGTAAGTACTGAGGTTCAATGCAGTCCAGTTGATGCCGCCGTTTGTAGTTCTTAGTAAAATTTCATTACCGCCGATAAATCCATTCTGGGAATTGATAAAATACGCGGTGTTTAGTTTAATAGTCGTTCCTGAGTTCAGCTCTGACCAGTTATTACCGCCGTCCGATGTTTTAAATATCTTTCCATTGCTGCCGGTTATATATCCTGTGTTTGAATCATAAAAATAAACTGAGCTAAGATCTTCATTTGTACCTATAGATATTCTTTCCCAGTCCAGACCGGTATTAACTGATTTAATTATTAAACCGTCTGATCCTACTGCGAAAATATTATTTTCATCATAATAAGCAACTGAATATATGTCATTAGTGAAATTAGAGATATATAAACTCCAGCTTTCACCTGCATCAGTTGACCTTAATATTGCTCCCATGTTTCCTGCTGCTATGCCTGTTTGCGCATTAACAAATATTACAGAATTCAGTGAACTTCCATGCGGCTGAGGGTTTAGCCAAAACCATCCGTTTTGAGAATAGGAGATTGACTGAAAACCAATGCACAGAATTAATGTAATTATTAATCTTATCATTTAATTAACTTTTATAAATTTTAACTTGAAACTCGTAACTTGAAACTCGTTACTCCGCCGTTGTTGGTCTTAGTGAGTGCAGCGAGCGTGACCAACAACTCCGCCGTTGTTGGTCTTAGTGAGTGCAGCGAGCGTGACCAACAACTCCGCCATTGTTGGTCTTAGTGAGTGCAGCGAGCGTGACCAACAACAGAAACTTACTGTCCGGACTCTGTGTAGCAACCCAAGCTGGAGCTGGGAAATTTATTCTTCCGGTTCTTTAGGCAGATTACTCAGATTCCTTATGTATCTTTCCGGATTATGTTCCTGTCCGTGTTTCATAATCATAAATGTTTCAAGAGCAATGCACTGTCCAATCAATTGTTTTGCTTCAAACTCTGAATAACCTTGTTCTTTAAGTCTTTTCATTGCCTCTGCAGTCTCCGGCGGATCATTTGCTTTAATTTGATTGTCAACGACTTCGAAGAATGCATCTCTTAGTCTTTTATTAGGTTTCATTTTTTTTTTATAAATTAATAAATAGTTTTATTTAATAAAAAAAAAGATTACACTGATTAATTTAAATAACTCGTAACTTGAAACTCGTATTTTGAAAATCGTAACTTGTAACTCGTTCCTGATTGGATTCCTGCCGGAAGCACGCGGGAATGACATTTTTAAAAACCCGTAACTTGAAACTCGTAACTTGAAACTTATTTTATAAGAAGCATTTTCTTCGAAGCAGTATATCCATCCGTTTTTAATGTGTAAAAATAAATCCCGCTCCCAAACCCGCTGCCGTCAAACTCCGCTTCGTAACTTCCCGCTTCCTGATTACCGTTCAGCAGTTCGGCAACTTCATTCCCAAGCACATCAAATACTTTTAGCGTTACCAATCCTTTAACGGGTATCTGATACTGTATGACTGTATTCGGATTAAACGGATTAGGAAAATTCTGCGAAAGTTTGTATTCCGCCGGAACTGAAGAACTGATCAGACTTACAGAGGTCGGAACGTCTTTGTAATTCACTACTCTGAAATTGTCAAAATAAAATCCGTCACCCGGAACGCCGCCGTCAGTGAAATGTGTAAACCGGATTCTGATCATCCTGCCGATATAAGGATTCAGATTGATCTGCTCGCTGCGCCAGTGCTTTATGTCCGTGTATGACGGCTGCCCTGAAACAATCCTTGTATGCCTTCCCGCCAGACTTGTCCACGAGCTTCCGAAATTTGTACTGACCTGTATTCTTGAATAATCAAATGTTTCTTCTTCAGCCCACTTAGCTGTGAATTCAATTCTCGGATTGTTGGCGTTTATGAGATTAATAGTGTCGGACAATGTGAACGTATTGTTAGTAGTATTTCTTGAATTACCGTAACGCGAATCGGCAAAATTTTTATCGCCGGATACGGGATCTATAAATGTCGTATCCCACGCTGTGCCTGATCCGGCTGTGATCCAGCGCGACCTGCCGTTTTCCGCGTTATCGGAAAATAAAACTTCCGTCTTTCCGACTGTGATCCTTATTGTATCAAGCGAAGTTACAACGCCTTCCTGTTTTACAGATACGAAAAATTTCATTTCATCCATATAATCCGCATCTGAAGTAAGTCTGAACTTTACCGGATTCAGTGAATTGGTTTTTGACTGTCCTGAAGGAATACTGTCGTAATTTATATTTGTATTTATTGCTGCGGCTTCGGGATAATCAGTCGATACTTCTATAGTCACGTTCTTAGCGGTTTGGGAAAGTCCGCGGTTTCTTAATCCTATCTCAAGATTCAATGTATCATTCTTCTGAACATATCCGTTGCCAAGTACAGTATAATTTCTGAAGTCCGTAAATGCGCCCGCGACCCATGAAAGATATTTTAGTGCATATACATTTTCCGAAGCGACGGGAATTATCTGCGACTGATTATTCCAGAAACCTGTGCCTCCTACTTCGGGAGTCCATGCGTATGTTCCCGTCGAATGAAGATAATCCCTCGTAGTTCCGCTGGAATAATAGTTGAGCATTTCATATACGGTGCCGTATGTATAATTATTTGACGCTGCAAAATCTGAAGAGAATTCAGAATATACTTCATACTTTATTGCTGAGTCATTGTAACCGTAAGGATTCAGATATCTTCCCGCGACAGAATGCATTGAGAAAGCGATCTTCGGTCTGATCTGCTGTGTGAAATTTATTATCGCCTGAGCTTCCGGCTCAGAGCCTGCCGAAGTTCCTCTGTAAGTTTCCGAACACGGATCATTGCTCGAGCCGCTGCTGACTCCCCAGCCGTATGGATAATTTCTGTTGAGATCGACACCGAAACACGCGCCGCCGTTATTCCTTCTGTTCTTTCTCCAGCTGCCGCCGCCGTTCGGATTTGTAGTCTGATTGTAAACGTATCCGTCAGGATTTACAACAGGAACAAAAAATATTTCGCGGTTATTTAAAAGGTATGTTACTTCCGGATCCGTTCCGTAATTTTCAAGAAGGTAATACATAAAATACATAGCCGATGCCATTGCCTGCGGTTCGCGTGCGTGATGAAGCGCATCGAAATAAACAGCCGGCTCGGTAGAGGATTCATTTACACCGGGATTATCGGAAATTTTCACCGCCCAGATCTCGCGGTTCTCAACTGATAAGCCGAGTATCTGTTTTGATGAAATGAGATTCGGATAAACAAGCCGCATCGAGTCAAGCTTTTGAACTACCTCATTGAATGTATAAAATCCCCCCATGCTCCCGAATGAAAATCCGCTTACATTATCTTTAGCAAGCGTTTCAAAACTTTTTTGAAGTTCAAATGGTGACGGACTTTTAATGTCAGTAAATTGCCTGCCCATATCGCTTACGGTAATATCATATCTCAGACCTGTAGATTTTAATCTTTCCAGTTCAGCGTAATTTATCACAAGCGTGATACCTTCGGAAATATTTCCGTGATAATGTTCGACGGTTATGTCATTTCTTTGCAGGAGATCTATATCACCTGCAGATGTGAGCTTAATATTTACTTCGCAGTAAGTTTCCAGCGGATTGACGTCCCTGTTCACGTGAGCGTCATTCTCAAATTCCGCTGACATAAGAATTACTGTCATAATAAAAAACGTAACCGGTATTATAATGTATTTCATTTTAAAATTTATTTTCAGAACTTTTATAAAAATATTACTCCATTAAAGTAATAATATTCAAATCAACATTAAATTTATAAAATGAACTTTGATCCTAAGAGAAGATTTTCAGACCGGGTGGAAAATTACGTGAAATACAGACCGCACTATCCTGAAGCGTTATTAAGTTTTATGAAAGACGAATGCGGACTGACTCAAAGCAGCGTCATCGCCGACGTCGGCTCCGGCACGGGCATTTCATCCGAGTTATTTTTAAATAACGGCAACAAAGTGTATGCAGTCGAGCCGAATGATGAAATGAGATCCGCTGCGGAAAGTATCTTTTCCGATGATAAGAATTTTATAAGTGTCAATGCATCGGCGGAAGAAACAGGACTTGAGAATAATTCCGTTGATTTAATTATCGCAGGTCAGGCGTTTCACTGGTTCGAACTTGGAAAGAGTAAATCAGAATTTAAGAGGATCCTGAAAAATGAAGGAAACTTTTTTATTATCTGGTGGAATTCGCGGATCTTCAAAGAAGGTTTTATGGATGAATATGAAGACCTGTTAGTGAAATTCGGCAATGATTATGAAAAAGTAAATCATGAAAATATTGATGATGCAGTCATACGAGGCTTCTTTTCTCCGAATGAATTTTCCGTTCGTAAATTTTATATCTTCCAGGAATTTGATCTCGAAGGTCTGAAAGGCCGGCTGCTGTCGAGTTCATATGTACCAAACTCCGGCGATCCCGCAAGCGCCGAAATGCTGAAAGCTCTTGAGAAATTATTTGACCGTTATAATATCAACGGTAAAGTAAAAATGGAATATGATACTGTTGTTTATTTCGGAAGACTTTGACAAACGCGCATTATTCTTTTCTTTAATTTGAATCGGAATTGAAGACAAAGCTGTCCTATATATTTTAAAAAGAAACTTTTTTATTTAGTATCTCTAAATTACTGAAACTGCTAAATCAGCTACTTTGACCGCCTTTGAGAAGAACTCCTTTTGCCGCCCCCGTCGGGGATCTCCAAAGAAAGCAAAGAAAACACCCCCCCTTTAAAAACCCAAAAGTTTTGGGCGGGGGGGGAAGACTTTGACAAAAATTTTCCAAATCATTTTAAAATTCTGAGAGAGTCTTTACCATTCATATTTGAAAACTACATTTAGTTGAAATATAATTTTTTTAGTCAACGGATTATTATTAAGTTAGTAAAAAAAAAATTTGATGAAAACAATAATAATGTTCTTTGTCCTGACCTTCACAGCTTTATCTATTGCAAAAAGCAACTGGACTCCCACTGGTGAAATGTCCGCCGGCAATACGGATCTTGTAAGAGCGCTGACATTTACGGAAAGCGGAATTATGTATGCGTCAAGCTGGGGAACAGGGATTTATAAATCTACTAATCGCGGTATGAACTGGACTTTTTCCGGTCTGCAGGGAAAGAGAGTAACTACACTCAGCGCCTCCCGCAACGGAGATGTTTACGGATTATCGAAGACACAGGACTTTTCTTACATTCACAGAACTACGGACAACGGCAATACCTGGACAGATGTATTCACCGGCTCATTTCCGTTAAACTTTGCCGGAGGCGGTGAAATTGTTTTTCCGTCAGACGGTTCAATAGTTGCAGCTTTTTCCGTGACTGTCGGTCCGACTATAGGTGATGTCTCAACATTTGTTTTTAAGTCAACGGATTCCGGAAATACCTGGGCGCAGACTCAGGTAATAGGAGCGGGGTTTGCAGGAGGAATGATAATTACTGATGATAACAGAATTTTACTCGGCACTTCGCTTGGCGGTGTCAAGTATTCTACAAACAACGGCAGCAATTTTTCTAACTTTACATCGTTTCCGCCTATATTCATAAAAACTATATTGAAGGCGGATCCTGAAATTATATATGTCTCCGACGCTTACGGACTCAACAGATCCACTGATAACGGACTGACTTTTACTGATATCGGAAGTCACAGTAACGGCGTTACTTTGAGAACTGCCTGCGTGAACAGAAACGGAGATCTCTTTATCGGAATGGATGACAGAAATGTATATTACTCTGATAATATGGGAGACAGCTGGGAATTGATCAATGAAGGTTTGCCGGCAGGAAGCTACTTCAATGTTTTAATTTCAGCTGACGGAAAAATTTACGGCGGAACAAATAACCGCGGCGTTATGATCTATGACAGTCCGACTCATATAAATTCCGGTACGGAAATTACCGGACATTATAATTTATATCAGAATTATCCCAATCCGTTTAATCCGGTTACAATTATTAATTATGAATTACGAATTACGAATGATGTTAAACTAAAAGTGTATGATATTTTAGGAAACGAAGTTTTAACATTGGTAAACGAAAAACAGGAAGCCGGAAGTTACGAAGCGGAGTTTGACGGAAGCGGGTTTGCGAGCGGAGTTTATTTTTACAGGATAGAAGCTGGTGAGTTTGTTAAGACAAAGCGAATGTTATTGATCAAATAACCCGAAGAAATTTTCCCCCTCCCCCCCCCCCCCCGGGGGGGGGTACACTCAAAAAATTTGGTTTTTTTTCACCTGGAAATTCAACTTTTGCCTCAGAAGTACCTTTTGGATAGGTCGATCAGTGATTACTTCGGCATGAGAAATAATGTCATTCATTATTTTAACAGGATCATTCTTCTGACTGCAGTAAAATCATCCGCAGCTAATCTGTAAAAATAAATCCCGCTCGGGAGATCACTTCCGTCGAATTTAACTTCATAACTTCCTCTTTGCCTGTATTCATTAATTAATTCTTTTATCTCTTTTCCCGCCGCGTCAAATACTTTCAGCACTACATAGCTTGCCTGCGGTAATGAGAATGAAATTGTTGTGACGGGGTTAAAGGGGTTTGGAAAGTTTTGTGACAACACAAAACTTTCCGGCTGAGTATTTTGAATTTCATTATTTACAATAAAAACAGTTTGTCCATATTTATCAATTTTATAAACTAAAATATCAATGTCTTTATCACCTTCGACTTTTAGATCAAGATTTTCTTTAAAAACACTTTCATTTCTATTACTGAAAAAATATCGAATATAACCTGATACAATAAACCCTGAATCAGATGTTGAATTCAAATTATTTTGATTAATTCCGACATTTGGAGGGTATGGATAAAAATTGCTTTCTAATATATTTCCCAAAGAATCAATTTTCATTAGTCTTCCAAAATTTTGTCCTTTCGGAGTACCTAGAGCAAATTCATTACTTTTTGTTTTAATTATTTTTTGAATTCCGATTGATCCTGCCAGACTGTCTCCATTATAATCTCTGATCCACAAAATATTTCCCATGCTGTCAAAAGATTGACAATATAAGGCAGAATTGCCTTGACCTGAAGCTATGAAGGTATTAAGTGAGTTTTTTACAATAGAATAAATTCCTTTGCTGTTAGAATATTTTTTATTCCAAAGAATATTCCCGCTTGTATCAGTTTTCAGAATAAATCCTATCCTGTTTTGTACGCCCGGTGCAGATTGAGCAAATCCTGATAAAAAATATTCATTGTCAGAAAATAAAAAGCTATTATTCCCTGAGTTATAGGTACCTAATATTCCTAAACTATCATAATTTGATTTATTCCAAATCAATGTTCCGTTGCTGTCTAATTTTGTTATTGAAGAAGTTGGAAATCCATTCGTAATATTTATACCAATTAAGATTATTTTCTGATATTCTTCTACAAAAGATAATCCTGAAAATAATATAATATTTGATGAAGAGAAATTTTTATCCCAGATCATATCTCCGTTAGAATTTAGTTTTACTAAATGTGCATGACTGCTATTGTAAGGAAGATATATGTTGCCATCAGGATCTTCAGCTAATGATATAGATATATTATAAGTTGAAGAATCTCCAATAAATTTTTCCCAAAGTATATTACCATATCTGTCAAATTTAACTATATATGATTTCGGGATTTGATATATCTGCCCGGGAACCTGAATTTCTTTATATCCGGCCATCATATAATTTCCGTCCCGTAATTCAATACAGTTATAAGCAATGTCAACATACTCACCGCCGAATATTTGTCTCCAGTAAACTGACTGTGAACAAACATCACCAACCTGCGCCACCAAACTCAAAAAAAACAATATTAAATAAAATCTTCTCATGAATTAAATGAATTTCTAAATTCACCTTCTGCGTAAAACATTTTATCTTCCGCGGTATTTACGCTGTCTACTATTGCAACTTCATTTACAATATAATCATAAACATTTTTGCTCTCATTTTAAAAGAAGCATCCGTTTAGTATCAGAATATTCACCGGCTTCCAGTTTGTAATAATAAACCCCGCTCGCAAAATCCCTTCCGTCGAATTTAACTTCATAACTTCCTCTTTGTCTGTATTCATTAATTAATTCTTTTATCTCTCTTCCCGCGGCGTCAAAGACTTTCAGCTTTGTATAGCTTGCGTGCGGTAGTGAAAATGAAATTGTTGTGGACGGGTTGAATGGATTGGGATAGTTCTGATATAATGTGTAGTCCGGCGGAATAAATTGTTCGGCTGTGTTTAAATTCGTCAGTCCGCCAGTATATGTCTTCAGCATTAAGCCGTTGTTACCGGCAATGTATCCAACATTTTCATTTACAAAAAAGATTGAATTCAGTCCGCCCGGTACGCCGCTGTTTTGAGAGCTCCAGTTATGCCCGCCGTCGTTAGTTCTTAGAATTGATGCGCCGCCAATTATCCAGCCGGTATCAGGATTTATGAAAGTGTAATCGGATTTTGCGTTTGTAATAATACTGTCTGTATGATTCCAGGTAAACCCGCCGTCTGTAGTTTTCTTCAGGTTGCGGTAATTAGATCCCATTAAATATCCCGTGTTCCCGTTCAGGAAACGCATCTTGCTTCCCCAGTAACTCAGATAATTATATCCGGTATCCTGTCTGATATAATCCCAGTCAGCACCGCCGGTGGTGGTCTTAATTAAATGATAAACTCTTAATCCGAAATCGGTCGCTTTATATCCAAGCGCCCAGCCGGTCTGTGTATTAATAAAATGCGCAGACTTATAAGCGTATCCTCCGAATCCCTGATTGACGGATGTCCAGTTTAAACCTGAATCAGTTGACTTAGTAACTGCTCCAATTGTCTGCCAGCAGTCGGTTCCTTCAAATGATGCGAAAAAAACATTTTCAGAATATGTAAAATCCATCAGTATAGCTGAATACCCCTGCTGAGCTATTATCCACGTATTCCCTCCGTCTGATGTAATAAGACTAACTATGAAGTTAAAACACCACGGGTTGTATTCATAATAGGTTCCGATAGCTGTCCCGTTCAGTGAATCGGTAAAAGCAATTATTTGCAGATGTTTGGTTGTATTGCTGATCTGCTGATCCCAGTCCGCGCCGCCGTTCACTGTCCGGATTATTGTACCGCTGTCACCGGCAGCCCATCCTGTATTTTCATTTATGAAAAAGACGTGTCTGAGTCTGTATTGCGTTCCGGTTTCCTGTTGAATCCAGCCGCTTTGCGAATATAAAACTGTGGCATTTAAAAGCAGTAATAATATTATTGATCTATACATAATACTGTCTCCTTAATTATATAAATCTTTTAAATTCAAATTAATACATTAATCCAATAAGTTAAAGGAGTTTATAGGCACATCCGTCTTTAACATAACAGAAAACTTTAAATTTACGAGAATCAAACTTATAAATTTGTTTTATAAAACGTTTTGGATGGAAATGGTTTAAAGGCGTAATCAGATTACAATTAGTATACTCATATTCTGAAAAAGTGAATTTGTGTATTCGCAAAATTGAGTTCAATTTAAATTGTCCGAATTTTGAAGTTCAAACGTTTTAGACGGATGTAAAAAATCATAATGTGTGTTTTATTTATTCGCGGTTATTAATATTTTGATAACAAATATTTTTCCGCGCATACTTTATGAATTTTAAAAAACTTATTTGGCTTACATCAATTCTGATCACGGCGTTTTTAATTTTTATATTCATATGGTTTTTCAGATACAGATACTACTTACTTGTATCTGTTGAGAAAATTCCTGAAATGGAGCTGACTTCGATTGACGGTTACACCGATAAGATGTTTTATTTCAATGTTGAGAATGTGAAGTTCTATTTAAGAAGTGATGACGATTCATCAAAAGCTGTAATTACTAAAATTGTTTCTCCTTATACATACGATCCTGTAGACACTTTTTATTTCGGAAAGACGGAGCAGGTAATTTCGCCGGAGCAGCCGGAGAAGGGTTGCGGCTGGAATGTGACCCGTGAGCTGCCGCTTGACCGAAGTTATACTCCGGGTTATTACAATGTATTACTTTCGAATTCCAAAGATACCTTTCATTTAACGATAACAGTCGGTGACATTGATAACAGTAATGAATTCATAGTGTTAGCTCCGCTCGCCACATTCATGGCTTACAATCCCTGGGGCGGAAAATCCCTGTATCATAATTACACCGACTCTTCTAATGTTTATTATGTTTCTTCACAAAGACCAAATACCGGAGTTCAGTATTTCCGTGATAAGTATAATCATATCGACATAAACGTCTGCGCGAATGTTTTCAACTGGTTTAACGAAGGTCAGAATGCGAACATACTTCCGGATTACTATCTCGAACAAAACCCGGAGAAGTTTGCAAACTGTAAATTCATCGTGATGTCTTATCACTGCGAGTATTTTTCTGAGACTATGTATGACAACATTGAAGAAATGGTTTTTGAAAAAAACGTTCCGATGATATCGCTCGGCGCAAATCAGATCTACTGGAAAGTAAAATGGAATGATGATTATACAATAATGGAATGCCGGAAAGATCTGACATTATTTGATTCGGGATTTTTTGAAACGGGCGGAATGTGGAGACATAATCTCAGATCCGAATCGAATTTATTCGGTGTCAGATATACGGGAAAAGGTCTTCACACTTTTGCGCCGTATAAAGTTGTCAATTCATCTCACTGGCTTTATTCAGGACTGAACGTATATGACGGAGAATTATTCGGAATGAAAGGCATTAATGATTTTCCGATATGCGGGGACGAGACGGACAAGGTTCCTTTCTGGATGTCACATAAGACTGAAGTAATTGCAAAGGGAGTGAATACATCAATCGCCGATACTGTAAAAGTTTATAAAGAAGGTGACCCTGAATGGGACGGTGACGGCGGCGGTGAAATGGTCATAAGAAAGATCGGTGACAATGCAGTGTTATCTACAGGTTCTATTTACAGCGGTTCGGGACTCGGAAATGATAGGGTGTTTACTGGAATTATAAATAATTTTCTGAAGGAATATCTGAAATAAGATCCGGTACCGGAATTATAAAGAAGTATGCTGTTTGAGAAAGATTAAAATAAGAAGAATTAATTACTCATCCGAAGAAAGTCTCTCAGCTCTGTCTGCGGTTTTCAGCTTATCAATAATTTCATCAAGATCGCCTTCCATTATTTCAGAAAGGTTATACATTGTAAGTCCTATCCTGTGATCGGTGAGACGGTTCTGCGGAAAGTTATAAGTTCTGATCTTATCGCTGCGGTCGCCTGACTTTACCATATTCTTCCTTTGAGAAGTCAGCTCCTTGTCACGCTTTGCAAGTTCCATTTCATACAGTCTCGATCTCATCACTTTCATAGCGCTGAGTTTATTTTTCAATTGAGACCTTTCGTCCTGACACTGCACTACGGTATTTGTCGGAAGATGAGTTATGCGGATCGCCGTTTCGACTTTGTTAACATTCTGACCGCCCGCGCCGCCTGATCTGAAGACATCTATTTTCAGATCATTATCATTTATCACAATATCAAAATCCTCAGCTTCGGGAAAGACCGCTACTGATGCCGCTGAAGTATGCACTCTGCCTTTGCTTTCCGTATCGGGAATTCTCTGCACGCGGTGAACTCCGCTTTCATATTTCAGATCGCCGTAAATACTTTTGCCGCTTATATTAATTATCACTTCCTTTATGCCGCCGGGATTTGATGAATCGCTGAAATCAATCGTCTCGGCTTTCCATCCTTTCTTTTCAAAATATCTTGAATACATTCTGTAAAGGTCAGCCGCAAATAGCGACGCTTCCTCGCCGCCTGTACCCGAGCGTATTTCAAAAATCGCATTCTTATTATCAGCGGGATCTTCGGGGATGAGAAGCGTTTTTATCTCAGCTTCGACTTTCTGCATTCTCTCTTCGAGAATTTCCTGCTCGCCTCTTGCCAGCTCTTTCATTTCCTGATCGGAAGTTTCATAAAGCAGCTGCTTATTATCCTCAAGTTCTTTTTTAGTGGTAAGATAAATGTCATACGCTTTTACAATGTCTTCGATCTCCGAAAATTCCTTTGAAAGCTTTATGATCTCATTCTGATCCCCTGAAATAGCGGGGTCGGACAGAAGACCTGAAATTTCGTTGTAACGTGATTTTACTTTTTCTAACTTTTCAAACATAAATATATATGAACTTATTTTACAATTAGGTGTAAAAGATGAATTAAAAAATATCCTTCTCTTTCAGAAAATTCCTGTTTTCTTCTTTGCTGAGATTTGTTAAGATTATAATACCGAAGATAAAGCTTACAACATTTCCGGTGAGAATGGTAACGATCTGAAATATAGCTGCAGTCTGAACCGTTCCGTAAGTTCCTTTCTGATTAAGACTGTTGAGTTTTCCGTAAGCGATGAAATCCATTATGCTGCTGGCTATATTTATGATGGGCAGAAATCCCATGAGACATCCAATGCCGCAGGTAAAAACCCCGCCTATAATGGTAGACGTCCCCCATCCGAGAAATCCGAGTATATTGATTATTGCTGAAACAAGAAAAAAAGTCCTTGCTGTCTGTAAATCGTTTGTCATAATTTTATTGATTTAATTTAAATGGCAATACGTTATCCGGAATAAATAAGTTAATTTGTAAAATAAAAAAGCAATCCGCTTTTGTAAGAAGATTGCCTTTTTTAAAAAACCATTTAAAAACTATTTCACGAGATTGAATTTTTCTCCAAGCTGTCCGATAAGCGGTAGCGGGACCATTTTACCGTTTGCAGCATTCATAATTCCCATGATTAGAAACACAACCCAAGGGATATAAAGCACGAGACCTATGCCGCAGGTGATCGTTCCTATAATACCGGCTGCAATGTTTAAAAGTAAAAGCACTATTGACTGTTCAGTATGAAACATTACGAACTTATTTTTTTTCATATCGTCCATAAGCAGCGGAATAAAAAAAATCAGGTAAGCGATGATAGCCATCGTTTTTCCTGATTCAATTTCTTCGGGAGTTACATTTAAATTTCGTACGGATTCAGACATTTATTTCTCCTTTCAAAGGTTAAGTAATATTTATAATTGTAAAAAAACCGGAACCGGAATTATCTGAATATTGCCTTAATACTTCCCCAGGTGCTTCTCACGCCTGACACAGTATGCGTAACCGTAATATGATTTGTATAAGTATAATTTCCATTACCGTCTATGCATTTGAGTCTGTAGTAATAGAGTTCGGAATTTCTGCCCGAACCGAAATCAACAGAATTATCCTGATATGAGTAGTATGAGTTATTACCTGTGGCTTCTTTGAAATTCATGTAAATAAAATTATCCGGCGAATCGGCGCTTCTTTCTATTTCAAACTTTACAGTACCTGCCTCGTCACCCGTCTTCCATTCCACCAGTACGCCTCCTGCATTATCTCTTGCCGTAAAATACTGCAGAGTAACGGCTGCATAAAGCATTCCGGCTGTAAGAATAAACAGAAAAATGAATTTTATTTGTAAAAGTTTTTTCATGATCTGAATCAATATAAACTCAATAATCCGGAATTTCAAGTTTTAATTATGAGGATATTAAAAAAAAATTTATCTTGTTTCCACCGGCGGAGTTTCCTGCTCTTTGGGACTCCGACCGGTAGAAACTATACTCACTTCAGAGTTTCCGCGCCGGAGCTTTTCGGAATTATAAAAAGAACAGGACGGAGAATTAGCGAATATGAAAATATATATCATATTTTTCCCCCGTCGGAGTTTCCTGCTCTTTGGGACTCCGACCGGTAGAAACTATACTCACTTCAGAGTTTCCGCGCCGGAGCTTTTCGGAATTATAAAAAGAACAGGACGGAGAATTAGCGAATATGAAAATATATATCATATTTAATCCTGTCTCTATTTTAAAAGTATCATTTTTTTCGTATCGCTGAATCCGTTTGCTGTTAAGGTATAAAAATATGCGCCGCTTGTTAATCCGGCCGCATTAAAATTATATGAATACTTTCCCGGATTTAAATTTTCATTAACAGGTGTAGTAATTTCTCTGCCTGTCATGTCAAATATCTTTAACGTAACAAGTCCTGACCGGGGTATTGCGAATTCCAGATTCGTAGACGGATTAAACGGATTCGGATAATTTTGAGAAAGTCTGAATCCATCGGGAATTTCGGCTGAAATATTTCTGATTCCGGTAGGCGAGTTATAGAAATTGTAATTTACCACTTTTTGTGTAAATAAAAGATTTCCGTTAATTGTAATATCTGAATATATTATCTCAAATACCGGAAATTTTTTGCCCGGAACAAACCAGACATACGAATTTAAATTAGTTACGGACACAACAGCAATACCCGGATTTGAAGAGTCTTTTGTGATAATTTGATAATGCACTCTCAGAGCATTTGCGTATGATCCGTCAGGAAGATTAATGGTTCCCCAGGCATCTCCGGTTACTGCCGATGTTCCTTTTCTGAAAATCTGTGTGCCGGAAGAATTAAATTCACCTTCAAACGGATCATTGAAACTGCTGCCGTAATTAAAAGGATACTGCAAATAAATCTGCGGGTCTGTGTACTGTATAATGAGATCAGGTCCTCCGAATCCGGATATCAGAAGATCAGAAGCTGAAGCTGACATGTAATTAAAATAAATACTGTCATTTGTAGAGGCGATATTGGAATTTGGAAATTGCTGAGAATAGGGTGTAGAACCTGAAGCAACAAATATAAGAGTTGTCGAATCCTGTCTTGACAGGACCGTAAAATCCCAGGTTTGATTCGCGCCTGAATTACCTTCGGAAATTCCTGTTGTGTCACACTGTACGTTTCCGTCCAGGTCTCCCTGAGACGGATTATTTACAACGGTCAGGGTGGTCTGAGCAAATATATTACAGGCAGACAGCAGCAGTATGAAAATTATTTTGTTCATTTTGATTTATTTAAATTATTAAATGATTTGTTGATCTTTATTTTTTTTGAAGCCGGTATATTTGATCCGGAATTAATTTGTGAATAATATAACTTTAAAGATCTTGTTATGACAACGTCCTTATTCTCACAGATAATGTTCTGAATTTTTTCAATCAGAAGGTGTGTGGATTTTCTGAGCCTGTATCCCTTTGAAATTTTACCGGCAGTTTTCTTTTTTGGTCTTTGCAAAATCTTTATAAAAATTTGTGCACTAATTTGTGCACGGTACAAAAATACCATCTTCCTTATGCCCGGTCAAAGAAAGTTTATTTGAAAACTAACCGGAGGAATTTTTAACAGCAGTATCTTAAATATCGATTTTGATTATCTTAATGGAATTTCAACAGTTTAAAACTAAGCAGTATGATAGAATCCCGGCTCATACAAACTTTTAAGACCTTATCAAAGGAAGAACTTAAGCAGTTCAAAAAGTTCATAGAATCTCCTTATTTCAACAACTTTTATAGCAATTGTGAGATGAATTCCGGCAATTTTTCAATAGCGTAGATTTTTTTTGGCACTTATTTTGATCTCTCAAAAAAAGTACGTGAAAGGCAGCTGAACGCTATTTTATATACCTAACGAATTAGACGGATGTGTTTTAAAACTTCTTTTTACTCCAAAATGTGCGTATAAATTTTCACAAAATTTTACTAAATTACAACCTTATCAGTTAAATTTATTTTGCAGTTAATAAATTTTAATTCGAAAAATGAATTAATTGATGTAATTTTTTTTAAACCAATCTAAAAATAACAAGGAGTTAATTTAATTTAATGAAAAAAATCGGAATATTATTCGGAATGGAAAATACCTTTCCGCAGGCGTTCGTTGACAGAGTGAACGAAAAAAATGAAGACGGTATTATTGCAGAATTTGTATCTCTTGACAAAGTAGTGCAGGGAGAATCCTGCGGTTATGACGTGATCATTGACAGAATTTCACAGGACGTTCCTTTTTACAGAGGATTCCTGAAAAATGAAGCTATCACGGGAACAGCGGTTATCAATAACCCTTTCTGGTGGGCGGCTGATGATAAATTCTTTAACAACGCTCTTGCAACAAAGGTCGGCGTACCTGTTCCAAAGACAGTATTGCTGCCTTCAAATCAGCATCCGGCGGACACTTCAGGCGAGTCATTCAGAAATTTATCTTTCCCGCTTGACTGGGAAGGCATTTTTAAATATACAGGTTTTCCCGCATACTTCAAGCCGTATTCCGGCGGAGGATGGAAAAGCGTTTACAAAGTAGAAGACCCTGCCGATTTTTTTGAAAAATATAATGAGACCGAACAGCTTGTCATGATGCTTCAGGAAGAAATTACTTTCGATCTGTATTACAGATGTTACTGCATTGACAGACAGGACGTGCTGATCATGCCATACGAGCCGAGAAATCCGCATCATCTCAGATATGTTTCAAATGCCGGTCCTGCAGAACAAAAACTTCTTGATCTGATCAAAGAATATGTGCTCAGACTTAATGTCGCTTTAGGTTACGATTTCAATACAGTTGAATTTGCAATTAGGGACGGAATTCCTTACGCAATTGATTTCTGTAATCCCGCACCGGACGCTGATGTAAATTCCGTTGGTCAGGAAAATTTCGACTGGGTAGTGGATGCTGCAGCAAATATGGCTATCAGAAGAGCTAAGAATCATAAAAAAGGTTTAAATAATCTTACATGGGGAACATTCATAAAACAGTTTTCAAATGATCTTTCGTTATCCAACGGTTTGCCGAAAGCAGCAAAGGCAAAAACCAAAAAGTCAAAATCTTAATTTTTTTAAAAGGATAAATTATCACAGACGAAAAATATACATTAGGGATTGAAGAAGAATTTCAGATAATTAACCCGGTAACTAGGGAACTTCAGTCCCATGTTCATTCAATTTTCGAAGAAGGCAAACATCTTTTAAAAGAGAACTTCAAACCTGAAATGCATGCATCCGTTATCGAAACCGGTACGAATATCTGCAGAAACATTCAGGAAGCGCGGATGGAAGTTACCAATCTCAGAAATTCCCTTGCAATGCTCGCCGATCAGTACGGACTGAGAATAGCGGCGGCGGGAACTCACCCTTTCTCACACTGGCGGGATCAGGAAATTACTGATCATCCGCGTTACAAGGAGATCATAAATGAAATGCAGGATGCAGCGCGCGCCAATCTGATATTCGGAATGCACGTGCATGTCGGCATTGCAAACAGAGAGATCGGAATTCAGATAATGAACGCCGCAAGATATTTTCTTCCGCATATTTTTGCGCTGTCTACAAACTCACCTTTCTGGCTCGGAAGGGATACAGGTTTTAAATCATACCGCGTAAAAGTCTTTGATAAATTTCCGCGTACGGGAATTCCGGATTCTTTCAGAAGTCTCTCAGAATATGACAGCTATATTAATCTTCTCATCAAAACCAACTGTATTGATAATGCAAAGAAAGTATGGTGGGATATCCGCACACATCCATTTTTCAATACGCTTGAGATAAGGATCTGCGATGTGCAGCTCAGAGTGGATGAAACGATTGCGCTTGCTGCTCTGATACAGGCTGTAGTCGTTAAGCTTCACAAACTCATACAGCAGAATCTCGGATTCAGATTATACAGACGCGCGCTTATGATGGAAAATAAATGGCGGGCTGCAAGATACGGTATCAGCGGAAAGCTTATTGATTTCGGAAAACAGGAAGAGGTGCCTTTCATCGAGCTTGCTAAAGAACTGCTGGAATTTATTGATGATGTAGTGGATGAACTCGGCAGCAGGGAAGAAATAAATTATATTTTCAGAATAATGGAAAACGGCACCGGCGCTGACAGACAGCTTAAAGTATTTGAAGAAAGCAACGGTGATTTTAACAAGCTTGTCGATTATATAGTCGATGAGACCAATGCAGGATTACCATACAAACCAACCAACATAGTTAGTAAAAGAGATAATAATGTAAAAAACAAAAAAACTGAAAACAAAAAAACTGAAACCAAAAAAACTAATTCAAAATGAAAAATTCTTTTATAACTGATATTTCTTTTGACAAAAGACTTTCCGAAGGCGCACATAATGCTATCAATGTCTGCCTCAGACTTAAACCTGATGAAAGAATTACAATAATAACTGATAATGAAACACTTGAAATTGCCTGTTCGCTTGTCAGCGAGATCAAAAAAGTGGGATCTGAATTCAGTCTGTTTGTAATTGAAGATTACACAGCAAGACCTTCTCCGAATATGCCGCAGCAGATCCTTGACGACCTTGCAAAATCACAGGTCAGCATATTCTGCGCTCAGGCGCAGACCGGCGAACTAAGCATGAGAATTCAGATGACTTCCGTTGTCAATATGCACAAGATCAGACACGCTCACATGGTTAATATAAATACTCAGATAATGCTGGAAGGAATGAGAGCGGATTTCCATATTATAGACGACCTTAGTCAGAGACTGATCACCAAAGCCAGAAAAGCCAGATACATTAAAGCAAAATCAGATGCGGGCACTGACATTGTGGCTGAATTTTCTCATAAGCTGAACTGGCTCAAGACAAGCGGAATTATATCCGTTGACAAATGGGGTAATCTTCCCGGCGGTGAGATTTTTACTTCTCCGCAAAATGTCGAAGGACTGTTTGTAGTAGACGGAGTGGTCGGTGATTACCTTTGCCAGAAATACGGGGACCTTAAAAATAATCCGGTTTATATTGAGATCGAAGATTCGAGAATAAAAAATATGACCTGTAAGAATTCAGCCCTGCTGGATGAACTGACGGCATATACAATGACTGATGAAAACAGCAACAGGGTCGGTGAGTTTGCAATCGGAACTAACATCGGAATCAGCAAAGTAATAGGTCACATACTTCAGGATGAAAAACTTCCGAGCATTCACATGGCTTTCGGACATCCGTATTCAGAGCATACCGGAGCGGACTGGGTTTCCACTACGCATATCGACTGCGTCGGAATTGACATAGATATCTGGCTCGAAGATGATAAGGTAATGGATAAAGGTAAATTCCTGATTTGATAATCTGAATAAATTTTTATTCAGGTTTTTTAAAATTGTAATGAATCACACAGCAGATTGATAAAGTCATACAGAGAAAAATTTAATTCCGGGTTTGATCAGAATAGTTATGAAGCAATGGTCCATGATCTCAATACGACCTTTGATTCTAAAATAGATTTCAAGATCGCAGAGACTCCGATCTTTCTTACAGATGAATTCAGGGATGAGTTAATAAAAGCTTCCGATGAAATTGTATCCCTTCTACAGACAGATGCTTTCAGGGAATATTCTAAAAAAGCCCTTCCCGATAATCTCGCCGTTCCCAATGAAGACGAACACCCGTCTCTTCTTGCAATAGATTTTGCATTATGCAAAGATGAGAAAGGTAAAATGATCCCGCAGCTTATTGAACTTCAGGGTTTTGCTTCGCTGTACTGCTATCAGGAACTGCTGAATACTAAAATGAGAGAGTATTTCAATATACCCGAAGGACTCACAAGTCATTTCAACGGACTTGACCATAAAGCATATATTAATAAATTAAAAGAAACAATTATCGGTGATACTGATCCGGAGAATGTGATACTTCTTGAGATCGAACCCGAGAAGCAAAAGACATACATAGATTTTCTCTGTACGGAAAAATATCTCGGGATAAAATATGTTTGTCTTACAAAAATAATTAAGGAAGGTAAGAAACTTTATTATGACAATGACGGTAAGAAAACTCTGATAAAGAAAATTTATAACAGGGTCATTCACGACGAACTGGCAAAGCGGAAAGACATAAAATATAATTTCAGATTTACCGAAGAGCTTGATGTGAAATGGATCGCGCATCCTAACTGGTTTTACAAGATAAGTAAATTTTCACTTCCTTTTTTAAAAAGCAAATACGTGCCTGACACAAAATTCCTCACTGACTATAAGGAGTTTCCCGCCGACCCGGAAAATTACATACTCAAGCCGCTGTTTTCTTTTGCAGGAGCCGGAGTAGTATTTGACGTTACAAAAGAGATCCTCGAATCCATCGGAGACAGATCGAATTACATACTTCAGAAAAAAATTCAGTACGAACCAGTGATCGAAACGCCGGATATACCTGCAAAAGCGGAGATCAGACTTTTGTATGTATGGAATGACAAACCAATGCTCATAAATAATCTTGTACGGCTTAGCAAAGGAAAAATGATGGGCGTTGACTTCAATAAGGAAAAAACCTGGGTGGGCTCGAGCGTGGCTTACTTTAACATTTCTTAAAAATATTCAGTTTATAATTCCTCTTAGCTGATATTCCGTTTTAATTTTTGTGATCAGATCAATC
>JADJWZ010000019.1 GCA_016716125.1 Ignavibacteria bacterium | reverse complement strand
AATCCATGCCTGATTTTCCCCTGTTGCTAGAATATTTTCAACATATAAATTAGTGTCTTGAGGAGGATAATAATTTACAAATCCAGATCCTAGCAGTTTTTTTAGTTTTATATTATTTGTTAATCCGGTATTTCCAGTTCCACCTATGAAAACATTATCTTTATTGTAACCACCTGACGTATAGGGGTAAAAATCCGGATCATTGAATGCAATTGTTTGATATTTTGAATTTGAATAGTAATACAAATTCCCATCAAATCCCGGAAAAAAAACATTATTAGTATCATAAATATAAAACTGAGCTGACAATGGAGAGTTTATGGTATCTATTTTATAATTAAAATAATTTATAGTATCAATATTTTGCTCTATTGGATTCGGTTCTATTATATCACTAGAACACGAGACAAAAATTGAAATAAACAAATAATTTATTGTTAGGAGTATATATACCTGAACGGATTTTAACTTTTTCATTTTAAAAAATGGAGTTAAATTAATGTAAATAAAATTTCGATTGGATCTATCATATTTATTTTCTGTAAGATTGCGGTCGCACAGTTAATTTATTTTTGATATTTCCGGTCCCTTTATTTTTCGGACGCTTTGTTGATTTTTGCCGGAGCTCTGATCATCGTATATTACCTCCCTTCTTATTCAATTTTAAAATTTGGCCGTTGTTGGTGTTTTCAAAAGATTGCATAATGAATTTTTTAATTTTACAATGAAACCTGCGCAAACTTTTTGATCACCAACAACAGACTGCACTGCTCAATTCTCAAATTGAAATAATATCTTGCAAAATAAATTCTGCAAATTTAATTTAATATCGAAATTATAATTTAAAGAAATCTCCTGCAGACTTCGCCTGCAGTGTTGTTGGTGACCAAAAAGTTTGCAATAGTTTTACTATTAACTGATAATTCTAAATGTGCAAACTTTTTGGAACACCAACAACGGCGGAAATCATAAAAAATATAAACTAAATTCCAACTATTACCTTTGTTGGTCGTTTTTAATAAATATGTTTGAGCAGTAGTTCCAAGCCTTGCAGTTATAGCATACCCTGTATTTGAATTTAAAAAACTTAAGTCTGTTATTCTGTTTGGATATTCTGTTTCAGTTTCTATCCATTGTGCAAATAAAGTATTTACAAATATAAAAAAACACAAAGTTACTTTTATGATTGTTTTCATTTTTTTTTATTTAAAGTTATTTAATTTTTAGGAGAGCCTATTACCAAAAAAGTTTCATAAGGATCATTTTGAGAAACAAAGATATAATTTTCTCTTAATTTTTCTGATATTCCATATCCTCCACCAATAAAAATTTCAAGTTCATTACTCCACTTAAATCCATCCCAGTGAAACAAATTGGTTTTTCCTTCAAACGGAAGAAAAACTCCTTCAATTAAAATATCATTATTCGAACTTCCTGAAAAATCCAAAGACTTTGCAATATCAGGGAAGTCAATAATTTTTGTGAAATCGTTCCCACTGAATTTATATATGCCAAACCAATTCCTTGCATAAATCTCACCGTCAACAATACTTACAGTAAAAGTATTATCGTCAATATTCTCAAAGAATTTTGAATACAATTTTTTAAAACTTTCACTCTCATACTTATAGATTTCAAGATACATCTTTCCGTTATTTCCTATTGAATCGTACATTATTATAGAATTGACAGCAAATACGTTTTCATTTTTATCTTTATGAACTCTGACAAAATAACTTGAATCAAATCCAAAATATGTAAAAAGACCTGATTCATATTTTATTAATCTACCGTTTTGAGTACCAAGCCATAAAACATTATCATTAGTCCTTTCTATTGAAAATATTGCATATTGTTGATTCGAATCGGGAATCTCAATTTCTGTAAAACTATTTCCTTCTTTTACGAGTAATGCAGGTTGAAAATAATCAGATGAAATCAAATATATTCCCCCAATAAAAAGTTTATCGACATATGCTTTAACAGTTAATCCTAACACTTCAAATGGTAGGTAAGTCCTTTCAAAATCAGATCCATTATAATGATTTAAAGTACGATAAGAATCAAGAATATATATATCATTTGTATCAATACTACTTAAAGAAATTGGAGAAAAAACATTCTGAATAGTATCAATTTTCCAGTCAAATCTCGCTGTATCAAATATATATTTTGGATCGACAGGATCACTTGTCACCGGGTCTTCACTGCATGAATAAAAAAATGTAATTGAAAAAATAAATACTAATAAATATTTCACCGGAACGGATTTTAACTTTTTCATTTTATTAAATGGAGTTAAATTAATGTAAATAAAATTTCGGGATTGGATCTATCATATTTATTTTCTGTAAGATTGCAGTCGCACAGTTAATTTATTTTTGATATTTCCGGCCCCTTTATTTTTCGGACGCTCTGTTGATTTTTGTCGGAGCTCTGATCATCGTATATTACCTCCCTTCTTATTCAATTTAAAATTTACGGCCGTTGTTGGTGTTTTCAAAAAGATTGCATAATGAATTTTTTAATTTTACAATGAAACCTGCGCAAACTTTTTGATCACCAACAACAGACTGCGCTGCTCAATTCTCAAATTGAAATACTACCTTGTAAAAAAATAAATTCTGCAAATTAAATTTAATATCGAAATTATAATTTAAAGAAATCTCCTGCAGACTTCGCCGGCAGTGTTGTTGGTGACCAAAAAGTTTGCAATAGTTTTACTATTAACTGATAATTCTAAATGTGCAAACTTTTTGGAACACCAACAACGGCGGAAATAATATCTTGCAAAATAAATTCTGCAAATTAAATTTAATATCGAAATTATAATTTAAAGAAATCTCCTGCAGACTTCGCTGCAAGTGTTGTAGGTGACCAAAAAGTTTGCAATAGTTTTACTATTAACTGATAATTCTAAATGTGCAAACTTTTTGGAACACCAACAACGGCGGAAATTATTGAATGATTCTATTTTAAATTAAACCATTTTAAATTTCTTATAAATATTTTAACGGGGAATACATAATTTCTAGAAGTGAGAGTCTTTCATATAAACTTTTAAAAATATAAGTAATCCTTTAATTTTGAGGTTACTGCAATAGTATATTCTTTCTTTTTAATAAACAAGATTTATTTTTATCGCTGCAGAACTAGTGCGTTTTAAAATCAACCGAATTAAACATTTTATTTTTGGTTCTTATTCAAGAATTCCCTTTAATCCTTTAATCAAGGTTCAGACACCCTGAAGTTTCTGATATTTTCACAAACCGGTTATATTCATATTTGAAAAAACGATTCAGGATTAATATCTTGAATTGTATGACAGGGATATTGAAAAAAATATTAAAGGAAATATCGGGAATGTATGAAAGCATATTGGAATTCATTTACCCTCCGTCATGTATACTGTCCGATGAATATATAAGTAATGAAAATTCTAATAGATACATAAAAGATGACAGATTCAATCTGCTGTTTAGAATTTCAGATAAGGATAAAATTGATCTGAAGAATAAGTTAATGTCTGAATACTCATTCAGTGTATTTACTTTTTATGAAAGAGACGATTTCTCAAAGATCATTTACAATATCAAATACGGCGGTATGAGAAAGCTCGCTGTTTATATGGGTGAGATACTTGGGCTTGAGTTTATGAAAACTAATGACTCGAATAATTTTCCGGAGTTTGATATGATCGTTCCCGTACCTCTTCACAGGTCGAGGCAAAGAGAAAGGGGATTCAATCAATCAAAACTGATAAGCACTGGAATGAGTAATATCACCGGGATAAAAGTTACTGAAGATCTTTTGATAAGAGTAAAAAATACATCTTCACAGACAAGACTGAATAAGCTCCGCAGAAAATTAAACATCGAAAATGCCTTTGAGATCAATAGTAAATATCTTACGGAAATTAACGAAAAGAATATAATAATATTAGATGATGTGATAACCACCGGCTCGACTATAAACGAAGCCGTAAAAATTCTTAAGCAAAACGGAGCCGGAGAAATAATGTGCTGCTCGCTTGCAATGGCGAGAGACTAATTTTAAATTTGAAATTTTAAATTTTAAATTATTTTGAAGTGATTACATTAAATCCAGTTTATACAAAATTATTTAGGTGTAAATATACGCTTAATTTTAGTAGTTTTGTTTAAACTATTATTTTATTCTACACTAATAATTCTGATTAATGGATCAAAAGGAAAAGTTTATTTCTACAGTAAATGAAGGATATAATTTCAAAGGAGAGAGCATAACCCTCGGCGGCGCAATATTCAACGGTGAGAATCTTCCCGGGGTACTGATCAAACTTCCTTTAAAAACTATGAACAGGCACGGACTGATCGCCGGTGCAACCGGAACCGGAAAGACAAAAACTCTTCAGCTAATTTCCGAAGGCCTTTCTTCAAAAAGCGTTTCCGTACTTCTGATGGATATTAAAGGTGATCTGAGCGGACTTGCCGCTGCCGGCGCTGTTAATGAAAAAATTACTGAACGTCATATTAAAATTGGAACGGAGTATATTCCTTCCGCATTTCCCGTTGAACTACTGACCATTTCAAAAGAAAAAGGCGCGAAACTAAGAGCTACAGTATCCGAATTCGGTCCCGTGCTATTTTCAAAAATACTTGAGCTTAATGAGACACAGTCAGGTATAGTATCTGTTATTTTCAAATATTGTGATGACAATAAACTTCCGTTACTGGATCTTAAAGATTTTAAAAAAATACTTCAGTATATTTCCAATGAAGGCAAAGAAGATATTGAAAAAGAATACGGAAAGATCTCGGCTGCATCTATCGGGACGATGTTAAGAAAAGTGATTGAGCTTGAGAATGACGCAGATCTATTCTTCGGTGAAAAATCTTTTGAAGTGGATGATCTTGTAAAAATTAACAGCGAAGGAAAAGGTCAGATCTCTGTCATCAGACTTACTGACATTCAGAATAAACCGAAACTCTTCTCTACTTTTTTACTTTGTCTGCTTGTGGAAATATATAATAACTTTACTGAAGAGGGCGATCTCGATCAGCCGAAACTTGTTATGTTTATTGATGAAGCGCATCTGATATTTCAGGAGGCTTCAAAAGAATTACTGGAGCAGATTGAAACTATAATAAAGCTTATAAGATCAAAAGGAGTCGGTATATTTTTTTGTACGCAGAATCCCACTGACATTCCGGATTCGGTGCTTAGTCAGCTCGGTTTGAAAGTACAGCATTCGCTAAGAGCGTTTACCGCGAAAGACAGAAAGCAGATAAAACTTATCTCTCAGAATTACCCCATGTCGGATTTTTACAATGTGGAAGATCTGCTGACTTCAATGGGAATTGGTGAAGCTGCGGTAACAGTGTTAAGCGAGAAAGGTTCACCGACACCGATCACCGCTACACTTCTCTGTGCGCCGGCATCACGCATGGATATACTCACAGACGCTGAGCAGGATGAAATAGTTATCAGATCAGATCTTGCGAAAAAATATAATGACATCATAGACAGGGAGAGCGCTTATGAACTGCTGAATGCAAAACTTACCGCGCCACCGGCTGAAAATAAAGAAGAGGTGACAGCAAATGGAAAAATTAAAGAAGAGAAAAGCACGGTTGAAAAAGTATTGACCAGCACAACTGCAAGACAGGTAGGGCGGACAATAGCGAGAGAGCTGACAAGGGGTTTTCTCGGCGTACTTGGTATCGGAGGCAGCTCTTCGAAGAAAAGATCAGGATGGTTTTAAAAATATTTTTTTCTAATTAAATCAGAAAGGATATAAGATGGATGAATTAATAAAAATGGTTTCGGAGAAAGCCGGGATAACAGCAGAGCAGGCAAAATCCGCAATTGAAACAGTCGGCGGTTTTGTAAAGGATAAACTTCCGGCAGGACTCGGTGATCAGGTCAGTAATTTCCTTGAAGGAAAAGATACCGGCGGAAATGCTGATATGGCAAAAGGATTTAAAGATAAATTAGGTCTTTAAGTGATTTAATTTCCACCGGCGGAGTCTCTGGCTCTTTTGGACTCCGCCGGGCACAGGAGACTTTTAGGAAACTATACTTCCGTCAGAGTCCGGGAAGAGCACCCGAGACTCTGCCGGGGGGATACACGCAAAACGATAGGCGGCATTTATTAACTTTTTAAAATAAACAGGAATGGAAAAATTTACTGCACATAATGCAAAGGAAATCGGTGATGATCTCGGCATTAATTGGAATGAAGTAAAGCTGGATGAATTCACAAAAGGAATGAATATAGAGCTGGAACACGGGACAAGATATCCGGAAACAAATGTTACAAATAATGATAAAAATATGACAGGGAAAATTGCATGGGCTCATTTAAAGGAGTTTCCGGATTACTATACAAGGTTAGAAAAATTAGAAAACGAAGCTGTGGAATATTGGAAAGATAAAAACCGAACTGATCAATAATACGGATATCCGGTACGCAGAATTTGTCAGCTTGCTTTTTAAGCATAACCTTAACAAGAGAAATTTATTAAATCCGGTTACAGTCTGTGCGATTTTAATTTTCAATGGAATATAAAATTAGTAATGGGTAAATTTACAAAAAAAATACACAAATGAAAAATTATTACAAATCTATCTCAGCTCTTTTTATTTTTCTTATTTTAATTCTCGGATGCAGTAAGCTGAAAAACCTTACTGAATCTGTAAGCGGTAACAAGTTATATTTCTGTGAAAAGTATAACTCCGCTACGGATAACTGCGAGGGAGAAAGTAAGAAATACACGGAGGGAAATCTAACCGTAATGGTAGACCTCAGACCAACCAAAACTAAACTTGGTGTAAGGTCAGTTAACATTAATGTTACTGATATCAGCACAGGAAAAGTAGTAGAAACATTTCCGTTTGATACTGACTCAGATATGGATTACATATATTTCGACAATGTGAAATTTGAGAATCCCGGAAAATATAAAGTCAGCGCGCTTAAGCCGGACGGTACGGTTATCGTTTCCAATGAAATTGAAATTATGGATAAGTAATTAACAATTTTATTCAGCTGAATTTAAATTTATACTCTGAGAAATTTAATTTCCGTAATATTATTTGTTTTAATAATTAATTTTATTGCCGCAGGAGAAATTTATGGCGGTGATAAAAGTCCGAAGAAAATGAAATCCGGGAAATCAAAAACTGAAAAAACAAAGTCTGAGAAATCCAAGAGGCTCAATGTTTCTTTATTATCAGTTTCAATGAAGATCAAAGAGCTTAAGACGGATGAAAATTTCTATGGAAAGCCGGACAGGATAGCAGCAAGATGGGGCGATATAATCAATGATATCAGAAAACAAAATCTTAACCGTCAGGATGCAATTGATTCTTTATATATATTTACAAATCAGCTTTGGGATTTTATGAACGGGAGAATTGAAGCGGGCTTAATTAAAAAATATTCTGATGACGAATGGATCTTTCCTGTAAAAGGTTATGGGCAGTCTGCTATCGGCGGAAGAAACGGAAGCGGATACATAGTCGGCGGGTTTGATTTCTTCGACGGAAGCACCGGAGGTCATCCGGCTCATGATATTTTCATTGCAGACGGAGATCAGGATTCCCGTGATGATAATACAGGTCTGCCGGTGGAAATTCTTTCCATGACTGGCGGAATTGTCATTGAGACCAGAAAGAACTGGACTTCTGAAAATATGGATATTAAAAGCGGAAACATGGTATATGTGTATGATAATTTTACAAACGGATTGTTTTTTTATGCGCATATGGAAGATGTCTTTGTAGATGTCGGTGATTACGTAAGTCCGGGCAAGCCGCTCGGTACAATGGGCAGAACCGGAAAGAACGCTTTTCCTTCAAGTTCCCCGACACATCTGCATCTTATGTATGTAAGATCTTTTGACGGTGAACTGCTTCCTGAAAATATTTACAGCGATCTGATTAATGCAAAAATTATTTATTGAAATGAAAACCGGAAAAATAACAGGAACTGCGATCACGTTTGATGATATACTTCTGAAACCCGCTCACTCGGCTGTGCTGCCGAGAGATGTAGATCTCAGTACGAGACTTACAAAAAGCATTACGCTGAATATTCCGCTGCTGTCTGCAGCGATGGATACAGTTACTGAAAGCGAAATGGCTATTGCCGTTGCAAGAGAAGGCGGTATGGGGATCATTCACAAAAACATGACAGCGGATATGCAGGCGTCGGAAGTGGATAAAGTAAAGAGAAGCGAAAGCGGAATGATCAGAAATCCGATCACACTTACTTCCGATAAAAAAATATCGGACGCGCTTAAGCTTATGCAGAAGTACAGCATATCCGGAATTCCGATCATTGATTCATCCAATAAACTGATTGGTATTTTGACAAACAGGGATTTGAGATTCGAGCCGGATGAAACACAGTCTGTTTCGGAAATTATGACAAAGAAAGATCTGGTTACTGCGCCTCTCGGTACGGATCTTGAAAAAGCTGAAGTAATACTTCAGAGATATAAGATCGAAAAACTTCCTGTCGTTGATAAGAACGGGATTTTAAAAGGTCTCATTACATTTAAGGATATTCAAAAACGGAAGAAATTTCCAAACGCAAGCAAGGACAGTTTCGGAAGACTGAGAGTCGGAGCTGCAGTCGGAATTTCCATGGATACGCTCGAAAGGGTGAAGCTGCTTGTGAATTCCGGAGTGGACGTAATAGTAGTGGATACTGCTCACGGACATTCTAAAGGTGTAATAGAAATGATTAAGAAGATCAGGAAAAATTTTGACATAGAGCTGATTGCAGGAAATGTGGCAACAGCGGAGGCGACGACAGCTTTGATAAACGCCGGCGCCGACTGTATAAAAGTCGGGATCGGAGCAGGTTCCATCTGCACTACACGTGTTATTGCAGGAGTAGGTATTCCGCAGATGACGGCTGTATTTGAATGTTCAGCCGCTGCTGCTAAAAAGAATATCCCCGTGATATCTGACGGAGGCGTAAAGCAGACAGGAGATGTTTCAAAAGCAATTGCAGGCGGAGCGGACAGCGTAATGCTCGGCGGATATTTTGCCGGAGCGGAAGAAGCGCCCGGTGAAAAAGTTTTATACGAAGGTAGAAGTTTTAAAGTGTACAGGGGAATGGGTTCTATCGAAGCAATGAAACACGGCAGCAAGGACAGGTATTTTCAGGATGCTGAAGATGATATAAGTAAACTCGTCCCGGAAGGTATTGAAGGAATTGTACCTTATAAAGGAAATGTCGGCGATACAATTTTTCAGATCATTGGAGGACTCAGGTCATCCATGGGTTATTGCGGCGCGAAGAATATTCAGGAGATGAAAACAAAATCAAAATTTGTAATGATAACCAACGCCGGTCTGAAAGAATCACATCCGCATGATGTGAGAATTACAAAAGAAGCTCCAAATTACGGATTAAAATAATTCTAATAATTTAAACTCTATAATATTATGTACAGATCATTGGAAGATTTCAAAAAAGACTGGAAGTACGAAAGTGATTCTACTTTAAAAGTACTTAACTCGCTTTCAGATGAATCTTTAAATACTAAAGTTTATCCTGAAGGAAGAACCCTTGGTTTTCTCGCATGGCATCTTGCAGTTACAATTCCTGAAATGATGGGTAATGCAGGGCTTAAAGTGGAAGGTCCGGGAGTAAACGATCCGCTTCCGGATAATGCTGCGGATATAGCGGCAGCATACAGTAAAACTTCGGATTCTCTTTTGAATGAATTATCAAAAAACTGGAATGATGAAAAGCTTCAGGAGGAAGACGAGATGTACGGTGAGAAATGGAAAAAAGGACTAACGCTGATGTATCTGAATCTTCATCAGACACACCACAGAGGACAGATGTCTGTGCTGATGAGACAGGCAGGTCTGAAAGTTCCGGGGATTTACGGACCTTCAAAAGAAGAGTGGGCAGCATTCGGAATGGAACCGCTTCCTTAATAAAGTATAATCTATTTTTAATGAAATTAAATTTTCGGAATTATCTTATAATAATATTAAGGAACTTAATTAAGAATATACTTGTCACAATCCGTACTGATTAAAAAAATTAATTAAACAAATAAATAAACAGGAGATATATTAAATGAACCAATTTCAAAGTCAATTCCAGAGTAATACTGGAGCGGTTGAAGCTTCCTTTACTTCTGAAAGCACGAGAAAATTCCTGCTGAATGTATATAACTGGATGGCTATGGGACTTGCTCTCACAGGCGTGATCGCATGGGGAATATCCGGTTCGTCATTTGCGGAAGTTTTGTTTAACAATTCTTTTCTATTCTTCGGAATTGTAATACTTCAGCTCGGAGTTGTGATCGGACTTACTTTTGCAATCAAAAAAATGTCAGCTGTAGTGGCTATCGGAGCTTTTTTCTTTTATTCGGCTCTGACCGGACTTACAATGGCTTCAATTTTTTTGATTTACACAGGCACCTCGATCGCTTCTACATTTTTCATCTGCGCCGCTATGTTCGGTTCAGTCAGTGTCTTCGGTTACGTTACCAAAATGGATCTGTCAAAATTCGGAACATTCTTCTTTATGGGGCTGATCGGTCTGATAATCGCTTCCGTTGTTAATATTTTTCTTAACAGTCCGACTCTATACTGGATCATTAGTTATGCAGGTGTTCTGATCTTTGTAGGTCTGACCGCTTATGACACGCAGAGAATAAAAAAGATGAGTCAGTCAATGGATTTTGATACGGAGGACGGAAAGAAAGCCGCAGTTATGGGCTCTCTGATGCTGTATCTTGATTTCATAAATATGTTTCTTTTTCTTTTAAGAATTATGGGTGACAGAAAATAATCGCGATTGAATTTTTTTTAAAACGGATCTGCAGATAGTTAATATCTCAGATCCTTTTTTTATACTTATATCTACTCAATCCATCTTCTTATAACAAATCTTTTACCTGTCGTGGAAGTCCAGTCATTAACTGCTGTTCTTTCAGTCATTACTTCATTCAGTCTTTCCGTCAGATCCGACCTGTGAACTCCGTCTTCCGGCGAACTTTCTATAACAGTATTTTTATCAAGCGCTACTATCACATGACCGCTCCATACGATCAGATCAAGCGGCTTCAGCATTTCCGCAATTTCCTTTAAACTTTTTCCCTCTATATTCAGTCCTTCACCGTATTTTATAAGAGAAGAAGTGTTCCTCGGCGTAGCGCCGCCTGTCGCCTGATAAATAAGTCCCGAACAGTCAACTCCTTGTAAACACCAGTTTGTTTTTTCCTTTGCATCAATCTCAGATGCCGGTCTGTAATAATTCAGTAATTCATCAATGCCGTCTCCGTAATTTCCTCCCCACATATAATTTCCTCCATCAAGTGATAAAATGTTTTCAATAATTTCATTTCTTTCAGGCATGACTTTATTTCTGTCATCAGGTCTGCCTGATCTTACTTCGACGAATCTGCTGTCAATATAAAGAGGCGAAGATTCATAAGGATAATCAGAAGTTACTATTTTAAAAATACTGTAACCGTCTTTGGGAATTCTCTCTGTGATTTCAAATACCGTACTCGGAAATGCAATAAATTCCATTTCCCTTATAAGCCCCTGCTCATCAAGTTTCACTTTGTCACGATCCGGTCCGCCGAAGACATCTTCAAAGTCATGCGTATTAAGCACCGGTGTATATTTTATTGCAACTGCATAAAGTGTTGGAGTTTCCTGTGAATAAATTCCGGACGCCGGTATTAATAAAATTAAATAGATAAATAATTTTAACTTGCTCATCTGAATTATAAATGTTTATTTTGTTTCGTGAATTTTAAAAAAATATTACGCGCTTTCAATGTAATATTAAATGAAATTTACCGATAATATTTGAACAGTGACTGAATTTTTTGTTAACTTAAATTACGATGAATATGAAAACGACATTTGCCGCTTTAATGGTCTCCATTCTGTTTCATTCTCTCTCAATATCTCCGCCGGTTTATTCACAGGTCATAATCAATGAAGTAATGTACGCTCCCGTCTCTCCTGCAAAGGAGTGGTTTGAGCTGAAGAATGTTTCACAGACTCCGGTGAATTTACAGAACTGGAAATGGCGTGACGCCGCTGCAGGGAATCCGCTGAGAATAATTACAACTATTAATATAGAATTGCTTCCGGATTCATTTGCAGTTGTTTGTGAAGATTCAGTTAACTTCAGAGATCAGTATCCTTCTTTCTATGGAATTATTTTACAGTCGCCTGCTTGGAGCGCTTTGAATAATTCCGAAATGAAAATGCAGTCGTGTATAACGCTTCTGGTGTTGTATCTGATTCGCTTACTTATAACAATTCATGGGGAGGAGCATCAGGATTTTCGCTCGAAAGAAAACTAAGCGGCGTCAATACAAATATTTCTTCAAACTGGAGTTCGTCAATTCATCCCGATAAAGCCACTCCGGGAAAAAGGAATTCAGTTACTCCATTACCGAATGATCTGATGCTGTATTCATTTGATACGCAGCCGATTTACGCTTATTCGGGAAGTGAAATTACAATGAAGTTAAAGATCAAAAATACCGGTATCAGCAGCGCAAATGGTTTTACCGCTGAAATTTATTATGACAATAATAATGACAGCGCAGGTCAGATAAACGAAAGAATATGCGCGGGAAACTTTGCAGTATTGATCAGCGGTGACTCTTCGGAATTCCAATGTTCATACACGCCATCCGATACGGGTTATAAACAGTTCATTGCCGTCATAAACTTTCCGGATGATAACGATACTCTGAATAATAAACTTTACAAAAAAATTTATGTAAGCGATCAGTCAGGCGGGGGAGGAGTTGTAATAAATGAAATAATGTATGATCCTGTTACAGGGTATTCCGAATGGATAGAGATTCTGAATAATTCAGGTATACCGGTGAATATTAAAAAGTGGAAATACATTGAATCATCTCTCATCCGAACAATTTCCGATTCTGATCTTGTTTTAAATCACGGTGAATATTTTATTGTTGCAAATGACACATCTGTATATGAAGCTTTTCCTCATTTGAAGTTACCTTCTTATCATAATAAAATTTCCATTATCAGCGGAATGAGTCTTTCAAATACCGGAGAAAAATTAACGCTGGCTGACAGTCTGAATAATACAATTGATGCAGTAACATATTCTCCGGATTATCATAATCCAAATATTGACGACACTAAAGGTATTTCACTCGAAAGGATAAATCCAAAGTTTTTATCAGATGACAGATACAGCTGGAGTTCTTCCGCAAATCCTGCAGGCGGCACTCCGGGTCTTGTAAACAGCATATTTACCGCCGGAGTAAAAAGCGAATCAAATGTTAATGTATTTCCTAATCCGTTTTCGCCGGACGGAGACGGCTTTGAAGACTTTGCTGTGATCAGTTTTAAACTTAACACTAATATCGCGCAGATAAGAATTAAAGTATATGATATTAAGGGACGGCAGGTAAGAACAATAATTAATAATTCCGTAAGCGGCAGCTTTGGGGAGATTATATTCAACGGACTTGATGATAATAATCAGAAACTGAGACCGGGCGTTTATATTCTTATGATAGAAGCAATTGATGACAGAGGAGGCGCCTCAGAAAATCTTAAAGCGCCGGTTGTCATTGCTTCGAAATTAAAATAAAAAATATCTCTGACTGGATTCAGTCTTACGGTGAAATCACTGTAATGACATTGAATGCATTATTGTCTGCGAGTGTCAGATCAGCAATATCCGTAAGCAAGTCATAATTCAGATCAGAATTTAAATAACCTACTGCAAAAGATGAAGCTAAATTATCAATTTCAGATAAGTCTGAAAGATCTACGGCTCCGTCTTTATCTACATCGCCGGAATAGAAACAATATTTTACGCCTTTTTTTAGAACGTTATTGCCGTATGTCATTGATGAATCATTTGTAAAATCATAATTCAAAATTGAAGAACTGAAAGACTCTCCGCCGGATTTACTCCATGCGTTAATTGAATTTCTGTGAACAACATTAATATAGTAATTTATTCCGTCGGATACATTTTGAAAATCAAGCGATGCGAGACCTGATGTATTAAAAACAGAAACTGCAGAATCAACTTTCTGATAAGGCGGATTAACATTTCTTAAATAAACTCTGACAGTGTCAGATACAGTCTGCTGTGAATTAGGATCATACATTCCTTGTACAAACATATTCAGATTTAATACAGGCGTTAAGATCTCACCGTCATTGACAAGAATCTTTGAACTAAACGGAGGAACGTGAATGACATTACCATTTACATTACTTCCGTCTAGGTTTTTATAATTTATACCATTCAGATCAAAAAGCTGCGTGGAGCTAGTTTCGTTAATGAATAATTTTGACTTTTCAGTTGAATCAATTTTCTGAACATTTACTTTATACATATGTACATTGTCCACATAATAAAGCGAGTCGGGGAGTTTCATTCCTGTTGTAAACGTAGTGGCAGGATCTGTTGTGTCAGGTTTAAATATAAATGAGTAATCTCTTCTGAATGGTTCAAACCTGTATAATCTTCTGAGTCCCATTTCATATACCTGCGGAAGACTGATCTGCCCCAGACATTAAAATCACCTGACTGATCACCGACGACGCTCATACTAACCTGATAATAACTTCCTTTGTTGTAGGAAATGCATTGCTGATAGCAAGATTTTCAGTAAATCCTATACCGTTCCAGCGGATCTCATCGCGCCGCCGTCAAGCAGCGGATGTGTGACCTTCGGAATGGATGAGCCCGGAAGGCCATGTAGTCCAGCCCGCTATCGTATCAGTGAAAATGCGGATTCGTTAGTGTAATTACTGCTGAGTGTATCTGTAACAGCATACTGATCAAATGAGAACTGACTGTAAGAAGAATTTAAATCTTCGCCGACCGCAGATTTCCATTCAGCTAACCTGTATTCCTTTGCAGAATAATTCGGAGGCATGATCATTCTCCTCACTACATATTCATTATAGGATTAGCGTACATTGCCGTCAAAGACACCGTAATCGCTGAATGTAAGCGAATGAAACATCTGATGTTCCATACCAACCTGCTTCCAGCTCAGACTGTAAAGAATATTTCCTTTACATATTGTATTGTAGGATGGTTTATAAGATGATGCGGACAAGTCTGTAAATTTAATCTGCGCCGAGGCATTATTGTAGAGAACATTATCCCTTATCTGAATATTGTCGAGTGTATTTGTGTTGTCAATATATATTCCGACAAATCTGTTATGCGCAATTGTATTGCCGGAGATTATGAGATTTTTAATGGTAGTGTTACCGAAGTATATACCATAACTTAAATTATAGTTAGCAGCCGGGGATGTTTCTTTATTTCCGATTGAATTTTTTATAATGTTGTTCCTGATCTGAAGACCGTCTACATTGTCAATCGCAATGCCGCCGCCGTCATTTAATGTCAGACATGAATAATCTATAATATTATATTCGGCAATGTTGTTTTTTCCAAGACGGAATCCTGTGTATCCTGAACTGTCAATTATATTATATCTAATCTGAGTTCCGGTTGCGCTCTCGTAGCTCTTAATCCGATATATCCTCGTAAGAACTTCCGCCGTATCCCGGTTTTAACTGGTCCGCCTTATTGTATTTCCGGTTACGAATCCGTCGAATATTTGAGCTGTGATCCCTATATCAAGCGCATCTTCGATAATATTATTTTCTATCCTGTGACCTGTCCTGCAAAGTTCGATCCCGATCTTATCTGGATTTACTTATCCGGCAGTTTCTTACAGTTATAGAAGTTCCGTTAGTACTTCTTCCACTTTTCTTGCATGTGAGAGATGCAGATTTTCTATGATCACAAATTTTACACCGGGATTTAAATATACATTGAATCCTGCTGACTGTCGCCTGTATCTGAAGCGTATTGGGATTAGCTCCTCCAGGCGCATAAAAATATAGCGTTTGATTCGGAATGTCGTAGAAAAATTCACCTTCTGCATCCAGTAAATTCAATTTATTGTCAAAGAAATATCCGTAATCAAATGCCAGCGTTCACAACCGACTTGAAAATTGTACATTGCCTGAACTGAAATTAGAAACTGTTTTAACTTCATATGACCAGCCTCTTGTCCTGATCCCGCATGTAGCGCCTGTTCCAGTAACCGTTAACCTTGATTTAATGCTGCATCATTGAAACCGGTATTGCTTATTCCGGAAATCAGTTCTCAGCCAGCCTGAATTCGGAAAGCGAGTGATGTTCATAATATTCCCTGATACATATAAATTAGAAACTGTATCTGTGAAAGTTGTTTTATAAATATTTCCCGAATGGACTATCCAGTTCTGAGGTGAATTTGCGCCGGTATCAATGGCAGCTCACCTGCACCATAACTTCCGAAAGTGATCTCATTTCCCGCAAGACCGACTTAGAAACTGTTATCTGTCCGAAGAATGTATCTCCTCTTCTGAAAAGAATTTTATCACCTGGCAAATGAAGCCATCACTGAATTCACTTTTGCACAGTAGCCCATGTGTAGAAATACTTGTGCCGTTATTACCGTCACTGCCGTCATTGGAGATATAATAGTCTGCTGATAAAACCGGATTCGCTGTCGAAATGAAAACACAACAAAAGAGATCAGAAAAAATAATAGAGCTTCCATAGATTGAAAACAATTTGCCCGCCATTTTAAACAATGTAAATTTATAAAATAATAATTAAAATTTGGGGCAGGAAAACCTAAGACTATTTAGATGAAAATTCAAGTTAATTGAATTGAAAAAATATTGTGTATAACTCCTTAGAAATGTCAGTGGTAAACTTTCATCCGCAACCCGATTAATATACTCCATGTTCCAAATTCAAATTTTTTATACTTCCTCGTTCCCAATCTCCCGATTGGCAAAGTAATCTTCAAAATCCTTACAAACCGTATTTTGTGTCCTGATGATTTTTTGAAAATGCTTTTAAATTAGCTGTTATTGAGTTTAATTTAATTTAAAAAGTTCCTTTGTTTCGAAGAAATCGTTCCACAAACTGAATAAAATATCTTTGTTTTAATTAATTAAAATTTAATTTAAAGCAGATTAAATAAAGTGAACGATGAATATTATAATCCGCCATGAAAAACTATAAATAATCCAAAGCAGACAAAGAAGTAAAAGTAATATTTAATAATTTTTAAAAATTTAAATAAGAAAGGAAAATATGAAAACTCTCATCAATTTTTCTAATATCTGTTACCTGTCTTACATTAATTTCATTTACAATTAAAAGTGATAAACCTTCAGGAAAGCTGCTCACAAGTTATAATTTTCTCACAGATCTTTACCGGTTTCCCAGTTGTAGCCGGATGCTAATAACATCAGCGCATGGTTCAGAAATAACGGAAATTTTTATTAATGATCCGGTCACAGGCAGCGCCGGATTTGAATGGCCTAAAGGCACAGGAAATACTGCAAGATACTCTTCCGGTCCGTGGATGGGATGTATATCCAATGGTGATACATTAACAGCAATTTCGGAATATGCTTTTGATGATTACTACCGGGAGGTGTTGATAATGCCGGGCAGCCTCAGGGTGTATTTGATTCGTTATACAGAATCTACAGTATCATAAGAGGGGACAGCAAGTTACGATTATCCGCACTGCCGGTAAATCAGGGGCTTGCGGAATGCTCTAGTGAAAACCTTTTTCCCTTGTACGCAGACTATGTTTTATTTCTTACACCGATGCTTATCCGCATCAGAATAATATTACGAGCGATTCTTCACTTAAAGCCGTGATACTACAGACCAACTGGTGCTTTACAAACAGCGGATTAAGAGATGTGCAGTTTATTGAATTTAAAATTATTAACAGAAGCAGCAATGTATGGGAAGATGCTTACTTTTCTTTCTGGACGGACGATGATTTAGGCAGCCCGTTTGATGATGTGATCGGATGTGATACTGAGGAATTTAGGTTTTATATAATGCAACAACTAATGATCCGGTATATGGTGACAATCCGCCCGCTGTAGGAACGATGCTTCTAAGAAGTCCTGTTGTTTTTACCGGAAATACTAATGGGATACTGCAAAATATTATAATCCTCCCGGCCACAAAATCAGGTAGTCAGGATAGGCTATAAATTTACGGGAATGAATGTTTTTAATACTTACACTAACGGTTCTCCTCAGCCTTCTCTTCCGCAAGTTAATGCAGAGACTACAGAGTAATTTCCGACTCTGGAGAAGCGGATAATCATGGATCAATCCGTTGGTTAACAATCAGCCGACAAAATTTGCTTATTCAGGAGATCCTGTATCAGGTACCGGATGGGTGATGACCGGATCAGTAGACAGAAGATTCTTATTAGGAGGGTCCTTAAATATGAGTCCGAATGATACTCAATCTAGTTATTTTTGCACAGGTGATTGCACGAGGATCAAGTAATCTAAACAGCATTCTACAGCTTGTATAATTTAACAGATTTAGTTCAGGAATTTTATAATACCAATTTTCAGTCTGTACTAGCTGTGAATAATATTTCGAC
>JADJWZ010000018.1 GCA_016716125.1 Ignavibacteria bacterium | reverse complement strand
GGTAATACAATTAACAAGTTCATTACTCCAAAACAAAATCTAAGCATAGATCATTTACTTTGATGAGAAAAGAGTTTGAACTCATATTAAAAAAGATAGGGAAAAGAGAATCTGACAATTCAGCGGTTTGGTCAGGATGAACAGGAGCCATCGCTGTATTAACAATCCTGTGCGAAGTAATAGATGCAACCGATTTGAGAACAAATATAAAATATTATTCCTATACCGGATTGGTAAAGCATTTTAAAAAAGCGGTGACAGAGATTATGGCAAAAGAAATACCAGACACAGCAGAAGATTGAAGCGGTGTTACAAGATGGCGGGCAAATGCGGCAATTAGCGGAAAGAATAGCGACATAGGAAAGAATATTATGAACATTTATTGCAGAGCAACTATAGTTTCGAGGATGCAAGAAATCAAATAGCAAGATATATATAAAAAGCCGGTTATGCTGTAATGAAAAATGAAACAGATTACCGGGCCATATCAATGGAGAGAAAACATTAAGTAACATCTCATAGATAAAAAGCCGGTCAGTTTTACAAATTAAGAAATGATCTACTAATTCGGAAGATAGGTTCATACACCAACATACTCCTTGCCGAGTCAACCGTTGGTTAACCGCTTCCGGTTTAAAATTATAATTTACAATAGCCTTCGAGGCTCAAGTATAGACGTTTGATTTAAAAAACCATTAGACCCAAAAGTAAAGAAAGACCGTAGAACATACTTAAGTAAAAAGATCAGCTGAAATAATCTATAAAGAGATTGAGTCCATCAAGATTGATAGAGCCCAGCTAAGTCAAAAAAGTTTGCATGAGTTTCAATTGAATTAATCTGCGCATTTTGTGAAAACTTTTTGATCACCAACAACAAACGAGACTAGATTCCTGCAGCCGTAAAATGTAAGAATCAGTAAAACCGACTTCTCCTGTCCAAATTTCGCCGTTGTTGGTGTTTTCAAAAAGTTTGCATGAGTTTCAATTGAATTAATCTGCGCATTTTGTGCAAACTTTTTGATCACCAACAACAAACGAGACTTGATTCCTGCAGCCGTAAAATGTAAGAATCAGTAAAACCCGACTTCTCCTGTCCAAATTTCGCCGTCGGTAAATTAACAAAGGGCTCACTTTCAATTTGAGTTAGTACGAATTAATTTCGTAGTAATACGATTTTTCGTAGAAAAATGAACTTCTTAACTGAAAGGAACCCTTTATGAAACAAATTACAAAAATGAAATTTACAAGCACTACATTGCCTTAGACTGAGTTTCAAAGCAAATTTTACATTAGCATCAATCCGTGATTCCGGAACAAAGTTTAAAGTAGTTGAACATCTGCCTGACTTAAAGATATTGAAGCAATGTCTGAAAGAGCTGCCTGGAAAGAAGATTTTGACAATTGAAGAAACAACTACAGCACAGTGGCTTTATGTTGAGCTGAAAGATTATGTGGATAAAATATTGATCTGCGAACCTTTTCAAAACAAGCTTTTAAACAGCGGTGCGAAGAATGATAAGATCGATTCTGTAAAGTTATGTACACTACTGCGAAACGGGTCTTTAAAGGAAGTATATCATACGACAGATGAATTGTATAAGCTTAGAAAACTGGTAAGTGTTTATGAAGATTTCGTGAATGCATCAGTCAGATTGAAGAATCAACGCTCATCAATGTTTCTCTCGGAAGGAAAAGATCATAAAAAGGAAAAGATTCTGACGGGTAATACAATTAACAAGTTCATTACTCCAAAAACAAAATCTAAGCATAGATCATTTTACTTTGATGAGAAAAGAGTTTGAACTGATATTTAAAAAGATAGGAAAAGAGAATCTGACAATTCAGCGTTTGGTCAGGATATCAGGTATAGCCATCAAGCTGGCAGTAACAATCCTTGCAATAGTAATAGATGCAAAACCGATTTGAGAACAAATATAAATATTATTCCTATACCGGATTGGTAAAGCATTTTAAAAAAGCGGTGACAGAGATTATGGCAAAAGAAATACCAGACACAGCAGAAGATTGAAGCGGTGTTACAAGATAGCGGCAAATGCGGCAATTAGCGGAAAGAATGACATAAGAGAATATTATGAACATTTATTGCAGAGCAACTATAGTTTCGAGGATGCAAGAAATCAAATAGCAAGATATATAGCAAAAGCCAGTTATGCTGTAATGAAAAATGAAACAGATTACCGGCCATATCAATGGAGAGAAAACATTAAGTAACATCTCATAGATAAAAAGCCGGTCAGTTTTACAAATTAAGAAATGATCTATAATTCGGAAGATAGGTTCATACACCAACATACTCCTTTATGAGAGTCAACCGTCGGTTAACCGCTTCCGGTTTAAAATTATAATTTACAATAGCCTTCGAGGCTCATATAGACGTTTGATTTAAAAAACCATTAGACCCAAAAGTAAAGAAAGATCAGAACATACTTAAGTAAAAAAGATCAGCTGAAATAATCTATAAAGAGATTGAGTCCATCAAGATTGATAGTGAGCCCCATAAGTCAAGATGGCAAAAAAAAGATATTTTTTGTCAGGGGCGAAGTATGTACTTGACTTATTTGTTAATAGATGTTGGTGTTTTCAAAAAGTTTGCATGATTAATGTTAAATTAAATTCCCTATTTACGCAAACTTTTTGATCACCAACAACAAACGAGCTGGCAAGAGAGTTTGCATGAGTTTCAATTGAATTAATCTGCGCATTTTGTGCAAACTTTTTGATCACCAACAACAAACGAGACTTGATTCCTGCAGCCGTAAAATGTAAGAATCAGTAAAACCGACTTCTCCTGTCCAAAATATATAAATCCCTTGTAAAAAATAATCTGCGGAATTAATTTATAACCGGTTTAAAATTAAAAGAAGATCATGATGATCAAAAATTATTTTTTCTTTACTGCCACGAATCTTGAATGGAAACATCTTCTGAAAAACGATAAGTACAAAGATATTTTAATAGAGAGCTTTAAGTTTATTGTTAAAGAAAGACGTGTAAGGATCTTTGCATTTGTTATCATGCCAAATCATTTTCATACAGTTTGGAAAATAAATGAAAATACAGAAAGATCTGATTTTCAGAGAGACTTATTGAAATTTACAGGACAAACAATACTAAGAGAGATGAAAAAAGATCATCCAAAAATTTATGAATCACTTTATGTTGGCGCTATGGACAGGAAGTATCAGTTCTGGGAAAGGAATCCATTATCAGTGCCTTTATTTTCTCAGAAAGTAGTGGAGCAAAAAATAAATTACATTCATGCAAATCCAGTCAGATCAAACTGGAATTTAGCGGTTGAGCCTGCGGATTATAAGTACTCTTCAGCAAAATATTATTATATGGGGAAAGATGAATTCGGATTTTTGGAAAATTATATGGAGATATGAAATGCTTATACTGACGTTTTCAGCAGCAGACTACGCCGGCAGTGTTGTTGGTGATCAAAAAGTTTGCGTAAGTAGGGAATTTAATTTAAACATTTATTATAGCAAACTTTTTGAAAACACCAACATCTATTAACAAATAAGTCAAGTACATACTTCGCCCCTGACAAAAAATATCTTTTTTTTGCCATCTTGACTTATGGGGCTCACTATCAATCTTGATGGACTCAATCTCTTTATAGATTATTTCCGCTGATCTTTTTACTTAAGTATGTTCTGATCTTTCTTTACTTTTGGGTCTAATGGTTTTTAAATCAAACGTCTATATGAGCCTCGAAGGCTATTGTAAATTATAATTTTAAACCGGAAGCGGTTAACCGACGGTTGACTCTCATAAAGGAGTATGTTGGTGTATGAACCTATCTTCCGAATTATAGATCATTTCTTAATTTGTAAAACTGGACCGGCTTTTTATCTATGATGTTACTTAATGTTTTCTCTCCATTGATATGGCCGGTAATCTGTTTCATTTTTCATTACAGCATAAGTGGCTTTTGCTATATATCTTGCTATTTGATTTCTTGCATCCTCGAAACTATAGTTGCTCTGCAATAAATGTTCATAATATTCTCTTATGTCATTCTTTCCGATAATTGCCGCATTTGCCGCTATCTTGTAACACCGCTTCAATCTTCTGCTGTGTCTGGCATTCCTTTTGCCATAATCTCTGTCACCGCTCTTTTTAAAATGCTTTACCAATCCGGTATAGGCATAGTATTTATATTTGTTCTCAAACCGGTTTGCATCTATTACTATTGCAAGGATCATTACTGCCAGTTTGATGGCTATACCCGATATCCTGACCAAACGCTGAATTGTCAGATTCTTTTTTCTATCTTTTAAATATCAGTTCAAACTCTTTTCTCATCAAAGCAAATGATCTATGCTTAGATTTTGTTTTTGAGTAATGAACTTGTTAATTGTATTACCCGTCAGAATCTTTTCCTTTTTATGATCTTTTCCTTCCGAGAGAAACATTGATGAGCGTTGATTCTTCAACCTAACTGATGCATTCACGAAATCTTCATAAACACTTACCAGTTTTCTCAGCTTATATAATTCATCTGTCGTATGATATACTTCCTTTAAAGATCCGTTCCGCAGTAGTGTACATAACTTTATGAGAATCGATCTTATCATTCTTCGCACCGCTGTTTAAAAGCTTGTTTTGAAAGGTTCGCAGATCAATATTTTATCCACATAATCTTTCAGCTCAACATAAAGCCACTGTGCTGTAGTTGTTTCTTCAATTGTCAAAATCTTCTTTCCAGGCAGCTCTTTCAGACATTGCTTCAATATCTTTAAGTCAGGCGGATGTTCAACTACTTTAAACTTTGTTCCGGAATCACGGATTGATGCTAATGCAAAATTTGCTTTGGACCAGTCTAATGCAATGTAGTGCTTGTAAATTTCATTTTTTGTAATTTGTTTCATAAGGGTTCCTTTCAGTTAAGAAGTTCATTTTTCTACGAAAAATCGTATTACTACGAAATTAATTCGTACTAACTCAAATTGAAAGTGAGCCCTTTGTTAATTTACCGACGGCGGATTACGAAAAGTTATTAATTAGTTTACCTAATACCTCATTTCTTTATCTTTACTTTTAGTGATAATTATCTTAATTTAATACTAATTTTCACACTAATTATTATAAAAATTCATGTCCCAAAGAATACTCGCATTGTTTTTTTTTTCCGTTAAAAAAATGAGATCCCGCAGCTCCGAAATACTTTTTCTGCTCGTTTTAACCTTTATGTTTTCTTCTTATTATTATCCAATGAACGCCGGTGGATATTATCCCGGTGATATACAGGATGATGTAAATAATAAATTTACAAACGTCGGTAATATTGCAATGACAATTACCAACTACGGCACTATCGGTAACGGATTTGCAAACTTCCCGAATCAGCCGTCATGTCAGTATCCGATCAATTCCGGAATAGAAAATATATTTGTAGGAGGCATCTGGGTTGGCGGATCAAAGGCGGGACAGATAAGAGTAACGACAGGCGCAGTCGATGTTTCAAGCGCAAACCGCGGAGAAGGATTTGAATTTTCAAACGCACCCGGTCAGGGAATTCTCGAAAGATCTTCTTTACAAAATTCTCTAACTTCAGACCGGAAGCAATTTCACATCAGGATTTCGTTTGTGAATTTTTTGATACTAATACCGTAATTAACGGTACGCCGATTGTCAATCACGTTCCTCTCGGTATAAAAGTTCTGCTTGAAACTTACTGCTATGATTTTAACTTTGCAAATAACTGGGTCATACTTAATTATAAAATAATCAACGTCGGATACAACGGCGACACATCCCCTATCGACAGTATTTATATAGGTCTGTGGGCGGACGGCGTGATCAGAAATACCAACATAACTCCTCCCGGCGGAACGTCTTTTTACAATAAAGGCGCTGACGGATATGACAGTACTCTGAGAATGTGGTATGAATATGATTACAACGGAGATCCCGGATTTACAGACTCTTATGTTGCATTTAAGCTGCTTGGTCTTTCGCCAAAACCTGCGCAGGAAAATATTAACAGTAAAACAAAGTATTCTATATGGCAGTTTAGAAATGCAACAGGAATTTTGTATCTTTCACCAACTGTAGATCAGAGTAACCAAAACGGCGGCGGCAAGTATGAAAAACTAAACGGTTATCTCAGCGTCTCTCCGCTTGACTCTTTAAGCAATCCGTCTGTTCCTTCAAGAAATGACGAACTCAGACATACTCCAAATAACAGATCAACTATAATTTCATACGGTCCTTTTTACAAAGATGACGGTGAAAAGCTTTCATTAAGACATCTGCAGGATACAATTAACATTGTGTTTGCTGTCGTCTGTGCTAAAAAGACCGGTACTGATCCGACGACATGGGATTCAAGTTATCAGAGACAGAATTTAAATGTCTCCGCGGGATGGGCTCAGAGCGCGTTTGACAACGGTTACAAACTTCCTTCACCGCCGGATATACCGACTGTAAAGACTGTGCTGGAGGACAAAAGTGTTACTCTTTTCTGGGCGGCAAATGCGGAAAGATCTATAGATCCTATCTCAAATATTCAGGACTTTGAAGGATACAAAATTTACAGAACCAATCCGGGTTCTGATCTTGATCTGACTGCTGATCTTACTGAACAGCTGAAACTCGTGGGTGAATTTGACAGCGCTTATAATAACGTCAGCAATAACACCGGATTTAATTTTATAAAGCTTGCATCGCCGAAATATTTTGACGGAGATACAACGCCGTATTACTATAAATTTGATTTCCCGAATCAGCTTAACGGATTTCAGTATGTTTACTCTGTCACGGCATTTGACAAAGGAGACATTACACAGAATCTCGGTTCACTGGAAAGCAGCATCCTAGGTAATTCAAAAAGGATAATAGTCGGTACTCCCGCCAACAATGAAGCGTCTGCAGAAGTCGGTGTTTACCCTAATCCGTATTACGGAAGCGCTGTCTGGGACGGATCCGGGAACAGGAAAGAGCTTTTGCGGAAAATTTATTTTTATAATCTGCCGTCGAACTGTGAGATTTCTGTATGGACTATTGCTGGCGATTTGGTGGATAAATTTACACACGATGCCGCGACTTATAACGGAAGCGATATAGAATGGTTTACTACTTACTCTGACGGGACGCAGAAATTCGCAGGCGGCGAGCATGCATGGAATCTTATTACAACAAATGAACAGGCGATCGCATCCGGTTTGTATTTATTTACTGTTAAGGATTCAAATACAGGTGAAGTAAAAAAAGGTAAGTTTGTAATTGTAAAATAAACAGGGATTTTTATTTACAAATAATATTTTAATATTTCTAATTATACTACTAATAATCATAAAAATTAATAACTATAAAAAACATCATGAAAAGAATTAAACACTTACCGGTTATTTTTATAACCGCATTCATTATATACTCTCTTGGTTTTAATATAATGGGAGGCGATTTCACCAGCGTAACTTTGCAGCAGATACAAACCAAGTCTCCTGATTCGCTTGCGCTCGGAAGGGATAAATCGGATCTTCTCGGAGATTCGGTTCAGTTCGTCGCAAGAGTCGTAGCTCCGCCGAGAGTCTCCCCTGCCAATAACGATTTCAGAACTATGATGAGAGGTTCTTCAAGCTGGACTTGTTATGCGCAGGATACTGCAAACGGAACGTTCGGTGGAATTGTCATCAGACAGGGCAGCAGAGGACCGCAGACAGCTCTGGATCTAATTGACACCGGAACTATAATCAGAGTAAGAGGAGTGGTTGAGGAATTCGGCTCAACTTCGAGTTCTAATTTTGCAAACACTTTAACGCAGTTAGCATTAGATACCGCTACAGGTTATACAATAGATATTTTACAGTCAGGACCTTCAACAAAAAGACCGGCTCCGATCCCGGTTACAATTTCTAACTTTGCAAATGGAGATTATCCAAACGGCGGAACGATAAATTATGTTGACGGTGAAAAATACGAAGGTATGTATATTGAAATCAGAAACGTAACAGTTGCAGGCAATATCGGCAACAGACAGCCTTGGAGCATAGTTGATGAAAACGGTAACAGAATGTATATAAGGGATTTTTCTAATTTCTTTTCCACTTCCCCGTCAGGCGACACTTTAAGGACATGGGCTCATCCGACTATCGGAACATTTGTAGAATATGTAAGAGGAGTTATTATAAGCGCAAACAATGAAGGCGCTTTCGGAAGCCAGCTTCCTTATGTTATTGTACCGATCTATCCGAATGATCTGAGTCTCGGTAACGCGCCGCCTCAGCTTTCAAGTCCTACGAGAAACCCGGGAGTGCCTACGCCTCCGGACAGTGTGACAGTAAGCGTTACAGCAACGGATCCTTCTTTGAGTACAGCTACCATTACGGACATGAAAGTTTTTTACAGATTCAATCAAGGCGCATTTCAAAGTAAGAATATGCCTCTGATCACAGGAAATATTTATTCAACAAAAATGCCGCCGGCTAATCTCGGAACATTGGTTGAATATTTCTTCAGGGCTGAAGATAACTCAGGCGGTGTGAAATTACTGCCGACGGATACTAACAGATCAACATTATTTTACGAAGTAAGATCAAATGATTCAATGGGTATTCGTGATGTACAGTTCTGTCCGAATAACGGCGGAAGGTCTGCATTCGAAGGATTTGATGTAAGAGGAGTGGAAGGAATTGTTACAGCGGATACATCTGACATTCCCGGAATTAATTTTTCAAGCGCAGGCGGAAATCAGACCGCTCCGAGAAGAGTATACATTCAGGACGCTACAGGACCTAACAGCGGTATCTGGATCTCAGGTAATCCGACAGACGCTTTGAGAAAAGGAGACAGAGTAAGAGTTATGGGAACAGTTGAAGAAAATTTCAGCGTAACGAGAATAAATGTTGCATCAGGTTCAGGAATAAATCTGCTGTCAACGGGAAATCCTCTTCCTGCTGCTACAGTTCTTACCACCAGTCAGATAAATAATGCAACACAGGACGGAGATATGGCTGTGGAAATATGGGAAAGCGTACTGCTGAGACTGGATTTACCGGTAACAATAAACTGTGTCAACGCAGCTACAGGAGTTGCATGTACTACGGTAGACCCGCTTCCTGATACGACTTTCAGACGTAACTTCGGAGAGATACTCGTATCAGACAACTCTAATGTGAATGCAAGAATCGAGCTTCAGGACGGAAACCACACATTCACAAACAACTGGGACGGTCTGCAGAATCCGCCTCAGGCGGGATATACGCTCCTGACAAAGAATGATATAATTTCTTTCGTGGAGGGAGTATTGTATTATTCATTCAGTAATTATAAACTGACTCCCAGACTCAATCCGGATTTCGGAACTGTAACACCTGTCGGAATTGTAAGCAACGTTGAGAATGTGAACAGTTATTATCTTTCACAGAACTATCCGAACCCGTTCAATCCAACTACAAAGATTACATTTAACATTCCTGTATCAGGAAATATTTCACTGAAGATATACGACATGCTCGGAAGAGAAGTGAAGTCGCTTGTAAATGATTTCAGAAACGCCGGAACATACAATGTAGATTTTAACGGAGCTGATCTTTCAAGCGGAGTTTATTTCTATAAACTTGATGCCATAGGAAGAGACGGTAATAATTTTGTAATGACGAAACGTATGGTGCTTATTAAATAATTTCAAATGTTAAATTACAAATGACAAATTGCAATTTTTAAAATTGACAATTTTAGATTTAACTAAAGCCGTCGTGTTTATTCATGACGGCTTTTTTTTTCTGACTTCGGCACTTTGGCTAAAGCAGCTACAATAATTTCTTTGATGAATCCCGAAATAAAAAATCCGGACAACTCTCGCGGACCGTATTCTTTGAAGTCTATATTCGCATCCTTACTTCATCAGCAGCATTCGCCTTATATCAATAGCCGAGCCGTTCACAAATAATTTATAAAAATACACCCCGCTCGAAAGTGCAGACACGTTGAATGTAACTTTGTACATTCCGGACGGCTTCATCTCATTTACAAGAGACGCCGCTTCCTGTCCGAGCAGGTTGTAGATCTTTATCGTTATGAAAGCTTCCGAAGAAAACGTTATAAGAAATTTCTGTTGAGGATTGAATGGATTTGGTTTGTTCTGAAAAAGTTTTGTATCAGTTATTTCATTTCCTAAAATACTCTTATCCGTAATCTTCCTCTTTGAATGTGAATCGGATTTGGATTTATTGACTATATTAGGATTTTTGATCTCTTATGAATCCTCCTGTTACCCTCAGATAATCACTAAGATCAGGATATAAAATTGTATTCGTGACATTCCCATGAAAATATATGAGCTTGCAAAGTAAAAATGGCAATTACTATTCTCTCCCGGTAGGACTAATCTATTATATAATTTTTCCTTTATATATGGATACATCATTGTATTAACATCATTGTTATGATATGCTAATAAACCATCATTTATACTAAAAATTAAATTATGTTTCTGCCATGGTTGAATATCTGATTCATAATATGAATCTATTTCATTTTCTATATTTTTCCAATTGAAATTGAACTTATTACAAATTAAAAAAGTAAAAATGTTGTCAAACGGATTTTCTTTGGGATTAAAGATTCCTGGATGAACCCTTTTTAATATTGTAGGGTGTGAAACCTCCTCTCGTAATTTTTTAATTCTAGCAAGTTTATTCAAAGCATCAGAAAACTCTTTTTTATTCACATCAGATTTTATTTCTCCAACTGCAGCAATTGTTTCAATTGGGAAAAATCTTTGTCTTTCTGAATTTTCTATTAAAGGTGTTGAATTTCTATAATATATTACAATATCACATTGTGTACTATATGAGCCTTTATCAGTTAATAAAAATCCATTTCCTATTTCTAATTTATTAGGGACAATCATTCTTAAAAGTCCTTGCATGCATTTTCACGATATGTACCATATTCCCCTGGGTGAATTAACTTTCCTCCATCTTCAATAAATATATTCTTTGCCGTTTGCTCAAATGTAAATTTAAAGAATGATATTTTCTCATCTAAAATTGATTCAAATATTTTATTGCTCATAGATGTTTTAAAATAGTTTTTGTTAAATACTTTGTTTGGTAAAACTTTTTATTTAGTCCTGAATTTTGCTATATCTATGCACAATTCTTTCTGGCAGTTTTGCACTATTCAATTAAGAGATTCCACCTTCTGAGTCTACGGCACTCTTGCATGTCTCAAGTGACGCTGCTTCTTGTCCGAGCAGGTTGTAGATCTTTATTGTAATAAAAGATTCCGCTGAAACATTATAAGAAATTTCTGTTGACGGATTAAAGGGATTCGGTTTGTTCTGGAATAGTTTTGTATCAGTCGCTTCATTTCCGAAAATATTCTTGTCGGAAATTTTCATTTTTGAATTAGAAATATTTTCGGAATTAATTTTTCCGACTTTACATCATACATTGAGATGTTTTTGCTTTTGATTATCCTTATATTGACTTATGGAAAATACAATAAAAGCTACATCAGAGAAAACTGGGAATCAAAAGGTATTACAATCATTGACTCCAGTGTTCGTAAAGCTAAGCGCAAAAAAGCTGAGAACGGTTCTATCATAAAAGCTGAAATTTACTTTTATGACTTCAACTTTAGATACCAAGACAAAGTGCTATCAACTTCTTTTACAGAGAGGGAGGATATAGACCAAGTGTTCAGAAATTTGTTTACTGATTGAAAGCTAGAGATTCAGTAACAGATTTCAAATATAAATATTCATCTTACTACAAAAAAGTAAGGATTGTCAATAAAATAATTTTAATGGAGCGTTTTTGATTCCAATTAAATATTAATAACGTTATTTTACCCAATGCCTGAAGTTAAAATAAATCAGAAATATGATTTTCCAATTGTAATTGATGAACAAAAACTTTATAGATTGTATGACGAAATTTCTAACATGTTGGACAATGGTAAAATTTCTTTTATACTTAGCTATACAGATAAAAGCTCATTATCAGATATTACAATTGAAGACGTAATTAATGACGAAAATTCAAAGAATAGGAGAATATATAAGCTTAAAATCATAGCTAAAGACAAAGACCAAGAAATAGAATTATTGTTTGGAACAAAAAAAACAATTAAAGACCAGGAAACTTATGTTGCTGATATTATATTAAATATAACTGGTGTTGATAAACAGAACGCATACATTATTCAATCTAAAATAGAAGAAAGACTAAAAACTTTTAAACCCTTTTACCCCAGAATTAATTTTTTATATTTTGCATTCTCAATACTTTTTTTTACTTACAGTTTTATTTGTGGGAAACAACTTTTTTACATTTATTTCTCGGATGACTATACAAAGCAACATCCTAGTTTTACTGTTCTGTTTGTTCTAATTCTATTCGTCCTAACTCTTATAGGAATATTGTTTATTTACTTACTTTTTCCTCAAATTACTTTTCTCATTGGAGACGGAATTGAAAGACACAATAATTTAACTAAACTTCGTTCTAAATTGTTTTGGGTAGTTTTCGTCAGTTTCTTATTTACAGTTGTAGGAGCATTTTTATCTAAGTTGCTTAGCCCATAGAATTACCTGAAAATTTATCAAAACTAATACCCCCTATACTAAAACTTCCTATAATGGGGAGTTTTGAAAGCAGAGCCTCTTCTCAATATATAATTGTCCCCCGTCTGAGTCTCCGGCGTTTTCCCGGGACTCAGACGAAAGCAGAGCATCTTCTCAATATATAAATCTTGTCCCCCGTCTGAGTCTCCGGCGCTTTCCCGGGACTCAGACGAAAGCAGAGACTGATCTGAATTAATATTGTTATCATCTTTACCGATCGTATAAATTATATTCCCTTCCGAGTCATACTTTCTCGCCTTCCACTCTGCGCCGTATTCATTCCACTGCATTGCAATTAGTATCGGACTGCTGTAACTGTCCACTTCTATATTTGCCCAGCGCTGCATATTTGTTTCCGGAGTATTGGCATGTTCTTCAAACTTCGGGATGAATGCCCCTTTCCACAAAGCACAGGAATACCGATTGTTGTTTCCTGCTTATAATACACTATTGAATATCCGTAAGGCGATGCGTCGCTCATTCCGGTTACATATATGTATCCGTTCTTGGAAAGTTTTATTGTCGAAGCACGGTCGTTATACTTTGAAGAAGGCATTGAATCATTATTATAAAATTTCACTCCGCCTCCTCCCCATTCGTTGCTGCCGTCCTGAAATTTATACTTCGTTGTCATAAAGTCCAGATCATTTCCGGGCGTTTCGGTTCTTGTATATCCTGTTACATAAATATTCTGAAGACTGTCTGAAGTAATCGCAGTCGGGACATTCCTGTCATTCACGCCTCTGTTATAATAGGTCCTTCTCCATTTTTCATTCACTTTATTATTCAGATCCCCGTCATAAAATACTGTCAGGAACACTGACGGCGTCATAGTGTCTGAGAAAAATTATCCGATATTGAAGTAACAGAGCTCCTGGATTTTGACAGATAATTTCTCGAGGTATTCACAACAGTAAACGAAGTCGGCTTTTCATAATTAAGGCGTAATTTTACCAACAAAGTTAAACCCGTTATTATCTGCAAACACTGCATCAGCCACATCGACTATTAAGTCTCCGTTTATATCAGTTAATATATATCCCGAAACAAAATTAATTGCATCGTTATCGATAAGACTTCCGTCAGAGAGATCTACTGTACCATCCTGATTTACATCGGCACTATAAATTGCAAAAGCATTCGGACCATTATCCACCTGTATTAAATTATTTCCATAAGCCTGGGATGGATTAGCCGCAATACTTGTGCTTACATCATTTCCTACAAATGTAATTGTATTAGCACTCCATGTTTCAATGGAATTTCTGTGCATGACTACAAAATAATAAGCGGTAGCTTGCAGAGCCTGACTGAAATTAAAACTTCCGATTCCGTTTGATCCTAATAATGCAACTGCAGTGTCAGCAGGAGCATATGGTGAGAATGAATGTCTGAGTAATACTTTAGAAGTATCCGGCACCATCATGTTTGCAGTATGGAATATCTTCCTTGAATGTATGCTTTTAAATTCAGTTCCAATGGTTCAGAAGAAGAGATCCTGATAGTAGAAAAACTACCTTCAAGAGCACCGAAAGTAGCTGTATCTGTAGATTTATAACACGCACTGAAATCTGTACCGTATCCTGAGACCGGAAGAATATTTGCATCCACAGAAAGAGATGTGCCCGTAAATCCCTTATGCCGAATTTCTATCAGTAAATTTCCTCCATTATATATATAAGGAGAATTAAAAATTATTTCGGGTCCTGTTGCATTTGGGGAATTTCCATATGAATAAGATCCGGACGGAATGACAAAGAGGTCCCGACCTGACAAGTCTCTGCTGTCCCGTTACATTATTGGCAAAAAAATGCCAGACTTCTGTTTGCAGGATCCACACTTCCGCTGAGATAAATCTTGTAATCAGAAAATGTAACATTAGAAGGCAACTGGAACTTGCTCCACTATATGCTCTCATAGATATAGCCGTTAATTTTTTACCAATAAATTGAGTCAACTGATTTGAATGAATCAACAACTGATATGTTTTAGCATCAAAAGAAAGTGCACCTGTAAATTGATTATCACCTATTTCATATTCTTTGTCATTTGGAACTACTTCCAGCACTAAAGAGCTTAACAATTGAAAAATTTCCTGAAGCTGCATTATAAGTCGCAGTATCAGAACTTTTCCAGCATGCACTATAAGTTAAATTATAACCTCCTGTGAAAGATGAAAGAGCATCAACAGTCTGTGAAGTTCCTGTAAATCCTGTATGACGAATTTCGACTAATAAATTTCCTCCCGAATATGTATATGGCACATCAAAAATATTTCAGGACCGTAAGTATTCGGAGAATTTCCCGAAGGATATGAACCTGCAGGAACAAACAGAGATCCTGATCTTACCAGTGTCTGCGGTCCAATAACATTATCACTAAAGAATGCAAGACTTCTGTTAGCAGGGGTCACACTACCGCTTAATAATATTTTGTAATTAGAAAATGTAACATTTGAAGTAGGCCAGTTAGTACCGGCACTTGCAGGTAATCTATATGCGATCGAAGTTATTTTTTTTCCGAGATAATCAGTTAAGAGATTTGAATGAATTATAAGCTGATAAGTCCTGGATCCGTTTGCAAGCGGACCAAGAAAACTTATATCGCCGATTGCATTTTTATAAGCCAACGGAATAATATTAGTTGCTCTGGCTTCATTGCTTTGAAAAAATACATTTGAAACAGAAACTAAAAAAATTAAAAGTGTGATCAGTGTTTTCATTTTAAATCCAGTATTTTAATTACTAAAAATTTTGCTTTTATAAAGTGTTTAGATAATAAACCATTCTGAATAAATATTAAATGCAAACATAAATTTTAAATTTGTCACTTCTGATTCGTCACATATGCGGATAGTCCGGCGCATAGTCCAGTACCATCCCGCTTCCGGAAGCGGTTCTCTGTAAGTATTCCTGGCAGTTTTATTTTTTGTATTACTGATTTTTAAATTTTTTTACTGAAATATTTTTCACTTTTTATAAAATTTTTCTTTTCACGCTTTTTCGCAGAACTTTCACTCTTCTTCGCAGAACTTTCACTCCTCTTCGCAGAACTTTCACTCTTCTTCGCAGAACTTTCACTCTTCTTCGCAGACCTTTCACTCCTCTTCGCAGACCTTTCACTCCTCTTCGCAGACCTTTCACTCCTCTTCGCAGAACTTTCACTCCTCTTCGCAGACCTTTCACTCTTCTTCGCAGACCATTCACTCCTCTTCGCAGAACTTTCACTCTTCTTCGCAGACCTTTCACTCCTCTTCGCAGACCTTTCACTCCGCTTCGCAAACCTTTCACTCCGCTTCGCAGAACTTTCACTCCGCTTCGCAGACCTTTCACTCCTCTTCGCACACCTTTCACTCCGCTTCGCAGACCTTTCACTCTTCTTCGCAAACCTTTCACTCCGCTTCGCAGACCTTTCACTGAAAATTTCTTCACATTCACAGTTCATAATTACACATTTACTCCTCTTCGTTTTTATTTCCGGCGGCTTTGTCTTTTATACAGATCACATTTCCGGGCATTTTGAACCTTTCTTTTGACTCAGCGGAGACAACTTTAAACTTTTTAGTTACTCTGCTGAGTATTGTTACCGCCTTTCCTGAGATCCTTATCTTATTTCCGGCTTCCGCCTTTTCTTATTTACATCTGACATTTCCTTTATTCTGCATTGTCAATTCTCATCTTTATAATTTCATTTCGTTTTTCAGATCTCTCTGTTTATTTCTTCCTGTCAGACTTTCTTAATTTCAGATTCAGAGTTTATACTTTTTGATTTCCGTTAGTTCCTCCCTTTATTAATATATACGGTTCAAAAGTATGAGCGTTCCCGGAAAGTAAAAAATATTTTTGCAAATTTTATTTTCAGCATAATTTCGCATATTTTTTTTTTAGGATTGCAGCATCAGTTCATTCCCAAGCCACTGAAAAAACCTCCCCTGCCCCTCCTTTGATAGAGTCTGTCTCAAAACTTGAAATATAAATTAACCACTAAGTCACAAAGGCACAAAGCTTTCTATTTTTAAAATATTTTCCTTAGTGTCTCGTATGTTGATGTTAATTTTTTTTGATAAAAAAAGTAAGTAAAATAAAGGCAAGATAAATATTAGGCTAAAGGAATGGGAAGGCGTTTGGTGTCTAGATAACTATTAGAGTAGACAACAATTAATAGTATATCGTCACGAAGGTATTCCTCCCATTCCCCATAGCTTCTTAGATTCTGAACAGTACTTAAGGATGCTGAATTTATTGGATCAGCAATCCTGTATAAGACAGCGAGATAAGAATATGAAGAAGCCTTGCCTAATTATTTATTGAATTCCTGCTTTTAAAATTAAACTTTTAAATTAATTATGAAACTCATTAAAAAAGTCACCGGCATCGACATCTCTAAAGATTCAATTACAGTTTGTTTTGGAACTCAAGACGATGCATTAGTTAAGAAATATAGTAAATCCTATACTTTTTCCAATGATGTTAAAGGATTTAAAAAGCTTATTAATTTAGTTAACAACATTGATGTCTTCAGATCGGAAGATAAAAATATACCTATATGGTTTGTTGTTGAAGCTACAGGTGTTTACTATGAAAACCTGGCTTATTTTTTAAGTGAAAATAAATATTCTGTTTCAGTTATTTTACCTAACAAAATGAAAAATTTTTTTAAGACTTTAGATAACAAATCTAAAACAGATAGTCTTGATTCCGCCGGTATAGCGCAGTTCGGAATTGAAAAAACTCTTAAACAGTGGGAAGCTCCCTCTGCTTTATATAAAGAACTTAAAGAACTAACCCGGGAACTCGTCAGCACTACAGAAATGAAGAGTCAGCTGAAAAACAAACTTCACGCAAAAGAATATTCGCACGATGCAAATACTCAAACTGTGAACAGAATAAAAAAGCAAATAGCTTTTTTCGAAAAACAGATAAAACTCATTAAGGAACAAATAAAAGAACTGGTTAAATCTGATAAAGATCTTGATGACCGGGTAAAAAATATAACAACAGCACAAGGAATAGGATTTATAACAGCCGTTACAGTAATTAGCGAAACAAACGGATTCTGCATGATTGAAAATCAAAGACAGCTAACAAGTTATGCAGGTTATGAACCGCGTCAAAATGACTCAGGTACCTTTAAAGGAAAAACTCCAATTTCAAAAAAAGGTAATAAATATATCAGAGCCGCTGTTTACTTACCGGCTTTATCAGCTGCCAGATGGAATGAGCCTTTAAAACGAGTTTATAAAAGATTATGCATTTCAAAGAACAATAAGAAAGTTGCCTTAGTAGCAGTTGCCAGAAAACTATTGATCTTAATTTATACACTATGGAAAAAAAATCAAGTCTTTGATGTAAATTACAAACATGGCTATAAAACAATAGCATCAACATAAGATATGTTGATTTGTGTTGCATTTTAATACAGTACCTTCGTGACTTGGTGGTAAATTGTAATGTTTTGAGACAGACCCGCCTATGAAAAATTGCCGAAAGAATTCATGAGCAATTGCATTTATAAAATTTCCTTGTCTGTCCCGAGTACCCGGGATGCGAAGCAAATTTTGAGTTGGAAATTTTATAGCAATTGTGAGCCGAAGACGTCCTGAAGGGAAAATGAATTCCGGCAATTTTTCCCGAGTACCCGGGAAGATTTTTTTTTGGTACTTTTTTTGATCTCTCAAAAAAAAGTACGTTAAGGTCAGTTTAACTTTAATTTAAATGCCTAATGTTTTGGACGGATGTGATATTATTTAAGAATAAATCGAAAAAATGACTTTAAAAGTAATAAAATATAACTCATTTTCTCTTAAAATTTTTACATCATTTTTAAAAAACGGAATTAATATTAAAAGTTAATTTACATATATATATGAGAAGATTTACCGCTTACTTTTTTGTTTTTATCACCTGCATAATAGCGAACTCCTGCAGCGATCCGATCACCGGAACCATTGAAAATCAGCCGCCGAATACTTATCTGGCGCTCCGTCCTGACAGCGTAATTGCGCCCGGCTCTACAATAAAAAGAATCAACTGGTGGGGTGATGATCCGGACGGATTTATTTCCGGTTACAGAATTTCTTTTGACTCGGTCAACTGGGGATTCACAAATAAAAATGACAGTACTTTTATTCTGTCAATCACAGGCAGCGACAGCACATTCAGATTTTTTGTAGCTGCTGTTGATAACAAAGGTCTTACAGATCCGACTCCTGCAACCAATCTCTATCCCGTAGTCAATACTCCGCCGGTCGTAAGCTTCGACGCCGGTACGGAAATTCCGGATACGACTTTCCCGCTCGCTACATTTAAATGGACAGGATCAGATGCAGACGGAGATGAAAACCTGGCGTTTTATCACTGGTCGCTTAATGACACGAATAACTTCAGAAGAGTGCCTGCAACAGTAAATCTTCTTACGCTGACACAGGACAGCGGACTTGCTCTGAACGCAGACAACATTCTTTACCTCCGCGTGGAAGATGATGCAGGCGCATTCAGTCCGATAGTACAGATGCCGGACACAGGAAGGATCTGGCATGTGAAAGCGCAGACAGCGAGGATACTTCTTATTAAGGATATGCCGCTTATTGAATTCACGCAGGCGGAAAATTATTTTGTCAATGCAATGGATACTCTTTCCTATGATGTGCTTGACATTAAATCCAGCGGCGGAAATCTGATACCGAAGATCGTCAATCCGATGTTTATAGAAACACTCAGACTTTTTGAAATTGTAATATGGAGCGCTAACAGAGGAAATCTTTCCGCTGATAATGCGAACTTCGATCTGGCTCAGAACTCACTCCCCTTCTATCTGCAGTCGGGAGGTAAATTATTTTTCACAACCGGTCTTCCGAATGCCGAGGTGCAGGGACAGGGCGATCTTATAAACTTTGCTCCGATTGACAGCTTGTCAACCTGCACTATTGCTCTTATCCCAGGCGGGACATCTCTGATAAACGAAGATACAGGTTATCCTGTGCTTACTTCAAGCACTCTTCTTCAGAGGATACGCGGCATAAATATCACGCCGCCTGCGCAGGTCGTTTACAGACTGCCGATAAGCACAGCGTGTCAGACCAATACTGTGATCGCAATTAAAGACGCAGCGAGTTCACCAAAAAATATTCTCATGACAATGCCGGTCTATCAGCTAAACGGAAATCCAAATGCTTCAATAGATCTGTTTAGAAAAATTGTTTTAAATGAATTCAACTATAGATAAAAAAATAGTTTTAAGTTACGAGTTACGAATTACGAATTACGAGTAAAGAAAAATATTAACTACTAACTATTAACTACTAACTACTAACTGGTTTTTCTAATTATATTTTTATGACAAAAAAATTACTACTGATCTTAATTCTGCTTTGCGCCGGTAACGGATTTTCGCAGGAGCAGAACGGATCTATCAAAGGTACTGTCAAGGACAGTTCAGGTATTCCGCTTGACGGAGTTACCATAAAACTGAAAGGCACATATCTCGGCGCAGTTTCCGACTATGACGGGACATACACAATACTGGAAGTATCTCCCGGAAGTTATACAATGCAGGTTTCGGCTGAAGGTTTTAAGACAGTTGAATATACAGATGTGCAGGTGACTTCGGGCGCGGAAAAGGAATTTATTATTGTGCTGAAGTCAACTTCATATACCGTAGATCAGGAAATCGAAGTGGTCGGTGACAGACCTCTTATGGATATTGAGCAGACCAGCAGCAGTCATATTATTTCAAGCGATGACATATCGAAATCTATTGTATCTGATATTTCCGATGTCATCACGCAGCAGGCGGGCGTTGTAAAAGAAGACAACGAGATCCATATCCGCGGAGGAAGAAGTTATGAAAATTCATATATCATCGACGGTGTGTCAGTGCAGGATCCCCTTTCCGGAACAGGTTACGGGCTGCAGCTTTCAGCTAATTCTCTTGAAGAAGTGGAAGTCATTACCGGAGGATATAACGCCGAATACGGTCAGGCGACAAGCGGCGTTGTGAATGTCAGAACAAAAGAAGGCAGTTATGATGAAGTTAATTTTTTTCTTTCATATAAGAGAGATAATTTCGGAGTAAATAAAAACTCAGGATTCAGTTTCAATACGGACGTACTGGAAATGAATCTCAGCGGTCCCGAGCCGATCACTAAATATTTATTCCAGGCGTTAAACATCAAGCCGCCGGGAGAGATCACTTTGTTCGGAAGTTTTTTCATGGGACTCTCTGACGGATTCTTTATAAACAACGGAGGAAAGAAATCAAGCTTCGTAAGCTCTTCCACATTCGGCGGAACAAAATTCGCACCGCGTCAGGATAACAGCTGGTACTGGCTCGGAAAAGCTACCTGGAGAATGACAGAGACAATGAAATTAAATTACTCGTTCAATCAGTCAGTTTCCATAAATCAGAATTCAAGTACGCTGCAGACCAATCTCGAATATGTCGAACCGTCTCCCGGATATCAGTATGATTTTCAGGATATACTTGATCTTGCGAATACATACACACAGAACAGTTACTTTCATACTGTAAGCTGGACTCACACTACTAGTCCGAAATCATTTTATGAGATAAAGCTTAATAACTTTTTTACAAACTTAAGAGTGGATGCAAACGGCAGGAACTGGGATCAGTATGATGAACCGTTTGATCTGATCAAAGCGCCGTTTGAATATTACTTTATTGACAGTCTGCGGACAGGTATCATTCCCGGTAATGGATTTTATGATATCGGAAATCCTTTCACGTGGCATGACCACTATGTAAATGAATATTCAGCTAAAATAGATTACATACACAACTTCACTACAAAGAGTAAACTCAAAGCCGGTATAGAAACGAGTTTTCAGGAGATGCAGCTTGTGGACATTTATCAGCCGTGGATAAAACCTTTCGGACTGAATAATGACGTTTACAAAGTATATCCTTCGTTCGGTGATATATACGGACAGCACAGCATTACATTTAAAGGAATGATACTTAATTACGGGCTGAGACTTGATTACTGGATGCCGGGAAAATATGTGGATGACGCTGTGAAGGATACAAATGTTTCCACCATCACGCCCGAGACAAGACAGGGGTATGAAGATGATTCATTTACATTATTCGGAAGGAATGTAAAATTAAGAATCGCTCCGAGACTCGGAATATCTCATCCTATTACAAATAATCAGACGCTGTTCTTTTCTTACGGACATTTTTCAAAAAGACCTAAGCCTCAGTTTGTTTACGCAAAGATAAATCCGCAGGCGGCTCAGTCCACTTTTCAGAAATACGGAAATCCGAATCTAAATCCGGAGACTACAGTCGCTTATGAACTCGGTATCAGAAATCAGTTCACAAATGATGACGTGCTGACCGTAACCGCATATTATAAAAATATCTATGACTATGTTGCGACCAGAAGCATCCGTATCAACAGCGGCAGACTTATCGGACAGTCATTCATAACTTATTTCAATCAGGATTACGCAAGATCGAGAGGAATAGAAGTCGAATATAAAAAGCGGCTCGGCGCATGGTTCAGTGGAAAATTTAATTTCACATATTCGGTGGCAACCGGAAAGAGTTCGTCATCTGATCAGGGATTTGTAGTAGCGACCACAGGCGCAGCCGAGACAATTTCCGAAACATTTCTTTCATGGGACAAACCGATACAGGCAAGCGCAAATTTATATTTTAATGTTCCTAAAGGAAAAGGATTGTTTGGATTTGCTAAGAATATTCTGGATGACATTACTTTTAAATCAAGAATATTTTTCCAGTCGGGAAAAAGATATACGGAACAGATTTACATCGGTGATCTCGAAAGCGGTAGACCGGAATATCAGTCAGACATTAACAACATAAACGGTAAAGTCGGCGAGAACTGGTTTTGGGTGGATCTTGATATAGATAAATACATACCGCTTTACTCGATGGATCTTGTTATCGGAATTTCAATCAAGAATCTTTTTAATACAAAAAATTCAACGATATTAAATCCCGTAACAGGAGAAGCTTATGAATTCGGACAGCCGACACCTAATTTTTATAATGACCCGCTTTATCCTGATCTTCAGGCGCCGCTGGAGCCTTATCCTTATAATCCCGCGAGATACCTGACACCGAGGAATATAATGTTTAATGTGTCGTTAAAGCTTTGAGGATTAATTTAAGAAATAAAGTTTCCACCGTTGTTGGTCTTAGTGAGCGGAGCGAGCATGACCAACAACAAATTATTTCGCCGTTGTTGGTCTTAGTGAGCGGAGCGAGCGTGACCAACAACAAACGGAAACGTGACTTTGGCAGCAGTATGGTTGTTGGTGACCAAAAAGTTTGCGGAGACAGGACAGAGATAAAAGTTTATAAAGTGCAAACTTTTTGGAACACCAACAACGGCATAAAAAACGTGACTTTTTCCGCCGTTGTTGGTCTTAGTGAGCGGAGCGAGCGTGACCAACAACAAACGGAAACGTGACTTTGGCAGCAGTATGGTTGTTGGTGACCAAAAAGTTTGCGGAGACAGAACAGAGATAAAAAGTTTATAAAGTGCAAACTTTTTGGAACACCAACAACGGCACAAAAAGTTTATAAAGTAAAAACTTTTTGGAACACCAACAACGGCATAAACGGCATAAATAAATAAGTTTCACATGTATTTTTTCGATATAAATAAAACTGCGATCTATGACAGCGCAAAGATCGTTCTCGAAAACGACGCAGTCCTGATCCTTCCGGAAGATTTTAATCTTCATCTCAGAGGAAATACGACTTCTTTGATAATGAAACCGATCAAAGATGATGTTTGGCAAGAACTCCGGGATAGTCTGTGACAGCAGGGCGAAGGTGGTAGAGTATCAGACAGATTTTGATGTGATGTGTGAAGATAAAATTTCTATAATTTTTATGAGAAGGTTTTTTTTATATTGAGTTTTTTGATTTGATGGTGACGACAGGAGAAGTCCAAGCACAGCTCGTTTATTGGAGGCAGATCTTTGGTGGACCATTTGTTGATGAAGCTTTCAACTGCATAGAATTACGAGACGGAAATTATATGATGGCAGGTAATAAGGAAATTCAAGTACCAGGACAGATTTATCAAATCCCAAAATCATACATTGTAAAATTTGATCGAATTGGAAACATCCTATGGGAAAAATTGATTGGTGATTCTACCAAATTGAATCGATCCATTACATTAACAGAAGATCCCGATGGAAATATTTATCTACCTTTCAGTGATTATTATGCACATTTATTAAAAATGAATTCGGATGGAGAAATTTTATGGCATAAAGAATATTCAAATTCCAATATTCAGTTGTTCAGAGGAATTTCTTTTGAAAATAACTTTAAAAATATTGTTTTATTAGGTCAAAGTTTAATAGAAAATTTTTACTGGACTTCTTCTTTAACTAAACTTGACAGTAGTGGGAATCTTATCTGGACAAAGCCTTATTATGATAGCATACCAACTAATAGTTATTATACATCTCACAATAATTCATTTATGTTTAATGATGACTCATATTATATCTCAGGGTCTAAAGGAATAAATGGATTTATAATTAAGACTGATACAAGTGGTAATATAATTTGGAATAGAAGATACTTTGACGTTATTGGCTTATATTCATTTGCAGAGCTTTCGATAAACAATTTTATAATTTCTGGTACAACGAATTTTGGAGATTTAGTTTGTATGAAAATTGATAATTCCGGGAATATTTTATGGAAAAAAAATTACATAAATGATACTTTAGCCAACTCAATTGGAAGTGATAAAATAATAAAAAATTTTCAAAACAATTTTGTACTTGGACATTATTACGGAGATGAATTTGCAAAAATTTTGACTGTTGATTCATCAGGTAATATAATTTCTGCAAATTCCTATGCATATCCGGTTAATAAAAGTATAAGTCAATATAATATAAATAATACATCAGATTCAGGTTATATAGTATCTGGCGCTATAAGGAAATGGAATAACAATAAAATATTATCTAATGAAAATAGAGGGGATAAGGATATTGATATATTAGTCTATAAAATTGATAAAGAAGGTCAAACCGTTTCGATAAATTCTAATCAATCAAATTTAATTGATAATTTTGACATTCAAATTTTTTCCTAACCTCACAATCTTAGTTTTCAAATTAACATAAAATTAATTTCAAAATCAGAATTGAAATTAAAGTTATACAATTCTATTGGAAAACTGGGAAAAAGTTATTGAAAACAAAGTATTAAACTCCGGAAACTATAATTTCAAAACATACACACCAGAATTAAGCTCCGGATTTATTTTGTAAATATCACTATAAATAATAAAAAGCATTCACAAAAAATTTTATTAATTAAATAAGTTATAATTGAAAGAAAAATTATTGATAATTATTTTACTAAGTTTAAATTTTAATGAGAGTAATTCCCAAAATATTATTCAAAAGGCAGAGATTTTAATAACAAACAAATCTTTGTATGATATAATTATATATGTTAGTCCAATTGGAGCAATTTTTAGTGGATTCAATTCGACATCTAGTGAAAATTATCGAAAGTATTCATTAATAAGAAGTAATCCAGATAGAGATCCATTCTGGCCTATTGGTCCCGATAGTATAAAATATATAACAGGAGGTTCTAAAATTATTGTATCAAATGATTATATAGTAATTGATTTTGATGATGGTGATTATTTTGATAATAATTCCAATCGAGATAAAGTTTTAGGTGGTATAAGTTATGGGCTATGGAAGTTTGAAATATTTAATATTATTAATGGAATTAAAGATACAATATTAATTGAACCATTTTATTTGGATGAAAGAGATATAAATCATGGAGTAACGATAGGTTTTGCAGTAGACTTGTTTATGATATTTGATGATACTGAGAACAATACAAATGTTGATTTATTGTTTGCATTTACAGGAGGTGGTGATACATTAAGTATTACAGATTCTCTAATTGATGACAGAACAATTAAAGCTTGGCACAAAGTTGGACTTTTAAATAATCCTATAATTCCCGGACGCCCAAACAGAGGTTTATTTAATTCTTTCCAGCTTTACAACTTTCCCGGTATATGCAACAGAATACGGTGCTTCAAAACATCTTAATCCCGGTGATATAGATTTGAATTTAAAGATCGATCACGACATTAGTACGAGAGATACGCTTAAAGATACTATTACAAACATTACAATAAAAAAGAAAGCCGCATTATTTATAAGTGAAAGCAAAACATTTGATATGATCACTCCCGCATTCGGATATAATAATTTAATTGTTGAAGATTCATCAGCACTTGTTTTGTTTAATTCGGCTAAAATAATTTTGCACTCCCCAAATAAAATTACTTTAAAAAATAAAAGCCGGTTAACTCTTCACCCAAATTCCGAGTTAATAATTAAGCCCGGCGCTGTAATTTGTAACGAAGGAGCAAATATAAATTCACCGGGAAAGATAGTTTTTAAAACAGGCGTTCATACTATTTGCAGTGATATTGTAAATGACTTCTTTGTCAAAGACAGCACGAAAATCATTCTCGAAGACAGCGCTGTAGTGATTCTGCCTGATAATTATACTCTTCATCTCAGAGGAAATACGACTTCATTGGTAATGAAGCCGGGATCGAAGATGATGTTTGGCGAGAACTCCGGAATAGTATGTGACAGCGGAGCGAAGGTGATTGCAAATGATGCGGTCTTTACTTCCGCCGACTCTACAAAAAAATGGAACGGTATTTCTTTAAAACACCGCTCGCAGGATACAATAAAAAACTGCCTAATTAAAAACGCGGACTTTGGAATTAATATTATGAATAAAAATGATGATGAAGGAACGGAGATTCCTTATTCAACTGAAATCTCCGGCTGCTCGTTTGTCAATCAGACCAGTCATGTTTTGAATAACGCAATATATGCAGCGGGAAGCAGTATAATTTTGATAAAGAATAATACAATTTCCTCAAACATACTCACAAAAGGTTTTGATCACGGAATATATGCGGAGCTTTGCGACGGAGGATATTTTAACATTATAGGAAATACGATCAGTAATTCCGGTAACGGCATGACTTTATTTAACAGCTCACCGTTCGTTTCTCAAAACACAGTAAACGGTAATCAATATTCGGAGTCAGGAATTTTTATAAGCGGATCATACGGTAAGTTTGAATATAATATCATAAATGATTTTTATTATACTTATTACTCTTTACTGTCTTCGCCTGATCTGTTGAAAAATGTTTTTAACAGTTCATATAATGACAATATCTGTCTTTCATACTCATCGGTTCCCAATATGCATCCCGTAATCTCAGGCGGCTCCACATACTGGATCTCCGGAGATAATCATTTTACAGGCTCGCCTTCAAACGCGGGAATTTTCTTTGAAGATGAATCCTATCCGAATATGGCTTTTGGATACAACAGATTCACTTTAACAAATAACGATTTTTATATAAACGGAACGAGTCCGACCGGTTCCGATACTTTTGATATAAGGGAAAATTACTGGGGAACGCTTTCACCTGATCTGAATAAAATTTATATAGAGAATTCCGACGGGTTACTCTTTAATCCCTATGATGATAATTCGTCCGGTCAGAGATCAGTAAACAATTACACGCTTTACGACATAGGATTCGGATTATATGATACTGTATTTTTTCAGGAATCAGATGATCCGGGCTTAGCTCAGGAGCTTTATCTGGAAGCTTATCAGAAAGAACATTCGGGAGAGTATTCGGAAGCAATTGAAATTTATAAGGAAATAATTTCGGATTACCCGGATAATACAGGCAGCTCTTTTCTGGATAATGCAGTTTCCAGTTTATCGAGAATATTTATTTGTTATGAGAAAAAAAACTCAACGGTTTCAGAATACGGCGCGCTTCAGATTTACTATTCAAATATTTTTAATGATACTTCATACAGTGAGTCACAGAGAAACCTATCGGAAGATTTCATAATAAAGACAAAAGTGAAACAGAATAACATTGAAGAAGCGATAAGCGATTACAATACAATTTATCTGAATAACATAAACACATCTAAAGGAATGCATGCGCTGATAAATAAAGAAATACTTTCTTCGGGAGAAGGAGATAATTTTACAGGCGGTACGGGAATTGAAAATCTGGAATGGAAACAGACAAGAATAAACGGGATTTTAAGCGCTCTGATAAATAAGAGGTTTAACATCTTATCAAAAATAAATACTCAGCCCGAAAGTTTTGTATTGTCACAGAACTATCCTAATCCATTTAATCCGGTAACAAAGATTACATTCAGCATTCCGGTATCCGGGAATATTTCAATCAAGGTGTATGACATTACAGGAAAGGAGATAAAGACACTTGTTAATGAGTTCAGAAATGCGGGGACTTATGATACGGAATTCAACGGCGCAGATCTTTCGAGCGGAGTATATTATTACAAAATGGAAACGGGCAGTTTTACCGAAATAAAAAAAATGATCCTGCTTAAGTAAATACATCCGTTATTTTATAAAGTTAAATATATATTTATGAAAGCATTATTTTTATTTTCAGTCTTTAGTTTATTTTTGATTCTTCTATTACCTGATGTTTCACAGTCACAGGGTTCAGCGGAATATGTGTGTTATCCCTGCGGAAGCGAATGTGATGATGTAATATATTTTGGCGAAGGTAAATGCAGACAATGCAGAATGCCTTTGATAGAAAAAAGCAGAGTTGTATTCCGGAATATTTCTCCTGAAGAATTGCTTTCAAAGTTAAAATTCGAATTAGGATTTATACTTATTGATGTAAGATCAGCTGAAGAGTTTGAAGGTGATGGTAAAGGGCAGCAGTATCTTCAGGGATATAAGCATTTTAAAAATGCGATAAACATACCAAGTGATGAACTTGAAAAAAGAATTTCCGAGATCAAAGATCTTAAGAACAGTGAAATAATAGTTTACTGTTCACACAATAACAGAAGTCCATACAGCAGTCAGATACTAACGGATGCAGGCTTTTCGAATGTGACCAATCTTATGGAAGGTATAAAAGTATTTGCTGATGATTATCTGATAAATTCAGATGAAGGCAGGAAATACTTTGTGAAATAACTTACTGATAATTCCTCAATCAGTTATTAAAAAATGGTAAGTTAATCAGACAGCTCAACATCACCGTTTTCTTTGATGATAAGAGGAGTTTCCGGAAAATCTTTTTCGGTAAGAGATTTAAAAAGTTTAACTGCTGACAATTCATTATCAGGAACCGGAACACCTCTGTTAATTTGCTTGAAGGAATATATTTTTCCTTTGACAAAATTACCTTTATTATTCAAAAATACTTTAAGGAGAGGGGCGACTCCCTGCGGTCCGCTCAGACTGAACTTACCGTAAGTGCAGAAATTTCCCAAGCTGTAGGCGATGAGTTTTCCTTTATATAATTCAAGCGCTCTCGGAACGTGCGGACCGTGACCAATTACAATGTCCGCTCCGGCGTCTATTGCGGAGTGCGCAAATTCAATTACATTGCCTCTGTTCTCACCGAGATAAATTTCCTTACCGTAAGAAACTCTCTGCGCGGAATATCCTTCTGCGCCGCCGTGAAAGGAGACAATTAATATTTTACATTTCTTTCTGAGATCAGAAATTACTTTTACTGCATTCGGAATATCGTTAAGATTCTGTGTTCCGTTATTCGGAGCGAATGCGGTGAAGCCGAATATAATTCCGTTTTTTTCGAATATCGTAACCGGGTGATCAGAATATCCGGCAAATTCTATATCATATTTTTTGAGAGTATTAATTGTAGATAATTTGCCTTCAGCACCCATGTCATTGCTGTGATTATTTGCGGTGCTTACAAGGTCAAAGCCGGCATCCTTTAAATATCCGGCGTAATGCTCGGGGATACGGAAGGAGACACAGTTGTCAGGAGTATTGCATTTTTTTGGTTTACCGCCGGAGTCGAGTAAGGTACCTTCGAGATTACAAAAGTTTACATCGGCTGTGCCGGTAATATATTTTACGCTGTCAAATAAATTTATTCCGTCATCGGGCGGAAGCGAATATGCGGACGGATAATTGGTGCCGGGCATAACATCGCCGGCAGCAATAATTGAGATCAGAGATCCCGTATCTTTTTTATTATTTGAAATTTGATTTGAATCGGATGTACCGGAAGAATTATGATCCTGTCCCGGATCATGCTGACTGCAGGAAATCATAACTGAGAGCAGACACGACAGAATCAGAAAATGCAGAATGAATTTGAGCGGATTAAAATTTATGTTAAGGATTTTAAATTTAAAAAATTATAACGGTTGAATATTATGAGACTTAATAAAATAATATAATGAAAAAAACATTGGCTGATAAAATCAAATTGATCTCATCTTCTTAATCTGATCTTCGATTTTTCCGGTTAAAGATTTCTTAACGGAAGCAAGTAAGATCAAGGCAATATCGGAAAGTATAACCTGGATGCCGGGAATTAGCAATGCCGGCTGATACCACTAAGTGGTTTATTGCACAGAATACAATTCCGCGCCACAGACCTAAAAATATGTCGACGCCGTCAGTTCAAATCCCTGAAGCCCGCTGTCAATCAGATAAGTATCCGTACCGTAATGAACATCAATATACCTGTATCCTAAATTTAAAGTCAGCAATTTATTTACATTATAACCTGCTCCGAGATAAGATTCAAAAGAAAGAAATGAAACCAGTCCGAATCCGCCGACATCAAAATTTCCTTTTATAAAAAACTTTGAATATTTTTTCTCTCCGAATGGCGTGTAATAAAAACCCGAACCTATTTTCGGATCAATAAAAAATTTAGTCTGTCCTTCCTGTACGGATCCTGACTGCCTGTAAAAATTTTCAATGAGGTTGGTAAAAATGTTCATTCGTATACCGCCGTAAATATCAAATACCGATTTCGAATTCTCATAAAACTGCCAGGAAACATCACCGGAAATAAACATAGGCCGGATCGTTGTTACTGATCTGGAATAAAGCGAATCTTTATCATATATAAATTTATCACTCTGATATGCGGATGAGAACTGACCTGAATAAGATAACCTGCCTTTTATAGCTTCAAATTTTCCGTAGAAGGAAAAGTCAGCTCCGTTGTATTTATTATAAAAAGTGTTGTCGATATATCCGTAAAGTCCGTTTGCTGAAACATCTCCTGACATTGCCGTCATCCAAGTCCCGAGTGTAAGTCTGTAATTCCACATACAGCAATTTTCATCATTACATTTTTCGTGATTTGATTTGTGCTGAGCAGATATATTTACTGAAGAAATCAGAATGAATAAAATTATATACAATATTTTCATACAGAATTTTAGATTTATATTCGTTAATTTGGCACCAATATAAGCAGAATTAACTATACATTTTATGATAAAAATATTATCACTTCTCCTGTGTATTTTCTTTTACACTGTTTCAGCTTACTCCCAGATAACATTAAAACTAAACGAAAGTAAAAAAGGGTTTCTCTCCAGCGAAGAAATATCCGGTCAAAAAATGAACGAAAATTCTTCAGGTATTTATGAAATGAGTTTAAACAAAAAGTTAAAATCCGGAAAAAATAATTTCACAAAAAGATCCGATACATTAAAGTATCACAGATTTTATCCGCAGTATTTAAAAAGAAGCAGTCTGCTTGTTCCGATATATGAAGCAGCAGGTATGAATATCGGTCTTTCATTATTTAATAATTATGTTTCCGGGGCGGAATTTGCAAAGATCTCATTCAAGTCTGTCAGACATAATCTTGATACCGGATTTGTCTGGGATGATGACGTTTTTGTTGTGAATCAGTTTGGACATCCGTTCCACGGCAGTATATATTTTAACACTGCCAGGTCAACCGGATTTTCTTACTGGGAATCAATTCCTTTTGCATTCGGAGGAAGTCTGATGTGGGAAATGTTTATGGAAACAGATCCTCCGCAGACAAATGATATTCTGCAGACAACTCTCGGCGGAACAATGGTTGGTGAAATGACATACAGACTTTCTTCGCTTATTCTTGATGAAAGCACTTCCGGTCCGAACAGAATTGTCCGTGAAACAATATCAACTATTTTAAATCCCGCGAGAGGATTTAACAGACTTATCAGCGGGGATATGTTCAGACGAACACCTGCAAATGTTAATGATGTATTTCCGGTAACCAGCAGACTTAATGTAGGTTATGCGGGAATTAACCCAAGCTCAAGCGTTAACTTCGACAAGAGTCATTTAATGGTAGAATTACTTTTCATCTACGGAAAGGAAATAGGCAAAGACAAGGAATATAATCCCTTCGAATTTTTCCGTATCCGCGCGGGATTTGACGCAGGTAAAAACGATGCGCCTTCTACGTGGATCTCCGCTTACGGGCTTATAACCGCCAAAAATATACTTAAGAAAAAAGACGCTAAGACACTTGTCTTCGGTGTGTTTCATGACTATGATTATTACTACAACACTATAATTAAATTAGGTACGCAAAGCGTGGGAGTGGGACTGATCTACAATACAACAGAGACAAAAAGTAAGATCAGAATGCTCGGAAGTTTACATACTAACTTTGTTGCAATGGGAGCATTAAATTCCATTTATCAGAAAGGTCCGAACAGAAATTACGATTATACCATCGGAAATAAAACCATGCTTGAGATGGGAGTGAATTATAAATTTGTGAATTTCCTGCTTGAGTACAGATTTTATTATTTATATACGGTCAACGGGTTTCCGGGACATTCCATTTTCGGCGTGCTCAATCCGAAACTCTTAGTAAATGTATATAAAGGAGTCGGCATCGGCGCAGAATATCTCTTCTATCACAGACACGGTACGTTTGAGAATGTTGCGGACTATAACAAAAGGATCAGCGAACAAAGACTTTATCTGAGTTATTTGTTTTAAAATTATCCTGTGTTAACTGAAATAATTTTTCACGGAACTTACATTTCAATTCAGTACTTTATCAGGACGGAATATTTTTTTTTCCGTCCTTTTTATTTTGAAGAAATAGAAAAATTTATTTTTAAAAAAGTAATTCGGAAATTGTTAATTGATTATTTTCTTCGTCACGTTGTTGGTGTTTTCCAAAAGTTTGCTTAAATTTTTTTATACTTAACAATACGTCTTGAGCAAACTTTTTGATCACCAACAACAGACTTTACGGTGCAACTAACTTGAAACTTCGCCGGCAGTGTTGTTGGTAACCCACAAAATTTATGAGATATACAGATAACTTTAAGTTATAATGCTGCAAATTTTTGGAACACCAACATCTATTAACAAATAAGTCAAGTACATACTTCGCCCCTGACAAAAAATATCTTTTTTTTGCCATCTTGACTTATGGGGCTCACTATCAATCTTGATGGACTCAATCTCTTTATAGATTATTTCAGCTGATCTTTTTTTAGTTGCTCTGCAATAAATGTTCATAATATTCTCTTATGTCATTCTTTCCGATAATTGCCGCATTTGCCGCTATCTTGTAACACCGCTTCAATCTTCTGCTGTGGCTGGCATTCCTTTTGCCATAATCTCTGTCACCGCTCTTTTTAAAATGCTTTACCAATCCGGTATAGGCATAGTATTTATATTTGTTCTCAAACCGGTTTGCATCTATTACTATTGCAAGGATCATTACTGCCAGTTTGATGGCTATACCTGATATCCTGACCAAACGCTGAATTGTCAGATTCTCTTTTTCTATCTTTTTAAATATCAGTTCAAACTCTTTTCTCATCAAAGCAAAATGATCTATGCTTAGATTTTGTTTTTGAGTAATGAACTTGTTAATTGTATTACCGGTCAGAATCTTTTCCTTTTGATCTTTTCCTTCCGAGAGAAACATTGATGAGCGTTGATTCTTCAACCTAACTGATGCATTCACGAAATCTTCATAAACACTTACCAGTTTTCTCAGCTTATATAATTCATCTGTCGTATGATATACTTCCTTTAAAGATCCGTTCCGCAGTAGTGTACATAACTTTACAGAATCGATCTTATCATTCTTCGCACCGCTGTTTAAAAGCTTGTTTTGAAAAGGTTCGCAGATCAATATTTTATCCACATAATCTTTCAGCTCAACATAAAGCCACTGTGCTGTAGTTGTTTCTTCAATTGTCAAAATCTTCTTTTCCAGGCAACTCTTTCAGACATTGCTTCAATATCTTTAAGTCAGGCGGATGTTCAACTACTTTAAACTTTGTTCCGGAATCACGGATTGATGCTAATGCAAAATTTGCTTTGGACCAGTCTAATGCAATGTAGTGCTTGTAAATTCATTTTGTAATTTGTTTCATAAGGGTTCCTTTCAGTTAAGAAGTTCATTTTTCTACGAAAAATCGTATTACTACGAAATTAATTCGTACTAACTCAAATTGAAAGTGAGCCCTTTGTTAATTTACCGACGGCGAAAAAAAGTAATTCGGAAATTGTTAATTGTTAATTGATAATTGTTAATTGATAATTGATAATTGATAATCCTGCCGTTGTTGGTGTTTTCCAAAAGTTTGCTTAAATTTTTTTATACTTAACAATACGTCTTGAGCAAACTTTTTGATCACCAACAACAGACTTTACGGTGCAACTAACTTGAAACTTCGCCGGCAGTGTTGTTGGTGACCAAAAAATTTGCATGAGATATACAGTTAACTTTAAGTTATAATGCTGCAAATTTTTTGGAACACCAACAACGGCGAAAAGTGATCCGGCAATTGTTAATTGATTATTGATAATTGATAATTGCTTTTTCCAGCCCGAGTCCGGGTTTTTAAAAAGTTTGATGAAACTTTATCTATTTTTTGCAAAAGTTTTCAGTTAACAGAGGTGGTATTCTGTAACGAAGTTTCATTTTTAACTGCGTGATCCTTATCTGCATCTGAAAAGTCTATATTTGCATCTGAAAAGTCTATATTTGCATCTGAAAAGTCCTTATCTGCATCTGCAAAGTTCATATTTGCATCTGCAAAGTTCATATTTGCATCTGAAAAGTCCATATCTGCATCTGCAAAGTTCATATTTGCATCTGCAAAGTTCATATTTGCATCTGCAAAGTTCATATTTGCATCTGAAAAGTCCATATCTGCATCTGAAAAGTTCATATTTGCATCTGCAAAGTTCATATTTGCATCTGCAAAGTTCATATTTGCATCTGCAAAGTTCATATTTGCATCTGCAAAGTTCATATCTGCGTCTGCAAAGTTCATATCTGCTTTTGACAAAGACCGAATTTACATTTAATCAATACAATCCGGCGGGGAAATACATATTATTCTTAGAAATTCAGTTGATTACTGCAAAAGCATTGAGCAGATCTATAAATCCGGAAGGAGTATCAGCTGAAATTTTCATGTAAACAGGAAGCAGGAATTAGGAATAACGGGTTGTAAATTACGAGTTACTAATTACGAGTTTCCTGCCGTTGACGGCGCATTCCCTAAATGAGTTTAATATTCAAAAGCACTTGATTGAAGCTGAAAAAACACCAAAAATGGACAATCTAAAATTATTAATAAAGACAAATAAAATAAAGAAAAGAAAGCAGGTCCCTTTTGTTAATTTGCCGGCAGCGGAAAATTACCTTAACATTTTTCATCATTATCAATGCTCATCTTATAATTATAGAATTTCAGTTTTATTTATGATAATTTTTTATAAATTTCGTTCAACTAAACTAATTAGTATGAATACTAAAATTAAAACTTTTTCATTCAGGACTTTTTTACCGTTTTGTTTTTTAATGATCACTTCAGTTTTACTCTCATCAGGCAATGTTCTTTCACAAAGCTGCAGTGTTACCGGTCCGGCAAATGTTCCACTGAACACTCACATACTTTATCTCACTGATATTTCCGGTCAGAACTGGGAAGTGTACAGTTATAACGGCGCGCAGGCGCAGATTGTGTTTTCTAACGATGACAGTCTGATGGTAAATTCAGGTCCGACACCGGGTAACTTCACGGTGTATGTACTGAGTAATCCGCAGTATAATAATTTATGCAGCGTGAATGTAACTGTCGATCTTACACTGCCTGTCGAATTGAGTTCGTTCACTTCAAACATTGATCAGAGAAATGTCACATTAAACTGGACTACGGTATCAGAAGAAAACAATTCAGGTTTTCAGATAGAAAGGTCACTAATAAATGAAGACTGGAGATCCGCGGGATTTGTTAACGGAGCCGGGACTTTAAACTCGCCTGTGAATTATTCTTTCACAGATAATAATGTCCCTTCGGGAATTTACAGATACAGATTAAAGCAGATCGACTTTAACGGAAATTACGAATATCACGATCTCCGCAACGAAGTAATAATCGGAAAGCCGGATAAATTTACGCTTCATCAGAATTATCCCAATCCTTTTAATCCGGTCACAAAAATAAATTATGATCTGGCTTCGGATGACTTCGTTAAAATTACATTATATGATATTTCCGGAAAGGAAGTAAGAACGCTTGTGAATGAATTCAGGCAGGCGGGATTTCACAGCGCAGAATTTAATGCGTCTGAATTAACGTCCGGCATATACATTTACAAACTGGAGTCGCCGGGATTTACAGCGATGAGAAGAATGATATTGGTGAAGTAATTTCCGGAGAGTAATCATTTTTAAAAAAAAGGGCTGATAAGTATATCAGCCTTTTTTGTTTTCATAAACCGGTTTTAACTTAAGATTTCTCCATAAAATAAGCTAATTAACGTGGAATTCAGGTTTTTCGTTAAGCGGGTCAAGTTGCCCGGCGAACGGGTCAAGTTGCCCGGCGAACGGGTCAAGCTGCTCGTTGAGCGGGTCAAGCTGCCCGCCGAACGAGTCAAGCTGCCCGCCGAACGGGTCAAGCTGCCCGCCGAACAGGTCAAGCTGCCCGGCGAACGGGTCAAGCTGCCCGGCGAACGGGTCAAGTTGCCCGGCGAGCGGGACAAGCTGCCCGTCGAGCGAGACACGTTGCCCGGCTGACGGGAAAGATTACCTGCCGAATTTACAATGCTTCTGAATGGATTAGCGACATTGTGAATTTAGAGTGTCTGCAAAGAAATTTATAATTTTAATTTTTAAAAGACGGAGTAATAGACTTCCTTTCCCTTAAGAAAAAGTACAGATTGAAATATAATATCAAAACTTAATAATTCTATTTAACAGGAGAGGGTAATTAATGAACAATTAAAATGGGTTATAGATAACGGAGTAATTGATGCTGCAGGTGAAATGGGGATTAATAAAATCCTTTGACATTTTACAAATATAATTTTATTTTATTAACAAAAATAATAAAGTGAACAAATTCCTGCAAATATTTCTTTTATCAATTCTGATAATAATTTCTTCGACAAATTCATTTGCTCAGCTCGTTCCGGATTTTAAAGTTAATGATGATAATACTTCTTATTCTCATTTTGAAGGAAAAGTAGGATCGGACAGTTCAGGAAATTTTGTTATTGTATGGCAGGATGAAAGAAGATCATTAAATATTTCTACTATCCATAGAAATATATACTGTCAGCGGTATAGCTTTCTTGGAAAATCTGCGGGTAATAATTTTATCGTAAATCAGGTTACTGACACTGCTCTAAATCCTGATATAGCTGTACGTTCTAATGGAGATTTCTGTGTGACCTGGATTGAAGGTAATAGTTTTGTTTTTGACAGAGCAAGAGTAAAAGCGCGATTGTTCAATCGGGAAGGTTATGCCTTGACTCCGGCGATTACAATAAGTGATTCCATAAGAGGAGCTTTTGAGCTACCTAAAATCGGTTGTGATCAAAATGGAAATTTTGTAATTAGCTGGACATTCAATTCATACTTCACCGGAGACCACGTTTATTTTCAAATGCTGGATTCAGAATGTAATAAAATATGTATAAACCATAATGTAAGCGATAGTCTTATAAATTCCAGACAAAGAGAAGCGGGAATTACAGTAAACAAAGATGGAGGTTTTATAATCTGCTGGCAGGACAACAGACTAAATCATCAATCATATGATATTTATTTTCAGCGGTTTAATGCTTTAGGGGAAAAATCAGGTAATAATACGAAGGTTAATTCAAGTCTTACTGATGAACAGATTTATCCTAAAATTTCATCTGACTCATCCGGTAACTTTTGTATTACATGGTTGGAAACGAGAGTATCGACGCAAAGTTATCTCACATATTGCCAGTATTATTCTTCTACAGCAACACCACTCGGAAATAATCTTTTAATTGCTGTATATACTCCGCCAACTGCATTGTTCTTACGCCCTAATGGTGAAGCAGCGATAGGAATAACGGAGGGGAATCTTATGAAAATACAAAGAATGAATTCTAACCGGACATTTCTTGGAAACAGCTTTTCAATTTCGAATGAAGTTCCTTCATCCTGGAAACTCTTATCTGATCTGAATATTTCAAATAATAAAATCATTAGTGTCTGGCAGGACAATCGCAATGGACAATTTGATATTTATGCAAACATAAGATCTTTTAGCAATCCGGATAGTGTAACTTCAATAACACAAATATCTACAGAAATCCCTTCAAATTTTACTCTTGGTCAAAATTATCCAAACCCATTTAACAATAGTACTATATTCAGATTCGATATCTCTCAGAATAATAATTATAAACTTGAAATATATAATAACCTTGGTCAAAAAATAAAAGAAGTATTTAATAAATTCCTGACCACAGGATCCTATAATATTAATTTTGAATCCGGAAACATTAGTTCCGGCGTTTATCAATATATTCTTTCTTCCCCAAAGGAAAGATATGTAAAGAGTTTTGTTCTCCTAAAATGATTTGTTTATATAATTTATATAATTTAGATTCCTTTAAATAATATCCAGTATATGAAAGTAACAGTCAAATATTTCTCTTCTTTTTTCTCAAATCAATTTTCAATATAGATTTTAAAATGAAAATTTTTCTGAA
>JADJWZ010000017.1 GCA_016716125.1 Ignavibacteria bacterium | reverse complement strand
TCACTTGTTCGTAGTGCTTTATATATCTGTCAACTGCATTCTGAATGTGTGATGTTTTTAATACTATATCTGCAGGTGATATTCCGTTTTCATACAAGCTGATTATTATTCCTTTGTGTGTATGCAAACTTCCCTGATCTAATACGTATCCTTTCAGCGGTAGTATCTCTCCTGTTTTTTCCTGATATGCTTTTAAATATTTTCCTAATGTGTATTCATATAATTATATTTTTCCAAAATATATAACGCTCTAAATTCGTAAGTTAAATGCCATTGTTAAACTCAGCTGATGAGACTTAAATGTCAGCTTATTAATTCTGTTTCTGTTCGAATAATTAAGATTAACATCAACAAAAAAATTATCGGTAACTTTATATGATTTTCCTGCCGTCAAAGTTAAATAGCCGGAATAATCATAACTTGCAGAATTTGGCCGAACACTTCCAAGTTTTAAACCTGCTTTAAACTCATTTAAAAAATGGAAATTGTAATATAAAGAAATCCATGTCATCTCGACATATTTGTGTCCGTCAGCATACATAAATATTGTATCGTTGTTCGCTTCAACAGAGTAAGTTGATACATATTTAAAAGGCTCTGTAAATGAGTTTTTACCTACACTGACACCGATCTCATGACTTTTCGAAATGAAATATCCAATCTCCATTTCTGTCAGATCCACATTAAAAGAAGAAACGCTGGAAGATCTTGGGTAATCGTAGATCCGGATTTTATCATCAAAATTATAAGTAATACCTTTAGCAACAGACATCTTAAATCTTGGAAAGGTATCTGTCCGGCAATTGGAAACATTATACGAAATAAAAATAATGATTACACAAAATGCTGATTTCATTGTTTACCTGTTAATGATTAATAAAAGTATTAACTCGTTACTGCAAATTGTTGTTGACTGGATTCCCGCCGGGAGCACGCGGGAATGACAGAATTTTTTGTATTATATACTGATATAGTTTCTAAACCGCGTAGCGGTGTAATCTTGTAGAAAAAATATAATTAATTAATAAACAGCGTAGCTGTGACATTTTTTCTTTTCATACCGCTCGGGTTAGTTAACCGCGTATGTGATTTCATCTTTGTAGAAAATAAATTATAATTTGACGTTTAAAAAATATTTTGATCATTGATAATTAATCATTGATAATTGACTAAACCGCGTCAGCGGTTTAGTTGCGTAGCTGTGACATTTTCTATTCATACCATTCAAATAAATATTTTTCATCATATTCAATTTCAAAAGCTTTTAAAAAAGAAAGATACTCTTCTTTAAATGTTTTTTTTCTGTGATGATTTGGCTGATTCAAAATATACTTTATTACATTATCTAATTGTGATTTAGAATAAGTAAACGCACCATATCCATCCTGCCAGTTAAATTTACGTGAAAACCATTTCTTTTCATTTATAAAATTTGATGAGTTTGCTTTAATATCTCTTGTAAAATCCGATACTGCCAATGTCGGATGCAGTCCTATTAAGATATGAATATGATCCGGATTGCAATATATTGCCAGAGGTTTTGATTTATTGTTTTTAATAATTCCGCAAATGTATTTTTCTACTTCAATACGGTACTTTTCCTGTATCACATTTTCTCTATGTTTAACTGCAAAAATGATTTGGACATATAATTGTGTATATGTATTCGCCATATGTATTTTAGATAAGATTTCACCCTACGGGGTCAAAAATGTTTATTACTTCTTGTTACAAAGATTTCACCCCTACGGGGTTGCAATTTCTTTATTATTTTTTGTTACAAAGATTTCACCCCTACGGGGTTGCAATGTCTCTTTTGCTCTTTTGTTACAAAGATTACACCCCTACGGGGTTGAAATGCTTAAATTGTTTTTACTACAAAGATTTCACCCCTACGGGGTTTTATATTTTTTTCTCTCACCTCACCAATATAATTTTCAATAATAAATAATGTAATCATTTTAAAAGGGTATGTAGTTTAAAGAAATTCTATTTTTAAAATGGCTCTTAACCGCGTAGCGGTGTAATCTTTGTAGAATAAATATGGAAAAATTAATAAACAGCGTAGCTGTGACATTTTCTTTTTATACCGTTCGGGTTAAACTAACCGCGTATGTGATTTCATATTTGTAGAAAATAAATTTTAATTTGACGTTTAAAAAATATTTTGATCATTGATAATTAATCATTGATAATTGACTAAACCGCGTCAGCGGTTTAGTTGCGTAGCTGTGACATTTTCTTTCTATTCGTCTTTTGTAATTTGAAATTTGCAATTTAAAATTATTTAATCGAAGCATTTTCCCCGAAGCAACAAACTCACCCGTTCTTAATCTATAAAAATAAATCCCGCTCGGAAGACCGGCAGCATCGAATGTGGATGCATAACTGCCTGCGCTTAAGTTTTCATTAAGCAGTACACTCACTTCCCGCCTCCTGCGTCAAATACTTTCAGCTCCGCTTTGCCTGACTTCGGCATTTGAATTTTATATTTGTAGAAGGGTTGAACGGGTTGGGATAATTTTGATATAATCTGAATTCATCAGGAGCAAACAAACTTAACTGTTTTACATTTGATAATCCTCCGTTCTCTGTAAAAATTATTTTAGCGTTTCCCACAGCCCAGACAACTGAATCATTTTATGCATATATGCTTCTGTAAAATCCCTGTCCGAATTCAGGACCATTATACTGCATCCAACTCCCGCCGCCATCTGTCGTTTTAAATAATGTACCTGCCGTTCCGCCGCTATAACCTGTATGTTCGTCTGCAAATTCTATGCAGTATGACTGTTCGAAACCATACGGTACTGAGCCAACGCTATCCCATGATAATCCAAAGTTGGTTGTTTTAAAAACTATCTCTCCTCCTACAAATCCTACACTGTCATTTATAAAGGATACTTTATTAAAATTATACTGGCTTCCTTTTATTATAACTCTATTTTCAATCCAATCATTACCTCCATTTGTAGTTCTATAAATGAATGAAAATCGCCCACTAATTATGCCTTCATTTTCGTTTTTAAAATATATATCCATAGGTAATCCCTCAAATCTCCCGGAATCTATAAATGAATTTCCGCCGTCTGTTGTTTTCAGGTAAACTACCTGTCCTCCAAGCCAACCTGTATTTTCATTAATAAAAAAAATTGCATCTAATGCCGGCATACCCATACCCGGTCCCCCGCTAAATATAGAAATCCAGTTATCTCCTCCGTTGGTTGTCTTCAGAAAATTCCACCAGCCTGCTGCATAGACTACACTGTCATTAACTGGGTGAATTTGTTGAATTAAAAAAGTAGATGAATTAGGTTGATTTATCCAATTTATTCCACCGTTTGTCGTTTTATAAATGAAATTATCTCCGCATGCCCATCCTGTGTATCTATTTATAAACTCAATATCTCTAATTGGATGTCCCGGCGATAACTGTCGTATCCACTGAGCTTCGGCAGCCTGGTTTGAGATTTGAATAATAATAAATAATAAAATTATTTTTTTCATTTTATATTAAATTTATGGAGATGAAATAATTTAAATTAAAATTTGTATAAAATAATAATTTGAACTGCCTTCGGGAGGATGTTTAAAAGTAAAATCCGTTTTCATATCACTGTCTTTAATTTAAAATGTTCCTTACATATAAAGAGCGTTTATTTCTGATTAATTTTTTATGAAAGAAATCAAATTAAATTTTATTTTCAAGTTAATTTAAAACGTAAGGTATTTTCACATTTATCCACAGGTAAAGAAGAATAGACCCCTTCTTCTTAAGAATATTCATTTCTTTTTAATAATGATTACGCTAAATTTTTATTAATAATAAATATGAAATTTTATAAGTTTTGTGCGATAGTCATCTCATTAATCCCATTCAGTTTATTTACAGGCTTCAGCCCGTTTCAAATAGAAGAAACGCCTCGAAAATTTGAAATTATTTTTGAAAAAAGTGTCTCTATTAAATATTCTGAAAGCGGATTGAATTTTTATCCCAAAAGAGTTAACTGGAAAAAAAATTATATAAGAATAGCTGAAGGAATGTTTGGAGATTTAGTATACTACCCTATACTATTCGGCGTACATGAAAATAATTTTTATGTTTCGAATGCTCATGACAATATTATTGTGTATGATAATCTGGGCAATGAAGTGCATAAATATATTTATAAAGAGTGTTACAATTACACCTATCCTAATTTTGATGATAAAGGAAATTTATATTTATTCTTAGTAAGTGACGATGGAGAAGAAAAATATGAAAAAGCCGTTAGTATAAATGCGGATACAAAAGAAAATTTAGAGTTAGATAAAAATCAAATTAATTTATTAGATAGTGCAATATTGCCAATAGATATACATTCATCTTTTTCAAAGCGATAATCGATTGAAAAAACAACAAGGGGATGGAGAAAATTACTTTGATGTGAAGTGGGGAAAAAGCAATAAAAGTATTTTTAGCGCAAAAAATGGTCAATATATTGTTCCTGAGACAGTTTCTTTATATAAATTTAGTAACACATTTGAACATTCAAAAAGTACCTCAACTGATTTAGAGACTTCTAAAATTGATGAAATTATTATTTCAAATTTCAGTGATAATAGGTTCATACTACTTACAGGTTTTAGAATAGATAAAGAAGGCAATATGTTCTGTCTGGTGAGATCAAAGACTTAACAAAAAGAAAAATCAAAATTATTAATATTGAAAAAAATGTAGTTGATGTGAAAGATATTACATTTTTTATATGGAAATTCTCAAATGAATAAATCTTGGTATATATATTATATGCAATTTCCTCAAAGCAACAAATCCACCCCGGTAGACCGTCAGCATTACTTAGACAAATTTGAAAAACAATTCCACTTTCTTTCTATGATTTTGTATGCCTTTTTAAAGAAGAAAATATTATATAAACCGAAAATAGTTTGTATTTTATCTCTACTCTTTTTTATCTTTAATTTTCAAATCACAACTGGTTTTGCTCAAACAAATGAAGTAATGAAAACAAATTTAGTTTATCCTTAAATCCCGGAATTTCAGTATACACTGATGGAGATATTTACCGTAGTGATGGATTACTAGAATTATTAGGTTTAGACTATCTTGAATTTAGCATCGGTTATAAACTAAGCAAGAACACAGAGATTGGTATTTCTTTAGGGAAAAATGAATTCATTTTTGATACCAGAATATATGAATCAATAGACAGCACTCTTGTTGTGGACTCAAAAATATTTAGAAAATGTAATTGGTTATCATTAGATTTCAATTTTTATCCAAAAAGTGATTGGTTTTTAGGATTGAAATTAGGAATGATACAGCCTGTTTACGGACATTCTGAAACTTTGATAGGAATTCTGTATGGAAACGAGCTTATTCGATTTAAGGATTTTTATTTCAAATTTAAAGTTCAGTATCTTGCAAAAATTTCATCAGATGAGTTAACCATAAACTCAAATCAATTAAATTTTTTAATTGGTTTAGGGTTTAATTTTTAGAATAAGAAGTAACGAAATTCTCAGGCTCTGTAAATGAATTTTTACCTGCACTAACACCAATCTCATGACTTTTTGAAAAGAAATATCCAATCTCCATTTCTGTCATATCTACATTAAAAGATGAAACGCTTGGAGATATTGGATAATCGTAACTCCGGATATTATCATCAAAATTATAAGTAATACCTTTAGCTACAGAGATCTTAAACCTTGGAAAGATATCTGACCGGCAATTGGAAATATTATAAGAAATAAAAAAAATGATTACACAAAATGCTGATTTCATTGTTTAAATATTAAAGATTATTAAAGTATTAACTCTTAACTTATAAAATGCTATTGAACACTGATAATGTTTAATAAGATACTCTTTTTTATATGTACCGTCTCTGCTCATGATCCAAATTCTGCCGTCAATTTTATTTGTATATGAAATTTTTAATCCATCCGGTGACCAGTTTGGATTTATTGAATTAGGGATAAGGAGTTTGTGATTTGATCCATCCGCTTTAATGAAGCAAATTTCTCCCAAATTATCATCCCGCTGGTAAACAATTTCATTTCTGCCTGAAACTTTTGGATAGCGGTCATAACTAAAATCATTTGTTAAAACTGAAATAGTATTTCCTGAAGTATCAATTATACAAACCTCTGGACTTCGATGACTCAAAAGAGACCTTATTACTACCAGTCTTATGCCATCAGGAAACCAGTCAGGATGTTTGACCTCACCATCTTCCGGTGTATAAATTATCCTTTTGAGTTCAGAGCCATCTGATTTCATTTTCCATATAAAACTCATTCCATTTGGACTATCCTTGTTTGAATGAAAAGCGATCCAAACACCGTCATTACTCCAGGACGGGAAACGATTTCCGCCAATAAAAGTCAACTGAATTTCAATATTATCTGCAATATTTCTTTTAAATATATTTCCATATTTAGAGTACACTAACCACTGTCCATCAGGAGACCAATCCGGAAAACTTATCAAATCCGGTACAGAAATTTCATTTAAATTTGAGCCGGTAGTATCAACAGAAAACATTCCGGAAGTCATTTCAGTAGTTACTCCTATATAACCTATTGTATATCCATTAGGAGACCAGGTAGACTCTACATCGATAATAATATCCCCAACTTCACCTGGAATAATTGTTCCAATATCGCAAGAACTAAATATAAAAATCGTTGACAGATAAATAATGTGCTTTATATATTTCATTCCTAATTAATTTGCTTTTTACACCTTTATTTCATAATTATTTCCTATGAGTATCAGCAAAATTTCTAATTTGTACTTCAAAGAATGAAGATTTCAAATATTTGGCTGATTCTAAACTAGGATATTGAAGCAACAGTTTATCCTTTTCGGAATTTATATCGTTAAAATCAAAATCCTTATTTTGCAGTTTAATTAAATAAGACAGGATAAAATCAAGATCAAAGTTATATATTGAATTTGGATAATTTTGAAAAAATTTATTGTATGCAGCCACTATTTTTGAATTATCTCCTTGCTCAAATGCAGTAGAAACAAAGTTGCGCATTATATGGCTGGTAAAGGAGTTATTTTTATAACTATCAAAAATTTCATCAAACTTGTTTTCTTTAAAGAGACTTAAAACTTTTATATCCTCCTCCGTTAAATCTATAACTTCGAATTCAATTTCATTGGATCGTACTGAGGGATTATACTCTTTTGAGCAGTCATGTTCAAAATGAGCAAATGCTTTATAGTTTCCTATTGGGAAAAATGCAAAATCAAAATATTCTTCATCCCTGCTTTGATTCGGTTTTCCAAATGAATTTAATGTAATTGGAACTCTTAGGGTGTCCTTGGGCATAAGTATGTAGCTAGGATTACATGCTGCCAGAAAATCCAATATTATAACTTTTTTGTTATAAACATTATTATTTTCATCTACTATGTTAAACATCATGCCATCAGAGTAGTTTTTAAAAATGTTATAAACAGTATCTGTCTCGTTGCTGTTATTTACATATTCAAGAAGTGCAACTACCGGCTCAAATATTTTATATTTACTTTTAGGCAAGCCTGCATTAAGAGTAATCCGATTTTGAGAATCTTCATTTATGTTTTTAGTAAAATCTGAAATGCTGTCCGGAAAATTAATGCATCATTGGTTTAATATATACAGTAACTTCATTTTTTGGAATCCGCTTTGGAAATATTACCAAAACAAAATATTAATACAAATACCCAAAATGTTAAATGGTATTTACTTTTTATACAAAAATTTTGAAAAATATTTTTCACATTGTCCTTATATTATAAAAATTAATACAAAATTTTGTAAGAAAATAATCCATTCCGGTCTATTACCCAAAGACCGCCTTCTAATGCATTTGTATACACGATCTGATTATCATTATTTGACCAGTTTGGATATCTGCTATAATTATCTAATAATATTTTCAGATCAGACCCATCGGTTTTGATAATACAAACTTGCCCACGATTTTCATTTCTCTCAAACACAATATAATTTCCATCATTAGAAACTTTTGGATTTAAGTCATGATTAGAATCATGTGTGGTCAGGGTAATTAAATTACCTGATGTATCAATTATTCCAATATCTCCTGCAGAATAATTGACATAACACAAAACAGCCAATCTTGTACCATCAGGAAACCAGCTCGGTTGTCTTACCTCACCTACGGTTGGAGTATAAATTATTCTTTTCTTTTCAGATCCGTCAATTCGCATTTTCCAGACAAAATGCATTCCGTTTGGACTGTCATTGTTTGAGTCAAAAGCAATCCAGTCACCATTGTTGCTCCAGGAGGGATGAAAATTGTTTCCGGTACTGGTCAAAGCAATGGGATCAGATTTCGCTGACATATTCTTAATATAAATGTTACCACCATATGTATATACTATTTTTTCTCCATCCGGAGAAATTTCAAAATCAACAGGCTTGTCTGTAATTAACTCTGTTTCAAATGTTATTAGGTCGACTGAATAAATGCCATTAACACCAATTAAACCTCCTCCGGCAAAAAATATTTTACTTCCGTCTGGAGACCAGCACGGATAAATATCATATATTTTTACGTCAGCATTATAATTAACAGAATTATCACAAGAATAAAAAATAGGAAGAATTAGCAGGTATATAATAAATAGTTCTTTTTTCATTTAATAAAAGATTTTGAATAGTTCTGAGATGGTCTCATGTTTGAATTGCCGTCGGGAGAATAGTTAAAAAATATAATCCGTTTTCATATCTTTGTCTTTTCATTAAATTGTTCCTTACATATTATGAGCCTTTACCTTCTGATTAATTTTTTATGAAAGAAATCAAATTATATTTTAATTTCAAGTTAATTTATTAAGTGATTTTTAAAAAAGTCCGGTAATATTCCATGCGGAATATTTAGAAAGAATAATTTGCAGCTAGCAGCTTGAGACCTGTTGTTGACTGGATTCCCGCCGGGAGCATGCGGGAATGACAGAATTTTTTGTATTATAAACTGATATAGTTTCTAAACCGCGTAGCGGTGTAATCTTTGTAGAAAAAATTATAATTAAATTAATAAACAGCGTAGCTGTGACATTTTCTTTCTATTCGTCTTTTGTAATTTGAAATTTGCAATTTAAAATTATTTAATCAGAAGCATTTTCCTCGAAGCAACAAACTCACCCGTTCTTAATCTATAAAAATAAATCCCGCTCGGAAGACCGGCAGCATCGAATGTGTATTCATAACTGCCTGCGCTTAAGTTTTCATTAAGCAGTACGCTCACTTCCCTGCCTCCTGCGTCAAATACTTTCAGCTCCGCTTTGCCTGACTTCGGCATTTCGAATTTTATGTTTGTAGAAGGATTGAATGGATTTGGATAATTTTGGAATAAAGCGTAATCATTAACATTAAAAGAAAAATTTTCATGAATACCAATTAAATTATTTTCTGATTTTAGATAGAGTAATTCGGAAGGAATAGGATATTCTTCAGACGAAGCAATGATATTTCCTGAGCCATTTTTATCAAGTTTAAAACTACTATGGAAAGTATTGCCTGTCGCAGAAACGCTTGAAAATTGCCAAATCCCTGATTTATTGTTTGCATAATAAGTTATTCCGATTTTGAACGCAAGTTCTAAACTATCCAGAGTTAAATGCAATTTTTCATTATCATCAATTTCAACAGATGTGCAATAACCGTCAAAATTTTCATTTATTAATTCAGGCGGGGACCAACCGGATAAATTATTAGCTTTAAATGTGTAATATGTTTTAACTGGAAATTGAAAATCTTTTGAATAATGAAATATATAATTAAGTTTTCCCTTTTTGCTGATCTTTAGAATTCCCGAACCATTTACTGATTCCGGTAACAATTCATAAGACCATTTGCCTTCTTTTGTATCAAAATTCTCAGCATGTATATTCCTTGGAATTCCGTTAATTATGCTGAGGTACATAATATTAGCATGCCCGTTTGGTGAAACAGACAAGCTGGGAGTTGCATAATAATTATCCCCGGAATAATTATCATCTAATGATTGAATTTTCCAAATTCCGCTCTTATTACTGCTGTATTTTATTTTGTAATTAAATAACGAATCCATTCCCAACCACGTTAGATGAACATTTTCATTTTTGTCAATTTCAATTACTGGATTTCTGTTTTGCAGGGAATCGGATGTAATATTTATACTGCTCCAGGTTCCGATAATACTACCTATTGCTAATTTTATTTGAGCATATTTGTTATATACACTTACATAAGAAATAAATACTTTATTTAATTTACCCGCAACGACAACAGATGGGTAAACAGATGTATATGATGTGTCACTAATTCGAATTGGATTTGTCCAACTTCCGTTTACAAATTTTTAAGCATAATATATTCCCCATCCATTCGGCCATAATTCTCTTTTTTGCCAGACAACATGAAGTGTATTTTGGTTATCTATAAACATGGAATTTGGTGAGAATGAATAATCGGAAGCGTTATCGTGTGTAAGAGTATCAATATTTCCCGTAACCCATTGACAAACACTGACCTTAATGGGAACAGTTATAAAAAATACTACATAAAACAGTTTTATTGAAAGGGTCTTAAACATTAGTTTTCTATAATTAACATAAATCTATTGAATAATATTCTGAACAGCCGTCTGAAGAATTGTTAAAAAGTATAATCCGTTTTCATACCATTATACTTACTTAAAATGTTCCTTACATATTATGAGCCTTTACCTTCTGATTAATTTTTTATGAAAGAAATAAAATTAAATTTTAATTTCAAGTTAATTTATTAAGTGATTTTAAAAAACGTCGGGTTCTTTCACATTCGGATTATTTTGAATTGAATTCGTTGCAGCTATTTTTCATTTGTAATTTGACATTTGTAATTAAATTATTGGATTCCCGCCAGGAGCACGCGGGAATGACAGAATTTTTTGTATGATATCCTGATATTGTTTCTCAACCGCGTAGCGGTGTAATCTTTGTAGAAAAATTTATAATTAAATTAATAAACAGCGTAGCTGTGACATTTTCTTTCTATTCGACTTTTGTAATTTGTAATTTGCAATTTATGTTTAATAAATTCCCCCTGAAGCACTATATGATATTTGTCTTTTGTAATTTGAAATTTGTAATTATTTAATCAGAAGCATTTTCCCCGAAGCAACAAACTCACCCGTTCTTAATCTATAAAAATAAATCCCGCTCGGAAGACCGGCAGCATCGAATGTGTATTCATAACTTCCTGCGCTTAAGTTTTCATTAAGCAGTACGCTCACTTCCCTTCCTCCTGCGTCAAATACTTTCAGCTCCGCATTGCCTGACTTTGGCATTGTGAATTTTATGTTTGTAAAAGGATTGAATGGATTTGGATAATTTTGGAATAAAGCGTAATCATTAACATTAAAAGAAAAATTTTCATGAATACCAATTAAATTATTTTCTGATTTTAGATAAAGTAATTCGGAAGGAATAGGATATTCTTCAGACGAAGCAATGATATTTCCTGAGCCATTTTTATCAAGTTTAAAACTACTATGGAAAGTATTGCCGGTCGCAGATACACTTGAAAATTGCCAAATCCCTGATTTATTGTTTGCATAATAAGTTATTCCGATTTTGAACGCAAGTTCTAAACTATCCAGAGTTAAATGCAATTTTTCATTATCATCAATTTCAACAGATGTGCAATAACCGTCAAAATTTTCATTTATTAATTCAGGCGGGGACCAACCGGATAAATTATTAGCTTTAAATGTGTAATATGTTTTAACCGGAAATTGAAAATCTTTTGAATAATGAAATATATAATTAAGTTTCCCCTTTTTGCTGATCTTTAGAATTCCCGAACCATTTACGGATTCCGGTAACAATTCATAAGACCATTTGCCTTCTTTTGTGTCAAAATTCTCAGCAAGTATATTCCTTGGAATTCCGTTAATAATGCTGAGGTACATAATATTAGCATGCCCGTTTGGTGAAACAGACAAGCTGGGAGTTGCATAATAATTATCTCCGGAATAATTATCATCTAATGATTGAATTTTCCAAATTCCGCTTTTATTACTGCTGTATTTTACTTTGTAATTAAATAACGAATCCATTCCTAACCATGTTAAGTGAATATTTTCATTTTTGTCAATTTCAATTAATGGATTTCTGTTTTGCAGGGAATCGGTTGTAATATTTATACTACTCCAGGTTTCGTTAATACTACTTATTGCTAATTTTATTTGAGCATATTTGCTATATACACTTACATAAGAAATAAATACTTTATTTAATTTACCCGCAAAGACAACAGAGGGATAAACAGATGTATATAATGTATCACTAATTCGAATTGGATTTGTCCAACTTCCGTTTACAAATTTTTTAGCATAATATATTCCCCATCCATTCGGCCATAATTCTCTTTTTGCCAGACAACATGAAGTGTATTTTGGGCATCTATAAACATGGAATTTGGTGAGACTGAATAATCGGAAGCGTTATCGTGTGTAAGAGTATCAATATTTCCCGTAACCCATTGACAAACACTGACCTTAATGGGAACAGTTATTAAAAATACTACATAAACCAGTTTTATTGAAAGGGTCTTAAACATTAGTTTTATGTAATTAACATAAATCTATTGAAAAATATTCTGAACAGCCGTCCGGAGAATTGTTAAAAAATTAAAATCCGTTTTCATATCTTTGTCTTTAATTTTAAATTGTTCCTTACATATTATGAGCCTTTACCTTCTGATTAATTTTTTATGAAAGAAATAAAATTAAATTCTAATTTCAAGTTAATTTATTAAGTGATTTTGAACTAATTTATTTTACAAAAAATAAAAAACCCCGCATTCATTTCTGCGGGTTTGTGTTTTGACGATTTATTTATTATTTGTTATTTTTTTCCTCCGCCCAAGCCCCAGCCCAGGCGTGGATACGGCTTTCTGTTATTTCACTGTTTCTCTTTCAGGGGTCGGTTCATTTCCTGCATTGCTCACTTCCCCTGAAGTATTACTATTCCTTGCGAACACGCACGTATGTCTTAATCGTAGATCCTTAATCACTCTCGCGGATCTATATCCGGCATGGAAATCAGGCTCTCAGATTATTCAGAATGTTGTCTGCGGATTTCCCGATTCCGGGATCCTCATTTGAAAATGTCCCGGCTTGTTTCCGTTTATTTCTGTTTACTGCACATTATTTCAATTTATTGAAATCTATTTCAGTTGATATTATCATTTCTCATTTTTTAATGCATCTGAAAATTATTTTGTGAAAAATTTTTCACTTTTTGAAATTTTTTTGCTTTTTCTCAATTTTTTTTTACCTTCAGTCTCCATTTCATTACCTTCAGTCTCCTTTTCTTTACCTTTAGTCTCTATTTCTTTACCTTCAGTCTTCATTTCTTTACCTTCAGTCTTCATTCTTTACCTTCGGTCTTCATTTCTTTACCTTCTGTCTCCATTTCTTTACCTTCTGTCTCCATTTCTTTACCTTCTGTCTCCATTTCTTTACCTTCTGTCTCCATTTCTTTACCTTCTGTCTCCATTTCTTTACCTTCTGTCTCCATTTCATTACCTTCAGTCTCCATTTCTTTACCTTCTGTCTTCATAATTTTGTCTTCAGTGAAAATTATTTCACAATCTCTCCTCATTATTATGTTGTTTGTCTTCATTTCTTTACCTTCTGTCTCCATTTCTTTACCTTCTGTCTTCCATTTCTTTACCTTCTGTCTCCATTATTTTATTTTCACTCTTCATTATTATACTTTCACTATTCATTTTATTACTTCTCCCTTTCTTTTTTCAGTTATCAGAACTCTTAATTCAGTTTCTCCGCCGCTTTATTCAGAATTTGCAGTCCTTTGTTCAATTTCTCCGACTCTTCGCTTCATATTCATCATTCTTCATTTGATTTCACGCTTTCTTATCACTGTGTTGCTGTTTCTTTTTATCAGACTCTGCATTCTCTGTTTTAGTTTCATGTTTCTTCTTTTCAGATCTGCATTTCTTAATTTAAATTCACCTTATTACATGAGTATCTTCGAATTTCATTCTTCGTTGGTTCCCACCTTTATTTCATTAAACAGGCAAATTTTCCGGACGTTCCCTAAAATGTGTTTCAGCTCTGTTTTTAACGGAATGTTCTGAAGTTAGTTACCGCGCTGGCTAAAGCTTGCGGCTACTAAAACGGACTTTAAGAATCAGTTTTCTAATACGCCGATACAAATAAACAAAATGGATTTAAAGTAAGAATTGGTACAGATGTGAAATATGTATTTTAAACTTGCGTGTGTTCTATAATGTGATACGTGTGTGCAGGTTTTTGCTTTTTTCTTAATTTGTTTTTATTTCAGAGTTTTCTCTTGAGCTAATTCATATAAAAATTCCGGCGAAAAGTCAGCTCCATTTTCCCATTCTATTGTAAAGGGATTTAATCTAAACTTTTTAAACTTGTTCAGGTCATTCAATGGTTCAAATATTTCTCCCCATAATTCGTTTTTCAGATCAACGATACTCTTCAAACCGTCATTAAAAGTAACTTCAATATTATAGTCACTAATATAATTTGCAGAGATGAGTTTTATAAGTTTCATATTATTTTAAAGGTTCTATTTTAAATAATGGTTTTCTTTCTATAATAAGTTTCCAGTTCTCAAGTAGCTCATCTTTATGAATATCGATCCAGTCGTATAATAAATTCAACGCTCTTCTCGGCATTTCTCCTCGGCATATTACTTTAAGTTTGCATTCATTTATATTCCTATTTAATTTCTTTATCCTGAAAAATTTTCAATCATCCCGCTCTTAAATTGATTTAATTATCTTTGCCTTGTAAAGATAACAAATCTAAATATTTAGTTCATTAGAAATTTTATTAAAACTTATAATTCGCGGAAGGGCAACCACCTCCTGACCCATCCTTAGCCAGACTGTCCGAAAATTAACTCTTTCTGCCTGCCTTTAAGATTTGAAGGCTCAAAGAATACTGTTTTTAAAATTTTAACTTTGAGCCTTCGAGCCTCGGAGGTAATTTCAATGTTTTCGGACATGATGTGTATGTCGGGGATAAAAATTAATTTAACGGCGGCAGCAAAATGTTGAATTTGGATTAACTGCATTCTTTATATTATTATTTAATCATATTTTGAAACGTAATTAAACCCGCATTGGTTAAACTTTTAAAATTTTCATATTATATAGCCCTTGTTTCTATACATTTTCTTATCGGTTTTTTTCGGACTTCAGTTTTTGGTATTCATAACCTTCAGACGGTTTATTAAAACTAAATATCCGGATTCTACATTATTAAAAATAATCTCGAATTACTCCTTTATTGTTTTAAATCTTCCGATGATCTACATTTTATTCAACAGGAGACAAATGCATCAGGTGCCTGACTGGATCAATTCTGTTATATTTATCCCCTACTATATTTTTCTTGGCGCGGTATTGTTTATAGGTCTGTATTTACTTATCGGTAAACTAATTAAATTCCCTTTTTCCGTATCAGGATGGATCTTAAATCAGTTTGAAAATACCAGAAAAATGCTGAAAGATTTTTTCAGTAAACCGCCCGTCCGTAAAATCGATAATTCACGAAGAGCTTTTTTAACTACTGCAACTGCTTTTGTGTCTGGATATGCATTCATCGGATCTACTGTCGGAGTTCTGGACAGCAATGATCATGAAATTACTTACAAAGAAATAAAAATAAATGATCTTCCCGAAGAGATAAAAGGCACGACCGTCACTTGATCAGCGATACACATTCGGGACCGTATATGGATGAAGAAACTCTGAGGAAATATGCTAAAGCTATTAATGATTTAAATTCTGATATAATAGTTATCCCCGGTGATCTGACCAATTCCAACAGGCTTGAAGTTCATCCTTTTGTTAATGCATTTAAAAGTCTCAAAGCGCCTAAAGGAATTTATGCTTCACTCGGCAATCATGACTATTTCTCAGACGCAGAGTATGTCGCCAGGACAGTGCAGAATGATAGTCCGATAAATCTGCTGAGAAATAATTCCGACATTATAAATATCAACGGGAAAAATTTATGTATAATGGGCGTTGATGATACACGTCAAAGCGGTTCGAAACAGGATGATGTTCTTATGAAATATCTTGATCTGACTATTGAAAGAACGAAAGCTAAAATGATTGAGAAGAATTTAGACTACAATGAAATCCCAAAACTTACTTTATTTCACAAACCTTATTTCTTCGAACAAATGGCGGCTAAGGATCTTGACCTGGTATTAAGCGGTCATACGCACGGCGGTCAGGTTGTTCTGGCAAAGTTAGGACCTGTAGAATATTTCCATTTGCCGCGCAGTAGTAAATACATAAGCGGATTATATGAATCCGGTAAATCAAAGATGTATATATCCAGAGGTCTGGGAAGCGTTGCATTACCCATCAGATTTAACTGCCCGCCCGAGATCACAAAGATCACACTGGTCTGATAAGACGCACTGGTGTGGCGAACCAATCACGAATAATAATATATCCCGGTCACAAAATTAGACGCACAATTGGGCGTCTCTACGATTACTCTTTTTTGAATCTGTAAAATTTGATAGTTTGAAATTCTATTTTCATGAACTATCATTGTAATTTCATGCGCTTTCTTTATGTATAAATTATATACTATAATATTCGCAGTTTATATTCTAATTATTCTAATAGCTTTTTTTAAAAGGAAGAATTTTTTTACATCTAAAAATCAGAGACGGAAAGGTCAGAAAGATCCATATGAAGAGAAATACTTTCTTTACATGTTCTCCCTGATTTTATTTGTAGTACTGGTTCTGAGAATTGTGAACCTGAACAGCAATTCATACTGGTTGGATGAACTTATAAGCGTTACATTATCCTCCAACGCATCAATTGATACAGTTCTGAAAGGCTGCATGGATGACATTCACCCGCCGTTATATCAGATACTTTTATTTTATTACATTAAATTTGGAGGAGACAGCGAATTATCCACAAGACTCCTTTCAGTTTTTTTCGGACTCATTTCATCAGTGGTTACTTTTCTGATTGCAAAAAGGATGTTCGGAGTAAAGAAAAGTATGGAAATATTCTTATTGTTCGCAGTGGCTTATTTTCCGGTATACTATTCACAGGAATCAAGAAGTTACGCCTTACTTCTTCTGCTTACGCTTACAGTAAAATATTTTTTCTTAAAAAGTTTTATAGCTGAAGATAAAAATCTGCCGGAAGCAGAAACATGGAAGTTACGGAATGTAATTCTTTATATAATTTTTTCCATTCTTCTCTTACTTACGCATTACTATGGGGTTCTTGTCCTTGTTATGAACGCTTTATTCCTGGTATTTTATATTTCACTGACCTGTAAATTTAAAGAATCTATCCGGCAATATATTAAAAGCGGTTTAATCTTTGCCGTTATACTTGGAATATTTTATTTATTGTGGGGACAGGTTTTTCTCGATCATATTGAGCGGGGAGCGGGTTATGAAAAACAGAAGCCGGGAGGTAATATATTTACTGCATTTGTTTATTATGTCCTGAACCCGAATCTTGCAACCAGTTTAATAAAAAATAATGTATTGTATTTATTTGAGATCTGTCTGATTGCAGGCGCTTTATATTTATTCTTTCTTATTTTTAAAAAGAGATCCCGGAATGAAAACATTGATCAAAAATATTTTTATTATGCATTTTTATTTTTCTGGCTGTTCGCGCCTTTCACAATTTCGTATCTGAATTCGGTCTATTCTGATTCAAGCATATCATTCCGTAATTTAATAATATCAACACCGGCGGTAATATTCTTAGTTTATCTTACCTCTGAAAAAGTAATAATAATATCCTTAACAGCATTAACTAAATTTATCAGACCGCTTGAAAATGTACTCACAAATTTCAGAGCGGTATTTATAAATTATTCCTTTTTGTTTGCGTTAATAGTCTCATCACTATTGTTTATGAAAGTGTACTACTATTATTCAGCTCCATCCAAACATGATGTCAGAGGCGCTGTCAAAACTATCTCAGCTGAATCTGTAAATTTTTACAAAGATCCGATCATATTTTCTTCATCGGACGGCACAGAGAGATTTAATTATTATTTTGAAAAGACCGATCCCAAATTAAGAGTATCCGCATTTTTACCTCCCGATAACTACCTAAAGGTATTGTCAGAATACAAAACTGAAATAGATAATCATAAATATATGATCTTACTCGATGTACCCGGCTGGGATGATAATTCACAAGTGGTCGTTGATTATTTTAAAAATAATTTTAAGCTGATATCTCACAGGGATCATTTGGGTATTAATTCTTATGTTTTTTCACTGGGTGATTGACAACCACCCCCTGCCGTGGTTGTGATTCACCTTTGAATCACTAAGCACAGACGGCCAAATTGGGCATCTCTGCATTTATTGTGTTTATTTAATGACATTAAAATTCTATTTTTGCAAATGCCGATTCAAAAACCGAAAGGAACTTACGATATACTTCCCGAAAAAGCATTTCAGAGAAATTTTCTGGAAAAAAAAGTAAGAGAAATTTTTAATACCTTTAATTATTCAGAGATACGTACGCCTACTTTTGAGAAAACCGAACTTTTTAAAAGAGGTATCGGCGAAGAGACGGACATTGTCTCAAAAGAGATGTATACTTTTAAAAATGATGAATTCACGCTTAAGCCGGAAATGACTGCTCCCGTCATCAGAGCTTATATTGAATATAATCTCGGCAATGAATCCCCTCTTCAGAAGCTTTTTTATATCTGTAATTTGTTCCGCAGGGAAAGACCGCAGGCGGGACGGTTCAGGGAATTTTCGCAGTTCGGAGCCGAATCTATAGGCAGCAGCGATCCTTACGCAGATACGGAAATGATAATGCTTGCTGATACTATCATCAGAGGATTCGGCATTAAGGATTCTGTCATTAAAATTAATACGATCGGCGGCGCGGAGGAAAGAGAAATATTTTTCAAAGAGTTTAAAAATTATCTCTCTGCTTATCTTAATGAACTCTCTCCCGACAGTCAGAGAAGATTTGTAATTAATCCTCTGAGAATACTTGATTCAAAAAATCCGCGTGACAGGGAAATATTAAATGATGCGCCGGTGCTTTATCAGTTCTTAAATGAATCGACAAAGAAAAATTTTGAGAGTATTCTTCTCATTTTAAATGAGAACGGTATTATGTTTGAAACTGATTATATGCTCGTAAGAGGTTTTGATTATTACACTTCGACTACATTTGAATTCCTATCCGACCGTCTCGGCGCGCAGAATGCGCTTCTTGGCGGAGGCAGATATGATATGCTCGTTCAGCAGCTCGGCGGAAAACCAACTCCCGCTATCGGCTTTGCTGCAGGCATTGAAAGAATACTGATGATAATGGAAGCTGACAATTTACTTCCCTGTTAAAAACGACTTTCCGAAATTATTCATCGCAAGTATTGGCGAAGAAAGTAAAAAGTTTTCATTTAAACTTCTTGAGACTTTAAGAATGAAAGGCATGAAGTGTGAAACTGATTTTCTCGATAGAAGTCTGAAGTCACAGATGAAAGAAGCCAACAGAATAAATGCGGAATATGTAATTGTAATCGGCGATGAAGAACTTAAAAGTAATTCCGTTATGCTTAAAAAAATGTCTGACGGTTCGGAAGTGAAAGTAACTGATACAGATAATTTAGAAAATTATTTAAAATAAATGAGAACAAAACAAGTCAGACCTGACAAGCTTGAATTCGAATACGAACTTTACATCAGCCGCGAACTTGACAAGACAAAAGAAAAGGAATTTATTCAGTTTGATTTCAGAACAAAAAAAGTATTTGAATATTTTCTTTATAAAATTAATGTGGAGACAAGTATTGATCCTTCAAAGAATGAACTGAAGTTTAATATAGAAGGACTTTCCGCTCCTTCGCTTGATATTTCAAAATCAGGTACAGCAAGCTTTCAATATAAGTTTTATGAATTTAAAAATGTTGAATATAGTCTTGTACTTTTAAAATACGGAAAAGGTAAAGCCGTTTTTACAATTAAAATATCACCTAAGTCAATTAAGATCACACACGAACCTGCTAAAAAATTTCTGAAAGTATTTACTAATAAATATAATGTATCCTAAATTATTTGAAATAGGTCCTGTACCAATATACAGTTACGGTCTTATGCTCGGACTTGCTTTCCTGGTGGGAAGCGCGCTGCTTTCCAAAGAGCTTAAGAGAAACTCAATGGATGAAAATTACGGTGTTACACTTACTTTCCTTTGCCTTCTGGGCGGAATCATCGGCTCAAAGTTTTTTTATATTCTTGAAGAATGGAATTTCGGAACAGGAGAACCGCTGTCTTCATATTTTACAAGCGATGTTATTTTTTCCGCATCGGGACTTACATTTTACGGAGGACTGATCTTTGCAATAATATTCGTAATGATATTCTGCAAAGTAAAAAAAATATCCGTCTTAAAGATGTTTGATATGATGTCACCGAGCGCGGCAATTGGTTACGGAATTGCTAGAATAGGATGTCACCTTTCCGGTGACGGAGATTACGGGACGGAAGTAAACGGAACATTCTGGGAATTCCTCGGATACAGTTATTCAAAAGGTACAGTACCAACGGCGGAAGGAGTGCTTGTGCATCCCGCTCCTGTATATGAGACTATTGCTGCAGTTTTTATATTTCTATTCTTATGGAGAAACAGAACAAAATTCAAAACACCGGGAATTATCTTTGCTTACTTTCTGATATTATCCGGCATTGAAAGACTTTTAGTAGAGTTCATCAGATTAAATCCTATCGTAGCATTCGGATTAAGTCAGGCGCAGATAATTTCCGTGATAATGATACTCGGAGGAATTTATTTACTGTTCGACAAACTTGCCGCGGAGAAAAAACTTATTACTGCAAACTGAACAGAGATACATTGGAAATAGAAATTTTTACAAAGCGGAATTGTCACCTGTGTGAAGTTATGATCAAAACCGTAAGGGAATGTTTGAATGAATTAAATAATGATTCAGAACTGAAGGTAACAGATATTGAATCAGGAAAAGATCTTTTAAAATATAAATTAAAGATCCCTGTTCTTATGGTCGGTAAAAAAATGTTTGCAAAGTATAGTGTTGACAAAGATATTCTGAAAAAGAAATTAATCAGTATATCATGGCAGGAAAGTAATCTTCGTTAGGAAATCATTTCAATAGTTTTTCTTCCTTTAAAACAATCACACATAAAAATTCTTAAACCCGCTTCTTCTGAAGTCTGAAGTTTTAAGATAGTGCATTATTCCGATGGACTGATAAAACAGGTTCACAATTATTGACATAACTGCTACCATCTGTGAGACAGCGTAAAATTCGAACTCATCCTCTACATCCGGCTTTTCAAAATTATAAATCACAAAAATATAATAAAGCATTATCACAAGATTAATAATGTTAAACAGTACTAACTTCCGGAGTTTTTCATTACTTAACTGAAGTATCAGAATAAATATTATCCAGAGAGAATATGCGAGAAATGCAATTCCGAGATAAAACATATGCTGATCAAAAAATGAACTGAGCGGCGTGAATGCTATCCCGATAAAGGCAAGCCCGCTGATGATCATACAAAGTTTACTTGTATAACCGGCAAATTTTTTATCAAGAACATCAGTTCCCATTGCCCACCAAATATTAGAAAAATAAATCATTACCAGTCCGAATCCGCCGAAAGCGGTTATGAACATGATCTTTGCAACAGTATTTGTTTTGCCTGAAATTGTAATTGAATTTCCAAGGTCACTGAGTGTATTTAAAAAGAAATTGTAATGAACGGAAGTGCCGTCTATAAGATTACCGCCCGGAAACGCAAGCATAGCTATACCTGTCAGGAGGACAAAGAATACAGCAGCAATTATCATTATTTTACATCTTCTTATAAGATTTTTATACATAAAATCTGATATTAATATAAAATAATGAGAAAAATACCTGAGCAATAAAAATTGTTACTGTAATAGAAATTATTCAATAAAGTTATTTTTAATTTTAATTTTAAAATTGTGATAAGATAATCGGTTAGGTATGCTGTTCACGCTAATCATATTTTGACTTAAGATACTTTTTTTATCTTAAAGTTTATATTGTTTTATAAAGGTATGAAAATAAAATTTTAATACTGAGAAACGATTTGCGGATATAAGGATCTAATGTAAGAAGAGGTATTCAAAACGGAGTAACGAATTACTCCGCTTTAAATAAATACCGGAAGGAAATTTTAAAAAGAATATTACGGAGTCACAGCAGATACAAAGTTTAACGCGTTATTATCAGTAATTCCAAAATCAGTAATATCAACAAGATTGTCTCCGTTAAGATCAGTCAGATATGAAAACCCCGTTATAAAATTATATACGTCATTGTCTACTAATTCCATATCATTAATATCAATAATACCGTCCTGCGTTACATCACCGCTGTATATACACCACTTCGAACCTTTTAATACCATATTATCTCCATAAGCTTTAGACTGAATATCCGTAAAATCATAAGTGACGGGAATTTCACTAATGCTGACAGGTACAGAGCTCCATGTTTCGATAGTATTATAATATTTTAATGCAATATAAAAATTACCTGTAGGCGCATCAGGAAAGGTAAACACATTACTCAAATCCTGATAGTCAAGATAAGCAAGACCTGTATCAATAATATTGTAAGGAGGATTCTGATCCCTGAGCTCAGCATACATTGGCAAATACTGACTGTGTTCATCCGTACCGTCATTATAATAACCTTCTACAGCAGCTTTTATAAATACGTATGTAGCCTCGCAGCCGTGAGTGGAATATGTACTGTAAAAGTCAGACCATATGATCTGACAACTGTCATTCTGAACATATCTGTATGCAGGTTTAGGCGAGCAGTAGGAGTTTGCAAAGTTTGTATTTACATTGAGAATAAATTCCGAGACCTGATTATTGGTAACGGATGCATAACCGACATTCTCCATATTAAAATACAAATTCTTGTAAGCAATATTAAAACTGCCGTTCACATTTCGTTTGCCAATAATATCACCATATCTTGAACTGTATGCACCAAAGTAATCAATTGATGAGGCATACCAATATGATGCGTCCGAAGTTTTTATAGTCCACAGATCAAAATCACCGGTATTAAAATAATCAACCGAAACAGTTATCATTATCTGCGTTTGATTTGTACCGCCTGATGCAGCTATCCTTGCATATTCCATATTATCTCCGTCAAAAGAATATACGGCGGCAGAAACAGGATATGCGATAGTATTGCTTGCAGCTTTATATATATATGCTGTTGTCTCATATCCGGGATAATTGCTCAGAACAAAAATCAGTGAGTCATTAGAATTGTGGTAATTCGCCACATCAGTCATAACTGCATATCCGTTTGATCCGGGAACGGAAGTGTATATACTTTGCGGAAGATAAGTAACAGCCGGTGTTAAAGTATAGGGACTAAGTATTTTACACATTTTCGTAAGTATGTTGCTCTGATTATTTGCGATGGAATCCTGCGATATTGCGATCGTGATATATGGATTAGCCAGAAATCTCGCATTATCAGATGTAATGCGCGCCTGAAAATACTGGCTTGTAGAATTATATCCGGGAAAGATCAATGTACTTCCGGCATAACCTAAAGTTGGTGTCCTGATCACAGTGTAACCGATCAGTCTTTGCCCGTATCCTCCGTTTGTCTGATATCCGAAAACCACATGAATATATTTTTCACCTGAACTGTTTTCAATTATCTCCATATCCATATCATCAAAAGTAAATTTATTATTATCGCTGAAAGCTATCATAGCATAAAGATTAAAAGTAACGCCGTGATTGGTGGAATTAAATATTGCAAGCGTATCAGGTAAAGCAAAAAATCCTGTGTCACCATTTGCATAACCGATCGCAAGCCACTGTGTACCTGCAGTCGGACCTCTTTGTTCTATCTGGAATGCTTTTGCAACCGGAACATTGTTAGGATTAACTATGGAAGTGCTGACAAGATTATCTGTCTCCCGACCGTTAAGCTGTGATGCAGGAATTAAAGTACCGAATGGTTCTGGATTTTTATTTGTAAATGTACTTCCGTTCATGCTTTCGATTTCTGTCTGAATTTTTAAAATACTTTCACCCCCGTTAATAAAATTCTCTGAAGTTTTAATCTTTTCTATTTCTTCAATTAACTTAAGTTCTTTTTCGGAATAATTTATTACAGGTGTCTGTGAAAAATTATTATTCACGTTACTGACTGTAAGAGTTTTATTTGTGACAGGAATTTTGTTATTGGGGGAAAAGCTCTGAGCGGTTAAACTAACCGGTCCAATATTATTTAGCAGTAAGACAGAAATTAATATTACTGCGAATAAAGTTTTGTGTAACATTTTGTTTAAATCTCCTTTTCGAAAATTTTTTAAAAAGAATAATAACCTGACATAAAAGAATTTCTTTGAGAAAGAGATCAATATAAATTTTTATCTGATAAAAAATTTTTTAAAAATCTTTCACAGGTTATTATTCGGTTAAAATAACTTTACAAATATAGGATCCTGATATCCGGATTACAAAGAAAAATAATTGCGGTTTTCACCTTCAAATAAAACTGACAGTTGCTTATAGAAAATAAAAAAATGCAAATACGTTTAAATTTTAAATTATAATGTCACAATGCCGGTTTTGATTTTCACATTGAACAATAAATATCTCTGACGGAAACTTTGGCATTTATTATTAATATTAATAATAAAGTTATGAGAATGGAAATAAATGAATTGGAAGTTTTCTTATAAATTAAATCATCTGTAAGTAAACAAATACTGCCGGCTGAATAAATTTGCTCTGAATATTTATTTTACCAGAACCATTTTCTTTGTTGAAATAAAATTGTTTGTAACAATTTTATAGAAGTAAACTCCGGAAGATAAATTTGATGCATCAAAATTAATTTCATACGTACCTGCATTTCTAAAACCTTCAGCAAGATTCTCAACTTCCTTGCCTAATTTATCAAATATTTTCAAAGATACATTTCCGTTGTCCGGTAAAGAAAATTTAATATTGGTAACAGGATTAAAAGGATTCGGATAATTCTGATACAGTTCAAACTTTTCAGGGATCAGAGTCGAAGCTGTATTTTCATTAACGTTTGTAATCACACTGTAAGTGATAACCATTTTATAAAGACTTCCTGTCTGCATATTAAGGAGATAACTTCTGTCCGGTACCAGTATTCCGGCGCCGGCGCCTGAAAGACCTGAGTTAACATTAAAGAAGTTTGCGCCGCCGTTTGTAGTAAGATATGACTGTGAACCGTAATTACCGGTTAATACAACTGTCGGATCTTCTCTGCAAAGATCAGAGCCCCAGCCGCTGCCGGAGTTATTTGAAGTAATGTTCCAGGTTTCTCCCCTGTTTACAGTTCTGAAGACCTGTGAACTGCTCCATGATGTAGCGTAACAAATATTCTGATCGAATACTGAATTGCACATTGAAGGAATTTCAGAAGATGAACCCGGTTTTACAAGATACCAGTTTACGCCTCTGTTTGTAGTCTTATATATATCAGCGCCGTCGTCACCGATGAAAAGAACATCTGAATTATCCCACATTACAATAATGTCGCAGGGAGAGCCTATTGCTGAGTTATTATAAGGAGCGACAATATTAAAGGAAGCTCCGTTATCAGTGGACCTGTACAGACCTGAACCCTGAGAATTTGAAGGCACGAAATAATAATTAGTTGGATCATTCTGATCCATTTCAAGAGGCTGACCATAGGTTGTAAAATCCATAGATAAAATAGTATTCCATGTCTGACCGTAATCAGTTGATCTTACAACTTTGTCCGGAGAACTCTGCATTGCAGACATCCAGATATTCGTATCAACCGGACTTACATAAAATGAATGAGCTCTTGTGCCAATACTAATGGTTGCTATCTGATTCCATGTATCGCCTTTATCCCTGCTCACATATACTTTATTTCCATACACAACGAAAGTTGAATTTCTGTCTGTAGGATGCATGTAAAGAGTATTTCCTATACCGCTGCTGCTGGGTGATTTCTGTGACCAAGTCTGAGATACGGTTGTTCCTGAAGGAAGGTCCCATGAAACGCCGCCGTTGGTAGTTCTGATAATAACTTTATTAAGACTGCTCACGGCAAATCCATTTAAATTGTCATAATAAAAAATATCAGTAAGATTGGCCATCATAGGATTTATCTCAAAGTTAAAATAATTAGCGCTTCCGTTTTTATTATTTCTGATAAAACCTCCTCCACCGCAGACTGCAGCATCGTTAACTCCTGCGCCTGTGATGCCTCTGATATCGGAATTTGTACGGGTTACAATATTACTCCAAACGCCGCCGTTTTCTTTTGAAATAATAACTCCGTATTCGCCGGTTATAACAACACCGTCTGTGAAATATTTTGCTTTAAGTAAATTTTTTATTGTTCCCATTGACTCCGTCATCCATGTAGTTCCCCCGTCGACAGTTGTAAATGCCTGTCCCTGATCTCCGACCGCTATTCCTTTGAGTTCGTCAATGAATGAAATTGAATTAAGATTTACGTTTGCGATCCCGGTATTTTTAACTGACCAGGTTACGCCTCCGTCTACAGATTTATACACAATTCCATTATCTCCGCAGAGATAACCTGTTTCAGTATCAATAAAATCAACTGAGTTTATATTTTCAGATGAACCCGTATTGTAAGTAGAAATAGCGGAATTGGTTTTACCTGTTTTGTAAACATTTCCGGATTGTCCTGCGATCCATACATCATTTCCTGCAGAAGATACGCTGCTGAGATCATCTGAATTTATGATATAGCTTGACCATGAATTTCCGGAATTTATAGATCTGAATACCAGACCGTCATCTCCCACAGCAATAACATGAATTCCGTCAGGTGAAACTATACTGTTAAAGCCCTGAGAATAAACATTATTGAACTGAATTGAGAAAATGAATATTACTGCAAAAAAACCTGTAATAAGTTTTTTCATTTGAATAATTTATTTGATTTAAAAAAGTTTTAGCAAATTAATTTCAATAGGATTTAATTGCAAGTATATAATCTTTTAAAGTTTAGTATTCTAATTATTCTAAAGCGACAGCTTTTAAGATGTCCTTATTCAATTATTTAAAAATTATAATATTAATGGTATATTAAGAAACTATTTCAGAAACAGTTTAGTTAGCCTAATCATAACAAATTTTTACAAAATCAAACATAACAAGGAGGTTTTAATGAAAAAGTTGAATCTTATTTTAACTTTAGTATTTGCTTTAATATTTTCAGTAAACAGTTTTGCAGCTAATAATTCAGACGGATTTTCAGTCGGTGAAAAAGTATCAGATTTCACAATTATTAATTACGACGATACACAATACACTCTCAGCAATTCAGGCGCAAATTACACAGTCCTGATTTTCCTATCCACACAATGTCCTTTCGTTCAGCCATATTCCGAAAGATTAAACAATCTTGTAAAGGAATTCGGCAGTAACGGAGTCACCATCTGGGGAATCAATTCAAATAAAACAGAGCCTGTAGATGAAATAAAGACACATTCTGCAGATCACGGTTATACCTTTCCTGTTTTAAAAGATAACAACAACGTTGTAGCTGATTTATTCGGAGCAGAGAGAACACCTGAAGTTTTTGTTGTAAGAAACAGCGACATGTCGCTCGTCTATCACGGCAGAATCGATGATGATAAGGATGCAGATAAAGTTTCCGTTAACGATCTGCAAAACGCTCTGAATGATCTTAATTCCGGAAAAGAAGTTGCCGTTACAAATACAAAAGCTTTTGGCTGCACGATTAAAAGATAATTAAAAGGAAAATAATTTAACTAAATAGTAATCATGAAATTAATATTAGCATTATTTATAACAGTATCATTTGGTTTTCAGTCTGCAGGAAATTCTCAGGAACTTATCCCGGCTGATAAAAATACTTTGGATAAACTTATTAGTGAAAATAAAGATAAGGTATTGCTCTTTAATTACTGGGCTACATGGTGTAAACCGTGTGTGGAAGAATTTCCGGATCTAATGAAGCTGCATAAAAACTACAAGGATAAGGATTTCAAATTAATATTTGTCTCGCTTGATTTTGGTGAGGATTTCAAAGATGAGATCGTAACATTCCTAAAAAAAAGCGGTGTTGATTTCGATACATACTATAATAATTTCAATAAAGATGAAGAACTTCTTAATTATGTTGATAAAAACTGGGAAGGCGGTATCCCCGGGACTTTTATTTATGACAAAACCGGTAAACTAAGGAAATCAATGGTAGGCAAACATGATTATGATGAATTCAAAAAAGAAGTTGATATCTATTTAAAAAATTAACTTCATTAAAAATATTCGCAATCTAAACCCGGATTACTTCCGGGTTTTTTATTTCTCAGAAAGAATACTTATGGAATCTGAAGATTTCATCATAACGATACTGTAATTTAACTAACGGGCTATAAGTGTCAATATTAAAAGAAGTTAAGGCAACATTATAAAGCGATACATAGGTTCTTTATTTCAATAGCTCATAAATTTCAGTGAGATCTTTCCTGGAAATATCCGGAACTTCTGCATTATCAGCCGGATACCCGACCGGGATCAAAAGATACGGCTTTTCATTTGAAGGACGGTCTAGGATCTTTTGGAGAAAGTTCATAGGGGAAGGCGTATGTGTTAGAGTTACAAGTCCCATATTCTGAAGTGAAGCAAGCAGGATACCTGTTGCAATTCCGACAGATTCATTAACATAATAATGCTTTTTAATTTCTTTATCTGTTTTCAGATAATCTATTTTGAATACAACTATAAGGTAAGGAGCAATTTCAAGAAATTCTTTATGCCAGTCAGTTCCGAGAGGCGCAAGGTCTCCGAGCCAGGATTCCGGCATTCTTCGTTCATAACTTTCCTTTTCTTCCTTTTCAGCGGCTATTCTTATTTCTCTTTTTATGTCAGGTGATTCTACTATAATGAATTTCCACGGCTGTTTATTAGCGCCGGACGGAGCTGTTCCTGCTGTCTTTACTGCAAGTTCGAAGAGTGATATGTCAAATGTTTCAGGTGAAAAATGTCTTATGCTTCTTCTTCTGTTCATTAATTCATAAAATTCTTTTCCTCTGCTCAGACTTTCTGAATGGCTGAGTTTGTTATGTTTAAACCTGATAAAATTATACTTCATTTTTGCTTATCATTTATTAAGGAATAACTTCCGGTGTCTGTAAAATCGCCATTGAAATAATAACTGTCTTTAAAATATCCTTCTCGTACAAAATTAAGTTTTTCAAGAAGTTTTACAGATCCTGTATTATCCGGATCCAGATTTGCTTCTATTGAATGCAGGTTCATTTTTTCAAATCCGAAATTAATCATTGCAGTGAGAGCTTCTTTCATAATTCCCTGTCCCCAGTGAGTTTTAGACAGTTCATACCCGATTTCAGCGCGGAGATGTTCCTTTAAGATCCGCCAGAATCCCCCGCTTCCAATCATTTTATTATCATGTTTTAAACAGACCGCCCATCTTATTCCCTTACGGTTTTTAAAATCTTCTTTTATTCCTTTTATTTTTTCTTCTGCCTGAGAAATATTATTATGCAGTTCTTTGCCGAAATATTTCATTACTTCGCTGTCAGAATAATTTCTGAAAAAAACTTCAGCGTCTTCATCAGCGATCTCCCGCAGTATCAGATTTTTAGTTTCAAGTACGGGAAACTCTTCGAATATTTTATCATTAAAACAAAGCACAATAATTTATTCAAGATTTAATTTGCCGACCATTTTAGAAGGGTCAACTTTTTTTGTAAATTCTTCATCAGTCAGAAGTGAGAGTTCAATTGCCGCTTCACGCAGTGTTTTATTTTCCTTATGAGCTTTCTTAGCTATCTTAGCTGCATTTTCATATCCGATGTGCGTGTTAAGAGCGGTGACAAGCATCAGTGACCTTTCCAGATTTTCATTTATAGCTTTTAGATTCGGCTCAATACCAGCCACGCAGTTATTGCTGAATGAAACACATGCTTCGCCGATAAGTCTTGCAGAGATCAGAAAATTATAGATCATCATTGGTTTGAAAACATTCAATTCAAAATGTCCGCTCATTCCGCCGACAGTAATAGCAGTATCATTTCCGATCACCTGAGCGCAGACCATTGTCAACGCCTCGACCTGCGTGGGATTCACCTTACCCGGCATAATAGATGAGCCCGGTTCATTTTCAGGAATGAGTAACTCCCCTATTCCGCTTCTCGGTCCTGAAGAAAGCATTCTGATATCATTGGCGATTTTCATAAGACTCACTGCTGCGGTCTTCAAAGCTCCGGAAGCTTCTACGATTGCGTCATTGGACGCAAGAGCTTCAAATTTATTCGGAGCGGTTTTAAAAGGCAGTCCCGTAAATTCCGAGATTTTTTCCGCTACAAGTTTATCATAATTTTCCGGAACATTAATTCCGGTTCCTACTGCCGAGCCGCCGAGCGCAAGTTCTGATAAATGGGCGAGTGAATTATTTATAGTCTTTATTCCATGTTCAATCTGAGCGACATATCCGGAAAATTCCTGACCTAAGGTAAGCGGAGTTGCATCCATTAAGTGTGTCCGGCCAATTTTTATCACTTTCATAAACTCTTTAGATTTTTTGGAAAGCGTATCCTTTAAAAGCTGCAGACCGGGAATTGTAATTTCCGTCAGCGCTTTATATGCAGCGATATTCATAGCTGTCGGAAAAGTAGCATTTGATGACTGTGATTTATTTACATCGTCATTTGCATGAAGAGATTTAGATGCATCATTTAATTTACCGCCGTTTAGCACATGAGCTCTGTTTGCAATGACTTCGTTCAGATTCATATTAGACTGTGTGCCTGAGCCTGTCTGCCACACGACAAGCGGAAACTGATCATCAAGTTTTCCGTCAAGAATTTCATCGCATACTTTTATTATTACATTCATCTTTTCTTCACTGAGTACGCCGCATTTTTGATTTGTAACAGCAGCAGCTTTTTTAAGAACAGCAAAAGCTTTTATTACTTCATCCGGCATTTTCTGACCGCCGATCCTGAAATTATCTTTAGAACGCTGCGTCTGAGCGCCCCAGTATTTATCAGCAGGCACTTTTACTTTACCCATTGTGTCATGTTCTGTTCTATATTCCATATTATAAATAAATTAGAATTATTTTTTTTGGTTAAAAATAAAATCCGCAAAGACAGTTACATTCTTTGCGGACTTTGAAATATCGGGTAAATTGAATATTTAAATATTTATTTGATCAGGATCATTTTTTTAGTATCGGTATTACTTCCGCTGATCAAGGAATAGAAGTAAGTTCCTGTTGATAGATTGCTTCCGTTAAAATCTACAGAATAATAATTTGCAGATTTGAATTCATTATTAATAAGTGATTTAACAAGTTTTCCGCTTATGTCATAAATATTTAGCGATACTTTTGAATCAGCAGGAATTGAGAAATTAATTTTAGTACTTGGATTAAACGGATTTGGATAATTCTGACTTAATTCAAACTTCTGCGGAATGCCGATAATAACTTCATTTTGAAGTTCAAAATATTCATAGTTTCCGTTAAAGTCGATCTGTTTTAATCTGTAAGAATAATTCCCTGCTGTAAGATTCTGATCTTTGAATGAATAGTTTTGAATTTCATTCACAGTTCCGTTACCTTCTGTAAAACCGATCTTGCTCCATACGGCATTATCAGATCCGGATTTTCTTTCGATGTCAAATCCTCTGTTATTTAATTCTGAAGAAGTAGACCATTTCAGAGTAACGTTATTGTTAGAGATGTTTGATACAAAGCTTGTAAGCTCTACAGGAAGCGTTCCGTTATAATTTCCGTTGTAAGTGCTCATAACCGTACCAAAAGTTGGAGTTACAATATCAGATGAAGTAGGATCCCATACCAAATTAGCCTGAACATTCATAAGAATGTCCATTGTAATAGTACCCATTCTTTCTCCGAAACCTGTTGGTCCCGGAACGTTTGACAATTCTTCACCGGCGCCGCCTGTGTAATTTATCTGTAATGCAACCTGCTGTCCGAAAAAAACGGCAGAGGTCATTGGTCCATAGCTGCCGGAATTGAATCTTGGATTTTCATTTGAAATAACGGCATTATTCAAAGCTCCCGGAGCATACGTCATTACAAAAGTAGCGAAGCCAACTTCATATGGCGCTGCGCTTGTTCTTAATGCATGTACATCAAAACGGAAATTTGCACCGTTATTAATTATCTCAAAATTTGTTGCTGTAACAGTTGCTGTATTCTGCGCATTCAAATTAAACGCTGAGAATGTCAGCAATAACAAAATACATAGTTTGTAAATTTTATTCATTTTACCCCCGAGATAAATTTATTTTTTAAAACTCATTATTAAAATAAAATACACTATTTAATTAGTGTCATTTTTTTAGTTTCTATAAAATTAGAACCTGTTAAAGTATAAAAGTAAACACCGCTTGAAAGTCCCGCGAGATTTACATTTAAGGAATAGTAATCAGCGTTACGGAATTCATTGTTAATAAGTGTCCTGACTTCCCTGCCGTTAAGATCATAAATCTTAAGAACGATCCTTGAATTTTCCGGAATAGAAAAATTTATAGTAGTAGAAGGATTAAATGGATTCGGAAAATTCTGTGACAAAGAATAATTTACCGGTATTCCAATACTGACATCCGAATTCAAATCAAAATATTCATAATTTCCGTTGAAGTCAATTTGTTTTAATCTGTAATTGTAATTTCCTTTGGAAAGAAATCTGTCTTTATAATTATAGTTTACGGTTACATTCGAATTGTTGCTTCCTTCGATGAAGCCGATATTTATCCATTCTGCTGAAGAAGATTTTCTTTCAATTTCAAATCCTCTGCTGTTAATTTCCATTGTAGTGCTCCAGAGAAGGTTTACATTATTTCCATCGACAACTGAGGTGAATGAACTCAGCTCAACCGGAAGCGGACTATTATAAAAACCATTGTTCGTTATATTGGCGCTTTGGAAGAATGGATTCACAACTGCAGTATTGATGTTATCCCACTGGAGATTAGGAAGTATCGACTGATCTAAAATATCAAGATTGATTGTTGCAATTCTTTCTCCGAAAGTAGCAACACCGGGATCATTTGATATTACTTCTCCCGGACCTCCGTTATTATAGAATATCTGAATAGCAACTTTACCGCTTGAATATATAAACGAACCCATTTCATTGTAGGAATTGGAAATACTGAAAATAGTATATTTAGGATTAACATTTGTGATCACAGCATTTCCGAATACACCTAAAGTATACTTTAAGAAATAAGAAGAATTTCCCATTACAAAATCAGGAGCGCTTGTTCTTAAAGAATAAACGTCAAAGCTGAATTTGTTTCCGTTATCGTAAATATTAAAATTTGCGATTGTATTAGTAACGGTATTCTGCGAAACAGAATTACTGTAAGAGAATACCGTTATAAAAAATATAGCAATTAAAGTTAATTGTTTCATTTAGCTTTTTTAAAATCGATTATTGATAATTTGGAACCTGTGAAGCTTTTGCAAGATTTGGAGTAATAACTCCAAAATCAGCCGTAGTAACAGTTCCGTTTAAATTTAAGTCTGCATAATTATAATTTGCCTGCAGTAAATTATTCTGAACAACAGTATAATCAGCAGCTGATATAATAAATGATTTATTTGCATCACCACCGTACATTCCAAAAAGACCTGAGAGTGATGCTGCATCATTACCGAAATATTTATTTAATCCGGTTGTAAAATCATACAAGACGCTAACATTATTCAGAGTTTCTGCATTCGCTGACATTACCGGCAAATGATTTCTGTGTCCTACTACTACAAAATAATTTCCTGCATTAACGCTTGTGAATTTGAGCGGAGTTGTGCCGTCAAGATCAACTATGCTTCCGTCGTTCTTCAGAAATCCTGCTCTTTTACCGTTTAATACAGGAACTCCGTTTGAAGTAGATCTTAGCTCAACATATACCCAGTCAACTACGCCTGCCGGAATACTTAAAACAGATTCAGTTCCGTTGTAATTGAACTGTGAAGTATTATATGGCTGATTCAGCGGAATTAAGTTGAATCCGTTAAGAAGAGTTCTCATATCACCGCCGCCGATATATGCGCCTTGTAACAGTACTTTCAAATTAGCGATAGTGTTTGTACCGCCAAGACAGGTAGGATCACCTGCAGTATAGTCACCAAAAGAATTTGTCGGAGTGATGATGAAGAAATTTCCTGCAACATTAACGGGAGTAAATGAGATCCACTGAAAACCGTCATACTTAGCGCCGTTGAGAGTTGCTTCATTGCCGACAACATCTGCATCCTGATAACCGAATTTATTCCAGACTGTAAATCCTGAAATACCGCTTTGTCTTAATTCCCAGTATCTGTTAAGATAATCAGTACCGCAGCCGTTGTTTGGATGAATTGTATTTACTGTCCTTGAACTTACAAAAGCGTCCGGAGCGAAAACAGGGTTTGCCAAAAATACCTGTGCATTTGCAGCGCCGTTGTTTCCGATTGCAAAATTAAAGAGACCAGGAGTTCCGGAATTATAAAATTTATTAAGAGTTCCTGTGCCGTTTGTTCCTGCATAACTGTTTGCCGGAGAAAGATTAAAAATAGTTGCTTCCGTTCCGAGATTCATATTATTGTTTCCGAGAGATACTACACCGTTTTGCAGGAATAATAGTCTGTGGATCCAAATATTATCTTCTAGTGAAATTCCGCTTGCTCTGTTAATTCTAAAATCTCTTACTCCGTTTTCAACGGTTGTAAGACCTGTACTTGCTCCGGCGCCGCCGAAGAAAATATCTGATCTCATTCCGCCTTCGATAATTCCGCCCGGTGCAATTGAGCCATTGACAATTAATGTATTATTATCACCGATAACAACTCGGTTAGGTGTTAAAGTATTGTCAATCGCAAAGTCACTTCCCATATTAAGGGTAGCGTTACTTAGCGAAAGATTTTCAAAGGTTGTTCGGCTGGGTAAATGTAAAAAACCGGCACCCGGTCCGATCAAGGTCAGGTTTTTGTCAACAACTGTATTACCTGCAATATTTCCTGAAGGTAAATTCCAGATAGTACCGCCGCTTGTAGTACCTGCAATAGCGGAAGTAAGATCAGGAAAACTTTGATTTGCCTGATTAATTATAGAATTAGGTAAGAATGAATTATAGATTATGAAATTTAATGAAGTTCTTACTAAATCTGTAGATGTTGCAAAATTAAATGCGAAACCGATCTGCGGAATAAATCCGCTTACTGTAGCGGCATTACTCATTGAGACAGTATTCGGAGAAAGTCCAATCACCGTTGTACCCGGAGGTATTCCCGGACCCTGAATTCCCATACCAACAAATATACCGTTTGTAGAAGGCATGAAAGAAATAATCGGATTTCCTGTAGTCAGAAGACCACCAGATATTACAGTAGTATCAGGCTGTACTCCGTTTTGCCATTTATTATTACTTGCGTTAATGGTTCCGCCCTGATCAGTAAAATTCACAAGTCCGTAAACGAGATAATTACTCAGATCGCATTTATCAACAGTCATATCATTTATCTGTCTGTTGAAAGCAATCAGAGTATCACAATTTGAAAAATTCAGACCTCTTAATAAAACTGTATTTAAAGCTGCAGGAGGATTAAAAAGATCATTTCTTGCCTGTATCCAGACACCGCTTCCCGGTGTAGCTCTCACCACTCTGGAATTTAAAATACTGATATTAGTATAATCCGTTCTGCTAAGCAGATTGATATCTATACCTATCCATATATTACCCGGAGGAGTTTCAACTGATAAATTGCTAAAGACTGAATTTGAAAGTTTTTCAAAATATAACTGATGTCCCTGCTGCTGATTTGAAGGATTATTATTTGCAAATACGCAGTGAGAAATAATTACATCATCAATAGTGGATGTTGGAAGAGATTGTCTTTGAAAAGCAGCAATTCCCCAGTAAGCATTATTACTGGCTGTAGAATTATACATTCTAAACTTGTTCACACTAAATAAAGTCGGGAAGTAAATACCGCTGACCTGTGAATTATCAAAATTAGAAGACTCTAATAAAACATCTGTAATATTATTATTAAATCTGAGTCCGTAATACTGGGCTGACGAAGCTGATACATTTTCCAGTGTAAAATAGCTCTGTCTGGCGTCTATTGCGTCACCTGTAACAGTTGACACTCTGAGATTTTTAAGCATCATTCTGTTAACAGCATCACCGCCGGGAGCATTAAGTGTAATTGTTGTATTAAATATCGTGTTGGACAAAGCGTTAGATCCTTTCCAAACTCCGATAACATTTACTCTTTTAGTTAGATTAAATCCGGCGTATGTACCTTCAGCAACTACAATATTATCACCTGCGACTACAGCAGCATTATCAATCGCATGCTGAACTGTTTTCCAGGGAGTTAAAAAATTCTTTGCCGAAGCCGGTGTATTAGCATTACTGCCGGTTGCATCATTGACATAATAAGTCTCTGAGATTGCTGTACTTACTATAATCAGGTTTGCCAGTAAAATCAGAACAAAGTGGTTGAAATTTTTCATCTGCGTTCTTTTAATTAATTTTTAAAAATTTTTTGAAATTATCCATTGTATTTTATTTCGAATTTGATCCAGATTATTAAACTTTCTGATATAAAATTTAGAGTGTTAAAATAAATCAATAATATTCAAATTTCAATTGATTTAAATAAAATATTATTCCGTTAAAATAAAAATACTACTGAAACTAATTATAATAAAAATAAATCAAATCCTAACAAAATCCTAACAAATGAAAAATAATTAATATAAATTTACTTTAATAATCTGAATTAAAGTTAGCTTTCCTGCAAATTTAAATAAGATTTAAATTAAAATAAATATTTTATAATTAAATTTATTTAGTATTTAAGTTTGACTATTTTAAAGTAATTAAATTTAAATTTAAAAACTCCGCCAAATCTTGTCAGAAAAAAATATTATAAATATTAAGAGTGTAGGTTTATTTACTGAAGGAATTATAGATTACGCCGGACTCTTTCCGCCTGCAGAACTTGATCTCAAAACTGCATTCTCAAATTACATGGAATATCTATCCGGAGATAATTCATATATTCTATCCGGATTTATATGCCCCGTTAAATTACTGCCTGAGCTTGAAGTGATCTGTAATGAAATTTCAGAATTCAAATTTCCGGTGAAAATTTCTCTTATACTTTCAGGCGGAAAAGATGAAATTACATTTAAGGAAAATTTAATTTCAGATCTTAAAGTCAGAGAAAACTTTCTTACCGGGATAAACTCTTTCATCCGCGCAGATAATTTTGAATATAAAATACCGGAGAGTTTTATGACAGAAGAAAATAATGAACGGCTTCTTGATCTGTTCGGATTTATAAGTCAGAATTTGAAAAATGGAAGCGACAGTAAATTTACTTTCTTTGCTGAAACTTCATTAACCGGTGACTGGAAAAAAAACATAAAAACTGCTGCAGACTTAATTGAAGAACATAATGAGACATTTCAAGACACAGGTTTTAAACTCAGGACAGGAGGGGTAACTGCTGCGGCAATCCCTACTGCTGAACAGATAGCATTTGCCGTAAGACATTGTCTTAACCGAAACCTTGAAATGAAATTCACAGCCGGGCTTCATCATCCGTTCAGACATTTCGATAAAAATGTAAATGCAAAGATGCACGGATTCATAAATATATTTTCAGCCGGTATAATTGCTAAGAGACATAACATTTCTGATCATGAAATGATAAAGCTTCTGGAAGACGAGAACCCGGATAATTTTAAATTTACTGAATCGGGTTTCAGCTGGGGCGGATATGAGATTGAAAATGAAGATATTCATTTTGCGAGGCAGACATTTGTAAAGTCTTACGGAAGCTGCAGCTTTGATGAACCTGTTGATGATCTTAAAAAATTGAATTTAATAATTTAAAAAACTATGAGCGATAATGTTAAAAGGAAATCATTCATTAATGTAAGCAAGGATTCTGATTTTCCCATTGAAAATCTGCCTTACGGTATTTTTTATACAAAGGAGAATAATTCTAAAAGAGTTGGGACGGCGATCGGAGAATATGTCTTTGACCTTGCAGCTGCCGAAAGAAACGGATTATTTAAAAATTTATCACCAGCGGATAAAGAAATTTTTTCCTCGAAATCACTGAACAGATTCATGTCAATGGGTAAAACATTTCACAGTGAGATACGGAAGGAAATTTCAGATTTACTGGATGAAAACAATTCCATTCTCAGAGATGATGAGAGACTAAGATCAGAATGTCTGATTCATCAGAATGATGTAACAATGTGTATGCCTGTTGAGATCGGAGATTATACTGATTTTTATTCATCAAAGGATCATGCAACAAATGTCGGGATAATGTTCAGAGGAAAAGAAAATGCTTTGATGCCGAACTGGCTTCACCTCCCGGTTGCATATCACGGCAGAGCGAGTTCAGTCGTTTTAAGCGGAACGGAAATTATTCGTCCCAAAGGTCAGACAAAAGCTGATGACGCCGAAACTCCTTCCTTTGGTCCGAGCAGGTTACTTGACTTTGAATTGGAGATGGGATTTTTTATAGGAACAGGAAATAATCTTGGAGAACCTATTAACATAGATAATGCATCTGATCATATATTCGGAATGGTACTGGTAAATGACTGGAGCGCGCGGGACATTCAGAAATGGGAATACGTTCCGCTGGGTCCGTTCCTTGCAAAAAATTTCGCAACGTCAATTTCTCCATGGGTTGTTACAATGGAAGCACTTGAACCGTTCAGGATAAAAAGTGAAATTCAGGATCCGGCTCCTCTTCCCTATTTAAAAACCAGCGGTGAGAATTCATATGATATAAAACTTGATGTTCTGCTGAAAACACCATCATCGCAAAGCGCTGAAATTATATCTAAATCAAATTTTAAATACATGTACTGGGATATGTGTCAGCAGCTTGCTCATCATACGGTAACCGGCTGTAATATGAAAACCGGAGATCTGCTTGCATCAGGTACGATAAGCGGTCCGGAAAAAGGAACTTACGGAAGTTTACTGGAATTATCCTGGCGCGGAGAAGAACCAATAAAGTTATCAGGCGGCGGTGAACTTAAATTTTTGCGTGACGGTGATGAGCTGATCATAAAAGGTTATTGTGAAAAGGACGGACTCAGAATTGGTTTCGGAGAGGTTACGGGAAAAATTTTACCGGCAAAGTAATATAGTATATGAACCGATCAGCAGTTTATTTTCTGATTTTATTTTCTGCAGCATTTTATTCTTCATGTTCCGATAATTCACAAAACGGGAATAATATAGAACCGGATAATAATTTCAAGTATCCTTATTCATTAAATTCATACTGGTATTATAAAACAAAAAACGTTATAACAAATATCAGACCGGATTCTATCAGGAAATATTTTAATACGGATACTGTGACTGGTTATGGAATTTCAACATTTTTAAAAGATACTGTTTTATCAGATGATACAGTAAGGATTTTTAGAAATGAATATAGTTTCAACGGTCATATTTCCGTAACACGCGAATATTTTAATCAGGCAGATTCGGGATTAATAAGGAAAGCGTTTTTGTCGAACGGATCGGGATTAGGACCTTACAGAAATAATATAAATTTTTTTCACGGCGGGATGTATTATTCATCTGTATATGAAATACTTCAAAATGCGGTAAATGATTTTCAGGGAAGCGACTCTGTAATTACATTTGACGATCCACCGGTTAAAGTAATCAGGTATCCTATGGAAGTAAATGCTGAATGGATTTTAAAACAGGGACCGTTTTTAATTATAAAAAAAAGATACGCCGGATTTGAGAATATAAATATTTCCGGCAATAATTATTACTGTATGAAAATAAACAGGCTGTATTATTTCAATGTAAGTCCGGATGAAAATTTAATTTACACTGATTACTTTTCTAAGGAAGGTATTCAGCGAAGGGATATTTATATTAAAGATATACTTGTAATGAATGAATTCGGCGCTCAAATCGGAAATATAGATCTTTCTGAAATTACAAATGTAACACTGCAGTCAATTAAATAAACGGGAAAGTTACATTTGTACTCCGGAGAATATTTTAAAATTCAGATAAATTATTTCAAATTATTTCAAATGATAAAAGACAAAGTAAGATTAACACAAATGGTAACTTCAGCCGGATGCGCGGCAAAGATATTTCCAGATATACTTTCAAAAGCGCTTAAAGACATAAAGTGGGAAACAAATGAAAATGTACTTGTCGGATTTGAAGGCAAAGATGATGCAGGAGTTTATAAAATTTCAGAAGACACGGCGCTGATTCAGACTACTGATTTTTTTACGCCGGTAGTGGACGATCCTTATACTTTCGGAATGATAGCAGCTACTAACGCATTAAGCGATGTGTATGCTATGGGAGGTGTTCCGGTCTGCGCATTGAATATACTTGCATTTCCTCAAAAGGAAGATCTTTCAATTCTAAAAGAAATACTGAGAGGCGGAGCTGATAAAATAAAAGAGTCAGGCGCTGTAATAATCGGAGGACATTCTATTGATATAACTAATATAGTGTATGGACTTGCAGTAACCGGAAAGATACATCCTGATGAGATCAAAGGAAATAACTGCGCGGAGCCGGGAGATACGCTTATACTAACAAAGCCGCTCGGCACAGGTATCCTGAATAATGTGATAAAGTTCGGGGAATTAGATGAGAAGATATATGAGCAGTTAATTTCATCAATGACCAGACTTAATAAGGATGCCTCAGAATGCATGAATGCTTTTAATGCAAACGGCTGCACAGACATTACAGGATTCGGATTAGCCGGACATTCTATGCAGATGGCAATTGCGAGTAAGTCGGTTTTAAAATTTAATGTAAATGATCTTCCGGTTTTTCCCGGGACAGAGCATGCCGTCGGTGAAAAATTATTAACACGCGGTGACAAGTCTAACAGAGAATATACAAAGGATAATACTGTAAGCGAAGGAGAAATAAATATAATAAAAGAACATATTCTCTATGATCCGCAAACCTCCGGGGGACTTCTGATCACTGTACCTAAAGAACAGGCAAACATACTGCTGCTTGAGCTTCATAAACGCGGAGATATTTTTGCTGCAATAGTAGGTGAGGTTTTGGAGAGTTCGGATAAGCATAAAGAAGGAACAGTAATTTTCAACTACGAATGAATCGGCGGTAGCGAATTGAATTTAAATGAGTTAAACAGCAAAGAATTATTCGAATTAGTTTTATCTTATAAAAATGAAAAAATTATTTCACTTAAAGAAATATTAAGCGAATATAAGATAATGTCTTTTTCAATTGAAGAACTTCTTAATCTTCTCAGAGAAGATCCGGAAAAAATTCTTTTAATTGATGCAAGATCGGAAAAAGAATTTTCGGAAACATCCATACCTCATGCAATAAACTTCCCTGTGCTGACCAATGAAGAGAGACACAATGTAGGATTGGTATATAAAAAATACTCTCAGTCTGCAGCAATAAAGCTTGCAGTTGAATTTGCTGAACCTAAAATAAATTTGTTAAAGAAATTCCTTGAAGAAAATAACGCAGAGAAAAAAACAGATAATAATAAACTGCTGGAGAGGCGGAGGAAGAAGTTCATATCTTTCCAAAATGATCTCAGATCTGGGATACAGATCAAAAGTTATATCCGGCGGAATTAAATCTTTCAGAAAAGAAGTAAACAAAACTCTGACGGCTGAAACTTTTACGTTTGATCTGATAGAAATATCCGGTCTGACCGGCTGCGGAAAAACTGATCTGCTGAAATCAGTTTCAGACAAACTTCCGGTAATAGATCTTGAAAATGCTGCGAAACATTTTTCAAGTCTGCTTGGTCATATTCCTTATGAAATAAAAGGGATTAAGAAAGTATCAGGACAGACTGAATTTGAAAACAATATTTACGCTCAGATAAGATTAAATAATTCTGAATATTCCGTTCATGATAATCCCGTTTACCCGTTTTTAATAGAAAGCGAGAGTAAGCGGGTCGGGAAATTTAATGTTCCGGAAAACATTTACAGAAAGATGGAAGCAGCTAAGACAGTAAAGTTAACCGGATCACTTGAACACCGGATCAACAGGATCATTAAAGATTATTTCTCTGACAGAGATGAAGGGGTTAAACTGATGCTAGAACTTTTCCACACAAAGGAAAATTTTTTCAGACAGCAGCTTAGCAAAATTCTATTTGATGATCTGATCTTAAAATTAGAGACCGGGAATGTAAGTGATTTTACGGAGATAATGATAAAGGATTATTATGACAAACGATACCGTGAGAAAAAGAAAATTCCGGTTAGGGAAATTAATTCGGATGATATTGAGAAAGCTTCAGCGGAGCTGGAAGAATTTTATGTGAAAGAAATTAGCGGTGATAAATAAGCGTTGGCTCTTATAGATTCGGGTATGGTTTTTTCTAACTAAACCTGACAGGTTTGTCAGAGTTAAGATCTTGCTTTCGTATACAGGACAGACCTGTCAGGTTTTGCTCCTGCCGCCTGATCTCAAATCTAATGACGCATTCAATTTATAAAATACTTTCACTTATCTGTCAAATTCAAATACCTGTTTCATTTCATCCGAAAATGCGCACCATAAAATTTCCGCCTGACTCTCATTATATTTCGTCAATGAACCTTCTGCAGGACTTGAACTTTCCTTCCTGCTTACACAATACAGCTTCTGCCACTTTGACAGATTATTCTGTAATAGTATTGCAAGAAAATTCCATGCTCCCATATTCCTCGGTTCTTCCTGTACCCAGATTACCTTTGACGCTTTCTTATATGATGAAAGGATCTCTTTCATGACTTCACTCTTATATGGATAATACTGTTCAAGTCTCACTATTGCCGTTTCAAAATGATCATTCTCTATCTGATATTTTCTCAGATCATAATATATTTTACCGCTCGTTATTATTACGCTTTTTATCTTTGATTTATCTTCAGGAGTGTCATCTATTATCTCCATAAATTTTCCTGATGTAAAATCACTCTTGACAGATTTAGCCTCAGGTAATCTGAGAAGACTTTTCGGCGTAAGTATTACCAGTGGTCTTCTTTTTCTGTGCTTGGTTTGCTTTCTCAGCAAATGAAAATACTGTGACGAAGTAGTAACATTGCAGACTATCATACTGTCATCGGCGCAGATGGTAAGGAATCTCTCGACTCTCGCGCTGGAATGTTCCGGTCCCTGTCCTTCCTGTGCATGCGGCAGAAGTAAAACTATATTATTCGGAAGTCCCCATTTTGTATATGAGCTTGCAATAAAATTATCAATTATTACCTGAGCCGCATTTACAAAATCTCCGAACTGCGCTTCCCAAAGTACAAGTGTGATCGGATCTGCTGTCGAATATCCGTATTCAAACCCGAGAACAGCAGCTTCCGATAACAGACTGTCAAGCGGCTCTATCAGAGCTTTCTCAGGCGCTACATTGTTTAATGGAATTATTTCATTCCCGTTTTCAGAATCCGTGAGTACAATATGTCTCTGTGAAAATGTTCCGCGCGAACTGTCCTGTCCGCTAAGACGCACTGGAATTCCCTCCTGCAGCAGACTACCGTAAGCTAGCGATTCCGCAAACGCCCAGTCTACATCAATGTCTTTATCAAGAAACTCTTTTCTTGATTCAATAAATTTTCTTAACTTCGGATGTAAATGAAAATCTTCGGGTATATATGTAATTGCTTTTACAATTTCATTTAATTTTTCAATCGGTACAAATGTATCGTAATTCGATTCAACTTTAAGTATCTCTTCCTTTGTAACTGCAAGCGGAATATCCGTTTTAAACTTTTGAACTATCTCATGACCTTCGCTCATTTTGTCATAAATTATCTTTTCCGATAATTCAATTTCTTCCGGTGTAATTATTTTTTCCGAAAGCAGTTTCTCTGTATAAATTTCTTTTATAGAAGGATGGCTTCGGATTGTTCTGTACATTATCGGCTGAGTAAATGCAGGCTCATCAGCTTCATTATGACCTAATCTTCTGTATCCGAATACATCAATGAATACATCCTTATTGAATTTCATTCTGTATTCAAATGCAAGCTTTGTAACAAACATTGTCGCTTCAGGATCATCACCGTTTACATGAAAGATCGGCGCCTGTATCATCTTTGCTACATCCGACGCATATACTGATGACCTTGCGTCTATAGGTGAAGTTGTAAAACCAATCTGATTATTTATAATTATATGAACAGTACCTCCGGTCTTATATCCGTGTAGCTGTGAAAGATTAAGAGTCTCTGCGACAATACCCTCTCCGGCTACCGCTGCATCACCGTGAATCAATACCGGAATGATCTTATTTCTTTCAAGATCTTTCATCCTCATCTGCTTTGCCCTTACAATTCCTTCCACTACAGGATTTACAAATTCAAGATGTGAGGGATTTGACGCAACTGATACTTTAATTTTTTTATCATGAAATGTCTGATATTCTCCCGATGCTCCTAAATGATATTTTACATCTCCCGAGCCAAGTGAAGATTTAGGATCTATATATCCTTCAAACTCCGAGAAAATTGCTGACATGGATTTTCCGATAATGTTTGCAAGCACATTAAGTCTTCCTCTGTGAGCCATCCCCAAAACCATTTCTTCTACATCGTAGTCCGCAGCAATTGATAAAAGATGATCAAGAGTGGCGATGATCGTTTCAGAGCCTTCAAGCGAAAATCTTTTATGACCTATATACTTTTTATCAATAAATTTTTCAAAATTTTCCGCCTCGGAAATTTTAAACAGGATATGTCTTTTCTCTTCAGTTGAAAATACAGGCTGATTTCTGTTTGGCTCCATTTTTTCCTGCAGCCATTTTTTCTGTTCCGGATCCTGAATGTGCCTGTATTCAACTCCGATCTTGTTGCAGTAAGTCTGATGAAGAATTTCAAGTATCTTTCTCAAAGTTGCAGTTCTCAATCCTCCGAGTCCGTCTGTAATGAATTCCCTGTCATAATCCCAGACTGTAAATCCGTAGTTCGACGGATCAAGTTCAGGATGGTACTGAACTTTCAGATACAGCGGATCCAGATTGGCAAGTAAATGACCTCTTACTCTGTACATATTTATAAGCTGAATTGCCTTTGCCTGTCTCTCGATCTCCTCAAGATTATCGATCTTGCAGAGATCTTCCGGAGTTTTATCTAAATACCATTTTACAGGACTCATGGGAATTCCCAGATCTTCGAATATTTCTTCGTAAAAATTATTATCACCTCTTAAAAGTCCGCTCATCTCTTTCAAAAACAATCCCGACTCAGCACCCTGTATTATCCTGTGATCATAAGTACTTGTAATATTCATTATCTTACTGATCCCGAGAGTTGTAATGATCTCTCTTGTTACCGCCTGATATTCCGCCGGATAGTCTATTGCTCCTGTAGCAATGATCGCGCCCTGTCCTAACATCAGCCGCGGCGTTGAAGCAACAGTACCAATCGTTCCCGGATTTGTTAATGTAATTGATGTACCCTGGAAAATCCTGTATCTCAATTTTATTTTTCTTGATCTGTCTATTATATCATTATATGCCTTAAAGAATTCAGGAAAATTCATCCTATTGGCTTTCTTGATATTCGGTACTATCAGCGAACGGCTTCCGTCTTTCTTTTCAAGGTCGACTGCCAGACCAAGATTTATATCCTGTTTTTTTACAAAATTTGGTTCTCCGTTTATAATGGTATATGAATTATTCATCACCGGAACAATGCTGATACCTTTTACAATCGCCCAGCCTATAAGATGTGTATATGATATCTTGCCGCGGTTCTTATTTTTTAAAAAATCATTGATGATCCTTCTGTTTTCTTCAAGTACTTTTACCGGGATTGTCCTGAATGTAGTTGCTGTAGGTATTGTCAGACTGGCGTCCATATTTTCAATGATCTTCGCGCCTACACCTCTGATGATCTGCGCTTCTTCATTTTCTCCGGGAAGAGGAATATTGACCGGTTGTGAATTCCCGGAATTTTTAGCCTGCTCCTTCTTTCCTGTTTCAGAGCTTTTATCATAACCGTTAGCGCTATCCGTATTGAAATCTTTAAAAAGTTCTTTCCATTTATCACTGACTGAATCCGGATCAGATTTATATTGAGAAAGTAATTCGAGCACATACCATGTATTCACTCCGAATTCCGATATCTTTTCCTGCTGTTCCGCAGTTAAATCTTCTAATTTCATTATAAATTTATTTTGGTCAATTTAATTAAAATAAAAAACAAGTTCAGTGTCTATTGAGATGTTTCTGTTCAAAAATTTGCAAAACATTTTTAGCAAATTCTCTAATGAAAGTTTGTTTGAAATACTTCCCGTGATATACTTTTTGAAATTTACTTAGACTGGTTTAAACTGTTCAAATGACTGCAGACAATTATTGCAGTAATGAATTGCCCTGCATTGTGTTGGTCCGAAGGTGGATCTTAGATCTGTGTTTTTACTTCCGCAGAATGGACATTCTACATTTTGCAGAAGTTCGATTTGTACAAGCCCGTTGTGCTTTCCAGGTAACGCAAATCCGGATTCCTTAAGCATTTCCCTTCCCTTATCCGTTATCATATTCGAATTCCACTGGACGTCATAGTTCACATCTACTTTTACATCTCTGACTTCAAGCGTTGATAATTTTTCGACTATATCATTTTTCATATACTCAATTGCCGGGCATCCTGCAAATGTCGGCGTCATTGTAATGCTGACATTGTTTTCATCATCTATATTAATGCCTGTAATGACACCGAGATCCACTACGGATATTTTCGGGATCTCCGGATCCATTACTTCATGTAATTTTTCGCGGACTGTATTTTCATCTATCTTATATTTTACCTTCATAATTTTCTTTTTATAAACATTCTTAAATCTTAACAAACAATTTCTGTTACCACTCTGCGCCGGTATCAATTTTATAAACTTCCGTCATTTCATCAATCAATGGCTTAAGATATTCAGTGTGAATTCCTTCTCTTCCTCCGTAAGCTGCAGTTATATTTTCAATATCAGGTATTTTTAATCCGGCATTTTTCAAAACAGGAATTACAGCTTCAAGCCATTTTTCCTGTAAAGCTTTTTCTCCGAAAAATATCTTTTCACTTATAAGTGTTTCTTCATATTCCGACGGCTCAAAAATTCCGAGCGCAAGAGGAAAACATACATCAAGAGATTTCTGAATTCTGTCAGGACTTTCGCCTGAACCTGTGCTAAGCTGATTGATCCAGGTGACTGCGTGCATTGTATGATATTTTAATTCACCTTTGAACTTCTTAGCAATTTTTGCAAGCGGCTCGAATGAAGATGATGACAGCATATTAAATCTGATCGCTTCCGACATATCAAAAAGGAAATGTCTCATAAGACTGAAATCATATTCGCCTATCGGATATTCCACCAGATGGCAGCATTTGTATTCATTTACTTTTCTTGTAAATGCAATTGTGTCAGGATCTTTCTCACCCATGTTATGAAGCAGTTGATATAACGCCTGAGAATGTCCGAGCTTATCCTGAGCCATTGAAGAAAATGCAATGTCCTCTTCAAGTATCGGACCGAGTCCCGTCCATTCTGAATTTCTGTGTCCCAGTATCAGCTGATCATCGGCAAGTCTGTATAATAGATTTTTTGCAGCTTCAGTCTGTATCTCAGTAAAGTCTTTTATCCCGTTCAAGTATTAAACGCCTTTCCTTTCTTTTTTATATTTATTTATTTTTTCCATTACTTTATAACCGCCCGCTTCACGGTACATTTTTTCAGGCGTTGTCTCAAAAATATCTTCATCATCATAATCTGAAGAAAATATATTCGCTGACTTTACAACCCATATGTTCACGCACTCATATCTTCTCGCATACTGCTCCTTGGCAAGTATCAATGCCATTTCAGCATTCGGCGCATGCAGTGAACCGACATGTATGTGATGATCACCTTTTTTAGTCTGATGAAAGACTTCATATGTCTGCCAGTGATTCAGTTCTTTAATTGGATTTTGATCCGGCTCCTCTGACAGATTTTCTCTGGTTATTCTCGGATCAATTGATTTTATTGACATCTGAGAAATTAAAAATTTTTAATTTTAAATTTTAAATGCTGAAATTCTTTTTTAAGCAAGAGGAACAGTATAACGTTCATCTTTTCTCTGCAAAGCCCGTCTCACCCATTCTCCTTTTTCTTCAGCATTTCTTCTGACTGCTAATCTTTCTTTATTACACGGACCGTCACCATTAATTACTTTTTTAAATTCCTGCCAGTCAGGTTCTGTGTATACCCATTGTCCGGTAGTTTCATTCTTCTTTAAAAGCGGATCGGGAATAGTAAGACCAAGCTCCCATATCTTCGGAACATACATATCAAGAAATTTCTGACGCATGTCGTCATTTGAAGCCATTTTAACTTTCCATCTCATTAATGTCTCGGTATGAACGGAAATTTTATCCGACGGTCCGAAGAAATGCATTATCGGCGGCCACCATCTGATCAATGCTTCCTGTACCATCTCTCTCTGCTTTGGCGTGCCCGTTGCAAGAAATACAACATTATCATGTCCGTATTTCAGATGAAAGGATTCTTCAACGCATATTCTCTCAAGCGCTCTGCAGTATGGACCGTAAGAACCTTTGGAATTTGCAACCTGATTAATGATTGCGCCTGCGTCTATCAGCCAAGCGATTATTGCAGTGTCAGCCCATGTTACGGCAGGGTAATTAAATACATTTGAATATTTTGATTTACCTGTGATGAGATCGTTTATCATATCTTCGCGAGGTTTGCCTAATGTTTCTGCAGCGCTGTAAAGAAGCTGCGCATGTCCGACTTCATCCTGAACTTTCGCCATAAGAGCGAGCTTTCTTCTGAATCCCGGCGCGCGTGTAATCCATGTACCTTCGGGTAACGCTCCGATAATTTCGGAATGAGCGTGCTGCTCTATCATTCTTATAAGCTGCTTTCTGTATTCTGCCGGCATCCAGTCTGATGGTTCTATCTTCTCCCCTGCTGCGATCTTTGATTCAAATCTTTCAAGCTTTTCTGTATCTTCAGCTTCTGATTTTCCGTTCTTTGATTCTTCAAAAATATATCCGCCACCGTACATAATAAATTTGTTTTGTTGTTATAAAAGTTTTCATAAACTTAATATTTTTAATTCAGAGATAATATTACTTTTGCAATCCGTTTTTGAATATAATTAAACTGAAAAAAAAATTTATCTGAACTAATTTAAAAAGACTGCTTTATTTAAGTAGAGAAACTCAATATTAATAATTATTTTAATTAAATTTTTTTTTCAATAATTAAAATAATTCTCATATGAATATTTTCAATAAGATAATTCTTCTCGGAAGACCTGCTTCCGGTAAATCAGAGGTCATAAATTATATTAAGAATATGAAACCTGACGAGCGACTGTCAAGATTTCATCTCGGTAATATTCGTGAACTCGATGACTTCCCTATGCTCTGGACCTGGTTTGAGGAAGATGCAATTCTTGAAAAGAAATTCGGCAAGCCGAGGATCCATACTGATAAGGAAGGATATTTCATTGAACAGTATCTCTGGAATCTGCTGATAGAAAGAATATCACTTGATTATACTAAACTGATCCGTGATGACGCAAAATTTCATGAACAGAATACTGCCTTAATTGAGTTTTCAAGAGGCAGCGAGCATGGCGGATATAAAGACGCTTTTATGCATTTGTCAAAGGAGATACTTGAAAATGCGGCGTTGGTTTATATTAATGTTCCTTATGAAGAATCTCTTAGGAAAACAGGAAGAGATTTAATCCTGATAAACCTGACAGTATACTTGAACACGGTCTGCCTGATGATAAACTTGAAAAGATGTATAAGGTCGTTGACTGGGAAGAAGTATCAGCCGGTTCCGATACTCATATTAATATTAACGGGGTAAATGTTCCGTATGTAGTTTTTGAAAATATGCCTTCCAAAACAGATGATCCGGAAACGCTAGGACCTGCGCTGGATGAAGTATTCACAAAACTCTGGAAAATATATAAAGGATAATTTTAAAATTTATTTTGAATTTGAAATAGAGAAGATCATTTTTCTTCTGCTTTTTTCTTTGCTCTTTCTCTCATTTTTATATTCAGCATTTCCACTAAGAATGAGAATAACATTGCAAAGTAAACATAACCTTTAGGCACTTCGACATGGAATCCTTCGACCAGCAATAAAAGACCGATCATCAGAAGGAATGAAAGAGCAAGCATTTTTATCGTCGGGTGCTTGTGTATAAAATCACTTACGGTTTTCGCAAATATTATCATAACTATCATTGAGATGACAATCGCAATAACCATTATAGTCAAATTATTTACAAGTCCAACTGCCGTAATTACTGAGTCTAATGAAAATACAAGATCAATTATAATTATCTGAATTATGATGTTCCAGAATTTATGCTTTACATCTTTTTTTAAACCTTCTTCTTCACCTTCGATTTTATTGTGGATCTCAAGCGTACTCTTTACAAGAAGGAATAACCCCCCGGCAATTAGTATCAGATCCCTTCCTGAAAATGACAAACCGAATATCGTCAGTATCGGATATACTAATCCGGCTATCCACGAGATCATCATCAGAAGTCCAACCCGGAATACTAATGCCAGTGAAAGTCCAACTATTCTCCCTTTATTCTGCTGCTCTGCCGGCAGCTTTCCGGTGAGTATGGAAATAAAAATTATGTTGTCTATACCAAGTACTATCTCAAGAAATGTAAGCGTAAGCAGACTAACATAGGTATCAGGGTTTGCAAATATTTCGAACAAGTGTAGGTTTAATTATTAATTTAAAATAAAATGTACAATTTTTCACTACGCGGTTGGTGTTGCTCCATCCACCAACCGGTTAACAGCCAATTTGTTTGTATCTACCAACCGCTCACTTTCGCGCGTTGTTGCTCCATCCACCAACCGCTTATGAACCACTTTTAGTACGAAAACTCATAGTAAGTTATAGTTTCGCATAAATCTTTAACTTTCTTATTTAAAAGCTAATTACGTTTGTTTTGTTAATGTTAAATCAAGCAGTCTCTTTTTCCTTTTCATATTCAGCGATGATCTTCATTTCAACTTCTTTAGGTACGTCTTCATAGTGTGAAAATTTTCTGTCATAATATCCCCTGCCCTGTGTTAGCGATCTTAATTTAGTAGAGTAATCATTCATTTCCGAAAGCGGCATCTGACATGTGATCTTCTGAAGTTTTCCGAATACATCCATTCCGTGGATCCTTCCTCTTCTTGAAGAAATGTCACCTGAAACGGCGCCCATGAATTCTTCCGGAAATACAACTTCCACATCGTATAACGGCTCGAGTATAACAGGATTAGCTTCCTTAAATCCTTTTCTGAATGCCTGTGAAGCCGCTATCTTGAATGAGATCTCATCAGAATCTACATTATGATATGAGCCGTCAAAAAGAGTAACTCTTACATCTATTACTTTACAGCCTATCATAACACCTGAATTCAAAATCTCAATAAGTCCTTTCTCTACAGCAGGAACAAATCTGCCCGGCACTACTCCTCCGACTATTGCATTTACAAACTCAAATCCTTTTCCTCTTTCAAGCGGCTCTATTTTAAGATGTACATGTCCAAACTGTCCCCTGCCGCCTGACTGCTTTTTATGTTTGAATTCAGAATCATTAACAGCAGATCTGATAGTTTCCCTGTAAGGAATTTTGGGATCGGTTACATCCACTTCAAGATTGTATTTGCTTTTCATTCTGTTAAGAACCGTATTAAGATGAATTTCTCCCTGACCGCTGATGAGCGTCTGTGCGGTTTCAGTATTATAGTGTACAATGAATGTAGGATCTTCTTCATGCAGCGAATGAAGTGAAGTTGCGATTTTATCCTCGTCACCTTTATTCTTCGCAACGATCGCTAGTGTCATGTTAGGTTTAGGGAAATTGATCTCAGGCAGAACTACGGGATAATTTTTTGAACTAAGCGTATTATTGGTATGCGAATCTTTCAGCTTAACTACTCCTGCAATATCGCCGCAAACTACTTCACTCATTTCTTTTCTTTCTTTTCCATTCATCGAATATAACTGTGAAAGTCTTTCGCTTTTTCCGTTTGCTTCATTTATCATATCAAGTCCTGAATATACTTTCCCCGAATACACTCTGAAAAATGAAAGCTCTCCAATTTTTTTCTGATACAGTTTTAAAAATAAATATTGTAGGTTCACCGTTGATCTTAGGCGGAATTTCAATTGGCTCATCACTGTGAGGTCTTCTTCCGATCTCTGCAGGTTTATCCATTGGTGATTCAGTATAGTTGGAAATAAAATCAAGAATATCTCTTGTACCCAGATTAGTGAAGCGCTCATGCAAAATACAGGGAATAATTTTCTCTCTCTCATTCCTTTTAATAATCCGAAATTTATTTCCTCATCTGTCAGATTAGCTCCTTCTTCAAAAAATTTTGCAAGCAGCTCTTCATCTTCTTCCGCTATGCACTCTACAAATTTCTGATGATATTCATTCGCCTTCTCTTTAAGTGCTTCGGGAATTTCCTCTTCTGTATATTCCCCTTTACCGTCGTTTTTAAATCTAAGTATTTTCATCCTGATCACATCCACGACCGCATCAAATCCCGCTCCTTCATTGACCGGAAACTGCACTACCGCTACTCTTGAACCAAAGCTTTCCTTTATGTTTTCAACAGTTAGTTTATAATTTGCATTTTCAGTATCAAGTTTATTTATAAGAAAGATAACATTGTTCTCAAATTCATTTGTCATCATAAAAGAAGATTCCGTTCCTACTTCAATTCCTTTAAAAGCGTCAACCATAATCACGGCAGTGTCAGCCACATACAGTGCAGCTCTTACTTCCCCGACAAAATCCATAAAGCCCGGTGTATCAATGATATTGATCTTAATATCATTTCCTTTGGAATCTTTCCACATAGTATTTGCAAGTGATGAATTGATAGACATCATCTTTTCTATCTCATCTTTATGATAATCACTGACGGTATTTCCGTCTTCTACTTTTCCGAATCTGTTTACAACTCCGGATGCATAAAGAATACCTTCGGTAAAAGTAGTTTTACCGCAGCCGCCGTGACCGGTAATGGCTATGTTTCTGATGTTTTCAGATTTTAAAGACATACGATTTAAATTTCCTTTCTTTAGTTAATTTTTAAAAATCCCGTAATTATTTTTTTTCCGAATTTAAAAGATCTGATTCGATCTTTAGAGATTCATTTGATAATTTTATATTACTTATATCTGAAACGTCAACACCCATTTCGTCAAGTGCTGTCAGACATGATTCGATTATTTTACTTTTAGACTCAAGCAGAGATGACTCAAGCTCAGAAGTCTGAAGCCAGTAAAAACATTTCAGAATTACATTTGATGTAAGATCTTCAACAGTAGCCATAGCTTTCGGTTCTTTTAAAATATCCTTACTTTCAGAAAATACACCAAGTATTATTTTTCTTACATCATCTACATTTACTCCGTAATTTAACTGCAGAGTAAAATCAAATCTTCGCACGGTATCTCTTGAATAATTTATCAGCGGGTTATTAAGTATAATAGAGTTTGGAATATATATATCATTACCGTCAAATGTTTTTATGTTTGTAGTTCTGAGTCCTACCATAGTTACGCTTCCTGTATAATCCGAAGAAAGTATAACATCACCTACTGCAAACGGTCTCTGGAATGCAAGTATAATTCCTGAGACAAAATTTTCTCCGATATTTTTAAAAGCCAGACCGAGTATGACCGCCGATAATCCTGCGCCTGTTACTATTCCTCCTGCAAATCCCGCCAGTCCCATAACACTCAGAGCTATCACAAGACCTGTGATCCCAAATGTCCATTTTACAATTTTTGATAATATATCTGAAAGAAAAATATCATTCGTATATTTTCTTATTCTGTTATTTACAAAGCTTTCGACTCTGTTTCTAAGCAGAAAAAATACCGTGAATATTAAAACTGCAACAGCAAATTTTGGAATGAATCTGAGAAAATTATTCCAGTACTCTGCGCCTATAAGTTGTAATTCATTTTCCATAAAAAATATCAGAGCTGTTGTATTTCAAAATTAAGGAAAGTTAAAATAATACACATAAGAATAAGTTTAAAGTTACTTTATACAGATATACACTTTTGTTATATTTACAATAATTAAATTTAACTTACAAAATACATTGCCAAAGCAGCTTCCCATCACTACATACGGAATGGAAATACTCAGGACAAAATCCAAGCCTGTGGAAAAAATAGATGTCAAATTTAGAGATCTGATTCAGAATATGTTCTATACAATGGAAAAAGCGTCCGGTGTAGGCCTTGCCGCACCGCAGATAAATCTTAACAAAGCTGTTGCTGTCATTGATATTTCTTACCTTGATGAATATCATGATTTCAAACCAATGACTTTGATCAATCCGGAAATTATTTCTTCATCCGGTTCATCGACGGAAGAAGAAGGCTGTCTCAGCATACCGTTTATCAAAGCGCAGGTAGAAAGAGCTGAGAAGATCACGGTGAAATATTATGATTTTAATTTAAAAGAAATAACTGCAGATCTGGAAGGTTTTCCCGCAAGAGTTGCGCAGCATGAGATCGATCATCTGAACGGAATATTATTTATAGATCATCTTCCGAAGGAAAAGCTTAAAGAATTAAAAAAAGAACTTGCCCTGATTAAAAAAGGAAAAGTGGAAGCTGAGTATTTACTCTTTAATAAATTAAAATAATTTTAATTTAAAGTATGAAATGAGTTTAACATATCTGAGATGAAAATAATATTTATGGGCACGCCTGAATTTGCAGTTCCTTCATTATCTGCAGTCAATGACAGTAAACATGAACTTGTTTCCGTTGTAACGGTCCCCGATAAAAAAAAAGGCAGAGGACAGAGTTTAAGTTTTTCCGAAGTAAAGAAATACGCTCTTGAAAAAAATATAGAAGTTCTTCAGCCGGAAGATCTTTCAAATATTAATTTCATTAACCGCATGAAAGAACTGAAGCCGGATATTATAGTAGTCGTTGCATTCAGAATACTTCCGGAAATTATTTTTGACATTCCGTCTTCAGGTATATTCAATCTGCACGCCTCTCTTTTACCAAAATACCGCGGAGCCGCTCCGATCAACAGGGCTATTATGAACGGAGATACGGAAACAGGCGTGACAACTTTTTTTCTGAAAAAGAAAGTGGATACGGGTAATATTATTCATCAGGATAAAATAAACATACTGCCTGAAGATGACGCCGGCAGTCTTCACGACAGATTATCAAAGCTCGGCGCTGACGCAGTTATGAAAACAATTGAACTTATAGAAAAGAATGATTTCACTCTGATAAATCAGGATGATACACTGGTATCTAAAGCTCCAAAAATTTTTAAAGAAGACTGTCTGATAAACTGGGAAAATGATTCGGTAAAAATTCATAATCAAATAAGAGGACTTTCTCCGTATCCCGCCGCATATACAAGGTTCAAAGATAAATCAGTAAAGATTTTTAAGAGTAATCTTTCTGAAATTAAATCAACTACTCTTCCGGGTGATATTATCATTTCAGAGAAAAAACTCTATGTGAATACCAAAGATAATTTACTGGAAATTTGCGAACTGCAGCCGGAAGGTAAAAAGCGAATGTCTGCAAAAGATTTTATAAACGGACTGAATATTAACTGATAAATATATAAAGTAGAGACGCCCAAATTAGGCGTCTCTAAAAAAAATAATATTTTTCCCCGTTACCAATATTTCGTTTGGGAATGCGCTCTTTAGAGGATCTTTGAGTTTTTAAAAAAACAAATGGTAAATTACCGAAGTATATGTAATTAAAATTATCCATTATAGTAGACACGCCTAATTTGGGCGTCTTACTATTCGTCATTTGTAATTCGTAATTATTTTATAAGAAGCATTTTCTTTGAAGCAGTAAATTCAGCCGTTCTTAATGTATAAAAATAAATCCCGCTCGGAAGACCGGCAGCATCGAATGTGTATTCATAACCGCCTGCGCTTAAATTTTCATTAAGCAGTACGCTGACTTCCCGTCCTCCTGCATCAAAGACTTTCAGCTCCGCATTGCCTGACTTCGGCATTTCGAATTTTATGTTTGTGGAAGGGTTAAATGGATTCGGATAATTCTGATAAAGATTATATGCATCCGGAATTTCCGATGAGATCTGATTTACTATACCAACAGGATAATTTTTATATTTATAAATCCTGTCACCTACTGCAAAGGCGAGTGTATCGGAAAGAAATCTGAACCTGTTTAAATTTTCACCCCATCCTGCAAGCGACCAGTTAGTTCCGCCGTTGGTTGTTTTATAAGTCGGACCTGACCATCCGCCGATCCAGCCTGTATTATCATTCAGGAAACCAATTCCTTCCTGATCATATTCACGAAAAGGAATTTCAGTCCAGTTCAAACCTGTGTTTGCAGTTTTAAGAATGTAAGACAGTCCTGAATTTCTTTCAATGCTGATGACGCCGTTTGTCCGCGAATGAAAATTTATTTTCCAGCACCACTCTTTCTGCCGGTTTGTTTTATGAACTGTATTCCACGTAGATCCGCCGTCTGTAGTCATTAAGACAACTGCAACTCCGTTGGAATAAGTGGAAGTATTATATCCTCCCGCGATCAGTCCTGAATCCGGTGACCAGAAATAAGTATCGACAAGAGACCTTGCTTTCGAAGTATCGGAAAATATCATGCTCCATGATACGCCTTTATCAGTAGTTTTATAAGCTCTTGCATTTCCGGAATAAGTCCCGCATGCAACAGCGGTGGTTCCGTTTATAATTGAAATACCGCAGATACCGCGCGGAGGAAGGTTTGGCAGATTTGTAACCTGTATCCAGTTTGCTCCGCTGTTTGAAGTTCTGAATAAAGGTCTGTTCATATCAAGTGTTCCGATAATTCCGTCCTGCGAATTAAAAAATCCAATGCTCCTGTTGAGTTCTATATTCTGAGCAAAGAGCCAGTTCAATCCTCCGTTAAAAGTTCTGTAAGTACTGCCGTCAAAATTAATTATCCAGCCTGTATTTTCGTTCAGAAAAAAAATATCTTCAAATCTGGATTGAGAAAAAGGTGAGTTCGGTAAAGCTCTCCATTCAGTTGATTGAGAACAGATCTTTGAATTTTGAAAGAACAAACAAAACAGAATAAGAAGGGGGAATTTTAAATTCATAAGTTATTTAATTAACAGCATACTCTTTATATCAGTAAAATCATACCTGCTTCCGTCTGATTCAAATCCTGAAGCAGTATACTTATAAATATAAATTCCTGAAGGCAGATCAGCTCCGTTGAAATCTATTGTATAATAACCGGGCGTAGAATTTTTATCTAATAATGAAGCAACTTCTTTCCCTGAAATATCATAAAGTTTCAAAGTAACTTTACCATCATTAGTAATAACATAATCAATTTTAGTATCAGGGTTAAACGGATTTGGATAATTTTGTGAAACTTTGTATACCGCCGGCAAACCGATCTTCACTGTTTTATTCATCAGAAAATATTCGAAGTTAGCGTTATGATCGATCTGCTTAAGCCGGTATGAATAATTACCGGTATTCAGACCGTCATCTGTAAATGTATAATAATTTGTAACAGCAGAAGTACCGTGGCCGGTAACAGATCCTACACGTGACCATTCCTCTGAATAAATATTTTTCCTTTCTATTTCAAAACTGTCATTGTTTATTTCAAAACTTGTTCCCCAGAACAGAGTAACTTTTCTTCTGTCCACTGTGTGATAAAAATAAAAAAGCACTACAGGCAAAACAATAGAATCATTTTCATTAGCTTCGACATGTAGTTGAGATGAATGCGAATAAAAATCTGATCTGCCGGCTTTGATCTCATAAGTGTATGCGTTTTGAGATACGGTATTACTGTTAACGGATTTTTCTTCATTAGAAATATTAACTGATGCTGTATTCTGATCTGACAAAAATTCCGGTGCCGGTAAGTTCATGATAATAAAAATAAAACAAACAAAGGTATTCATAAAAAATCATATTAAAGTTTATTATTCCCACCGTCGAGTCCGTTTTTTATTTACCACTAAGACACAAAGGCACAAAACATTTTATTTTTAGAACATTTTACTTTGTGGCTTTGTGACTTAGTGGTGAATTTATATCCTCCTTATTATTTCAACAATGTCATTTTCTTGATCTCATTAAAATCCCCCGCCGTTAATCTGAAGAAATATATCCCGCTTGCAAAATTTTCACCGCGGAATTCTGATTCATAACTTCCAGCATTCATACTTTGATTAATTAGCACTGCGACTTCCCTGCCGATGGCGTCATACACAATTAGCTTCACATTTTGAGCGCCGCCTGCAATATCAAATTTAATTTTAGTAACGGGATTAAACGGGTTCGGGTAATTCTGTGACAGAGAATATTTATCAGGCACTTCGGCTGAAATATTATTAATACCTACTATTGTGTTTGGTCCGCCGGAAAAACATATCACGCTTCCTGTGCGGCTGCCTCCGAGAAATTCCGAACTGAGATTTCCGTCAATGCTTTTTAATCTTGCAACCTGTTCTACAG
>JADJWZ010000016.1 GCA_016716125.1 Ignavibacteria bacterium | reverse complement strand
GAATTCTTCAGATTCTCCGATCTGAATATCGGACTGTCTTATGCGCGGCAGATGACTGACCAGTTCTCATTCGGCGCGACCATTAAGTATGTGCGGGAAGATCTCGGCGAACTAAAAATAGACGGCATTCTCGGAGACATTGCAACGTCATACCGGACAGGTCTCGGCACTTCACGATTCGGGATCATGATCTCGAACTTCGGCGGTCAGCTAAGTCCATCCGGCAGTGTTACGCTTGTCAGCGGCAGTACTGTGAATTCATTTCAGAAATTTCCGCCGCCGACTTTGTTTCAGCTTGGGTTTGCAATTGAGCCGATACTTAATAAGGAGAACAGACTTACTACTTCCGTTCAGCTCAACAGTCCAACAGATAACGCCGAGAATCTTAATTTCGGTTTTGAATATGCATTCAAGGAGTTTCTCTTTTTCAGAGGCGGGTATAAGCTGAATGTCGATTCAGAAAATTTCTCAGCCGGTGTAGGAGCCAAGACGGTTATCTCATTTGCTCATGCAAACTTTGATTACTCGCTTGCAAATTACAAGGAGCTCGGCATTTCACACAGGTTTACATTAAATATTTTATTCCCGAATTTTAAATGATCTTAAATAAAATGAAATACATATATCTTTTATTCACATTATCTGTCGTATGGCTTTCATCATGCGCTGATAAAACTGATCTGTCACAGTTCCCTATCACAACAGGCGGCGGATCGGTCGTTACCGAAACCACATACGTTCAGCAGTCGCCGGTATGGACGCAGTTTAACAAGCCTGAAGACGTACTGCTCGGCAGAGAGCCGCTGATCTATGTATGCGATACAAAAAACAACAGAGTGGTTCAGATGGATCTGTCAGGCGGAGAGATCGGTTCGATACCGGTTTTCAATCCGCGGGCAATAGCTCAGGATTACAATTTTGATTTGCTTGTAATAGCCGATACGACTTCATTAATTTTTCCGGATACGTTAAGCATTCTTTACAGGATCAAACTGGTAGAAGCCGGGGGAGTTATTTCCAACGCAGCACTGCTGCCGCTTATGAGATCTGATTTCGCAACTCCCCTTTCGAGCAGAAGCAGGAAATTTACAGACGTCGGCGTTTTTTCGGATAATACATATATAATAACCAGAAGAGGACCGGATAATATAAGTTCACTGGATCCTGACAACGCTCTTCTGAATGTGTCTGGGATCAATTCGGTAAATTCAGTTACTGTACTCGGTGGATTTCAGCCGACGGGAAACGGAATATATTCCATTGATAAAATGTCGGCGATCACTACATTCGATAACCGACCGACGGATTTTATAATAACGAGAAATACTGTTGAATTTGGTTTTAAAGTGGAATGGTTTGTATATGACGATCTTAAAGGAACATATGATCCGAGATTTCTGCCCGGTGATAATGTAGATCTGCTGAATTTTCAGCTCGGGACACCGGAGGGAATTACGCTTGATCCTTCCAATAATATTTTTGTAGTGGATAATACAAGAGACTCACTTTATAAATTTACAAGTCTCGGAGTTTATAAAAGGGAATCATTCGGCGGAACGGGTGACGGCGTGAATCAGCTTAGGAATCCGATGGGAGTTTCTTTCTTTAATAAAGTGCTTTACATAGCTGATACCGGGAATAACAGAATTGTCAGATATAAACTTTCAACTGATCTTCAGTAAATTGGCTAAATCACAAAACAGGAAACAAAATAAGAAATCAGGTAAGATTCAGACTCAGACATCTGCTAAGCAGCCTTTTATAAAAGATAACCCGCTTTATAATTACGGACTGATAATTCTGTTCACTGTATTTATAATTTTATTTACAACCTTTAAGATCACCGGCGATGATGATGTCTTCTGGCATCTTGCCACGGGGAAATACATTACGGAGACTCATCACGTTCCGTCTGAGGATATATTCGGATTCGTAACGCAAGGTCAGGAATGGATGCCGTTTGAATGGGGCTGGGATCTTATTACTTACGGACTTTATAACATCGGCGGATACACGGCAATATCTATATTCCGCACGATAATTTTCCTGCTGATATTTTTTATATTTTTCCGTGTGATGAGAAAGTTCAATGTAAGTTATACTCTGATATTTCTGACATTTATTCTGACAGCATTCGGAATGATAGACCGTCTCACTCCCCGGCCGCATATAATGTCGTTATTGTTTTTTGCAGTCATGATATATCTTATTACTGATTTCAAATATTTCAACAGGAAAAATATAAAGACTCTTTATTTATTTCCGGTTCTGTTTCTTCTCTGGGCGAATATTCACATGGGAGTGCTTGCAGGCGCGCTGCTGCTGTTTGTATTTCTTTTAAGCGAAGTGATAATTTATCTGAAGCCGGAAAAATTTTCTACAAAGGAAATCCCGGCATTGACACAGCGCGAACTGAAGATACTCGGACTAATGTTTTTTCTTTCCATAATAGTAATGATCATAAATCCGAACGGCATCGCTACTTATTTTTATGCATATGATCATACAAAGATGAAACTGCTCGAGACCATTAACGAATGGAGATCGCCATTTGATGAAATGTTCGGGTCGGGATTTGTAACCAATATATATAAGGTATTCCTCTTCGGAGGTTTGCTTGTACTTTATTATTCATTTAAAAGGAAAGATCTTTTTACCGGAATGCTCTTTATAGTATTCGCAATATATTCTGTCAGAGCCGTCAGGTTTACAGTTGATTATATTTTAATTATAACGGCATTTTTCGGTGTTGCATTATTTTTTATAATAACAAATCTTAAAGGCGACGGGATTAAGAATTTCTTTAATGTCAGTCCTGTCCCAAAAGTTATTCTTGAAGCTTTTCTTTTGTTTCTTATATTCAATATTCCAAATGACAAACTGTATATGGATCATTTGAAATATTACAGAGTCTCGGGATTTGGCATTAACTCAGATTTTATGCCTGTTCAGATGTTTGAATTTATGAAGGAGAATAACATTCCGCAGACCGGTCAGAGACCATTGAATCATTTCGGAAGCGGCGGATTTCTTGTGTGGAATTTTCCCGAAAGTAAAAATTTCATTGACAGCAGAAATCTTAACGATGAGATCTTTAATGAATATAATACTCTGATGGGCAAAGGTCCGGGATTTGAAAAGAAACTTAATGAATATGATTTTGACTATTCCATTTATCTCGCTCCTGACCTGGTGAGAGTCCCGAATGAAATGGAATCCTCGATCATTTCTTACTTCAGTAAAAAGCCGGATGAATGGAAGCTTGTATTCTGGGATGACAAATCTTTTTTATATCTTAAGAATGAGCCGAAGTTTAAAGATGTGATAGACAGGTTTGAATACAAATATGTAACTCCTTATAATTTTATGTATCAGAAAAAGGTGCTGGAAAACGCTGTTGCGGCTGATCCGGAAAGAGTGAGATCGGAGATCGACAGGAAAATAAAAGAGGAGCAAAATGGATTGATAATTAACGCTATAAATAACACTTTTTCAAAGACTTTAAACTAAAATAAATTATAAATTAAATAAATATATATTAATGAAAACAATATTATTACTGCTGGCTTTTACAATGAGTTTTACAATTGCCAACGCTCAGATAGTTCCCATACTATCTATCAAACCAAACGATGCAAACGGTCTGCCTGTTCAGATAGATCAATTCAAAACAATAACCGGTGTAGTAACGGTAGCTAACGAATTCGGCGGTCCGGCTTACATTCAGGATGTAACACATGGTATAGCGGTTTTTTATAATGAGTTTACAGCTGCAATTAGTATCGGAGACAGCGTGATAGTAACTGCAAAAGTCGGTCACTTTAACGGACTCTCGGAGCTGGTATATTCCACGGACGGCGGCACACCTTCGTTTTCAGTTGTAAGCAACAGTAATCCGGTTTATGATCCGGAAGTGATCACAATAAATCAGTTCAACACTCAGACATTTAACGGAACTGAAGAGTACGAGGGTAAACTTATTCGTATTAACGGATTGACTATTACAGGTTCAGGTACATTTCAGGCGAACACAAATTATACCGTAACAGATGCAACAGGCACAGGTCAGCTGAGAATAGATAATAATTCAAATCTTGTTGGGACAGTGATCCCGACAGGAACATTCGACTGTATAGCGGCGGCGGCTCAGTTTGATTCATCGCCTCCTTACAGTTCAGGTTATCAGTTTCTCCCGAGATTTACAACTGATATAATTCAGTCAGGCGGTCCGATAATTCTTACAGTTCCGGCTGAATCGAACATAACTTCAAACAGCGTTACACTGACATGGACTACACAGGATCCGGGCGACAGTAAAATAAAATATTTCAGATCGGATTCATTGTTTCAGCCGGTTGTTTTCACGGATTCTATGTATAGCGCAACACCTACTACAAACCATAGTTTTACATTAACCAATCTTGCATCCGGTAAAATTTATTACGCTGTTGCGTATTCTACAAACAGTAGCGGCACAAGTATCAGCTCCGTGAAATATTTTTCAACATCTTCCAATCCGGCATCTACAGGAAAGTATGAAATTTATTTTAATAAGGAAGTTGATAACTCATATGCAATGCCGAATAATAATGCTGTCGGTAACGTTGACCTGAAAGTAAGACTCGGACAGAGAATTGATTCCGCTGTTTACTCAATAGATTTTGCGATGTATTCATTTAATGAAGTAACTCAGATCAAAGATAAGCTGATAAATGCTTTGATAAGAGGAGTTAAGATCAGAATGGTTTATGATCACAGGGACGGAAATACTCAGGCGCTTGTGCAGGATCTGATAAATTCCGGTATAAGGGTTTCACAGAGACCGCAGGGTTCCAATATAATGCACAATAAATTTTTTATCTTTGACGCAAGGAATGACAATTCATACGCAGATGACTGGCTCTGGACAGGTTCAGCAAACATTACCAATGCTCAGTTTTATGATGATGCTGAGAATGTAATATTCATTCAGGATCAGGCGCTTTGCAATACATATACACGTGAGTTTGAGGAAATGTGGGGATCACATAATGAGATCAACAATCCTTCGCTTGCAAAATTCGGCGCTGAAAAAACTGACAACACGCCGCATCTTTTTTATATAAACGGTAAAAAAGTCGAGAGTTATTTTTCTCCGTCTGATCCGACTGCATCCGTACTTGAAAATATGATCGGTAATAATACACAAAAATCAATTTTCTTCTGCGCATTTGCTTTTACAAGATTTCAGATCGCAAACAGAATGAAGACTCAGTTTAATCCTCCGGATAAAATGGTACGAGGAGTATTTGACGACGGTAACGGAACTGATCCTTCAAGCGTCTATCCGGAAATGAAAGGTATCGGAGGAAATTTCCCATGGAATCCTCCCGCGCCTGTTTATCTCGATAATCAGCCGGGACTTTTGCACAGTAAATATATTCTGATAGATGCAGATATGCCTTCAAGTGATCCGATCGTTCAAACCGGTTCTTATAATTATTCAACCGCTGCTACAACCGGTAATGATGAGAATATACTTTTGATATATGATTCACTTGCTGCTAATCAGTATCTGCAGGATTTTGCGAAGAGATATTCACTTGCAGGCGGAACGATAAGCGTCGAACAGATCTCTTCAGTATTACCTGAAGGATATAAATTAAATCAGAATTATCCGAATCCTTTTAATCCTAAAACCGTTATTGAATATTCAATACCCTCAGCGGAATTAGTTAAGCTCAGAATTTACAATATACTCGGACATGAGATCAAGATGCTCGTTAATGAGAACCAGTCTCCGGGTACATACAAGGTCACATTTGACGGAAGCAGTCTTCCGAGCGGAGTTTATTATTACAGACTTGAAACCAAAAACAACCTGACTTCGAAGAGTATGTTGCTTATTAAGTAATGAAAAATTATATTTTTCCTTAAAACAATGTGAAACTATTTAAATTTGATAGTGTTCAGAGAAATACCAAATCAAATTTAATTAAATCCAGATTAATATGAAAAAAATTAAAATTCCGGCATGCGCTTTGATTGTTTTGAGTTTGATATTTTTCTTATCCGATAACTCATATGCTCAGTCAAATGCAGTTTTCGGACAAAACAAAGTGCAGTACGAGACTTTTAAGTGGAGCTATTTACAGTCAAAACATTTTGATATATATTTCAGCGAAGGCGGATATAAGCTTGCTGAATTCACCGCTCATACAATTGAGGAAGCCCTGAGAAATATGTCAGAAAATATAGATTACAACATTTCTAACAGAATACCTGTCATAGTTTATAATTCACATATAGATTTTCAGCAGAATAATGTAGTGGATGAATTTCTTTCGGAAGGGATCGGCGGAGTAACAGAGCTTTTCAAAAACAGGATCAATATTCCTTTTGAAGGAGATTATGAAAAATTCAGACACGTAATACATCACGAACTACTTCATGCTTTTATGAATGATATGTATTACGGCGGTTCGATTCAGAATATTATATCCAAAAATATTTCTCTTGCCTTCCCTCTTTGGTTCAGTGAAGGTATGGCTGAAGTACAGAGCAGATATGGACTTGATAAGCAGACCGATATGTTCATGCGTGATGCAACTATTCATAATTACGTACCGCCGCTTGAATACATGGGCGGCTATTTCGCATACAGGGGCGGACAGAGTTTTTTCTCTTTTCTCGCGGATACATACGGAGAGGATAAGTTAGGGATACTGATGAATAATATCAAAGCTTACGGAGATGTCGATAGAGGTTTTATGAAAACCTACCAGATGTCAATGGCAAAGCTTGATGAAAAATGGCAGTCTTATCTTAAGAAAACTTACTGGACAGAACTGAAAACAAGAGAAGATGTTAAGGATTTTGCAAAGCAGCTGACCAGCCATGAAGAAGACGGTGGTTCATATAATATCTCTCCTGTTATTTCCCCGAATGGAGACAAATTCGCATTCATTTCAAATCAGGATGATCTTTTCGATGTTTTCATTGCAAGTACAAAAAACGGAAAGATCCTGAAAAAAATTATTGAAGGAAATAATTCAACAGATTTTGAAGAGCTTCATATTCTTACTCCCGGACTCGCATGGTCACCTGACGGAAGGAAAATTGCAATAAGTGTTAAATCAGGCGGATCAGATGTTATATATATAGTAGATATAATTACGGAAGATATGCAGGAGTTCAATTTACATTTTGACGGGATCAACTATATCGGATGGTCTCCCGCCGGTGATAAATTTGCTTTCATCGGAACCAGGAAAGAGAAACCTGATCTTTATATATATCATATCAAAACTAAAAAGCTTGAGAATCTAACCGATGATGTTTTCACAGACGCAAACCCAACGTGGGCAGCTGACGGAAAGTCCATATTCTTTACATCAGACAGGGGAAGCTTTACTGTACCTTCAATGATCCCGGAAGATTTTAAAATGTGGGAATATGATTATTCAAGAAATGACTATTACAGAATTGATGTTGCGACTAAAGAAATTACAAGGTTAAGTCATTCCAAAAACGCTAAGGAAAGTTATGTACAGATAAATTCAGACGGAAGTAAACTACTTTATATCTCAGATAAGAACGGGATCAGTAATATTTATCTCAGAGAAAAAGATTCTACCGGCAAAATAATTGACAGACCTATAACTAACTCATTGAATCCCATTGACCAGCTAAGCTTGTCCAGAGACGGAAAGAAAGTATTATTCGTATCTCTTAATAAAGGCGGGTATGATATTTTTTCAATAGATAATCCGTTTGATATAAATCTCGGCATGGAAGAACTGGAACTTACTGACTATGCAAAGAAGATGAAAGATTACGACAATAAATTCGGCAGAAGGAAAGATTTTAAATTTGTAGACAGCGCGGATTATGCAGTTAATGAAGAAACCGGTGATGTGGATTCACTCTTTGTTGCAGTTGATTCTTTGAAAACCGGTATGGATTCGCTTTCATTAACTGAAGCAATTGATTCACTGAATAATGAACAGGAAACAGATATAGTAAATATTGAAAAACAGGATACGGTTTCTGAATTAGTCAAAAATGAAATTAAAGAAACTAATGACAGTGTAAAGACATATGGTGATGATGTAAGTATTAGTTTCGAAACTCCGAGAAATATGTCCTCGAGTATGAAAGATTCAGCTTATTTCGGTAATTCGAATTTTAAAGTAGCAAACAATTTCAATGATGACGGGTCTTATAAAATAAAGGATTATAAGATTAAATTCTCACCTGATCTTGTATATGGGAATGCAGATTACACTACATTTTACGGACTGCGCGGCGTAGCTCAGGTAGCTTTGAGTGATATACTTGGAAATCACAGAATTTATATTCAGACATCACTTATCATAGATATTAAGAACAGTGATTATGCAGTTGCATATTATTATCTGCCTCAGAGAATTGATTACGGATTTCAATTATATCATACTGCCAGATTTCTGACATACGGAACTACCGTTAATAATTTTCTTTACCGTTACAGAACTTTAGGAGGATTCGTTTCTGCTTCTCTGCCGATTTCAAGATTTAAAAGAATAGAAGGAAGTGTAGGTATACAACATATCACCAGAGAAAATCTTGACATTTCCATCGAACCGGTTGAGACCAAAACTTTCCTGAATCCATATTTCAGTCTCGTGCATGACAACACTATTTTTGGATATACTGCACCTGTTTCAGGTACGAGATATAATCTTACTTTTTCAGGTTCACCTAAATTTGGAGAAAATGGAATTGGTTTTGCAAGTTCTCTCTTAGACTTCAGACATTACATGAAGATCAGCGATGATTATACATTTGTCGCAAGACTATCCGGCGGCGCCAGTTTCGGTCCAAATCCGCAAAGATTTTTTATTGGCGGAACAGATAACTGGATCGACCCAACTTACGAAAATAATTACTTACCTATTTCTGATATTGAAGATTTTGCATTCTCAGCTCCGGGACTACCGTTAAGAGGATTTAACTATGACAGAATGTCAGGTTCAAAATATTCTATTCTGAATCTTGAAATGAGATTTCCTCTATTTAAGTATCTTATATTCGGCGCATTACCTCTTGGATTTGCCAATATAGAAGGTGTTGCGTTTCTTGATGCAGGAACAGCGTGGACAAATAACGACGCGTTAAAATTAGTTCATAAGGTTAACGGTCACACTGAAACTAATGATCTTCTGATGGGAACCGGATTCGGTACAAGAGCAAATTTACTTGGATTCCCGTTTAAGTTTGATATAGCGTGGAATTATAATCTGAATAAATTCTCAAGTCCAAAATACTATATTTCTCTCGGATACAATTTCTAGGAAAATTTATTGCTAAAACAAAAAACCCGGTTTAATCCGGGTTTTTTGTTTTACTATCTTAATAATAAATCTAAACTTTAATCGATTTTTGATTCTGTAGTTTCTTCTGTTGATACAACTTCATTATTTTCTTCTTCGGTCATTGAAGATTCAGGTTTTATTTCAGTATCGTCCTCTTCTTTGGAAACATTTACTTTGATCTTTGCAATAACAGACTGCTGTAATTTAATTTCAACTTCATGCTCACCAAGAGATTTGATCGGTTCTTTTAACAAGATCTTCTTCTTTTCAATTGTTGTAAATCCTTTATTTTCCAGTAATTCATGTATCATCTGAGAAGTAACAGACCCGAACAATTTATTTTCTTCTCCTGTTTTTACTTTAAAATCAAATGAGTAAGAACTTAAAACACCTGCAAGCTGATTTGCATCAGTAAGCAGTTTATCAGTCTTTCTGCTTCTTTGCTTTTTTATTTCCTCGTGACTTATTAAATTTGATTTATTAGCTGCTATCGCTATACCATTAGGAATAAGGAAGTTTCTTGCGTATCCGTTTTTAACTTCTACTATCTGACCTTCATCACCAAGAAGCTCATTGTCTTTTTTTAGTATTACTTTCATTCTATTTATTGATTGAAAAAATTTAGGGTGGTTAAAATATCTTCCACCCTGATTGAATTTTTTTTAAATTTTTATTTATCCTTCAGCAGATCTGAATCTTCCGGAGAAAGCAATGAATCAAAAGAATCATCTGTATATGAATTTAAATCATCTTCTTTCTCAGATACAACATCTTCTGAATCAGAACTTGTGCCTTTTTTATTTAAAAACTGAATCCTTCTTGCCTTAATTTCGACAATTGTTCTGTTTGCTCCGTCCTCAGTTTTAAAAGTTCTGCTCTGCAATTCACCGTCCACTAAAACAGCATTACCTTTTCTTAATCTATCCTTACAACTCTCTGCAAGTCTGTTCCATGCAACTATTCCGACATAACATACATCCTCTTTCCATTCATCATTCTTATCCTTAAATCTTCTGTTACTTGCAATTGAGAAATTTACAACCGGAGTCCCTGTATTTGTTTGTCTGAAAATAGGATCCTTTGTTAAATTTCCTGCAATTACTACTGCATTAAGTTCCGGCATCTTATAATCGGCCATAATTTTCCTCCACTGTTAGTGTTTTATTTACTTATTTAGTTAGTTTTTTTCTAAGATCTTTTCCTTGCTCGGCTCAGTATCTTTTTTTTCCAGTTCTGCAGATTTTTCCAGCTCTGCAGCTTTCTCAAGCTCTGCAGCTTTCTCAAGCTCTTCCTTAAGCTCTTTGGCTTTATTATCTTCAAATTTTGCCTGCATAATTGCTTTATGCTTAAAGTGCTCTTCTTTCTCGACTTTTGTTTTATCTGAAACAAAAATGGTCAGGTATCTCAAAATACTTTCATCAAGAATATAAGCACGCTCCAGTTTCGATATTAAATCCGGAGGTGAGTTTATTTCAAAGCAAATATAAAATCCATTAACTTTTCTGTTAATTTCATACGCTAATCTTTTTCTTCCGATTCTGACGATGTTTACAACATCAATTTCATTTTTGGAAAATAATGATTCATATTTTTTAATCAGATCCTCAATTGCAGAATCATCTAAATTACCGTCAAAGATAACATAGGATTCATAAAACTTTTTTGACAAAATTTCCTAAGTATTAATTTATAAAGCTACAAATATATCACGATTATAGCTAATAATCAAGATAGTTATAATAACTGCGGAGCAAAAATATTAACTGAAACGCCTGAAATATCAGTGCGGAAGGCGGGACTTGAACCCGCATGCCTTGTGGGCGCCACCCCCTCAAGATGGTGCGTCTGCCAGTTTCGCCACTCCCGCTGCAAGCTGCAAAATTAAGTGATGAGAAGTTAACATTAAATACTAATATATAACTTTTTAAATCTTTTTTACTTTATCAGCTTATTGTATTAAATTATTATAGGATTTATGCAGAATTTTTTATTTTAAATTAACAAAACGGAAATTAATTTAAACAGTTTGCTGACTTCATACATATGAGTTTTACTATTTTGTACTGGTAATCTTATTTATGTTTTCAACATCGATTCAAAATGAATTCAGAATTTTTCTCTTAATCTGGATTTTGCATTTTTTAAAATTTTAAGTAATATTAAAATCAGAATTGAAATAAATATGAATGTTCCAATAGGATAAAAAATAGTTGCAAAAGTGATAAGTATAGATAGTAAAAGCTCAAATCCTGCAATAATTTGATTTCCCATTCCGGATTTAAATACGGAAGAAACAGATCGCGCTTTTACAGTCAGAAACTGAACGTTTACCGCAACTCCGCCGCCGAATATCAAAGCCAGTATCAGTTTAAGATAAAATTCATTTTCATTTATAACAGCCAGGCAAAGTATTGTTCCTGAAATAATTGCCGCCGGTGTTGAAATTGTGTCAAGCATATTATCTATCCAGGGATTAAAATAACCTGCTGTTTCTATTATTGATGCAACGAGAAAGGAAACCATTGCGGGAAAACCGGAAAGCCATGAAAAGTTTTCGTTTACATCAACCCAGCCGGAAGAGACTGCAATGCTAAGGATCAGAAAAGGTATAAATATTCTGAATCCGCTGGCTGCACTCAGTCCAATTCCAAAAAAAATACTTAAAACAATTTCCACTTATAAATTGTATTGATATCGTTTCTGCCAATATTAGAATTTTGAACTTAACATTCATGTAAGAAAAATTTATCATAATGTATATCCTGCTGATTGAGTTAAAGCGTAACTTTTAATCCGGTTCCTATTGAATTGTTTAAATCAGAAGAATGAATTATTTTGCAAATCATTTGCTTTAATATGTCAAAAACAATTAAACATAAACTTTCTCTGAAGCTGGATATGATTGGCTTTATAGCTTCATCAGCCTGCGCCGTGCACTGCATTCTAATGCCGTTTATAATAATTACACTTACTTATTACGGTATGTCCTTTTTCAGTAACCCGTTAGTTGAGATTGGTTTCATTTCCATAAGTTTGTTAATTGGAATATTTACTTTTAAGCATGGGTATCTGAATCATCACAGAAGTTTTATTCCCGGAATAATATTTTTAACCGGATTAACAATCATAGTAGTCAGTCATTTAATGTATCATGAACATCATGAGACAAGTCATGATCTTGATAATATCTTTTTATTTTTAATTACGCCGATCGGAGCTTTTTTAATAGCAATAAGCCACTTTGTAAACAGAAGGTTATCTAAACAAAAGCACATTCCGGAATGTAACTGCTGAATTAATATTTAAAGTAAAAAAAAGTAACCTGCTTAAAAGCAGGTTACTTTTTGTAAGCTTGTTATATGTGAATTACTATTTTTTGTATGATATTTTTTTAGGTACTGAAAACTGTCTGACACCTTCTGCAGATCCGAGATATCCGAATCCGCTTTGCTTAATGCCAACCCATGGTGTTCCTGATACACCACCGATTCCCTGATTTACTCCGATCATTCCAGAGTCAATTTGTTCAGCAATTTTTCTTCCTTTGTCAGAATTTTTCGTCCAAATTGTCGCTCCGAGTCCGAATGTTGAATCATTTGCTTTTTCAACTGCCTCTTCAGCATTTCTTACTTTTTGAAGGCAGATTACAGGACCAAAGGTTTCAGTAACCATTATATCATGCTTATGATTCAGGTTACTGATAACGGTAGGTTCTATAAAAAATCCTTTTCGTTCTATTGCATTACCGCCGAATAAAACTTTTGCCCCTTTTCTTTTAGCATCTTCAATCTGTGTTAACACATGATTTCTCTGAGATTCGCTGACCATAGGTCCCATGTCAACGTCATCAAATCCGTCTCCAACTTTGTAGGATTTCACTTTGTCAAGAACCATTTTTTCGAACTTACTGAAAATACTCTGATCTACATAAATTCTTTCAACAGAAACACATACCTGACCGGAATTCCTTAAAGATCCGTTCACTGCATAATTTACCGCTTTATCAAGATCAGCATCTTTAAGTATAATCATTGGATCTTTTCCGCCAAGCTCAAGCACTAATCTGTTAAGCTTTTTAGAACATGCTTCCATTATTTTTTTCCCGACTGCCTGTGAGCCTACAAAAGAAACCATATCAATATCAGAAGTTAACAGAGCTTCACCGACTTCTTCAGCGCCCTGAAGTAAATTGATAACACCTTTTGGAAGGTATCTGTTGAAAATATCGTAAATTGCTTTTCCGGTTAAAGGAGTATTTTCAGATGGTTTAAATACAACAGTATTACCCATAAGAATAGCAGGAGATAATAATGATTCTGGCATTCCGACAGGAAAATTCCAGGGAGTAATAACTGCTACCACACCAATTGGGATGTGATGAACTTCAGTAACGAGATTTCCTTCTTTAAATATTTCTATTTCAGATGCTTTCTCCGCCAGTTTAATATTTTCTTCAATAGCATATGCAGTGCCTTCACATTCTCCGACAGCAGATCTGTATACCTTACCCATTTCTTTTGTAACCAGTCTGCCGATACTCTTCTTTTCATTATTCAGATCTTTAGCTATTTTTTTAAAAAGAGCAATACGCTTTTTTAAAGGTACTTTACTCCAGACTTTGAAAGCCTTTCTCGCCAGTTTCACGCCTGAAGCAATTTCACCGGGTGAAGAACATTTTATTTTTTCAATTAATTCTTCATTTGAAGGATTAATGTCCAGGATAAATTTTCTCATTTGATAGATTCTTAATTATAATTATAAAAACTTTTTAAAAAATGATAACACTCCTTGTTTCCAGGCAATTCTGTGCGTAACTCCAGTTCCCTGCTGAATAGTATGTTTATTATCAAGATACCACTTATAAGATCTGATGAGCGCTTCTGAATTAGAATATTTCGGTTCCCAGCCAAGCTGTGTCCGGGCTTTATCAATTGAAACAAATGAATCCGTATCTGCTGTTCCGTAAATCCATTTATACAATGGTGAAACATTAAGGATTTCAAAAAATCTAAGCAAAGGTTTTATCAGACTTGATGGAGTTGTCATTACTCTCGAGCCTGTTCCTGCATATTCACACATTGCGCCAACATCTTCATTGACGGTCCTGAATTCTTTTGCGCCGACATTAAATGTATCGTTAATTTTATCCAGCGGAAGCGTGGAAGCAAGTAGAATTGCATCTACAAGATCTTCAACTTCAAAAAGCTGATATCTGTTTTTCCCGTTTCCGATGATCGGAATTTTTACGCCTGATTCCACCCAGTCATACAGTATCTGAAATACGCCGAGTCTCGCTGTTCCGATAAAACTTTTTGGTCTTAAAATGCAGATCGGTAAACCTTTTTTCCTGTATTCCTCGCAGACTTCCTCTGCCATTACTTTGCTGGTGCCGTATGGTCCAACGCCTTCCCGCTGATGATCTTCAAATAAAGGATGAACATCCGGAACTCCGTATACTGCGGTTGATGAAATATGAATTACCCTGTTTACTTTATTTTTCAGAGAACTTTCCATTACATTTCTTGTTCCGTCAACATTAGTTTCGTATATGTCTTTTTTTTTCCAAAGCGGTAATGCAGCGGCGCAGTGTATCACTACATCCACATCTTTCATCATTTCATCCATTTGCGCTTTATCCCTTACATCCCCGTATATACAGTTTATATCATTATTGTATTCATCGTTTTCAAAATCAGCAATATCAAAGAATGTACAATTCTTAAACTCCGTTATTCTGTTAATTTTTTGTGAGATATGAAAGCCGAGAAATCCTGCTCCTCCTGTTACAACAATTTTCATTTATTTTAAATAATTTTTTTTAGTTAAATTGAATTATAAAGTTTTAATTCAGTGCTTCTCAATGATTTGAATTTATCTGATATTAAATCTGAAACTATTTCAGCAATGTCGTCAGTTTTAGTCCATTTTTTTATTTCATCTTCAGAGCCCCACTCCCTGTTTGCAGAAGTATCTATAATCCCCGGAATAATTGTATTGCAACGAATATTATAATTTTTATTTTCTTCGCTTAAAATATTCATAAGTTCAGTAACACCTTGTTTCGAATATGAATAAGCGAATCTCTCAGGAGTGATTTCAGTTGAAGATTTACTGCCGAATGAAATTATTCTTCCGAATTTATTTTTTACCATAAATTTCAAGACTTCTCGTGAAAAATAAAATGCTGACATGAAATTTAAATTCAGCATATTCATTAAAGATTCTGTTGCCAATTCCGCAGTTTTAACAGGTTTGTCAATACCGCCTGCAGTGTTAATCAGATAATCAATTCTGCCGCTTTCAAGAGCTCCGATATTATTTACAAATTCAATTACAGAATTTTCATCTGTAATATCACAATTAAAAGAAAATATCATTTTAAGATTAAACTCTGACATATCATCTTTTTGAGACCTGTCATACACTTTATTAAATTTTTCAATATCCCGGGTCGGAATATAAATTTTTATACCTTCATCAGATAATTTATCTGTTATCGTTCTGCCTAATGCTCCCGTTCCTCCGGTTACTATTGCTACTTTTTGATTCATCTAATATTATTAAGCAAAGCTCATTTTACCAAGAAAGACATTTTTATCGGCACCGGTTACAGATCTGATATTTGCTTTATTACCACAGACCAGTTCATTTGCCAGTACCGCAAATAAAACCGCCTCTTTATTTGAAGAATTAATCCCGTTATAGTCCAGATATTCAACTGCAATATTATCGAATAAACTAATAATATGATTTACAAGAACTAAATTTAATGACCCGCCTCCGCTGATAATAATAATATCAATTTTAAGATTCTGAATATTTATAAACACTGAATATGCAGTATAAAAATTAAAAGTAGCCATAATATCAGCCGGATCATACTTTTTGCTGCCGATAACCTTTTTAAAAAAATCGGGATTATAATATTCTCTCCCTGTAGATTTGGGAGGTTTCGAATATATGAACTTATCAAATGAAAGTAATTTGCTGATCAGTTCCGGAATGATATTCCCTTTAGAGGCAATATTTCCGTCTTTATCGAATTTTTTTTTAAAATATTTTTGAGAGATCAGGTCCAATATTATATTGCCCGGACCGGTGTCAAAGGCAATTACATCTTTCAGTTCAGCATTTTTTCTGATATATGTTATATTTGAAATACCGCCGATATTAAGAAAAACAGAATTTATTTTTCTTTTTCGGCTTAAAATATAATCAAGGTACGGAACGAGAGGCGCTCCCTGTCCGTTAACCGCGACATCGGCTGTTCTGAAATCGCCTACTGTATTAATTCCTGTATCGTTTGCAATCACTGAAATATCGCCGATTTGTAAAGTAGAATTCGAATTAAATCCGGATTGATTCTTTTTAAAAGGATAATGGTAAATTGTCTGACCGTGGGAACCTATCAAATCTATTTCGTGGGGTGTAATTTTATTTTTTCTTAAAAATTTATTAATAGTAAAACTGAATAGTCTTCCGATTATAAAATTTAATTTACAAATATCTCCTGCAGTACCGTTTCTATCAGATGAGAGTTTTAAAATTAAATTTTTCAGTTCTGATTTAATCGGAAAAGAATAAAAATTTAATACCTTAATTCCTGAATTCACTCCCGATCCGGTAATTTCTGTAAGGACTAAATCCACAGCATCGATAGACGTACCCGATAAGATCCCGATAATTTTTCTGCGGGACTTAATTCCCTTTCCCCTTAAAATCTTCATTAATGCAACAAAGATAAACTAAATACGAATTATAATCTATGATATTTGGTATACAAATCCATTATCTCTGTTTAATAAGAATCAAAGAAATATTTTATTATTCATTTAAGCAACCGGTTAAATTCATTTCATTAGATACATTTCTGCTGAAAAAATATAATTCGAATTATAAATTTAAATAATACCATTTATTTTAATGTTAATTTTATGGATTTTGGCACAAATTAAAAAATAAATATATAATGGAAGAGTTTTCAATAAAAACCAAGCAGAAAGATAACATTTCAATTTTAGATCTTGAAGGTTATCTGGATGCGCACACTTCCGTAGAGCTGGAGAAGTGTTTTGAGAAAATAATTTCGGAAAATAAATTCAAAATCATTGTAAATTTTGAAAAACTGTCCTATATCAGCAGTGCGGGATTAGGTGTATTTATGGCATTTATTGAAACTGCGAGAAGTAATGCAGGAGATATAAAACTTTGTGCAATGAGTGACAAAATCTATAATATTTTTGATATGTTAGGATTTCCGATTTTATTTGAAATTTATAAAGAAGAGAAAGCTGCAGTTGAAAAATTCAATTGATAGATAACAGATGGACAAAACAAATAAAATATTGTTCAAAAGTTCTACAAAGAATCTATATTTACTAAGAAAATTTATTGAGGATAAGGCAAAAACTTTCGGATTTGATGAAAGTTCTGTCAATCAGATTATTTTATCTGTTGATGAAGCATGTACAAATATAATTAAGCATGCGCATATGTATAATGATAAGGAAATAATTGAAGTGGAATTAGATACGAATGAAAATCAATTCATCATCAAACTAAATTACAAAGGAAAAGCATTTGATCCGAATAATATCAGTAATCCTGATATGAAAGAATATTTTAATAAATTCAAAATCGGCGGTCTCGGAGTTCCTATCATGAAAAAATTCATGAATAAGATTGAGTTTTTACATTTAAATCCTGATAAAAACAGTCTTACTTTGATTAAAAATCTATAGCAAACAGTTCTTTCATCACTATCAAACCTCAGATATAAAATGGAAATTAATGATCCTGCCAGAAAACAACTTGAACTAAATTCTTTAATAGAATTCTCTCAGCTTATCAGCAGTAAATTAGATCTGAATTACATTCTTAATAATATTTTACTCAGTGTAATGGGTAAAATGCTCATTTCAAAGGCAGTGGTTTTGCTTAAATCAAATGAAGCCGATCTGAAATATATTATTAAAGCAGCTAAAGGAATTGATCTTAAATTACTCAATACATCCATTGAAGCTGAATTTCCAAAATTATCTGTATTCAATTTTAATGAAATATCGGATAAAAGCGAATTTATAAATGAACACAGGTTTGAATATTATTTTAAAATGTATTTTCAGAATAAGTATCTCGGCATATTATGTCTCGGAAAAAAGCTTAACAATACAGAGCTATATAATAATGAAATAATTTTTATTGAGACTATGCTGAATATATCTTCATCAGCTGTTGAAAATACCATTAAGTTTGAACAGGTTACTGAATTGAACAGCACATTAAATAATAAAGTAAGACAGTTAAATTCATTGTTCGAATTAGGTAAAGAATTTAATTCAAGTTTCATTGACAAGGAAAAAATAATTAAGCTTCTGAATTATACACTGCTGGGTAATTTCGGAATAAAAGATTATGTGATTTTATCAAGAGACGGTAACAAAAGATTTAATATTATTAAGGACAGCAAAAATCTTGAAATATATAGATTTAATCCGGATATACTTTTTTCCGGAAATGATATTAATCCGGAGTTTAAGAGATCATTAATTATAAAGGAAGGTTCATCAATACCAATCATAGATTACTTGTATTCAAAAGGCTTCGAGTTGTTTATTCCGACGATTATAAATAATGAGATAGACAGTATAATCTGTCTCGGAAAAAAGCTTAACAAAAGTCCATTTACCGGAGAGGATATAGAATTTCTTGAATCTATCATGAATATGTCCCTGATCTCTCTTCATAATTACTTTTTATTTCAGGAATATTTAAGCAAACAAAAGATAGAGAGTGAATTAATAGTAGCCCGGGAAATTCAGATAGCTCTTCTCCCGAATAGAATTCCTGAAACGAGAAATTATAAAATTGCAGGTCTCAATATGCCTGCATTACAAATTGGCGGTGACTATTTTGATGTCATCAAACTTACTGAGGATAAATTAGTTCTTGTAATTGCTGATGTTTCAGGAAAAGGGACTCCGGCTTCACTATTGATGGCGAGTATTCAGTCTGCAGTTCATTCATATCTTAAGCTTTATAAAGAAGGTGAATTTAATTTAGCAAAAGTAACAGAAAAGATTAACGAGCTTATTTACGAAAATACAACTTCAGAAAAATTCATAACTTTTTTCTGGGGAATACTGGATAATGAAGAGAATACATTTGAATATATTAACGCAGGTCACAATCCCCCGCTGCTGCTTAAAAATAATGGTTTCAGTGAACTTACAAAAGGCGGATTTATAATCGGTATATTAGATATTGAAATGAATTATGAAATCGGAAAGGTACATTTAGAGAAAGATGATTTAATTGTTCTGTACACTGACGGTGTAACTGAAGCTCTTAATATAAATAATGAAGAATACGGTGACAGGAAATTGAAAAGTGTTATATTTTCTGAAAAAACGAAAAGCCCAAAAGAAATAATAGAATCTATAAAAAATTCATTGCTTGAATTCAGCAAAGATATGCCTCAATATGATGATATTACTTTAATTGTTTTAAAAAATATTTCCTGATCACTCGATCCAGATCTGATCGGGGTTTTTCAATTCAATCTGATATTTTCCTTTATATACTCCAAGAGTTCCTTTAATATAAGTGTAATACTCCTTTTTAGAATCTATATCCGTTTCAGTTAACAGGTTAGCATTATCCTCGAATACGACCAATTCAAACGTTTCTTCTTTTGTACGCGGTATTCTCAAAAGATACGGAAATTTTTTTGTCAGTACATTCGAGATATTGCCGAAGACTATTATTTCTTTTCCAACATTTTCGGAAAGTCTTTTGAAATCACTTTCGTCAGATAGATTAAAATAAATTTCGTTATCCGAATATTTTTTTTCAAAATCTTCAAGCTGTTCTGCTCTTTTATTCCACCAGACAATTCTTTCTTCATAATCCGGATAATGCTTTTTATCAGGATCCCATATTCCGAGTTTGTTTTCCCTTGCATAATTTTGCGCTTCAAGAAATTCACTGTGATATTTTTTACTGTTACCGTATTTGTTGAAATATGGACTGTAACCTTGTCTGACACTTTCGACATTGTAATTTATCTCTTTTCCGTCCTTTTGAATAAACATATACACAAGATGCCTTCCGAATATATCCAGCGATCTGTTTTCATCTTCTAATTCTAGTCTGGCATTTTCCACATCCTTAAGATATTCCTGAGCCCATATCATTGCCTCATAACCGAGAGGTGAATTTGTTTTAACAGGCATCTTATCATCACCTTTCTCAAACTTATAATATTCATCCCAGTTTGCGGATATCTCATCAGTTTTTTTCGCAGCATCATCCGTTTTAAAAGTCTCTTCCGTATCTATACCAAGCAGTCTTGAAGATCCGTCAAGATTTTCAAATTTAAATGTATCCCCGTCTACTACTTTTGTAATTTTAAATGTCCCTAATACTAAAGGATCATTTTCAGTTACCTGTGAGCAGGCAGAACCCGAAATAAGAAATATATTCAGAACAGCTATGTAAATTAATATTCTTTTCATCATAAATAAAAAACTCTCACACCGGAGCGGGAGAGTTATTAAAATGTTTTTATACTTAATTGATCTGTTTAATATCTTGTGCCTTCGCTTACAAAAGGAATAATCGCGAGATGTCTTGCTCTCTTGATTGCAGTATTAAGTCTTCTCTGCATTTTAGATGTAGCTCCCGTGATCCTGGCAGGAAGTAACTTGCCCTGTTCGTTGAGAAATCTTGTAAGAAGTCTTGCATCGAATATATCTATATAATCTTTAACACCTCGCTCTTTAAAGGGGTCTCTTTTCTTAGGCTGATTCTTTTTAGCGGTTATCTGCTGTGTTAACTTGTAATTGGATTTTTTTAAGTTACTTCTTTTCATTTAAAATTTATTTATTAAAATAGTTTTTAATTTATCTAATTTATAAAATAATAACAATTCTAATTTTCTTAACGGGCAAAGAAATTTTTTATGCTGACTAAAAAGTATAATTAAGTTTTAGCAGAACTTAACTCTTTAGTTTAACTTGTATACATTAAGTACATTTATAAACTGTTTAGAATTATAATTATCCATTTTGAACTTTAAAAAGAATATTTAATTTACCATTTTTGAAACTAACTCATGGAAAATTCCAATAAAAAATCTACCGAATACAATATCAGTCAGAATTCCTTTTTAAGATGGATTTTGCTGTTATCCGGTATAATTCTTACTTCAATCGGCATATTAGGAATTTTTGTCCCTCTGCTGCCCACTACTATATTCTTCATTCTTGCTGCATGGTGTTTTGCCAGAAGCTCAGAAAAATTTCATAAATGGCTTCATCATAATAAGTATTTCGGAAAATATCTGAATGACTATTCTTCAGGAAATGGAATGACAGTTAAATCAAAAGTATTCTCCATCTCTTTACTTTGGATCGGTATCATTGTTTCTGCATTTTTACTTACAGATCTCATATATATCAGGATTCTTTTGTTTCTTATAGCTATAGGAGTATCCTGGCATTTACTTGCAATTAAAACTGCTGAAAAATAATTCAGTACTTCATAAACAAAGGATAAATTAAAACTTTCGCTTTAAAAACTTCCGGTTACCTGTTAAAATTTTATTAATAGTTAAAATTACAGTATATTTTCATTTAATTTATCATTCATTAAAGTTACTTTGAGTGTTACTAAAAATAATAAATTGAAATCCAAAGAAGTCAGACAATCATTTCTTAATTTTTTCGAAAGTAAAGGACATACAATTGTTCCTTCTTCACCGGTAGTACCTGTGAATGATCCTACATTACTTTTTACAAATGCAGGGATGAATCAGTTTAAAGATGTTTTTCTGGGATCCGGTCAGAGAAAATATTCAAGAGCTGCTGATACACAAAAGTGCATACGGGCAGGCGGAAAACATAATGATCTGGAAGAAGTCGGAATGGACGGATATCATCATACTTTCTTTGAGATGCTGGGTAACTGGTCGTTTGGGGATTATTATAAAAAGGAAGCAGTAATCTGGGCATGGGAATTACTTACAGAAGTATGGAAACTTGATAAGGAAAGATTATGGGTTACAGTTTTTGAAACGGATGATGAAGCATATGATATCTGGAAAAATGAAACTGATATAAATGAGACTCACATTTTAAGATTCGGGGAGAAGGATAATTTCTGGGAAATGGGAGAGACAGGTCCATGCGGACCCTGCTCGGAGATACATTATGACAATACTGAAAACGGCTGCAAAGCTGAAGATGTAAATGCAGGAAATGAAGAAGTAGTGGAAATATGGAATCTGGTTTTCATTCAATACAACAGAAAGAAAGACAAAGAGCTGGAACTGCTGCCAATGAAACATGTCGATACAGGAATGGGTTTTGAAAGAATAGTAAGAGTGCTGCAGAATAAAAAATCTAATTATGAGACAGATGTTTTCCAGCCGGTTATAAATAAAATTTGTGAAATTTCAAATAAAGAATACGAATCAGAAAATATTCCTGCTATGAATGTCATCGCGGATCATATACGTACTCTGACATTTGCGATAACTGACGGAGCTATACCTTCTAATGAAGGGAGAGGTTATGTGTTGAGGAGAGTATTGCGCAGAGCCGCCCGATATGGCAGGAATCTCGAAATGCACCGGCCTTTCATATATAAATTAGTTGATGTCCTCGTAGAAACAATGGGAGACGTATTTCCTGAAATCATAGAAAAAAAAGACTTCACAAAAGAAGTGATTAAAGCGGAAGAAGAAAGTTTTAATGTAACTCTCGACAGAGGAATAAAACTTTTCAGCGAAGTAGCCGGATCTCTAAACGATACGAAAATATTTCCCGGAAACGAAGCGTTTAAACTTTATGATACTTTTGGATTCCCTCTTGACTTAACTGAGATGATGGCCAGAGAGAGCGGTTTGAAAGTTGATATTCTTAAGTTTGAAGAAGAAATGGAGAAGCAAAAAGAGAGAGGAAAAATTTCCAGGAAACAAGTCAGCTTTGAATTTGAATCCGGTCCGACAGACAGCTCGGAAAATACTGATGTAGTTTATGATCCCTATACGATTAACAGTGATGAAGTAATTACCCAAATGAAGATTCCCGATAAAGAAAAGAATATAATAATACTTAAGACAAATCCTTTCTTCGCCGAATCCGGAGGTCAGATAAGCGATACCGGTTATATAGAAACAGAAACCGGAGAGAAAATTAATATTATAGATTCAAAGAAAAGTTTTCTGATCACAGATAAGAATTTTAACAATGATATTAATGTCAGTAGTGTTAAGGCATATGTCAATAAAGAAAGAAGAAGTTCTATAGAAAGAAATCATTCCGCTACACATCTTATGCATGAAGCACTGAAAAGAATTTTCGGTGATCATATTAAACAGCATGGTTCACTGGTATCAGACGAATATTTAAGATTCGACTTCCCTCATTTTCACAAAGTTACGGATGATCAGATCAAAGAAATTGAAGATCTTGTGAACTTCAAAATACAGGAAAGGATACAGGTAAATACTGAAGTTGATATATCTATAGGGGAAGCGAATAAAATACCGAACGTAAAAAAACTTTTCGGTGAGAAATACGGCGATAAAGTGAGAGTGGTTTTTATTGACGACAAGTTCAGCGTGGAGTTTTGCGGCGGTACGCATGTTAAAAACACGGATGAAATAGGTTTGTTTAAAATTACAAAAGAAGAAAGCATTGCCTCAGGTACGCGGAGAATATTCGCCAGAACCGGAACCGGCATTACGCATTATCTCAAAGATAAAATTTCTGAAATTGAATTAATAACTTCAGAACTGCCGGATAAATATTCAGGCGATTTCAGGAAAGCTATTGAGAAAATGAATATTGAAGTTCTAAATACCGACTTCAGAAATGCGGCGCTGATGAAATCTCTGCTGAATTATCAGAGCGAATCTTTAAGTTCATTAATAGATATTAAAGAAAGGCTTGCAGAAGAAAAGAAAATTGCGGAAAAAGAATTACTGAAAAAAAATGTTCAGGTCCTGTTTCAAAAAATTGATGATATAATAGATAACACAAAAGAGACAGACGGATTTAAACTAATAGCAGCAGTTACAGACACTAACAATACAGACGAGTTTAAAGAGATTGGAGATTATTTACGGAAGAAAGTTCCAAACGGTATAGCAGTTGTTGCTTCAGTTATTGATAATAAGATCAATTTAGTATGTTCCGTCAGCGATAATCTGATAAAGGAAAAAGGTTATAATGCAGGCAAAATAGTTTCACGCATTGCAAAAGAACTTGACGGAGGCGGAGGCGGCAAACCTCATCTTGCTACTGCAGGCGCTAAGAATGTTAGTAAACTTAAAGATGTAATTGCAAATATTAGGTCATACATTAACGGCTGAAGATTTTCAAAATCAATATTGCCCTGATAGTAAAATCATTAATTTAAAAACAGAATTTTAATTTAATTATGAAAGTCATTATACCTGTTGCCGGGTTTGGTACAAGATTACGACCGCATACGCTGACAAAGCCGAAAGTACTTTTGAATGTCGGCGGTAAACCAATGATATATTATATTATTGATCAGCTTATAAAAGATAAGATCGCTTCCTCGATCATACTTGTCACCGGTTTTCTTGGAGATAAGATTAAAGAATATCTGGACAGCGAATTTGATTTTAAATTTGATTATATAGTTCAGGATGAAGCTAAAGGACTGGGACATGCTGTTCATTGCGCAAAACCTGTTTTCAAAAATAAGAACGAAGATTGTCTTATTATATTAGGAGACACTTTATTCGACGTCGATCTTAAAAAGCTGATCAACAGTAATGACTCTGTGATCGGCGTAAAAGAGGTAGAAGATCCGAGAAGATTCGGAGTTGTTGAAAAAGACAAAACCGGATATATAAAAAGGTTTGTGGAAAAGCCCGCTTCAAAAGATATCTCTCCGTCAAACGAAGCAATTGTTGGTTTATATTATCTTAAAAATTCAAATGTTATGTTTAATTCACTTGAATACATTATGAAAAACAAGATAACTGTGAAAGGTGAATTTCAGCTTACTGATGCTCTTGAAAATATGATAAGTAAAAAAGAAAATATGAAAACCTTTAATGTTAACGGTTGGCTGGACTGCGGTAAACCGGAAACATTGCTTGAGACCAACAGATATATTCTGAAGAAAAGAAATAAAAAAATCAAAACAGAATATCCCAATTCGAAGATCATTTACCCGGTTCATATCGGCAAAAATGTTCAAATAACTGACAGCATCATCGGACCTTTTACAACGATAAACAATAACTGCAGAATAAGTAAAAGCATAATATCAAACAGCATTCTGGATAATGACGTATTAATCGAAAATTCAAATATTGACGAGTCAATAATTGGTGAAGGAGCTGTGATCAAAAAAGAAATTCTTAAAGTCAGCCTGGGAAATAATTCAGAAATTAAAATATAAAATAAGAATGAATACATCTGAAGAATTTAAATCATTAGTGAAAGAATATACTAATAATTATTTAGAACTGAATCCTGCTCACGGAACAGATCTTGGATTACATCAATATGACGGGAAGATCGGTGATGAAAGTGAAGCCGGGTATAAGAAAGCAAATGAAGTCATGAAAAGTTTTTTGAAAAGGTTTAAAGATTTTGACAGAAATGAATTGTCAAAAACTGACAGATATGAATTTGACGCGGCTATATGGTCCGCTGAAATGTCTATATTTAATATAGAAGAAATTCAGTCACATAAAAAAAACCCAATGCACTATGCATTTGTATTCAGCGGTCTTCACAATTATATCAGCAGAGAGTATGAGCCGTTTGATGAAAGACTCGCATCAGTAGTCAGCATTATGAAAAAAATTCCTGAAGTACTTAAGATTGCGGAGAAAAATCTTAACAAAACGCTGCCGAGAGTTTTATGCAGATACGCCCGGCATTTTTCACAGGGTTATGAGGATTTTTTTAAAGTTGAATTAATGAATGTAATCAATGATAGGTGTAAAGATGAGAATCTCAAAAATGAATACATAAAAGTAAGCGACGCTGCAGTTGAAGCATTTAATCAGTATATAAGTTTTCTCGACAAGGCAAGTTCAACTGAGGATAAATCCAATATACTCGGTAAAGAAAAATTCATGAAGATGCTTAAAGTAAATGAGCACATAGAGATAAGCTTTGAAGAGTTAAAGGCAAACGGTGAAAAGGAATTAGCCAGACTTCAGAGTGAATTAAAAAAAATACTTGATGAAAATGACTTTCACAATAAGCTGGATTCTCTTGAACACGATCATCCGTCGGAAGATTCTCTTGTAACAGATACGGAAAATACCCTTAATGAACTGATAGAATTTATCAGAAAGAATAACATTGTAAATTTACCGGAAGACCTAAACTGCATAGTAACTGAAATGCCTAGATACATGAATTTTGGTTTTGCCGCAATGAATACCGCCGGTCCTTATGAAAAATCAAATGAATCATTTTATTATGTTAACCTGCCGGAAAAAAGCTGGGATGAAAAGAAGAGAGAAGAATGGATGACGCAGTTTAATTTTCCGATCCTGAAGCTTATCTCAATACACGAAGCTTATCCCGGACATTACACGCATTTTCTGAATGCAAACTTATACGCATCTGAAATTTCCAAACTTTTTATGAGCTATTCATATGTGGAAGGCTGGGCGCATTATACAGAAGAAATGATGATAGATCTTGGATATTCCAAAGATGATTTTAAGGCAAAGATCGGAATGCTTCTCGAAGCTTTGATCAGATGCTGCAGATATAATGTTGCGATCGGAATACACTGCGAAGGAATGCCGGAACAGGAAGCGCAAGAATATTTTAGTAAGAATGCTTATATGACTGAAACTACAGCGTTACAGGAAGCGGAGAGAGGCGCATTTGATCCGGGTTATATAAATTATACGCTTGGTAAAATTTATCTGAGGAAATTTAAAGAAGATTACTTCAAAAAATTCGGCGACAGCAAATCACTTAAAGATTTTCATGATATGATAGTATCTCTGGGATGTCCGACTTACAGAATTGCCCGGGAATTTATTCTTAATTAAACAGGGAACAGATTTATTCTTCAAGCTTTTTAGAATAGATTATTTCAAGCGCCAGAAAAATAAGCGCAGCCAGCAGAAAATATTTCCATAAAGAAGTTCCTGTTCTTTTTTCATTTATATCCGCTGAAATGTCATTTATATCATTTATCAGTACAGCGTTTACCAAACCGAAATTACTCATAACATTTTCTATTTCCTCTTCGCTTAATATACTCGTTATACTTTCGGCCGGATCGCTGTTCAGAGAAAATCCAAACTTATTTCCCGCACTGTCATTAAGAAAATAAAGTCCTTTAGATGCAGTATTCACGCTGTAAGGCATTATAAGGAATTTTTCCAAAGGACCTGATATTCCGTAATTTATATCAGAAGAACTCCCGTCCGGAGAATTTAAGCCGGATACATTATTCAGACCTTTGACAGGAATTATATTTGACCTGCCTATTAAATTTTCATTTGTAAAACCGAAGTCACTGTTAAGATAAAAAACACTTCTGATTATAAGCGGCGGAAAAATATTATTCAAAGGAAAATCAGAAAATCCGGTTTCGGCTGAAACAGCGCTCATAAGAAATTTACCCTTTGGCAATTCAGTTTCAGAAATAAATGGTCTGTTGTTTGACAATGAAATTACCGGAAAGCTGTTCTCATTCATTATCAGTTCAAAATACTTTCGTATTTCAGGAGAATCAATAAATGATTCAGATGTAATATTCAGCTGCCTGTTCCGGAAAATCTCAGCCATCAGCGGATTTTCAAAGTCAATCTTACCGAACTTGAGATTTACATTTTGCATTTCATCTGAATTAAGATTTTCTATAACAGGAATATTCAGGACAGATGAAACGGCAGAATTAAAATTTGCAATATCAGTTCTTTCATTCAGAAAAACAAATATCCCTTTTCCGGCTGCAAGGAATTCTGAAATCAATTTACTGTCATTGACGCTGAATGACTGATCCGGTGATACTATAAGAACATCCTGATCAAAAATTTCGTCGGTAAAATTATTTAAATATTTTATTTCAAAAAGATTTTCGGCATTATTATCGGCTGTTAGATTTTGTGCGGAATTAAGAGCTGCATTTACAAATCTGAATTCTCCTGAATTTCCGATCAGACCTACCCGAATAATTCCGGGAATGAAAATATCAAAATAAATTCTGTTATCCTGTATAAGTTCATCCTCCTGCAGATTATCCGATGTCAATTCAATATAGCCGTGAATATCCCCTGTTCTGTCAGCTGTAAATGAGAATTCTTTTTTGGCAATACTGTTTGCATTAACGTCGGTTACACTTTCTTCCGTAAGCTTTCCATCAATAAATAATTTAAGCGACTTATTTATAACAGGATTTTCAGAATGGTTGGTCAGGTTTGCCGACATTCTTATATTACCGAATTTTGCGGGGATTTTCGAAATGACGACAAGACTGTCGAGAGAAAGATTGGAAACAGTTCTGCTCCCCGTTCTTATAAAAAAATAATTAACGTCAGCTGCATTTTTGTTTTTGAATATTTCCGAACGCTCATCCACATTGACTGTTTGAAAATCAGAAATTATAAAAACATCTTTATTCGGATTTACAGAATTCTTAAGGATCTGTTCTGACATTACGAAAGCGTCATTGAGTTTAAACGGCTTGTATGAAATATTAAGGAATTCAAGAGAGTCGTTAATTTCACTGATCCCGCCGGTAATTCCTGCTGAATTTTTATAACCGGTAAATGATGAAGGTATTAAAATTATCTCGTCCGATTCTGAATAATTTTCGAGTATTCCGGCAACAGATCTTTTCGCCTGATCAAAATACCTACCGTTTCCATCCTGCGCATCCATACTGAAAGAATCATCGAGAAAAATCAGGACAGTTGACTTCCCTTCCGCATCGGCACCGAAAGAATAATTTTCCAGAACAGGCTTAGAAAAAGCAAGCACAAGAAAAGCAATAACAAATATCCTTAATGCAAGAAGTAACAGCTGCTTGAGTTTTATTCTTCTCATTTTTGACTTCTGAATTTCCTTAAGAAACATCAGAGTGCTGAAGTCAACTTTCTTAAGCTTTCTGAGATTAAGTAAATGAATAAGTATCGGAATGGAAACTGCAAATAGCCCTATCAGAACAGATGGATTAAGAAAATTCATATAGTATTTAAATAGAACTTACAAGATAATTTTAAAATTGATTTATCTAAATGCATTTAAAGAGTTAAATTAATAAAGCTAATTTGCGAGAACTACTAAAGTTTACCGGAAATGATATTTAAGTTTTTTTATAAAATAATTATTAATACAGGAATAAATTAACAGTTTCTAAAAATTTTATCTATAATTTAAAGAATTTTATTCCAATATTAGCGAAGTCTGAAAATTTTATGAATAACCTTATTTTCCTTAACGGAAATATACCAATACATGTTTACAATAAATTATTCAGAGGTAAAAAAAATTTCATTATCGCAGCTGACGGCGGTGCAAATCATTTAAAAGAGAATGGAATTAAAGCCGATGTTATTCTCGGAGACTTTGATTCAATTGAAAAAGATGTATTGGAATATTATAAAAGTCTCAATATTGTTATAAAGAAGATCCCGGAACAGGAAACGACTGATTTTGAAAAGGTTTTAAATTATTGCTTAAAGAATGAATCTGATAATCTGAAAATATTTGGCGCTGTAAGCGAAAGACCTGATCATACACTTAATAATTTCAGCGTATTGAAAAGATATTTCAGGAAGCTAAATATTACTTTGTATTCAGATGAATTCGAAATTTATTTTGTAAACGATATTTCGGAATTTGCATACAAAAAAGGAAATACTGTTTCATTGCTTCCGTTCCCAAAAGCTTATTCAGTAAAAACGAAAGGTCTTAAATACATTCTGAGCAACGAGGATCTTGAATTAGGAAAAAGGGAAGGATCTTTAAATATTTCTGTATCAGATAAAGTCAGCGTCAGATTTGAAAAAGGTTTCCTCCTTTTATTTAAAAAACATTTTATTAATAAATCCAAAGATTGAAAGTACTGTTTTCTATAAATGATTATCTGATAATCATTGCATATTTTATAATTATACTTGTAATCGGATTCAGAACAAAGCCTTCTGATAATTCTGTAAAGGATTATATTGTAGGAGGCAGATTGCTTACCTTACCTGCTTTTGTAGCAACACTTGTTTCTTCATTTTACGGAGGAGTGTTAGGAATTGGTGAATTTACTTACAGTTATGGTATTTCAGGATGGTTACTTTATGCTTTCCCTTTTTATATCTTTATTACATTTTTCGCGTTTTTCCTTGCTGATAAGATCAGAAAATCACATTTATATACTATACCTGATAAGCTTTTCAGGGTTTACGGTAAGAAAGTCAGCATTGTAGGAGGGATACTGATATTCCTGCTTGCAACGCCGGCTCCGTTTTTATTTATGCTGGGAATAATGATCAGGATCGTGTTCGGATTTAATTTGATATATGCTATGATATTTGCGCTTATTGTGTCAATTGCGTATTTATTCAAAGGCGGATTCAATGCTGATGTCAGAGTAAATATTTTCGAATTCATTCTGATGTTTGTAGGTTTCGGTATAATACTACCATTCTGTTTTAATTTACTCGGCGGTTTTGATTATTTAAGTTCAAGACTTTCGGATCAATATCTTACTCTTACAGGCGGAATAAATATCCAGTTATTTTTTGTTTGGTTTTTTATCGGTTCATGGGTCTTAATAGATCCGGTATTTCATCAGAGATGTTATGCTGTAAAAAATAAAAAGACACCAAAGCGCGGAATATTAATTTCATTGGTATTCTGGATGATTTTTGATTTCCTGACAACAACTGCAGGACTGTATGCAAAAGCATTTGTTGATATTAACAGCATACCGGGAGCCCTTTATTCATACCCTGCGCTTGCAGACAGGATACTGCCTCCAATCGCAAAAGGTGTATTCTTTGTTGGGATGATAGCTACAATTATGTCATCATTACATTCTTATATGTTTGTATCAGCAACAACATTCAGCAAGGATATTATTTCAAGAATTAAAAATAATACTGAAGAGATCAGTTCTTATAACAGGGTGGGTATGATAGTTAGCGCTTTGTTTTCATTACTGCTCGCATATCTTATACCGTCCGTTGTTGAGATCTGGTACACTATCGGGACAATGATTATACCTGCACTTCTTATAAGCGTGTTAAGCGCTTATTTTGAAAAATATCAGGTACATTCAAAATATATTCTGATGGCTATGATAAGTTCATTCAGTGTTTCACTCATTTCTTTTATAATCGGTAACATTAATTCCACAGATGGAGCTGCAGTGTATCCGTTTAATCTTGAACCGATGTATCCGGGTCTTCTGATCGGATTGATAATATATTTTATCGGTTATAAAAACAGAAAATACCTAAAGACTATTTCAAACTGAAGGAATTGATTCGGCTAAATTATTCAAAATTAATATGTTAAAAATTTCTATAATATTATCATATTGTATATTCATTTTATTGAGCGGAGTAATTTACGCTAAAGAACTAATTTTAATTAAATCCGGATCAGACTCAGCTGACTTTCAGAATATAAATTCAGATACAATCAGACTTTCATACAGAAACAATTCAAATGTTGATACAAATTATTTTAATATCATGCCGAGGAGTACGCGTTACAAAAAAGTAGGACTTGTATTAAGCGGCGGCGGAGCAAGAGGTTTTGCGCAGCTTGGGGTATTAAAAGCGCTTGAAGAAAGTGATGTAGAAATTGATTTGATAGTAGGTACCAGTATCGGCACAGTAATCGGAGGTTTTTATTCTTCCGGATATACGGTAAATGAAATTGAAAATATCATAAATGACTTTGACTGGGAAAGAGCTCTGAGTCTGACAAATAAATATCAAAGGACTTCCCTGTTTCTTGAGCAGAAAAAAATTCAGGACAGAAGTCTGCTTACAATTCCTCTGGACGGAATTAAACCTGAAATACTGCCTACTTCATTTTCAAACGGGCAATATCTCAGTGAAAAAATTAATACTCTTATCTTAAATTCCAGGTATAATACAAAGCAAAGTTTCAGTGAACTGAAATACCCGTTTATTTCAGTCGCAACTGATCTGAATACAGGGGATAAAGTTTTATTAAAAAAAGGGAATCTGTCTGAATCGATTAAAGCTTCGCTTACTTTCCCTTTACTATACACTCCAATTAATATAGGCGGTAAAAAACTTGTAGACGGGGGACTGTCGGCAAATATTCCGGCATTAACTGCAAAAGAGGAAGGCGCTGATTTTACTGTTATTGTAAATTCTACCAGCCCATTAAGAACAGACAAAGATCTCGATGATCCTATTAATACTGCTGATCAGATTTTATCAATAACAATGATGCAGCTTAGTAACCTTCAGCTCAAAGACGCAAATATAATTATCACTCCTGATATAAATGATTTTTCATCATACTCATACAGCCGCTTTGGCTATCTCATTGATAAAGGGTATGAATCCGCTAAGAAGAAAATGTCAGGTATAATCGACGGTATAGATTCAATGGAGTTATCTGCTTCAAAATATCAGAATAATTTTGTAATTAATCCTGAAGTCATAATTTCAATACCTTATGAACTGAAAAAGATTGCAGATTCTGTAATGAAAACAACTGATACTCAATTTGTAAAATACACTGCTATTGAAAAGAATCTTAAGGATGTTTTCAGGACAGGATATTTTAAAGATGCGTATGCTATAATTTCAAGGGAAGGTAATAACATATCAGTAAACTATAATTTTATTCCATACGATACATTGAAAATGATAACTGTTAAAAATTCAATCCCGGATGTTGATGAAAAAGTCAGATCATTTTTAAGAGAAAATAAAGGATCTGTTTTTAATGTAAAAAAGGCGGATATACTGAGGAACGAACTTCTCGGTATTCTCAGAAAGAATGGTTATTCAGTAAAAGGAATAGTAAAATATTACTTTGATCATACCAATTATAATCTTGAAATAGAATTTGATGACGGTAAAATTGATATGTATAAACTTAAAGGTAACATTATAACAAATGATAATGTGATCCTGAGAGAATTGAAAACCGATATCAGCAAACCCATAAGTGTAAATAAAGTGAATGAAAGCATTAAGAATGTAATGAGCACAAACCTTTTTCAGCAGGTTAGCTTTGATTATAAATTTCAAAAGGACAGTACGCGGCCTGATCTTCTTATAAGAGTAATTGAAAAAAATTCACAGGCTCTCAGATTTTCAATAAGATCAGATAATGAAAAGAACCTTCAGCTGCTCTTTGATCTGAGAGATGAAAATATTTTCGGTACTGCAATTGAAACAGGTTTCCTTGCAGCAGGAGGACTTAGAAACAGGATTTATGAGCTCGAAATTAAATCCAACCAGTTCTTTTCTTTGCCGCTTACATTTAATCTGAACGGATATTATAAATTCACTGATGTGAATACTTATGTTCAGATAATTGACACCATAAAAAATGAATATTCAGTTTTGAAGACTGGTGAATACAGGAATATAAGAATAGGATCAGGTTTTTTATTTGGAACACAACTTGAAAGATACGGCACATTTTATATTCAGGGAATTGCTGAAAATATCGAGTTACTTAATAAATTTAACAATGAAAACAAAGCATCAGAAGCTAATGTGTTAAAACTTGTATTCGGGGGAATCATTGATACAGAAGACAGGATCCCATTTCCGGAGAAAGGTGTGCTTATTAATTTTTTTTATGAATCAGCAAAAGACCTGAATGACGGTAATAAAAGTTATACAAAACTTTTTTTAAACTATGATCATTATATTCCAATTTCATTGTCCAGTATAATTAAGCCCAGTTTTCAATTTGGATTCGGAGATAAGACTACTCCCCTTTCGGAACAGTTTTCACTTGGAGGGGAAAAAAGTTTCTTCGGTATGTCTGAAGATGAACTTATCGGAAGGCAGATACTGATAACATCAGCGGAATTCAGGTATCAGTTTCCTTATAAATTATTTTTTGACACTTATCTGAGCATTCGCTATGATCTTGGAAATGCCTGGGAAAATGCAGTTGACATAAGGTTTAAAGATCTGAAGCATGGTATAGGAGTCTCTGCGGCTTTTGATACTCCGCTCGGAGAGGCAAGTTTTTCAGTCGGAAGAAGCTTTCAGATTAAAAATGGATTTCAAAAAGATTCATTTATCTTCGGTCCGTATAACTTTTATTATTCTGTCGGCTTTGATATATAATACATTTTTAAAAGCAACTATGTCTGTTCTATTTGCGTATTTTCATTCATTCTCTTTCACTTTTTAAAATTTTATTACTTTGAAATTTATAAGCAGATTCAGTGACGGTACTTTAAGGTTTCTATTTACCTTCATTGCAATTTATTGTCTCGCGTATTCAACTATTGTGTTTGTAAATACCATGTTTACAGACAGGATGACAACGGATGACTGCTTATGGGTGAATGAGAATGACAGTCCCGAACTGAAAGAGGGACTTCGCATAGTGCAGGTAATGGACGGGGGAGTCACTGATGTAGCAGGAATACGGGATGGCGATGTACTAATAGAACTTGACGGATTAAAATTCAAAAACAGTAAGGAAGCGCAGGATATACTTAACAGTTACGACTCAAATCAGATAGTAGAATATACAATCGACCGGAACGGCGAGATTTTTAAATCCAATGTCAGAGTATATAAGGTTTTTAATTTTCTCTTTCTTATATTTTCATTACTTGGGCTTGGATTCATACTCATAGGATTTATGGTCGGATATTCCAAACCAAAAGAATTAACATCACAGCTTTTTTTCTTTCTCGGATGCAGCGCTTCTTTAGGATTTAATGTGATCGGCATAAATAATTATTCTGTTTACAACAACAGTATTTTTCTGAATTCATTGATCGGAATGTCTCTCTTTTATCCACTTCTTGTACATTTCTTCCTGACATATCCGATTAAGTATGAATTTAGGAGAAGAAAACTTCTTATTAGTTTATTATACATTATTGTTTTACTGATCTCATTAATGAATACTTTTCTTCCGGATCTAAGAAGAGAATATGAAGTTTTAGTGTATCTGAATTATTTCATAATCGGCGGATATTTTATCGCAGGCATTACATTATTTTTTGTTTCATATTACAGACTTGAAAAGGATAAACAGAGAAAACCGTTAAAAGTAATTTTTTACGGATTTCTGATTGGTCTTGCAGGATTTATTTACACATCATTAATACCGGTATTTGTAAGAAAACCGAATTTCCTGATTGATACATGGATGTATATTCCGACAATATTAATACTTGCAATTCCGCTGTCGTTTGGATTTTCAATCATCAAATACAGAATTCTCGATACTGAATTTATAATAAAAAAAGGTCTTGTCTTCGGAATCATCACTGCATTTATAGTCGGTATATATCTACTGCTTGTACTGTTTCTGGATAATCTTTTGAGTCAGTTTTTACCTGAAAACAAACAGCTGCTGACAATTGCTTTGATCATCATAGTAACATTCAGTTTTGATTTTGTAAATAAGAAAGCTAAGGAGCTTGTGGATAAACAGTTTTACAGGGAAAGGTATAATTACAGAAAATCACTTTTACTCTTTTCAGAAGAACTTCCTTATCTTAACAACATCAGACAGATCATAGAAAAAATAGCATACTCAGTCAAAGAGACCATGGGCATTGACAATCTGCATGTCTGGTTTCTTGATGATGATTATTACAAGACGCTTGAAACAGAGATCAATGCTGTAAACGGCAGTGAAAAAATTTTCAGAAACGATTCCATATATGACGATGCTTTCTCTTCACTTTATAAATTAAATAAAGAGCCTAAATTTCTCAGTGAAGTGTATCTTCATGAGCTCAGCATTCCGGAAGAGTACAGAAAAATAATTCAGAAAGAAAATTTTATTTTATCCGTACCCATTTATATAAAAAACAAACTTATAGGCGCTATAAATTTCGGAGAAAAGCCATCAGGCAAAGCGTATTCTGAAGAGGATATAGATCTTTTGAAGACGCTTGCTTCACAGGCGGCAATTGCTTTCGAGAATTCAAGACTGCAGGAGGAAAAAATTTCCAAGCAGGTAATCGAGGAAGAGCTTCATATTGCAAGAAAAATTCAAATGGGACTTCTGCCGCAAAAGATAAACAGTGTAAACGGAATAGAAATATCCGGCTTTTATAATCCCGCTAAAATAATAGGCGGTGACTTTTATGATGTAATAAAAATCAGCGAAACTAAAATACTTGTAGTGGTAGCTGATGTTTCCGGTAAAGGAATACCTGCAGCTTTGTATATGTCAAAGGTCCAGGCAATGATACAGTTTGCAGCCACTATTTTTCCGTCACCGAAGGAAATGCTTATAGAAGTAAACAAACAGATTCATCAGAAGATCGATAAGAAATCTTTTATTACTTCAGTCATTGCAATGTTTGATCTTGAAAAAATGACAGTAAACATCTGCCGGGCAGGACATAATCCGGTTATATATTCAGTCAACGGTAAATTTGAATTACTGAAAAACAAAGGAATGGGACTGGGTCTGGAAAGTGAAATATTATTTAATAAAAATCTTGAAGAGGTGGAGATAAAGATCGCTCCTGATAATATGTTTGTTTTCTATTCCGACGGACTGACTGAGGCGATGAATTTAAGTAAAGAAGAATTCGGTACGGATAAGATACTTGACATCATAAAGTTTAATCGTGAAAGCAAATGCAGCATAATACAGGACAGAATAATTGCTTCAGTGGATTCATTCAGAAACGGTGCGGAGCAGAATGATGACATTACTCTTGTAATTACTAAGATCGTAAACAAGTAATTTTCTATACTGCAAATGTTTACGGTAAAATATTTCTCCTATATCAATTTAATTTCAAAATAATTTTTAATAATGATTCAAAGATATTCCAGAAAAGAAATGGCTGATATCTGGTCTGATGAAAACAAGTTCAGGATATGGCTTGAGATCGAAATACTTGCAACTGAAGCGCAGTCTATGCTGGGGAAAGTTCCGGTAAAATCTCTGAAGCATATTAAGAAGCATGCAAAATTTAACACTACAAAAATTCTCAAAATAGAAGAGAAAGTAAAGCATGACGTGATTGCTTTCCTGACAAACGTTGCAGAATACACGGGACTGGATTCGAGATTTATTCATATGGGTATGACAAGCTCTGATGTTATTGATACCGCTTTATCAGTTCAAATGAAACAGGCTGGTGAAATGATTCTAAGCGGATTAATTTCAGTAAACAAATCGCTTTCATCAATTGCAAAAAAATATAAGTATCTGACGATGATAGGGAGAACGCACGGTGTTCATGCTGAGCCGATTACTCTCGGACTTAAGTTTGCGCTTTGGTATGATGAAATGAACAGGAACATTGAGAGATGGAAAAGAGCTGTTGAAGTAATTTCGGTAGGTCAGATATCCGGTGCAGTAGGAACTTATGAGCATATTTCTCCGAAGGTTGAGCAGTTTGTCTGTAAAAAACTCGGATTGAAAACAACTAAAATTTCAACACAGATACTTCAGAGAGACAGGCATGCCGAATATATGTCAACTCTTGCCATTATCGCATCATCAATTGAAAAATTCACAACCGAGATAAGACATTTGCAAAAGACAGAGACTCTCGAACTGGAGGAGTATTTTTCTTCAGGTCAAAAAGGCTCTTCTGCAATGCCGCATAAGAAAAATCCGATTACCTGCGAACGCTTATCCGGAATGGCAAGGATTTTCCGCGGTAATGCAGTCGCTGCTTTTGAAAATATTCCTTTATGGCATGAACGCGATATCAGTCACTCATCGGTAGAGAGAGTTATTATACCTGACTCGACGATTTTAATGGATTACATGCTGCATCAGTTTAAAAAAATAATTGAAACACTGGTAATAAATAAAGAAAATATAAACAGGAATCTCGAACTGACGAACGGACTGGTTTTCTCTCAGACTGTTTTACTCAGACTGATTGATAAAAAAATGAAACGCGAGCAGGCTTATAAAATAGTTCAGACCGCAGCGATGAAATGCTGGAAAGAGAAAAAGAATTTTTTGAATTTACTTAAAGAAGATAAGGAAGTAACAAAATATCTGAACACAAAAGAGCTTGAAGAATTATTTGATTACAGTAAATCTCACAAAAGCATTGATTATATTTTTAAAAGAACCGGATTATAGAACTTAAATCACACTGTATTCTCTTCTTAACTCAATCACTTTACCGATTATTTTAAAAGGTTTATTTATAATGGATTTATATCTTGAATTAGAAGCTTCAAGATAAGCTTTGATCCTTCTGTTTCGCAAAGTCTTTACGGTTGCTTCGTCCTCAAGCAGCGCGATCACTATATCACCGTCCTCTGCGCTGTCCTGTTTTCTCACGATCACAATATCCCCGTCATAAATTCCGGAATCTATCATACTGTCACCTTTTACCTTCAGAGCAAAATGTATTTTATGCCCTTTGCCGTTTTTTTCCATAGTTACATAACCCTGTACATTATCATCTGCAAATATCGGCTCACCTGCAGCGACGTTACCATATAAAGGAATAATATTTAACCCGGATCTCAGTCTGTCGATATTATTCTCTTCTTCTGATTTAATTAATTTAAATCCGCGGGCTATGTCCTTTCTTCTTTCAAGGTAGTCCTTGCTCTGAAGAGCTTTGATGTGATCCTGTATTGTGCCGATTGTGACGTTAAACTTCTCCCCTATCTCTTTTAATGTAGGAGGGTATGAAAATTCATCACCATGTTTCTCTATGAACTCAAGGATCTTTTTCTGTTTTGTAGTTAATTTATGCATAGATTAATATGGCATAAATAATTAATAGTGTCAATATAATTTTCAGGTATAGCTGAAGGTGGTATTCAAGATAGGGTATAAATATCTGAAATTAGATTAATAAATATATTCGTCTGAGACAGTAACTCAGATTTTATTCAGCATAAAATTATCCCGTTCTATTCTTTTAATGATTTTAAATTCAGAATCCCTGAAAAGTAAATCATGACAATAAACGCTAAGGGGAATAATAATTTAATATACCAGCTGAGATTATACTGACCGCTTACATAAAAATATAATCCTGTCAGAGGAAGTAAGATAAGAAAAATGGTCAATAGTTTTTTATATTCATAATTTATCCTGTAATATTTCTGTGACACGATATAGATACCCGCTGTCATTACTAAATAACTTATCAATGTGGATATTGCCGCGCCCATATATGAATATTCAGGTATAAGTATGAAATTTGAAATTACATTTACAGCTGCTCCGAGTCCCGTGATCAGCGGGAGATACTTTGTCTTTTTTTCTATATAAATTCCAGCCATGAAGTTTATATACATTCCGTAAAGAAGATATCCGAAAAGTATTACAGGCACTATCTCAAGACCTGACCAGTACGCCTTTCCTATTAAGTATGATCCGAACGGCAGTTCCATCTTTACAATGTTTTCAATGAACACCGTTAAAATTAAAAATACTATCGATGAAAATGCTGCAAACATTGTAAGCACTTTTGAGAAAATTCTTTTTGCATCCGGTTCTTTTGCATTATTAAGAAAGAACGGTCTCCAGGCGAATTCAAACATTGATACTATGAGCATCATAAAAATCCCGAGTTTGTAATTTGCCGTGTAAATACCGACCGTCTCGTCATTCGTAAGATATTTCAAAATTGGCCTGTCAATGATCTGAACTAAATTTGCCGCTATGCCTGCCGGTATATAAGGTATTGAAAACCTGAAGAGTTCATTTATCAGGTCTTTATTAAATTTAAATGTAATATTGCTTTTTAAAACAGGTAAGAGCATTAAGAAAGTAACAGCGGATGAAATAAGATTACTGATAAAAACAGCTTCTATTCCAAAATTGTAATACAGAATAAGGACAACATTTAAAACAACGTTCAGAGTAATGTTTATAATTTTAATTCCCGCAAAGGATTTAGCTCTGTTTTTCAGTCTCAGATATGCGAAAGGAATCAGGACTATTGTGTCAAAGAATAATATCAGTGCGGAATATCTTATCAGGTAAGCGTATTCACTGTTCACCTGAAAAACGCCTGTAAGTTCGTAAGCGAAAATATAGATCAGCAGCGAAAGGAAAAATGAATTTGCTATTACAATAAAATAAGGATTTGAAAAGTTTTCTTTCTTTGACCCGACCTCAAGCGTTGAGTAAAATTTCATATAACCGGATTCAAGTCCGATAGAAAAAAAAACATTTAGGATGGCAATGTAAGAATAGATAATAGTAATTATACCATATTCTTCAGGGAGGAATTTGTTTGTGTAAAAAGGAACGAGAAAAAAACCAAGAAATCTTCCGACAATAGTATTAGCGCCGTATATCAGCGTATCCTTTGAAAGACTCTTAATTTTTTCTATCATATAACGGCTTTAAAAATAAGAAAGGTTATTCCGCGCAACGGAATAACCTTAATTAAAGAATTATTTATTTAAATCAATAATATTGAATTCTTATCTGAGAAGACGTTAAGAAATTCTTGTCTCCGTCATAAACATAAATATTATATCTTCCGGCATTATAGAAAGTTACTTCCTTCCAAAACCATGTCCAGCTTTTTTCCACATCCTGATAAATAGTGGATTCATATTTTTCATTTCCTTCGGTATCTACAAGGAAAATTTCATAACTGACTGAAGTAGTTCCGATACTATAAGGAAGTCTCGTAAGGAATTTTAAGAAACCTCCCTTTGAACTAATGTTAAAGACCGAGCTTTCGGATATTGCATATCCTTCACTGTCAACATCTTCACAAAAATACAGAGTCTGTGAACTTGCTGAATTATAACTTCCGGAAACTGCAGATATAATCAGAAAAGCAGCTATAAAAAAAATTCTTTTTAGCATAATTTTATCTGCTTTAATTAATATTTAGAAATAATTTCTACAAGGCTGCTTGCTACTGTTCTTCCGTTATGGTCTAACAGAAAAACCCGGTAAATACCCGGATCTTCGAAGCTCATATCACTCTCATCATTTTTTGCAAAATAAACATATTTCATATCAGGAGTTACGACATAAGGAAATTTCTTATAATAGCTGAATGTACCCGTGGTCCTGTCGTATTTATCCAACTGAATCGAACAATCTCTCAAGCCGAGAGGACCGTCAGCTTTAACCATAACAGTAAGATAACCAGTTGTAAACCTGTCACTGACTCCTATTTCTCCGTTATCACCGTAAGATTCACAGAAATACAACACGGGATATTGCTGTGCGAACACTTCTGATTTCACGGAAAGTAAAACTGTCAGAGCAAAAATAAAAAACAAGGGTTTTAAAAGTTTCATTTTTTAATTTTTTAATTTAATGAATAATTATTTTAAATCGATTCTAACTTTACCTGTAGCGATCGGAGAACCGTCTTTTTTGAACACTGTTACAGTATAATCTCCCGGCTTGTAAAAAGTAATTTTGTCAAAAAAGAAATAACTTTTATCCGGAAAAACATCATATGGCTTTGTGTCAATTATCTCTGTTCCGTCAAGAGATTCTCTTTCAAGTCGGACATCAACGCTTCCTACTCCGATCGGAGATGAAGTTTTAAGCATTGCAGTTATGTAACCGCCTTTGTTTCCGATAAAAAATTTCTCGCTTTTACCGATTTCCTGACCTTCTTTAGAATATTCCTCTACAAAATAAAGCTGGTTAGCGCCGGATGATGACTTGGTTTCCTCTTTAGTATTTTTCGAACTGGTTTCTTCTTTCGTACTTTCCTTTGTAACTTCAGACTCTTTTTTATCTCCGCATGCAAACAATATAACCGCAGAAACTAAAAGAGCAAATATAAATCCGAACCGGTTGGTAAGATTAGACATAGTAGTTTGGTTTAGTTAAAAAAATTTTCCAAATTTATGATTATCAATGTAGATTTTCAAGTAATAAAATTAAACGAGATATCCAGAGATTTTGAAGAATGAGTCAGCGAACCCATTGAGATATAATTTATTCCCGTAAGTTTTCTGTAATCTCTGATGTTACTTTCATTTATTCCGCCTGATACTTCAATCTCATATCTTCCGCCATTCATTTTAACGGCAGCCGCTACATCCTTTAAACTAAAATTATCCAGCATGATCCTGTTAATCTTTTTTGTATCTGACTTAAGCACTATCTCTAATTCCTTCAGATCCTTTACTTCAATTTCTTTTTTAAGATCTTTAAATTTATCTGACTTTTCAATCTTCATAATCGTTTTTCTATTCCGCCGCAGGCTTCAATATGATTATCTTTAATCAGTATCATGTCATAAAGCCCTGACCTGTGATTTTCAGCTCCTCCGATTCTGACTGCGAGTTTTTCAAACAGTCTGAAATTTGGCGTGGTTTTTCTTGTATCAATTATCTTTATTTTTTCATTGTCCAGAAGTCTCACCATCCTGTCCGCGTTTGTTGCAATGCCGCACATCCGCTGAAGTATATTCAGCGCAACTCTTTCACATTTTAATAGTGAAGTTGTTTTCCCTTTTACAAATCCTATGACTGAATTTTTTTTGAACTTTTCGCCTTCCTTTAAAGTGAATCCGGCTTTAACATTTTTATCAATCAGATAAAATACCATGCAAAATATATTCAGTCCGGCTGCTATTCCGTTTTCCTTTACAAGTATCTCCGCAGATGAAACGGAATCCTTACTGATCAAAAGCTCAGATGTAGCATCCCCTTTTCCGATATCTTCTTTCAGTGAAAGTTCTATCAGCTTTACTGCTTTTTTTAAATTGAAATTTCTGTAAAATCCGGGTTTATTATTCATTCGCTTTATTATTAAAAACTTCTTTTTAATATTTCTATAAAAATTTCCGGCGGTCTTACCGGTTTCATTTTTTCGAGATTAACAAATGCATGAACAGTATATCCTGAAACGATCAGCATCTCACCGCAGTAAATTTTATAATCTATCGTGAATCTTACTGTTGGTAATTTATTCAGGAAAGTATTTATACTGATCACGTCATCATATTTTGCAGAAGAAATAAAATCCAAATGTGCCTCAATAACAGGAAGCCCGGTATTAATTTTTTCAAGTTCCGTGTAAGGGAATCCAAGTTTTCTGAGAAAGTCATTTCTGCCGGCTTCAAAGTATTCCAGATATCTTACATTGTTTACAACTCCCATTTTATCAGTATGAGCATACAGTACACGGTATTCAGTAACACTCTTAATCATGATCAGATTATATTAATCGGCAAAAATTTTTCCCGGGTTCATAATATTATTCGGATCCATTGTTTTTTTTATATTCTTCATAAGAGTAAGCTCGGTCTCGCCAATCGCAATTGGAAGATATGTTTTTTGTGAATAACCAATTCCGTGCTCGCCGGAAATTGTTCCGCCAAGCGAAACGGTAAGTTTAAATATTTCCCTGATAGCGGTATCAAGATTTTCCTCCCATTCTTTCCCGTCCATTTTATCCTTAAGAATATTCACATGCACATTTCCGTCTCCGGCATGACCATAGCAAATGGTAGTGATCCCGTATTTACCGGAAATTCTTTTAACGCCGTTTATCAGTTCAGGAATTTTTGCTCTCGGTACGACAGTATCTTCTTCTTTATATTCTGAAATGGATTTCACAGCTTCGCCGATACATCTTCTGAGCGCCCAGATTTCATTCATCTTCTGATTATCTTCTGCAAAAATAATATCATAAGCTCCGCACTCAGTTACCGTTTCTGCAATTCTTTCAATATCCCTGTCAAGAGTATCTTCATAATTTCCATCCACCTCTATAAGAAGCTGAGCTTCTGCGTCGGAGTTAGGAAATTTTTTGCCAAGTTGATTTTCCGCAGCTTTGATCGCTGACTTTTCCATGAGCTCAAGCGCTGAAGGCGTTATTCCCGAATGAAAGATTTTTGAAACAGTCTTAGCGGAATCCTCTATGCTGTTAAATGCAACAAGTATGACTTTTCTGAATTTCGGAAGGGAGATAAGTTTGAAATAAATTTTAGTAATTATTCCGAGCGTACCTTCGCTGCCGATCAATAACTGTGTCAGGTTATAACCCGAAACATTCTTCAGTACTTTCGCGCCGGTATTTATTATTTCACCGGTCGGCAATACAGCTTCAAGTCCGAGTACATAGTCTTTGGTAACTCCGTATTTAACCGCTCTTGGACCGCCTGCGCATTCAGCGAGATTTCCTCCTAGGAAAGAACTTCCTTTTGAAGACGGATCCGGCGGATAATACAAACCATACTCTTCGCATTTTTCCTGAAACACCTGAGTGATCACTCCGGGCTCTGCAGTCGCCTGACAGTTCTCAGCGTCTATTTCAATTATTTTCCGGAATCTTTCCATGGAAAGACAAATCCCGCCGTATAGAGGCAATGCTCCGCCGGAAAGTCCCGTACCGCCGCCTCTCGGCACTACCGGGATCGATTTTTTATTTGCAAGAATAAGTATTTCCGAAACCTCCTGAGCATTAGCGGGCTTTACGATAACTTCAGGATAATATGAAAGGTTTTCTGTGTAATCCCTTGAATACAGATCAAGATTTTCATTATCGCAAAATACATTATCACTTCCTGAGATATTTTTCAGAGATTCAATTACCTCAGCATCAACTTTATTAAACATGTTCAAAAATAGTGTTATTAAAAAGAAGTTTCAATTTAAACTAAACAGGTCTAAATGCATAATTAATTAGTCCTTTAAAAATATTTTATTAACAGAAATATAATTTTTATATCATACTGTATTATAATTTTTTATCAGATAAATTTCCCTGCAGTTAGTTTTCAAGTATTGAGTTTTTATATTAAAATCATTAATTTGTATCTATTCAAATCAACCCTATTTTATGAACTTTAATTTAAAAGACATGTTCGGAAATAAATCAAAGGATCAGGATCCCAAAGAAAATTCATATGTCGAAGAATCAAGACCTGTGTCAAGGACAACTGTTTCGCAGGATAAAGTTTTAACATTAATCAGCGAAGGTTGTAAATTTGAAGGAAATCTCTCCTCCCCATCCACAACGAAAATAGACGGACATGTAGTCGGAAATCTTCGTGGCGAAAGCGGAATCATTATTGGCGAGAAAGGAATTGTCGAAGGAAATGTTAACGCAGTTGATATAACAATTTACGGCACTGTAAAAGGAAATATTAAAGCTCATAAGCTTGAGCTTAAAAGAACAGGTGTACTCGAAGGCGATACAAACATTGAAATTCTTGTTGCTGAAAGCGGAAGTAAGTTTTCCGGTAACAGTAAAATGGGTGAGCTTAAACCAAAGAGCAACATTATTGATATGAAAGATCCGGATGTTGAGATTCATGATGAATCCAAAGAAAAAGAAAAACCTGTATTAAAATTTCACTGATAGTTTTTAAATATATAAATCAAAAAGGCTTTGAGTTTTCTCAAAGCCTTTTTTCGTATTAATAATTTAAGATACCGGTCAGTTCAGTCTGAACTCAATTTCTTTGTCCGAACCTTTCCTGATAATTTTTAATTTAAGATTATCTCCTTTTTTCAGATCGTTTACTATAAAAAGAATATCCTGATCATTTTTTATTTTTTCTCCGTTAGCTTCCACTATCACATCCTCGGGTAAAAGTCCTGCATTATCAGCCAGTCCGCCTTTCTGCACATCAGTAACTACCACGCCTGTTGCAGAATCAAGACTCAGATACTTTGCAATTCTTTCATCAATCGCCTGGATCCTGAAACCGACATTAAAGCTGCGGTCGATCTTTCCGTTTGCTTTAATTTCTTCCATCAGTTTTTTTACCCTGTTAATGGAAATGGCAAATCCAACTCCAATGCTTCCTGCGCTGAACTGACCGCCTGTATATATTATAGTATTCATTCCAATGACTTCTCCGTCAGCATTCAAAAGCGGACCGCCGGAATTTCCTGAATTGATAGATGCATCAGTCTGTATCATATCTTTATAAACCCTGTTTGCATCCGAAGCGCTGATCTTCATGTCAGTGGCGCTGACCACTCCGACTGTTACTGTAGGTTTATCATTAATATCAAAAAGTCCAAAAGGATTACCGAGCGCTATTACCCATTCGCCGATAATTACATCGTCAGAATTTCCAAGTGTTGTATAGGGAAGATTACTTTTATCGATCTTCAGTAAAGCCACGTCGCTGTTTTTATCCGAACCGATCAGCTTTGCATCAATAGTTTCACCGTTTGTCATAGTTACGGAAATTTTTGTAGCATTTCCGGCAACGTGATCATTTGTAAGTATGTATCCGTCAGACGAAATTATAAATCCGGAACCTAAACCTCTCACTACACGCTTCTGCGGCTGTCTGTTTCCGAAGAACTGTCTGAAAAAAGGATCGTTATCAAACATTGAAAAAGGATCCTGCACTTCCCTTACCTCTTCCACATTTATTCCGACAATAGCAGGAGATACTTTCTGAACTGCTCTGGTAATGGCAGTCTCTCTTGACTGTGAGATTCCGGAATTATTTTCCTGAAGTGAATTTTGCGCTGTAGAAATTACTGTATTATTGTCATCCGGAGATAAAAATAATTTCGCGATCAGCACCCCGGCAGTTAGGATCAATATAGCAACTGCAGCTAAAATTAATTTACCTGCAATACCGCTGCTCTTGAAATGAATATCATTTTTAATATCAATAGAACCGGATCTCAAATTGTCGTTCATAAATTCTGCATTAATTATTTTTTTAAGTGACTTTTAACTTTGTTATAAATTGCCGTTCTGTCGATTTTATATTTGCTCATCAGTTCAGAGAATATAATACCGCTTTCTCCGAATGTATCATCGATTGCGATATAATCCATTTTTACCGGGTGATATAACGCGACTACTTCTGCAACAGCGCCAAAAAGCCCGCAATGCCACTGATGATCCTCGCATGTAATAATAAGGTCTGTTTCTTCTGCGCATTTTATAATTGTATCTTTGTCAATCGGCTTGATTGTATTTACATTCACAACTCTCGCGCTGATACCCTCCTTCTTAAGCATTTCTGAAGCAACAATCGCTTCCCATACCAAAAGTCCGCTCGCCATAAGAGTAACATCATTTCCGTCAATTAACGTATCCGCTTTTCCGATTTTAAATTCTTTCTTAATGTCTGTAAAATTCGGAGATTTCTCCCTGTAAAATCTTACATAAAAAGGACCTTTGGATTTTATTGCTGTCCTGACAGCATTATAAGTTTCATTGTAATCACAGGGCGTAAGCACTGTCATATTCGGTAATATTCTCATGAGCCCCACATCTTCAAAAGACTGATGAGTCGCTCCGTCAGGTCCGACTGTAATTCCGCAATGTGAAGCGCAGATCTTAACATTCATTTGGGCATAAGCTATTGACTGTCTGATCTGATCAAACGGTCTTCCGGTTGCAAACTCTCCGTAAGTGGATGCTACGGGAATTTTTCCGGAAAGCGCAAGTCCTGCTGCTGTTCCCATCATATCCTGTTCCGCAATTCCTACTGAAATAAATCTGTCCGGATATGCATCTCTGAATAAATTTGTTTTTACGGATCCGGTAACATCCCCTCCAAGCACTACAAGTTCCGGTAATTCTTTTCCGAGCTCTACTAATGCATCTGCAAAACCCTGTCTCGTTTCCTTTAACTCAGGTTCTTCAATATTATACATCTCTGAATTTATAATTAATAATTTCAAAAATACTTTATTTGGTATTTCATTTCAAATCATAAATAACTGCAATTTCTATAATAAAAAAAGCCGGATAGTACTACCCGGCTTTTTTAAATTTATTTCTTCGGATCTGATATTATTTTTTGTATGAACCGTTAGCGCCGCTGACTGAATTATTTAAAGTATTAAGCGGGGTTTTGATTCTTATAAAATTCTCAACATTGTTTTCGCAGATCAGAAGATCCGCCAGATCTATAACTCCGTCATTGTTCAAATCTGTTTTTCTATAACCTGTAACGAAGTTTTGGGCGTCATTTGAGATCAAAGTAAAATCTGCAAGATCAATTAAACCGTCCCGGTCAGTATCACCTGAATAAATATAATAACTGCCGTTTTTGTATTTAAGATTATTTCCGTATGCATAACTACTGTCAGAGCTTATATCATAATTCAGGCTGAATCCCGCAAACTGTTCGCCGAATTCCCTGCTCCAGGTTTCAATTGAATTTCTGTGTTTCACTACTATATAATAGTTATAATTTTCAGCAGGGACAGTAAATTTTCCTTTAAATATTCCGTCAAAATCCGGATATATATTTTTTGATTCAAGTAACGAATACGGATGAAAAGTATCTCTGATCTGTATCTCTACAGAATCTTTATCGGGATGAATGGCTTCAAGTTTTAACGTCAGATTTAAATCTGATGATCTGTTATTCAAAATCGACGCATTCTGACCAAACTCAACAGCTACTGAAGAGTTAAACAATGTTCCGTAATCCTTCAGTCCGGTGGAATCTCTGTATCTGTATTTAAGATAATTACTTCCTGTTGTATTTTTAAATCCTACAAAATGCGGACTTAATGTTTTATCTGAATATTTTGATAAAAAGTCTTCCCCTGTTGATTCTTTGTTATACTGCACTGCAAATCTTGAATTTGCATTTAAGTTGTTCACAAGCTCCAGACATATCTGAAAAGTTATGTATTCAGATTGATCACCGGAATTTACATGAGCTTTATCGAATGTTATCAGAAGATATTTTCCGGCAAGTTTATAACTAAGTCTGCTTTCTTCCGAACTGCTGTTCCCAAAATCAAGATCAGACCAGTATGGGCAAATAGCAGGAAGCTGAATAAAAAACAGCGAGTTTATTTTAGTAGGATCATGCGACAGCAAAGCGTTATTTTTTTTAAAGCCGACAATGCCGTTTGTAGAAATAAATACCGAATCAAAATTCTGATTGAAATATCTGAAACTATAACCCTGCGGTAGTATATTTCCTAAGCTGAAATATCCGTTGTCAGTATTTCCGGTAAAAGTTAAAAGAGAATTTATCTGACCGTTCAGAATCAGACTTACGCTGTTTACCGTATCTTTCCAGCTGAACTCCGGACTGCTCTGAGCATTTTCTGAACAGGAAGTTGAATTTGAAAAATAATATCCGCCGTTAAAAAACTGACCGCCTCCGTAATCTGCTTTGATCATTTCGAATGAAGAATTAATTGTATCATTACTCAGTACAGGATCTCCGGGAAGTGATGAATAAACTTTTACATTATAAATTCCGGGAAGAGAAATATAAGAAGTGTCAAAGAGAATTTCTATTTCTTCACCAGCGTTAAGGAGAATTTCCTTTGTACTGGAATAATTAACCGGACCGGAAATTTGATAAGTAACATTAAATGCTTCAGTTATATTTTCACTTCCGATATTTTTGAGCTTTGCCGAAGGGATAAGATTTTCAACCGAACATGCTCCGAATTTTCCCTTGGGAAAAATATTCTCAACCATGTCGACATCATAAAGCCCCGGCTTACCAACAGTGATATTATCTATCCTGATATTATCCCCGTTAATGTTCTTATGATGAAAAGCTATCCAGACTGTCTGACCGGTAAAACTATTCAGACTTACTGAATATCTGCCGTAACCGGAATACACAGGGTAGTTTATATTCTCATAAAAACTGAACAGTATAGTGTTCATACTTTCTGTAAGTGAATCAATGTTCGAAAGCTTCACTTTAAATGTGTCATTATAATTATTCCAGAAAGTCTGCTTGAAATAAAACACAAGCGAATCTCCCTGTGCAGGAATAAATCTTTTGGAGATCAGATAATTCTCTGCGCCTGAAACAGAGAAATTGGAAACTGCGCAGCCTCTCCCTGAATTTGTATTTCTGTTATTTAATTTCCATTCGCCTTCACTGCCGTTACTGTTTACCGTCGACCACCCCGGAGACGGAAATACACCGCTTTCAAAATCTTCAAAAAGCTTTACCTGAGCATAACTTTCAGGAATAATATAAAATGTATTAATTATGCATAGAAATGCACAGATGTAAAAACATTTCATTAAATCTCCTTTTTAATTAATAAATTATTTTTTGGGGTGGGGTATTCCGAGATAAGTATTAAAGTATAATTTTACACAAATACTTATTCAGAAAATTCGGGAATTGCAATCCGGTTTATTTCCGGAGTTGGAAAGTTTATCTATTATTGAATCGTAATATTTTTAATTGTCTATTTGAAATCAGATCATGGTTTTATCACTGTTACAAAATTAACTGAATTATTTTCAGTAATCGTTATATCAGCAAGATCGATAACTGTGTCTCCGTTAATATCTGTCGGTACATATCCTGTTACAAAATTTATAGCATCATTTTCAATCAGACTCAGATCTGCAAGATCAATACTACCGTCTCTGCTTGCATCACCGTTGTATATTGCATACCTGACCGGTGATATGTCAACAGATTTCTGATTGTTACCATATGCTTTTGAAGAAGAATCTGTAAAATTATATGTGCTAAAATTCATCGGATCATAAGCGATCGGCGCGCTGCTCCATGTTTCAATGCTGTTCCTGTGATTCACTACCAGGTAATAATTTCCGGCGGTCTCTTTATAAAAATTAAAATTACCGGTTAATGTATTCTGATTTAGAACGGCAGATGATGAATCAACTATATTATAAGGTGTGCTGCTTTGCCTCAGATACGCCCTGACAGTATCATTTGTAATATGACTGTTTGTCACACTGTTATAAAATCCTTCTATCGCCAGTGAAATATTAAAAGTGGTTTTTAATACATAGAGTCCTGTCTGCATATCCGAAGCAATTATTTTTCCTGACGGAAACATATATACTCCCCAGCAGCCGCTGTAACTGGAAGAGTTACTCGCGGGATATGTATCATACCACGCAACTTCTGTCGGAGAAGATGGATTCGAAATGTCAACCATTCTCACACCCGCTCTGTAATGCGCAACGAGAGCATATTTTCCGTATGTTTCGACATTATGAACAACCGCCGTTGTAATACCGGTTGGCTGCCATCCTGTTACAAAAGTAATATCGCCGAGATCTTCCCTGTTCCATATTTTTAATTGCCGCGGACTATTTCCAATCTCGTCAGTAACAAGAATATGTTTATTGTCAGGAGTTACTGCTGTATTATGCGGACCGGAATTAGGAAGATTTATGAAAGAGGTAATGAGAGACAGTGAATTTTTATTTACCGCGCTGATAATGCTGACCTTGCTGACATAAATATTTGCAGCATATATAGTATCATTTTTAACCCGGCAGTCATGGATATAATCCGTATTGAACCCGCCTCTTTTAATCGGTGTTTCCGGATCTGATGAAAGATCTAATACAGTTACTCCCCGACCGAAGCCTGAATTTGCTCCGTTAAGATACAGATAAGGTCCTTCCTGTGAGATCGAATGTGTAGAAGAATGACCGGTGGCAAGAAATTTCTTGACATATCTTACGGAGTCAGGGAGATATTGAAGATCTACGATCTGCACTCCGCTGCTTCCAACTTCAGAAACTATGTATGCATAATGTGAATAAGTTTTCATTTCTCTCCAGGTATTACTTGAACTCGCCGGATTAGTGGAAGGAACAAAATCAACTTCATGAATATTTGTTTCGTCTGTGATATCGACAAATGAAGTTCCGTCATATGAACCAATAATAGCATACTCCCTTCCGTTTTTTACATCCTTATATCCCCAGACAGCAGAATAGCTGGCAGTGTGGTTATTAATGTTTGCCAAAAGAGTCATATTATTATTTCCGAGCTGTGAATAGGAATATCCTGAGATGAGCATTAGAGAAGTTACAACAAGAATAAACAGTTTCATTTGAATTATGTTTAAATTTTTTAAAAACTTATTTTTAATTTATCTCAATCATAAAATTATAATTGAAACTAAATGTGCATATTAAAAAATTGGGGGAATGTACTTGGGTTTGAGTGAAGCAATATATAAAAAATTTTGATAACAATCTCTATAGTAAATCTTTTTTTGAATTTTTACATCTATTCAGTCTGAGCAAATCCGGTTCAGGATTTTTGAAATTTATTTGAAATTTCATTTATTAGTTCTTCCATTGTCCTGTTGTCTGTTTCGATATTATTAATCCGGCTGTCTCTTCTGAACCAGGTCATTTGCCGCTTTGCATATCTTCTGCTGTTTTGTTTGATCAGCTCCTTCATCCTTTCAAAATCAAACTCACCTTCAAGATGCATTATCACTTCCTTAATACCGACGGTATCAAGCGAATAATTCTTTTTATAGTGATAACCTGAGTCAAGTAAATTTTTGACTTCATCTATCAATCCAAGTCCGATCATTTCATCCACTCTCCCGTTGATCCTGTCATATAATATCTTCCTGTCCGGTGAAAGTCCGAACTGAATTGTTTCAAAATTAATTCTGACTTTGTCCTTTTGAAGCTCAGAAATTTTTTTACCGGTAATTATAAAAACTTCAAGCGCACGAATTACTCTTCTGATCTTTCCTTTCGGAATTTTATCAAATGTTTCCTTATCTGCAATTTCCAGCTGTTCATATAAATAATTTTCACCGAATTTTTCAAGTTCATTGTAAAGTCTTTCTCTCACTTCGTCTGACTTTGCATCCGATTCAAAGAATCCGTCTATCAGAGAATTTATATAAAGTCCGCTGCCTCCGGCAATGACCGGAAGTTTTCCTCTTTTAAATATATCATTAATGATCTTCCTCCCATCTATTCCAAATTCACCGGCATTAAATTCTTCATTCAGATCAAGCTCGCCAATAAAATAATGCTTTACTCTTTTAAGATCTTCCGCGTCCGGCTGAGCAGTCGCTATGGGAATACCTTTATATATCTGCCTTGAGTCTGCAGAGATTATTTCACCGTTCAATCTTTCCGCGATCTCAACAGCTAATTTCGTTTTACCCGATGCAGTAGGACCGATTATTGCAAGAGCTTTATTCATTAAAATGGACAGACATTATATAAAAGAATATTTCATTTTGAATTATTAGAATTAAATATTACTTATTTAAATGAATTATACAATTATCATTTTTTGAGCTTTGCAGCATCTCATTAACCTTATTTCCATTCACTACTTATTTCTAAATTGAAATTACTTTATATTAAATTTAATTTTCTAAAACACAATAAATGAAATTCAATCTAATACTCTAACTAAGAAAACTATGAAAATCTTTAAAGTTTTAACTCTTCTGATAGTTGCTGGATTTATTTTTACAATATATCAAAACTTAATTGCCTTTCAAACCGGTATAGTCGGATTTACAAAAAAGAACGGCGAAGACATAGGTTGTATCTGTCACAATTTCGAACCAAATGATACTGTACATGTCAATATTTCAGGACCTGCAATTGTAAATGCAAATGACACGGCGACTTACTTCCTGAAAATTTCCGGCGGACCAGCTGTCAAAGGCGGATGCGATATTGCAGCAAGTCTCGGTCAGGTGATAACTTCACCGCTTGATACTACTCTGAAAAGAGAAGAGCCGTTCACCGGAGCGGGTTTTGAGCTGACGCATAAATTTCCACAGAGTTTTATTAATGACACTCTAACTTTTATATTCAGATACATCGCTCCTTCTGATGCAAGTATTGCTGATACTTTATTCGCATCGGCTAATTCAGTTAATAATGATACAACTTCTGAAAATGACAAGTGGAATTATTCAGAAAATTTTGTAATCAGCATAAATCCGTCTTCAATATTAACACAGAACGGAAACGTTCCTGCAGATTTTACACTTTCACAAAATTATCCAAACCCCTTTAATCCGGAAACAAAGATAAGCTTCAGTCTGTCAAAACCATCAGATGTTACTTTGGTTATTTTTAATTCCGCAGGAAAGGAAATTTCAAGGATCATTAATAACGTGAGATACAGCGCCGGGCAATATTCACTCTCTTTTAATTCTCAGGAATTTAATTTAGCAAGCGGCGTGTATTTTTACAGATTAAATGCCGGCGGTTTTTCTGATACCAGATCAATGGTTCTTATAAAATAATTATCTGAGTTACTTTTTACTAACTGATTTTTTTTATATTACAATTTAAAGCCGCTGCAGTCAGCGGTTTTTTTTTGGAATAATTTTTCACAGCTTATTAATTTTACACAAACTGCGATTTGTTTCCAAGAGAAAAGAATTATATCCGGTTCAAATTTAAACAAAATTGGTAATTTTAATGAAAATATGATAGATATTTTTCAGTTAAATTCACTTTTTTCAGATAAAAAAATCTTTGACTTAAAAAGAATTTGTGTTTAATTTGTATCAGTTAATTTATTCTAAACAAAATTAGGAGAAAAAATGAAAGCGCTTAATTTACTTTTTACGCAGATGTTAATTTCATTTGCACTGTTTTCAGGATTCAGCAGTATTCATTCACAGCCAAAGGAAGTTCCGATCCCAAAACCTGTAACAGGACTTGAGGTATACGATAATTCTCAAAACACAAATATAATAAATAATAAAAATTATAAGCTATATATTCCTACGGTAAGAACTTCATCAGCAACTGTATTCTTTAGTCCAACCGGAGTTAATACAGTCTATGATTTACAAAGCAACGGTGTAGCGCAGCAGATATGGCAGGACCCGCTGACTCCTTCGAATATACATGCAACATTCATGTATTCTGTGTTTCCGGGATTTGCTTCCAGAGACTGCGCATACTTGTTCAGCAATGACTTTGGGGCTATCTGGACTTATTTAGGTGACGTACCAAATACAGACAGAAGCGGTTTCCCGGCGATCACCGGTTATACCAACGGAGCGGCGGTCATTGCAAATCACAATAATACAAATGGCACCTTAACCAGAACAAAACTCTATTATGATGCAGGACCCGGTTTCGGAGTATTTACTGAAATGGACCCCGGAGATCCGCCGGAAGGTTTAGCAATCTGGCCCAGAGTTATTGGTATTGGTATGAATAAAACCGTATTTGCAGGATCAATAAATGGTTCGGTCAATTCTTATACAAATACTTCTAATAACGGCGTATTCAGCGGATATGTCGGATATCCCGGAGATCAGGCAGAAACGTATGGACTGGCATTAGCTCCAAATGGAATAGTCGGGCATGCTTACATAGGCGCCGGTGACGGTATAAATGATAATGATGTCTTTTACAGATTTTCTACAAATGACGGGATCTCCTGGAGTTCGCCTCAGCAGATCTGGGACTGGGACACCGCTGCTGATTCTCTTGGATGTCTGAGAGGAGTCAGCATGGCATTTGGTAATAACAGTGAGCCCTATGTTGCATTTAATATTTCATTGCTTACAGCAACCGGATTTTTTCCTACTCTTCCTTCATCAATAAGAGTCTGGTCGCCGAATATAAACGGCGGAATACCAAAGATAATAGCAAATGAATCAAATGTTCCTTTCTTTCCAAATTCAGGCGCGGTCTCTGATGCATTTCTTCCGATATGCAGACCGGCAATAGGCAGAACTTCTTCAGGAAACGGTATGGTAGTTGCATTTACCGCTACTACAGGACAATACGGATCAGACACAAGCGCATACTATTCAGTTTGGTCAAGTTACACAGTGGACGGAGGCGCTAACTGGATCGCCCCGGAAAGGCTGACTCCTGCAGTTCCGTTAAGAGACTGGAGATTTGTCAGCGTCTCGCCTACTAACAATGTTACCGGCTCTGAATGCACAGCTCAAATGACTTGTCAGTCTGATTCTCTTGCAGGCACGCACGTTAACGGCGCGCCTATCGGTATGGGTGAATTAATAAATATAAGATATGTATTTCCGATAAATTCCGCTCCGGCGGGACCAACGCTTTTATACCCGGCAAATAATGCAACAAATATTCCGCTTACTCCGCTAATGGACTGGAGTAATGTATCGAATGCAGATTCGTACAGAATTCAGATCTCTGCCAATAGCAATTTTACTACTACAATTGTAGATCAGGGTAATCTGACTAATTCTGAATTTCAGGTAGCTGCATCCGTTTTGAATTATGATAACTTATATTTCTGGAGAGTGAACGGCACTAACTCAAACGGCACAGGCACCTGGTCGAATACTTATAATTTCAGAACAATAAATTTTTTACCGGCTGCTCCGGTACTTGTATCTCCGCTGAATAATTCAACAGGAAATTCACTGACTCCGGCGCTTGACTGGAATGACATTTCCGACGCGCTGCATTATAATCTGCAGGTTGCAACAGATACAGGTTTCACCAATATGGTTGTGAATCAGAATAACATCAACGTTTCTCAGTACAATATTCCCTCATCAATTTTAAATATCGGAACCGGATATTACTGGAGAGTGAATGCTGTTAATGCAAACGGTACAGGTCCATGGTCAGCAAGATGGAGATTTACTACAATCTCTATCCCGGCTGCTCCGGTACTTGTCTCGCCTGCAAACGGAGCAACGCAGGTTTTACTTACTCCGGGACTTTCATGGGTTACGGTATCTGATGCTGCCGGATATAATTTAAATATTGCTCTGGATTCGAATTTCAGTACAGTAATTCTTACAGCAGGAAACATAACGAATAGTTTTTACAATGTACCTTCTGCTCTGCTTAATATTAATACAAGATACTACTGGAGAGTTAACGCTTATAATGCAATCGGCACGGGACAATGGTCTTCGTCTTTTCACTTTACAACAATTGGTCCGCCTTCAGCTCCTTTGCTTTTGACTCCGGTGAATAATGCTGTAAACGTTTCACTTACGCCTTTACTTGACTGGGAAAATGTCTTAAACGCTTCAACATACAGACTGCAGATCGCTACTGATTCTGTTTTTTCAAACATCATACTTAATCCGGTAAATCTTACTGCCTCACAATATAATGTCCCTTCACCATATTTTACTTATCTGACAAAATATTACTGGAGAGCTTCCGCTGCCAATGGAATCGGCGCAAGCGACTGGTCTTCCGTATTCAGCTTTACTACATTAAATGCTCCGCTGCCTTCCGCTCCGACACTCGTTTCTCCGGCGAACGGATCAACAGGAATTATTCTTACTCCTTTATTGTCATGGATTAACTTAGTCGGAGCGAATTCATACGGTCTTCAGATTTCAACAGACATAAATTTCAATAATGTCATACACAGCCAGCAGAAAATTACAAATATTTCTTATACTGTTCCCTCTTCGGTTTTAAACAACAACACTCTTTACTTCTGGCGAGTGAATGCATCAAATAACTCCGGTACAGGCAGCTGGTCCGCCGAATGGATTTTCCGGACAATAATAGTCGGTATTGAAAATATTAGCTCAGAAATTCCTGCTGAGTATAAGCTTTACAATAATTATCCTAATCCATTCAACCCGTCTACGAAAATTGAATTTGATCTGCCTGAAGCTGCTGATGTGGAAATTACTGTTTATGATTTTCTCGGGAGAAAAGTAAAGGATCTTGTAAGTCAGAATCTTCAGGCCGGAAAATACAGAACTGAATTCGATGCGCGTGATTATTCAAGCGGGATTTATTTTTATACTTATACAGCCGGTAAGTACAGGGAAACAGGAAGGATGATATTAATTAAGTAATAATTATCTGAGTTACATATAATTTTTTTGTTTTGAATTTTTCAATACTAATTTAAAACCGCTGCAGTCAGCGGTTTTTTTGGAATAAATTTCACAGCGTATTAATTTTACACAAACTGTGATTTGTTTCCGGGAGAAAAATTTAATCCGGAAATTTCATTTATCAAAACTACATAATAAATCTTTGACTTGTATTTCCAAAATCATATTTTGTTTAAACTTTAAATAAAGATTTAAAGGAGAAAAATTGAAAGCAAAAATTATTCTACTTCTTACTTTTTCAACTTTCTTATTTTTTTCTGTAAATGTTTATTCACAGAAAAGAATGGATTCACCAATACCGAGGTGTACCGGAAGCGCCGAATCTGATCTCACCTGCAAACGGAGCATCTAATATCGCATTATCGCCGCTTTTAGGATGGACAACTGTAACAGATGCTGAAGCATATAACTTAAACATAGCTTTAGATTCAAATTTTACTACTATTATTCATACAGCATCCAATATTCAAACAGCTTCTTATATTGTTCCATCTTCGACATTAAATATTGGTACCAGATACTTTTGGAGAGTTAATGCATATAATTCGTTAGGCACGAGTCCCTGGTCTTCAGTTTTTAAATTTACAACAGTGGCTCCTCCGCCTGCCACGACTCTTTTGCTGCCGGTTAATAATGCAATAAATATTTCACTGACTCCATTACTTGACTGGGTAGATGTATCACTTGCCGCATCTTACAGACTTCAGGTAGCAACTGATTCATTGTTTTCAAATGTAATATATAATCCTATAAATATTACAGGTTCACAATATATTGTACCTCCACCTTTTCTGACTTATTTGTCAAAATATTACTGGCGGGTGGCGAGTGTTAATGGAATCGGAGTCGGTCCCTGGTCTGTCCCGTTTAGTTTTACTACTGTTGCCGAAAGTATTCCGGTTGCGCCGACTCTGTTATCTCCGGCAAACTTATCAACGGGTATTAGTCTGACGCCGCAAATGTCCTGGAATCTTGTATTTAACGCTGTTAATTACGGACTCCAAATTTCTACCGACTTAAATTTCAATAACATTGTTCACACTGCGCAGAATACACAGGATACTTTATACAATGTCCCGGGCACTGTCTTAAATGGAAATACTCTTTACTTCTGGAGAGTGAATGCATCTAATAACTCAGGTACAGGCGTCTGGTCAGCCGAATGGATTTTCCGGACAATGATAGTCGGCATCGAAAATATAAGCGCAGAAATTCCTTCTCAGTATAAGCTTCACAATAATTATCCTAATCCTTTCAACCCGTCGACGAAAATTGAATTTGATCTTCCTGAAGTCGCTGATGTGGTAATTACTGTTTATGATTTTCTGGGAAGGAAAGTAAAGGATCTTGTAAATCAGAATCTTCAGGCGGGAAGATACAGGACTGAATTCAATGCGTGATTATTCAAGCGGGATTTATTTTTATACTTATACAGCCGGTAAGTACAGGGAAACAGGAAGGATGATCCTGATAAAATAACCGGAGGCATCCCGCCGTTGTTTGTGTTTTCAAAAAGTTTGTTTAAATTTTATTTTAATTTTACAATACAACTCATGCAAACTTTTTGATCACCAACAACGGACTTTAATGTGCACTTACTTGTTTAAATAAAAACATAGTATATTAAATTCAGCAGTTTTATTTTAATTCCGATAAATAGTCAAAGTCTTCATCTGCAGTGTCGTTGGTGACCAAAAAATTTGCAAAAGAGATACAGCTAATTTTAGTTTTAAAAGCTGCAAATTTTTTGGAACACCCAACGACGGTGATATAAAAAATTTATTTGAGTATTTTTGAAACCCTGAGAAAATTCAAATCCGCTTCAAAGTATTTTCATTTTTAAATTTTTAATTAACCGTTTCAAATTGAATACAGATACTGTAATAAATAATCTCTTTAGCTCTGAGGAACCTTCCGTCCGTTATAAGATGCGAGTAAATGTATTGGGAGAAGATGAGGATTCCAGTAATATCCGAAAGCTCAGATCTGAGATAAGGCAAAGCACCCGCGTTAAAAAAATATTATCGTACAGAGATAAAGACGGAAGGATCAGCCGCGGCAGAGATGTTTATGATAAATGGAAAGGCGCGCACTGGACTCTTTCTGCGCTTGCTGATATCGGATATCCGGCGGAGGATAAATCATTGAATTCATTAAAGGAACAGGTTCTTGAATTCTGGCTGAGAGATGTTTATTTTATTGATGCGGAAATTAAAAGTAAAAGCGATCTTTCAAAAAAGTCCGGAGTTCCGGTAATAAACGGCAGACATAGAGTATGCGCGTCAATGTACGGTAACACTTTGTATTATTTAACCAGGCTCGGACTTTTTGATAAGAGACTTGACTCGCTTGCTGAAAGACTTCTTCATTGGCAGTGGGATGACGGCGGCTGGAACTGCGATAAAAATCCTGAAGCAAAAAATTCTTCTTACATGGAAAGTTTACTTCCGCTCAGAGGTCTTTCTATCTATTCAAAATATTCAGACAATAAAAAAATTCATATAGCAGTTAAAAAGGCGGCGGAGATTTTTCTTAAAAGAAAACTATTCCGAAAAGTATCTGACGGCAGTGTAATGAAGGATGAATTTTTAGCGCTGCATTATCCCCTTTACTGGCATTATGATATTCTCGGCGGACTGAAGGCAATGGCTGAAGCAGGTTTTATAAAAGACAGAAGATGCACAGAAGCACTGGACTTACTCGAAAGCAAAGCGCTTCCCGCCGGCGGATGGGCTGCAGAAAAAAAATATTATACTGTATCCGATGATTTTATAATGAACGCTGACAGCGTGGGATGGGGTGAAACAGGTAAAAGGAAAATGAACGAGTGGGTAACTGCAGATGCGCTTTATGTTTTAAAATCCGCAGGAAGGATATGACTGAAATAAATCAATATATATATTCACTTAAAGTAATACTTTACCAAAGACCAATAGTCAATTGTAATTAGGAATATTATTAATTATTTTTGTAACTGCTGTTTTTAAGTATGCGTGATTGGCGGAACTGGCAGACGCACTAGACTTAGGATCTAGCGGGGCAACCCGTGGGGGTTCGACTCCCTCATCACGCACCATTATTTCATATTAAACAAAAATTCATTCTTATAATATGAATTCAAAATCCGGATCCAAGTCTCACATAGCAAGATGTTCCTTCTGCGGCAGAAACGCCGACAAAGTCACCAATATGATAAAGGGACCGTCTGATCATAACGGAAAAGAAGTTTTCATTTGCGAGATCTGCGTCGGCAACGCTATGCAGATCATCAAAAAAAATACAATGAGCAGCGCCGCCAAGTCGATCAATAAAGTCAGATCGGAACTTACTCCACAGGCGATCAAAAAATTTCTCGATGAATATGTAATAGGTCAGGATAAAGCGAAAAAATCTTTGGCAGTTGCTGTTTATAATCATTACAAAAGAATAGACTCTATCGATTTCAATTACATAGATGATGTTGAAATTGAAAAGAGTAACATACTACTTATAGGTCCGACCGGTACAGGCAAAACTTTTCTCGCGCAGTCTCTCGCAAGACTTCTTGATGTTCCTTTTGCAATAGCCGACGCTACAACTCTTACTGAAGCCGGATATGTCGGCGATGATGTGGAATCCATTTTAGTTCATCTTTTACAAAATGCAAATTTTGATCTGTCTAAAGCCGAGCGCGGAATAATTTATCTTGATGAAATTGACAAGATCTCCCGTAAGAGCGACAGCACTTCCATTACAAGAGACGTTTCCGGCGAAGGCGTTCAGCAGGCGCTGCTGAAACTTCTTGAAGGAACTATTGCAGGCGTACCGCCCAAAGGCGGAAGAAAGCATCCCGAACAGGCGCTTATAAATATCAGCACAAAGAATATTTTATTTATCTGCGGCGGAGCATTCGACGGCATAGATAAAATTATCGAAAAAAGAATCTCAAAAAGTTCGATCGGATTCGGCTCGGATATTTATTCAAAGAATAAAGACGATCAGGATAAGATCATCAATCAGGTCGAGCCCGATGATCTGATCCACTACGGTTTAATCCCGGAGCTTATCGGCAGACTTCCCGTGATCACAACTTTGAATTCGCTTGATAAGAAAACCATGCTGTCCATTCTTACCGAACCAAAGAACGCCATTACAAAGCAGTATCAGAAATTATTCAGAATGGAAGGCGTCGATCTGGAATTTACGGAAGATGCGCTGGATGCAGTGGTTGACCTTTCATTAAAAAGAAGAACAGGCGCAAGAGCTTTGAGATCGATACTTGAGAATATTATGCTCGACATTATGTATAAAATACCTTCGAAAGAAAATGTTTCGAACTGCATTATTACAAAAGAAGTAATTACAGAAAAAAAAGAACCTGTCTATCTCAGCGGTAACAGGAAAATAATTGCTTAAATGTTTTTATCCCGTTTTAAATCAGATTTAAATTAAGTTTTATCTTAATAATTCTTTGAAGATAATTTCTTCATATTTTATTTCCGTTCAGTTCAATCCTAATATAAATTTCCGATGCCTAAATTAAAATCAGATATAAAAAAAGATTCCATATTTCATAAGAGAGAAGAAAATTATAAAGAGCTTTTAAAAGAATTCACCGTTTTAAGAAACGAGATACACCTGGGCGGTGGAAAGAAAGCTATTGAGAAACTTCATTCAAAAAATAAACTTCACTGCCGCGAACGTGTTGATCTTTTAATTGATAAAGATTCATACTTCATGGAGCTCGGACTATATACGGGCTACGGAATGTATAAGGAATACGGCGGCGCGCCTTCTTCCGGTACAATATTCGGCATCGGGAAAATTCACGGCAGGAACTGTGTCATAGTTGCAAATGACGCGACTGTAAAAGCCGGCGCATGGTTCCCTATCACATGTAAAAAAAATCTCCGCGCACAGGAAATTTCAATTGAGAATAAACTTCCGATAATTTATCTCGTCGATTCCGCCGGAGTATTTCTTCCCATGCAGGATGAGATATTTCCTGACAAAGAACATTTCGGAAGAATATTCAGGAATAATGCTGTGATGAGTTCGATGGGTATTCCTCAGATCGCAGCTATCATGGGTCCGTGCGTTGCAGGCGGAGCTTATCTTCCGATCATGAGCGACGAAGCGCTGATAGTGGAAGGAACAGGAAGCATCTTCCTCGCCGGATCTCATCTTGTAAAAGCCGCGATCGGTGAAAAGATAGATAATGAATCTCTCGGAGGCGCAACTGTAACTACCGAGATATCAGGAATTACGGATGAAAAAATGGCTGATGATAAAGAGTGTATTGAAAAGATCAGAGAGCTTGTAAGTAAATTCTGCAATGAACCTAAAGCCGGATTTGACAGAACTGAAATTAAAAAGCCCAACCATCCCGAAAAGGAAATATACGGCGTACTGCCTGAAGATACTTCAATGCAGTATGATGTATATGAACTCATCGGCAGGATCATCGATGACGGTGATTTTGATGAATATAAACCTGCATACGGTAAGACTATTATCACCGGCTTTGCAAGAATAGAAGGATGGGCTGTAGGCATAGTTGCAAATCAGAGAAATGTTGTGAAAAGCAAATCGGGTGAGATGCAGTTCGGCGGAGTGATATATTCAGACAGCGCTGATAAGGGCGCGAGATTTATTATGAACTGTAATCAGCGAAAGATCCCGCTCCTTTTTCTTCAGGATGTAACGGGATTTATGGTCGGCTCAAGATCCGAGCACGGAGGGATTATTAAAGACGGAGCGAAGATGGTAAATGCAGTTGCGAATTCCACTGTCCCGAAGATCACTATTATAACAGGCAACAGTTACGGCGCGGGAAATTACGCCATGTGCGGAAAAGCTTATGACCCGAGATTTATATTCGCATATCCAAAAGCAAAGATCGCAGTGATGGGCGGCGCGCAGGCGAGCAATGTTTTACTGGACATTAAAATGGGACAGCTTAAAAAGGAAGGCAAAGAACTTAATGAAGACGAGAAGAAAAAATTTCTTGAAGAGATACATAACAGATATGATGAACAGACCAATGTCCTTTACGCCGCTTCGAGACTATGGGTTGATGAAATTATCGATCCTAAGGATACTCGGAAAATAGTTTCATACTGCATAGAGCTTGCGAACAATAATCCTGAAATTAAAAAATTTAATGTAGGCGTAATACAGACTTAAATTATCAATTATCAATTATTCAATTTTCAATTTTCAATTATGAATTACGTTTTTTTGAAACCCTCCTTATGAAAGCTCCCACTTATAAAATCTATTGTCATCTTCAAGAAAGTATTTAATTCTGAATATTAAAATAATTTGTTTTTAATTAAACTTTCGTGAGTTGATCCAATATCTTTTATTATTTTTTTTTCTTAGAATATTCATGAGAAATTTTTATTAGCAATGAATACTTTTCAAAACATATTTTATTTTACTCTTATTGTATTTTTAAATATTCTTTTTTGTTTTGAAATCCGCGCTCAGGATATTAGAAATAGTTTAAATATTATATCCCCCGGTAATTCAAATTACATTCATCAAAACACAGAAAATAATAATACATGGATCAGTGTTCAAACTCCATCTCTACCCTATTATATTACAGATGTGTTTTTTATTGATTCACTTTATGGATGGGCTTCCCATGCAGGGGTTGGAATCGGAATTGTAAAAACTACAAACAGCGGGTACAGCTGGGATTCTGTTCAGTTTAGTCCAGTAGGTGACTTTTTAGCCTCTATTTATTTTTTAGATAGATTAACAGGATGGACTTGTGGATCTGCCGGAAAATTAGGAAGACTACAAACGGTGGATTTGATTGGATAAATATGGATTATTCTCAGAATATTGGTTTTTATACTGTAAGATTTGAAAATAGCTTTAAAGGTTTTATTGCAGGAGTAAATACTAATTACAAAGCAATTATTTTAAAAACAACAAACGGAGGAAATAACTGGGTAAGTATTTATAATTCAACTACAAACTTTTCACAGATACATGAGCATTTCTGGCTGAATGATGATACTGCCTGGTTTGGCGGCTCTTATTCATTCCTAAAAACTACAAATTCGGGTGAAAGTTTTATTGACATGTATCAATATATTCCCCCACCTTATGGAGTATTAGGAATTTGTTTTCTAAACAATGATACAGGTTGGATTTCCGGAAATGACGGTAACGGACATAATATTTACAAAACTACAAATGGTGGATATAACTGGGTTTTTCAGAATAATCCTGTTTCGGGGTTTGGATTTCCGCAGATAAATGACATTTTGTTTATTTCTCCTGATACAGGCTGGGCTACGTCACTTGTAGGATATATTTTAAAAACAACAAATGGCGGAGATGAATGGTTGATCGATAATTCAGCAAATACAGAATTTTCAAAACTTGCATTATATAAAAATAAAAAAATCTGGTGCGGAGCAGATTTTGGAGAGATTTGGTATTCTGATATTGATAAAACTACAGCAATTCAGAATAACAATTCAGTAGTTTCGGATTTTAATTTGTATCAGAATTATCCAAATCCGTTTAATAACAGTACTCAGATTGGATTCGATATCTCACAGAATAATTTCTATAAACTTGAAATTTATAACAACCTTGGTCAAAAGGTAAAAGAAGTATTTGATAAGTTTTTATCTGCAGGATCTTATAAAATAAATTTAGAATCCGGAAACATAAGCACCGGAGTTTATCAGTATATTCTTTCTTCTCCAAAGGAAAGAATTGTTAAGAGTTTTGTTCTTGTAAAATAGTATTTAAAATCAAACAGCCGAAAATTGAATCTTGATTTTACCGTATACAAATCAGAAGATGCGGATAAGCTTGCGCAGTGGATATCATCTGACAAGTGGCCTTATCACGGAAACCCTGAACCTACAATGGAAAAGGTAAAGAAGTGGATCAGCGAAGGTACATTTGAAGGAGAAGATAACAGGGCGTTTTGGATTTACGCTGAAGGTAATATTTATCCTGCGGGATTAATAACGCTGCATGAATTTACCGATGACACTCCGATTTTTGATTTAAGGATAAAGTCTGAGTTCAGAGGAAAAGGCATAGGAAAATTAGCTGTTCAGTGGCTTGTGGAATATCTCTTTACAAAGACAGACAAAGAAAGACTTGAAGGACATACCCGTGCTGATAATGCCGTCATGCGTAAAGTATTCAGAGATTGCGGCTGGGTAAAGGAAGCGCATCACCGCAGATGCTGGCCGGATAATGAAGGGAATAAATTTGATTCGATTACATATGCAGTTTTAAAGGAAGATTATTTAAAAGGAGAGAAGACGCCGGTAAACTGGAATGATGAATAAAACCAGTTTCAAGTTACGAGTTTCAAGTTACGAATTTCGAAATTTTAAATTTAACATACACTTTCACCACATTTTTGTCATTCCTGCGTGCTTCCGGCAGGAATCCAGTCAATTGTAACAATGTCTAAATTCAGATCAAATTTCAATTTTTTCATCGAAAATCCCAATTTTAGACGATCCGAAGTGTCTCACTATAAGTCCACGGAATTAGACTACGGACTTGCAATAAATATTTGCAGGTCTACAGTTTTTATTATTGGGACTGATATAAAATATTAAAGTCCCAATATGTTGCGCTATGGGCTTATAAATATTTATTACAGTCCCAATGTATTCTAAAAACATTTTATAATAAATAATCTCAGCACCATAATAAAATATATTGAGACCAAAGTAACACACTATGGACTTAAAATAAAAGTTCATGGACTTGTAATTAAATATCCCGGGACTGTAAATAAATATTATAGGACTGTAAATAATTATCTAAGAATTGAAAATAATTATCTAAGAATTGAAAATAATTATCTAAGAGTTGAAATTAATTGTCTCAGATTTGAAATTAAATTCTTCAGGGTTACAAATAAGTTAATTATAGCTGTCAAATTTCTTTAAAGTTTTGGAAATATTCTTTGAAGGCTAAAATTTAATTTCCTAAAAGCCGGGAAAATGTTTTACAATTTTAGAATTATTAAATCTATCTTAAAATATCCTTTCTAATAATAAATTTATAGTTATTGAAATCTGAGTTCATATTACTTAGTTTAACACGGGAATATGAATATATTTATTTGATGTAATGAAATTTAAGGAGATAATAAAAATCATAAAGCTTGACGGATGGTTTCAGGTAAGACAAGTCGGCAGTCATCAGCAATATCACCATTTGACAAAAAGAGGTACAGTGACAATTGCCGGGAAATCAAATGAAGAGATTCACCCAAAAACACTTAAAAGCATATTAACTCAGGCGCAAATAAAAATATAAATATGAAAAAAGAATTTTTAATAATTATCGAAAGAGGAAAAAACAATCTGAGCGCTTATGTTCCGGATCTACCCGGATGTATAGCTACTGCAGATACGGAAAGGCAATTGATGAGACTTATGGAAAAAGGAATTGAATTACACATTGAGGATATGAAACGAAGAGGTTACAAAATTCCGACACCTACAACAAAGTCCGCTAAAATTGAAATTGCCGCTTAATAGTTAACAGTTAATAGTAAATAATTTAAAACTGTTTTTCCTGAGTGTTTTTTTCTCACTGCTCATTTCAAGCTAAAAATAATTTGTTTATTCTTAATATTTTTTTATCTATGTTTCAGCAGGTCAAGGATTTTCAGGTTTTCAAAATTCCCCCCAAAGTGACCCGGCTATAAATTCTAATTTACGTTACGGCATTTCGATAAAAATATTCCCCATTAGTATTTTTGGCGAGGTTTTAAATTTTTTTCTTAAACAGTCAAATAGAACTTATGAAAAGAAATTTTTGGGGATTCTTTTTATTATTAATTTCAGGTAGTTCATATCTTTTCTCAGAAACTCCTAATAACAGAGTATTTCCTTCAGGCAACATTCAGCTTTGTACCTACATCGCAGCGCATCCTTTAAATCCTGATTTTATGGCGGGCACGGCAAATACTGATGTATACCAGGGCGGTTACACTACAGGCGCATACATTACTTCAGACGGAGGCGTGACATGGAGCGGGACAAATGCGATCAGAACAGCGCAGAATAATATTATATCGACTGTGGGAGATGCGTCAGTTACAATTGATAAAAACGGTGTGATTATAATACCTTATATTGCGCCGCCGCCCATATCCGGTCAGAAAAATTTCAGGCTCGGAGTCAGCAGATCCACTAACAGCGGTTCATCATGGACACCGACTTATTTTGTGCAGGGAGTGGACACTGCCGATAAAATATTATGCACAACTGATGACGTTCCTGCGAGTCCGTATTACGGAAGAAGTTATATTGTTTACAGTGAGAAGCGCGGAGTTTTTATGAGTTATACGACTAACAGCGGCGAAACCTGGTCTGTATCAGCAAGAGTATCACCCCCGCAGAATCACGGAAGAGTCGGAGCTTCTGTTGTTACAGGAAATTCAGGTGAAGTATTCGTTACATGGCCATACATTTTCGGTTCGGTCAAATATATCGGATTCGCAAAATCACTTGACGGCGGGAATACCTGGACGGCAAATGATTATGCAGTTCCGGTTGTACCGTCTCCGAATGATTTCAGATTTAATTTTAATCTTGTGAAACTAAACGGTCTGCCTGTACTGACAATTGATAAATCCGGCGGAGTGAATAACGGAAAACTTTATATTGCCTGCAATCAGGGACTTGGTTCACTGTCCCCTTCTGCTGATGATTATGATGTTGTGTTATATACTTCAGTAAACAGCGGAACGACATGGTCTGATGCTAGTCTTATACATCATAGCGTTCCGGGAATTACGCGGCATCAGTTCTTTCCCAATATATGCGTTGATAAAAACGGCGGGGTGAATATTTCTTATTATGACAACAGAAATACTCCGACGAATGATTCGACGGAAATTTATATCTCCAGATCGGAAGACGGAGGAAATACTTTCCAGGATATTCTGATATCAGATCATAAATTCAAACTGTCCCAGCTTTCCGCATCTGATAGATTTTTTGCTAACCCTCCTTACATCGGAACTTACTTCGGAATAACAAGCTCCGGCAGTAAAGTTCACGCACTTTGGTTTGATAACTCGACAGGAAAATATCAGGCATGGCATTCATATATAGAAACTGTTCCCGAAGCTTTGGTGAAAATTATACCGCAGGGATTGTACAGTTCAGCCTCAGATATGCTCAGTAAAAAAGATTCAGTAAAAATATATTTAAGATCAACTTCTCTTCCGTATCAGAAACTTGATTCGTCAACCGGGATTCTGGATTCAATAACTTTTACCGGTAAATTTAAATTTGAATATATTACAAACGGTCAATATTATATTGAAGCTATTCACAAAAATTCGGTTATTACATGGAGCAGTAGTTATATTACTTACAGCACTTCAAATGGATTTACATATGACTTTAGTGATGCACAGGGAAAAGCCTACGGGGGAAATCAGATACAGCTAAATAATAATCCGGTAAGATATGCGTTTTATACCGGAGATGTAAACAGAGACGGATCAGTTGACCTTCCTGACCTTCAGATGGTCGAAGAGGATCTGATGAATTTTCAAACCGGGAATTTCATTACGGATATTAACGGAGATAATATTGTGGACAATGCTGATCTGACTTTTGTAGAAAATAATTCAGTGAACTTTGTTTATGTACAAACTCCGTGAATAAATTTTAAAACAGCAAATTTTTATTACGAAGTTTATTCTCAGCAACCGGTTTATTCCGCTTCAGCAGATATTGTGAATTTTATATCAGGTTTATCCTTCACTCTAATCACGATATCTCCCGCCATCCACAAGTCTGCATATATTTCACCTGTAATTGTTATGATCACATTCTCACCGTCAATTGATCCCTGACATTCTGAATTAAAATTCACAACTTTAACAGCAACCATTCTTCTTTCATCAATAACAGCTGAATAGCTGCAGTTATTAACTGAATATTTATTCAGTATCTCACCTGAAATTTTTCCGTTTTCAAAAGTGATCATCTCTTCAAATACCTGCGGCATTCTGTCAACGTCAGGCGGTGTTTCCTCCGCTATCTTTCCCCTGAATCTGCCGCCGTTAAGATCTTCCTGAATTAACTGCGGAAAGGAATTTTCCGAAACGAACAGATAAATTAATATTATAAATAAAGCAGGAATAAATTTTTTTGATTTCATTTCTAATGATTTTAAATACTTACTCAAAATTATTGATTATTTACTTCAGAGTCTTTAAGTGTAAATACTCAAAATTGTTCCGTGAAAATCAATTTTATTTTATCAGTACAATTTTCTTTACTGATGTAAATTGTCCTGAAGAGAATTTTATGAAATACACACCGCTGTTAAGATTATTACCGTTCAGAGTATATTTATATTTGCCGGGTGATAATTTATCATTCAATAACTGTGAAACGAGTTTACCTGATATATCATAAATATTCAGACTCACGCTGCTGTTTTCAGGGATGTCAAACTCAATATTAGTCGAAGGGTTAAAAGGATTCGGATAATTATCATACAGCTTATATTCACCCGGAACTGTCTGCGATATATTCTGAATACCTACTGAATTTCTTTTGAAAATTATCAGAGCGGCATTTGAAGAAAACAAAGAATCTGTTTCGTTAAATGCTTTTGTTTTATATGAAATAACCAGAGAATCTCCGGTCATGCCAAAGTTTTGAATTAAACTGTCAAGAAAACTTTTCGGCAAAAGCGCAAAAGTGTCAAGCCCGTTATTCGCGGAAAGAAAAGTTTTTTCAGTATTGTTCTGAACCTTTCTGAAATTGATTTTATAAACGGTTTTCGGATCAGCAGAAGATTTTTTCCAGTTGAATAAAACTTTTGAAGTATCTTCGGGTGAAGTGACAATTGTTACATAAGGATTACCTACAGGATTTAAAACAGTAAATGAATTCAGCTGAGTTGGGAAAATATGAAATGCATTTAATAAGCTAATAGAATCAGATCCGAATGCGTTTGAGACTCTTAGCTTTACATTGTAACTTCCGACCTGACTGAAAACGAAATCAGGATGTCTTTGTGTTGAGGTTTTATTTTCAGGACCCGTCACTGTCCATTGCCAGCTTTGCGGAATACCTGCTGAAGCGTCTATAAGTCTGAGCGTATCGTATTTTGCAGCTGTTAAATTTCCCGGAATGAATTTTGCTTTTGGAAAATGTGAAACCGGAGGAGTTAAGTCAGGCATTAAAACAAACAGCCCTCTTGATCTGTCCGAAGCGATAATTTTTCCTGAACTGAACATATAAACTCCCCAGCAGCCTTCAAAATTTGTATTGTTATTTTCGGGATGTGTATCATACCAGCCAATTTCGGTCGGGTCAGACGGATTTGTAATATCAAGTAACTGAACTCCTGCAGAATAATATGCGAGCACTGCAATGTTACCGTATGTTTCTACATTATGTACAACTGATTTTTCAAAAGGATAAGCGTTATAAGATCTGATATAATTAATATCATTAAGATCCGAAACTTCCCAGACTTTCAATTTGCCGGGGGTCGGAGCAGTTCTTTCATCTGTTACATATGCAAAATTTCCGGACTGTGAGAATGCAATGTTATGAGGTCCGTTTGGCTGCGGAAGATTTACCCAGCCTCTTATAGTTACCGGATTATCTTTATTAACTGCATTTATGATTGTAACTCTTCCGTCTGAAATATTACAAGCCCAGATTGTATCATTAACTATTCTGGAATCGTGAACATACATTTCAGTCCAGCTTCCCCTCAGAACTGGCACTTCGGGATTTGTTAGATCAACAATTGCCACACCATAGGATATTCCTCCGCTTGAACCGTTAAGATAAAGAAACGAACCTGATTGTGATATTGAATGCGTGGCAGAATGATCCGGCAGAACAACTTTCCCGACATATCTGACTGAGTCAGGCAAATAGCTGAGATCAGCGATCTGAATATTGCTGTTATCATCTTCTGAAACTATATAAGCATAATGAGAATAGGTTTTCATTTCACGCCAAAAATTTCCGTTTCCTCCGGGATTCGGCGCAGGAATAAAATCAACTTCATGAATATTATTTGTATCTGTAATATCTATGAATGCAGTTCCATCAAAACATCCGAGTATAGCGTATTCCCTTCCGTTCGGTGCGGTATATCCCCACAACGCTGAATAGTTTGAATTATGCTGATTTAACTCAGCGAGCTTTCTTATCCTGAAACCGGTTTGAGAAACAGAGTCTGAAACGGAAAGAAGGATCAGTAAAAATAAAAATATTATTTTTTTCATAATGTAGTTGTTGAGGGCCGGAAGTTATTTGGTAAAATGTGATCGCAACTCGTTACTTGAAACTTATTATTTGTAATCTGTAATTTGAATAGAAATTAGTTATTCGTAATTCTTCAGTCGTAACTTTAAACTAATTATTTGTAATCTGAAATTTGAAATTTGAAATTAATAATTCCTAATTCGTAATTCTAAATTCCTAATTGATTCAGACTTCTCTTTTTAAAGCTTCTTTCTCAATCTCCAGTTGTTTAATTTTCCTTTCAAGATTATCTAGTTCTTCAGGCATAGAATCAATTTCTATTCTTAATTTAGAAGCGGCTTCATCCACAAGATCAATTGCTTTATCCGGAAGGAATCTGTCTGAAATATATCTGTCCGAAAGCTGCGCTGCTGCTACAATCGCTCCGTCAGTAATTCTTACTCCGTGATGAACTTCATACTTTTCTTTCAGTCCTCTTAATATTGAGATCGTATCTTCCACATCCGGTTCACCTACAAACACGGGCTGAAATCTTCTCTCAAGCGCAGGATCTTTTTCAATATACTTTCTGTATTCATCGAGTGTAGTCGCCCCGATAGTTCTGAGTTCTCCTCTTGCCAGCGCCGGCTTAAGCATATTCGAAGCATCGACAGAACCCTGAGCTGCGCCTGCTCCGACGACAGTATGCAGTTCATCTATAAATAAAATAATTTCTCCGCCGGATTCCTGAACTTCTTTTAAAACTGCTTTCAGTCTTTCTTCAAACTGTCCTCTGTATTGTGCGCCTGCAACAAGCGTACCCATATCAAGCGCAATAATTTGTTTTGATCTGAGACTTTCGGGGACGTCTCCCTGTATAATCCTGTGAGCAAGTCCTTCCGCAATTGCAGTCTTTCCCACACCGGGCTCCCCTATTAATACGGGATTATTTTTTGTTCTGCGTGAAAGGACCTGCAGCACTCTTCTGATCTCATCATCCCTGCCTATTACAGGATCGAGTTTACCTTTCATCGCAAGTTCATTCAGATTCTTTCCGTATTTTTTCAGCGCTTCATAAGTATCTTCCGGATTCTGTCCCGTAACTCTGTTTGATCCCCGGACTTCTTTCAGTGATTTAAGAATATTATTTTTTGTAATGTCGAGAGATTTTAAAAGGTCAGACACCGGTGATTTTTTCAGATCGGAAAGACCAAGCAGAATATGCTCAGTGGAAACATATTCATCTTTAAGATTTGAAGCTTCTTTCACTGCATTTTCAAGCACTTCATTTAGTTCGGGTGAAAGCGACTGACCGGAAGATGCGCCTGTAACTTTCGGAAGTTTTTCAAGAAGTTCCCCTACTCTTATTTGCAGAAATTCCTTGTTTGCGCCGAGTTTCTGTATAGTAGAAGTAACTATACCTTCGGGGTCCTGAATAAGCGCTGCCAGCAGGTGTTCGGGTTCAAGAAACTGATTAGAATAATTTGATGCAATATCCTGCGCAGTCTGAACCGCCTCCTGCGCTTTTATTGTGAACTTATTTAAATTTACTGCCATGGAATTTTTTGTTTCAATATATGAAATAAGATTTTTTTTGATAAGTCATTTTTCAGACAGCAATCAAAAAATTATTTCTTTAATTTTATATTTAAATTTTTAATCAGAACAACTGCCATCAGTATTTCCATTTAGAAAATTCACTATTACTTTAAAGTATTAATATATATTTTTGCAAATCAATGCGCAAAGTTTCGTTAATTATTTCCGTTTACAGTAAAACAAGAGAACTCGAGCTGATATTTTACGCCCTTTCTATTCAGAGCTTTAAGGATTTTGAAGTAATAATAGCTGAAGACGGAAGAAATGAAAATATGAAAGACTTAATAAGCAAAATGCAATTAGAATTGAATTTTCCGATACTTCATTTGACTCAGGATGACCTGGGTTTCAGAAAAAATAAAATACTTAATGAAGCTGTGAGAAGTTCGATTTCGGATTATCTGATATTCTTTGACGGCGACTGCATTCCCCATTCTGATTTTGTAAAAAAACATTTTGAAAACAAATTGGAAAGTACTGTTCTATGCGGAAGAAGAGTGAACCTCACTAAAAAAATTTCCGGAGAAATAACCAAAGAATTCATACTCAACGGAAGATATGAAAAAATAAAATTCACTGACGCAATTTTTTCCACTCTGAATAAAGACAAAAGGGATTTTAATTTTAATATTGAAGAAGGCATTATTATAAAAAATCCTTCGCTTAGAAAAGCTTTTACAAATGATGATGAACACATACTTGGCTGCAACTTTTCCATACCGAAAGATTTGCTGCTGAAGATAAACGGGTTTGATGAAAATTATGAAGGACCGGGACTCGGTGAGGATTCTGATCCTGAATTCAGACTACGTTTGATTGGCGCAAAATTCAGATCTGTAAGGAATCTTGCTGTACAATATCATATGCATCATCCGAAAACAGTCGAAACCGAAAGCAATATGAAGTATTTCAATGAAGTGAAAAAAAAGAAAGAATTTTTCTGCAGGAACGGACTAGAAAAAGTAAATTAGAATGAGAAAAGTATCCGGATTAATAATTTGTAAAAATGAAGAGCATAATATTGAAGAATGCGTAAAAAGCATATTATGGTGCGACGAAATTATTATAGCTGACAGCTACAGTACTGACGGTACTTTGGAAATATTAAAGAAATATCCCGTGAGTATTTATCAAAATGAATGGAAAGGATTTTCGAAACAGAGAGAATTCGCAGTCAGTAAAGTAAATCATGAATGGATCTTTTCACTTGATGCAGACGAGAGATGCAGTCCCGGGCTTGCTTCTGAAATTAAATCTGTTTTAAATTCAGGTAATTTATTTGACGGATATATGATCCCGCGTAAAAGTTTTTTTCTTGGAAAATGGATAAAGCATTGCGGATGGTATCCGGGATATCAGATGCGACTGTTTAATCGCAAAAATGTTACCGTTACCGACCGGCTTGTTCATGAAGGTTACTTAATTTCCGGCAGCGAAGGAAAACTTGTTAACGACATTCTGCATTATACCGTTAGATCAGTGTCGGACTATACAATGAAGATAAATAATTATTCCTCCCTGGAAGCTCTTGAGAAAGCAGACGGTAAAAAGATCAGCGCGGCAAATTTGTTTTTCAAACCCATTTTAGAATTTAAGAAGAAATTTTTTTTTCAGGGAGGATACAGAGACGGTATATACGGTCTTATGGTTTCATATTTTCATATGATGACCAAGATCCTGACATATATGAAGATCAGGGAGATTCAAAATAAATCAGGTGATGAATAATTATAGAAGGATTTTTAAATATGTAAATCCTTATGTAAAGCAGCTCATTACCGCAAATGTTTTTACTATACTTACCGTAATTTTCAGTCTTCTTTCAGTAATGATGATCTTTCCTTTTATGGATTTACTCTTCAGCGAAAATGCACAGACAATTCCTGACAAAGAAGTTACTTCGGTTTTTGATCTCAAGGATTTTATTGTTTTATACTTTTCAAAAATCCTTGTAAGTTATGACAAACTTGAAGTACTGAAATATCTTTGTATTCTGATATTCGTTACATTCCTTCTGAAAAATCTATTCAGCTATTTGCAGACATATTTCATGGCAGCAGTAGAGCAGGGAATTCTGAAAGACATCAGAAAAGATCTTTACAATCACTACCTTGACCTGCCCCTGAGTTTTTACTCTGATGAAAGGAAAGGAAATCTTATTTCACGGATCATCAATGATGTGCAGATAATAAAAGATTCCTTAATAGCGGTGCTGAACAGTCTTTTCAGAGATCCGCCTACGATAATAACTTTTTCAATTGTGCTTTTTCTTTTCAACTGGAAGCTAACTCTGATCATATTTCTCATGGCTCCCGTGACTGCTTTCATTCTCAGCAAAATCGGTAATTCGTTAAAACGCAGCAGTCAAAAGTCACAGGAAAAAATTTCTGATATCACGGCAACTCTTGATGAAACTCTTGGAGCTGTAAGGGTTGTGAAAGCGTTTGGCATGGAAGATTACGAGAAGCAAAAGTTTGACAGGGAAAATCAATCTTACTTTGAATTGCTCGTAAAAATATTTCGCAAGAGAGCGCTTGCTTCTCCCGTATCGGAGATCATTGGTGTAATAACAATAGTCATTATACTTTACATATTCGGAACGGATATAATCAGAGGCAACAGTGATATGACTCCCGGCGCATTCATATTTTACCTTGCGGTATTTTTTCAGATGATGCCTTCGCTGAAACTTTTCGGACAGATGTTCAACAGTTATAAAGAAGGCTCGGCAGCTTCGGAAAGAGTTTTTAAACTTTTGGATACAAAACCGGACATTGTGAATAAGCCGGATGCGAAGAAGTTAAATGAATTTCAAAATGGAATTGAATTCAGGAATGTGTCTTTTCATTATGAAAAGAGCGAGATGATACTGAAGGATATAAATCTTGAAATTTATAAGGGAAAGATAATTGCAATAGTCGGACCGAGCGGCGCGGGGAAATCTACTTTAGTGGATTTGATACCTAGGTTTTATGATGCCGTATCGGGAAGTCTGCTGATAGACGGGACAGATATAAAGGATCTTACGATTGAATCCGTCAGGGAAAAAATGGGAGTAGTAACGCAGGAGACAATTTTATTTAATGACACAATTAGAAATAATATTGCTTACGGCAAAAAAGATATTCCTTCTGAAAAAATTATTGAGGCTGCAAAGGCGGCAAATGCTCACGTCTTTATTGATAGACTTGAAACAGGTTATGATACTGTCATCGGTGATCGGGGCGTGAAATTATCCGGCGGAGAGAGACAAAGACTTTCCATAGCAAGAGCGCTTCTGAAAAATCCTCCGATATTAATTCTTGATGAAGCGACATCTTCACTCGATACGGAATCTGAAATACTCGTTCAGCAGGCGATCGAAAGACTTATGCACGGGAGAACTTCCGTCGTCATAGCGCACAGACTTTCAACCGTTAGAAACGCTGATATGATTGTGGTATTGAATGAAGGATTGATTACGGAAACCGGAACTCATGATGAATTAATGCTAAATGACAGCATATACAAAAAGCTTTACAATCTTCAGTTCAGACATCAGGAAACAGTAATATGAAAGTTTCGGGATTTACAATCGTAAGAAACGGAGAACTCTACGCATATCCTTTTATTGAAGCAATCCGATCCATACTTCCGGTCTGTGATGAGATGATTATAAACGTTGGAAAGTCAGATGACAATACTCTTGAAATGGTCAGATCCATTGATGACAATAAAATTAAAATTTTTGAAACAGAATGGGATATGAATTTGAAAGACGGTAAAGTCCTGTCTGTCGAGACGAACAAAGCTTTAGACAAATGCAGCGGTGACTGGTGTTTTTATATTCAGGGTGATGAAGTGCTGCATGAAAAATATTTTGATACAGTGATCGAAAGTATGAAAGTTAATCTTGACAAAACGGAAGTCGAAGGATTGCGATTTCGATACAGACATTTTTACGGTAGTTATGATTATGTACAGGATAATTACAGAATCTGGTATATAAGGGAATCGAGGATCATAAGGAAAAATGAGAATATAATTTCATGGGGCGATGCAATGGACTTCCGGCATACTGACGGCAGCAAAATAAATTCAAAAGATATTAATGCTGAGATCTATCATTACGGTTGGGTGACACCACCTGATAAGCTGCTTAAGAAAAGATCTGATTTTGAAAAGTTGTACAACAAAGACGAGATTACCAAAAAAAATATCACCGGAGTTCATCTCGGACATTTGAAAAAGTTTAATGACACACATCCTAAAGTCATGCATAAAAGGATTTCAGAAAGCGTATGGAAATTCGACGCTAAGCTTGAAGAACAATTGCCTGACTTTATCAGAAAAATATTAATTTTTATCCAACCGGTTACAAAGAGATTTAAAAGACGAAATAAACCCATATAGTGAAAAATAATTTAGCAAATTATTCCGATAAGCTGAATTTCGTAATACTTACTTTACTGACCATTCAGATTTCTATAGTCAGTATTTCAATTGCAGTTTCTTCCATTTCATTCGGAATCTGGATTGGATTATGGCTGATTCAGTTTCTAATCAATAAGAATTCAGCTTTAAATAAGAATCTGTTCATTGATCTGAAGACTGTAAATTATTTCATACTTGCGTATGCTTTCTTCGAAATTTTATCAAGATTTTTTGCTGTATATCCTGAAGGCGCATTCAGTAATCTTAAGCGCCTACTGCTTTTCTTAATTTTCTATGTATCAATTGCTAAGATAGTTAACTTTAAGACACTTACTTATATTCTTCTCATAAATATTTCAACTATATCTGTCATTTCAATAATTGAAATTGTGAAGTATGCTTTTAAATTTTTCGAGATGGCTGGCGAGATGCCTTTTTCAGAAATCAGAATTGATTTTTTCAATTACCCGCTTACTTCAGCAGAGATAAAAATGATCAGTCTGTTTTCATTATTTCCCCTTGTATTCTCTGATTATTTAAGAGATAAATTTGTAATCAAAAGAAGTTTACTGATTATAATAATTATCCCTGTAATTATTTCAATGCTGCTGACACAGTCCAGAAATGTAATGCTTGCAACAGCAGTTTGCTTGCTGATCTACGGAATTTTCATAAACAGGAAATTTCTTTTCAGTTTCATTGCAGTTGTTATACTTGCAGCATTTCTGCTTCCCTCTTCATACACGGAAAGGACAAAAAGTATTTTTGATCCCGAACATCCGAGCAATAAATCCCGAATTGAAATGTGGAAAGTCGGCATAGAGATGTTTAAAGATCACCCGTTTACGGGAATTGCGGATTCTCATATAAAGGAAGTTTACGAAACTTACAAGACGCCGGAAGCTTATGGAGAGGGTGTGCATCTGCATAATAATTTTTTAATGATACTTGCGACTACGGGTATATTCGGATTTATCGCATGGCTCGGAATGTTCATTAGTATTTTTTTAATACAGATCAGATATTATCAGATCGAAAGAGATCCGTTAAAAAGAATGCTTCTGTTTGGAAGCATTCTCGTTATGATTTCATTTCAGATATCCGGAATTTTCGAATGGAGTTTCGGGGATCATGAAGTAATGACGGTGTTCTTTTTTCTGATTGCAGTTCCTTTTATAATCAAAGCGCTTCCCGCTGACGATACAATCTCATAATTATTCTGTTAAATATTTTATTACTAAAATGAAAAAGACCTTTAAGAATTCTTAAAGGTCTTTAATCAGACTAACACAGTTGATTTATTCCAGTACAAATATATTTTTTGCCTCACATATTTCCTTGAGTTTATCCGGCCATACAGTTACGCTTACTTCACCGAGATGAGCTTTTTTCAGGATAAGCATCAGAGTTCTTGACTGCCCTATTCCTCCGCCAATACTCAGTGGTAATGTATTGTTGATTATACCGCTGTGATAAGGAGTTGATAAAAGATCAAGCTGATCTGTCATTTCAAGCTGTATCTTTAAAGTTTCAGCATTAACTCTTATTCCCATAGATGAAAGTTCGTGTCTTCTTTTTGTAACGGGATTCCATACAAGTATATCGCCGTTAATTCCGTGTCCTGTTTTACCGTCAGGCATTTTAGTTTCGGTTACCCAGTCATCATAATCTGCAGCGCGCATTTCATGAGGATATCCGTCTGCAAGAGTCCACCCTATTCCAATAATAAAGACTGCAGGATATTTTTGTAAAATAGCAGTTTCCCTCTGCTTCCTCGGAAGATCAGGATACATTTCAAGGATTTCTTCCGCATGAAGGAATACGAGTTCATCAGGAAGAGAAGGATACTTAGGATCTTTCAAAGCAGGGAATTTTTCCTGCGCAAATAACTCGGCATTTTTCAGAACTTTCCAGATTTTCTTAACAGTATCTTTCAGATAATTAAGATCTCTGTTTTCATTTGTAATTACTTTTTCCCAGTCCCACTGATCCACATATGCGCTGTGATCATGATCGAGGAAATAGTCCTTTCTTACAGCTCTCATATCAGTGCAAATTCCTTCGCCCGGTTTCATATCAAACTGTTTCAGAGCGACTCTTTTCCATTTAGTAGCAGCCTGTACTATCTGAGCTTCTACCGGATTTATATCCCTGTCATTGCTGATGTGAAAAGTTACAGGTGTCCTTGACCCGTCCCTGTCGAGCATGTCATTGACTCCGCTTTCACCGTCTACGATAAGCGGAACTTCCACCATCATTAGATTCAGTTCTTTGCAAAGATTTTTTGAGATAAATTGTTTCACTTCGTAAATTGCAGTCTGAGTATCTTTTTTATTCAGGAGTGAATCGTAATTTTCCGGAAGTATTTTAAAAACTTCCTCATAATTACCGATACCCGGTCCGGCAAGATCTGCTTTTTTATCTAACATAATATTTTACTCCTTTTAAAATTAATTTTCACTGCAATATATTCAAATTTAAAAACTTCAGGTATGATGTATATCATAAATTCAGTATAAATTATTTTACAGAAATTTTACTCGTGAATGATTTTATGAATTAATTAAAACTTCTATTATAAGTATATTTGAGCCTATTTTTAAAACCATAAACCATTGAAATGAACGAAGATAAAAACAAACAATTATTCTTATCTCTTGTGTACAGTTTTCAGATGCAGGCAATGATACAGATGGGAAAGTTACAGAATCCGGTAACCGGTGAGATCGACAGAGACCTTGACGCAGCGCAGGTCTCCATAGATATGATTGATATGCTGAAAGAAAAATCCAAAAATAATATCTCTTCGGAAGAAACAGGATTTATTACAAAAGTTGTTTCCGAACTCAAAATGAATTTTGTGGAAGAAAAGCAAAAACCTGATACTGTCACAGGAACTGATACTGAGAATGATTCTTCAGTAAATGATTCTTCAGTAAATGATTCTTCAGTAAAGGATTCTTCAGTAAAGGATTCTTCAGTAAAGGATTCCGGAGATAAAATTTCAGACCTATCCGAGGTGAAAGAACCTGCTGACAGTTCTGACAATAATTCGAAAGATGAAGCAGATTCAAGTGAAGCGAAAGATATTTCTGAAAAAAAAGAAGATGAAAAGAGCTAAGAGTTCAAATTCCGGAAGCGGCAGATCTATAAAAGCGAATGAAACTGCAGTAGTCGGAATTCTGGGGAATACAAGTAAGTTTGTTGTGACCGAACTGCTCAATTATATTACTGATATACTTGACAAATATAACCTGAAATACCTGATAGAAAAAAATCTGGCAGTATATTCCAGATTCAAAAACAAATCAGCTGTCTGTTCCGAATCCGATATAATAAAAAATTCTGATTTTATTTTCTCTCTCGGAGGCGACGGTACTTTTCTTAACAGCGCGCGGATCGTAAAGGATAAAAACATTCCGATACTCGGGATCAATCTCGGAAGACTCGGTTTTTTTTCAGAGATAGCTCCTAAAGAGTTTGAGAATTTTATACCGAAATTCATTGCAGGCAAGTTCAGGATCACAGAACAGGTATTGCTAAAATCAGAAACAGACGGTAACAAAATACTTTACGGACTTAATGATATTGTAATTGACAAAGATGATTCAGTCAGGACACTTGAAACAGAAACATATTTTAATAATGAAAAGGTCGTTAACATAATTTCAGACGGTGTGATAGTTTCCACTCCCGCCGGTTCAACTGGATATTCGATGTCCTGCAACGGACCGATATTAAATCCGGACAGTAAAGTTTTTTTGATCACACCGATCTCTCCGCACACGCTGAACGTAAGACCGATCGTGATTCCTGATGACGGAAAGATCTTGATTAAAATTCCGGTCAAAGGCAAAGCGAGGATCATTGCCGACGGTCAGAAATTTTACAGAACAAAAACTCCGTCTGAAGTAAGCATCACGAAAGCTGATTTTACAATTAAAGTCATCAAGAAAAATTCTTCAACTTACTTTGATACTCTCAAGAAAAAACTTTTCTGGAATATGGATAAAAGATACAGCTGATCAGTAAGGAACACCGTCAGCAGCAGGCGGTTTGGTTTTTCCGATAAATCCGATCAATACTAAAATCGTTATAAAGTAAGGAAGCATCTGAATAAGCTGCGAAGGAATATCAGAACCAGTGATCTGAAGTGATATTTCAAACGCTTCAAATGCAGAGAACATAAGACAGGCAAAAAAGATATTTACAGGTTTCCATTTTCCAATGATCATTGCAGCAAGCGCAATGTATCCCCTGCCTGCGATCATACCATCGCTGTAAGAATTCTGATTTGACGCCATCCAGATACCTGCCATCGCGCTTAAAAATCCGCAGATAAGAATTCCATAGTATCTGTAATTTCTGATTTTTATTCCAAGACTTTCTCCGGCTGCCGGATTCTCTCCCGCTGATCTGAGACGCAGTCCGAATCTCGTTTTAAACAAAATATATGCTGAAATAAAAATCAGAAGGAAGCAAAACAAAGTAATATAATCAGTGAGGAACAATCCGAAGAAAGGGATGCTGCTGAATAAAGTGAATTCAGGCAGACCTTCAAACCTTGGCGTATTACTGGAACTGCTGAAAATATAAACAAGCAGAAATTTTGTCAGACCTGCAATAAACAGATTAAAGCCGACACCGGTTACGATCTGATTTATCTTCAGACTGACGGTAAAATATCCGAAGACAATACTGAACAGGAGATTAATTAAAACGGCGAGAATAAATCCCGCAGTAATATTTCCGGTCAGAATTGAAATGACAGCAAAGCTGAATGCCGAAAGATTCATGAAACCTTCCACGGAAATATTGATCACGCCGCCTCTTTCAGAAAAATTAGCAGCGCTTGCTCCGAGATAAAACGGAGTCATCAGTCTCAGTACCTGCGCGACAAATCCAAGCGAAATGACCGATGTTATCAGATCCATATTAATAATCCGTTATAAATTTTTTCATATAAGTTTTTCCTTAAAATAATTACTTACTATTTTATCAACTGCAAGCAGTGAAAGGATAATTATTCCCTGCACTACGAGCATCAGTTCCTTTGGAATTAACTGATTTACTGAAAGACCTCCGTAATCGAGTATGGCAAAAAGCAGAGATGAAAAAATAATACCGATCGGATTATTCTTAGCAAGCAGTGTAACTGCAATTGCTGTAAAGCCGATGTTGTTTGAGAATCCAAACTCGTAAAAACCTTTGTATCCGAAAATGTAATTCATACCTGCAAAAGCGGTGATACCCGCGCCGATAAAAAAAGAAATAAGTATTACTCCGTTTGTTCTTATGCCGAGATACTTTGAAGCCAGTTCATTGAAACCTACCGAGCGCAGCTTATAACCGAATCCTGTTTTATAAATAAATAAATATGTAAGCACTGCGGCAAGTATTGCAAGTATGAAACTTGAATTCAGAGTGGATCCATCAAAGAAAGGAAGTACATCTGATATTTTCAGAAACATCAGTTCTTCATTAATTTTTTCGGTTCTCATAGTTGACTGAACTGCAAAAAAATCAAGAAGGAAATAGTTTACAAGAGCGAGAATTACGAAGTTCATCATGATAGTTGTAATAACTTCGCTGACATCTTTTTTGATTTTAATATAGGCAGGTATAAGTCCGAAAAATCCGCTGACGATAAATCCGAAAATCAAACTGCTTATAGTTACTAATGGAACAGGCAGGAAATCAAGTTTCAATGCTGTCAAAGCAATTACAAAAGAACCTGCATTCAGCTGTCCTTCTGCCCCAATATTAAAAAGTGAAGCATGAAAGCAAACGGCAAGACCGCAGCTGATGAATATCAGAGGAGTGGCTTTAAATAAAGTCTGCCCGATACCGTAACCGTCTGCAAATACTTCGGAAAAGATCATTCCGAAAATTTCAAAAGGATCCTTACCGAGGATCAATAAGAAAACAAAAACTATAAGAACAGTTATCAGGACTGAAAGAGTTACGGAGATGAGATTGACAAGTGTTTTTTTATTCATCGGCAATCCCTGTCATTAGTTTTCCCAGCATCAATATAAATTCTGATCTGTTTCAGGCTCGATCTCACTATCGGATTTTATGAATCGGGAGAATTCATTTCTGTTAAAAGTTTTAAGGATTTCTCCTTTATAGAGGACGCTTAATCTGTCTGAGAGTGATATGAGTTCATCAAGATCAGATGAAATGAGAAGTACTGCTTTACCGGCATTTCTCTGTTCAATAATTTTACTGTGAATAAATGAAGTTGCATTTATGTCAACACCTCTCGTCGGATGAACGAGTAATAATATATTATTTTCTTCAGCATCACTCTTATTAGATCCAATATTTTTATCCGTCTCAGTTTCTCTTGCAAAGATAACTTTCTGCTGATTACCGCCGGAGAGTTCGCTCATAGGAGATTCTAAATCAGATACGCGGACATCATTATCAGAAATAATTTTTTCGGATATTTTATTGATCTTTTTTGATGGAAGGAAATTAAGATTAGCTCCTTTCAGGGAAATATTCTCGCCGATGTTAAATTCCTTTATGAATCCCTTTCGTTTTCTGTCGTCAGGCACAAGTGAGATACCACCGGGGATCAGCTTTTCGTAATTGCCTTCAAAGTTTTTCTGCAGTCCGTAAATGACATCAACCAATTCACTTTGCCCGTTTCCTTCCACACCGCAAATACCGTGTATCTCCCCTTTCATTAAAGTAAGATCCAGACTGTTCAGGATTTTCACTTCATTTACAGTCAGACTTATGTCATCTAATTTCAGTGCTTCAACATTTTTAACAGATGCATTTCTTTTCTCAGAATTTTGAATGTCATTTATATCTCCTACTATTGCTTTGCTCAGATCCGAAATATTCAGTTCATTACTATTATCAGATTCATAAACGAGCTTACCTTTTCTAAGTACAGAAATTCTGTCTGAAATATGCTTTACTTCATTGAGCTTATGAGTGATGAAAATAATGGTTTTACCGTCAGCCTTAAATGAATCGATAATTTTGAAGAAGTGTTCGACTTCGACAGGAGAAAGCACTGCAGTCGGTTCATCAAAGATAAGAATCTCGGATCTTCGGTATAGCAGTTTAAGTATCTCGACTTTTTGCTGCTGCCCGATGCTGATCTCTGAGATGAGTTTATTTACATCAAGACCGAGATCATACTTATCAATAATTTCATTCAGTACAATACCGGCTTTTTTAAAATCAATACTTAAACCTTTAGATTTAGTGATCTCATCACCGAGAATGACATTTTCGAGGACGGTAAAATCATCTATCAGCATAAAGTGCTGATGCACCATTCCTATATTATTTTCAATTGCATCGAGAGGACTTTTAAAACTCACTTCAGTACCGAATACTTTGAGATATCCGGAATCCGGTTTGTGAATTCCGAAAAGAATATTCATAAGAGTTGACTTCCCGGCGCCGTTCTCACCGAGGATACAGTGAACGGTGTTTTTTTCTATGCTGAATGTAATGTCATCATTTGCAAAGTAGCTGCCAAATTTTTTTGATATATGTATAAACTCTATCGCTGTGATAAGCTGTGAAATGATTAGATAAATTTTTTAACAAAGCAAATTAAACTTTTAAGAATTAAAATAATATTAAGAAACGATTCGGAATGTCTGAACCTTGATTTGTGGAACACAAATGAACTTCTTATTTGAATTATAGATTTTGTAATTACATCAAAGCTTGGATTTTCCTAGTGTGTAAATTAAGTCAAAGATTTCTGATAATCTGTGCTACTATATAGATTAATAATTTGGGATGTTATCAATTTTTATTTTTTAACTCATTAAATTTTTTAAACAGCCAATCCTTGTGCTCTAAATTTTTCATTTTTAAAAATCATTTTGTAGAGTCTTTACCGTGATTTTACGCTCACCATTTTTTAAAAATACTAATCTTTTGAGAATGTGAAGAAAATTACAAATACGTTCTTTTCTATCTTCCGTAACCAATTTATTTCTTTTTAAAAATTTTCTGTAACTATCAATCTGATTAATTAAAGGCTCATACAAATTTTGATTGAAATATATTTTAAGAAATATGCTCTTAACATCATATTTTAGTACAAAGGAGTCTTCCTTAATTTTATTTAGATAAATGAATGAATACTTTAAATCTTCATGAGATTTTTTATAACTCCATTTATGAGAATAATATTCTGCATATGCCAGGTTTACTAAGTTTTCTTTTTTTCCAGGATGAAGATATTCTGAAAATGTTTTAATAAATTTTAATGTCCAATCAAATTTGTTTAAACTTTTATCTAGAGTCTAAAAAATTTCTGGAAAAGATCATCGCTAAGATATGGTGTTTTAATATCAGTATAGTATTTATTTTTTAGAAAGAAATCATATATCAATAATAATTCATGTCTAAATTCTGATTTATCTCCTGTACCGGTATTTTTATATATACAATATGTTATTAACATGGAAAAATGATAAGAGCATTCATCTCTGCTCATCTTTCCGGAATATTTAAATATAAATTTTTTATAATTATAAAAATTAGTTTCATTTTCAATTTCTTTAAAAGTTTTATAAAGATGAAGATAAACCTTTAAAATAAAATTATCTTTATCTTCTTTTTCAACTACTGTTACTAATTTAGTAATATCCAACACGGAGAATAAATCTGCAGTAAATTTATTATCAACTTTTATTTTAAATTTAGAATCAAATATTTTTACATTTAGATCTGTATTTATAATTTCTGTCACGAAGTAACTAACGAGATTAATAATATATGAAATTAAATATTTTCGACTCTCTTCAATATTTTTAGAAGATTTAGTATTGTGATTTAATGTGTTAAAATTAAATTCATATACATTGATCATTTTTTTGTAGTAATAATATTTTCCGTCTACTCCGTAATCATTTAGCTGTTCATTAAATTTATTTAATGTATCCCTAAATTGTGACTCATCGTTTATTTCTGTGTATAACTTCAGTAAAATATCATTCCATTCAAATTTACTATTCTTAAATTTCTCATAAATCATAAATTCATTCGCCAGTTTTTGTAAATCTGAAAATAAATGTCTTATTGTAGATTTTTTTGGTTCCTTTTTCGGATTTATTAACAAGCTTAATCTATCCCTGTTCAGCAATGGACTTAAAAAGTCAGGATAATATTTTACAATCTCTTTAAATAAAAGAACTATCTTTTTATTAATATTATGATAAGGAGAATTTATAAAATCCTCAAACTTTATTAAATCATTTCTTGAAAATCCACTGAAAATGTTAAATATTTTATGCTTAATCATTAGATATTACCCGCCACTTTTGAATAAATAATTTTCGAATTTAGTTAATTTCTAACTCTTTTTAAAGGATTTTACGGGAATAATTTTCGAAATTTCCTTAATATTACCCGCCACTTCAAAAAAAGTGTCCCTACATTCTTTTCAGATTTTCACTTAATATTGTATAGTTATTAAATTTTAAATTAAAGGAGGAATTATGAAAAACCTGATCTTTGCACTTTTTTTTTAAATTATCTGCAGTACATCACTTTCTGCTGAAGTATTGAATAACAAAAGAGAATTTACAAAAGAGTTAACATTAAAAGGATCAAATTCGAAAATTGATTTCACTTATGAATTGGTTTTTAAGGATGGAATTTGGTAGATATATGTATATGACGAAGACGGTAATCTGATTGTTATTTATCCTAATGAATAAAGGCTTTATTAGGTATTTAAAAATAAACATAAATAGAAAGGAGGGTATCAAAAATGATCAGACCGCCATGATAAAACATTATATCAAAAGTGCTTGTTCAATAACAGGATTGTCCGCCGGGACTTATACATTAATTGCAACCAGATATGGATGTACTGCCATTGTATACAATGTTTATCATCCGGGATCTGGAATTACAACAGTTTACTTTGGTCCTACATCCCCTGAAATTAATTGTGAGGAGTAATAAATATCATGAAAATATTACTTATAAATATTTTAATCATTTTATCACTTGCCAGCTTTGCAAATGGTCAGAATCCTGAATATCTGCCGGGATTTCCCAAAACATTAGACAGCATTTATTATCCAATATTCTATGGAGCAACACCAATAATTACAGACTTCGATAATGACGGACAGAATGAAGTAATGTTTTCTTTATTCAAACCACAACATAATAAGATTTATATATTAAAAAGCGACGGGTCAGACCTTGACGGATGGCCCGTTACTATTTTTCCGTCCTTTTCATGGCCTGCTATTGCAGCAGGTGATGTAAATAAAGATGGCTTTATTGATATAGTCTTAAGAGATAATGACAGTCTTTATATATTTGATTATAAAGGAAAATTACTTCCCGGTTTTCCGGTTGGTTATAGTACAACACATTTATCTGATTTAGTTTTATATGATATTAATAATAACGGATTTCTTGAAATTGTTATAAAAGGAGATAATTACATAAACATTATAGATCACAACGGTAATACAGTTAGCGGCTGGCCAAGACGTCTTCCGGGTATTCCGGACAGGGTCCTTTCTCCACCGTTATCTGTAGCAGATCTGGATAATGATAAATTTGCAGAAATAATAGTAAATTCTTCACAGTGCGAATGGGGACTAATCTGTGACTCAAGTTACACGCATGTTTTCAATCATGACGGAAGTAATTTCCCGGGATGGCCTCTAAAATCAGATTCGGACTATGTTTATTACTCTCAGCCCGCTACATTATACAAAGATAAATCAACTGATTCTACTTTTATTTTTATTAATTCAGCTCATTATTATTCAAATAATGATACTGCCAGAACAAAGACTTCAATGTATAAAATCAATGGTGAACTGATCTCAAAGCATTATACTAAAGCAGTTTATGAATCAAGTAGTATAGCTATTCTTAAAAATAACGATTCATACTATCATGCTTTCGGATCTGAGCCATTACCTGTTTTTTTATTTAATGAAAATAATCTGTTATTAAATAATTATCCGGTTTTCGGAAACGGTTATTATTATAATACACAGTTACTTTTAAAAATGAACAATGGAATATTTACTGTATGTTACATTAGAACAATTGATTTGACATTAAGAGGATTTGTTTATTTCTATGATGAAAATGGTATTCAGCCATCATGGTCTCCATTAAGACCTCTTGGAATACCAAGTTCCTCTGGAGCATTATGTGATTTAAATAAAGACGGTCAATTAGATTTTGTATTAATGACTATGCTTGATACGAGTAATACAAGTCGTCCTAAAATAAATGTCTGGACATTTCCGGGAGAAGTTTATAATCCAAAAAATTTAGACTGGCCAATGTATGGTCATGACCGTTACCGCACAAATCAATACGGCTTCATTCCGCCCGATGAGCCGGTCGGTATTCAGCCTATGAATACAAATGTTCCCGCATCATTCAATCTTTATCAGAATTTCCCTAATCCGTTTAATCCGGCCACTAGCATCAAGTTCGATATAGTGAAAAAAGGTAATGTTAGACTTGCTGTATTTGATATACTTGGAAGAGAACTATCAACTTTAATAAATGAAAATTTAAATCCCGGTACATTTCAGGTAAGCTTTGACGGCAGCGGACTATCGAGCGGGATTTATTTTTGCCGCCTGCAAAGCGGAGAATATATAAATACTATGAAGATGAATTTAATTAAATGATAAATTTAAAATGATAAATGATAAATTGAAAATGAAAAAGCTAATAATCCCGATAGTAATCTTGTTTGCTGTATTTGCATCTCTTATTGTCAACGAATCAATTTTATCTAACGATAATTCAGCGTCAATGGCACTACCTTACTTTAATGTAAGAGTAATGCAAGTAGGTGGAACAGTTCCTCAGAAAGACGCTGAAGTAGTTTATAAAATTGGAAGTACAGAAATCACAACAGGTACTACTGATATAAATGGCTGGTGTTATAAAAATCTTGGAACAGGAACTTATGATGTGTATGTATATTATCCTGCACGTCAAATGACGGACAATCAGGATCATCTTTAAATATAGTACATACCGGTGATGATTATATCACAATTACACTGGGTCCAAATTATTAAAAATTCAAAGCGCAGACAAAAATTATTTTAGTCTGCGCTATTATTATTTATATTATGAAAACATATTATTTTATTTTTATTGTTTTGTTTAGTTTGATAAATCCTGTACAATCACAAACTCCGGTTTATTACCAGGGCTTTCCTGTAATAGTTGATACTTTAAGAAAGCAATTTCAAAAGGCGGGAGGTCCGTTAATAACTGATCTGGAAAATGACGGACAGAAAGAAAATAATATTCTTTTGTGTTGATTATAATGGAGACGTAAGTCCTGGTGTAATGTTATATGTAATAAAAAGTGATGGCTCTAATTATCCAAATTTTCCAAAGGGATATAACGAATTAATATTAGATAAGGTATCAGGCGATGTAAATGGAGATGGATATCTCGATATTGTAATGAGAATGACAAACACAGTTGATGTAATTGATCGTTTTGGAAATCATCTTCCCGGATTTCCTGTGAATTATTCTGACGGAGATATAGGTCCCTTTAAACCTGTAAATATATATGATCTTGATAATGACGGACTTCTGGAAATAATTGTCTGTAAGAATAATGAGTCAGTGGTTTTCAATTCAAATGGAACGATTCGTAATGGCTGGCCGCAGAATTATTCTGGAATTTGCAGAACAAATGCAGCCATTGGCGACATTGATAATGACGGCATGGCAGAAATAGTAGTTCCAGTATATACAAGTGATCCGGTACCTGTATTTAGAATATTCAGACAAAACGGAGAACTTTTTTCTCAAAACTGGAACTTCACATATGATCTTCTTACAAACTGGGGAGCTTCACCGTCATTAATTCTAAAACCGAAATAATTCAGATTCGACTTACATTATAATGTCATCAAAGCGTCTAGGGTCCGGCGGAATAAGTAGAAACCGTCTTACAAAATACAACATTCTCGGAGAAATAGTAGATCAGGACTATAACAATGTACTTAACGGACTTGGCACTTTTAGTAATAGGAGATGTAGATCGTGACGGAAAACCGGAATTTGCAAACGGCGCACAAGGCAGCCCATATTTAACTTTATATTCTAATAATTTAATAAAACTTCCCGGCTGGCCAAATGAAGGAGTAGGAGAGCATTATGCTACTCCGACTATTGGTAGACTTTCTTTTTCAAATGATCTGATAGTCGCTGATAACAACTGGGATGCATTTGATCCGATAGGATTTGGAAATATATTTGCTTATAATAAAGACGGTTCACCTTTACCATGGTCACCTTTAAGACCGATTGGCTTAGTAAATTCTATTTCTTTAGCTGATTTAAATAATGACGGCTCAGTTGAAATAATTGCTATATCAAGTAAGACGGGCAGTGAAACTTATCTTCATATTTGGACTGTACCGGGAATTCCTTATACAAATGAAACATTCCCATGGCCTCAGAACGGTCATGACAGATATAAATCAAACCAATATGGTTTCATCGCCCGACGAACCAGTCGGCATACAGCCGATTTTACTGCAGTTCCGGAGAGATTTTCATTGTCACAGAATTATCCAAACCCTTTAATCCGGTTACGACAATTAAGTTTGAAAATAAGAACTTCATCTAATGTAAAGTTTACGATCTTCGATGCGCTCGGCAGACAATTGGAATCACTTGTAAATCAACGATTGAATACAGGTACGTATTCTCTGACATTTGACGGTGGCAGTTTTTCGAGCGGAGTTTATTTTTATAAACTGGATGCAGGTGAGTTTTCTGA
>JADJWZ010000015.1 GCA_016716125.1 Ignavibacteria bacterium | reverse complement strand
GCCGATACAAATTATAATTTTAGGAAGCGGTGATGAAAATCCGAAAAGTATTTTGAAAAACTTGCTTTCAGTTTCCTCATAAAGTAAATACTTACATCGGATACAGTAACAAACTCGCCCATTAGTATTACTGCCGGCAGATATGTTTTTAATGCCTTCCATTTATGAACCCTGCGGACTCAATCAAATGTACAGTCTGAATTACGGTACAGTTCCTATTGTAAGAAATACCGGAGGTCTTCCCGGATAACAGTAATTGACTTTCTTAAGGATGAATTAAACGGAAAACGGTTTTTCGTTTGATGAACAGTCGCCTGTAGCTTTGGTATCATACTATATCAAGAGCTGTGAACGTATTCGGAGATAAAAAAACATGGAAAAAAATTATGAAGAGAGGCATGAAAATAGATTTTTCATGGAAACATTCAGCTAAGGAATATATTGAGCTGTATAAAAAAGTTGTTGTTAAAAATAAAAATTCAGCTGAGTATTTTTATCTGACTTATTACCGGATTATTCCTGCTTACAATGTTTTTAATTTGATCTTATACTCCCCAAAAATGTCAGGCAGCAATTTTAATGCCGGGTACAGTTTCTTTATTTATTAGTTAATTGTTACTTTTGTTAAAAAGAAATTGCTTTAGGAAAAAGTATTTATCACCTTTATTTTTTCGTTTTCAATAACGGTTATTTTCAATGACACCTCCGATTCCAGTCTAACTGGGAAATCCATCCTTCATTCAAGTATGACGCTTTTTTGCTTTGTCAATATTATGACAGGTGATGAATTTTGTCTGAATTATTATCAGGATGAGTATAATAATTTAAAGACAGGCTTGATCCCGAAGTATCCGCTTTTTTGGCAAATCTGAGAAAAGTGATTAAGGAAGATAACGGTATCATTGTTTCCGCTCGTTTTTCTCTGTATTTTCCCGCTGCGGATTCAGAAACTCTGACCGGAAATGATAAATACAACTCAGGATCTTTCAGAACTGAAATCCAATTTCCAAAATCACCTTATTATTCAGATGAGAGCTGGTCGGTATTCGAATCTCTCAAAGGAGATCTGTTAATTGGTATTCAACTGGCTTGATAAAATTGAATTTGAAAAATACTTCGGAATGAAAATATAAGGAGCAGAATTTCTGATATCACAAATTATCAGTAAAAATCTATACAGGTATAATATTGTCGGAATAACGGAAGAGCATCCCGGGCAGAAACTTAATTCGGACACACAACAGTTTATATGTTATTTTATTCGCAGCCGCACGGGAATAAAAATAACAGGCACCAGGTTTCTTACCGATATTGCATTGCCGTTTGAAATTTCATCCGTACTGCTTCCCATGAAATGATGCATCCGCCTTTTTGATTTTAAAACGACTCGTTGCTTATTGAAAAACTTGAACTTCTTAAGAGGATGAATTTCTAATGGATAAAGTCTTAAATCATAATCCGTCTTTCGGTTATACTTCGTTTGAGGGTTTTATTGAAGAAGACTGTACAGGCGATTTGATCAGATAATCAATGAAAAGCTCGTAGTAGTAAGGGATCCGCGTAAAAGGTGGAAAGAGAACGATGACGGAATGTATGTATTGGCGCTATTTATAATATAGCGAAAGAAGATAATTACAATTCCGGCAATTATGTTTTCAGGACTATCTTATTGGAAAATATAAATAACGGTAAATTACTGAACGGAAATACTAAAAAATATACAAGGAACTTTACTCTGAATTTTAATATGAAATTATACAACTGGTCACAGTGAAATCTCTAAACTCAGCTAAAAGACCGCTTATCATAATAAAATTTCAAATATTGAATTTGTTAAATATTAACAGCAGGGAATTTAATATTGATGATAAAGCGGATGTGATAATACATGAGCAGATCGGAGCATTCATGTTTGATAATGTAACTCACTGAATATTCCGATACTCAGAACTTACCGGAAGGAATTTCATTCCGGTGATGAAATAAATTTACAGAATCTTAACGTTTTGTTTTTAAAATCCTATCAATAAAAAATCCTCATTGCAGCAAATTCACAATGAGATTTCAAAAAATATTTATTACCTTAAAATTTAGTCAATCTATATTTATATTCCGGAAGATTCTTTCCGAATAATTAAAATAAAAAAGTCCCTGCAATATAATTAACGCAGGGACTTATAATAATAATAATTTATGGCTTTTCAACCTGAACAAATCCAAACGCATTGTTATCAGCGAAGTAAGAGATCAGTAGTATCTGCCAGAGATCATAATTAAGATCAGATACGATATATCCGGTTGCAAAATTAAATGCGTCATTATCAATTATAGCAACATCACTTAAATCAACAACATCATCCTGATTTACATCACCTGTATAATTTCTGTAATCTCCTGATACAAGCACCATATTGTTACCAAATGCCTGTGCAGCCGCGGTTGTGAAATCATAATTCAGAACTCCGCCGGAAAATTGCTCACCGCCTGATTTACTCCAGGTCTGAATTGAATTTCTGTGATTTACTACTATATAATAGTTTACTCCGTCGATTGCTTTCGCAAATAAAAACGAAGCGCTGCCGTTTGCATCAAGATTTTGACTATCAGGACCTACTATCTCATACGGAGGACTGATTGATCTCAGAGTAACAGTAACAGTATCCTGTATAGGTGAAATTGCTTCGAGTCCTAAAGTCAGATTAAGCGTCGGTACTGTTATTGATGTTGACTCGTCCGCTCCTTTATAAGGGAAATCCGCATTTCTGATATCACCGTCAATGTCTTCGGTAATTCCGGATTTGGAAACGCAACCAGATTTATATCTCCGACAGAAGCGCCTGACAAATGCAGATCTCCTGCTGCAGCATTTACGAAGTCAACCGTAACTGATCTTGAATTCGATTCTCTCGGACTGACTCTTGTCTGATAATCGGATAACATCTGATCACTGTTTGAACCGTCAAAGAAAATCAACCGGTTTGCAGAAGGAGTGCCTGCATAAAAATTATTTTTATCGGAAAGCGCAGAGAAATTTGCAAGAGATGTTGTGCTTCTTCTGTAAGCTGTTGTAACTCCGCTTGTGCTTCCGGGATCAGAAAGATTGATGATTATATTATTTCTCAAATCAAGATTTGCTGTTGTAGCTGTAGCATTTCCTGTAGAGGATACGCCTGATGAACCGAATGTTGAACCGCCTGAAGCAGTAGATAAATTGTGTTATAATAAATACCGATATTGCTGTTTGCAGTAGTAGTGGAAGAATGTATTCCGACCACTCCGTTAACCTGCGATGAATTCGGTGCTTTTATGTCAGATATGAAATTATTGTAGATCATAAATGAAGATCCGGTAGAAACCCAGCATCCTCCTGCAGTTCCGTAGCCGAGTTATTTGTAATATCGTAAATTTTATTATTGTAAATATTATGTGAAGCGCCGGCAGTACTGTAAATCCCGAAAGTTCCTCCGGTAGTAAAATTTCCGTTGATAGAACTTAGACCGTAAATCAGATTATTGTAGATATTTTTTACCGTTCCTGTTGCTGCATTTGATCTGATGCCGACTGTCAAAGAGCTTGCTGCAGTATTCGATCCGCCAACAGTTAAATTATATATGAATTATTAAAAACATTTTCATTTCCCGGACTTCCTGAATTTATATATCCGTAAAGATTTGCAGCTGAAGTTCCGGATGAATTTGGAATAGAATTATTATAAACAAGATTTGAATCACAATACATTACTGCTGCTTCTGCAGCAAGAAGACAATTCATAGTTCCTGAAATACTGGTACGTGTATTTCCATAAACCTCATTTGAGCGGAGTTCTAAATAATATATGCAGCGTTTGATGTACCAACAGCATCATGAACCATTCCGTAGAAAGCTGCGGTACCGGTGTAATTTGTAACACAGTTCTCAATAATATTATTATACATTCGAATCGTATCAGCATTCCCTAATGCTCTGATTCCGTATGTTGCGCCAGAAGACTGATTAGAGTTAACTGTAACTATGTTGTGACTGATCTCATAATTCGGAGCAAGAGCTGTAGTTCCGAACGATGTAGCGATATTCCGACAACGGCGCTTGCAGTTCCGTTACCGCCGTTGATCACATTATTAATTATTTTTAAATTTATCTGACCTTCGCAGCGGATACCATCTGCAGCAATTGTGCTTCCGCCCCAGTTTGTAATTGTGTTTGCAGTTTCTCCAAGAACTCCGATCTCATTATCAATGTCTCGCGTTGAGGAAGCGGAGATCACAACTATTCCTTTATAAACATTGGATATAGTGTTTCCATATAATTTTATTATAACTATTCTGTCCGTTAAGATCAGCCGGCACTACAGTTGCACCGTTTATATCTCTGTTTGCAATATAAATTCCATAAGTGAGCGAGCTGATCTTCTGAAGAGTAATTACACAGTTTTTAATAACATTATTCTGCGAGCCGTCAGTAGTAGATGCTCTCATCAAAGCGTAACCCCATTCTACAACACCGTCACCTGTATTTGTATTAGGGTCAAGCAGATCAATTGCGTCAAAAGTAATAAAGTCAGCTCCGGAAAATTTTATAATCCCGTCAAATGAAGGCGATATACCCGGGGCTGCAGTAATCAGAGGATTAACGCCGGCTCCGCTTTTCTGAAACACAACAGGATTTGCCGCTGTCGGAGGATCGGTTAAAATTGAGATCACTACATTGGATGCTGTCTCTGTATGACCTGCAGCGACATTAAATGTTACGCCGCCTGCGCCTACACCCTGCGCATTAAGGTTATCAATTGCTTCCTTTATGGTTGCAAAATCTCCGGGTATTGTCTTTGTTCCGGACAAAGTCGCAAATGAATTAAGACTGAATCCGGTGATTGCAAAAAAACTAAAAATGAAAATAGTTTTTTCATAGTTTTAAATAATTAAATTAATAAAAATGTTTGGATATTATTTTCCGGAAATGTTAGAATAAATTTAATTTAGAATTTTTAATTTAATATATCAACGAAGTATTGAACTAATTTAAAACAAAATGTAAATACCGGTTGCTATGATTTTATTCATTTAAAAATCTACATAATTAAGTTTAATTTATTAGCGGAAATTTTTTTCAGCCGGAAGGTTGCTTTTTAAAATCATCATTCGTATTTTTGTAAACCTAAATCACGGAATTTAAAAATCAAAACTGAAAGGTGACTAATAAATAAAACAATGTTGAATATAAAATTATACATATCAAACATGGGAATGATTACACCTGTATTCAATTTTGTGGATTCACCCGAAAGTCCGTGGTTCAACCGGAGGAGTAAAGAATAACCTCCGAATCTTTCAGAGATTTTAATAACCGCGGATACCAAAAGTATTCGCGGTTTTTTTTTCATCAAATCAAAACGGAATTAATTTTAGATATTTAAAATAATGAATAACATTAAAAGACTTTTTCAGATACTCGGCAGATGGAAGTTGTATTATGTGCTTTCAGGAGTGCTGCTTATATTTGCGACTTTTATAAGGATGTTCGAGCCTAAAGTGCTTCAAATGACTATTGATAAAGTCATTGTATTTTTTCAGACAGGCGGAAAGGTCGCTTATGTCCCTGATGACAAAATCACGGTTTTTTTATATTCAGTCTTACCTGAATTTAAAGTTGAAAATCCTGAAGTGATTCTGATATCTCTTGGAGTAATTTTTCTTATCATATCTTTATTAAGAGGGATCTTCTCATTTTCATCCAGCGCAATTACTGCTTCTTCTACTGAGAAGGCGACAAAAAATCTTAGGTTGAGATTATTCTCGCATATTCAGGCGCTTCCGCTTGCATATCATTCCAGGACTCCGACAGGCGAGCTTGTACAGAGATGCACCGGAGATGTAGAGACAGTAAGAAAATTTGCAGCGACACAGGTAGTGGAAGTTATAAGAATGCTTGCGCTTTTTTCCGGCGCGTTTATAATGATGCTTTCGATAAATGTCGGCTATGCATTTGTTGCAATATTCCTTGTACCTGTAATATTAATCGGTACATTACTTTTTTTTAAAAAGGAAAGTCAGATATGGGCAGAGCATGAAATAAGGCAGGATAAGCTTTCAGTTATTGTTCAGGAAAATCTGTCAGGTATCAGAGTGGTGAAAGCGTTTGCAAAGGAAAAATTTGAAATTGATAAATTCACAGCGCAGAATATTGAAAAAAGGAAGTGGGGACTAAAGCTGAACTCACTGCACAGAATATTCTGGCCATCTGCGGATTTTCTGATACACACGCAGATAGCTATTTCAATATTTTACGGAGGATATCTTGCGCTGAATAATCAGCTGACAGTCGGTGAATACACGGCTTTTTACGCATACTCAATGCTCGTCACCTGGCCGATGAGAAGACTCGGACAGCTTGTCAGCGATATGGGAATGGCGACAGTTGCAATTAACAGATTATTCTCCATCCTTGAAACTGAACAGGAAAATTATGAAGGCAGTAATTTTTCAGAAGAGAAACTAAAAGGTGATATTGAATTCAGGAATGTGTCATTTAATTACGAAGGCAGTGAAAAGAAAAGAGTGCTTAATGATATAAGCTTTAAAGTAAATGGCGGTGAAAAAATTGCGCTGCTCGGACCTACAGGCGCGGGGAAGACGACGATAATATCTCTTATGCTCAGATTCTTCGATCCGGATTCAGGAAAGATACTGATAGACGGAGTAGAGACGGGAAAGTATTCTAAGGAATATCTGCGGAGCAGATTCGGAGTTGTACTGCAGAAGCCGTTTCTTTTTTCTACTACAATTAAAGATAACATAGCTTATGCAAAACCGGATTCGCATATAGATGAAGTGGTGGAAGCTGCGAGCGCGGCAAGAATTCATGAAATAATTACTGAAGTTTTTCCGGAATCTTATGAGACTATTGTTGGTGAAAAAGGTGTAACGCTTTCAGGAGGTCAGAAGCAGAGAGTTACAATTGCAAGGACGCTGCTGAAAGATCCGGATATTCTGATACTTGATGACTCTACATCTGCAATTGATTCGGAAACGGAATTTGAAATTCAGCAAAAGCTCAGGAAATTAATGAAAGATAAAACTACTTTTATTATCGCGCACAGGATCACTTCCATTCAGGATTGTGACAGAATTATTGTGCTTGATAAAGGCAGGATACTGGAAGAAGGGACGCATGAAGAACTTGTAAAAAATAACGGCTTTTATAAAAAGATTCTCGATATACAGGTTTCAATAGAAGAAGAGATTGATGCTGAAACGGTATCTGAAGAAAATTAAATTAAAAAAATTTAACAGAAGATATTATATTATCTGAAATTTTAAAAAAAATATTATTAAAAAAATTATACTTACAGAAGTTTATGAGTAAGCTAAATGAAACAAAATTCAGTAACGAAGGATCTCTCTATCCTTTTCTGAAAAGACTTTTTACTTACAGCTTAAGATACAGAAAGTGGCTGGCTGGGTTTGTGGTCTTTGTACTTGGGGTAGCGGCAGTGGAGGCGATTTTCCCTCTTATATGGCTGAGTCTGCTCGACAATGCAATAGTGCCTGCAATAGAAAAAAATAAATCACTGGCTGCGGGAAGTGTGGACGGAGATCCTGATCTCGGTCTGTTGACTTATTATTGCGGAATAATTTTCTTTCTCGGAATTGCATTGTCGGGTTCAGTCTTTATGTTCATAAATTTCGCCGGAAAGATACAGGAATATGTAATGTTTGACATAAGACAGGACTTGTTTAAAAAACTTCAGGAACTTACATTCTCATTTTATGATAAATCAGCGGTCGGCTGGCTGATGTCGAGAATAACTTCCGATACTATTAAAGTAACAGAACTGATCTCCTGGGGATTCATTGAATTTGTATGGGGAGTAGGAATGATAATTTTCTGTATAGCTGCAATGCTTATTTATAATGTAAAACTTGCATTGATCGTAATACTGACCATTCCTGTTTTAACCCTGATCTCAGTAAAGTTAAGAAAACTCATACTGAAATATTCGAGAGAGTCGAGAAGATTTAACAGCGAGATCACGGCAAGTTATAATGAGCATATAGTCGGTGTTGAAGTTAATAAAAGCATGGTTCAGGAAAGCAGAGCATCGGGAGAGTTTGATTCATTAAGCGACAAGATGAGAATCTCATCTTATAAATCCGCTTACTTCTCTGCGCTGTATCAGCCGCTCGTAATATTCGGCGGTTCTGTTGCCGCGGCACTGATCATTTTTTACGGAGGCAGTATGGCAGTAACTTTCCCTCCGGAAATATCAGTAGGAATGCTTGCTGCATTTTTTGGATACGCGACACTTATATATGAACCTATTCTTGATATATCGAGATTTTATTCACAGGCGCAGAACAGTATTTCCGCAGGTGAAAGGATATTTTCATTACTGGATACGCATCCTTCTATAAAGGACAGAGATAATGCAGATGATTTTTCCGGAATTACCGGCGATATAGAATTTGAAAATGTCTCATTTTATTATGAAAAGAATAAACCGGTATTAGAAAATATGAATCTGAAAATCAATGCCGGAGAATCCATTGCGCTTGTTGGTGAAACAGGCGGAGGAAAATCTTCCATTATAAATCTGATCTGCAGATTCTATGAACCGACAGGCGGAGTCATTAAAATTGACGGTATGGATTATACTGAGAAGACTACAATCAGTCTGAGAAATAAGCTCGGAGTAGTTCTTCAGACACCGCATTTGTTTTCAGGTACGATCAGGGAAAACATAAAGTACGGAAGAGACGATGCTGACGAAAAGGAAGTAGTGAATTCACTGCTGCTGATAGGCGGAGATGAATTCATAAACAGACTGGATGAGGAAGTGGGAGAAGGCGGTGAGAAACTTTCGCTCGGAGAGAAACAGCTGATCTCTTTTGCAAGAGCTATACTGGCTGATCCGAGAATTTTTATTATGGATGAAGCGACTTCTTCTATTGATACACTTGCAGAAGCGAAGATACAGAACGGAATTCATGAACTTATAAAAGGAAGGACTTCTATAATTATCGCTCACAGATTATCAACAATAAAAAACTGTGACAGGATAATTGTTATAAAAAAAGGTAAAATCATTGAAGACGGAAGTCACAAACAGCTTATGCATTCAAAGGGAAGTTATTACAGTCTTTACACAAGACAGCTCAGAGAGCAAAGAGAAAATGAAATGCTGAAAAGCTAAAATAGAACAAAGCAACTATAAGAATATTAACTCCGCTTCTGAAAGTATTGCGGTATGGGATTGAGCTAACATGATTAAAGTAAACGGAGTTATAATTATTGAACACTATGGATTTTAAAGTTAAAAGTTATAATTAAATATTAATAAATCAAAAAATAAAATTTGACAAATTTTACAAATCTTGTACCGATCGGGTGGAATGAATTTTTTGAAGATCAAATGAATGGTCTTGAAGAAAATCTTATACCCGGAAGAGTTATAATAAGCAATAAAAATAATTATCTCATCAGTATTGGTGAAAGGGAAATTACCGGGGAAGTATCGGGAAAATTTCATTTCAACGCGGAAAGCAAGGATGAATTTCCGGCAGTCGGGGACTGGGTGCTGATGAGAAAATTTGACGACTATGATAATGCCATAATAGAATCTGTTATGAAAAGAAAAAGCAAGTTGTCCAGAAATTCCGCAGGTCTGAAGCTGGAAGAGCAGATTCTTGCGTCGAATATTGATATTGTGTTTATAATCTCATCTTTAAATCAGGACATAAATCTAAGGAGACTTGAGAGATATGTCTCGCTGATAATAGATAATAAATTAACACCGGTAATGATACTGAGTAAAGCGGATTTGAGTGAAAATACCGAAGAGAAGCTGGAGGATGTTAAGAAGATCTCAGGTAATTATGATATCCATGTTATCAGCGCATTGAAAAATACCGGAATGGATGAATTGAGAAAATACTTTACAGGCAATCAGACAGTAGCGGTGATAGGTTCATCAGGTGTCGGGAAATCAACGATCATAAATAATCTCTGCGGTGAATCTGTAATGGAAGTAAGTGATATTAGTTTATATAAAGATAAAGGACGGCACACTACTTCTCACCGCGAGCTCATTTTTTTAAAAGACGGCGGGTCGATAATTGATACTCCCGGAATGCGTGAACTTCAGCTGTGGGAAGGCAATGAAGGACTTTCCGAAGCATTTCCTGATATAGAGAAATATCTCGGTCAGTGCAGATTCTCAAACTGTGAACACGATACCGAGCCGGGATGCGCAATCAAAGATGCAATTGAAAGAGGGGAATTTGACAGCAAGCGTTTTCAAAGTTATAAAAAACTTGAAAGAGAAATTACCAGATTTGAAAATAAAAGCAATAAGAAAGCAATGCTCAAAGAAAAGAAGAAGTGGAAAAAAATGTCTTTTCAGATCAGAAAATCCCAGCATAAAAAATAAATATATAATGATGCATCATTATAACTCAGATACACTTTGAGAAAATATCTGAAATAATTAATTTTACTTTGTCAGATATTAATTCTTATTAATAATGAAGTAAACTTCGTAATTTGTCTATCCAACGACTTTATCAAAATTTTAATTTTAAAATTGCATTCAATAACAAAATTGAATAAAGCAGGCTTTGGGACTATATGAAATCCGCTCCTACAGGTAAGGTAACATTTCTATTTACTGATATTGAAGGCAGTGTAAAACTTGCGCAGAAACATCCTGATATTATTAAAGAACTTCTTGATAAGCATCATGATATTATTAACCAATCTGTTATTGAAAATAACGGATTTGTATTTAAAATAATTGGTGACGCTTTCTGCTCTTCCTTTGAAAATCCTGATGATGCGCTGAATGCTTCCGTATCGGCTCAGAGAAAATTTAATTCCGAAGACTGGAAAGACGCCGAAATGAAAGTGCGTATGGGAATTCATACTGGTCCGGCTGAATGGTCAGAATCCGGATATATGGGATACATTACTTTAGCCCGCTCACACAGAGTAATGTCAGCGGCAAACGGCGGACAGATACTAATTTCTGAAGATTCAAAAAAAGGGATCAAAGAAGATCTTACCGGAAAAATTTCTTTCCGTGATCTTGGTGAAAGAAGACTTAAGGATCTGATCCGTCCGATAAAATTATTTCAGCCGGTAGCTGATGGTATAATTTCTGAATTTCCTCCTTTAAAAACACTCGACGCGCGTCCGAATAATTTACCTGTTCAGCTTACAAGTTTTATAGGTAGAGACAATGAAATTACAACGGTTAAAAAATTATTGTCGGAATCCAGACTTCTTACATTAACCGGATCCGGCGGTTCCGGAAAAACAAGACTTGCGCTGCAGGCCGGAGCTGAACTTATCGATAAATATATTAACGGTGTATGGTTTATTGATCTGGCATCACTTCAGGACGGGAATCTGCTTTATCTGAAAATAGCGGAATCCATTGGTCTGAATGAGCAGCAGGGAAAATCTATTGAAGAAAATTTATATGATTATATAAAGGATAAAGAAATACTGATTATTCTCGATAACTGCGAGCATCTGATAAATGAATGTGCAAATTTATCTATGAAATTTCTGCATAATTCTTCAAAGATGAAAATTCTTACTACAAGCCGTGAAGCGCTAAAGTGTCAGGGTGAAATTCTGCATAACGTACTTCCTTTAAAATTTCCTGATCCAAAAGATAATTCAACTCCGGACAAACTCGTGCAGTTTGAAGCGGTCAGATTATTTATAGAGAGAGCGTTAAGCGTCAGTCCGAATTTCCGTGTGAATAATGAAAATGCCTCAGCGCTTGCCGGAATTTGTTTTCAGTTAGACGGGATACCGCTTGCGATAGAGCTTGCAGCTGCGAGAGTTAAAATATTACCGCTTGAAAAAATTTATGAAAAGCTCAGTGACAGATTCAGACTTTTAACAGGCGGCAGCAGGACAATGCTTCCCAGGCAGCAGACACTGAGCGCAATGATAGACTGGAGTTACGATCTGCTTAACGATAAGGAAAAAATATTATTTGAAAGGTTATCTGTTTTCACAGGCGGATGGACTCTCGAAGCAGCTGAGAAAATATGCTCTGATGAAATGATTGAAGATTTTGAAGTAATAGATATACTTTCCGGTTTGATCGATAAATCTCTTGTCATTTCAAAAGAGTCTGAAAGGGAAATCCGTTTCAGCATGCTTGTAACGATCCGGCAATACGCGTTAAATAAAATTAATGAAGGTGATCATATTTTTTCTAAACACTTTTCTTATTTCAGAGAGTTGGGAAATTATGCTAAGCAATTATCAGCAGGACTGAAACAAAAAGAATATATTGATATTGCAGAGTCCGAAATTGATAATATCAGAGCGGCAATAAATTGGGGAACAGAACATGAGACAGAAGAGACATTCAGATTTATAAATGATCTGACTGAATTCTGGAGAATCAGAGGATATTATTCGGAAGGATATCAGACCTGTATTAATTTACTTGAGAAGAAGCCGGAAGTAAGCGGCATTCCCAGGGCGAATGTAATATATTCACAGGCGCTGAATGCATACGGAATCGGAAAACTCAAAGAAATGGAAGAGCTTGCAAACAGTTGTTTGTCTATTTATGAAGAAGCCAATTACAGGTACGGAATTGCAAACTGTTATGAACTGCTTGGAATTATCTGGAATGCAAGTTCAGCTGATCTGAAAAAGACATCAGATTATCATTACAATTCTCTAGAAATATTCAGAGAACTGGGTGAAAAAAGTGATATCGCAAATTCTTTATATAATTTATCATTCATTCTGCACAGGCAGGGAGATTTAGACTCAGCCATTAAAATGAAATTTGAAGCGCTGGACATTTTTAAAGTAACCGGAGACACACACCGGGTTGCTCTGGTACTTGCTAATCTGGGAGTAATTTATTTCAGAAAAGAGGAATACAAAAAGGCGCAGTCATATACTGAAGAAAGTCTTGCTCTCTCATATCAGATCGGCGATAAGTATATGATCTCCGTTAACCTGGTAAACTACGGCTGTATCAGCACAGGTTTAAAAGATTATGAAAAAGCGCTTGAGTATTTAGAAAAAGCAATGGAAATATTTAATGAATGCGGATATATAATAAATGTGATCCCGGCTTTATTATATACCGGGGAAGTGTATAATTATACCGGTGAATTTGAAAAAGCAATTTCAAATTATAAAGAATCAATTTCCAAAGGATCAGAAGCAGGTATTGAATATTTTCTTCCCAATAATATATTCGGGATGGCTGAAGTTTTATTCAAATTGAAAAAGTATGGAATGTCATTAAAATTTTTTCAAATTCTGAAAATATTAGATGAAGTGTATGATAAAAAATTAGGCGGCAAAAAAAACACTTCGGCTGAGAAATATATGAAGCAATTAGCTGAAATTATCGGAGAGGATAATAAACGAAAAGATACAGCAATAAATGCAGGATTAAGCGTGAGTGAAATAATTAAAATTGCGCTGTCAGAAGAAACAGTATGAATAACTTAAAATTAAAAATATTAAATTAATAAAATAAATTATTGTCAAATGAAATTCTCAGAAATGAAATATGCAAGACCGGACATAGATGAAGTCAGTAAAAATTTTAGAGACCTGATCAAAAAATTTAAAGAGTCGTTATCACTTGATGAGGCAGACCGCTGTCTAGATGAAATAAATAATCTAAGGAATCACTTTTACACAATGAAGGTAATCGCTTTCATTAATTATACCATAGATACAGAAAACAAAAATTTTGAGGCGGAGCAGGATTATTTTGATGAAACGGAACCTGTATTCAATGATATTGAAACTGAATACTACCGGGAGCTTGTAAATTCAAAATTCAGGGAAGAGCTTTCACGGAAATACGGAAAGCATTTATTTGAAATTGCGGAAATTTTTCTGAAAAGCATTTCGCATGAAATAGTAGAAGAGCTGAAGAAGGAGAATCATCTGAAGAGCGAGTATTTGAAACTTAAAGCATCGGCAAAAGTGGATTTTATGGGATCGGAAAAAAATCTTCAGGAGCTGCTGCCATATATGGAATCTAAAGATCAGGAGATCCGGCATAAAGCGGTAAATTTATACTGGGGATTTTTTGCTGATAATACAAAGGAGTTAGATATTATTTTTGATAAGTTAGTAAAGTTAAGAAATGAAATGGCTGTAAAAATGGGATATAAAAATTTTATTGAACTTGGATATGCAAGAATGATGCGGATGGATTATGATGAAAAGATGGTTTGGGATTTTCGGGAGAATGTAAAGAAATATTTAGTCCCGTTAAGTATAAAATTAAGAGACAGACAAAAGAAGCGGCTTGGTCTGGATAAACTTTTATTTCATGATTCTTCAATAAAATTTAAGTCCGGAAACGCCGTTCCAAAAGGAAATCCTGAATGGATAATGGAAGAAGGAAAAAAAATGTATGACGAACTTTCACCTGAGACGAGAGAGTTCATAGATTTTATGATGGAGAATGAATTGTTTGATGTGTTCAGCAAAAAAGGAAAAGCAGATATGGGATATTGTGATTATATTTCTGATCATAAAAGTCCGTATATATTTGCAAACATGAACGGTACTGAGGATGATATAACAGTTCTGACACATGAGGCAGGTCATGCGTTTCAGTCATACTGCAGCCGGGATTTTCATTTCAGGGAATATTCAAATCCAACAATGGAAACTGCTGAGATCCATTCCATGAGTATGGAATTTCTGACTTATCCGTGGATGAATTTATTCTTCAAAGAAGATACGGATAAATTTAAATTTTCACATATCAGTGAGTGTATAAAATTTATTCCTTACGGGGTATTAGTAGACCATTTTCAGCACTGGGTATATGAGAATCCTTCAGTAACTCCATTGGAAAGAAAGAACAGATGGAGAGAGCTGGAGAAAATTTACATACCGGACCTGAAATTCGGCGATATAGAATTTCTTGAAAAAGGCGGAAGATGGCAAAAGCAGGGACATATATTTGAAAGTCCGTTTTATTATATAGATTATTGTCTGGCTCAGATGTGCGCATTTCAATTCTGGAGCAAGGCGATTCACAACGGAAATGAAAATTTTGAAAATTCGGTACATGAATATATAGATTTATGTAAAAAAGGAGGAAGCGATACATTTCTAAAACTGGCTGAGAGTGCAAATCTGCAGTCACCATTTTCGGAAGATTTATTCAGGGAATTATCAAAGGAGTTAGAGGAATATACAGATAGTGTGAATGACAGAGAGTTTTAGGAATATCTGAAAAAGTGAAGAGAAGTATGGAGAGAGATTTGGATGTAGAATTGCGGTGTGGCAACTGCTGTGGAAAAACCGTTTCAACGGTTTTTTTCCACTATATACGCCGGACCCCGAATCTAAAAAACCCTCTCTCTCATTTTACTCTCCCGATGACTTACAGCCCGCCTCTCCCACTGTATTATCACTTGTAACACTCGCTTAATAAAGTTATTTTATTTACTTTAAAATCAGAAATGCCTTCCGATTTATTTTACCAATTACTGAATTAACAATTTTAAAACCCCAATAAAAAATTATTTTTGAAAAATCTATTATTTAATAAAAAATTAAGAAATATTGCAATCATAGCTCACGTTGATCATGGTAAGACGACACTTGTAGATCATATGTTCAGACAAAGCGGCATGTTCCGTGAAAATCAGGAAGTTACAGACAGACTAATGGACAGTATGGATCTTGAAAAGGAAAGAGGAATTACTATAGCTGCTAAAAACTGCTCTGTAACCTGGGGCGATACTAAAATTAATATTCTCGATACTCCCGGTCACGCTGATTTCGGCGGCGAAGTGGAAAGAGCACTGATGATGGTCGATGGTGTAATTCTTTTAGTGGACGCTTCCGAAGGACCACTTCCGCAAACCAGATTTGTTCTGAAAAAAGCTCTTGAGTCTGAATTAAAGATCATAGTAGTCGTTAACAAAATTGACAGAAAAGACGCCAGACCGGAGGAAGTGCTGAATGAAGTTTATGATCTGTTTATCGATCTTGACGCAAATGAAGAACAGATAGAGTTTCCGGTGCTGTATGCGATCGGAAGAGACGGCATCGCGCAAAAAAATCTCAGCGATAAAGGTAAAGATCTTTCTATCCTGTTTGAAACAATTATTGAAGAAATCAATCCTCCGACTTATGATCCTGACGAACCTTTCCAAATGCTTGTAGCTGATCTTGATTATTCCGACTATGTCGGAAGACTTGCAATCGGTAAGATCGCAAACGGTGTGATCAGAAAGAATGATGAACTAGTTTGTATTAATGAAAATGGTGAAGCTCTTCCTTTGAAAATATCAAAACTTCAAATATACGACGGTGTCAATTTCAAGGAATCCGAATTAGTCGAAGCAGGGGATATTGCTATACTTGCAGGTATTGAGGATGTTCATATCGGTGATACTGTCTGTAACAAAGAATCTCCCAAAGCTCTGAAAAGAATTGCCGTGGATGAACCCACGATTTCTATGAAGTTTTCAATAAATACTTCTCCGCTTTCCGGCAGGGAAGGGAAAATTGTCCAGTCCAATAAAATCAGAGAACGCTTAATGAAAGAAACTCTGAGTAATGTCGGTCTTAAAGTCGAAGATACAAGCGAAGGTGACAGTTTCATTGTTAAAGGCAGAGGTGAATTTCAAATGGTCATTCTGATTGAAACAATGAGAAGAGAAGGATTTGAATTAAGTGTGGGAAGACCGCAGGTTATTTTTAAGAAAAAAGACGGTAAGCTTTTAGAACCTATTGAACACTTATTCATAGATTGTGATGAAAATTTTGTCGGGATTATTTCTGAAAAACTATCTAAACGCAAAGGCAGAATGATCAATCTCGTTAATCACGGTACAGGAAGAGTGAGAGTCGAATTTTCAATTCCTTCAAGATCTCTGATCGGTTACAGAAATGAATTTCTTACAGACACACGCGGAACCGGGATCATGAATTCTTATCTGCAGGGTTATGAAGAGCACCGCGGTGAATTTCCCGCAAGATTAACCGGCTCGCTAGTATCAGACAGGATCGGTGAAGCTTTATCATATTCACTTTACAATCTTGAACCGAGAGGTACTTTATTTTGCGTTCCGAATGATATTGTATATGAGGGAATGATAGTCGGTGAACATAACAGGGATAATGATCTTGATGTAAATCCAACCAAAGGAAAAAAGCTTTCCAATATGCGGGCTTCAGGAAAGGATGAAAGTATGATCCTTACGCCTGTTGTTCCTATGACTCTTGAAAAAGCTATAGATTTTATAAAGGATGATGAACTTGTAGAAGTTACTCCGAAAACTATAAGATTAAGAAAAGCGATTTTATCTTCACAAACAAGACATACTAACAGAGGAAAAGCATTTCAGAAATTAACAGAGGTAATGCAGTAATTTTATGAGTTCAAAATCACTTGATGAAAAAGTAGAAAAGCTTGCGCTTGGGAAAATTAAGAGACATATTTTCCTCTGCTGCGATCAGGTAAAGGATAAATGCTGTGATTATAATGAAGGCATGAGATCATGGGAATATCTCAAGGACAGACTAAAAGAACTTGGTCTGACTAATGAAGGCGGTATCAACAGAACAAAAGCTAACTGTCTCAGGATTTGTATGGACGGTCCTATAGCTGTCGTCTATCCTGAAGGAGTCTGGTACAGAAACTGTACACCGGAAGTGCTTGAAAGAATTATAAAGGAACATTTAATAAACGGAAATCCCGTTGAAGAATTCAGAATCAAAATTTAAAATTACTATTTATAAAAATATCTGAAAGGAAAATTTATTTTGAAATTAAAATTTAATGAGTTTGAATATAAACGACCTGATATTAATTCAATTGAGAATGAATTCAATGTTTTATTGAAGGAATTTAAGGAATGCAGAGGCGGATGAACAATATTCGGTAATGAAAAAAATTAATGACGTCAGAAAAGAATATGAGTCAATGAGCAGGATTGCTTCAATAAGATTTACTATCGATACTTCAGATAATTTTTATGTAGAAGAACATGATTTTTTTGATGAGATCGGACCGGTTTATTCCGGACTGATAAAAAGTTTTTATTCTGAACTTATAAATTCGCCTTTTAGAAATAAGCTTGAGGAAATATGCGGAAATCATATTTTTAGAATTGCGGAAATTTCAGTAAAAACTTTTAAGCCTGAAATATTAGAAGATCTGAAAAAGGAGAATCAGCTTGCCTCTAAATATGTAAGACTTATTGCATCTGCAAAGATTTATTTTGAAGGTGAAGAGAGAAATCTCGCGGGGATGGATCCGTTCATGCAGTCTGATAACAGGGAAATAAGAAATAAAGCTTATGATGCTAAATGGAATTTCTTTGCTGAAAATGAAAATGAAATTGATATGATTTATGATGAGCTTGTAAAGGTGAGAACAAAGATAGCTCACAAACTTGGATATGAAAATTTTGTTCAGCTTGGATATGACAGATTAAGACGAACCGGATATACAAATAATGAAATTTCAAACTTCAGAAATGATATAAAAGATTATCTCGTACCTTTTACACAGGAGCTGAAAGAACTTCAGAAAAAGAGAACAGGTCTGGAAAAACTTTTTTATTTTGATGATGATTATAATTTCAAAAACGGAAATCCTAAACCTAAAGGATCTCCTGACTGGATAGTCGAAAAGGCAAAGGTAATGTATGAAAAACTATCACCTGAGACAAATGAATTTTTTAATTTCATGATCGAACATGATGTAATGGATCTTTATAACAGAAAGAATAAATCCGCAGGAGGTTATTGTTCTTTTATCCAGAAATATCAGACTCCTTTCATTTTTGCAAATATGAACGGAACAGATCATGATATAAAAGTACTTACTCACGAAGCCGGACATGCGTTTCAGGCTTATGAAAGCAGAGGGTTTGAAATTCCGGAATATCAGCAACCTACTCTTGAGGCGTGTGAGATTCATTCTATGAGTATGGAATTTATTACATGGCCATGGATGGATTTATTTTTTAAAGAGGACACTGAGAAATTTTTATTTTCTCATCTGAATAAAGCGCTAACATTTATTCCTTACGGTGTAACGGTAGATGAATTTCAGCATTATATTTATACTAATCCTGATGCTTCGCCGGGAGAGAGAAAATCCATGTGGAGAGAGATCGAGAAAAAATATATGCCTCATAAAAATTATGAAGGCAATGATTTCCTTCAAAGAGGAGGTTACTGGTTTGCGCAGGGACATATTTTCAGAATGCCGTTCTATTATATAGATTATTGTCTGGCTCAGATCTGCGCTCTGCAGTTCTGGATTAAATGTAATCATGACAGAGATATTGCATGGAAGGATTATCTGGATCTGTGCAAACAAGGCGGCAGCAGGTCTTTCCTCGAACTGATCAAAGTCGCAAAGATAGATTCGCCTTTTAAGAAAAATGTTGTTGAGTCCATTGTAAGTTATTCGGAAAACTGGCTGGAAAGCGTCAGCAAAGAATACGAGCTCGTATAAATTTTGAAAGAAGTATTAATACAGAAAGTGTATTAAAATATTCTTAAACGGATTATTAACAAATCCGGATTAATTTAGTTTATGAAAAAGATATTTAATTACAGAGTTTTACTTTATTATAAATATGTTCACATTGAAGATCACGAATCATATGTAAAACTTCATATGAAATTCTGTTCATCTCTCGGATTAAAAGGAAGAATTCTTATTGCTGAAGAAGGTATTAACGGAACTGTCTCCGGAACTGCAGATCAGACCAACGCTTACATCTATGCAATGAGAATGGATACAAGATTCAAAGACATGGTTTTTAAAATTGATGAAGCAGAAGAACATGCTTTTAAAAAACTTTATGTAAGACCTAAGAAAGAAATTGTTACTATGGATCTTGAAAAAGATCTCGATCCGAATCAGATCACCGGAAAGCGGCTGAAGCCTGCGGAATTCCTCGAAGCAATGAAAGAGGAAAATGTTTTAATTGTAGATGTCAGAAATGATTATGAATATGATATCGGTCATTTTAAAAATGCAGTGAGACCGGATGTTAAAAATTTTAAGCAATTTCCTGAATGGACAAAAAAAAATAAAGAGCTTTTAAAAAATAGAAAAATTCTCGCATACTGCACCGGCGGTGTCAGATGTGAAAAATTCTCAGGCTATCTCGTCAGGGAAGGTTTTACAAATGTGAATCAGCTTAAAGGCGGTATCATTGCGTACTCAAAACATCCCGATACAAAAGGAAGTATGTTCGAAGGAAAATGCTATGTCTTTGATGAAAGGATTGCAGTCGATGTGAATTTTGCAGAAGGCACTAAGATAGTTGGAAAGTGTTTTCATTGCGGAAATCCAAGCGACAGATTTGTTAACTGCGCTCACCTCAGCTGTCATGCGCAATTCCTTTGCTGTGATAGCTGTGAAGAAAAAACCGCAAAGACCTGCTCTGAAAAATGCAGGGGAGTTGTTGACCAGTATGTTTAAAATTTAAAACCTTTAGCTCTCACTCCATAAATATTGCATCTCTGCTGATATTACAATTCATATAATCGAACTCTTTAAAATCAATCGCTTATATTATAATTGAAAGAATTAAAAATTTAAAATACTATTAATTGAAATTTATCATTGAAATTAATCATTTGAAATTTGTAATTGCCTTTTAACAGTTTTTTCCCGCCGCTACTCCCGATGACCACGCCCATTGAAAATTATATCCGCCGAGCCATCCTGTAACATCAGTTGCCTCCCCGATAAAGTATAGTCCTTTTACTTTTTTCGATTCCATGGTTTTAGAAGAAAGTTCAGAAGTATCAATTCCGCCTGCTGTAACTTCAGCTTTTGCGTAACCTTCCGTTCCCGATGGAATTAATTTCCAGTCATGAATTTTTTCGGAAATTGATTTAATGTCTTTCTGAGAATACTGATTTAAAGGTTTTGATGAAAAATATTTATCAGCAAAAGTTTCCGCGAAGCGCTTTGGTAAATAAGCAGACAGAAAATTAGTAAGCTGTATTTTGCTTCCGGCATTTTCTGAAAATAATTTATTCAGATCAATATCAGGCAGCAGATTTATTTCAAATTCATCTGCTTTATCTTCTTTATCCGAAAATGTTTTATTCAGATAAGATGAGATCTGAAGAACAGCCGGACCGCTCAAACCTCTGTGAGTAAATAATATATTTTCTCTGAATTTAATTTTACCTTTTGAAACGACACAGTCAACCGAGATACCGCTTATCTTTGAAAATTCTTTCCATTCAGTATCATCAAATGTAAGAGGTACCAGCGCAGGATAAGGACTGCAGATGCTTATTTTAAACTGATCAGCGACTCTGAAAGCAAGATCCGTCGCGCCCATTTTCGGAATGGACAGTCCGCCCGAAGCAATAACTAAGGAGGTGCATGTGTAATTATTGTAAGATGATTTAATTTCGAATTTTCCGTTGTGATTTATCTCCGAAATTCTGCAGTCAGTGATAATTTTAACACCGTATTTTTTGCATTCGTCAGTCAGCATGTTTAGAATTTCCCTCGAACTTCCGTCACAGAAAAGCTGACCCAGCTTCTTCTCATGATAACTGATCCCGTATTGAGATACTAAATCCGTAAAATCCTCAGGTGTATATCCTGCCAGAGCGGATATGCAAAAATGAGGATTTCCTGAAATAAAATTTTCCGAAGTAACTATCCTGTTAGTAAAATTACATCTTCCGCCGCCGGAAATCAGAATTTTTTTACCCGGTTTTTCGGAAAGTTCGAGTACTGTAACTGACCTTCCTCTTTTTCCGGCTTCTGCCGCGCACATCAGACCGGCTGCGCCTGCACCGATTATCAATACATCAACCTCTGTCAAGTTAAGTCAGTTTATCAATTAAATTTCTTTCGTATAAATTAAGAAATATAAAAATTATATTTGATCATGAATTCATATGAGAGCAGGTTAAATCACCTGCTTAGTCTTTCCGGTAAAATTAATGAAAGAATTGATTATTTGTTATTGAAAAGTAATAAATATTCTTTCAGAAGGCTTTGGATATTCTTAGCCGGACTTATTATTACTATTGTAGTTATAAATTTTAACTCAGCAGCCGGATTAATTGTTGGATTTATATCGCTTCTGGCTTTTTCTGTGACTGTGCACTATCATAACAGACTTCTTCACTCAATAAAAAAATTTTCTTTTTTTAAAAAGCTTCAGGATGAGAATATAGCAAGGATGAAAGTTGACTGGTCCGGAATACCTGAGAATGTTAAATATATTACTCCGGATGAGTCATCAACTTTTAAAGACCTTGATCTGACAGGGAAAAAATCTCTTCACCGGCTTCTTGATACATCAGTTTCAATAGAAGGAAGCAGTATGCTTGCAGAACTTATTTCTCAGTTCTCTCCGGATGTAAAGTTAATCAGTAGAAATCAGAAGATTGTAAGAGAGCTTTCATTAAAGAAAAGATTCAGGGATAAACTGATTCTAAAAGCCCGTCTTATCTCATTAAAACCATTGAATGGCAGTGATATTCTGAACTGGCTTAAAAAAGCTGAGCATTCAACTGTACCGGATTTTCTAATTCCGGTTTCCTTTATTTTAATTTTCACATTCGTTACGCTTTTCATTTTATACAATCTGGGAATAATGGGAAATATATGGTTTGCAGTATTTTTAATGTATTTGATATTCTATGGTAAATACCAGAAGCAGGTATCATCCGTATTTGAAGAGTCTTCACTATTAAGCGATCAGATCAGGAAATTTTCAGTCCTGATACAGCTGATTGAAAAGTTTGAATTTAATGAAAGCAGGAATACATCGGAATTTCTGGAAATATTAAAAGCAAAAAATGAAGGCGCTTCTGATGAACTGAAAAAATTAGACAGATTAATTTCACTTGTCAGACTCAGAGAAAATCCTATCTACAGAATAATTTTTAATTTAATACTACCATTTGATTTTATTGTCTGCAAAAAATTACTGACCTTAATTTCTGATATCGAGCATAAGCTGCCGGATTGGCTGGAAAAATTTTATGAACTGGAATGTTTGATTTCCCTGGCAAATTTCTCTTATCTGAACCCAGACTACAATTTTCCTGAATTCGAAACAGTAAACGAAAATACTTTTGAAATAAAAAACTGCGGACATCCTTTGCTGATCAGAAGTAAAAAGATCTGTAATGATTTCACATTTAAAAACTCAGGGACAATTCTGATAACAGGATCCAACATGTCCGGTAAAAGCACATTTCTCAAAACAGTGGGAATAAATCATTGCCTTGCCAACGCAGGTGCGCCGGTAAATGCAGATCAATTCCGGACTTCCGTTTTTAATTTATTCACATGTATAAAAGTAAATGATTCCGTATCGGACGGTATTTCTTATTTCTACGCCGAAGTAAAGCGGTTAAAGGAACTGATTGACGAAATAAATAATTCTAAAGGCAGAAAAATATTCTTTCTGATCGATGAAATATTCAAAGGAACCAACAATAAAGAAAGACTGACAGGCAGCCGGGAATTTATAAAATATCTATCGAAACAAAACTGCGCAGGATTTATCAGTACTCATGATCTTGAACTTGTAAATTTATCTCAGGAAAACTTTAATGTAACCAATTTCCACTTCAGGGAAGAGATAATCAATAATGAAATGATATTTGATTATAAGATCCATGCAGGTCCGTGCCCGACTACAAATGCATTAAAAATTATGGAAATTGCAGGTCTTCCTGTATGAGTTTTAATTTGAAAAACTCTTAAGATGTCGGCTTAAAAAAATCATATTTAGTTTTAGTATTATATGTTAAATTAAGTCAAACAATTTCATCGTCAGTATACATAGTTTTTTTCAGTAATATTAATTCCCTGATATTAATTACTCTGAATTTAATTTTTGAATTTAATTATTATAGATTTTATCAATTATCAAAAAATTTTATTATGGATACAAAATTAAAAGATGAAGTCAGAATAATAACTGATAAGATTATTGAAATAAGAAAATCAAAAGGGGATGAAAATCATGAGCTTGAAATAACCGAGAGTTCATCTAAGTTTAAAGAGCTGATCACTAACCATATAATCCCTCTGGTAAAAGAAACAAACATAATTATCGGAAGATCGGGCTGCTCGATGAATTATTATTCAAATGAACTGGCTGTTATAAGAGATCCAAGGAAAAGAATCTTTATTCAAATACTTTTTTATCCCTACGGTCACAGTAAAATTACACTTGGTGTAAATGCCCCTTTTCTTCAGTTTGCTTACAGTCCCGTAAAAGAAAATATAAAGATCACACAAAAACTTTCAATAAAATCTGATGAGCCGAGGATAAAAATTGATGAGATAGAAATTAATGATATGGTCCAGGAAAAAATCAACAGGTATTTTATTGATTTTCTAAATGAGACCATTGTATATAATAAATAATCTTTTGCTCTGCAAACCGTAAAGTATTTTTTGTTTTTAAACTAAAGTTAATATTTTAAAAATATAAATAATGAAAAAAATAATATTTCTACTTGCCTTAATGATATTGCCTTCAGCAGTTTTATATTCAGCTGATAAATATGTTTCTTTCGGAAAAAATCCGGATAATAAAAGCAAAGTAACTATAATCAGCTCTGATAATAATAAGACTGTTATATCAGTTAGTATTGCAGGTTATTCTGCCGAAGATAATACATTGAACGGAAAAAATTATACTGATATAAATATAGACGGGTATACATCGCTGGGAAATACAGGACAGGCATCGCTTCCTGTGATGACAAAAATGATAAGTATTCCTAATTATAAAAATGTCAGCATTAAAATACTGAGTTCTTCAAAAATGATTTTTCCCGTTAATGAGATTTTCCCATATCAGGAATTACCTTTAAGAAATTCTGACGGAAAAATTAATGGAGTAAGTTATGACAGAAGTTATTATACTTCAAACCGGAATTTTCCGGGAGAGATCGTCAGTCTTAAAGAAATTGCAGTCATGAGAGATCACAGGATTGCGGTCATTTCTATTAATCCGGTTCAGTATAATCCCGGAAAAAATGAAATTACAGTTTTTGATGAAATGGAATTTGAATTAATCTACGACGGATATTCCGGCATTAATAATGTAACTAACAGGATCACTGAAAGATCAAGAATGTTTGATAATATATACAGACAGGTAATTTTTAATTATAGTAATGACAATACTTTTATGGTTCCGCCAAAGATGCTCATCATTGTACCTGATTCTTTATATAACAATATTCAGCCGTTTTACGAATGGAAAAATCAGAAAGGGATAAAGACAACAATTACTTTAAGATCTGAGATCAATTCCAACGGTAATCCTACTGCGACGGAAATTAAAAATTTTCTAACTGCAAGATATAACTCTGCAGATAGAACGGAGTTTGTATTACTGGTAGGTGATGCAAGAGGCAGAAATAAAATAACATGGTTTGATGCAAGCGGAGGAAAATCCGATCATCCTTATCAATGTCTTGACGGAACGGATATACTGCCGGAAATAGTAGTGGGCAGGATTTCAGTTCAGTCTCCTGTTGAGCTTGATACGGCTATTGCAAATTTGATCCAGTACGAAAAGCTGCCTAATATGGTTCAGACTGACTGGTACAAAAGAGCGCTTGTACTTCACAGCTTTGACGGAATCGATCCGATCAACGGACAGGTAGCCAGAAGCGTCTTTCTTAATGAAGGCGGCTTTACGAATGTAGATATGGCGCCCTCCGGAACTTCGCAGAGTCAGATAACAAATTATATAAACGGCGGAGTCAGCTGGATCTGGTTCATAGGTCACGGCAGCGAAACTTCCTGGGCGGATCCGGTCTGGAATATGTCAAACATGGTAAATCTTAATTACGGTAAGAGACAGCCGTCAATAGTTTCTATTGCATGTTCAAATGCTGATCTTGATTATTCCGAAACGAATGACTGTTTCGGCGAAGCATGGATAGAAAGAAGCGCTGAAAACGCAGCATCGAATATAGCGGCATCCACAGAGCTTTGCGCATTTTATACTACCGACACGATCGGCAGGGAAATGCTTTACGCATATTTCAGACACGGTATATATGATTTTGGATCGATGCTGAATTTCGGAAAGATTCAGGCATATAATTATTTTAACGGTAACGGAACTGTAGTACAGACAATTAACCAATTCATGGTACTTGGCGATCCATCGCAGGAAATATTTTCTGATGTTCCGAAAAATGTTACAATGCTCCGGGATTACAGCGGCGGTCAGCACAGGTTCAATATCAAGTCAGGCGCAGAAAATTATAAAGGTGCGCTTATAGCTTTGAGTCAGGAAAATGAATTAAAAGTGTCGGGTTATACGGACAGTCTGGGAAATTATTCATTCAGCTCATTGATGATTAATAATAATGCACCGGTGAATATTGTTATAACAGGTAAAAATCTAAATCCATATTTCACAAATATGCTCCTGACGTCTTTAATATCCGGAGAAGAAATTCCGGACAATTATAAATTAAATCAGAATTATCCGAATCCATTCAATCCCCGCACAGTAATTTCTTTTAACATTGGACAAGGTTTAGGCACATCAGAAAATGTAATTTTAAAAGTATATGACATTCTAGGAAAAGAAGTGACAACTATTGTAAACGGTAAACTGGCTTCGGGCAGTTATTCCGTTGAATGGGACGGAACAAATGTATCCAGCGGACTTTATTTTTGCAAGCTGACAGCGGGTAATTTCTCAGAGGTAAAAAAGATGTCGATGATAAAGTAAATATTGAAATTGTAATAAAGCTATTTTAGCTTTCTTTTATAAACCAATAATTTTTTGCAATGCCTGTGAGTGATGATTTCTTACAGGCATTTAATTTTACTTCTTTTAAATTAAAAAATTGGTTTACAATGTTTTAGAATTAATTTATAAAAAAAGTTACTGCAGAATTCAAAACTACATTTGAACTAAATTTGATAATCCTTATATTTGTAAAATAGCCAACAAAATTTTTAATTCAACATTTAATGTCAAATAATACTAATAACAAGGGAAAGATATTACAAATTATCGGACCCGTGCTGGATATTGATTTCAGCGGAGGTTCTTTGCCTGCAATAAATAATGCAATAGAGATCAAAAGAAAAAATGTAGAAGGAAATGAGGAAGTTCTGATAACAGAAGTGCAGCAGCATCTTGGTGAATCAAGAGTCAGAACTGTAGCTATGGATTCCACAGACGGACTGGTAAGAGGAATGGAAGCTCAAGATACAGGTGCTCCTATTTCGATTCCTGTAGGAGATGAAGTTTTGGGTAGACTGATTAATGTAACCGGAGATACTATTGACGGAAAAGGACCTATTAACACAACTCTAAAATATCCTATTCACAGACCTGCGCCAAAATTCAGTGAATTATCGACTAAGAAGGAAATGTTTGAAACCGGTATAAAAGTTATTGATCTTCTCGAACCTTATACAAAGGGCGGAAAGACGGGATTATTCGGCGGAGCAGGTGTAGGAAAAACAGTTATTATTCAGGAGCTTATCCACAATATCGCAAAGCATCACGGCGGATATTCTGTATTTGCAGGAGTAGGTGAAAGAACAAGAGAAGGAAATGACCTTTATCTTGAGATGACGGAATCAGGAGTATTAAAAAATACAGCGCTTGTATTCGGACAGATGAACGAGCCGCCCGGAGCAAGACAGAGAGTAGCATTGACAGGATTGGCTATTTCGGAATATTTCAGAGATCAGGGAAAAGACGTTTTATTATTTGTTGACAATATTTTCAGATTTACACAGGCAGGTTCTGAAGTATCTGCGCTGCTCGGCAGAATGCCTTCAGCAGTAGGATATCAGCCTACTTTAGCATCAGAGATGGGAGCGCTTCAGGAAAGAATAACTTCTACTAAGACAGGTTCGATCACTTCTATACAGGCAATTTATGTACCGGCTGATGATTATACAGATCCTGCGCCGGCTACAACATTTGCGCACTTAGATGCTACGACTGAACTTTCGAGAAAAATATCGGAGCTTGGAATTTACCCTGCAGTGGATCCTCTTTCTTCTACTTCAAGAATTCTCGATCCATTTATTGTAGGTGATGATCATTATGATACAGCGCAGGGTGTTAAAAAAATATTACAGACATACAAAGATCTGCAGGATATTATAAACATTCTCGGTATTGATGAATTATCAGATGAAGATAAACTTAATGTAGCAAGAGCCAGAAAGATACAGAAGTTTCTTTCGCAGCCGTTCTTCGTTGCAGAGCAGTTTACAAACCTTCCGGGAAAATACGTAAAGCTTGAAGATACAATCAAAGGATTTAAAGGTATTATCAACGGTGAATACGATGACCTTCCTGAGAATGCATTTTATCTGGTCGGTACAATCGAAGAAGCAGTTGAGAAAGCGAAAAAACTTTCAGAGTAAAATCTGTTAGTAAAAATTAATAAAGTAAATCTTTAATAAGGAAATTGGATCAGACTTTATATCTTGAAATAGTCAGCCCGGTAAAGATGGTTTACAATGCTGAGATTGATTCGGTTACAATCCCCGGTACAAACGGAAGTTTTCAGGTGCTTAAAAATCATGCGCCGTTGATTTCAACATTTACTTTAGGAAAGATCAAGATCAGGAAAGGGCAGGATACAATAGTATATTCTACAAGCGGCGGTGTGTTTGAAGTGAAAAATAATAAAGCGGTAGTATTGGCAGAATCAATAGAATCAGTTGAAGAAATTGATCTGGAAAGAGCAAAGCTTGCCAAGATCAGAGCTGAGCAAATACTTGAATTATCTGAATCAAATGAAGATGAAGTAAAAGAAGCCAAAGAAGCTTTACAAAGAGCGATCAACAGATTAAAGATTGCAGAAAAAGGTAATAAATAAAAATATATTCGTAGGGACCGTAGCTCAGTGGTAGAGCATCTGCCTTTTAAGCAGAGGGTCGGTGGTTCGAGACCACCCGGTCTCACAAAAATAAACCGCAGTTGTTAATTCAACTGCGGTTTTTTTTATAAATATTAAAAACAGATAAGTTTATTAATTTCTTTTTATAAATAACCGGGAATTTGAAAGCCATTCAGATTTTGTTAATTAATGCAGCACTAAAATCAAATGTCAAAATCCAATTGAATTATACCTATATCTAAAATTTTTCGGGTTATTTCTATTCGCAAATTAAAAATCAGAAAGAAAATTATTTCGCTGTTATAATAGGAGATTACTGATTTATAAAGTGGTTTTCTATTATTTAATTCCTTGTTACTTCCTGCCTATTTAAGTAATTTTACAGTTTTCAAAATCAAATAAGCTAATTGGATATTAAGTTAAACGATAAGGAAAATTCGCGTAAAGAACTTGAAGCTACACTCACCTATGAAGAACTCACTCCATATTTCGACAAAGCAGTAGAAAAATACAGAAAAAAAGTTTCTATCCCCGGATTCAGAAAGGGCAAAGCTCCTCTGAATATGATCAGGAAACTTTATGGAGAAGGTATAGAATATTCTGCTGTTGAAGATATTGCCGGAGAAGTTTTTTTTAAATATATCACGGACAACAAACTGGATGTTATAAGCAAAGGCGCAATTACGGATATTGATTATAAGCCTAAGGAAAAACTCGATTTCAAAGTTGAGTTTGATGTAATGCCTGATGTAAAGATCGACAAGTATAAAGGTCTGAAGCTTAAAAAGCAGACCAATAAAATTGATGACTCACTTGTAGATGATGAAATTAATTATCACAAATTCAAAAGCGCAACACATGAACTGGACGGAGTAGCGTCAGATGATGATTATATTATCACAGTCGATCTGCAGAATCTTGATGAAGGCGGGACTTTTCTTATTGGACAGTCACAAAAAGATCTGAAAGTATATCTTGGAAATCCGGAAATATACCCAGAGTTCAAAGAAGGTTTGAAAGGCATTAAAGAAGGTGAAACAAGAATTATTGATTCTAAAAATGCTGAAGGTGAACCCAAAAAAGTACAGATCAGCTGTACAAAAGTAGAAAAGATCATTTACCCTGAAATGAATACTGAGTTTTTTAAATCTGTAACAGGTAAGGATGATCTTACATCCGAAGAAGAATTCCGTTCAGAAATAAAGAATGAACTTCAGAAAATTTATGACGGAATTTCCGATAGACAATTGAAGTCAGATGTTATAAATGAGATGATCAAGGAAAATGATATCCCGGCTCCTGAAAGATATATAGAGGTTATACTTGACTCTATGGTTGAAGATTATAAAAGCCGATATAAAGGAAAAAAAATCCCTGCAGATTTTATTGAAAATGAATTCAGAAATGAAAAAAGAGTCGATGCAATTGTTCAGGCAAAATGGTTTCTTATCAGAGATAAAATTGTTGAAATGGAAAAGATTGAGGCAGATGAAGAAAGCTACAGGAAAATTGCTGAAGAATTTTCGGGAAGGTTTAATATCCCGGCAGATAAGCTGGTCGAAGCTTATAAAGGAAATGAAGATATAAAAATGAGAATCCTTAATGACAAAGTTCTTGATATTATAATCGACAATGCTGAACTTGAAGAAATTTTAGAATTACGAATTAAGGAAGATTCCAGGCAAGGTTAATTTAATTAAAAAAATTTTAAAAAACTTTATGAACTACAAAGATATAATTAAGAAAAACGAAAGTCTTCTTCATCACAATCTTAATCAGATTAACGATCAGCTTGTACCTATAGTAGTAGAGCAAACTTCAAGAGGCGAAAGATCTTATGACATTTATTCAAGACTTCTCAGAGAAAGAATTATTTTTCTGGGAACAGCAATATATGATGAGATCGCTTCTCTAATAATTGCGCAGCTTCTATTTCTTGAATCAGAAGATCCTGATAAAGATATTATGATATACATAAATTCTCCCGGCGGCAGCGTTACAGCAGGTCTGGGTATTTATGATACTATTCAGTATATAAAACCTGATGTAACTACAATGTGTGTAGGAATGGCTGCATCAATGGGACAGCTTCTTCTTACAGGCGGAGCCGCGGGAAAGAGAATAGCGCTTCCGCATTCTAAAATTCTTATGCATCAGCCATGGACAGGAGGACTTCAGGGACAAACAACAGACATTCTAATTCATGCCAGAGATATGGAAAAAACCAGAGAAACTTTGTTCAAGATCATTGCAAAACATTCCGGTCAGCCCGTTGAAAAGGTTATGGAAGATGCCGAAAGAGATAATATTATGTCAGCTGAAGAAGCAAAAAAGTACGGTCTTATTGACGAGATCCTGTTTAAAAGAGATACTATAGAAAAAAAATAGATCCTGTTTCCAAATCTTAGAATATTATACTTACAAATAATTAAATCATCAGATGGATTTTAAATTAGTTAACAGAATTTTTGCGGCTGTAGTGTTTTTATCTTCTACAATAGTTTATATCATGACTGTTCAGCCGACATTTTCATTCTGGGACTGCGGCGAGTTTATAGCATGCGCTTATACGCTTTCAGTTCCGCATCCGCCGGGTGCGCCTTTCTTCACTTTAGTCGGAAAGATTTTTACAATGTTTCCCGTGGCTGCGGATATCAGTCTCAGAGCAAATTATCTTTCGGTTTTTTCAAGTTCATTCTGTGTTCTTTTCCTCTATCTTATCACAACAAAAGTAATTATAAACTGGAGAGGAATTCCAAAAACTGCATATGATACTTTCCTGATTTGCGGATCTTCTATGGTAGGCGCGCTTTCCTTTGCTTTCAGTGATACTTTCTGGTTTAACGCCCTTGAGTTTGAAGTTTACGGAATGGGTACTTTCCTTATTGGTCTCTGTATATGGATCTTAATGGTCTGGTGGGAAAGATCAGATGAACCGGGAAGCGATAAATATCTGTTACTTGTCGCTTATATCGTAGGTTTGTCAATCGGTATTCACCTTATTGTCGCGCAGTGTATTTTCCTTGCCGGTCTTTTTTTTTATTTTAAAAGATATGAATATGAACCCAAGACTCTTCTGATTGCATTAGGTCTTTCAGCAGTTGCTTTTTTTATTGTATATCCCGGAATTGTAAAAAAATTCCCGCAGCTGATGTCTGGCAGCATTGCTGTAGGATTTTTAATTATCGGTCTGGTTATTTTCGGTATCTATTATGCAAGAATTAATAGAAACCCTATACTCAGTCTGATCACACTGTCTCTCTTTTTGATCATTATCGGTTATTCTACTTATATCTCAATCCTTATGAGAGCTAATGTTACAGATCTTCCTATAAATGAAAATACTCCCTCCAATATTGAAACACTTATTTCATACCTTAACAGGGAACAATACGGTCAGCAGCCTCTCATAATGCCAAGGAGATATTCTCAGGAACCTCAGCACCAGGCGATTTATCAAAATTATTCCAGTGATATGGAGTTTCTCTGGAAGTATCAGATAAATCATATGTTCAACAGATACTGGTTCTGGAATTATATCGGAAGGGAAGGTTACAATCAAAATGACGGTGTCGATTTCAAAAAGTTTTTTGCAATCCCATTCTTACTGGGAATGTTCGGTCTGTTTTATCTCTTCAGAAAAGACTGGAGACTGGGGTTCATATTTCTGATGATGTTTCTGATGATGGGTATTATTACAGCGCTTTATCAGAATCAGCAGGAACCGCAGCCGCGTGAAAGAGATTATTTTTACGTAGGAGCTTTTATGGCATTTTCATTATGGATAGGAATAGGTGTAGCGGGACTCATTGAAACTATCTCTGAAAAGATGAATAAAAAATCACTGATGGCTGTCTGTTCTGTTGTATTGTTACTGAGCTTTGCTGCAGTGCCTGCAAATATGCTGAGAGTAAATTATCATTATCAAAATAGAGACGGGAATTATTTCCCATATGATTACGCCTATAACCTGCTTCAGAGTCTCGATAAGGATGCCATACTGATCACAAACGGTGATAACGATACATTCCCGTTATGGTGTATTCAGGCAGTGTATGGAGTCAGAACAGATGTAAGGATTATAAATCTTTCTCTTGCGCAGACAGACTGGTACAATCTTCAGCTGAAGAATGAAAGACCATACGGAGCTTTGACTGTACCGATGACATTTACTGATGCTCAGTTAAAGAAACTTCAGCCGGTTCAGTGGGATGAGAAAAAACCTGTGACTTACGAAGTCCCGGTAACTGCATTTCCTGACACTATGAAAAATACGCCGGGACTTCCGACAAAAATTGTTACTACAATTCCCGCAACTATCAGACAGCAGTCAGGATCTCAGGTGATCACAGCGCTTAAAGGAAATGATCTGCTTCTCATGGATATTATAAAAGCTAATAAATGGGAAAGACCAATTTATTTTTCAGTTACAGTATCAGAAGATAACTATGTAGGATTGTCTGAATATCTTGTGACTGAAGGAATGGGACAAAGACTTGTTCCTTATAAACCTGCAAGCTATGGAGCGGATGATTTAAATGTTGAAATAATGAACGAATGCATTTTTAATGAACCGGAGGTTCCGTCAAAGACTCCTCAATACGGATTCCGGTTTAAAGGTTTGAACAAAAAAGATCTCTTTTTCAATGAAGATCAGACCAGAATGGCTCAGACATACAGAACAGTTTTTATGAAACTCGCTTTCTATTATTCAAATGATTCAACAAAATTTAATGAAGCTGAAAAAGTTCTTGACAGAATGGAAGAAAAAATTCCTCGAGATGTGATCACAATGGATTACAGAATAGAATATGATATAGCTATGCTGTATGATAAACTGGGCAATAAGCAGAAGTTCAATGAATTATCGAATAATGTTATGTTACGAGCTGAAGAGGAAATTAAGAATAATCCAGGCAACGTGCAGTCTTATTATAACCCATACAGGATTCTTCTTGATATTTATGAATCAAAAGGCGAGTATCAAAAAGCGCTTGATCTTCTTGGCAGGTTATCCGTTATGAGTCCCAATGATCCTTCTATAATGCAGAAAATTGAATCCATTAAGCAAAAAATGAATAACCCTTCGGGGAATTAGATTGAATTTTTCAATTATCTGAAAATTATTTAAATTCTTTTAAAAGTTTGTATGGCAAAAAAACCTGATAAACGTTCTGCGGTTAAGATAGATAAGAAATCCGGAAATACTCTTATTTATATTTTTCTTGTCGTACTGTCTGTCAGTTTTGCTTATATATGTTTTAATAATAAATTTCTTCAGGATGATGCATATATAAGTTTCCGCTTTATAGAAAATTTTGTAAACGGGAACGGACTGGTTTTTAATATCGGAGAGAAGGTGGAAGGTTATACAAATCTGCTTTGGGTGCTGATATTAAGCGGAATGAAAGTAGTTGGCTTTAACATCGAATCATTTTCACAGTATCTCAGCGTTTTTTTCGGAGTCATAGTTCTCTTTATAACTTACCGTCTTGCTGATATTTATAAGATCACGGGAAATTATCAAACTGTAAAAAAAAGCAAAACGGCTGTCCCGAATTCCTCAGCCGGTTACATTGATCTGATACCTTCAGTAATGCTCGTATTCACTGCATCTTTTATCTTTTGGTCCGTCAGCGGAATGGAGACGACAATGTTTATGACGTTTTCACTTGCCGGTATTTATTTTTACATAAAAGGAAAGGACAGTGAGAAAGTAAATTATCTGTTCCCGTTATTCATTCTTCTTTCAACTCTCACAAGACCTGAAGGTTTATATTTTTTCGGTTTGATAATGATTCATAAGTTTTTATTTTCCCATAAAGAAAAAGGCGCAATTGCATTCAAGTCGTTTTTTGCAAAAAATGAAATATTATCATATCTGATTTACATTGTTCCGGTAATATTTTATTTTCTTATCAGATATTCCTATTACGGATATTTATTCCCGAATACATATTACGCAAAGACAGGTCTTACTGAAGTTTATTTCAGCGCCGGCGCAGAATATTTTTTGAATTTTCTGACTTCTTATATGCTTTACGGAGTGATGCTGATCGCGCCTTTGTATTTATTTAAGAATAAAGAAAATTTGTTTGTACTCACGCTTTTTTATCTGCTTATAGTTTCATTTTTAATTTACACTATAATTGTGGGAGGAGACGTGCTTAAACAGAACAGGTTCTTTCTAACTATACTTCCGCTGATCTATATTCTTTTTGCAAAATTGCTTTTGGAAATTTATTACAGAATTAGTGTAAAAAACAGTCAGAGTTTTGCTCTCGGAATTGTAACGGTAATTGCAGCCTCTGTCTGTATATATTATTATTCTTCTCAGAAGGAAAAACTCGACAGCGACATCCAAAGTGAGAATGGTCTTGTGGAAAAAATGAAAATAACCGGTAACTGGTTTAAAACCAAACAGCAGGATCTCGGAAGACCAATGACACTTGCTGCTACTACTATCGGAGCAGTTTCATATTTTGCCGGTCAGAATGTAAATGTTATTGATCTCCTCGGACTTACTGATAAGGAGATCGCGCATAATCCGAAGATCATACCGGAAATCTCAGCAGGGGATATCGGCTGGAAGGAAAGAAATTATAACGCAGATTATGTGATGTCAAGAGATCCGGATTATGTTTATTTCTCTACAGGAGTTAAGCCAAGCGCATACGGTGAAAGAGCTTTATATACTACTGAAGAATTCATTAAATATTATTACCCGTATTATTTTACCGACAGGTCCGGAAATTTTACTGATGTTGTTTATAAAAGAAAAAGTGAGGAAGAAGTTTTAAATTATCCGCACGATTTTCCGGGCAACACTAATTATAAAGTTACATATGTCAACATGTTTAATCAGGCAATGAATTCTTCCAGAGATAAATCCAGAACTCAGGCTGCTATTGACGAATTTAAGCAGTCTATGAATACCGGTCCTGCAGGATTCGGACTTCCTTATCAGTATATAGGAGATTTATATATGCAGATGGGAAAAAAGGAAGAGGCGAAAAACAGTTATAAAAAAGCTGTTGAAATAGATGATTATAATGTAATCGCTCATTATCAGCTTTATCAGATTTACAGCGAAGCGGGCGATTCTCTTAATGCTTCCAATAGTATTCAAAAGGTTCAGAAATATGATCCAGAAGTACTGAGATAATTCTTCCGAAAATGAAAATACTTATAAACGCTCTCTCCGGAAACGGGGATGCATTGATGTTTTCACCTTCCTTACGGCTTTTAAAAGAAAAAATTCCTGATGCGCAAATAGACATGCTTGTCATGTTCAGGTCTGTTAAAGAAATGTATCTGCAAAATCCCTTCCTGAACAAAATATACTTTATAGATTTTATGAAGCAGTCAAAGTTCAGATCTTTGGCAGAAGTAAGAACTTTAAGCAAAAATGAATATGATTTTTCTATAAATGTGTATCCGGCAAACAGACTGGAGTATAATATTGTTAATGCTTTTCTCGGCGCAAAGAAAAAAATAGCCCACCATTATATTCACACGAATATTTCCCGTGCGGAATTCATTAATGACATACTGATAGATGAAATAGAAAACAGGCACAATGTCCTTCAAAACCTTGATCTTATAAAACCCATTATCAAAATTGAAGATAAAGATGCTCCGGCGATGGATCTATTTATTAGTGATAAACATTCTTCAAATGCAAAAAACTGGATCGCTGAAAATATACCGGAAGGTAAAATGCTGATCGGCTTTCACGCCGGTTCTTCCGTTCTGAAAAATCATATTCATAAAAGATGGGATAAGGATAAATATTCCGAACTTGGAAAGATCCTTATAAAAAAATATCAGGCTGAAATACTTCTGTTCGGAAGTGAGTCTGAACTCAATAATGAAATTGTAAACAAGATAGGGAGTAATGTACACATAGCTTCAACTGCGGATTATATGGACTCTATTGCGAGGATGAAATACTGCAGTTTAATTATTTCAAACGATACTGCTTTTTTACATTCTGCTGCTGCGCTCCGGATACCGACAGTCGGAATATTCGGATATACAAATTATAAAGAACTGTTTCCCTGGAAAACTGAATACAGAATTGTCCGACAGGACCTTGTATGCAGCCCATGCTTTTACAACTCTCCCAAACCGGCTGAATGTATATGGAAAGGGGATGATGAATTTAAATGTATAAGGAATATTGGAACTGAAGAAGTGCTTGAAGCGGTGAAATCTCTTCTGGGAAAATAACTCTTTTACATATCTCAGTTTATAAAATCCCAGACAATAGTAAATCTCGAAATAGCATTAAGGAATCCGCCTCTGTCATCAAGCGGAAACAAGTAGGTGTTGTAAACCAGTGAGTTTAAAATATTTGCAACAGTAAGATTTATATTAGCTCTGCCGATCCTTGCTCCGACATAAAAATCTACTGTGAACTGATTCTGTTTCGGAAAGTTATCTCCCGTGATCTGATATGAATATAGTTTTTGATTCTGACTGACTAGTGTTTTAATGTCATAAAATTTTGAAATGAAACCCGTCTTAATTTTTAATTTCCCTTTGAATAGAATATTCTTGTACGCAATATCGGATTTCAGATAATTCTCCGGAAATATCCTTGAATCCGAATTATTGAAGTTAAGGATGAAGTCAATATTTTCCGATACAATGTTTAATCCCGCATTCATATTCCGTATATCAGCAGAGCTGAAAACATCGTATCCTTTTCCGTAATCAAATAATATTTCAGCGCTTTTATACCGGAATGAAACACCGGCAGTATAATAATTATCCGGAGCAGTTAATATTGCGGAAGAGTAATAAATCGCGCCGGAAAATAATTCAACATATTTAAAAATACTGTAATCACTTCTGCGGTAACCTCCTCTGAAATCAAGTCTTATATTACTGTTATCTATTGCCTTTAGTGTTCCTTCTGCGCCAAAGCTGATAAAGTTTTTTTCTTTGATATTATCATTTCTTAAAAGAAAGCTTGCCGAAAATATACTGTATTTAAGATCATATTTCGCTTTTAAGGAATAATAAGTCTCGTTGAAATTCAGATCAAGTGAAATTGCTCCGGAAGTGTCTGTCTGACTAACTTTCCCCGCGTAGTAATTTAAGTATACATTCCCGCCGAATGTCAGATTTGAACTTAAATGTTTACCCAAATTCAGTGTAATGTTTTGTGTGAGTTCGCCGCCGTATAATATTGAATGCTGAAATCCCGGGTATACTGTTATAGTCGAATCAGTTGAGAATGAAAGTTCTCTTAAGGAGTTATTACTGTAAGCTCTGAATTTAGTCAGCCAGTCCTTATTCTTAAAAAGTCTTCCCGTAAGTGAAAGGCTGTAAAAGTAATTTTCAAGATTTTCATTTGTACCATTATCTTTAACCGCTGCAAGCTGGGGATCTGAAAGCGAGTCTTCGTTCGCAGAAAACTGTAGTCCTTCATTAAGTCCTCTGTCAAAACTAACTAAATTAAATTCCGCTTTGGCGTTGAATTTCGGTGACAGATATAAATTCACTCTCGCCCTTCCTCTCCATACATCAAATTCGGAATTATCATACCGGCCGTCAAGAGAGTGTTTTGTAAGTCCTATCATTACATTAGCTTTTCTCGAAACCGGCTGACTTAAAAATACATCTGCATATAATGAACCTTCCCTGTCCTGAGAATATCTTAATTGTGAAAATGGCTGACTATTGAAAATATCTTTAGTGATGACATTTATACTTTTTGATGAAGTGTTGATTCCATAAAAAAAGAAGAGACTGCTGAAATTTCTTCAATTTGTTCTATTTCATTAACGCTGAAATTCTCTATATCAAATCCCTGATAAAAATTATCATTGACCTGTATTCCGTCGCGGAATATTCCCGTCTGATATGAACTCCTGCCGTTGTAATTAATAGTATTCCTTCCTCCGAATCCGAAATCATTTATAAAAAAACCCGGCCGCTGATCCATTATTTCCGACAGTGTTCTCCTGTCACTCCATATACTGACTGAATCATAATTAAAAACTTCGGAATTTAAAGAAAGCCGGAAAGGATTTTTTATCCGGTTAATATCGAAAGGTATTTTCTTAAGTGTATCAGAAGTATTTGTGAAAACTGTTTGTGACTGAACATTTAAAAATGAAATAAATAAAATAAATGAGAATAAGTATTTCATTTATTAATTCAGTCTTTTGGTTTCAGATTTTCCGGGTCTTTACTGTGTTTGACCATTTTTGCATCAATAAGAAAAATAACATCTTCAGCTATGTTAGTAGAATGATCGGAAAGTCTTTCAATATTTCTGACTAAAGCCAATATATGACAGCAGGGGACAATGAGTGAATTGTTAAGTTTCATTTCTTCAGTAAGCAGACCAAAAATTGTTCTGTCTAGTCTGTCTATCTCTTCATCAAAATTAATTACCCTCTTTGCAAGCTCCGCATCACCGTTTACAAAACAATCAATACTCATCTTCACAATTTTCCTTACTTTGGTTGTCATTTCATTTACTCTCATTTTTTTGAGCAGTTCGGTCTGATCCTGCAGAACTCTTACTCTCTCGGCTATATTTACTGATATGTCTCCCATTCTTTCCAGGTCACTGTTTATCATTAATGAAGACATAATAAGTCTGAGATCGAAAGCCACCGGCTGTGTAAGTGCGAATATTCTCTGACAATGTTTGTCAATTCGGATATCAAATTTATCTACTTCATCGTCTCTGCTTATCACAGTCTGCGCAAGTTCCAGATCACCGTCAAACAGCGCTTTAAATGAAAAGTCTATCTGCTCTTCTACCAGACTTCCCATTTTAATTATTTTTTCCTTCAGCTTTTCAAGCTCTTCTTCAAGGTAATGAAGCATATGCTATTAGTTATTTATTTAAGTTATATAATCAAAAATTAAAATCAAAATAAAATATTATCCGAATCTTCCCGAGATATAATTCTGAGTTTCAGTTTTTTCCGGAGTTGTAAACATACTGCTTGTCTTATTGTATTCAATAATCTCTCCCAAAAGAAAAAACGCGCATTTGTCGCTTACTCTCGCTGCCTGCTGCATATTATGAGTTACTATTACGATAGTCAGGTTTTTCTTCAGGTCAAACATCAGTTCTTCAATCTTTGCAGTTGATATTGGATCAAGCGCGCTTGCCGGTTCATCCATAAGCAGAATTTCCGGATCTACTGCAAGAGCTCTCGCAATACAGACTCTCTGCTGCTGTCCGCCGGAAAGTCCTGTTGCAGATTCATTCAGCCGGTCTTTCACTTCATCCCATATAGCCGCTCTTATACAGTTGCTTTCTACTATTACATCAAGTTCTTTTCTGGAAGTAATGCCGTTTATTCTCGGACCATAAGCAATGTTCTCATATACGGATTTAGGAAAAGGATTTGATTTCTGAAATATCATCCCGACTCTTCTGCGAAGAGATACAACGTCAACTCTCTTATCGTATATATCTATACCGTCTATTCTTACTTCACCTTCTAATTTTACATGATCTATAGTATCATTAAGCCGGTTCAGCGTTCTTAAGAATGTCGATTTACCGCAGCCCGACGGACCTATAAGCGCGGTAATTTTTTTCTCGGTTATATCGATGGAAACATTCTTTAATGCCTGATTAGTCCCGTAATATAAACTTAAATTTTTTGTTACTATCTTCTCTTCGTTCATTTTCGTTTAGTCATTTTATTCTAATATTTTACCATCTGTCATTTTAATGATCCTGTCACATCTTGCCGCAAACTCTTCGTTATGAGTAACTATTACAAATGTCTGTTTGAATTTATTTCTCAATTCAAAGATCAGTCTTATTATTGAATCGGCATTTTCTGAATCAAGATTCCCCGTCGGCTCATCTGCAAGTATCAGTCCCGGTGAATTCACAAGCGCACGGGCTATTGCCACTCTCTGCGCTTCTCCTCCGGAAAGTTCAGACGGCTTATGATCTGCTCTTTCTTCAAGTCCTACTTCTTTCAGTATATCAAGCGCTTTTTTTGAATTCTCTTTACCTTTTATCATTGTCGCTATCATAACATTTTCAAGAGCGGTAAATTCAGGAAGGAGGTGATGAAACTGAAATATGAATCCTATCTTACTGCTCCGGAATTCCGCAAGCTGCTTCTCTCTTTTCTTAAAAATATTTTCTCCTTCGAATAAAACCTTACCTGAGTCGGGCTTATCTAATGTGCCGAGTATATGCAGAAGCGTGCTCTTTCCTGCTCCCGACTTTCCTGTGATTGCGCATATCTCTTCTTTGAAAATATTAAGGTTTATACCGCGAAGCACGTCAAGCTTTTTTGTCCCTGATAACGGATATGATTTCTTTAAATCTTCTATTTCAATTATAATATCTCTGTTTGTCATTAAGAAAAATTAATCAGTCTGAATTTAATTAATAAAAGCCGGATCATTCCCATCTGATCGAGTTTACAGGATTCAGTCTTGCTGCTCTCCTCGAAGGATAAATTGAAGCTAAATAACATAAAAGCATTGCAGCTGCCGGAATGTAAATAAGATCCGGGAGTCTAAGCTCTACCGGCAGCGCTTCCATTTTATAAACGGAAGTATCAAGTTTGTAAAATTCAAAATATATCTGAGATAATATGATCCCAATTCCGAGTATCATACCGGAAACAGTGCCAATAAGTCCGACTGACAATCCTTCGGTTATGAATATGTTCGTGATCATTTTATTGGTAGCTCCCATAGATTTCAAAACTCCAATATCCCTTTTCTTTTCTATAACCGTCATCGTAAGCGAACCCAGAATATTAAAAGACGCTACTGCTATAATTAAACTGAGTATTGTAAATGCAACCCACCTCTCAACTTTCAGTATTGAATAAAAATCTTCATGCAGATCATACCATGTCATTACTTTAAATTTATCTCCAAGCAATTTCTGTATCTCCGGTTTTTCAGATTCCGAATCGCTTATGTTGTCAAGCCTCATTTCAATTCCGCTTACCGTATTGCCGGTTTCAAAAAGCTCCTGTGAATTTTGCAATGAAATGTATGCGTAACTTCCGTCGTAATCTTTATTATCAGAATCGTAAACGCCTGTAACAATAAACTTTTTTGTCTTCGGTTCTATAAACTGTGTCAGTGAACTTTCCAGTCCGACCGGACTCAAAAGCGTTAGAGTATCTCCGGGACGGGCTTTCATTTTACTAAGCAGAGAAAATCCCAGTACTAATCCTCCGTTTTCACCTTTATTCGAAAGATCAAACTCTCCGAGCCGTATCATATCCTTTACTCCCGAAACGCCGGAGACTTCATTTGCCAGTACACCTTTTATAAATACCACTTCATTAACATTATTACTGGCGAGCATACCTTTATTCACTGAATAGGGTGAAGCGGATTTGATTCCTTTTTCTTTTAATTTATCTATTATAATTCCATAGTCAGATAGTTTTGAATTGTCTGCAGACTCTATTCTGATATGAGGATCGAAACTGATGAGTATGTTTGTAACTTTACTGTTGAATCCGTTAAATACGGATAATACAATTATCAGAGCTGCAACTCCAATACATACTCCTATGATTGAAACAAGAGATATGATTGTAATAAAATTGAATTTCTTTTTGGAAAAAAGGTAACGGCGTGCAATAAAATATTCCGCTTTCAAATTTTCTCCCCAGCTTTATTCATCAAATACAATTACAGATTCCTGATACTGCCTCACCTTGTTCTTATCTATTTTATCATTCAGTAAAAGTTTAAGATCCTTTTGCTTCTGCTCTATATTCCTGTCATGGAGAAGTTTACTTATCTCGTATTTTACATGCAGCACTCTGTTGGTGATCCTGTGTCTTGAAATACCTGCAGGCAGGTGAAATTTACTGTCGGCTATTTTTACAATATGGCTTTTCTTCAGATCGGGAAATACAATAAGAACTCCTTTTCTGCGTGTATATTTTTTTATATCTGAAAACTTAATGTCGCCTTCTGATCTGTCGAAATCATAATCTTTAAAGTACAGTAAAGTAAAATTATGCAGCTGATCCACCATTTCGTCAAGATCGGAAGAAAGTTTAATTAAAATATTCTCATCATTTACAATGTCTGAAACAAGAAGGTAATGAAACTTTTCCTTAATTGTATTGGTGCCTTTTGTGTAAGAAGTTTTTTCGAAGCTAAATCCGTTCTTATTGCAAAAATTAATAATACTTTCAATCTTTAAATCATACACAAGATGATTCCATTTATCAAGTTTTAACTCATTGCTTTTGTAATCCAGAACCTGCGCAAGAATAAGTTTACATCCTATTTCCTGCAATGATCCAAATCTGTTAGCTCCGTCAAGTAGTATTATATCATTGCTGTGTCTGCCAGTTATAACAGGATTTATCAGGTATTTTGATTTTGAAATTCGATTGTAAATATTTCTTAGTCTGATTGTTTCAGTAGCTTCATGAAGCTTAATATCAGTAAGCCGGAGTATCTCCAGGTCAAAATAATTATCAGTGTAATTTATCAATATATTTTTATTTTAATTGCAGCAGTAATACAGATCATTCCGGAATTATTTTTTCTTGGTAAATTCAATCAGTCCGCTTTTGTCTAACTTTGCTTCAACTGTATCTCCCGGTAAAAAATCTGCGCTGAGAATTTTTTCAGATAATATATTTGTAACGTATTTCTGAATTGTTCTCTTTAAAGGTCTTGCGCCGAATGAAATATCAAAACCAAGTTTGCCAAGCCAGTCCTTTACTTCCTCGCTTATAATCAGTTTAATATTATTTCTTTCCATCTTACTTATAAGAAACTGTATCTGAATTTCAACTATTGCTCTGATCTCATTTGTCGTAAGTGGTTTGAATACAATGATCTCATCGACTCTGTTCAGAAATTCCGGCCGTATGGTTGCTTTAAGAAGATCCATTAATTCTACTCTTAGCTCATTAATTACATCATCCCTGTTTTTATCATCAATGATCTGCATCTTTTCCTGTATCAGATGAGATCCGAGATTGGATGTCATTATAATTATTGTATTTTTAAAATTAACTGTCCTGCCCTGTGAATCCGTAAGTCTTCCTTCATCAAGCACCTGCAGCAGAATATTGAAAACATCCGGATGAGCCTTCTCGATCTCGTCAAGCAGCACTACGGAATAAGGTCTTCTTCTTACAGCTTCAGTCAGCTGACCTCCCTCTTCATAGCCGATATATCCTGGCGGAGCTCCTATGAGTCTTGAAACGGAAAATTTTTCCATGTATTCGCTCATATCAATTCTTACTATTGCTTTTTCATCATCAAATAAAAATTCCGCTAAAGCTCTTGCAAGTTCCGTCTTTCCTACACCGGTTGTACCAAGAAAAATAAAAGAACCAATTGGTCTGTTTTCATCCTGAAGACCGGCGCGTGATCTTCTTATTGCATTTGAAACGGCTACGACTGCATCAACCTGTCCAATTACTCTCTTCTGAAGATTTTCTTCCATATGAACAAGTTTAGCCCGCTCACTCTCAAGCATTTTGCTTACGGGAATTCCTGTCCACTTGGAAATTATTTCCGCTATATCCTCGGAGTCAACTTCCTCCTTAAGCATTTTATTATCCTTTTGTATCTTCGCAAGCTCTTCCGATTTTGCATCAATGCTTTTCTGAAGCTCAAGCAGTTTACCGTATCTGATCTCAGCTACTTTCGCCAGATTGCCTTCGCGTTCGTATTTATCTGCATCAGTTTTTAAAGTTTCCATCTCTTCTTTTGACGCCCGAACTGATTTTATCAGATCTTTTTCAAGATTCCAGTGTGTAACGAGGGAGTTTCTCTTCTCGGATAAATCCGCCAGCTCTTTGTCAATTTCCCGGAGTCGTAATTTGGTCGGGTTTATCTTATCTGTAGTTTTTGCCATATATGAAAATTTATGATTTCAAAATTAACAAATTTAGCAGGCAGTTTCTATATACTTTGTATTAAATTTAGATAATTATGACCGAGCTGTTTAAAAATATTATGGATACTTACAATTTTCCAATCCCAAGAATCCGGGAAGACTTTTCTTTGGTAATTACGTTCCTGCCCCGACCTCATCTGTCGGGGATCTCTTAAAAGTATGTGTTTGTATAATGTTATGATTGTTACTAATAGAAGTATTTATTCCTCATAAATCCTGATGAATGTCTATGTCAACAATTAAGTGAAGCGCAGTTTATTTTAGTGAAGCGCAGTTTACTTTAGTGAAGCGCAGTTTATTTTAGTGAAGCGCAGTTTACTTTGAATTTTTGAAATTTAATTTACAAGAGCAAAATCAATTTTCCTGCTCTCTTTATTTACACGAATAACTTTTATTCTGACTTTCTGTCCAGCCTTCAGAACCTTTCTTTTTCTTCGTCCTACTGCAATGTGCCGCTTGTCATCATACTCGTAGTAATCATCATTCATATCCCTGAATCTTATCATACCTTCAATCAGAATATCCATTATCTCTACGAAAATTCCGTACTGTATCATTCCTGAAATTATTCCTTCATATTCGCTGCCGAGATGTTTTGAAATATAATCTATCTGCATTAGTTTAATAGATTCCCTCTCAGCTTTTTCGGCGTTTTGTTCCATAATGGAACTTTGTTTGCAGATCACTGATAGCGTTTTTTCATAATGAGAAATTCGGTCAACCGGTATTTTATCTGTGCTTAGATAATCAAACAAACACCGGTGTACTGCAAGGTCAGGATATCTTCTGATCGGCGATGTGAAATGAGAATAGTCTTTAAAGCCCAGTCCGTAATGTCCGATGTTTTTAGTCTGATAAATTGCTTTAGCCATTGATCTGATAAAAAGATCATTGATAATAAACTCTTCGGGCTTTCCTTCAATATCATTTAAAAGTTTTCGTAATGTAGTTTTATCTTCCGGATTAATTGTGTATCCAAATTGCTTTACAAAATCAGCAAGCTCTTTCATCCTGTCGGAATTCGGAATGTCATGAACTCTGTAAATGAACGGATACTGGATTTTATTTTCTTTGGAAAGATTGCCTACAAATTCAGTCGCGCATTTATTTGCCAGCAGCATAAATTCCTCTATAAGTCTCATCGAGTTGATGCGCTCTTTGACGACTATTTCCGAAACGCTGCCGTGTTTGTCAAATCTGAACTTCACTTCGTTTGAATCAAAATCAAGACTCTCTTCTCTTAATCTCTGTAAGGTAATGGATTTGCTGATCATATCCATCATCTGAAGCTCTTTTACAAAATCTCCTTTACCGGTTTCTATGACCTGCTGCGCTTCTTCATAAGTAAATCTTCTTTTACTATTGATCACTGTTTTCACGATCTGAAAACTTTTGACTTTAAATGTCCTGCTCAGAGTGATGAGAATTGAAAATGTTAATCTGTCTTCATTTGGTTTTAATGAACAGAGTTCATTCGAAATTTTTTCAGGAAGCATCGGTATTACATTTTTTACAAGATATGTGCTTGTAGCTCTTCTGAGAGCTTCTTTGTCCAGCTCTGAATCTTCCTTTACAAAATGCGATACGTCAGCAATATGAACGCCCAGCAGATAATTTCCGCCTTTCAGCTTTTCTATTGAAACTGCATCATCAAAATCTTTGGCGTCTTCCGGATCTATAGTAAATATTACTTTATCTCTCAGATCGAGACGGTCTTTCGGATCAAATTCAATCTTTAGTTTTTCGGATTCCTCAAGGATATTCTGCGGAAATTCTTTTTCAAGTCCGAATTTTCTCATGATAGATCTCTCTTCAGTATCACGGACACCTGACTGACCAAGCACTTCGATCACCTTACCGCGAAGATCTGTAAACTCATCACCGTGATCCGATGGATTCAGGATCTCTGCATACACTTTATCATTATTTTTAGCTCCGGAAAAATCCCTGTAAGAAACTATTATCTGATTCTTTATTTCCCTTGAGTCAGGAAATATCAAACCATAACTTTTATGATCTTCAAATTTTCCGGTGACAAACTTATTCTTATGAGATGTTATTTCTATTATTTCTGCCTCACTGCCGTTATCTTTTGTAAGTATACTGAAATTAACTTTGTCTCCGATCTTATGAGCAAATGTTTGAGTACCTTTTATATTGAAAACCACAGGTTCTCCGGATTCGGAAACTGATTTTATTACTGCTCTTCCGTCGTCGCCGAAATCAATTTCTCCTGAACTAATTTGTGATTTAACTTTTTTAATATCTCCTGATCTTTCTTTACCGGACCTTTTCCTGCCGGATGTCCTGTCACCTGAATACTTTTTTGATCTGTCTCTGTCCTTACTGAGTTTGAATTTTAAATTCTCCGGTGCTCCGCCGCCTGTAGAGTAATATTTTCCTTCACGGGATAAACTACCTTCCTTTACAAGCTGCTGAAGATTCTTCTTCAGTATTTCCCTTGATGAGGGATTAAGTTCCAGCTTCTTAAGTATGGAATTTAATTTAAAAGACGCATTCTTATTACTGCTGAATAACTCCAGTATTTTTTTATGATAATTGATAATGATTAAAATTTAATTCTGTAATATATTAAAGCTCCTGCTCTGGTTCCGGATACTACCGAGTTATCCGTTGATGCTGATGAAAACGGATCATACACTCTTTCAAGTCTTAATATCAGATCATTTGAAAGACCGCTGATCTTCAGCATTTTATTAACCGGATAATCAATGATTATATCTGTGTTTGCAATCCCTTTAAATATCTGACCTCCGAATCTTATTATTGCGCCGCCTAAAGCTGCAGTAAATCTTATGTCAGTATTTTCCGCAATGCTTCCTGTTTTTGAATCTATATAATTGACATCAGTATTTATCAGAAAAGGCAGAACAGTTTCAAGTGAAGATGTTACATAATTGGAAAGAACTGACGCGCCAATCGATGCTCCGAAACTGGAGCTTTCGCTGAATGAAAGCTGATCCTTGAATTTACCGAAAAGTAAAAAAGAAATGGCGTCGCTGCTTGCATTGCTTCCTGATTCTCTTCTGCCGTCCCTGCTCAGAGAAATCGTCAGCACAGGATTCTTTGCGAAGCCGGTTACATCCATGTCAATTATTACCTCGCTGATAGTCTGCTGCTCCGTACCGCTTGTACTCACTGAAGTAAATCCTTTATAAACTGCGTCAATATCAAGTTCCGGATTTGAAATAGGACCATTAAATTTTACTTTTCCTGTCGCATCAAACTTTCTGAAAAATTTATAATAACAGTTGCTACCGAGTATTACTTCGCCTCTTCCTGACATTTGATTATTTTCCTCGTTTTCAATTCTCAGATTTGTTTTTATTTCTCCGAAAAATTCCTGCTGCGTTCTTTCATTCACTATGAATTTCAGAAATACATTCTCTGCTGTTGATATCTGCAGATTGTAATAAAATTTTCCTGATTTTTTTCTTGGAATATATTTAACATTCTTTGTACTTTCAGTATAAAGAAGTTTTTCAAACGGATTAAGATTCAAATCTTTAATTACAATTACACTGTCTGTAGTATTTCTCAATACTCTTCTTACATTTTCATTATTATAATTAATTGAATCTATTATTACGCCGTATTCAAAATCATCGGAATAAATATTATAAGCTTCCTGAATAAAAGGATTAAATTCCAGATTACCTCTTACAAGTATTAAATTGCCGGTTAGATCAATTCTGTCAGAATTTCCCTTTATCTGAAGCTTAGGACTTCCGCTTCCAACCCAAAGATCGCCTGAAAATCCGAGTTCTGTAGGTCCGTTGTCTTTGTCAAACGCCTGAACGTCTCCAGTCATTTTCAGATCCATATCCGTCAGATTCAGGTCAGTAAGATCGATATAACCTGTGGTTGTAATAAATCTGGAAGGATCTTCTCCTACAAAAAGTTTAGAATTCTTCAGCAGTATCTTTTCATTTTCAGTAGAAAAATCCGCTTCGAGATCATATCTCATTTTATTTAAAGTTACATAAACTTTTCCTTTACTGAGATTCATTTCACCGGTTAAATCCGGCTCCGAGGTTTTACCTCCGAGTCTGATCTCTCCATTAAGTATTCCTTCTACATCTCTCGTAAAGGACAGAAGCTGCTGAAATATCTTAAGCTGAAAATTATCAGCTTTTGCTGTAAGGTTAACTGCTGACTCAGATCGGATCTTATTGTAATAAACTGTATCAGCGTACTCCTGTTTCCCAGGATCTAATACCGGAAATGTACCCTGTAATTTAAAACTTCCGGCATTGTTAATATTGTAAAATGCAACATCACTTGTAAGTAATTCATCCTTATAATCTATCAGCGCATCAAGCCTTCCGATCTGGGTACCGCCTATGGATAATACATCTGAAGTTGATTCAAGTGTTATTATCTTATCTTCAGGCAAACCTTTATATGTAATTACGGTTCTTCTTAAATTTCCTTTTATTAAATCAACAGGATCAATGTCTTCTCCGGGATTCAGTAATTTTTGAATAGCAAAAACTTTGATATTATCCGCACTGACTTTGAGATTGCTGCTGTCATTTGTTGAGTAAAATCCGCTTACATTAAGTCTCTGATTTAAACTGCTTAAAATGAATTTCCTGAAATCAAAAACATTATTGCTGTCAATTTTTGTATACTTGACCTGAAGATCTGAATTGTTTGCTAAATGAAATTCGTGATATCTCAAAGAAAGTGAATCAAACAGAAATACAGCTGAATCTTTCAGGGAAAAATCGGTAAATAACTTGACCGTGGAATCCCTGTTAGCAGTAATCAAAACTTTGTTTTCATTATTAAAAAAATTGATCTTGGTAAACACAGAGTCAAAGCTGTTTCCGGCTGCAATTACTTTGTTTGAATTAAGAGTAATGTCTGAATAAAAATTCTCAAGATTATCAGCTCCGATTGCATCTCTCATAAATAAATTCAGTTCAGCATCCTTAAGCATAATCAGAGAATCCCCGTAAGCAAAATTATTTATCTTGCCGCTTGTATTGAAAGTGAATAATCCGCAGCTGTCCGAAATACTTCCTTTAAGATTCCCGTTAAAAATTATAGTATCATTTCCGGTAAAAGATGCAATAGGTGACAGGTCTGTTACATTCACAGAATAATTCATATAATAATTATTGCAGTCAACCTGATATCCTGTAATTGCTGATTGATTTACTCTCAAAGAATCCGGAAAAAATTTATCGGAAATGTTAGAAGCGATCTTTTCGGAATTCTCAATTACCAGATCCATAAGCTCCGAGAATTTAAAAAAACCTTCAGCCTCTACTTCCGCAAAATTCGTCTTTAAGGAAATTTTTCTTAAGTTACCGCTCTGATCTATCACTGCATTTACCGGCGTTACCGGAAGTGTGTTCTCTCCGAATACAGACGGCTTTAAATCTATTTTAAAGTTACCTGCAATATCATCCGGAGATGTACCTTTTCCTTTTATGTCAAAATCAAACGTGAGGTTACTCTTCTGCGCCGGATCTTTTGTGATCGCCTGAATATCAAGATTTGAAGCAGTGCCTCTGAGATCATAGCTGATACTGTTCGGATTGGAAATATTTATTTTGCCTTTACTCCTTGCATTCACGATGTTTGAACGAATGCCGAGATCAAGATCTATATTACCCCTGTTAAAAATTAATCTTCCGCTTGATTCGGAAATATTTACTCCGAGCATTTTAGTCGAGATCAGTTTGTAATTTAGCTTACCCGACATGGTCTTATAATCAAATCCTCTCGCATCGACATTAAAGTCCCCGCTGATCTGACCTTCAAGTTCCTTATCCTGAAATATCTTTCCCAGATTAATACCGGAAGTTTTAAAGACTCCTTTATATGCAATTTCATTTCCGGTGAGATCCATAAAAGCATTTCCGTATGTTCTGCCTGCTGATGTATTTATATCAAAGTCAGTTTCAAATTTTGACGGTTCTCCGGTATATGTTAAGGACGGTATAGTGATTATTCCCATGTGAGTATAATCAGGAATATCCAGTCCCGGCAGCAGTATCTTTGTATCTCTCGGATCTATTATTATATCTCTGCCCGACACATTAAAATACAATGACTCGGGATTATGCAGATTTTTTATATTCCCGGAAAAAAAATACTGAGACTTCTCTGATTTCAAATTAAGTTTTTTTAATTCCAGATCTCCGTATTTATCTTCAGTTACTAAAGAAAAACTAATTGTGCTGTCAAGAAAATCCAGTTCCGGCAGAAAAAAACTGAGATCATCCATGTTTATCGGATCAGCTTCGATATTTATTTTCGTATCTTTATTTTCCAGTCCTTCATAATCAAATCCTTCAATTACATTCATTCCCATAATCCTTATCTGATTTATTTTAATATCAGATCTGTCGGTGACTAATGTCAGCTTACTCAGTTCAGTTACTGTATCCCTGTAATTTATATTTGCCTGAAGCGAAAATTGATTCAGATTTAAAGGAGAGTTGGTCTTGAAATTCAGATTTTTAATGTTTACATCTTTGTCTTCCGGAAAGTATTTTGCATACAGGTTCAGATTTAATTTATTCATGTCAAACTCAGAAACATTAAACGTGTCAATGTTGCGAATAGTAATATCTCTTATTGGTAAAGACGAATTTTTATTTTCAAGTATTCTGACCGAACCATTTTCTATGATCAGGTTTTCAGCGGTAATGCCCCAGTCGAATTCTGACGATGTAGTATCCTCATCCGGTGTATCTGATTCAAGAAAATATTCGAAATTCCATTTAAGACTGTCATTCCTGTCGCGAATTTTTGTTAGGTTTATCTGAGGATCTTTAAGAATTAGCTCTCTTGTGAAGATTTCCTTTTTCAGCAGTTTCAGAATGTCATACTTCACTAAGAGTGAGCTGAATTTTAAAAGCGTATCGCCTTTCACTTTTATACTACCATTATTAAGTGTAAATCCTTTAAGCAAATTTCCGTTCAGGGATTCGGCGTAAATGACGGTTTCCTTTTCGGAATAAGATTCGTTAAGTTTATCAAGAGCGATGTCAAGGGCAAGATTTGAAAATATATCTGTTTGTATAAATATGAATATTCCTATTATGAGAAGAATTATAAAAATGAAAAGAAACTTAACCACAGTTAAGAATTTTCCGATAAAGCTTTTCTTTGGTTTAATTCCCGCATTCCGAACTTTCTGATCTTTTTGATCTATGGAAGTATCTTCAGTATCAGAGTTCGGATTATTTTCAGTGTTCCCGGAATTTTTATCTTTTTCGGACATAAGTAAGGAGTTTGAATCGGATCAGTTTTTTCGGATTTTTTCTATTATCGAGGACGAAGAATAATTATTAATAAAATTCAGACTTACTACTTTACCTTTGTTTGCTTTTACAATATCAGATCCGACAATGTCTTTTTCTTTCCAGTCGCCGCCTTTTACAAGACAATCCGGAAGTAAAAGTTTTATTAACTCATACGGCGTATCTTCATTAAAAATCGTAACGAAGTCAACTGATTTAAGATTGTCTAATATGAATGCTCTGTCAAGTTCGGAGTTTACAGGTCTGTCATCACCTTTTAATTTTTTAATGGATTTATCTGAATTAACACCTACTATTAAATAATCTCCGAGAAGTTTTGCCTGATTCAGATAAGAAACATGACCTTTATGAAGTATGTCAAAACAACCATTTGTAAATACTAATTTTTTATTTTCTTCTTTTATCTTCTTCCTGACATCAGGAAGATCTTTATTTTTTAAAATCATTTTTCTTTACTTAAAATATTTTTTATCAGCTCATTTTTGAAAACAGGTACAATGCCGACTTCCTGAATTACAAGACCTGCAGCGTAATTTGAAATTACCGCTGCATCATGAACGCTTGCTCCGCCTGAGAGACATACTGCAATAGTTGAGATAACTGTGTCTCCGGCTCCTGATACGTCAGCTACTTTTCTGGCTTTCGTACTGATCTTTTCTTTTTTTAATTCCCCGTTAACTGATTCATAGATCATCATTCCCTGTTCTCCGAGCGTAAATATTATATTACTGCAGCTTATTTTTTTCATAAGCTTTGCAGCTATTTCATCAAGATAATCAAGGTCTTTTATTTTTATGCCGAACGAGTCTTCTAATTCTTTTCTGTTTGGTTTGAATATATAAGCATTTCTGAATTCAAAAAAATTATCAAACTTAGGGTCTACAAGTATTTTAAAGTTCTTCTTAACTGATAAAGACGAAATTTTTCTGATTAGTTCTTTCGTTAAAACACCTTTGTTATAATCCTGTAAAATTACAATTGAATTTTTATCCGCATGATCATTCAGAAGTGTCAGAATTTTCTTCTGAGATTCCTCTGAAACTTCTTCCTTAGATTCGCTGTCAATTCTTAATAGATGATGTGATTCCGAAATGATCCTTGACTTGCTCGTAGTAGGTCTTCCGGCTTCTGAAATTATACCGTCTGTACCAATGCCGATATTGCTCAGTGAAAATTTCAGCAATTCGCTTTCTGCATCATCACCGGTGACGCCAATAAGGAAAGGATCTGATCCGAGTGTTTTTATATTGTATGCGACATTTGCAGCACCTCCCAGACGGAATTCATTATTTCGGATATCAAAGACCGGAACAGGAGCTTCAGGAGATATTCTTGATACATCTCCGAATAAATATCTGTCGAGCATTAAATCCCCTACAATTATGATTTTTCGGTTACGGGAATTATTGAAAATGCCTGTAAGTTGCTTTTTATTCATTACTTTAAAATAAACTTATTATACAGGTTATTCAATGCGAATTATATTATTGGAATTTCTCCGGGACCGTAACTCCCAAGATATTTTTATCCGTGCAGTTTGATCACATAAAAGTAAAATCCCTCCTCAAATAAATAATGAAGAGGGATGTCATATAGCAATTATTAATTTTCATTCTCAGTCATTTAACTGAATTTATTTTATCAATGTCATTTTTCCTGTCTTTGAAAAATTACCGTAAGTGATCTTATAAAAATAAATACCGCTCGGACTGTCAGATGCATTCCATACAGCCGAATAATCACCCGGAGTTTTTTTCTCATTCATAATTGTACTGATCTCATTTCCGAGCATATCAAATATTATGATCTTTACTGAATTTGATCCGCCGGATAATTCAGGAAGAGTGAAGTAAAACTTAGTCAAAGGATTAAATGGATTCGGATAATTACCAATTATTAGTTCACTTCTGTGGTTATCTTTTTCCTGATCTGACTGATTTTTTACAGTACCGTTTCTATGCTGTTCAAATAATTCACCTTTCTCGTATCTGCCGTGCGTAATGAATATATAACTTCTTTCAAAACCTGACGGAATTGGTTCATCAGCGTTACTGAATTTTAATATTATCTGATTTGATGAATCGAGCATTAATATTTCTCCGTCTTTTTCTTTAAGCAGATTCAACGCATTTCCGGAAAATAGATCTTCAGCTTCAATAAGTTCGGTTTCTCTTAATAAAAATCCATTATAATTAATACCTGCATAAGCAAGATATGAAAACTGAAAATCTCCTTTCCAGTCTAACGTCATACTACTAATTCCTTTGTTTGAAAAAACAGGAACAATCACCTCTGAGTTAATAATTCTTTTGGAAAAATTCAGATCAGTAATCTCGTTATTACCTTTGCTGTCCTGAATCGTTATTGTACCGGCTATATCTTTTACTACAGGAATAACCGGAGTAAGATCATCTGATCCCGGATTGAATATCAGCGCAATACTGTCAGCTCCCAAAGGATTTTTTACATTGTCAGGAAACTTAGCCGAGAGAATATCCTTATCGTTTCCTTTTATGAATTTTGGATTCTGTGATCCGTATTTTATATAGTTTGTAATTTCCCTGCCTGATAGTTCCGCATGAGACGGAGAGACAACATCTTTAAGGTTAAATATAATAATGTCATTGTTTTCCGTAATCCCCGGCTGCGTCCCGGCAGGGTGGTCAGCAATAAGCAGTCTGAACTGATCAAAATAGTTGACATCAATATTGGTTTCTTTGACTGCGAGCAATATCGTGTTGTCTTCCGGTGATATTGCCGGTTTAGTTCTGAGAATATATTTGTCCTCTATAAATTTATTCCTGTTTTCAATATGCTCTGACCTGTGAAGCAGATTGTTGTCATACACAAATTTATTGCCGTCATCGACAGCTAGTAAAGGACAGCCCGAATACGGCGGGGGATTCGGTCTCAGAAATTGATTCGGATAGATCCATTGAAGTCCATCCGAACCGTAGAATTTTATGTCATGACCGTATTGATTTGATGCTTTTACACGGATCGTGAAATGCAGGGGAGGTTCTGAGATTGAGTTATCTGAAGTATTAAAACAAGCCGAATCATATTTCATACAAGTCCAGTTATTTTTGAAACCAATATTTTTTATGGTGATACTGCTTCCGTGATGTATTACTGAGAGCCCGGGAATAGGCAGAAAGCATTCCCGCGTAGTGTCGCAGACGAATAACTGGAATTCATAATTCTGAACATTACCTGCAGCTTCACACTGAATTAACATTGCTTCACCTCTGTATAATTTATTATCGGTATTGCTGTTGACAAATCCTGTAATATTGGGAAGCATTTTTGGATCGGGAGGAAGCAATCCCGTCTCCACGCCAAACCAGTAAAAAAGTCCGGCGACTGATCTGATCGCATGATTGAAACAGTAACCTCCCATTTCATTCAGATCCGTAATATTCTGCGGAGGACTGCCGAGCTGCTGATAATAATTTTCTATCATCAGATTTGTACCGCCGGGAAGAAAATTATTTCCCAAATGCTGCTGAGGAATCTCCAGACAATCCGGTCCGCTTGGATAATGATCAGCAAGCTGTGACGAAGTATATGCAAGAAATCTTATTGGATCAGAAGGTTCACTGTACGGATCAATAACTCCTCCTGCATTTTTTGCAGTGTGCATAGTATAATTTAGATATGCTCCGTCATCTATGAAATTATGATAACAGTCTCCTCCGTCAAGTCCTCTGATATGAACGTCATTGTGAACATGCGCCGGAACGGAGAGATCCTGTATCAGATGTGACATTCTGCCGAGCACTTCCCAGACAATTGCGTTAAATACATTATCCGAAGCTGTAATCTCTTCCCTTACAAAAGTTTCCTGTCCGGCAGTATTTACAAAACTTTCCAGCCAAATTTTTCTTGTCCTGAAAAAATTTATAAGTCCCCGTGTATGATAACTGTATCTGAATACATAACCGGACTGATGAAGATAATTTATGTATTCTCTTCCTCCGTAGCCGTTTGACCAGCTGAACCACTGACCGTCCAGAAATCTGTACAGTTTAGTAAATGCATTTGGGAAATGACCAATTGAATTCAGATATGTAAGAGAATTGTCGCCGTTGGTTCTGTCATCTGCATTCCAAAAATGCGAGTTGCTGACATACCAGCTGAAAGGACCTCTTATATCAAAAACAACATCCTCTTTGTCTTCCCTGTATGCTCCTGTTGTGATCTTACCGGTCTGCCATGCGCGCGTTCCCTGATCACTAATGCTGCCTATTCTCTGATCGAATTTTGAAAAGTCATAATTCGGATATTTGTCTTTAAGAAGACTCAGCGCCTGTAGGCAGATATACATATGGACATTTTCGTCGTAAAGATTTTGTGAATGTCCTGATGACTTAACTTCCGGATTTCTGCTGCTGTCATTTTGCGGTTGAGCTTCGGAAGTGTAAGCGATAAAAAAGTTTACTAATAGTATTGCAATAATTGTACGCATAATAAAATAGTTTAAAGGTTAATGAATCGTGTCTCTTAAAAATGTTAATGAGTTTTTCCATGTGAGAAATATAGTATCGTCGTTTTATTATGCCGTCCGTAGCGAAATGACGTGAGATAGAATGGTGTAACTTATAAAGCGAACGGTGAAGGTGTTATTAAAAATTTTCAATTCGTAATTCCTAATTCGTAATTGTGAATTAACAGGTGCTCTTATCATATTCATGTTTTCTCCTTTTATTATTTAAAACTACCTGATGCAAATTATCACAAACACAGCTATAAGTCAAACTGCAATTTTCAGCAATTGTGAAAATCCCGCCGATGTTTGATCTCAAAAAATTTACCGTGTGATTGGTATGATATTAACTGATTAACTTGTGCAGACTTTTTGACCACCTCTAACTATGAAGTGACAAAATATATTATTAAAAGAAATCAGCTTTAATCATCAGCGGTTTTATTATTGGAACACTTTTGCCGTCTGAAGAAATCTGAAATATTGATATTATAATTTCAAATGTTTATTTTGATTTCCAAAAGGTGAATCAAATGACTGAAAATGATTTCGAATGTTTTGAGAATATTTCCCCGTTGAGTTAAATTGTTTTAAAGTTAGTGTTAAAATTAATTCCCAATAAATTTCACAATCCTCATAAAATAAAATTTACTAAAATGGAAATTAAAAAATACAAACTAAAACCAGTTCCGAGGATAGTGAATGTATTGAACGTAAAGGATAACATTTATTTATCTGTTGTAATAGGAAACGGTCAGATCGGCGGAAATAAAGTTACATCAGACGGTAAACTTCTTGCAAAAGGAAATCTGTCCGAGCCGGCATTTATAGGAACTGTTTCAGAACTGATAGAGAAAGAAATTGAAATAGAAACTAATGTGCTGGATGTAAATGCATTTACAAATGTCTGCGTAATTACTTCTACTATACTTAATCAGGAAAATCAAGTACTGTTTACAAAAATAGATCACGGCGCTGCGTCTGAAAGCGGTATCGCAAATTTCACCGGTAAATACATTATAAATATATTGACGTTTCTTTTTTTGTTATTTGTCTGTATTACAGCCGATGGTTATGCGCAAAATAATTCTGAAGAACTTACTTTTCAAAATTTAGAAACACCTACATCTCCGGGATTTATTTTGCTGGATGAAGCGCCGGCATCAATAGAAAGACCGACTACTCCTCAGGGATTCGGATTAAGCATAATAGGTTTTTTTCAGGGTACCGGAGGAGCGATGGAGTTTGCTCCGTACTGGCTGACGTCACATCCTAAACTGACAGCGGAAATTATGACTGCTGATAATTTTCCCGTTCTTTATAATCTTTCAGTTTCAGTAACTTCAGTTAAAGCGGACAATAATAATTATCTGACCGGAGGATTCAGAACAAGAGTATATCAGTCCTATGGTAAATCCCAGTCTGAAAAATTAAGAACTATAAAAAAAGAAATAGAGAATGAACTATCGGAAAGTTCTGAAGATCTGGAAATTGAAAAAATAGAACAGCTGCGTAAGGAGTATGTCGGCATTACTGAGAAGCCTGTTTTTAATATAGATATTGCCGGAGCTGTCGGAGGAGGTTCGGTTACAAATTCATTCGATGATCTGGTATTCAGCAGATGGGCTGCATGGCTTTCTTTAAACATCCGGCCCGGAGGTGATGACTTTTATTTTACTGTACTTTCCCGTTATTTATATAATAAAAATTTTGAAGAATATACTGTAAAGGCGGATCTTGCTGATGTTGGTACAAGACTTAATTATGATATAGGGCAGTTCTGTCTTTCACTTGAATATCTTCAGCGGCTGGATCTGACGGAAAATAATTATAACGATAACAGAATTGCTGTAATAGGGAGTTATAAATTTTCTGACAACTTATACATCACGTCCACTTTCGGGAAAAATTTTTCCAAAGTCAATAATATAATTGCGCTTGCAGGTATTAATTTCGGATTTTCAAGAAGTAAAGTAAAAGCATTCTGAGATAAAAAATATATATACCAGTCTTTGTTACTGTCTTCCAAAAGTTTGACAGTAGATTTGAAATAATTTTTTAAAATCTCCGTTATGAATTGATTAAATTTTTTTGTAATTTTGTTTATCACCTAATTAACTAATTAACTAATTAAAGAAAGGGAAATTATTATGTTTAAAAATTTTTTAAGTTTTTGCTTTATACTAACTTTACTGTTTTCAGTAAAGGTCAAAGCACAGGACGAAGCTCTGGATGATAGTCAGATGTTACCACCGCCCGGTATCGTTAACCAGGTCTATGAAGATATGACAGGCAACTGGACTGCCGAAAGCGATATGATGGGAATTCCGATGGTACAGGATCTGAAAATTTACTGGGATATTAATCACCAGTTCTTAATTCTTGATCTGAGGTCGACCGGTAAGGAAGACGTTACAAAGGCTTATCAGGGTAAAGGAATTTTCGGCGTCGATCAAATGGGAAATGCCAAGACCTGGTGGTTTGATTCATGGGGAGCAGATAATATATCAATAGGCAGCGGCGCATTCAGCGATAATAAAGTTACAATTAACAATAGTAACTCTATGATGACTGAAACAAGATCGTTTCTTGTTGCCGGAAATGAAATGATAATGAATGCAAAAGGAACAATGAATATGTCAGGAAAGGAAATTCCGTATGATGAAACTATCATATTTCGCAGATAAAAATTTTTGCGAAGATCTTTTAAGAGACATGTAATTAAAATGTCACTTAGCATTTTAGATGAATTATTCTAAAATCCTTGTGACATTTTTTTAATATAAATAATTAATTAAAATTAATAAAAATGCCGACAATAATTGTCAGACACAAAGTAGGTGATTTTGATACATGGATAAAAGGTCATCAGGACAGGATGGAGCTGTTTGCTCCGGCTGTATCAAGTTTTCAGACGTTTCAGGATAAAGACGATCCGAATTCAGTTGCACTTGTTATAGAGGTTACGGATATGGATAAACTCGGAGCTATAATAAATGATCCGGCGAATCAGGATATTAAAGATAAGCATACAGTTATGGAACCAATTGTTATTTCTGTTCCGGTAGAAGTGTAATACTTTAATTATTCCGCTTTTAAAATCCTAAATCTTATTTCATATAAACGATCTGATAAATTCTATTCAATTTTTGATTTAAAGTCAGCCGGTTATTGTGAATACATTACGGGTATCATGGCAGTTACAAAATCAAAGGTATTATTAACTGCTATTGCAATATTATTTTTGTCTGTTAAATTATCTACGGTTAGCAATGCAAAAAACTACTTTATCAGCGTCAATTTCCCCAATTCAGATTGAGTCACCCGCACTGCTTACGTTTAATTAACATTTAAAACAGCACGGAGCAAAGGAGTTATTGGATGTGTGACTCAATTGATACTACAAACTATTTCAGTAAAAGCATACTTCTTGTTTCGGTAAAATTCCCCAATAGTAACTGATAAAAATATACTCCGCTTGCTAATTCATTTCCGTCGAATTCAACATTGTAACTTCCGGCATTCTGCTTTTCATTCACAATAGTTGCAACTTCATTCCCGAGCACATCAAAAACTTTAAGTGAAACTTTACCCGGTTTTGACAATTTATAGTTTATAATAGTCTGCGGATTGAATGGGTTCGGGTAATTTTGTGAAAGTTTATAATTATCAGCGGATTCAATATTCGCAGTAACAGAAACAGGATAAGGCTGTCCTGTATATATCATCAGAAAATTATTCTCGCTTAATTTTATGGGGGCGGGATCTCCGCCGTTAATATTTGTATTTATAAATGCTGACCAAATCCCTCCGTTCGAACTGGAAGAAAACCAGATATTCATTCCGCTGCCGTAAAATCTCAATTCCGTTGCGCTGATTATCATAAAGTTTCCTATCCAACTGTGAGAGACATCTGAAACAATATCAGATACTCTTGTAAAATCCAAACCGTTATTTGAAATATTATGATATGCGCCGATACCGCCGCCGGTAACCGGATTTATCAGATGCCACAGTCCGTTGAATTTTATAATAGCCGGATCTATTACAGGTCTGTCCGGAAGACCGAATCTGATATTTGGTTCGAAAATATAATTTACTCCGTCATTTGAAATTGCAGAGTAAGTATTAATCGAAGTGTCAAAGACTACATTTAGTCCGCTAGAAAAAAACATCCTTATTTTGCCGCTGTCAGTAACTGTAAGCGCAGGATCAAACGGTCTTTTGAAATTTGAAGGTAAACCGTTCATAATCACAGGTTGCGGTGAAGTCCAAGATATTCCGCTGTCTGATGAAAATTTTACCGCTACTCTGTCCCATGTTAAAGAACCGACAGGTTGCCGGAACCATTGAAACGCGCTTATTAAATTTCCGTCAGGTAACATTATAACACACGGCACTCCGGCTGAATCCTGAAATGTCTGAATATTTGTGAAGTTTAATCCGTCAGAGCCGGTGCATATCTTCAGCGGTCTTTTCCAGGGTTCACCTTGCGAAACAGAATCGGATATAGATATTATTGTAATTAAAAATATGAAAATTAATTTCATAAATTACTTGAAAGTATTTACGAATATTTCTTTGAAAAAATTATTTCACAAGCATCATACGCTTTATCTGAACAAATCCGTCAGTTTCGATTCTGTAAAAATAAATTCCTGATGGATAGTCACTGCCGTCAAACTCAATTTCATATTCTCCGGCATTTAGTTTTTCATTTATAAGGACTTCAATTTCATTCCCGAGCACATCAAATATTTTCAAAGTAACAAAATCTGAATTTGCAAGTTGATAACTGATAATTGTCATCGGATTAAATGGATTCGGATAATTCTGACTCAGATAGAAATTTACCTCACCGGAAGTATTGCTTTCAATTCCAATTAGAAAATCTGTCAAATATGATTCGACAAGAGAAGTTCTGCCTCCCGATGTCTGTTCCCAAACGGTTTTAATCCTGTAGAAATTCTGATTGAAAATTGGCGTGCTGACATTAAATTTTATACTTAAGCTTGTATCGCCAAGATATAACTTTTTGTATTCAGGATTTTCGTTAAATGAACCGGGTCTGTTTATAAATGTAAAAAAAAGTGAATCGGAAAATTTCGATAAGACACTGAACGCGCTGAAATAATAATTCAAGTTATCTATAATAATACCCATCAAAGCACCTTTGCCGAGAAGATGTTTACCCGGAACATTTTTCGTAATCACTATTTTACTGTGAAATAAATTTGTCTCAAAGCCCAGAATATTCACATTATTTAATGTGTCATAAGAATAGGTCAGAAATTCAGATGTGGCATAAGATAAAGAAAGGTTGCTCTGTGAATTCGGCTGATATAATTCCAGTTCATTTTCCCATGCAATCGGCAATCCGGTATAGTTTTCATAAAATAATCTCTGATACAATCTTGTAATACCTCCCGGAAGTTTTCTTAAAAATTCTACACCGAACTGTGTGCTGAAACTTCCTTTACTGAGATGAGGTGTGAGATCTTCATATATTCCATCTGTAACGAGCGTGTCATTATCCCAGACTCCCGTACTTGTTTTATATCTCTTGAATCTAATGGAATTATCTCTTTTATAAGTTAGGTATGTGAAATTGTACTGGATAGGAGCTAAACTGTTATTCCTTATATAAGGATCTGTTTCATTCGAATCGGAAGAATCAAGAAGGAGAGGTGCAGACCAACTGTTCCCTGAAAATATAGAATAATATAGATCCCAGTTGCCTCTTGCATTTGACTGCCATACAATCATTTCGTTATAAAGAGCCGGATTTAAATTCAGAGAGTTTGTTGTATTTGAAATTACTATTTCGTTTTCATAGGAAGAGTACATTGCTTTCCTTACCACTATTTCTGAAGCATTCCCCGAATGTCTTTCATATGCAAGCCAGCAATGATTCGAAAATCCGTACTGATCGTCGTTTTTACTGAAAACAGGATTTTTATAATCATAGGTAGGAGAAGATACTACGGTCTTTACCGAGTCAAAAAACTGAATTTGCGAGACTGCTGCATTCAAAGGAATTATAAAACAAAGTAAGATTAAAACATTCTTTATATAGTTTTTCATAATTTTGAATTTAAGGTTATGAAAAGGATTCTGTCCTGAAATGTATATTACATCTTTCCAATAATATTTTAACTAAAATTAGTAATTCTCAGATCACTTTAAAACCTCATTCTTTGTCCCGTTCACATTGAGTCACCCGCACTGCTTACATTTAAATTTAAAGTGAAATAGCGCGGGGACTCAATGGCATTAACTACTTGATCAGCATTATTTTTTTTACCTGTTCACATTGAGTCACCCGCAATGCTTACATTTAAATTTAAAGTGAAAATAGCGCGGGGACTCAATGTACATAATTACTTGATCAGCATCATTTTCTTTGTATCAGCAAATCCTTCTGTCTCCATTCTATAAAAGTAAACTCCGCTCGGCAGATTCGATGCATTAAATCCAACTATGTAACTTCCTGCATTTCTTCACTTCATTAACAACTGTTGAAACTTCTCTTCCTGAGATATCATAAATTTTCAGAGTGACTAATCCTGATTTCGGAATTGAAAAATTTATTTTCGTTTCCGGGTTGAAAGGATTCGGTACGTTCTGTGATAATGTATAAACTTCCGGCTGCAATGTCAGCGGAGTTACTGAAGTCGGATTGTCAATTACAAATTTTATGTAACCTGCCGGGGCTGTGATCGGCTTTGATGAAGTTCTGCCGGAAACCGAACTTGCCGAAATGTAATAATAAATATTAGTGCCGAGAGGCTGCGCAGGAATTGGCGCTCTGAATGTATCAGAACTCATAGTCATCGTGACTTCATTGTAGGATTGAGTCGTATCTGTTCGCCAAAATACTTTCGCAGAAGCAACGCCTGTAAGCGTTTTAATAAATGATTTTACTTCGTAAGGAGAAGTTGTATTTAAAGTGTTGTGAAGTTTTGCATGCGAAAAAAATACCGGCTCTGCTACACCAATCTCTTTTGTAATGCAGTGAATCGCCCCGAGAGCGGAGATCATTCCGCTTGAGTTAATTCCAACCACTCTGTAGCCTGGAAGATTTTCTCTGTAAATTCTGAGAGCGGTAGTGTCCTGCGCAAGTCCGTAAATCGGAACTATTACAGTTTTATTTACAAACACGGAATTCGTATATGTAAAATAATTTGAACTCGGCGGATACTGACCTGATGCGCTCGGCGGCATCGGAATCCTTACTACTTTATATGGTCTGCCGTAACAGGTTTGAAAATTATTTAAAACATACTGCAGATTCGCTTCGATCTGCGGACCGTCAGCAACGCCCGTCGGATATTGTCCCACCATTATTGTTTCCTCATCTAATAATTTCATATGCATATCAATGTGATGGATCTGATCAAATGGAAGCGTATTCATTTTAATATATCTTGTGACGCCCATGTAGCTGTTCATAATTCCGTCTATCTGTGATTCAGTTTTTGTAGGATTTTCATCAATGATAAGTCTTGAAGAAAATCCGGTGCCGTTTCCGTCAACCATTAAATTACCTCCGGTCGCTGTAAGATTATTCGGAGATACAATCGCCTGATAGATCGGAAGCGAGGCGTAATTTGCAAATGCAACCGGCAACTGATCATCTAGCGGTCTCGGTCTGTTGTATATCCAGTCTATAATTTTAAGACTGTCGGCAATTCCCGAGTATGCAGCCCACGGACCGTAATCCCTGCACCATACAGAATTGAACGGAGCAATTATGAATTTGAGATTTACAAGCGGCACGCCGCCGCTTGTGAGAAATGTCTTTACCGTATTCGAATCGCTGCATACTATGAATACCTGACATTCATCCTGCACATAATCCACGATCTGTCTGATAATAGTTGTGTATTGAGTCCATGCGACTATGACGCCCTGCACTTCTTCCCATTCAGCCATTGTCCTTACGGGAGTCGGCGGGGGATTAGTATCGTCAGTCTGGAAGACCGGCGGAACGTAATTCTTATATTCCGCTTTTTCTTTATTCGTCATGTAATGCGGAAGATCCTGCGAAAATGAATTTCCTGCAAACACTAATAAAACTAAAACTCCTAAAATGTATTTCATATATTTTTTTATTTATTTCTTTTTTAAAACTATTAACTATTAACTATTAACTATTAACTATTAACTTAAGTAAGCGTCTTCAGCATTTAAATATCCTCCCACATAATCTGTAACAGCATCTTCAATTTTATAAATGCTTTTATCATAACCCGCTTTACGGAGTTTGCTGATATCAGCTTTTGTATAATACTGATATTTCTCACGTAGAATTTCCGGCATATCAAAATACTCAATATTCTCTTTAATATTAAGAGCTTTAAAAACAGGTTTTACAAATTCATTAAAGCTGTTTGACTCACCTGTACCGATATTGTAAATTCCATTGACGATCTTATTTTCCCTAAAAAATAAAGTCATCTCAACTGCGTCTTTCACATAAAGAAAATCACGGCTCTGTTCGCCGTCACCGAAATCCGGATTTGAAGATTTAAATAATCTCGCCTTTCCGGTCTCTTTGATCTGATGAAAACATTTATTGACAACGCTTCTCATATCTCCTTTGTGATATTCATTAGGACCGTAGACGTTGAAATATTTCAGCCCGACTATTTTGTCAAACAGTCTCAGCTTCTTTGCCCAGAGATCGAACATGTGTTTTGAGTAACCGTATCCGTTCAGCGGAACAAGCGTGTTAAGCTTTTCTTCATTGTCCTTATAACCGTTTGCGCCGTCACCGTAAGTAGCTGCTGATGAAGCGTAAATAAATCTGACATTATTATCTAAAGTTTTTTCGCAGAGATATTTTGTGTACTCGTAATTATTTCTCAGAAGACTACCGAAATCTTTTTCCGTAGTGGAACTGTTCGCGCCAAGATGAAATACTGTTTCCACTTCAAAATTTTTCATGAAGTCGGAAGAAAGCATATGACCGAAATCTTCTTTGTCAAAAATATCGGCATACCTCAGGTGAACAAGATTCTTCCACTTATCTTCATCAAATGAACCGTCCTTTATACTGTCCTTATCTTTATCAAAATCATCTACAATAATTACATCATCTATCCCAAGCTGATTCAGCCGCCACACAATCGCACTGCCTATAAACCCCGCCCCGCCTGTAACTACTATCATCTTATTATATTAAATTTATGTTTAAAAAACTTTACTTTTCAAAAAGCCTTCGCCTTCCAAAGTCCGTGCTTTTGACTGAATCAGAGTTTGGGAACGACAAACTTTGTTACTTGCAAAAGGCATTTTGCATCCTCCGAACATATTCGATGATTGATTCCCGCCGGGAGCATACGGAATGTCAAATAATATTGTTAATTGATAATTGTTAATTGATAATTGAATCAGTGCGCCTCATACCAGCTCTCTCCCACACCGACTTCCACTTCAATATTCACACTAAGCTTTATCGCATTCTTCATTTTATCGATAACGAACTTTTTAACTTTCTCCAGTTCTGTTTTCTTAACTTCAAATACAAGTTCATCATGCACCTGCAGAAGCATTTTCGATTCAAGTTTATTTTTAACAAACTCGATGTAAATATTATTCATCGCAATCTTTATCATATCAGCAGCCGTGCCTTGTATCGGCATATTGATCGCGGCTCTTTCATCTTCAGCTCTTGCCGCTGCATTTTGATTATTGATCTGACTTAGATATCTCCTTCTGCCGAGAAGTGTTTCCACATAGCCGTTTTCATGCGCGAACTTCTTTGTCTCTTCCATATATGTCCTTACATTCGGATACTCGCGAAAATACCTTTCGATAATTTCCTTTGCCTCTGAATTTTTTATCTCAAGCCGGTTTGCAAGTCCGAAAGCTCCTATTCCGTAAATGATCCCGAAGTTAACTTCCTTTGCTTTTCTTCTCATACCCGGAGTAACTTCAGTCTTTGATTTCAATCCGAATATTCTCATGGAAGTTTCAGTATGAATGTCGTGATTTCTTTTGAATGCATTTATCATATTGTCATCATTTGCATAATGCGCCATAATGCGGAGTTCGATCTGTGAATAATCCGCTGACATAATAAGATAAGATTTATCCCGAGGGACGAACGCTTTTCTGAGACTCCTACCGGCTTCAGTTCTGATCGGAATATTCTGCAGATTCGGATCGACGCTTGAAAGTCTGCCTGTCGCCGCCGCCACCTGATTGAATACCGTATGAACTCTTCCTGTCCTCGGATTGACTGCATTTTTAAACCGTCGAGATAAGTTGATTTCAGTTTTGTGAGCATTCTGTAATCGACAAGTAATGCAGCGATCTCATGCTGATACTTAAGCTCTTCGAGAACTTTCACATCAGTGGAAAAACCAGTTTTGGTTTTTCTAAGTGGAGTAAGGTTTAGTTTATTAAATAAAATATGAGCAAGCTGCTGTGTTGAATTTATATTAAACTCTTCTCCGGCTGCGGCATAAATTTTTGCTTCATATTCTTTTATGAATTTCTCCGTTTGTTTATTTATTGAGGCGAGGATTTTTTCATCTACTTTAAATCCTGCGAATTCCATTTCAGACAGAACTTTAATAAGGGGAAATTCAATATCATCACAGAGTTTTCTCATATCCGCTTTCCCGAGATCATACTTTAATTTATAAAAAAGCTGTAGCGTAACGTCGGCGTCTTCCGCAGCATATTCGCCTGCTTTATCAATATCAACTTTATCCATCGTGATCTGCTCCTTGCCTTTGCCTATCAGCTCTTTTATTGAGATAGGTCTGTAACCTAAAAATTTTTCGGACAGACTGTCCATATCATGCGCGCCTTCAGGTCTTAATATATATGCGCCGATCAGTGTATCAAAAAACAAATTGGACATTTCTATTCCGTAATTTCTCATCACGAGATAATCATATTTCAGATTCTGTCCGACGAATTTAATTTTTTTATTTTCGAGTAACGGTTTAACTTTTTCAACTGCAATACTTATGTCAATTCCTTTTGTTGAATTTTCATTTGCTGCAATCTGTTCAGCATTATCAAAAAGTGATTTTTCCTTTATACCTTTTTTAGCTTTTCTGTCAAAGAGATTTCCGGAGACAGGCACATAATAAGCTTTGAATTCTTCAAAACAAAAAGACATACCAACTAAGTTTGTATTCATAGCATCGAGAGCGTCAGTTTCCGTGTCAAAGCAAATTATGTCTTCTTTATTGAGAAGTTTTATGAGATTGTCAAATTCCTTAACGTTTTTAATAATAATATATTCATGCTTTACATCAGCAATAGTTTTTATGATCCTGGGTTTGTCTTTTACATCGACTTTAATATTTTCATAAAGTTCAGCATTTGCACCAGGTCTCATATTGCTCTTTGGGGCTGAAGATGTATCTCCGCCTGCTCCGTCCTTTGCAAACTTTCTCGTGAGCGTTTTAAATTCAAGTTCTTCAAATAGTGAAGAAAGCAGCTCCGCATCTTCAGGTCTTTTATTCAGATTATGAAAATTTATATTCAGCGGAACGTCAGTCTTGATCTGCACAAGCATATATGAAAGCAGAGCTTCCTTTTTTTGAGAAAGAATATTTTCCTTAAGCTTCGGCTTTGTGATCTTATCAATATTCTTATACATATTTTCTATAGAACCGAATTCCTGAATCAGGCTTGTTGCTGTCTTCTCTCCAACTCCTTTTATTCCCGGGATATTATCCGAGGCGTCTCCCATCAGTCCGAGCACTTCTATAACTTTATCCGGAGTTACTCCGAATTTTTTCAAAACTCCTTCCTTGTCAATAATTTCATTATCCGTTCCGTACTGAGTTTTTGCAGGTTTGAACATAAACACTTTATCCGAGATCAGCTGCATATAATCTTTATCCGGAGTTACCATATAGCTTAACACATTTCCTTTTTCCGCCTGCTTGACAAGCGTACCAATAATATCATCGGCTTCATAGCCCGGCAGCTCTATCATCGGGATATTAAACGCTTTTACAATTTCTTTGACTTTATCGATCTGCCACGGCATATCAGTCGGAATTTCCTGACGCTGAGCTTTGTATGCAGGAAATTCTATATGACGGAAAGTAGGGGAAGCGGTATCAAAGCAGACAGCGATATGATCGGGACTCTGCTCTTCGAGAATTTTGATAAGTGAATTTACAAAACCGTAAACAGCGGAAGTATTTTTACCTTTTGAATTAATAAGCGGACTTGATATCATGGCAAAGTACGCCCTGTATATCATCGCCATTGCGTCAATCAGGAATAATTTTTCGGTCAAAAGAAATTTAATATAGTTGAGAAATATTCAGAAGCATATTAATGCAGAATCAGACTTTATGAAGAGCAAGCAAAGGGATCTTTGTATGATATGCCATTTTCTTTGTAATGCTTCTGCTGAAAATTTTGTCTAATAAAGTTCTTTTTTTAATTGCCATTGCAAGTACATCCGTTTCATTCTTATTAATAAAATCATTAATACCCTCAAGTACATTTTCCTCCATGACCAATGCTAATTTTATTTTATCCGAACCAACGGAATTTTTAATATTTTCAAACTCTCTTTTATTTTTCTCTTCAGTATTACTGCCGCTTTCTATGATATGCAGTAAAGTAATTTCGGAATCGAATATTTCGGCAAATTTCAATAGTCTCTGAAATGAGATCATATTTGCTTTGATGTCATCATATGCGTAAACGATATTTTCAATTGATTTGTTGAGAGCGTTCTGAGGAATAGCGAGAACCGGAACGGGAGATTTTTCAATCATACTTGCAGTGTTGCTTCCCAGGATGAGTTCAGTCAGACCGGTCGCTCCGTGAGTCCCCATAATGACAAGATCGATTTTAAATTCATCGATCATTGATACCGCTTCATCAACAATAAGACCCTGCGATACCACTGCTTCCACATCAAACAGACTGTTCCCGTTAGTATCCCTGTTTGATTCAATGATTCTTTTTTTAAGATCTTCGAGATTTTCCTTTGCGGTTTTTTCTTCTTCCTGATATGCTGAGAGATAAATTTCAGCAGGCATATTCGGATCAATAAGCTGCACGCTGTAAGCATGAAACAGTATTAATACGCCTTTTGTCTTTGCAGCAATATCAATTGCATAGTTTAATGCATTGTCTGCATTCTGTGAGAAATCCGTTGGGAATAGAATATTTTTCATTTGATGACTGATTTTACGAAAATTCCTAAAAATATAGCTTTATTACAATTGAATAATTTTAATCAATAATAAAATTAATTCTGAATAAATTGACTTATATCATCTTTTTTAATAATAATTCTTATATTTTTGTAAGAAAGATTTAACAATAACTTTACATAGAAAAAATATGAATAAATTATTTACAGTTTTTTTTCTGTTATTAGCTTTCGGAATTTTAAATGCTCAGACATTTCAAGGACTAAGTAATATCGATGACGAAGAAAATAAAAGTGAAAATTCTCCCGGAAAAGTATGGGGACTTGTCTTTTTCGATTACTTTTACAAAACAGGCGGGGATTCTACTTCGACGGCGCTTGAATATACCGGATACAATAAAGATTATAATTCATTTGAATTCAGGAGAATATTCTTAGGCTATGATCACAATATAAGTGATGATTTTTTTGCAAGGTTTGTGCTTGCATATGATGGTAACGACAAATTAACAAATAATAAAAGAGCTGTGCTTGTAAAGGATGCATTCCTGACGTGGAAGGAAATTTTCAGCCTGTCAAATCTGACTTTTGGATTACAACCGACTCCTTCTTTTTCATATGAGACGGAAACTTACTGGGGTTACAGATCTATTGAAAAAACATCTATGGATTTTAGATCAGTTAACTTTTCTAGGGATATGGGAATATCACTGAACGGAAATTTCGATGCAGAAAAGAATTTTGGTTACTCATTAATGATCGGCACAGGTTCAGGAGTTACTAAAGAAATTAACAAGCAAAAAAAAATATACGGCAGACTTGCGGGAAATTTTGCGGATAAGAAAATTACTGCATCTGTAAGCGGGGATTATGAACCATTCGGAGACAAGGATAAATATACATTAAGCGCTTTTATGGGATTTAATTCCGGAAGTTTTTTTGCCGGAGCTGAAAGTTTTTATCAGGAAAACAAAGCCATCGCTTCCGGACTTTCAGAAACTGATCCGCTTGGGATAAGTCTTTTTCTAAGAGGAAATTTATATAAGGATAAAGTAAAATTTTTTACCAGGTTTGATTATTTTAATGATAATTCAAGTACCGCTCAGACAGGATTTAATGAGTATTTTTTAACAACGGGAATTGAAATACTGCCTCATCCAAAGATCCACATTATGCCAAACATTTGGCTGAACGCCTATTCGAAAAAAAATGAAAACTCTGCAGGAAGAAAGACAGATGTAGTTCCGAGAATTACAGTCTTTTATGACTACAGATAATAACGATTAAAATTAAAAAAGAAATGCTTTAGCCCCTGTTAGAAAATTAACAGGGGTTATCTATTAAGTTGAATATTTTCATGATTCTTGTTAAGTTGCAATTGTTAACCAAACGGTTAATCTATACGGTTAATCTATACGGTTAATATTAATCCAGAGAATTCATGAAGAAGAAAACTATAGACATTAACACACACGAACGGATCCTTACCTCTGCAAAAAAAATATTTTACCTGAAAGGTCTCGATGGCGCAAGAATGCAGGAGATCGCAGATGAGGCAAATATTAACAAAGCAATGCTTCATTATTATTTCAGGAACAAGGAAGCGTTGTTTGATGCAGTGTTTGCCGAAGCGACGGGAAACATTTTACCGCAGGTCAGCGAACTTCTCAATGCGGAAATGCCATTGTTAGAAAAGATCAGTTACTTTACAGATAAATACATTACAATACTTTCGGAGAATCCATTAATACCGGCTTTTATTATAAAAGAAATGAACAACAATCCTGAAAGATTTTTCAAAATATTCAACGAAAAGATCAGACTCAAACCGGCTGTTTTCATTAAGCAGATCAAATCAGCCGTAAGGAACGGCATTATCAAACCGGTGGATCCTCTTCAGCTTTTTCTGAATATGATCTCACTGTGTATTTTTCCGTTCCTTGCAAGACCTATGATAATGAATGTCTTCGGAATGAATGATGATGACTTCAGAAAATTCCTTAATAAAAGAAAAAAAGAGATACCTGTATTTATTATAAATTCCATTAAAATATAATTAGTCTTTTAAGCAGTCTGATATGAAAAAAAACAATTTTAAATTATTAATATTTTTTACCGGATATTTTATTTTCGCATTAGTATCCGGAGCAGCTATCACCGGTTGTGCTGATGAGGAAAATAAAAATGAAATTTCCGGATCAGGAAATATCGAAGCCACTGATATAGTGATCAGCTCAAAGACTCCAGGTCAGATAAAAGAAATATTTGTCAGAGAAGGGGATATGGTTAAGGCAAATGATATTTTATTTATAATAGATCACGACCTTCTTGACATACAGCTCAGACAGGCGCTTGCTTCAGTCAGGCAGGCGGAAGCGCAGCTGAATTTGCTGCTGCAGGGAGCGAGAGTTGAAGACATTTTAATCGCTGAGGACGGTGTAACCAATGCTGAGATCAATCTCACTCAGGCGGAGTCAGACATGAAAAGATTCGGGAATTTATTTGAATCCGGATCAGGCACTGAAAAAGCATATGATGATGCAAAAACAATTTATGAACTCAGATTAAATCAGCTTAAAATCGCGGAAGAAAATCTTAAGAAGGTGAAAACAATTGTCAGAAAAGAAGAGATAGAATCGGCAAGGGCGAATCTTAACAGGAGTCAGGCTAATGCAGATCTCATCAGTAAAAATATAGAAGACTGCACGGTCAGATCTCCTCTCGAAGGTATAGTAACAAAGAAACTTGCCGAGCCGGGTGAGTTTGTTACAACGGGTTCATCCGTATTGAATATCGCCGATCTGAAAGTTGTAGATCTTTTCATTTATGTGACTGAGCAGCAGCTTGGGAAAATCAAGACCGGTCAGAAAGCTGAGATCACTAACGATACATATCCGGGTAAAATATATACAGGTGAAGTAATATATATTTCACCCGAAGCTGAATTTACGCCGAAGAATATTCAGACAAAGGAAGAGAGAACGAAATTAGTATTCGGAATAAAGATCAGGATACCGAATGAACTTTATGAATTGAAATCCGGAATGCCTGCAGATGCTGAGATAATTATAACCGGACAGTAAAATGGATACAGCAGTCAGCGTAAAAAATATCGTAAAAAAATTCGGAGAGGTTAACGCTCTTGATGATATAAGTTTTAATATTAAGAAAAACAAAATCTTCGGACTTGTAGGACCGGACGGAGCAGGCAAGACTACGCTGATCAGGATAATGTGCGGACTGCTGAAAGCGGATTCAGGAGAAGTGGATTTCACCGAAATTGAATCTACCAAGGGTAAAGGTAAAATTAAGAATGAGATCGGCTATCTGTCGCAGAAGTTCAGTCTCTATACAGATCTTACTGTCGATGAGAATATAGAATTCATAGCTGATATTCATGGAGTGAAAAATTATCAGACAAGAAGGGATGAACTTCTGCAGTTTACAAGGTTAAAAGATTTCAGGCATTTTCAGGCGGGAAAACTTTCCGGCGGTATGAAGCAGAAGCTCGCGCTTGCATGCACGCTGATATACAGACCGAAAGTTATTTTTTTAGATGAACCAACTACGGGAGTCGATCCTGTCTCGCGAAGAGAGTTCTGGATTATTCTGTCCGGACTTTTAAAAGAGAATATCACTATTCTTATCTCGACACCATATATGGATGAAGCGGAAAGATTCAATTACATAGTAATGATGAATAACGGTAAACTTATTTCGGAAGGAACGCCATCTGAAATAAAAGCTGCAATGAATATGACTGTTATGGAAATTGTGTGTATCCCTGTGAGAGACGCTTATAAAATTCTGAAAAAAAATGTTAACTCCGATGTGCAGATGTTCGGTGACAGGCTGAACTTGATATTTAAAGGTGACTTTCCTGAAGTGAATCAGGTCAGAGAAATGTTAGAGAATAATAAGATAATTGTAAGTGACATACGGATGAAGATTCCTTCTCTTGAAAATGTTTTCATAGAATTAATGGAAAGCGGTAATGCTTAATATTTTAATTTCATTAGTTTGAAATCAATCGAAGTAAAAAATCTTACAAAGAAATTCGGTGACTTCATTTCTGTAAATGATATCAGCTTTGATGTTTATAAAGGAGAGATATTCGGATTTCTCGGAGCAAACGGAGCTGGAAAGTCTACAACTATCAAAATGCTTTGCGGGATACTGGAGCCTACTTCAGGAGATGCGCTTGTAAGCGGATTCAGCATTGACAAAGATCCCGAGAGCGTAAAAAAAAATATCGGATACATGTCACAGAAGTTTTCACTTTATGGTGACCTGACTGTAAATGAAAATCTTAATTTCTTCGGAGGCATCTACGGGCTCGAAGGAAGTATTCTTGAAAAAAGAAAAGACTGGGCTTTGAAAATTTCCGGGCTTGAGAATAAAGGAAATATACTAACCTCGACATTGTCAGTCGGATTCAAGCAGAGACTTGCTCTCGGGGCGGCGGTAATGCATGAGCCGAAGATAGTATTCCTGGACGAACCGACAGGCGGAGTCGATCCTGTGTCGAGAAGAAAATTCTGGGATCTCATTCACGAAATTTCCGACAAAGGTATGACAGTGTTTGTTACTACTCATTATCTGGATGAAGCGGAATTCTGCAACAGAATAATCCTGATCAACGCCGGTAAACTTATTGCATCAGGAAGTCCCGCAGAACTGAAGGAAGAATTCATTGAAAGTACAGTCCTTGAAATTGTTTGTGATGATACAATAGCAGTTACTGAATTACTTTCAGATGAAGACTATTCGCAAAATGTCTCGGTATTCGGAAATTCAATTCATCTTATTCTCAAAAAAAAATATTCTGAAAACAGTGAAGAGCTTGATGTAATAAAGAGATCGATTTCTGAAAAGACAGGCAGGCAGGACAATGTGAAGATCAATATTATTTTACCTTCCCTCGAAGATGTATTCCTTAATCTGCTTGAAAAAAGAGAATAATGTTCACGAGAATAATTTCAATATCAGTAAAAGAATTCAGACAGATCTTCAGGGATAAAAGAAGTCTGCTGATAATTTTTTTACTGCCTGTTTCTCTGCTTGCTTTATTCGGATATGCTATATCAATAGATGTTGAAAATATAAAGCTCGGAGTATTTGATAAGGATAATTCCGAAACTTCGAGAAAGTATCTCAGCAGTCTTGACGCTTCATCATATTTCACAATAACGGAACATATAAGAAAAGATAATGACGTTAATGAACTTTTAAACAACGGAAAAATATATGCTGCGATAGTAATCCCTGATAACTTTGAAAAGGAAATTCAGTCCGATAAGAATGTGAAGATTCAGTATATAGTGGACGGCGTGGATGCAAGCACAGCGGGTATTGTGCAGAATTATTTACTGGCTGCTACTTTTCAGTTCAATGGTAAAATAGTTGCGGAAGAACTTTCACGGAAAGGATTAAAATCAGTCTCTCCCCTAAATGCTGAAATGCAGTTCTGGTATAATAAAGATCTCGACTCGACATTATTTTTTATACCCGGACTTATTGCAATGATACTTATTATTATTACTGTTATACTTACTTCCATCTCGCTCGTCAGGGAAAAAGAATTCAGTACAATCGAGCAGATAAGAATTTCTCCGGTCACTTCGCTGCAGCTTATACTCGGAAAGATCACTCCATATCTGATACTGTCTCTAATCATTGCGGCGAGTATATTATTAATGGGAGGCATACTCTTCGGTGTGGAAGTCAAAGGAAGTTATATGGATCTGTTCATTGGTACGGTCTGCTATTTACTGGCAACGCTCAGCATGGGAGTATTTATTTCTACAATTGCTGAATCACAGCAGGTTGCGTTTCAGATATCACAGCTGATATCACAGCTTCCGACTATTATACTTTCTGGATTTATTTTCCCCATTGAAAGCATGCCGTATTTTATACAGCTGTTATCGAATATTACTCCCTCAAAGTATTTCATAATAATTTTAAGGAACATACTAATAAAAGGAACAGACTTAGCGGTATTCATTGATCAGATATATTTTCTTCTGATATTTGCAGCCATATTTATTTTTATATCCGCAATAAGAATTAAGAGAGAACAGATGACATGAAAATAATAAGACTATTTATAAATAAAGAATTCAGACAGTTTTTAAGAGACCCGAAGATGTTTGTCATAGTTCTTATCGCGCCGATAATACAGCTTGTATTTCTGGGATATGCTGCAAATCGTGATCTTAATTATGTTAATACAGCAGTGTATGATATGGACAAATCGGGAAAGAGCAGAGAACTGCTGAGAGATATGGAAGGATCGGGATTTTTTAAGTTCAATGACTTTACAGCGAATTATGATGATCTGGAAAAAGCACTGGATGACGGAAGAGTTCTCTGCGGAATTGTAATACCGGATGACTTTGAAAAAAACATTATGAACCGGAGAACAGCAGACATTCAGATAATTTTTGACGGATCAGACGGAAACAAAGCTTCGATTGCATCGGGTTACATTCTGAATATTCTGAATAATTTCTCTTCAGAGATAACCGCTGAAATACAGGAGAGGTCGGGACTGAAGAGATCACTTGCCGGAATGATCATTCCCGAGACGCGTGTCTGGTATAATCCGAATCTTACTACGAGAAACTTCATGCTGCCGAGCATAGTGGGACTGATACTGATAATTATTACGATCAATATGACTTCTCTTGCTATCGTAAAAGAAAGGGAAGTCGGAACTCTGGAACAGCTTATTGTTACGCCTATAAAACCATATCAGATGATCGTCGGGAAGTTAGTTCCGTTTACAATACTGGGGTTTGTATCTATTATCCTGGTACTTTCAGTTATGAGATTCTGGTTTGGGATTGAAGTGAAAGGGAGCCTGACATTTTTATTTGTATGTTCATTTGTATTCATGCTGTCAACGCTCGGACTTGGATTATTTGTATCTACAATATCAAGGACACAGCAGCAGGCTATGATAACGTCTGCATTTCTCGTTATAATGCCTATGATCTTTTTGTCAGGATTTGCATTTCCGATAGACAGCATGCCTGAAGCAATTCAGTATCTGACTTATCTTATTCCGCTGAAATATTTCATTACAATTATAAGAGGCATAGTATTAAAAGGTCTCGGCTTCAGCGAACTCTGGAAAGACCTGCTGACGCTCTTTCTGATGGGAGCTGCAATTCTTACAGTCAGCTCTCTGAGATTCCGCAAAAAACTTGAGTGATAAATTTCATTAACCATTTTTCATAATCATTTCATAATTGATCATTGCAATGATATTTTATTGCTAAAATAAATTACTGTTTTTTTATACTGCTGAGTTTTATTTTCTAATAACCCCAATTTTATCTAATTCAAAAAATACTCTTGTGAAAAGAATGATAAGAATATTAAAACTATTCCTGATTATTATTTTATTTATAATAGTTGCGGATAATACCGGGGCAGCTCCTACAAATACAGACAATCACATTAAAACAGATCAGTTCGGTTACAGACCGGCGGACAGAAAGGTCGCAGTCATCAGTAATCCTGTTACGGGTTATAACAGTAATGATCCTTTCACACCGGGAAATATTTATAAAGTAAAAAGATGGAATGATGATGTAACTGTTTATTCAGCTGCGATCACTCAATGGAATGGCGGAGCGACTCATTCTCAAAGCGGGGATAAAGTATGGTGGTTTGATTTCACTTCTGTCAGCGCTTCCGGCTCTTACTACATTTATGATTCATTGAATAACGCCGCGTCTTACAGATTTGAGATAAGTGAAAATATTTATGAGAATGCTCTGAGACAGACCTTAAGAACTTTTTATTATCAGAGATGCGGCTCATCTAAATCTCTTCCTTATGCGCAGACCGGATGGACAGACAGTGAGTGTCACAAAGGCGCGCTGCAGGATACCGACTGCAGGCTATACAATAATAATAATTTTTCCACTTCGAAAAATTTATCCGGAGGATGGCATGATGCAGGTGATTATAATAAATATGTCAACTTTACTTTTGATGCTATGACAGATCTGCTGCTTGCATACAAAGAAAATCCTGAAGTATGGACTGATGCTCTGAATATTCCTGAATCGGGAAACGGCATTCCGGATATTCTAGATGAAATAAAATATGAACTTGACTGGCTGCTGAAGATGCAGAATGCCAACGGATCTGTATTGTCAATTGTCGGAGTCATGAATTTCAGTTCTGCAAGTCCGCCGTCAGCCGATAACGCACAGAGATTTTACGGACCGGCTACCGCCTCAGCTACTTTTACCGCTGCATCAATTTTCGCACTCGCTGCAATTCAGTTCAACAGTATAGGGCAGTCTGCATATGCAGAAACATTAATGAATGCAGCAATAAACGGATGGAACTGGGGAGCAGCAAATGATACAGCTGTATTTTATAATTCAGGTATTATCGGAGCAGGTGAACAGGAAGTCAGTTCATATGAAAGACTTGTCAGAAAGCTCTCAGCTTCCGTTTACCTATATCATCTTACAGGTAACACTTCATACAAAACTTTTTTCGAAAGTAATTATTCACAGATGCATCTGCTTCAATGGGGATATGCATATCCCTTTGAATGCGCTCAGCAGAATATGCTTTTATATTATTCCTCTCTCAGCGGTATTTCTTCCACTGTCGGAAATTCGATCCGTAACGCTTACAGAAATTCGATGAAGACAAATAATGCAGATAACTTACCTGCATATCTGAATAATACAGATGCATACAGGTCATACATTTCAAATCAGAATTACACATGGGGAAGCAACACTACAAAGGCGAGGCAGGGAGTTATGTTTAATAATATGATAACTTATAAACTCGACACATTGAGTAATACAGATTATAAAAATGCAGCTATTGGTTTTGTAAATTATTTTCATGGTGTCAATCCGACAGCATTTTGTTATCTGACAAACATGTCGGCTTACGGCGCGGAGAATTCCATTAACGAAGTTTATCATGCATGGTTTGAAGACGGCAGCGCGTTATGGGACAAAGTTGGTACTTCCGTTTACGGTCCGGCTCCCGGGTTCATTGCGGGCGGAGTAAATCCTTCATACTCACTGGACTTTTGCTGTCCTAACGGCTGCGGAGGAAGTAATTCATTATGCAGTCCGTCGCTTGTAACTCCTCCGCTTGGTCAGCCGATCCAGAAATCTTATAAAGACTGGAATTCAAGCTGGCCGCAGAATTCATGGACAATTACCGAACCCGGCATTTATACGCAGGCGGCGTTTGTGCATCTCGTATCTTTATTTATATCCGCACGGACTTCGGTTGATATGAAAATTATTGTTCAGGGAATTTATTCTGAGGTTGAACATACATTAAATCTTCGGGATACGGTAAAACTTATTTTGAGAAATCAGAATTCACCGTATGCAGTTGTTGATTATTCATACTCTGTAATTGACTCTGTGACATTTTCAGGAGAGTTCTATTTTGAGACAGTGCAGACCGGTTCATACTTTTTTGTGATTGAACACAGAAATTCCCTTGAGACATGGAGCGCAGATGCGGAGAGTGTAATTTCAGGAAATTCTGTTTCGTATGATTTTACAAATTCATCTGATGCGGCGTTCGGTAATAATTTAATTCACATAGATACTTCACCCGACCTGTATGCAGTTTACAGCGGAGACGTAAACAAAGATGATGCTGTTGATATTTCCGATCTGAGTTTAATCGATAATGACGCATCGATATTTCTTACGGGTTATATTTATACTGATCTGAACGGCGACGGGCTTACTGATATTTCAGATTATCTTATTGCGGAAAATAATTCTTTCGCTTTCATTGCGATTATTAGACCTTAAATAAAATGCAGCTTCATCGGAAACCGTTTAAGCTTTGTACACGATAAATTTTTTTTTCTTAAGCGTTCAAAATATTTCGGAATTAGAAAGAGAACTTACATCAAGCATGGATGTGATAATGGTTTAGATTCCATACGGGAGTATGGAATCTTACTCTCATTTGCTGCCAATATATAGTCCCTACGGGACTAAAACTCTTACTCTCATTTTGCTACCAATATAGAGTCCCTACGGGACTTAAATATAAAAATATAAATCAAATTCACTTTTATCCCGTCTGATTGCATACTAATAAAATTGATGTGTACGGAACAGCTTGTTACCATTTAAAAAAATAATTAGTTTATATTTTTTAAATAGCTTATTTTTATATACCCTAAATTTTGATAAGGAGAATTAAGGCTTTTTAAAAGTTCTGTTTATTTAAAAAAAATTTTAAAAGCATATATGGTTTATAAATTCTTCTGCGCATTCGTTCTAATAATACTAACCCAAACTTCACTACAAGCTTCCTTAATTTACAAAAGTAATGGTACCGGAAACTGGAATTCGCTTTCGACGTGGGTCACTTCGACAAACGGCGGCTCAAGCTGGGATCCCGCTGCAGCAATGCCTGACGCATATAATAATGATGAGATAAAGATCATAAGTCCGCATACTGTTACACTGACAGGAAATAAAACCGCCGGTAAGCTTATAGTCGAAAGCGGCGGCAGTCTCAGTATTAATTCAGGAATAGAGCTGGAAATAATTAATGAATCAGGAACTGACCTCACGCTGTTTGGTAACGGAAATATTACAGGAGCAGGTACTGTCGTGACGGCTTCTTCCGGAGTCATGGATCTAAATCTTATGTGGAATTCTAATTTCGATGTGAAATTAAAAGTTAAATCTTCCGTGGGCAGTACAAATATTTTCTGCTCTAATGTCTTTTATAAATCGATACTGAGAAAGGAAGTTACCATAGATGCAGGCGGAACGATCACCTGTAACGGTATTTATACTGTTGAAACAAGACAGACTCTTACTAATAACGGAACCATAAGCGGAACGGGTATTTTATCAGCGAAGGGAAGCATTGTAAATAATTCTCTCATTAATATAAACCATCTTTCCATTGATTCAAATCTCACTATCTCAGGAGCAGGCGCAAATAATATTTCCATACTGACTATCGGCATTATTAAGACTTTAACAGTTGCCAATAACATGAGCTTTAACAGTTCGAATATTTACTGTAACGGTACAATATTTTTATTCAGCGGAGGCAGCAGAAATCTGACTATCCCCGCTGCATGCAATATTTTTATATACAGTTTCGGAAATATAAATAACGGAAGTTTATTTTATAACGGCGGTAATATCGATGTACAGAACGGATCAATGACAACAATCTTAAATACTGTTTCCGGAACGGCAAGCGTTTTGAATTCGCTTTCTTCAAATATCATAAACGCAGGAACGGTAAATGTATTGAACGGTTCAGCGCTGAATGTTTTGTCCGGCGATACTTTGAAACTCAGCAGTACTCTTACAAACAGCGGCACAGTAGGAGGCAGCGGCACGCTTGAGATAAAGGCGGCTTTCATTAATAATTATAATGTGATCTCCGTGAGCAGACTGTTATTTTCAGAAGGAGTATTTACGATACTCTTAGGAGATACAGGCAGGATCACAACTCCTTCGCTTACTGTAAAAAATAATACTACGCTTTATATGAATAATCATACACTGCATTCGATAAATGTAAGTTCGGGCAGTACGTTAAGGTTTGATTATTTTTCACCCTTATGGTCAACAGTAAAATTTAAAGCGTCAAACCCGATCGTGATCAGCGGAACAATGAATCAGAACAGAGGGATCATAGAATATGCAGGCGATCCCGGTCAGGTAATAACCGCATTGACTTACCGTTCATTAAAGATAAATAATCCGGGCGGAACCATTGCCGGAAATAATTTCAACGTAACGGATTCCCTGAATATTATATCAGGTGATATTGATCTGAACGGAAAAGAAATTACGCTTGACGCTTCAGCAGTACTGACTGAAACTTCCGGAAATACAGTTAAAGGAAATACAGGTGTGATAAAGACCACGAGAACAGTTTCAAATCCGAACAATTATAATTTCGGCGGTCTGGGACTGACTGTAACCAGTTCAGCAAATCTGGGATCCACTACTGTCAGAAGAAGTCATGCTGCAGTTACAATTAACGGATCTCCTTCTATTATAAGAAATTTTGATATAACTCCTGCGAATAATTCCGGACTGAATGCAACTATGAATTTTAGTTATGATGAATCCGAACTTAACGGCAACAGCGAAGCAATACTCGGAATGTTTAAATCTACAAACGCCGGCGTTACTTATCTGCCTCAGGGAGGCATCCCGGATATCTCAGGAAATAAAGTTACACTCAGCGGCATTAACAGTTTCTCCAGGTGGACGCTTTCGGGTTCAGTGTTACCTGCAAATGTTAAGATAATAATCGAAGGTTTATATACTCCTGATAAACTGAATAGAAAAGATTCTGTGAAATTATATCTAAGAAACAGCGCTGCTCCTTACGCGATAGTTGATTCCGCCATTGCTGAAATAGACACATTGAATTTCACGGGAGTGTTTGACTTTAATAATGCGCCTTCGGGAGTTTATTATTATCAGATGAAACATAAGAATTCAATAGAGACGTGGAGCAGAAACGGCGGAGAAAATTACACCGCAGGTATCTCAAATTCTTATGATTTTACAAACGCATCAAACAAAGCATTCGGGAATAATCTGCAGAATGTAAACTCAGCTCCAAACCGGTTTGCAGTATTCAGCGGAGATGTAAATGGTGACGGCGCAGTAGATATTTCAGACGGCAGTCTGATTGACAATGATGCATTTGGTTTTGTATCGGGAAATGTCTTAACTGATCTGAACGGCGACGGATTAGTCGATCTGTCCGACGGAGTATTTGCTGATAATAATGCAGCTAATTTTGTAATTGCATTAAAGCCGTAAGTATTGAGCAGGTCATAAATCAAATATAAGTCAGAGTTAATTAAATAAAATTGATTTTAAATTAAGGATACATTCCGTTTAAAAAAAATATAAATTTAATTTTACTTACGAAGTCCGGAAAAATTATTTACCCGTTTAATTTATGAATATGAATATTAAACGGGGATTTATATTTTTATGAAAATTTTTAAACATGGATAAAGTGAATTCAAATGCGCAGGAAATAGAAGATCTGATCAGGGAGATGAACTATCTCAGCAGTATTACGCAAAGAATTTCTGAGATCAAACCGCTGGAGATATTACTGTGTGAAATTATGGAAAGCTGCAAGACGCTTATGAATGCGGAAGCAAGTTCGCTGCTCAGATATAATGAAAAAGAGGATGTACTTGAATTTGAAGTTGCGACCGGTGAAAAGGGAAGCGAAGTAAAAAAGATCATCTGCAGAATGGGTGAGGGAGTTGCGGGCTGGGTCGCTCAGAACCGCGAGCCGCTTATGATAGAGGATTGTTACAGCGATAAAAGATTCAATCCGGATTATGACAGGCAGACTAATTTCAAAACAAGGAATATGATTTGCGTGCCGATGATACATAAGGAAAAACTTGTAGGTGTGATACAGGTAATTAATAAAAAGAACAATTCATCTTTTACGGAAAGAGATTTTACGATATTTAAAATACTCGCTTCGCAGTGCGCTGTCGCAATTGAAAATTCCACGCTGCTGCAGGTTCAGATACAGCAGGAAGTCATTAACCGTGAACTGAGGACAGCGAGAGAGATTCAGCAGAATCTGTTGCCTTCGGAGTTACCTTCTTTTGATGATCTTGATATTTCGGCAGTGCTTATACCTGCAAAAGAGATCGGCGGAGATTATTATAATGTCATTAAAATTTCTGACCCGAAGACATTGTTTTTCACTGCAGATGTTTCCGGGAAAAGCATTTCAGCGGCATTGATAGTGTCTACTATTTACGCAGCTGTCATTACATATCTTGACCGTCTTACCGGTGAATTCAGTCTGATAGACTTTGTGAACTGTCTCAACAGAATCCTTATACTCTCCACTACATCAGAAAAATTCGCAACCGGCTGGTTCGGTTTGTATGATCATTCGGAAAAAAGTCTTGAGAGTATTAATGCAGGACATAACGCAACATATATTATTAACGAGTCGGGAGAAGTCACTGAATTGATCGAAGGGGGATTATTCCTCGGACTTGTAGATATGGAATATAAATCAGAGAAGGCGATACTTAAAAAAAATGATGTGGTGTTTTATTTCACTGACGGAATAAATGAAGCGATGGATGGTGAAAAAAATCTTTACGGTGACGACAGACTGAAAGACATTCTTAAAAAAACTGTGAAGTGTAATACAGGTGAGATCAAAGAAAAATTGCTTTCGGATCTGTTTGAATTTGTAAACGGAGCTGAGCAGAGTGACGATATTACATTCGGCGTTATTAAGATATTAAAATAAAAAAACATCAAACATTGTCAGACTGAACTGATACATTTGATGTTTTTTTATTAAACCCGGAATAATTACCTGTTTTTGAAACTTGTATATGGTTTATATCTTGTATTATATTTTTTAACGGATTTCTTAGACGGTTTATATGAAGATTTGCTTTTAGAGTAAGATTTGCTCTTACTGTATTTTGATTTATTTTTAGTGTACTTTTTTACGCTGCATTTTTTCTTAAGATCGTAATAGAGCTTTTTATAACTTACCTTTTTCTTACTGTATTTCTTGCTGTATTTCCGGCTGACGAGAGTTTGCTTTTCTTCTTTGTAAATTTTTTCTTGTATGAAACTTTTGCTACTTTGTTTTTAATGACGTCAACTTCCTTCTGAAGTCTGTCATATTTTTCCTTTACAATATCAATATCCTGAGACAGATCGAGATTTTCCGCTTTGACTTCTTTTAACGCCAGACTATCTTTGATATTTGTCTTATATGAGTCATAATACAAATATCCAAGAACTCCGCATATTGCGATCAGCAGTGAAAATATTCCAATCTGTAACCCGGATAAATTTTTAAAATGTTTCATTTTAAATTTTTAATTTTTAAAAAGTTTTTTCCGCTTACGAACTAACTTAAATATTGTTTGAATCAAATTAATAGTTTGAATTAAAAATTGCAATCTGAATTTCAGAAAAATTTGAGCTACTAATACATTTTGATATAACTAGCCGGCAATAAATTTTAATTCTAAATATAATAATAAGGAATAATTAGGGTACACAATTCAATAATAACCCTTAATGTTCATGCTCACCCAGGTCTTCTTTTTTCAGTTCAGACTTAAGATAGAATGTTCCTTTCGATACAACCTCTTCATCCTTACCTAACTCTTCAAATGGAATTATCTCAACATAATTATCATCTGAAATTCCCGTATTAACCTGAACTTTCTTAAAAACTATTCCTTCTTCTCCACTAGGTTCCTCACCTTCTTTATGTCCGTGATCTTCATGCTCCTCACCTTCTTTATGCCCGTTATCTTCTTTATGCTCCTCACCTTCTGCATGATCTTCCTCACCTGAATGTTCAGCGTGTATTTCAATTTTTTTTCTTTCATTCGTTTTGACAAATATGTATTTGTTCTCACCTTCAGATTCTATTGCTGATAGCGGAACGGCCATTACATTCCCATCAGTAACATAAATTTTTGCTGATACAAACATGAAAGGATAAAGCTCCTGCGCTTTATTATTTATAGAAACCCTTACTTTTACAGTTCGGTTTATATCGTCAAAAACTTTATTTATAAATAAAATTTTTCCTTCGTATTGCTTCGTAGAATTTGTCTTCATTTCGATTATAACTTTTTGTCCTACATTTACATACTTCAGATCCTTTTCAAATATACTTAAATCAACAAAGACTGTTGATGTATTGACAATATGAAACATATCCATCGATGGCTCAACATATTGTCCGATAGTAATATTTCTTGAAACAATATTGCCGGATATCGGGGCTGTGATTGAAAAATTTCTCTGGAGATTAGCAACAGTATCCTGATATATGTTATCAAACCTGTTCTTAGATATTCTGTAAGTCGAAAGCTTCTCTTCCAATGTCTTATAGTTAGCCAGCGAACGTCTGTAATTTGATTCAACTTCAGCAAGATTTTTCTTAGAACCGATATTGTCAGAGCTGAGAATTCTTTGTCTCTCATATTCCTGTTTAGCAAATTCATAATCATTTTTTGCATTTATATAATCAACCTGTACATTTACCAAGTCGGGATTTTCAATCACAGCAAGAGTCTGTCCTGCCCTTACAAATGAACCTTCCTTTACATAGATCTTTCTGACTCTTCCGGGAATAATGCCTCCGACTTTTGATTCATTATCCGGATTTATCATAATTTCACCGTTTACTTTTATATAACCGTTGATATTTTGTTCCTCAATTTTGCAAACTGAATGTCCATAACTTTTATTTGCTTTTCGGTCAGCGCAACTTCTCCGGAATGTTCATCTTCCGTTTGACCGGATTCTTCTGAATGAGCATCTTCGTTTTGAATTAACCCTTCCTCTTTATTTCCGCATCCGCTAAAAAGAATTATCAGCAAAAAATAAGCTAATAAAAAATGTATTCTGCAGATCGTTTTAAATTCTAATATCATTTTAGGTCTCCCGCCGTAATTTTTTCTAAATTAATTATTGATTGATTATAACTGTATGTAGCGTTTAAAAACTGAACCCTTGTATCATAGACAATGTTCAGGGATTGTAAATATTCAAAAAAACCTATTTCACCTTGTTCATAACTAATTTTTGCCTGCCGGAATATTTCTTCAGTTTCTATTATTGCCTCTTCAGAAAAAAACTTCAGCTGTCTCAAACTATTTGTATAATCTACATATGATCGGTTCAAATCATTTTCTATTTCTTTTCTAAATATTGTTTCTTCGTTAGATGCTATTTGAAGCTCATAGTCCGAAGCCCGGATGTTTCCGGATTGAGCTCCCCAAAACCAAAAAGGAATTCCTAAACCCAGCTCCATTCCCCAAAAACCGGTTTCGGTTCCCAGCTTTTGATTGTAATAACTTAAAGACAGATTTGGCAATAACTCTCCTTTTGAAAGGGAAAGCATATTTGAAAATTTTTGTTTCCTGTATTTTTGTATTTGGAGTTCAGGGTTAAATTGCAAGGCTCTTTGTAAAAGTTCTTCTCTGGATAGAGTGATCTCATTATATATTAATTCTTCTGCCGGAATAATATCGTAGTTTATATTCAGTAAATTTTTAAGTTCAGACTGTGTTACATTTTACATCGGACTCAATTTTATAATCTCATTTTCAAATTTTATCTTGTTTATTTTAGCATTAAGGACTTCTAGGTTTGATGTTTCTCCAACTTCATATTTTCTCTCAGCCACAATAAAAAATCAATGTAAATTGTCAGATTATTTTTTGATGTTTCAAGAAGCTTTTTTTGAAGGAGTAACAGGTTATAGTTTGTTTTAACATCAGCTTCAAGATTATTTTTCCGGTTGTTTAATTCTTCCTGCGAGATGCTTACCTGCGAGTGCAGTACATCTGACCGTAAAAAATAATTTGTCGGAAATTCAAGCTCCTGACTAATGCCGATCTTCCGGCTTTCAAAATTGTTCAGACTCCCTTTTACACCTTCATACTCAATAAATAATTCAGGATTTGGAATATTAAAGGAAGTGGATTTGAGTGCTTCGTCTTTCGCAATATTTAACTGTGCTGATTTTATTTGCTGGTTATTATCTATTGCAATTCTTAATGCATCGTTGAGAGTAATTTTTTCCTGCGAGTAACCTATAGGAATTATCAGAGAACTGAGCATAAATGAAAGTGCAATAAATTTTATTTTTCCTATCATAAAAGTTTATTTATATTTTAAAAAGTCGCAGACTAAAAAAGAATGACTAATATTGTCACTCCTACGTCGGCCATTATAGCCATTACAAGATTGCTTAGTCCTAAAACCGCCAGGACAATAAATATGAATTTTGTAGAAATTGCGAATATTGTATTGATCTTAATTGTTGAAATTGTTTTTCTGCTTAGTTTTATAATGAATGGTATGAGTTTCAGATTATCATTCATTAAAGCGATATCTGCTGTTTCAATTGCGATATCAGAACCGGCAGAACCCATTGCAATACCGACATCAGCATTAGCCAGCGCGGGCGCATCGTTAACTCCATCTCCTGCCATTGCAACACCTTTATATTTTTCCTTAAGTTTTTTTATTTCATCGGATTTTTCCAGCGGTAATAAATGACTTCGAATGTCACTGATACCGACTATTGTACCTACAAACCTCGCGGCATTATTATTATCTCCTGTCATCATAACCGGGACTATTCCGAGAGAAATAATCTCACTAATTGCTTCCTTGCTTTCAGTTTTTATCTCATCCGTGACTGTAATGATCCCTTCAAGTTTTTGATCCGAGCTTAGAATGAGAGCTGTTTTTCCCTGACTTTGTAATTCTTCCACTTTTTTAATCACATTTTCTTTTACAGATACTTCCTCCGTGATAAATTCAAGACTTCCCAGATAATGAGGTTTGTCTGTACAAACAATGCAATCGCCCTTTACACCTTTTCCCATTACAGCTTCGAAATTTTCTACTTTATGGAAATTAATATTATCCTGTCTGGCCTTTCTATAATACTTGCTGCTATTGGATGCTCGGAAAAAAATTTCAAAGCCTGCTGCACATGCAATCAGTTCTTCTTTGGAGAATCCGTTTAAAGGAATTATATCGCTGACTACAGGCTTACCGAGAGGGATCGTTCGAGTCTTATCCATGGCAATTGCTTTAATATTTCCTATTGCTTCCAAATATTTCCCCCCTTTTATTAATATTCCCTTCGAAGAAGCATTGCCTACAGCAGAATATATAGAAACTGGAGTTGAAATAACTAAAGCGCAGGGACAGGAAATTACCAGAAGAGTTAAACTCATTAACAGCCATTCATTGAAATCTCCGTTATAAAAAACAACAGGTATAACAACAATTAATACAGCCATCAATAAAACTGAAGGCGTATAGTATTCAGAGAACTTTTCAATGAACCTTTGAGTATCGGCTTTTGATTTTGTTGCGTTGAAAGTAGCTTCAATTATTTTGGCTAAAGTTGAATCTTTTGAAATCTTTGTTACTTCAACTTCAATATAGCCCTGCTTGTTTAGCGAACCGGCAAAAACCAAATTACCAGCCCCTTTTATCAACCGGGATCGGCTCGCCTGTTATCATTGACTCGTCAACAAAAGATGTTCCTTCAAGTACCTTTCCATCCAGAGCAATTTTGTCTCCGGGTTTTATTACAATTATTTCACCGACCTTTACTTTATCTATCGGTGTTTTTATTTCATTACCTTTGATCAGCGCTGTTTTTGGAGAATCATCTATCAAAGATCGTAAGGCGGATTTACTTTTCTGAACTCCAAAACTCTCTAATTTTTCTCCGAGTGTAAACAATATTATTACAATAGCTCCCTCCGGATACTGTCCCAGATAAAATGCGCCGCAAACCGCGATGAACATTAAAGTATTGATGCTCCTGAAGTTGAACTTCAGCAAATTCCTGATTCCGCTCCAGAGTGTACTATAACCAATTATTATACTTATTACTGCAAATAGCGGAAACTCGATATACTTATTGAAATGGATATTTAAAATAGAAAGAACTTCGAATATACCGACAAATACTAATACTATCAGAAGGAATCTGAATTTCTTATCTGTTAATAATTCTTTCATGATTTTTTAAAAGTATATTCGGGATTAGTGTGCTTATTAAATATTCCGTAAAGAACAGGTAAGACGATCAGTGTTAAGAGAGTTGAGAGATAAGTCCTCCTATTACAACCGTAGCTAAAGGTCTTTGAACTTCAGCTCCCGAGCCCGTTGACAACGCCATAGGTATAAATCCAAGCGATGCTACAAGAGCAGTCATAAGAATTGGTCTTAGCCTGGATGCAGTACCGGAAATTATTCTGTCATGTATATTAGTCACTCCTTCTTCTTCAAGCCGGTTAAAAAATGCTATCATTACTATTCCGTTTAAAACAGCTACTCCAAACAAAGCAATAAAACCAATTCCGGCTGAAATACTGAAAGGCAGATCTCTGATAACTAAAGCAAAAATACCTCCTACAACTGAAAAGGGAATTCCTGAAAAAACAAGCAAACCCTGTTTAACGGAATTAAAAGTGACAAACAGTAAAGCAAATATAAAAAACAAAGATACCGGTACAGCTATCAATAATCTCTGTCTCGCGCTTTCAAGATTTTTAAAAGTCCCACCGTATTCCAAGTAATATCCCGGAGGTAAATTCAATTGTGTTCCTATTTTAGATTTTAATTCATTTACAAAACTTTCAATATCTCTTCCTCTTACATTTCCCTGAATCACAATTCTTCTTTTGCCATTATCTCTTGTTATTTCAGCGGGTCCCTCTTTTACGTCAATTTCCGCAAGCTCCGAAAGCGGTATCATTAAATTCTCCGGTGAAGCCACTAAAATATTTCTAATAACATCAATATTTTTTTTGTACTCATCTGAATATTTTATAATAATATCAAACTTCTTATCTCCCTCAAACACTACGCCGGATGATTTTCCTGCAAGGGCTGTTTCGATCACGTTATTTACATCATCTACATTTATTCCATAGAGTGATATTTTATCTCTTAGGATTTTTATTTGTAATTGAGGCAGTCCTTCCACCTGCTGAACAGAGATATCCTCCGCCCCGTTAATTTCTCCCATGATCGCCGATACTTCATTTCCTTTATCCGATAAAACACTAAGATCATCCCCAAAGATCTTAACAGCAATGTCGCCCCTTGCACCGGAAATCAATTCATTAAATCTTAATTCAATAGGCTGAGTAAAGGATAATCCTACCCCAGGGACAATTGACAATTCTCTTTGTATTTTTTCGATCAGTTCTTCTTTTGTTTCAGCGGTAGTCCATTCATCTTTTGGTTTTAATATTACAATGACATCGCTGAATTCCGGACCCATCGGGTCTGTTGCAAGTTCAGGAGCTCCTGTTTTAGTTACCACTGTTTTTACTTCAGGAAATTTTTCAATTAAGATTTTTTCAATTCGGGTGCCAATATTTATTGATTCTGTAAGAGATATCCCCGGAAGACGGACTATCTGATATGCGAGATCACCTTCATCAAGCTTGGGAATAAATTCACCACCCAGGCGGGTGAAAGTCAGCAAACTAATAATAAGAAAGACAACGGCTATTCCAATAGTTATCAGTTTATTTCTTAAAGCAAATTCGAGAACAGGTAAATACATTCTCTTTAAACCATTCATTATCTTGTCGGCAATAGTTTCCTTCTCTTTCAAATCTCTTTTCAAAATTAAAGAACACATCATCGGCACATAAGTAATCGAAAGCAGTAATGCTCCGACTAAAGCGAACCCAACGGTGAATGCCATTGGTTTAAACATTTTCCCCTCTATACCGCCCAGAGCAAATATCGGCAGATATACAACAAGAATTATTAAAATTCCAAAAATCGCAGACTTTATTATTGAAGTGGATGAGGAATATACAGTTTCATCAAATTCCTCTTTGTTCAATGCTTTTTTGTTCAAATGGATTTTTGCAGCGATCGCAACTATTACAGACTCAACTATTATAACTGCACCGTCAACTATCAAGCCGGTGTCTATTGCGCCAAGTGACATTAAATTACCGGATGCCTGTGAAAGATTCATCATGATAATTGCAAAGAGCATGGAGAGGGGAATGACAGATGCGACTATAAAACCTGCCCTTAAATTTCCGAGAAGAAGCACCAAAACAAGAATTACAATTACTCCTCCTTCAATAAGGTTTGTTTCAACTGTTTTGATCGTACTGTTGATAAGATTTTCCCTGTTATAAAATTCATCGATTGTAACACCGGCAGGTAAAGATGGTTTTATTTCTACTATTTTTTCATGAACTCTCTGAGAAACTTCCCTTGAATTAGCGCCTTTAAGCATCATAACTATTCCAGCTACAACTTCACCGTTTCCATCCTGAGTTGCACCGCCTACTCTAAGACCTTTTACCATATTCTATCTCAGCTGTTTGATTAAGATAAATTGGTATACCATGATCAGTTTTAATCACAATGTTTTGCAGATCTTCAATTTTTTCAATTAATCCGATTCCTCTTATTGAATACTGATCAGCATTTTTTTCAATTACACCTCCGCCTACATTGCTGTTGTTTCCGACTACCGCTTCATGTACTTCTCTTAATGTTAGATTATAACTCTTAAGTGCGTCAGGATTTATAAGAATATGGTATTGCTGTTCAAAACCGCCAAAACTGTTTACCTCTGCCACACCTTCGGTTCCAAGCAATTGCCTTTAACGATCCAGTCCTGTATAGTCCTAAGCTGCATATCACTGTAAGTTGTATCATTGCGATTTTCCGGCCGGACTATATATTGATAAATCTCCACCAAGCCCTGTGCTGACGGGAGCCATTTCCGAGTGCCTAATCCTTCCGGCATATTTTCTTCTGCTTCTTTCAGCTTTTGAAATACAAGATTCCGCGCAAAATAAGTATCGACATTATCTTCGAATACAACGGTTACTACTGAGATACCAAATTTTGAAATTGACCGAAGTTCAATAATATCCGGTAAACTTTCATTGCAATTTCTACCGGGTAAATGATAAACCGTTCGACTTCGGTGGCGACAAAGTAGGGCTTGAAGTTATTATCTGGATTTGATTATTAGTAATGTCCGGAACTGCATCAATAGGAAGTTTAACGGCTGAATAAATTCCCAGAAGAATTAGTATCAATATAAAAAACCCAATTACTATTTTTTGCTTTATTGAAAAAGCGATGATTTTATTTATCATAAATTAATTATAAATAATCTTAAGCTGAAAATTCTAATTACAGCTTAAAAAAATAAAAAAAGATTATAAGTTAATTTATGATTTTGGAGGCGGAGAAGTAGTTGAAAGGGAATGAGTATTAAAGCCCGGTTTTTCAATTTTAATTATACTCGAGGCGCTAAAATAATCAAGATTAAAGATATTAAGGTAAGTTATTACTGTGTTACAGCAGTAACAGATACATAATGGTGAGCAATAGTCAGTGTGGTTTTTACTATCTGTGTGATTATCAATATATGAATTTTCGATGTGGACTTTTTCTTCGACTGAACATAATTCAATTGTGCAATTATCTAAACATGGAGTCATTGCAAGCAAAAGGATATATAGAGCTAGTATTTTTCTAAATGTTTTCAAGAGTTTTTCAATATAGATTTCTTAATTATTTAAATCAATCCTTAAATATGAATAAACCGGTTTAA
>JADJWZ010000014.1 GCA_016716125.1 Ignavibacteria bacterium | reverse complement strand
GCGTGATCAGGTCAAAAAATTGACAGCGCTGGGTATTTCTGCAAAATGTATCAATAGCGAGCAGACACCGGATGAAAACACACAGATAATGAATGAAGCAAAACAGGGTAAAATAAAAATCCTATACATAGCACCTGAAAGACAAGAAAACAGTGAATGGATTGAGGCAACTCAGCAAATGAATTTATCAATGGTTGTAGTTGACGAAGCACATTGTATTTCGGTTTGGGGTCACGACTTCCGTCCTGCATTTAAAAGAATTATTAATCTGGTTAAGTTATTGCCTAAAGGACTTCCTGTTCTAGCAACTACAGCAACAGCGACCAAAAGAGTTGAACTTGATGTTGCTCAGCAAATTGGAAATAACATTGAGACCATCCGGGGAAATTTAATGCGGGACAATTTCAAATTGTTCGTTGTTAAAGTTTCATCTGAAGATGAAAAGTTAATTTGGCTCGGTAAAAACTTAAACAGATTCCCCGGTTCAGGAATTCTTTACACAGGAACAAGGGTTGCTACAGAAATTTATTCCAATTGGTTTGAGAATCTCAAAATATCATCTGCCGCTTACAATGCAGGGTTGGATGCTGATTCGAGAATTTCTGTCGAAAATGGATTGATGGCAAACAAATGGAAATGTGTCATATCCACAAACGCGTTGGGAATGGGAATTGACAAGCCTGACATTCGATTTATAATTCATACTCAAATCCCGCAATCACCAATTCATTATTATCAGGAGATTGGCAGAGCAGGCAGAGATGGACTACCATCATATATAATTTTGTTTTACAACCCGGAAGACAGAAAATTACCCGAAGCTTTTATAGAAAGTGGCAGACCATCAATAAAAAAATATGAGAAAGTTATTGCAACAGTTAAATCTGAATTGCTTGGAGAAAGGGATTTAATGAAACGAACGAACCTGAAGCAAAATCAAATCAGAGTTATTAAAGCTGATTTAATTGAACAACGTATTATTCGTGAAGTAATCATTGGTAAAAGTAAAAAGTATGAGTTTGTTCCAAACTCACAACCCTTAAATACTAAAACGTTTGAAGAGTTACGAAATGCTAAACTCGCTGATCTTGAAAATATGATTGCTTATGTTGATACTGATAAATCACGAATGAAATTTCTTTGTGATTATTTAGGTGATAATTCAAATCACACATTTACGAATTGTGACAACACAGGCGAAAAGAAAATTTCAGTATCAGTTACTTCTGAATGGACAGATAAATTGCAAAATTTCAGAGAAGATTATTTCCCTGAATTAGAAGTTGAATCAAAAGGTTCAAACATGGTAAATGGAGTAGCTGCATCTTATTATGGTGTTTCTAATATTGGTGATGCAATTCATCGTTCAAAATATGAACATGGCGGTGACTTTCCTGACTTTCTTTTAAGGCTGGTATTAAAGGCATTTCGAAAGAAGTTTGGTCAGGAGAAATTTGATATGGTAGTTTATATTCCGCCTACTTCATCTGGTGATTTAGTAAAAAACTTTGCTGCAAAAGTTTCTCAAGTTTTAAATTTTCCAATTTCTCATAACCTGACAAAAAGCAGAGTTACCAAAGAACAAAAGATTTTTGAAAACGGTTATCTTAAAACAGAAAACGTAAGCGGTGCCTTTACTTTTATTACTCCGAATGACATCAAAGGTAAAAGTATTTTACTCATAGATGACATCTTTGATAGCGGCGCAACATTGAAGGAAGCCGGCAGATTATTAACTAATTTTGGAGCAAAAAAAATAGCCCCTGTTGTAATTGCAAGGACCATAGGGGGCGACTTACTATAATATGAAAAAAGAAGAAGCGGCATATTGGATAGCACTGGCGCATTTGCCGGGATGGGGTCATTTGAAAATAAATAATCTCATCATAAAGTTTTATCACGAGAATAAGATCTCAATCGATGAGTTTTTTGAATTAAATGATAATGACCGGAAGGACCACTATCAGTTAGATGAGAAACAAGTATTGGATTTGAAACAGGCTAAATCTGAACTGGCGGGCAATGCATTCTTAGCGGAGTCTTTTTTCAGCCAGGGGTTTGAAATTATTCCCATTACATCTCCGGAATATTCAAAGACATTAAAAGTTAATCTGAAGACTGCGCATGCGCCTGCGGTTCTTTATGTTAAAGGGAATAAGAAAATATTAGAAGAAAAATCAGTTGCAATTGTTGGTTCAAGGGAAGCATCAGAAACCGCTTTGAAGTTTACAGACAACATTACGAAACTTGTATGTAATCAATCCAAAGTTGTTGTAAGCGGATTTGCAAAAGGTGTGGACAGGCAGGCATTAGATTCAGCAGTCAAATTTAAAGGGCAAAGTGTTATTGTTCTGCCGCAGGGTATAATGACATTTAGTTCGGGCTTCAAAAATTATTACAGGCAAATAATTGACGGAGATGTTCTGGTCTTAAGCACATTTTTTCCAAAAGCGCCGTGGAAAGCGGAATTAGCAATGGCGCGTAATCCGGTTATTTACGGACTTGCTGACGAAATATATGTTGCTGAATCAGCGGAAAAAGGCGGGACCTGGTCAGGAGTAGTTGACGGATTAAGAAAAGGCAGAAAGATCTTTGTGAGAAAACCTGAGCCAGATGAAAAAAATGCCAATAACATTTTAATTCAGAAAGGCGCAGTCCCAGTGGACTTTAATGGCTTTGAATTACCAAAGAATTACGACATAACATTTGCAGATCAGGATTCTGTAGTTCAGGAGCCAACAGACAATGATTCTTTAGAGACAAAAGTTCGTGCAGCATTCGGCGGCAAATCATTAAGCGCAAAAGAACTTCTTACAAAACTTAACCTGTCCTGGACGGCTCAAAAGCTTGACAGTTATTTAAAGACATTGGATTTTATTGAGGTAGTGGAGGAAAAGGAAACAATTTTATACAGACTAAAAGGGACTACAGATATGACGCAGACAGAGCTTTTTGTTTAGATAAAAATGTAAACCGAAATACGTTTACGCAATCTTTCCCTACAAACAAAACAACAACCATTGACAAACACATTTTTACAGGCGGAATGGAGAAAGCTGGTAATTGCCAACTATTCAGTTGACAGGAAAATACTGAACAAATATTTACCGCGGGGGACTGAACCTGATCTATGGAATGAGACCTGTTACGTGAGCTTAGTCGGGTTTATGTTTTTGAACACAAAAGTCAAAGGCGTTAAGATCCCGTTTCATATAAATTTTGAAGAAGTAAATCTCAGATTCTATGTCCGGCATAAGCACGACGGGGAATGGAGACGCGGAGTGGTCTTTATAAAGGAGATTGTTTCTAAGCCTGCTCTGACTTTAGTTGCAAATACTGTTTACAAAGAAAATTATGAAACGATGCCTATGAGCCATTCATGGACAACCACGGACGATGACCTGACAGTGGAATACAGATGGAAAAAAGGACGGTGGAATTCTCTGAAGATCATCACCGGCAAAGTATCAAGCCTGATACAGGAAAACAGCGAAGAAGAATTTATTACGGAACACTACTGGGGATATACAAAGGTGTCGGATGAAAAGACTTCCGAGTACAGAGTGGAGCATCCGAGGTGGGAAGTTTACAATACGAAAGACTATTTCATCGACGCTGACTTCGGCAACATCTACGGAGAGGAATTTGAATTTCTCTCATCACAAAAACCCGAGTCAGTATTTTTAGCTGAAGGTTCGGAGATAAAAGTTAAGAGCGGCAGGGAGATATAAAACTGTGATCAGCGCGGACATAAACAAAGCGATTTTCCGTTGCGAAATTCAATCTGAAAATTATCAGCCTGATATTTGACTTCCGTCATTTACTTTAACATTCTATCTAAATATTTTGCAGCTAATGATTAAAATGCTTCAATATGAAAACTCCATTTACTGCAGACCAATTTTTAGAGATCTTTAAAAATTACAATCAGGGTGTTTTTCCTATGCAGATTGTATTTTACATGTTATCCATTATTGTCATTTATTTGACATTCAGACCCACTGCGAAATCTGACAAAATTATCAGCGGATTACTTGCATTCTTTTGGTTGTGGATGGGAGTTGTTTACCATCATTTATATTTTACCGAAATCAATAATGCAGCTTATTTATTTGGAGTTGTATTTATTCTTCAGAGTATTTTGTTTTTAACATTCGGAGTTTTTCGAAGCAAACTTTCTTTTGCCTTTCGATCTGACGTATATGGAATTACAGGCATCATTCTGATTTTATTTGCTCTGATTATCTATCCTGTTTTGGGATATTCATTCGGGCATGTTTATCCTTATTCCCCGACTTTTGGTCTGCCATGTCCTACCACGATTTTTACATTTGGGTTATTACTTCTTAGTGACAGGAAATGTCCACTTACCATTCTTGTAATTCCTTTTGTATGGTCAATCGTTGGTTTTACAGCTGCATTTAATTTTGGCATTGTTGAGGACATTGGATTATTGGTTTCAGGATTACTTACAATTATAATGGTGTTAATGAGAAACAGAATGCCGGGAAAGAAACATGTTATAGTATAAACACGGAAGGCCCGGAGACTTTAACAGGAGTAAAACAACAGACAATTTGATAATGAATTTATTACGCAAACACTGGTATGACATAGGAGCCGTACTTTCAGTCATTGTCGGTATTTATGTTTTCTTATACCACGGTCATTTGACATCCTACCAGACTTTAATGTGGGTAAGTTTAGTTTCTCTTTTTTTACATCAGGTTGAAGAGTACCGCATACCGGGGACTTTTCCCGGAATGGTTAACACTGTCATGTATCACAGTGAAATGCCTGACCGCTATCCGTTAAATACCAATACAGCATTTTATGTAAATGCAGCAATCGGCTGGACAGTTTATTTTCTTGCGGCGGTATTTGCGGAAAAGGCAGTCTGGCTGGGCATTGCGACCATTATGATCTCTATCGGCAATACAATTGCGCATACATTTATATTCAACATAAAAGGCAGGACATTTTATAATGCAGGCTTAGTAACCTGCTGGTTGCTGTTTGCGCCCTGCATATATTTTTTCTTTTCAATTATTCAATCTGACCGCCTTGCAGATACGGCTGACTACTGCATCGGTATTGCTCTCGGAATTATATTGAACGTAGTTGGTATATTAAAGCTAATTGACTGGATGGCTGACAAAAACACTGCATATATTTTTAGCAGGAGAAATTTGTTACCTGAACATAGAAAGAATCACTGAAAGTGAAATAAAACTTATTAACCCACTCAATCCCAATCTCCCGATTGGGATCGTAAACGTAAAAAACTTATTGCGCTGTGAATACAGAGATTACTTCGCTCGTAAAGAAATTTTTAACACCATCACAAATTATAATTGAAATTATTTCTGCAATAAATTATTTTACAACTTGAAACAGCGGGATAACACAGAAAACAAAACAACTAACAATAAGTTTTAAATCTTTAATCATTTATAAAACATGAAAAATCAACATGATAAATTGATGAATGACCTGCAAAGACTTCTTGAAAAGCAGGACTTCAAATCAAAGGACGAGCTTGCTAAATTTATGGACAGTCTTACCGGACAGGAAATTCCTTCATTTCCAAAAGAGGAACTGGATTTTAAGGAACAAGCAAAAGATTTAGTTTATGATTCTTACGATTTGTCACCGACAAAAGCGAAAGCGAATATTGAGAAAGCGTTGAAACTCGACCCTGACTGCATTGAAGCATACGAATTTTTAGGAACAATGGAGCTGACAGCAGAACTTGCTGGGGTATATTATGAAAAAGGTATTGCAATCGGCAGACGAGTTTTCGGAGGGAAATATTTAAAGGAGCATAAAGGTATGTTTTGGGGTTTTCACGAAACACGACCATTTATGCGTTGCCTTCTACATTATTCGGACTGTCTTTATACAATGGGAAAAATTAAAGAGTGTGTTGCAATCTTAGAAGAAATGATTGAACTAAATCCGAATGACAATCAGGGAGTGAGAGACCAACTCTTGCTTTACCTGATACAGCTTGGCGAGAGCAAAAAGTTTTTAAAGTATGCAAAGATGTATAATGAGGACTTCACGGCATTTCCGGTTTTCAATCTTGCGTTATTTACATTCAAGACTGAAGGAGAAACAGACAACTCAAACAAACTACTATTAAAAGCGCTGAAACAAAATAAGTTTGTTGCTAAAAAACTTTTATCAAACAAACCGATAACGAAATTGGCAGACCATTACGGCGTTGGAGACGAAAACGAAGCGGACTATTACGCAAGTTTTGCGCAACACATTTGGGCGGAGACAAAGGGAGCAAGAGAATGGCTGAAGAAACACGGAGGAAAATCATGACGTCAGAACCGACTTCTGTTCCATTGAGTCCCGCATTTGATTAACTCCAATTTTGGGATTTATTGCATGCGTGAGACTCAATGAAGACAACTAGACAACTAGTTTTAAAGATTTTTTAGCTTCACACCTTTTATTGAATTATCCGCAAACCATTTTAAGCTATTTCAAAAAAAAATCAGAATTTAACATAGTGAATAAAAAATCCGAGTCTATGAGAAGATTGCTTACTGTAACATCGTTGTTAGAAGGATCAACAGGCCTGGGTCTGATGTTAATGCCGGCATTGATTGTTCAGATATTACTCGGTTCACCTTTAACAGATCCGCCTGGCTTAACAATCGCGCGGGTTGCAGGAGCAGCTTTGGTTTCAATTGCTGTCGCGTGCTGGCTTTCACGAAAAAGCGATAACGCAGTTGGTTTGGTCAGTGCAATATTATTTTACAATTTGGCTGCGACTTTTTTGCTTGGATATGCCGGATTGTACGAAGTACTGACAGGAGTTGCATTATGGCCTGCTGTCATTGCGCATATAGTGATGGCTGCGTGGTGCGTAAAGTCGCTTTATGAAAACAAAAACTAAATAAGAAAATTCTATTTCATTAATGATCTTAATTTAATGTCGCATTCTTTACTATTATATTACTAAAATTATTAAACAAATTTATTTAACAGAAGAAAAACCACGAACGCATAAAATGATATCAGAACCTTTTATAGAAAAATTAATACTTGACTCGAAAAGAAAATGTTAATATCAAAATGAAGGCACTGGCTATAACAATGGCTTGACAAAAGTAGTGGTGCAGTGCTTTGAATGACTGTTTTTTGTGTATATAAACTTAGTGATTTGTATTAAAGCTGGCGCTGAAAATTGCAACCTTAGCCAAGCCATAAAATGTAACGGTCTGTTAATGCAACAATGCATACCTGAATAGACTATATTAAACGAACTGATAACTTAATAGGAATAAAATGAAACGAGTAACGTTTATTTTATCGGCACTTGCACTCTTTCCATTAAGCATTTTTGCTAAATTCAAAACCAACATATTTGTGAGAACAGAAAAAGGATTCAAAGTAAAGGCAGGTGAAGCCAGATTTGGTGAACACTACAAAATGAAAGGAATCACTCTAAATAACTTAGACATAAAAATTTCCGGAACTGACACTGAAAATGATTTAGCTGTGTTTGAGCAAACCGGATTAACACCAAATGGCGGACCTCCTTTGCATATTCATCCTTTCCAAGACGAATGGTTTTATGTTATTGAAGGAGAATATCTATTTCAAGTAGGTGATGACAAATATCAAATGAAATCAGGCGACACAATTTTTCTTCCAAGAAATGTGCAACACGCCTTTATTCAGTTGACAGAAAAAGGAAAGATGATAGTTTCTTATTTGCCATCAGGAAAGATGGAAGCATTTTTTAAGGTTACGGACAAATGGACATCTCCGCCAACAAAAGAAGAAATCGCAAAGGTTTTTTCAGACCATGATATGAAAGTTGTTGGCGCACCATTGAAAGCTGACGACCAATATTAAAGCACGAACCGCTAACAGTAAACTCAGGAGGGTTAAAAATTAAATGTATGAGCTGCAATAGATCAAATTAGTTGTATAAGTCAGACTTTTTTTCTTTAGTTCATAATGACTATATTCTATGTAAGCATTGTTTACCTGACCTCTATCACGAAACAAAATCATTAGACGAAATAGCCAATACCATATCAAAATCAAAATGACCTGACATTTAAAAGGGAAGTAATCCGAAAATTCGACAGAGTAGGAAATTAAGTTAATTAAAAAAACAATTATGACAATCAGACAAAAATTAGATAAATTAGCATCAGAAAAAAACACGCCCTGTGTTACTATTTCACTAAACACACACAGAACTCATCCGGACAACGCACAGGATGAGGTTCAATTAAAAAATCTTCTTAAGGAAGCTGAAAAAAGGGTTGTAAACGAATTTGGCGAAAAACCTGCAGAGCAATTATTAAAGCGGCTTTCGGAAATTGAAAGTGATATCAATGTAAATTATAATCTGGATAGTTTGCACATCTATCTCTCTAACGATACGAAAGAGATAATAAAATCGAATTGGCCAGTAAAAGAAAACAGTGTACATATTTCTGATTCATTTAATGTTCGTTCTTTGATAAAATTATATAACAGAAGTGAAGAGTATTTTATTCTTTTATTATCGCAAAGCGGAGTAAACATATATAACACAATCAATGACGGCATAACAGATGAAATAGAGAATGATGACTTCCCGTTTTCAGAAAGCCAGCATTACAATACTAATCCTGAAAGGGTAAGCGATTCAAAACATCATGATGACTTAGTTCGTGAGTTTTTAAATAAAGTAGATAAAGCCGTTGTGAGGCTGAATAACGAGACAGGTTTGAAATGTGTTGTGATTTGCACGGAAGACAATTACAGCCGTTTGATGCAGGTTGCAGATAAACCGTCAATTTATATGGGATATTCAAGCATTGATTATAATAATACAGCCAGACATAATATTGCAAAACAGAGCTGGGAATTAGTTGAGAAATTGCAGCATAACCGCAGAGCTGAAGCAATTGAAGAAATAAAAGAAGCAGGTGCGCAAAGCGCTGTTCTGACTGACTTACAGGAAATATTTCAGGCATCAATTGACGGCCGGGGCGACTTATTAATAGTTCAACATGACTTTTCCCAGCCTGTGCTTATGACAAGTGACAGGACTTTTGAATTGACAAGTGACAGAACCAAACAAAATGTCATAGACGACATCACAAGTAACATTGCCTGGGAAGTATTATCTAAAAAAGGCAGAGTGTTTTTTACTGCACAAGACGAAATCAAAGAGCTTGGAAATATTGTACTAAAAACGAGATACTAAACCACTTGGTATTGCATAGGTTTGGTGAAATGGATATAATGGACTGATGCTCTTTAATAAAAAAAGTGGTGATACGATTATCAATTTTTCATACCTATCAATTTTTAATGACATTGATATTGTATCTGCAACAGTGAAGCAAACCGGAGAATCCTTGTTAAAAGTTAAAATGACTTTCACAAAGAAAAATTCATTTAAAGTAATTCCAAAACATTCAAATCCTTTGAATGATGACTAAAACATCCCTGATGTTAGCGTTAATCATATCCATTCCTCTAAAAGGACTGGCGCAAGATGTAACATTTCAAAATGCCGATGGGATCTTTTCCATTGGAACACAGTCATATCGAAGCGCTTCAATTTCACTAATCGATATTGATAAAGATGGAGATTTGGATGCGCTTGTAGCCAATGGCCGGCATTGGGCAGAACAAAATTATTTGTATTACAATGATGGAAAGGGTGGTTTTAAATTAGCTCAACCCATTGGACGCTTTATGGATGCTTCTTATTCCATAAAGTCTGCAGATTTTAATATGGATGGCTTTATGGATATTGCTGTTGCTAATGACAATGCGGAAAATAAACTTTATTTCGGTTCGGCAGGAAATTACTTTACAGAAGAAACATCATTTGGCTCCATTGCACCATCCCGAAATCTTGAGGTTGCCGATATTGATATTGACGGAGACTTCGACATTATTCTATCCAATAGAAAAGCTAAAAACGAAATCTGCCTAAATAATGGACAGGGTATATTTGAAACAATAATAAATTTCGGAAATCAATCCGATCAAACCATTCAGACACAAGTAACAGATATAAATAGCGATGGTTTTTTAGATCTGATTACTGCTGAAAGACAATCCAAAAACAAAATTTATCTTAATGACGGTAACCTTAATTTTACACAAATTGAATTTGGTAACGAACAAGACGAAACCCGGTCAATAGACATTAGTGATTTTAACAAGGATGGTTTATTAGATATTGTAACCGGAAATTTAGGTTCAGAAAACATCATCTACTTTGGCAGTGAAAAATTGACGTTTGAAAAAACATTTATGTTTAAGGAAAAGCGAATGACGGCATCTATTAAAATTGCTGATTTAAATCAAGATGGTTATTTAGATATAGTTGAAGGAAATTCAGAAGAAAGAAACTATATTTTCCTTGGTAAAGAGAATGGTGAATTTTATGAAATAGGATTGAGAGAAGATTTAAAAGATGACACATACAATATAGCAATTGGAGATTTAAACAATGACGGACTCATTGATATAGTGGAATCAAACTCCGGATCTTTGAATTTATATTACCGAACGCAGAAAGAATAACTGAGGGTAGCAACGTAACTCTCATATTAAATTTATATTCAGCGGTTTATAAAACAGAATCACGAGAACTTGAATTTACAGTAAATGTATTTCTGAGAAATATCAGTTAAACGATTTGAACATGATTGCTCTTTTACTTTTGTATTAACAATTAAACTCATATTTTCCTGAAACATAAACATGTAAATTTATAAATTTTTTAATTCAATCTTTTAAACTTTAACACTAATTTATTTTATAAAAATTATAATATCATTAATTTATAATTTGTTAAGAAATAGTATATAATTAATCAGCATTTCAAATATTTAAATTCGATATGAAAACAATTTCAGATTCTGAAAAGGCAATATCCTCTAACGGCAAATCAAACGGTTCGGTTAAAAATGTAAAATCGAAAACAACAAACTGGGAATATTCTAAATCCGTAGAGGATTCAAAACATATCAAATTAAAAGATCAGTACGATCTGTTCATTGGCGGAAAATGGATTAAGACAAAAAAATACTTCAGTACTGTTAACCCCGCAACAGAAGAAGTAATCGCGCGTGTTGCATATGCTTCTGATGCCGATGTGGCAAAAGCCGTTAAAACGGCTCAAAGCGCCTACGACAAAACCTGGAGCAAAATGCCTCCAAAAGAAAGATCAAAATATATTTTCAGAATTGCCAGGATCATTCAGGAAAAAGCCCGTGAATTTGCAGTCATAGAATCATTAGACGGAGGTAAGCCAATTAAAGAATCCAAATCAGTTGACGTCCCGCTAGCTCTAGCTCACTTTTTCTATTATGCCGGATGGGCTGATAAACTAAATTATGCCTTCCCTGGAAGAAAAGTTTCCCCGATAGGAGTAGCCGGCCAGATCATCCCGTGGAATTTCCCGCTTCTCATGGCAGCATGGAAAATTGCTCCGGCTCTCGCCTGCGGAAATACCGTTTTAATTAAATCTGCCGAAACTACTCCCCTTACTTTATATAAACTTGCTGAAGTCATACAGGAAGCCGGACTCCCTGATGGAGTTGTAAATATAATTTCCGGTGACGGAAAAACCGGCGCTGCTGTTGTCAGGCATCCGGACACAAAAAAAATTGCATTCACAGGTTCCACTGAAGTCGGTAAATTAATAATGAGACAAACTGCAGGCACAGATAAAAAGCTTACTCTCGAGCTCGGCGGTAAAGCGGCCAATATCGTTTTTGAAGATGCCCCTATTGATGCAGCCATTGAAGGAATTATTAACGGAATATATTTCAATCAGGGTCACGTCTGCTGCGCAGGTTCAAGACTGCTCGTGCAGGAAAGCATTAAAGATATTATTATAACAAAACTTAAACACCGTCTTTCAACTCTGAGAGTCGGAGATCCTTTAGATAAAAATACAGATGTCGGCGCTATCAATTCAAGTATGCAGCTTAAAAGAATAACTGAACTTGTCAACGCGGGTATCAGCGAAGGCGCAACTATATTTCAAAGTAATTGTGATCTGCCTTCAAAAGGTTACTGGTTCAGACCTACTTTCTTCTCCGACGTTGCGCAGTCACACAGGATAGCCAATGAAGAAATTTTCGGTCCGGTTCTTTCAATTCTTACTTTCAGAACTCCGTCTGAAGCCGTAGAAAAAGCAAACAATACTTTCTATGGACTCTCTGCAGGTGTCTGGACTGATAAAGGCTCGAAAATTTTTAAAACTCTCAGCAAGATCAGAGCAGGCGTAGTCTGGTCAAATACTTTTAATAAATTTAATCCCGCTTCGCCTTTCGGTGGATATAAGGAAAGTGGTTTCGGAAGGGAAGGCGGAAAACAAGGGCTCGACGGCTATGTCATCTGACCTTTGGTTTTTGACCTTAATATAATTTTTAACTCAGCCAGAAAAACCTTTCCGGATTTGCAGTAAAATTTTTTAAGATTTATATATTGATATTATATAGAGTAATTCGATTAAATTTATTTATTTGAAAGTTTTTAATAATTCTTTTTATGCTTCCCTCTTAGTTTCTTATTACCTGAAATTATTTAAAAAAATTTGACAGAAAATATATTAGAAGTTAAAAATCTCTTTAAAAAATACAACAGCCTTATTGCTGTAGACGGGATAAGCTTTAATGTCAGAGAAGGTGAAGTTTTTGGTCTGCTCGGTCCGAACGGCGCAGGGAAAACCACTACGCTTGAAATAATGGAAACTCTCCGCGATAAAACTTCAGGAGAGGTTTTTATAAACGGACTTTCTATTGATAAAAACAAAGTGAAATCAAAAAAATCATCGGCATCCAGCTTCAGGCTGCCGGTTTTTATCCGAACCTTTATTTGAATGAACTCATAGAATTATTCGCAGGTCTGTATAATGTAAATACTGATCCGGATGAATTGCTCGATCTTGTTGACCTGCGTGAAAAAAAGAATTCAAAATTTAAAGAACTTTCCGGCGGACAAAAGCAAAGATTCTCTATTTGTACCACTCTTATAAATGATCCTAAGTTAATTTTTCTTGATGAACCCACTACCGGTCTTGATCCGCAGGCAAGAAGAAATCTGTGGGAATTGATAAAAAGGATAAAAGCAAAGGGAACAACTATTATGCTTACAACACATTATATGGATGAAGCTGAAATTCTTTGTGACAGGGTCGGAATTATTGATCACGGTAAAATTATAACAATTGACTCACCCGATAATCTGATTGATGATCTCGTCAGAAGCGGTTTTGAAAGACCGAAGCAGGTAAAGCCCGCTTCCCTTGAAGATGTTTTCATAAATCTTACAGGACATGGTATCAGAGAAGCCTGATTTATAATTGCCTGAAATGAATATTCTATTTATCTGATAATTTAATTTTTTTAGAAAAATAAAATTCACTGTTTTGTCTGAAGTTAATAAAGCCCGTTACTATTCAAAGTATAAATGAAAAACACTAAATACAATCAGTTACGGGCAATGCTTTCACTTACAAAGGCAAGTTTGAAAGCTCTGACGCGTAATCCTTCTGCTGTTGTATTCAATCTTGTTTTTCCTTTGATATTTATTCTTGTATTCGGATTTATCGGCGGAAGCAGTTTCAAAATTGATGTCGTATTCGAAAAAAATTCCGATACTTCAAATCATATCTATCAGGAGTTAGCTAACAGTAAAACCATCAGTATTATAAAAAATCTGGAATTTGATGCTGCCTTTTCTGAACTGGAAAAAGGGAGAATTGACGCTGTCATAAATATTGAAAACAGTCCTTCAGGTCAGCAAATAGTCAGTCTGAAAACCACTAAAGCTTCTCCCGAAAGAGGAAGTATCCTGAAAATGATAATTAATGAAATAGTTAATAAACAGAATCTTGCTTTCACTGATGCAAAAGTACCAAAAACTGAACTTAAAGAAATTGAGATCGAAGGACGAAGATATAAAACAATTGATTTTATTTTACCCGGTCAGCTTGGGTTTTCTCTTCTCAGCGCAGGAGTTTTCGGTACGGCTTTTATTTTTATAAGTCTCCGTCAGACTCTTGTTTTAAAGAGATTCTTTGCAACACCTGTTAAAAAAATTAATATTATTCTCGGTGAATCTTTAAGCCGTCTGATTTTTTCAATATTTACATCCATAATAATTATTCTTTTAGGATATTATATTTTCGGCTTTACGCTTGTTAACGGGTTTGTCACATTCTTAAATATGCTGATCGTATCCGTTATCGCTTTAATTGTTTTTCTCGGGTTCGGATTTGTTGTCTCCGGAATTGCAAAAAACGAAAGCGCCGTTCCGCCGATCGCAAATCTGATAACGCTTCCGCAGTTTCTACTTGCCGGTACTTTTTTTCCAATATCAAATTTTCCCGAATGGCTGCAGCCCGTCAGCCGCGTGCTTCCCCTTACTTATCTGAATGAAGCGTTAAGAAAGATCTCCTTTGAAGGCGCAGGTCTCCTTGACGTATGGAAAGATATTTTGATAATGCTTATCTGGGGAGTGATTGTTTACGCAATTGCCGTAAAGGTTTTTAAATGGGAGTAAAATTTAATTAGATTCATTTCCTTATTCATGGATTTACAACGCTCACAAAATTCACCGCATTATTATCTGCTATCGCTGCATCGCTGACATCAGTAATTTCATCTCCGTTCAGATCTGTTGGTATATACCCGCTCATAAAATTAGCTGCGTCATTGTCAATTAATCCGTTATCGCTTACATCAACTGTCCCGTCCTGATTCACGTCGCCGCTGTAAACAGCAAATCTCACTGGAGATGCATCTATCTGAATCATATTATTTCCGAATGCCTGAGAAATTGAAGATGTAAAATCATAATTCAGAATACCGGACGTAAAGCTCTGCGCCGAAGCGCTCCATGTCTCAATCGAGTTTCTGTGTTTTAAAACAATGTAATAGTTTACTCCGTCTGAGATACCGGTAAAGTAATATCTTCCGTAACCTGTTGTATCACATTTGGTAACTGAAGAATCAATTACTGAATACGGACTTACAAAACTTCTTAAATAAACTCTTACTGTATCGCTTATCATTTTATTAAGTGATGAATTATAAAACCCTTCTATTATTCCGGTGATAAGTGCGTATGGATCCTGAGAATATTTTATTGTTACAAAATCTTTTTCAGTTAAAATTCCGCTGCTTGTTCCTGTTATATATATTTTATCAGATGAACCAACCGCAATCGAAAATGACTGATCGCTTCCGCTTGCCGTTCCGTTATATGTATCGCTCCATTGCTCCGTCCCGTCACTTCTGTATTTTACCGTTGCAAAATTTTGCTGATCATATTATATACATTGATTATTGCTTATTATTAGAGGAAATTTGAATTCAAGCTAATCATATGAAAGAAACTAAACTCATCCGGACGTTAAAATCATTTAGCAGCGAAGAGATGAAACTTTTTGAAAAATTTATAGCCTCTCCTTTTTTTAATAACGGAAGAAACTATCTGCCGCTTTTGAGTGAACTTAAAAATATCCATTCAGGAATTGACAGTGATAACTTTAGTTATGAAATAATTTACGAAAAACTTTATCCCGGAAAGAAATTCAACAAACAGGTTATGTGGAATCTTGTGTCAGGTCTTGAAAAACTTGCTCTGGAATTTCTTTTACAGACAGCGCTTAAAAGCAGCAAGAGGGAAAGATCTGTACTGATGTTTGATGAACTTTTAAAAAGAAATCTTGACAGGGAAATTTTCAGTCAGATTCAAAAGACAGAAAAGTATCTTAGCGGTTTGAAATATGGCAGAGAATTTTTTTCAATTAAATACACTGCGGAAAACAATAAATGTGAATACTGGAATTTAGCGCAGGGAAGGCAGGATAAAAGTCTTGAAGGAACAGTGAAAAGCGCTGAGTATCTTATACTGAATCTTCTATCCGAACTTTCTGTAATAGCGTGGGATTTACACGTTATGTTACTTACATATAATACCGGTAAAGAATTAAATTCTGCGATTGAATTAATCAATAGTCTTGATCTTAAAAAACTTGTAAGCATTGCTAAAAAAAATAAAAGTAAATATGCAGACATCATAAATTTTTATTACAATAAAATAATGTGCGCTGCAGATGAAAGTAACGAAAGTTATTTTTTTAAAATGAAAGAATATTTTGAATATAATCATGAGCTGTTTGACATTCAGGAGCAGAGAAACACAGTTATAACTCTTGCGAATTACTGCGCTCTCAAAATGAGATCCGGAAATGAAGAGTTTCTTAAGATTCTCTTTGAGATAAATAAATTCCGGCTTGAATCTGGCATAGAAAATCTAAATGGCAGGATAAACAAAGCGCTTTATCATCAGATACTCCGCAATGCTCTTTCACTTGGTGAAGTTAAATGGTCCGAAGATTTTGTTAAAGAATATACACCGAAGCTGAAAAAGGAACATCAGAAGACAATGAATTTTCTCGCAAGAGGTTATCTCAGTTACGCAAAAAAAGATTATACGGACTCACTTGAGAATTTAAATAAAGTTGAGTTCATTGACATAAGAGATAAGCTGCATGTGAGAATACTTTCAGCTAAAGCGTATTATGAACTGGGCAATTCTGAATCTCTGTTCTATTATATTGATACATCAAAACATTTTATAGGGAACAATGTTTCCCTGGAAAAAGAAACAAAAGAAGCTTACTTGAGATTTTTTAATTTTCTTAACAAACTATTGATCTGTAAGGAAAAACCGGATAGGAATAAAATAAGGAAATTAAAGGAAGATATTCATTTTGACCGGACATTAAGGAAAAGACATAAGGACTGGCTTATTGAAAAGACCGGCAATCTGATTCATTAATATAATTTGAAAAGGAGTAAATGTTTTTTTTATAAAATATTCTTAAATTATAATTCCTATTTAATCATGAAATTTAAATTAAAACAATATATTTATTTTGTAAAAGATATGGCATTGATGAGAAATTTTTATGTGAACATTTTAGGACTTAATATTATAAAGAACAAAACTTATTCAGAGGATGAATGGCTGGAACTCGGAGGAGGCGGTTTTAAGATCTGTCTACACTATTCTTCTGTTCCGGGCTTACAGGGAAAGAATAAAAATAAATTGGTTTTCTCTGTTGATGATCTCGGTAAAGCCAGGGATTATCTTATTGGTCATAAAGTGAAAATGGGAAAACATCATGTGTGGAATGAAATTGAAGCCTGTGACGGATTTGATCCCGAAGGAAATAAATTTCAGATCGCAAGTAAAAGATAATTCCCGGTAAAGAATTTTTTTAATCAAATTTGCAGATCCTGTTTCTGCTAAGCAGTGTATCGTTTCAGATATATGTCAGTTCTAAATTATTTCTGCAGCATGACAGCAAAACCTGTCATGTTCTCCAAACAATCCATCCGGAAAATTTCTACAAATACCCCTGTATAATTCTCCGCACACATTTCAAAGAAATTAAACATGACAGGTTTATCATCTAAGTCAAAGTCTCAAATTCTCTCAAAATAATATTTTCTATCCGCTTGCGCTGCTTAACTTATAGCACACCATGATCCATCGCAATCAAAACTTCTAAGGCTGCAAATGCCGTCATTTAATTAAAATCATTTTTTTAGTTTCAGAAAAATCTTCCGTTGTCAGTCTGTAAAAATAAACTCCTCCGGTTATATTGCTTCCGTTGAAATCAACTTCATATGTTCCCGGCTGAAGATTTTCATTTACAAGTGTCGAAACCTCTTTACCTGTTATGTCAAAAATTTCCAATGATGTAAAACTGCTTGTGCGAATGCTGAATCCGATCACAGTATTTGGATTAAACGGATTAGGATAATTTTGTATCAGTGAAAATCCGGATGGAATTTCCGTTGAGACTTGTTCAATATTCAGAGTTCCGTTTACATTTATATTTGCGCCAAAAATTCCTAAACCGATTCCGCCGATATTGTTAAATGTCTGCCATACTACCGCAACCCCGTCGCCGTTTTTTGCAGGCTGAAATCTGTGGTAGGAAGGGTAAAAATTTCCTGAAGCTATTGTCTTAAGATTTGGAGTCCATGCAAATGTGCTGTCGCTTTTGATCCGCGCAACAGAGAAAAAAGACTGACTGTTATAAACAAATATATATGCTCCGCCTGAATTATCATTTATTAAATTCGGCTCAGGATAATATGCCGGGTAATTTGTAACAAGTACTCCGTTTGATGTCCATAACGAATTTCCCGATGCGTTCAGCTTCTGACAATACACATCATTATTTACATTAATTCTCCGGCCGTCAGTCCAGACTATAATATAATCTCCGTCCGAAGTTCTGATCAGATTATGACTGGTCTGAGCTCCGTTAAAATTACAGACAATGTTTCCCGTAGCATTCCATTGCTCATCTCCTGCAAAGTTTATTCTCTGAGCAAAAATATCTGAAGCTGTTGCTCCGCCGCCATTCGTTGCCCATGATATCACAGCTCCGCCAGTTCCGTCTGATACGGCGCGGATAAGAGGATAATTATTCTGAGTCAGATACAATGCTTCTTTTGGCGGAAAGTTACCTGATGAATCAATGTGAGTTTTCCAGATGTTATACGGTCCCGGTACATTATACCAGAAAATATGCGCGCCTCCTCTTTCATCTGAAGTTATCACCGGAGCGCGGCTTTCACCGCTAACGCTGAGATTGTATCCGTTTGTCGACGGACTCCACTTTATTATTCCGTTGGAAGTTATCCTCTGTGCAAAAATTACTGTAGTCCCGCCGCCCCATGTAACCTGATAAGTTACAATTATTCCTCCGCTTCCGTCAGATACAGCGTTGTAAATATCTGCTCCGAGCTGCGGCCAGCCTGCAACATAAAAAGCCAGCGGACCTGACCATACATTATTTCCGGACAAATTAATTTTAGCAGCATAAATTTTGTTGACGCCTTTTGCTGAACTATACAGCACTATTACATTCCCGTCCGACGTCTTTATGACTTTAGGTATAGAATACAATACACTGTCCGCAATTAATTTACCTGCTGAAGCCCAGAGCTTGTTTCCGCCTGCGTCCAGCCGCTGACCGTAAAGATCAGATTCATTCTGAGTGTAATTTCTTTGATCTGCCCAGAAAACAAAAAATCCCCCGCTCCCGTCATTTATCATTACAGGTTCTGTTTGATCACGCAGCTCATTGCATACAACCATCGGATTATCCGGATCACCGCTCCATTGTGAAATGGATTCGTTCTGACTTATTATTAAAAAGGCAAACACTGCTGATAAAAATATTATTGTTTTCATTTTAATATATTTTTGATTTTTAAATATTCTTTTTAAGGAGCTTTCTTAATTATTTTTTTACTTAAATTTTTATTCAGCTTTCCCTGACTGTCATCTGTCATTAAAGCCACGCGGAATAAATAATTTTTATTTGACTTTAGATCCTTCACCGTATATCGGGGATCGGAAATTATATCTATGATCTTCCATTTGATTTCATTCGAAAGTTTAGGATCTGCAATTTCAACTACATAAGAAACTGCATTTGCAACTGAATCCCATTGTAAATTTATCTCTCCTTTAGAATCACCTGCAGCTGCTGATAAATTATTTATTTTCATTTTGGTTTTTTTCAACTACAAAATAGATGTACACCACCGTTAATCCAAAGAAAGTTATTTTGATTTGTTTCAGAAAAGAAATTGTATTATTAATAATTTAATTGTTTTTAAACGATTTTTGGACAATTTTAGAATCTGAGTGTAACCATAAATTCAGTTATTTTTCGGATATGTATAAATCAACCATCATCGAAACGTTAAAAACTTTCAGCAGGCAGGAAATGAAAGAATTCGGTCTGTTCATACAGTCGCCATTTTTTAATACAAATCAAAGCGTGATAAAATTATTTGATCAGATTAAAAAACTTTATCCCGAATTCGAAGAAATGCAGACAAATAAAAAAATATTATTCGAAAAAACCTTCGGTAAAATTGAATATGATGACAGCTTCATGAGAATGACCGCTCACCGTCTGCTTGAGTCAGCAAAAGAATTTCTGATAAATAAAAATCTGCAGCGAAACAGTTTACTTAAAGAAACTATACTTCTGGAAGAATTGGGATTAAGGGAATTGAATAACTTAATGATGAAATCAATTCATGACCTTGATAAAAAATTTGATAAACAAATAGTTAAGGATGCCGAATCCTATCTGGCAAAATACAGACTTGAGTATTTCAAAAATGAAGCGAAAGCCCGTGATACTAAAATGATCACATATAAAGATACTCTGGATAAAGATCTGATGATCGAACAGAAAAGTTTAAATACTTTTTTCTTCATAAGCTCATTGAAATTTTTTCAGTACTTTCTGAATCAGAAAGATTTTGTGGTTAATGCTGAAGGTTACCCGGATTTCATGAATAACATTCTTGATCATTTGAAACTGCACAGCCATTATTTAAATGATCCGGTATTAAAAGTATACTATAACTTAGTCTTGCTGCTGATCACTAAAGAAGTTGAATATTTCTATGAATTAAAAAAAATGCTTTTCGAAAATAAGGGTGACATAGGTTATAATGAAAAATATAATCTCATTGCCCTGCTGAGGAATTTTGCTCAGCTGAAATTTATTGAAGGTAAGGATGAATTCAAAACTTACATGATAGATTTTTTAAATTTCTCTATTGAACAAAACATACTTGCGCCTTCACCTCAAAGCAAATATATAAATGAGATAAGAATTATGAATATTGTATGGGCGGGAATACAGCTTAAGGAACCTGACCGGGTTGAAGAATTTTTAAAAAAATTCGCGGACAGGATTGAGCCTGACAAAAAACAATATGTAACAGCATACGGTAAAGCCTGTGTCGGATTCGAAAAAGGCGATTTTTCCAAAGCGCTGGAATATCTCGCAAACAGCGGACCGATAAAAAATGTGATTTATAAGGCGGCAATAAAGCAGTTAACTCTTATGATCTATTACGAACTTAAGTGGTTTATTCCGGCAGCTGAACTCTCAGACGCCTTTGCGCATTTTATCAGGACCGATAAACTACTCCCCGAAATGTATATAACAAAGTGCAGTTTGTTTATAAATTATTTTAACAGGTTATTAAAATTAAATGACAGCACTGATAAAAATAATTATGAATTATCCGAACTCACTTCCGAACTGAATTCAACTTCACTGACATGGCTTATTAAAAAAGCAGAAGAGCTGGAGCAGATTAAGCTTAAAAAATAAATCCTAAAAAGAAACCGCAAGCCAAAACCTGCGGCTACCTTTATTAAATTTCAAATTACGAATTTCAAATACTTAATTATAATTTCAATGTTTAATTTTATTTTCTAATATCACTGCTCTTTATTCGTAATTCATAATTTGTAACTCGCAATTCGTAACTCGTAATTCCAAACTCGCAATTCGTAATTTGTAATTTGTAATTAATTTAATTCCCCGGCGGCGGAGATACCGGTGCAACAGGCTGCGGTACTAAGTTATTAATAGGTTTCAAAGATTTCAAATATGCAAAAATCGCTTTTATCTCATCGTCTGTCATGTTTTTATACATTTCCCATGGCATCGGAGGCAAAAGGCTTCTGCCTGAAGGCATGCCTTTATATTTACCTTCCCGAAGCGCAATAATAAAACTGCTTTCCTGCCAGTTACCGATTCCTGTTTGATCCGGTGTAAGATTTGATGCAAAAGAAATTCCCCACGGACCGATCCATGACGTTAGTTCACGTGTGACAACAAGCCCGTTCTTTTCCATCTCAGCTCTGTCCACTTCAGGCGGAGGCAGCGCTGCAGGATGTCCGGACATAGTCAGTTCCATATCCGGAACAGGACCTTTTGGCGACATTTTCTTAGGTGTATGACAGTCATTGCAGCCTCCGATCATTACAAGATGTTCGCCCCATTTAACCTGACTTTCATAACCTCCGTGCAGAATTTTCTTAACTTCTGCTGTTTCCTTTTCTTTTTCAGAACAGCCGTTGAAAAGTATTGCAGAAAAAATTAAAGTGATGCAGATAAAATGTAATTTAGTTTTCATTTTATATTAGTTAGTTAAAAATTGTTTTAACAAAAATAACAAATGAGATTTTAAATTCAAAGAAGCAGTTTTTTATTCCGGATCTGATATATTAGATTTTCATATCATTAGATACTTAAACATTTTTTTATATCCGGTATTTCGTGATGTAAACTTTTTCAAAAATAATTGGAAATAAAATTTTATTTTTATTAAGTTGTAACAATATCCATTTTTCTTAATTAACTATTAACTACTAACTATTAACTATTAACTATTAAACAATTAACCAAGGAGAAAAAATGAAAACTTTGAATTTACTAGCTGCGTTTATCGCAGTCTTTTTAGTCACAGCTAAATCTTATTCACAAATGCCGCCTGAACCGATCAAATCTCCTGCAATAGATGCAATGCTCGGAACGTGGGTCTCCGAACCTTATGAATTCATGGGATCAAAAATGACAGACCGCGCAGTTCATTCCCTGGTTCTAAACGGTCAGTATATGGAGATTGACGTTTTAAGTAAATCTGACGGCTTTACTTACGAAGGAAAGATTTATATTTATCCTGAGAAAGACGGAACAATGAAAGGAACTATGTTTGATGTATTCGGCGGAGCTGGTACAAGCTACACCGGAATAGTTGACGGAAATAAAGTCACTATGTCAGGAACAAACGATATGATGAGTGAAGTCAGAGAGATCATTACGGACGGAGATAAAATGACTCATAATGTCACATTTGATATGAAAGGAATGCCCCAGCAGAAAGTTACAATTATTTACAATAAGGAAAAATGATCTTATAATTTTCAAATTACGAATTACGAATTTCAAATGACAAATGAGGTATGTTTTTGTTATTTATTCGTAACTCGTAATTTGAAACTCGTAACTGCTCTTCCCTCTTTATTCGTCATTCGTCATTCGTAATTTGAAATTCGTAATTGTTTCCGGTATATCTTTTCAATTTAAAATTATGAATTTCAAATATTCATAGCCCTTTATTCGTCATTCGTAATTTGAAATTCGTAATTGTTTCTCGGTATATCATCCCATTTTGCTTTTATTTTTTTGAAAAGAATGAATATTTAATTTAAAAAAAGATCATTTACATAAAAAATTATAGCCTCAAAATAAAACCTCTAAATTCCGGTTTAAAAGCCTACAAAATCAATTATCAAAGCCATAAATTCTAAATTCAGCGGCAAAATTACTAAATTCATCCAACCAAATTTCTGATTCAACGCTTCATGACATAACTGCAACGCTCCGTGTTACTGATTCAAAGCTGTACGATGCACTTTCAATGCTCTGGATTGCAGTTACAATACATCTGACACCGCTTACAATTCGCCAAATTATCCATACATTGTCTTACGGCATCGATTACAATACTCCGGTTTACTGATTCAAAGCACTGCCTTACAAATTCAATTTGCCAAATTCCATTTGCAAAGCAGCAGACTGCAATTTCGATTCGCCAAATTCCTTTTGCAAAGAGGCAGACTGCAATTTCAAAGTACCGGATTGTGATTTCATAACCGCACGTAGCCGATTACAATGCTCCGAAATACAGATTCAATTCTGTTTGTTACAGATTCAATTCTGTTTGTTACAAATTCAATTATGTTTGTTACAAATTCAATTTACCGGATTGCTTTTACAATGCTGCGCATCACTGCTTAAATATAATTATTTGCGGATACAATGCCGCGCGATACCGCTTACAAACAAAAATGTCACTTTTTTAATGGGGGCGAATTTTTACCCTATTAACAAAAATTGAATGAATTTAAATATCACTGCGCCCCAGAAAGCCAATGATATCAATACTTTACAGCGATTTTAAAAAAAACTCAAAGAAACCCAAATTCCCGTTTTTTCACGGATTTTCACAAATCGTGAAAATTGCAACTACACTTTTAAATTAAAACTTTATAATTTATCAGCGCTGCTTATTCATATACCGAATATGCAGAAATTAAAAAAACAATTATGAAAACAATATTAAATTATGTTCCAAGAGCTCCGCCGGATCTTATTTATTTTTATAGATCAGAAAAATTATCTCTAAACATATTTCATAAATTTAAAAAAACATTAAAATGAACGAACATAAATTATCGAAAGTACAGGAAAATAAATTAAGCACTTTCATAGATATAGAAACGGTCCTTGACAGAAACAGCTCCATTGTTACCGGAATACCCGAGCTTTCCGTTTCTGTTTTGGATTTCAAAAAAGTGATCTCCGATATTAATATGAAAGCGGTTAGGAGAAACACCGTAAGAAGAGGTGCATCCGAAACAAAAACCCTGAAGCGTATCGAACTTGAGAATACTACTGTAGAACTCTCTTCAGCTTTGTATGTATTTGGACACAAGAATTCAGACGAAGTCATCAAAGCAATCGCAAACATACCGCCTTCACTGCTTGACAGAATGCGCGACACTGAAGTGATTAATAAAGCGAATTCAATTCTAAACACGGTTACTGAAAATGCTGACGATCTCACGCCGTTCGGGATAACTCAGAGTGACATTGCGAGATTAAGGACGTGTATTGAAAATTACATTAGTTCAAACATAAATAAATCCGGTTCCCATACTGAAAGTGTTGTTATTACGAAGACACTCAAAGAACTTTTTCAGACCGGCATGGACATACTTGATAAGGAAATCGACAGAATGGTTGACTCACTGCAGACAAAAGAAAAGAACTTTTACGAAAGCTATTATGCCGTCAGATCCGTTAAGAACCTGGGCTTAAGACACAGAAAAGAAACCGATCTTCAGCCTCAGGAGCAAGAGTAGGATTAGGAGTAGGTGCATTTACAAAAAAAAGCATGCATGAAAATTATTAATTTGATCCGATGTTTTTACACATAAAACTAGTCTCCGCAAAGTCCAAATATTTATAACTCCGCGGAGACAGTTTTTTTTCCAAAACTCATAATTTGAAATTCGTAATTCGTATCTCGTAATTGATTGTATTAACTACTAACTATTAACTATTAACTTTATGGTGTAATTTTTCCAATAAAATTAAACGAATTATTATCTGCAAAAACTGCATCAGCCACATCAATAATCCCGTCTCCGTTCACATCCGTCGGCAGATATCCTGTATTGAAATTAAAAGCGTCGTTATCAATCAGACTTCCGTCTGATAGATCTATTACGCCATCCTGATTTACATCACCGCTGTATATTGCAAACTTCACAGGAGAGTCATCAGCCTGTATCATATTATTACCGAATGCCTGAGATGATGTAATTGTGAAATCATAGGTCAACGCGCTTCCTGAGAACTGCTGCGGCATATTGCTCCATGTCTCCAGAGAGTTTCTGTGCTCTAGCTGAAGATAATAGTCTGCTCCGTTTACAGCATTTAAAAACTCGAAAGTCCCCTGACCTGATGGATCAACCGCTGCGCTTGCAAAATCAAGTACCTCATATGGTGATGAGGCATTCCTTATGTAAACAGAAACTGTATCGCTGACCATTGCATCGGTATCGGGATTATAAAATCCCTGAATACAGATCTTTTGACTCAGCGTAACAGGTAATTGTAATACCGGTCTTCTGTAAACGCTGTTCACCGAAGCTCCTGCATACACATAGTCATTGTAAAAGTATAAAGAATAAATTGTTGTACCGGCTGGTAATCCGTCATTGAGTTGTGACCAGTTCAACCCATTATCAGTGGACAGAAATACTCCGTTCAGTTCCGTTCCTGCATAAACAGCACTCCCGTCTGCAGCCAGCGAAAAGACCGCATTATTATTAAGGGATGACCGTGTCCATGTATATCCGCTGTCCTGTGAATAATATACCCCGCCTCCCGTACCTGCGTAAGCATAGCTTCCGTTTATGACTACTGAATATACTGTTCTGTTGTTCAGAGAAGTCGCTGTCCAGTTATTGCCGTTGTTAGTTGACAAATGTACTCCCGCATTTCCGCCTGCTCCGGCTAGAAGGAAATTTCCGTTTACAGCAATTGATTTTATATTTGTTACATTCAGCGAACTGATGAACCAGCCTGTGCCTCCCGATGAATAGAACAGACCTGAACTGTGAAGTCCTGCAAATACACGTGTCTGGTTTGACGCCAGCGAATAAATCGTATTATTGTTTAATCCGATCAAACTCCAGTAAGCTCCGTTGTTTGAAGTTCTGTATACTCCTATATCAGTACCGGCATACAAATAATTTCCGAACATTGTCAGAGAAAATACGACACGGTTGTTCAATCCAATCCCTGCCTGAGCCCAGTTCATGCCGTTGTTGGTCGAGGTATACAGTCCGTAGTTGAATGTTCCCGCAAATAGATTAGTGCTGTTGTTTGTGAATGAATATACTTGCTTATTGCCAAGTCCGGTGGAGACATTGCTCCATTGTGCGTAGGAATTTTGGGAAAGAAGAGTTGTAAAGAATAACATAGCCACTGCTAAATTTTTCATAACCATCCTCCATCAAAGATTTGATAATTTTATATCGAAAAAATAATCATTCTTCATGGAATGAGAAATGCAATAAATGTAGTGTGTATAATATTTGTAGAAATACAGGACCCTTCCAAAGTTTTTTAAAAAACCGGCCCATTCGCAAATAATAATAAACTACTAACTTCTATCAATTAACTTCTAACTATTAACTATTAACTATTAACTATTAACATAACTTAACTATTATCTACTAACTATTAACTGCTAACTATTAACTGTACTAACTGCTAAGGTTATTTTTCCTATAAAATTAAACGAATTATTATCCGCAAACACCGCATCAGCAACGTCAACAATCCCGTCGTTGTTTACATCGGTCGGCAGATATCCCGACTCGAAATTAATTGCATCATTGTCTATCAGACTTCCGTCAGCTAAGTCTATTATTCCGTCCTGATTTACATCGCCGCTGTAAATTGCAAAATTCACAGGTGAAGTATCTACCTGTATCTGATTATTTCCATAAGCCTGTGACGCTTCTGTGGTAAAATCAAAGTTCATCATTGAACCGGCGGTAAAAACTTCTCCTCCATTCTTACTCCATGTCTCTATAGTATTCCTGTGATTTATTCTTATATAATAAGTCCCGCTTACTGCATTTTCATAAACAAACGCCGCGGTAAAAGTAACAGAGTCTATAACTGATACTGCTGAATCAATCACTGCATAAGGCGATACATTTGAATGAAGATAAGTTTTCACTGTATCACTTCTGTTAAGAATGTTAGTTCCTGAATTATAGAATCCTTCCGGAATAAAAGTGATGTTAATTATACTATTGCTTCCTGTGCCTTGAACGGCAAAATTATAATTCCTTTCATCGCAGTCGGTGCCGGTAATATTTACTGTGGCTGTTTTGACTCCTGTGGATGAGGGGGAAAATGTTATTATAAAAGTTGCTGAATCTCCCGGCAAGATCTTTCCTGCAGGTGTCATTGCGCCCGGAGTAAATAAAGCTGAATCAGGTCCGGTCATTATAATGCTGTGTATATTCAGACTGTCTGTTCCTGTATTTTGAATAGTGAAAGTTCTTACAGTATTTCCGCCGGTATTCACACTTCCAAAATTTGTGTGATTCGCAGTATCCGGAATTACAGAACCGTCAGGAATTGAAATCAAATTTCCCTTAAGATTTATCTCTGTCAAAGGAGAACCCGCTGCAAGATTTTTTAAGACAGATAAGCTGTTTACTGAAGAGTTGACTGTTAAAAGCTCCGGTTTGCCGTCGCCGTTTAGATCTGCCGCTGAAATAGCCTGAGGATTATTACTTGTTGCAAAATCAACTTTTGGAGAAAAACTTCCGGAATTAATAATTCCTGATACAGATACATTTTGAAAAACAGAAATGGAATTGCTGTTCTCATTAGAAACTGACATATCAGGTTTTCCGTCGCCATCTGCATCACCAATGCTAACGGATCTCGGAGATGCTCCTGTTGTAAAATCCACCTTTGCTGCTAAACTAATGCTACCTGCATTAGAGGTATTACGAAGTATTGATACGCTTGCTCCGGTTGTGTTAACCATTATCACGTCTTGTTTGCCGTCATTATCGACATCGCAAATGCTGACTGATCTTGGAGATGTTCCTGTTGCATGATCAACTTTTGCAGCAAAACTTACGCTACCCTGTGTTGAAGTATTTCTTAAAATAGAAACCGTTGCATTGCTGTTATTAACCACCGCAAGGTCCGGCTTGCCGTCTCCGTCTATGTCGCCGGTGCTGACAGAGATTGGATGTGAACCTGTTCCAAAATTAACACCTGAAGCAAAATTTATATTTCCTGCTGATGAAGTATTTAGAAATACTGAAACATTATTATTGATCAGATTCGTAACAGCTATCTCGGGTTTACCGTCTCCGTCGAGATCTCCGATACTCACACTTGATGGATATGATCCTGTTACAAAATTTACTCTCTCTGCAAAACTTCCGGAATTAATAATCCCGGCTGTTGAAGTATTTCGAAATACCGATACAGTATTATCATTGGAGTTAACAACTGCAATATCGAGCTTACCGTCTCCGTCAATGTCTCCTAAGCTCATTGAAAGAGGACCCGAGCCTGCAGCAAAATTTACTTTTGTTTCAAAAGTTATTCCTCCCGTGGTAGAAGTATTTCGTAATACTGAAATATAATCATTACCAAACAATGCCATGTCGGGTTTGCCGTCACTATCAAGATCGCCAATGTTCACGCCCATCGGAAAATCTCCGATTGCAAAATCAACTTTGCCGGCAAAATCTGGTTCGGGACATGCAATAAATGTAACAGCGAATGGCTTTACCGAATAAACTGTTAAGTTTGTTTCCAGATTTGTAACAGTAATGTATCTGAAGTCCGCTCCCGCAGGTACAGTGACAGTCAGACCGGTTTGAGTCGAAGCCGTGACTACAGCTCTTTCCGCTCCGAAGTATACTACATTGTTCGAAGGTGTAGTGCTGAAAATACTTCCTGTGATATTTACTGAAGTTCCGATTGGTCCGCTTTCAGGAGTGAATGAAGTGAAAGCATAAATGTTTCCCGTTCCCTGTAATGCAAATGTATATGTCAGCTGACTGCAGGTGTCAAAGGAAAATATTTTTATTGTTGAAGTTTTCAATCCGGTAGTTACGGGAGTAAAATTCACAGTAAAGTATGCCGAGTCTCCGGGTGCAATTGTCCCGGCCGGAGTTAACGCGCCTTTGACAAACAATGAAGAATCGGGACCGGTTACCATTATACTGCTGACAGTAAAACTATCAGTACCGGTATTCTTAATTGTAAAGGTACGGATCAGATTTCCATTATAAATTACATGTCCGAAGTCAGTATGGTTTGATGTATTTGGGGTGACCGAGCCATTTGGAATGATGCTGCCGTTACCAATCAAACCGGGCTTTACAGAAGAGACCGCTGCATTTCGAAATACCGCAATTCTATTATTTGATTGTGTAGCTGCGATATCTGTTTTCCCGTCCACATCAATATCAGTTATCAAAATATCTTCCGGGTATGAACCTGAACCTGTTGCGTAATCTGATTTTGGTGCGAAACTTATTGTACTTCCTGATGAAGTATTTCTGAATACTGAAACTGTTGAGGACGCCTTATTATTAATGGCTAAATCAAGCTTGCCGTCACCATCCAAATCACCCGAAGCCAAACCACGAGGGAATGAACCGGTTATAAAATCAAGCTTTGCATCTAAACTAATATTTCCGACTGTAGATGTATTTCTGAAAACAGACAGGACTTTAATTGCACCGCCGGTGAATGAAATGTCGAGTTTATTGTCACCATTATAATCACCTAATTCTAAATACTGAGCTGTCATTCCTGTAGAATAAATTGAATAAGGGGCAAAACTTATTGACCCGGCTGATGTTGTATTCCTGAATAAATGTAAATTATTATAAGTCAAAACTGCCATGTCGGGTTTACTGTCTCCATCAAGGTCTCCTACCTTTACGGAGGTTGCATAGCCGTTTACTTGAAATTCCACTCTGGCAGCAAAACTTATATTGCCTGGTATAGATGTGTTACGAAATACAGATGCACTGGCAGAATTTCCCTGATTAGCTGTAATAATTTCCGGCTTTCCGTCTTGATTAAGATCGCCTATAGTCAGTTCAGGAAAGGCAGAAGTACTACTTGTTACCTGATAGTCATCAAAGCTGAAACTTATAGTACTTAAAGTGGAAGTATTTCTGTATATATGCATATATGGAGCTTCATAATCTGAACCATTTGTAACTATCATATCCGGCTTAACGTCGCCGTCGAGATCTCCGAATTTTATAGATTGTGGAGTGCCCGAACCCATTGAAGTATTAATTGTAACTGCCGAGCCAAAACTTACTGTCCCGGGCGTTGAATAATTTTGCATTACCCGTACGTTGGTGATGTCAAGATATGCTATGTCAGGTTTGCCGTCACCATTAAGGTCGCTAATATCCGTAAAGTATTTAGGTTGAGTTACTATTGGAAAATCAACTTTGGGTGCAAACTGAAGTATGCAGCTATGCGGAAAGGTAACATTAAAAGGTATGGCTGAATAAGCAGTAAGATTATTGGCTAAATTCGTTACTGTAATATACTGATAATTGTAACCGGCCGGAACTGTCACCGTCAGACTTACAGCCGAAGCTGAAGTCACCGCTGCCTTCACTGTTCCAAAGTAAACAATATTATTCGCAGCCGTTGTATTGAAGCCGCTACCTGAAATGACAACGGTCGTTCCAACAGGTCCGCTTTCCGGAGAAAAAGATGATATAGTCTGAGCAGATAAGTCATAAGAATAAAATGCAGAGAGTATCAATATTGTAAAAGAAATTAAAATAAGTTTTTTCTTGCTGAATGAATGTTTAAGATTTTTTCCCATAACAATTAATTTATGTTAAATTAAAAAATTTTATCTTGTAATTTTTGATCAAGATAGATTTATCAATTTATATAAAACAAATATTTTTTCTCCTTGAAAGCACGGAAATTACAAGGCAATACTTATCCATTCCTTCTGTTTTAGTCAGCAATGACTGTTTTAAATTGAATCGTACTAACGAATTTGTTTGATTAAGTTAATCGAGTAAATGTAACTTAATGCAATAATATGAACAGTTATTTTAATAATTAAATGAAGTTTGTTTGAAAGATAGAAAATTTATAAAGATGTTAAGTTCCTTCAGCCCCGGTGAGCTGAAAGAATTTGAAAAGTTTATTGCATCTCCTTACTTCAGCAGAGGCAGAGATCTTCTGCCTGTCTTTAAAATTATCAGGACATTACATCCGAACTTTACACACAATAATTTTAACACTGAATACATTTTCACAAAATTATATCCTGAAAAGAAGTTTGATAAATCGGCTTCATTAAATCTAATCAATACTCTTACACATCCGAGCTCTTTATAATTGGTAAAATTTTGATCCAGACCGAATTTGAAAACAGTGAGACAGCCAGAACATATTTCCTCCTGAACCGGCTGAGGAAAAAGAATTTGCTTGATGAATTTGAAAAAGAAATTAAAAACAACGGGAAATTTGAAAAAAATATATCCGGCACGGGTGCTGAGCATTACGTCAAAAAATATATTATCGATAAAGCGTTCATCGAATACTTCATAACTAAATCCGACTTCAGGTCAGCATTTGAAAGCCATTCATCTCAGTCTGATAACCTGATCATTGCAGCGTTGTTTTCCTGTTTCAATTTCGTCGAACAAAAAGATGTAGCGAAGAATGGTTACAATATAAAAATCGATCCAAGCCTGGCAAATTTTTTTTTAGAAAATATCAACTTGGAAAATTTTATAACTGAAATAAATATCAGCAGCGACAAATATTTTCCGCACATTAATGTCAGCTATCTGGGATATTTAATGATCACATATCCCGAAAATGAAAAATATTTTTATGAAATGAAAGAAATGGTTTATAACAACCGGAAAAATTTAGCCGGGAGGAGAAATTCATTCTATTCGGAAAATGGAATCCTATTGTGTTGACAAAAACCGTGGTAATAAAAATAGTAAATTTGAGTCTGAAGAGTTTGCGCTTTATGTTAAATCACTCGAGACCGGCAGTTATAAATGGAGTGAGGATGACAGCTTCCAGATCGGACTGTTCAGAAACATGCTTTTCTCCGCACTGGACTGTAAAGAATTTGAATGGATGGAACATTTTGTAAATAATTATTCAAAAGAACTTAATCCCGAACACCGTGATAATATGAAGTATTATTCATTCGCGCTGCTGGAATACGGAAGAAAGAATTATGAACTCGCGCTTGAAAATCTTTCAAAAGTTGAATACAAATTTTTTTCTTTTCAAAATGGTCGTAAAAGATCTGATGTTTAAAATATTTTTCGAAATGGGTCATTATGAGAACGCCCTTTCGGTACTCAACTCAATGAGACAGTACGTCAGCAGTACAAAAGACCTTTCAGACCTGTTTAAGATCCGGTATATGAACTTTGTAAAATATTCAAAAGAACTTCTGAAAATCAAGCTTTCAGATAATCCTAATGCCACAGGTCTCCTTAAAAATAAAATAGAAAACGAAGATCATATCTTTTCACGTGAATGGTTTATTAAAAAATTGGGATCATAAGTTCCATTTAATTCATAAAAATTATAACTTCTTCAGTTCATCATTCGTAACTCGGCTTTCGTAAATTGTCATTCATAACTCGGCATTCGTAACTCGGCATTCGTAATTGTTTTTTATTAACTACTAACTACTAACTATTAACTATTAACTATTAACTACTTTTATGTTAAAATACAAGCCTCGTTGTTTTCTCATGCAAAGACAAAATGCGGAGTAACGAAGTGGGAATAACTCCAGGCATTTTGTCTTTGCAATATGTTTTCTTAAGTTATTTCATATTTAAATTTTTATATCCACCTATCAACTATAAGAACTATCTTTTATTTGCAGACACCGGATTTTTTTTACGGGCTGCTTCTCCTCTTTTTGTTTATATAGTGTGGGCGACGCTGTCTAATTGATGCAGACATCCATGACTGGAGCTGCTAGTAGTTAAATGCGATTTTTCGCCCACTAACTGTTTTCCTATTTGTGATAGTGTAGATGCTATGATAAATATTATTTTTGATTTATTAAATTTGCTTTCTGCAATCGGCTTAAGGTTTCAGTAATTGATATTCTTTTTCAGTTATCAAAACATATCGTATTCGATTCAATAGTTTTCTTGCTATCTTTATTATGCTCTTTACTGCTATCGTTCTTTTAAGATAATTTCTGTATGAAAGAGTTAATGACGGATCTTTTCTTATTGCTACCCAACTTGATTCCAACAATGCTTTTCGTAAGTACCGGTTACCCCGTTTTGTAACTCCATATCTCTTTTCATTGTCACTGCTTGTGTGTTCATCAGGAATTAATCCTACATACGAACTTAGCTTGTTCAAACTGCTGTATATTTTCATATCTCCAAATTCCGTTAGAATTATCATTGCTGTAAGTGTACTTATTCCGGGAATCGTCGTTAATAACTTTACATACTTCTTATAAGCCGGGTCTAATGACAATGCTCGTATTGATTTTGTCAGATCACTTATTGTTTTTCGGAAATATTCTAACTCTGTTATTAATGTCTTTAACTTAATAGATCTTCCCGAAGTATCATTGCATAAACTTTTCAGCCATTGTATATATGCTTTCGACCAATGTGTTTTAATCTTCTCATCGCTTATAAATATTCCAAAAAAATTAAGAACACTTTTAATTTGATTCTTGCACCTGGTTTGTTTCTTTACATTATCATGACGACTCCTTACTAATAGTCTGTCGTTTTGCTTTATTTCCGACGGAATATATATGCTCTTTAACTCTCCGCTGCGAAGACTCCTACCCAGTTTACGGCTGTCTACCGGGTCAGTTTTACGCTTCTTTTCCTTATCCGTTGTCGGAACATCCGCTGCATTTACTATTATATTAAATATTCCTTCTTTCTGCAGCTTCTCATGGATCCAGTAACCACAATAGCCCGCCTCATAAACACTGTAATATGTCGCCTCAGGGTACATCTTGTGAAGATAACACTTCAATACTTCTACTGAGGGTGGTATCGACATTGTTCGTAGTTCAAAGGTATCAGTAAACAAGCTTACCTTCCAACTTTTTTTATGTACGTCCATACCTACATAAATTGACTGACCTTTAAAACTTAATTTTGTAACTTGTTTCATTGCAAGCCTCCTTTGGTTTAATTTATTTGTCGGAAAAATAAATTTAATAAACTTTTGTGAGGCTTTCTATTTTAAACATAAGGTCTAACTATTAACTATTAAGGAGTAATCTTTCCAATAAAGTTAAACGAATTATTATCAGCAAACACCGCATCCGCCACATCAACAATTCCGTCTCCGTTCACGTCAGTCGGCAGATATCCCGACTCAAAATTAAATGCGTCATTGTCGATCAGACTTCCGTCGGCTAAGTCTATTATACCGTCCTGATTTACATCACCGCTGTAATTTCCGTATCTCAAGGGCGATGCGTCTATTTGTAAAATATTATTTCCGTATGCCTGCGATGACGAATTCGAAAAATTATAATTCACTTCCGACATTGCTGTCATCGAAACTCCCGCAGAGCTCCAGGTCTCAATACTATTCCTGTGGCTGACCGCAATGTAGTATGTTCCGCCGGCTGCATTTGAGAAAAACAGCGTCGCATTGCCGGTTGAAGATATGACTGCACTGGAAAGATCAGCAATCGAATACGGCGGCGAAGTGTTTCTGATACTTACTGAAATTGTATCGCTTACCTGCGAATCGCTTATCTCATTATAAAAACCTTCTATGAACATAGTAAGATTCAAAGTCATGCCCGGACTTTGAGCTACAGTAACAGGACTGTAATTATTGTGAATGTCCTGCGCTGCGATGAAGTAATAATATAATCCGCTCAGAGGCGAAGTATCGAGAATCGTAGTATCAGTGGCAGTCGCCCAGGGAGTTTCGGAATAAGGATCAATGGAATCCGACTCGCTTCTGAAGAGCACATAATTGTAAAGATCCGGAGCGGGATTGCTATTCCACGTCAGACGCACATTGCCTCCTTCGCCTGCTGCATTAAAAGGCGAGACCACCGGCGGAGAGATGTTGTCAATGCTTCTGCCGAATAAAATATTTGAATTCCATATCTCTCCCGTATTTCCATTTCTTGCTTTTATAAGGAAATAAGTATTCCCGCTTGCGCTTGAAGAAGAGTCAGTCAAAGTATTTGCATCGTAATAGTAAAACGGAAAATTTACAGCTGATATATCTGCTATCTGAACCCATTGATAACCGGTGAGACCGGGGGGAACGCTTCTGTAAATAAGATAATTTGTAATATTTCCAAAGCCGTAAGCTTCAAGCATACTTTTAGACCATTTAAGATTTACCACTCCTCCCTGATCGTTTGGCACATCTTTGACATGTAACATAACCGGCTTCACGGATATAGCCGAACCTTTGTATATATATGATCTGCCTGCAGATGAGGAATATCCGTAAGCGCCGGCAATCACATCCGAATATCCGTCGCCGTTTACATCTCCTGCAGAAGAAACGGAATAACCGAAATAATTATTGCTTGTTTCACCTGTCATTAATACATCAGATATAATATCCATATTATATCCCCCAAAAAAAATATACGCTTTTCCTGCAGATGAATTTATATAATATGCTCCAACAATTACATCAGAATAACCATCGCCGTTTATATCACCGGCAGAAGAAACAGAAAATCCAAAATTACTGATAATTGCCTCACCGGCAAGAATAACATCTGCTGTATTATTCATCGATGCTCCGCCGAAAAAAACAAACGCTCTGCCGTGACCTGAAGACTGATTAAATGCTCCTGCAATTACATCTGAATAACCGTCACCGTTTACATCTCCGGCTGAAGACACAGAATATCCGAATCTACTGTTCGATGCCTCACCTGTCATGATAACATCTGCAGCACTGTCTGCTGATACTCCTCCGAAATATATATATGCTCTTCCTGTATAACCGGAATATCTGTGACTTCCGATAATCACGTCTGAATAACCGTCGCCGTTTACATCTCCGGCTGAAGAAATTGCAATTCCGAAATTATTATCTATCGCCTCACCGGTAAATACTATATCTGCAATATTATTCATACTTGCTCCGCCATAATAAAGATAAACTCTGCCTGTAGAATTAGAATATTCCAGTGCTCCGACAATCACATCACTGAATCCGTCTCCGTTCGCATCTCCTGAAGCTGAAACACAAGTTCCAAAGTAATCTCCTGCTGTTTCACCTGTCAAAATAACATCCGCAGCATTATTCATAGAAGCTCCGCCATAATAAATGAAAGCTCTGCCTGTAGCTGAAGAATAGCCGTAAGCTCCGATGATCACATCATCATAACCGTCTCCGTTCACATCTCCAGCTGACGACACAGAATATCCAAAGTAACTGAAAGTCGTCTCACCTGTCAATGTAACATCGGCAGTATTGTCCATTGATTCTCCGCCAAAGAAAATATACGCACTTCCGGTAAATGAATTATCTCTGTACGCTCCGGCAATTACATCATCATAACCGTCTCCGTTTACATCCCCTGCTGAGGAAACTGAATACCCAAAGCGAATTTCAGAAGTATCTCCTGTCATTATTAAGTCCGGAATAATTTCCCCTTTAAGAAAATAATCAAATATAAAAGCTTTACCTGTATTTCCGGAATATCCAAGAGCTCCGACTATCACATCAGAATATCCGTCGCCGTTTACATCACCTGCTATGGATACGGAATGTCCGAAATAATTATTTGCCTCATCTCCTGTGAATATTGCATCAGAAATATTATTCATACTGACTCCTCCAAAATAAATATATACCTTGCCGGTATAAGAAACATATCCTGATGCTCCGATTATTATATCTGAATATCCGTCGCCGTTTATATCTCCTGCAGAGGAAACAGAACTGCCGAAAAGATCACCAGCCGTCTCACCTGTAAATATTACATCAGCAATATTATCCATCGATGCTCCGCCTAAATAAATGTAAGCTCTGCCGGTAATGGAAGAATAGAGATGCGCTCCTATTATTATATCGGAAAATCCGTCTCCGTTTATATCTCCTGCCGGGGATACAGAAAATCCAAATAAGGAATTTGCTTCGCCATTCATTATTACATCTGAAATATTATTCATTGATGCTCCGCCGTAATATAAATAAACTCTGCCGGTGTTAGAGGAAAACTTGTAAGCGCCGATGATCACGTCCGAATACCCGTCTCCGTTCACATCGCCTGCTGAAGAGACCGACCAGCCAAAAAATATATTTGTCGAAACCCCTGTCATAATTACATCCGCAACATTATTCATAGACGCTCCTCCGTAATATACATATGTTCTGCCCGTACTGGAATTATAAGAATAAGCTCCAACAATTACATCAAAATATCCGTCTCCGTTGACATCTCCGGCAGAAGAAACTGAACCTCCGAATCTATTATTTACACCTAAGCCGGTCAAAATGACATCCGCAGCATTATTCATATTAGCTCCTCCGAAATATATATAAGCTCTTCCTGTATTTGAAGAATATCCCATAGCGCCTACAATTACATCAGCATATCCGTCGCCATTGACATCTCCGGCGGAAGATACTGAAAATCCGAATTGATTATTTATCGCTTCTCCCGTCATGATCACATCAGGGACGGAATTCATTATAATTCCTCCGTAGAAAATATACGCTCTGCCGGTCACAGTGGAATATGCGCTTGCCCCGACTATAATATCATCATACCCGTCGCCGTTCACATCACCTGCTGATGCGACAGAGTTTCCAAAACTTGAACCAAGCTGATATCCGTTAAAAACTTTTCTTTGAAATGCATCGCCTTCAGGATTTTCTTCATTTTCCTTAAGTAGTAAATTTCCTTTTTCATCACGAAGATTTTTCAACCTATCGTCATTCATAAGCCCGGAAAGCGAATCCTTTATTTCTGAATTTTCGGATGTATTGGCTGAATTTATAGCGCCATTTATTTGAGATGTTTTGCTGTTCTGATTTTCCATGCTTGCCGATTGTGAGTCATTGGATGAATGAAATGTTAACAGAACTGTTAAGATGAATGTTTTGATAAATGGTTTTTCCATAATAATTTTGATTCGATTTTAAAATTTTCGTGAATAGATAATATGTTATCTGAGTTTCTCTTTATAATTAATCTTGAATGTGTCAGCTCGCTGATAAATTTAGCGGCATCATGATTTGAGAATCGATATTGATACTTTCGAATTTCGAAAATACAGCTTCAAAACGCAAAGAATTTTTCTGAAGAAAGTTACTTAGTTTTTGATGAGTGTATTACAATGTTAAATTCATTTCCTATGATTTTATTGCAGATTTGCAATTATTCGATAAGTGTTTGTTACCTGAATACAATGAAAAATATTTGGACTTCTTTCTGTAAATTTATTGCGGAAAAAGGGAAATAGTATTTCAATTTGTTTTTCCTGATGACAATCTTATTTACGAACCGTTATTTTACGGTGAAGCAATCTCAGTCTTTAAGTCGGAATTACTTTACACTTAAAAGAAAATTGCAGTGTCTTCAGAGATTGCTTCGTCGTATAGCTCATCACAAATAAAAACTCTTAACAATTGTTTAAAAAAAATTTTAGCTATTCGTCATTTATAATTAATCATTAGTAATTCGTCATTTGTAATTCATCATTCGTAACTCCTTTCGTAACTATTAACTACTAACTATTAACTACTAACTATTAAGGAGTAATCTTTCCTATAAAGTTAAATGAATTATTATCCGCAAACACCGCATCAGCAACGTCAACAATCCCATCACCGTTTACATCAGTCGGCAGATATCCTGTTTCGAAATTTATTGCATCATTATCAATCAGACTTCCATCAGACAGATCTATCGTCCCGTCTTGATTTACATCGCCTCCGTAAAATGCAAATCTGACAGGCGTATTATCCACCTGCGTCATATTGCTTCCGTATGCCTGTATAACATCTGACGAGAACTCGTATGAATTATACTGTGTCACGAACTGCAATGTACTGCCGCTCCATGTTTCGAGCGAATTTCTGTGCTTCACCTGTATATAATAATTAACAAAGTTATCCGAATTATCGAATTCAAATAATCCGTTACCGCCGTTACCAACACGGGCTTTTGATGAATCAATTATATTATATGGTGAGGAACTGTTTCTTAAGTACAATCTTATTGTATCACCAATCATCATATTTGTATTTGGATTATAAGATCCTTCGATAAATCCATTGAATGAGAGATTCTTGTATGTTCGCGGAGTTCCCGAACATCCCAGTGAAGCCCAGACATTTGTGCTGCCGCTGTATTCCGTCCAAACTGCGAAACAGCTTTCTCCCTGCGGTCCGTATTTTATTCCCGGTCTCGGCTGAGCAGTATAAGGATTGGTGTTGATGTGATTCATCTGTGCGACGATCCCGCCCCAGACATTGTTTTCCGCCGAACAATAAGTAACCGGTATTAACGAATTTGTGATCTCCGAATACGCGCATGAATAAAAACCCGGTGCACTTCTGAATCCGATGATATCAGCTCTTGTGGAATTGTTTGTCCGGTAATCCACGTAGCCGTTTGACCAGCCGGCGCTTCCGTTCGTTGAAAGGTAATATTCTATATCCCAGTCCGTCGCTGAATATTTGCGGAGGTTCACGATCATTAAATTATTATAACCGCCCGCCGAAGCAATGTATGCCTGATATGCTCTCTTATCCGGTATTGAGCTTATGTTTCCTGCATACGTTGCAAAAGATGAGGAGATGAATGAGCCGATGGAAGTTTTTGCTAAAATAATTCTCGATGAGTCTTCAAGACTTGACTCGACTACAAGTATGGAATCCTGTCCGCCGTTTCTGAAATAGGCAATGTCAACATAGTAATCGACAGGATATCTGAAGAGTAATCCTAAAAATCCGGTTGCCTTATATGTAAAGACCGGAGAGACAGTGTATGGTGAATAACATATTGCAACTTTCTCACCTGAATAATATCCTCCGGCGACCGCGCTGTCCATGCATGTGGTTATGTACACCCATGGATTTGACGAATATGCTTCATTGTCCGAGACAATGCGGGGTTTCCAGTAATAGTTTGAATTTACGGTTCCTGGCCAGTTAAGAGTATATCCGGCGTAATCGAGTGTTCCTGTAATTCTTACAATTGTTACTCCGATCCTGTACTGTCCTGCATAATTATTTGTCGCATATCCGAATGCTGTCCAGATAAATTTATCCCCGCTGCTGTTTTCTATCAGCTCAATGTCAATCTGATCCTGCCACATTCTGTTGCCGGCTGAAAATCCTACAGTTGCTTTTTCTATCCATGTCTTTCCACCGTCATCCGAAAAGCATAACCTCAGCTGATCAGGAGTAGCTCCGCTCTGAGGACCGGAGACTGCGGCAGTCCATATCCTTCCGGCTGTAACGCCGACCTGCTCCGTGCATGTTGCAACTCCTTTTGTACCGGTTACAGGCGTGACCAGTCCGATATTTATATTATCAGACTGAATCTCTTCAGGCTTTATTAATTTAAGAGGAAATTCATCTCCGGGTTTGGTAACCGATCCGGTAAGAGCGTCAAGCTGTTTCTGAATATTCAAAACGTCAAAAGTATTTCCTGTCTTCTTTGCAGATAGGAGATTGCTTTCGAGTATGGATATTTCATTAGTAAGCTGCGGATCCCTGTAAACAGACTGATTATTGTTTCTGTCAAAGTCTGCTTTAACTTCAACCGGCGTTTCCTCGGGCTGAACTTTTTTATTCTGCGGATAAGCATTTGAGCTTAAGAGCAGTATGAAAATTAAGCCTGATAATTTTAAAAACATTTTACCTCCGTTTATATTTAAATTTATTAAAAATTTTTTGTAAATAATTTTACTTCTTTGAATTTTATTACTTGGTATAATTAAAATCCTGCCCCGTCTTTCTTCTGACCGGATACTAAATTGCAGTAAATATATTTGCAAAGCAAAGAAACTTTAAGAGAGTTTTCACCTCAGAAATCTAATTGTTATTATGAATTATTAATGATAATTTCTCAGAGAAAATGCATTTACGGAATGAGAAGGATTGCAGGATAAATTTTCGCTGCTGATATGATCTGTAATTATTTACTAATGAAATAATCTGTAATATAGTATAAAATGCTGAACAGTAATTTACTTGAAATATTAAGAACCTTCGACAAACTGCAGTTCAAAAAATTCGGGACATTTTTAATTTCTCCCTATCATAACAGAAATTCAAATGTAGTAAAACTTTATAATACTTTAAAAACATTTTATCCGGAATTTCAAAACACTAAACTTGAAAAAGAAGTATTATGGAAGTCGGTATTTCCGGGCAGGGAATATCAATACGGAGTAATGAAAAATCTTATCTTCGAACTTCAGAAACTATCTGAAAAATTTCTTTCGTTTGAGAAATTCAATTCAAACGAACTTGAAAGCGGCTTTAATCTCCTCGATGCTCTTCTTGATAAAAACCTGATATCTCTTTTCAGTAAATACACCGGACAGTTTAAATCAAAACTTGAAAAAGCTAAAATTGATCCGGATTATTTTTATTACAGATATTTGATTGAGTCCCGTGAACTTAATCACATTTTTTTAAATGATAAGAAAATGCGCGGCAGGTTTAATTCGGTCAGCAGACCGAATGAAAGCTTACTGATATTTTTCTTTATAAATTTTTATAACAGTAATTATAATTCGCTGCATGACAGTGTATTTTATAACATTCCTTATGACAGAAGGTATCTAAATTCCGTTTCAGATTTTTTTAAAAACAGTCCGGTCCGGGATAATATTTTTGTTTCAATTTTTTCTTCATTAATTGACACACTCACTTTTCCCGATGATGAAAATTTTTTTCGCAGACTTAAAACTTCTTACGCTAAAAACTCCGGCAGACTGAGCAGGGAGATAAAATATAATGTGCTGACCGCTCTTGTAAATTTCTGCAATTATCAGGTAATGAAAGGAAATACAAAATTCATAAATGAGCAGTTTAAAATTTATAAGCAGATGATAGAAACCGGAATTTATAACAACGGGAAAGATAATTTCATAAACCCTTACATGTATGCAAATATTGTCAGCATGGCAGCTAATCTTCGCAGATACAGCTGGGCAGAAAACTTTGCGGATAATTTCAGAAGCAAACTTAACAGTTCACATCGTAAGCAGTGTTATCCGTTTGCAATGGTTTCTCTGAATCTTAAAAGAAAAAAATTTGATACAGCCCTGGAATATTTATCAAAAGTAAAAAGCGGGGATGTGATTGATAAAATTACTATCAGAAGATTTCAGCTGATGCTGTATTACGAATCGGGATTTTTTGATGAACTTCATTTCCTTATCGATTCAACGAAACATTTTATTACAAACGATAATAAAACCTCTGCCGGCGCAAAAAATATATTCGGTAATTTTTTGTACTTTGTTAAAAAGTTCGCCGAAGTAAAAGGTAACATTAAAAATAAGAAATACGATGAATATTATTTGAAAAATCTGAGAAAAGAGTTAAGCGAAAAAGAAGTCTCAAATAAGATATGGCTTACAGAAAAGATTGATGAACTTGAAAATATTAAATCAGTAAGCCGTAAAATTAAGGTGTAACCTTTCCCACAAAATTCAGCGCATTATTATCAGCTATAACCGCGTCACTTAGGTCAGTTACGCTGTCTCCGTTCACATCAGTAGACAGATACCCTGTCATAAAAGCGATCGCATCATTATCTATTAAAAAGTTATCAGTTAAATCAACTAAGCCATCCTGATTCACGTCGCCGCTGTATAAACAATATTCACCGTCTTTAAGAACCATGTTATTTCCATACGCCTGACTGTCCGAGGTAGTGAAATCATAATTATATATTGATCCTGTCGTCATACTCTCTCCGCCCGCGCTGCTCCATGTCTCAATACTGTTTCGGTGTCGGACCTGAAGATAATATGTTCCGTTTGTAATGTTATAAAACTTGTAAATGCCTTTCATGCTTACCGAATCAATTATCGCCTTTGACGAATCAAGCGCATTATAAGGTGAAGTATTATTTCTCAAATAAACTCTGACAGTATCGCGCATATTCAAATTACCAGTTATCGAATTTAAAAATCCTTCCATTGCCGTTGTAACATTGATCGTTACTGACCGGAGATACCAGGGTTTAGAAGTTTCATCCCTTTTAAAAAAATCATCTATACGAAGAGCGACTTTTTGTCTTCCTGCAGCAGAAGGATGCGTTCCGTCAGCTGCAAAATCCGCCGGACAGATCCATGTCAGTCCGTCAATTCGCGGTATAATTCCATCTGCCCATGTATACGGTCCCCACGAAAGCCATGGAGAATTTTTATTTATTCCGTTATAAATTAAACTTGTATCTCCGTTTATCTGATCTTCTATCAGCCATTTCACTGACCAGCCGGAGTAATACGAATACGGTTCAGGATTCAAAGTGCCGGTTGCGTATCCGGCATAGATCCTGCTTGCCAGATAACACTGTTTCAGATTTATATATTTCGTCTTCATTATTCCCATACATGTTTTGAATTTCTCCTTCAGACTGTCGGGATAATTCGGGAATGCCGTATCGGATGGATTTGCCTGCGCTTCTTTAAACCAGATTGCCTGAACTTGTTTTACTGTCAGACCTGCAGCAGCAAGCCGCTGAATTATAACTGTCCAGAAGTTAGCATTAGGGTTATTAATTATATCAATAGTCTGTCCGCCCTGCGCTCCGTTTATAATTACTAATTTTGGATTGAGATATGTAGCTCCGTTTACATTCTGCATGAACTGCTGAAATTCCTGAGCGCAGTTTGACATTCCAACAGAAAGCAAAACCACTCTTCCGTTTACCGAATCATAATTACCTCCGGTATCGAGCGGAACAATATTCAAACCAATATCAACTCCGTCATCATCATGAACGACAGGTCTGACATTATTTCCGTTAGGATAAAGCCCGCCCTGATAACTTCTGAAATATCCTGAGCCAAGATCATTGATTGGAGTCAGACCTACTGAAGTGTTTGTGCAGACCTGGGAAATACTTTCCCTTGAAAAAATTACGACTGTAATTAAAATTGTTAAATAAATAACAGGAGTTCGGAAAGAAGAGAATACATCTTTCATGATAGAGGGTTAAATTAATGAAATTAATTTCTTACAACTTAATTTATCTGATTGGAAAAATCAAATAGAATTATTCAGTGAAGTAACAAAAGACATTAGTAAACTATCCAAACGTAATGTTCGGATATAAAACAAAATTTAATTCAGTTCTAAAAAGGCACCTATTTTATTAAATTCATCTTCATTGTTTCAGAATAATCACCGCTCTTAAGCTGATAGAAATATATACCGCTTGGAAGTGAGCTGCCGTCAAAGCTTACCTGATACGATCCGGCGTTTAGCTTCTCATTAATAAGGGTTGAAATTTCCTTTCCAAGAATATCGTAAACAGCAAGTTTCACATTCACGCTTTTTGCGATATCGAACTTAATACCTGTTCCCGGATTAAACGGATTAGGATAGTTTTGATAAAGTTTATATCCGGCAGGAAATAAATTATTGTTATTGTTTACAGATGTTATTGTTCCATTACCTCCGTAAAAGCAGATCACTCTGCCTTCCCTGTTCCCTCCGAGAAATTCATTAATTCCGTTTGAGTCAATGTCATTAAGCACGGCGGCGCGGTCTCCGCGCTGTGAGAGAGTTGAACCGAAGATGTGATTAAAAAGTATATTTCCGTTCATCCCGTCAAGTACGAGCAGCCGCGGCTGAAGCTGTGTGGCAATTACAATATCATCAATGCTGTCACCTGTAATATCACCTATGTTATCAATGCCTCTCAGATAAGATGAGCTTAAAAAATTTGTCCAGATAATATTTCCTGTCTTTGTATCAACTCTGTTTGCAGACTGCGGCGCTGAAAGTGTAATATCCGCAAATCCGTTTCCGTCAGCGTCATTTAATAAAGTAATTTTTCCGTTGTTACTTGATCCGAGATTCTGAGTCCAGATCAGCGTTCCGGTATTTCCTGAAATGGCAAAAACCGATCCAGTGAATCCGCCAAGTCCTATTATATCTTCAGCGCTGTCACCGCCGATATCAGGTACCTCGATAAGACTCCATGTATTTCCGGGACTGTTATAACTCCATACTGAATTTCCAAGTGTATCAAAACCGGTAACGCTGTAAGGGGCTCCGTTATTATTTACTCCGATCGCTCCGCCTGATTTTGTCGCAACGACATCATCCGTAAACGGCTGCGGCTGTGTTCTGTAAAAAATCACTTCACCGTTTATAGCATTTAGACAGATCAGGGCGTGTCTTCCTCCGTTAGTAACGCCGCTTGCGGAAACAAGCGCATCATTAAATCCGTCGCCGTTGTAATCGTACTTTATCTTTATGGATTCTATATCTCCGTCGCTGGTGGTAGTTGAACTTCCGTAAGACCATAAGACATTTCCGTTGATACCGTTCAGCGCATAAACCATTTCATTCCCTCCGCCGCAGCCGATCACAACATCATAAGTTCCGTCGTTATTTACATCAGCAATTTCCATTGCTTCTTCCCATTCCACTGAACCTGTGTTTATCGAACCGAAGTGCGTACTGTACTGCCAGATGATCGCGCCGTTAATACCGCTGAAGCAGATAGTCCAGTAATTTCCGGTAGCTACTGCGACGTCATTTACATTATCGCCGTTAACATCAGGGATCTGCTTTATACTTCTGATCTGCTTATCATTAAAAGTTGTTCCCGGATTGTCAGGAATTAATATTTGCCATACAATATCCCCGAACTCTAGTCCTCTTGACTGTGAATATGCATTGTGCGGATTAATTGATATTACAGATAAAACTGATATAATTACAATAATTATAAAAAGGTGTAGTGAGTATTTCATAATGATTTTTAACTTAAAATAAGTAATCAATTTAATATTAGAAAGAAAAGAATTTTTAGTAAGTTACCGGACCGTTGAGCTGATCATACTTCCCGGTTAAGCTTCATATAATTAACAGTAAAGTATTAACTGTTTTCATTATTAACTTTTATTAAACACGCGATAAATATATTTTGCGTGATTAAAATTTATTCATGCAGTTACTGATGTTCATCAGACTTTCGGTTTTTATTGTAATACTTTTCGTTGCCGGAGAGGTATTTTCGCAGCAGGATATTCCTTTAAACAAAAATGACAAAGGCGTTTTAAAAGGAAAAGTAATTGATAATGAGACCGAATCGCCGGTCGAAGGAGCTGCAATAGAAATTCTAGGTTCACAGGTAAAAACTGTAACAGACGTTAACGGCAACTTCAGTTTTGACAATTTAAATTTTGACACTTACCAGATCAAGATCACCATAGCCGGATATGAACCGATGGTAAGATCTGATCTTCTGCTTTACGCGAGTAAACCGCTTGAAATTATTGTAAAGATCAAACCGAAAGGATATAAGACATCAGTCATTGACGTGGAAGGAATTTTTTCATACAAAGCTCTGACGTAAATCTCAGTTCGATCAATCTTGATTACGAAGAGATTCGCCGCGCGCCGGGAGCTACTGAAGATATTTCACGAATGCTTCAGACTGCGCCGGGCATTGCGATAGGCAATGATCAAAGAAATGACATCATAGTAAGAGGCGGATCGCCGGCGGAAAATTTAATTATTATTGACGGCATTGAAATTCCGAATATAAACCATTTCGGAACTGATGGTTCCTCAAGCGGCGCAATCGGTTTTATAAATTCAAAATTTATTTTCGAGACCAATATGCTCACCGGCGGCTTTCCATCGATATACGGAGACAAGCTTTCCGGCGTCATAGATATCAGCTTCCGCGAAGGCAGCAGAAAAGCATTTTACGGTGACATTAATCTTTCCATCGCGGGATTTGGAGGGATATTCGAAGGACCGATCTCGGATAAAGGTTCATTCCTTTTTTCCGTAAGAAGGAGTTATCTCGAACTTGTCCGCGACGCAATAAGACTTACATCGGTACCGAATTACTGGGACTTTAATCTTAAAGCTGTCTATGACATAAGCCCGAATGATAAAATTACTTTGATCGGACTTTCGGGAATTGACAAAATTGATTTCTCAGGCGAGTCTGCGGAGAATAATCCTTACGGAAATTCAGAGGATGATCAGAAGACTTACGCTGTCGGAATAAATTATAAAAAACTTCTGCGCAAAGGATTTATCGAAACTGTTTTATCGGATTCATATACGGACAATTTCATTAAGCAGGTGGACGGGCAGACTGCTGATGTTATTTTTGAAAATACTTCCGGTAATAATGAAGTAACTCTGAAGACAACGATTAATTATCAATTGTCCGGAAACATTACATTAAACACGGGCATAGGCGGTAAGCTGGCGGATATAAACAATAAATTATTTCTCAGAGGAGATACGAGCGCAGCGGGATATCCGTATGACACGATCAACGCCGACAGTAAAATTAATTCATACAAACTTTTTGGTCATGCGAATCTTACATACAAATTATTTAATGATAAGCTTATTATGAACACCGGAGTCCGCGTTGATTATTTTGATTATATCAGACTGAAGACATACTTCTCTCCCCGGATAGGAGCTTCTTATAAAATTACTCCGGTAACTTCGCTCAATGCCGCATGGGGAATTTTTTATCAGTCGCCGGAATATATCTGGCTAAGCGCGAGTCCGGAAAATTTTAAACTTAATGACATCCGGTGCGAGCATTACATTACCGGCATAGAGCATTTTTTTGCTGCCGACATAAAAGCAAATGTAGAAGTATATTATAAAAAATACAGAGACTATCCTGTCTGGAAAGATATTCAGACTTACATTCTAATAGACGGCGGAACGGACTTTGGGTCCTAACATAGTCGGCGAAGCTGTCAGCGCGGGATTTGGCTCCGTAAACGGAATTGACATTTCCATACAAAAAAAATTATCCAAATCCGGTCTTTACGGTTTGATAAGTTACTCATTTATACATTCGGGATTTACTGCCCTTGCAGGCGGTGAGAAGCCCGGCGCGTTTGATCCCGGAAATCAGTTTACGCTGATTGCCGGTTATCAATTTAAAAACGGATGGCTTGCCGGAATAAAATATAAATACTCCGGAGGCAGACCTTACACTCCGATAGATCCTGTTGCATCGAGACAAGTAAACAGAGCTGTTTATTCGACAGACGATTTTAACAGCGCAAGGTATCCTTATTATATGCGTGTGGATGTGAGAGTGGATAAAAAATTTGATTTTAAAAGCTCGAGTCTTGTTGCTTACATCGAACTTCAGAATGTTTTTAACAGGGAAAACATTTATTCATATTACTGGAATGAAGATGACAAACGTCTTTCAACTATATATCAGTGGGCTTTCTTTCCGGTTGGCGGGATAAGCTTGCAGTTCTGATGTATTAATTTTATTCACTTCCTCTTCAAATATTGTGTAAATTTTCTACCGATTCTCTCTAAATTATTTTTAAAGTTTTTTTAAATCTGATTTTAACTCTTCTCTAACTCTTCTCTAACTCTTCTCTAAATCTTTTCCGGTTCTTAGCCAAAGTTATCTCTCATGACAGTTCAATTTTAAATATTGCTTTAACTTGAAATTTTATTCTAATAAAGTTAGTTTATAAAAACGTGCAAAACGTGCATTTAGTATTTTTTAAATTTACATGCTAAAATGATATTATCATCGAAAAAAGCTGCGGAGTTTTTGAATGTAAACGAATCTACGGTTAAGAGGTGGGCTGACAACGGAAAGCTAAAAAGCTTTAAGACTCCTGGCGGTCACAGAAAGTTTAAGTTTGAGGATCTGAAAAAAGTATCAGAAGAAAATAATTATCTGACACCTGATATGAGCGCTTATTCAATATCCATAAAAACATTTAACGAAATAAAGGACAGGGATTACGGTTCTCTCAATAAAAAATTCGGGAAGTATCTTCTCAAGGGAGATACAGGCGCTTCATACGATTTGATCTATCTTTTGTATCTCGATAAGGTTCCGGTGGCGCAGATATTTGATGAAGTTGTAAAGCAGTCTATGGAAAACATCGGTGATCTATGGTCAAAAGGACTGCTGGGAATTGAAGACGAGCATATCGCGTCCGGAGCTTTACTGTCCGTTATTCACAGATTTGAAAATGATATAACAGATAAGTATTATTCAAAATCAAAAAAATTCAATAAGACTGCATTATGCACAGGTCTTGAGAATCAGCTACATGATATAGGTCTACTTTGTGTAAAGATAACATTGAAACATCTCGGCTGGAAAGTAATTTATCCCGGATCAAATCTACCGGAGAATTCAATTATTAATTTATTAAAAATCGAAAAGCCGGATCTACTTTGTCTGTCATTTAAATCACATGGTTTAAACGGAAAGCTCATTAAAGTTTCATCGGAAATAATGAAGACTGCGGATAAGCTCAATATAAAAATATTCACAGGCGGCGAAGCCGCAGAAAACGGCAGCAACGGAGTTATAAAAATCAATGACATGGTTACATTTACAAAACATTTAAAAGAATTAAAGCAGAAATGAAAGAAGTAATTATAGTAGGAAGCGGACTTGGCGGATTATCAGCAGCATTAAGACTTTCCTCAAAAGGTTATAAAGTAAAAATACTTGAAAAAAACAGCACAGCCGGCGGCCGTCTGAATCAAATAAAGGAAAAAGGTTTTACATTTGATTCGGGACCTTCATTTATGAGTATGACTTATGAATTTGATAATCTTTTCAAAGAGTGCGGTGTTGTAAACCCAATAAAGCTTAAAGCTCTGGATCCGTTGTATGAAGTTTATTTTGAAGGCAGACAAGAGCCTTACCGAATATGGAAAGATCTTGACAAACTTGCGGGGGAGTTCGGTGACATTGAACCCGATTTCAAAAATAAAGCTGATAAATATCTGAAGCGCGCGTCTGAATTTTTTCATGATACGGAGGACAAAGTTGTAAAAAGTAACTTCAACGGGCTTGCAGATTATTTTATAAAAATATCGCGCGTTCCGCTTAAGCATCTTCCTTTTCTGAGAAAGAAGTTATGGACACTGCTTTCGGAAACTTTTGATTCACAAGTTGTGAAAGTAATTTTTTCACTGGTAGCTTTTTTTCTCGGCTCTACACCGTTTAAGACTCCTTCAATTTATTCTCTGCTGAATTACACAGAATTCATACACAACGGATACTGGAGAGTAGAAGGCGGAATGTACATGATAGTTGAAGAGATTTTAAAAATACTTAAAAACAGAGGCGTTGAGATTATTTACAACACAGAGGTATCTGATTATTATGATAGTGAAGGAAGTCTTAAATACTTTTTAGATAAAAAAGGTAATCACTGGATTGCTGATCTTTATATAGTGAACGCTGATGCAGCATCATTTCGAGGAATGATACTCAACAGGAAAAAATATTCCGGTACACGGTTAGATAATATGGACTGGTCTCTCGCACCGTTTACAATTTATCTCGGCGTAAAAGGAAAGATCAAGTCGATGTATCATCACAATTATTTTTTGGGAAATGATTTTATAAAATATGCGGATAAGATATTTATAACTTCCGAAAGTCCTTCAAATCCATACTACTATGTAAATATGCCGTCATATCATGATACCGAATGTGCGCCGGAAGGATGTGAAAATTTATTTATTCTCTGTCCGGTGCCTGATCTCAGATTCAAAGATCACTGGAATGACAGGGAAGAATTTGCAGACAGGATAATTCAGGATCTTTCAGACAGAATAAATTTTAATCTGAAAGACAATTTAATTGTGAAAAAAATTATGTCCCCTCTTGAATGGGAGTCGGAATATAATTTATATAAAGGTTCCGGACTCGGATTATCACACGGAATGAATCAGATAGGAGGCTTCAGACCTTCCAATAAGGATGAAGAATTTTCAAATTTATATTATGTCGGAGCATCGACAGTTCCGGGTACCGGACTGCCGATGGTTTTGATAAGTTCAAAATTAGCAACAGAAAGGATAATACATGAGCATTAAACTTTATGATGAAACATCATATAAAATCAGCGATGTCATAACAAGAAGTTACAGCACTTCATTTAGTCTGGCTATCAGATCGTTTGGAAAGGAAATGCAGAATTCAATTGCAGCTGTTTATGGTTTGGTCCGCATCGCGGATGAAATTGTAGATACATTTCATGACAAGGATAAGATCTCTCTTCTGCATACCCTGAGAAAAGATACTTTTGAATCAATTGAAAAAAAGATTTCTATAAACCCGGTGCTGCATTCATTTCAGCTGACAGTAAATGAATACTCAATTCCACATGATTACATTGAAAGCTTTTTTGAAAGTATGAAAATGGATATTTATAATAACTATTATGACAGAGTAAATTATGACAAGTATGTTTACGGTTCTGCGGAAGTCGTCGGACTTATGTGTCTGAAAATATTCTGTCACGGTAATGACAGACTGTTTGAAGAACTGAAGGAACCTGCGCGGGCTCTGGGTTCGGCATTTCAGAAAGTTAACTTTCTCAGAGACATTAAAAATGATCTGTCCGAAAGAAAAAGGATATATCTTCCCGGCGCTGAAAATAGTACATTCATAAATCAAAAAAATAAACAGCTTCTTGAAGACGAGATCGAGAGGGAATTTTCAATTGCATCAAGAGGAATTAAAAGACTTCCGGATAATTCGAGGATAGCGGTCTACTCTGCATATCAGTATTATTATAAACTTTTTGATAAGATAAAAAGGCTGGAAGTAGAGGATCTGTTCCTCAACAGGATCAGTGTGTCAAATTATACTAAAATATTTCTGCTTCTGAAAAATACGGTCAGATTAAAATTATCTCTGTTTGTCTGATGAGCGTTTACTTATTAATAAATATTTTCATAATCATCATTCCGCTGATTATGAGTTTCGAGAAAAAGATCCGCTTTATAAAAAAACTTCCGGCTGTATTTTTAACATTATTTACAGTCGGAATTTTTTTTATCGCCTGGGATATCAACGCTACGGAGAAAGGCGACTGGAGCTTTAATCCGGAATTTGTATCCGGCTTAAAAATTGCAGGACTGCCTTATGAAGAAATACTTTTTTTTATAACAGTACCTTACAGTATATTATTTATTTATGAAAGTCTCAGACATTATTTAAATGAGAGAACTTATGATATAAACAGAATGCTGCTATTGACCGGTATGATTATCTTTGCAACAGCATCTTATTACTTTATTGATCTAAACTATACTTCAAATGTAATGACAGCAATGCTTATTGTTTTACTGGTTGCGCTGTTATCCGGAAGAACGTTTGGAATTACAAATGTATTACTGATTACACTTCTTGTTTCGTTCATTCCTTTTATAATTGTAAACTATTTTCTGACTTCACTGCCTGTGCTGATCTATAATCCGGTAGCGATAACAGGCATAAGGTTTATTACCATACCGGTTGAAGATTTTTTCTATTCATTCTCAATGATAAGCGCATGGCTTATGGTCTATTCGCTTTTAATAAAGAGTAAGTTACTAAATAAATAAAAGTCACTTCTGGAAATTATCATATTCGTAATATTATCTGCTGTTCCGGTTTATTCATTCATTGTCTCTCTGATAAATCTTTTTACGGCGCCGTTTCTGAGATCAGAAAATTCAAAAGAAGGAGATGATCTGGTCTCTGTACTTATCCCGGCGCGAAATGAAGAATATAATATTGAAAATTGTTTGAGAAACGTAATGGCTCAGTCATATATTAATACTGAAATAATTGTATATGACGATTCATCATCTGACAGCACGCTTGAGATTGTTACAAATATCGCGCGCGAAGACAATAGAATAAAAATATTGAACGGGGTTCCGCTGCCTGAAAGATGGCTTGGAAAAAATCACGCATGCTGGAAATTATCACATCAGGCTTCAGGAAAATATCTGCTGTTCATTGATTCAGATGTAATTCTTGATAGAGATGCCGTTGCTTCTGCAGTTTCTGAGATCAAAAGTAAAAATGCCGATCTGCTTTCAGTGTTTCCGAAACAGATTATAAAAACTTTCGGAGAGAATGCTGTAGTTCCGTTTATGAACTGGCTTCTGCTTTCTTTCCTGCCGGTAATATTGGTCTCGTCTCCCAAGTTTAAAAATTTTGCCGGAGCAAACGGTCAGTTTATTTTATGGAAAAAAGATACTTATGCTAAAACCGGAGGACATTCAGCTGTAAAGAATGAAATAGTCGAAGACATTGAAACAGCGAGATATCTGAAAAAAAACGGTTATAAAATTCTTTTAATGATGAGCAATGATCTTGTATCCTGCAGGATGTATAACAATTTCAATGAAGCAGTAACAGGATTCTCGAAGAACATATATCCCGCATCCGCAATGCCGGCAATTCTTTTTATTTTAAATGTGCTGTTTCTTGTATTTTCAAATCTCGGTCCTTTTATACTAATGTTTTATTTTGATTATTTTATTTTTGTTTCATTGCTGATAATATTAGAGAGGATTGTTGTTTCATATATCAGCTCGCAGAATATTATATTAAATACAATTCTGCATCCAATTCAGATGATAATGCTTTTATACATCAGCGTGAGATCGGTATATCAGACAAAGACTGGAAAATCAATATGGAAGGACAGAAAGCTGTGAGTAATAAATCAAAAGCCGCAATTATTTATATAATTTTTATAGTCGGCATTGCAGGTCATTTATCAGAAGCAACAAGAACTTTTATGATTATACTGACTCCATATGTTTTAATCTTAACGGGATTTCTGGTTCTTATATTTTCAAAAGTATTTAACAATAAAAAATTCTTGTTATGGTTTTTAATTTCATATCTCATAACATTGCTTTTAGAAATTGCCGGTGTCAGGACAGGACTTATATTCGGAGAATACATATACGGTGATGTTCTGGGATTCAGCATAGCCGGTGTACCTTTGATAATAGGCTTTAACTGGATCTTTGTTATACTGGGCGGAATAGGAGTTGGGTCGAAAATTTCCGGAAACAAAATCAGCGTTGCAGTAATAGCAGGAATTACAGCGGTGATATTTGATTATGTTCTTGAGCCGGCGGCAGTAAGATTAAATTACTGGAACTGGTTATCAGGTGAAATTCCTATGCAGAATTATCTTTCCTGGTATATAATTACATTACTAATTTCTCTGATGTTCGGTTTCTTTAATGTTAATATCAGTTTTAAATTCTTTATTCACTATCTTATAGCCCAGTTCATTTTCTTTCTGATACTAAATTCAACGTAAAAAAAAAGCGGATAAATCCGCTTTAAAAAACTCAGTTCTTTCTGACTTATTATTTATCTGTCATGAAAATTTTACAAATAATATTACAACGCTTACTAACAATAATAAAATATATACAAGAGTCAGAATAAATTTTCTCGACTTCTTTTTATTGGAGATCTTTCTTTCATAGGATACATGACTTTTTGAATAGTCCCCTGCGTTAGGATCCCACTTATAGCTGTTCTTAACTTTTTCTATATCCATAATTTAATTTACTTCTTAAAAATATGTTTTTCAACTCTTTATAACTATTGCAAAAATTTTATAGTTTATAATAGCTTTGCAGACTCCTGACGCCTGTCTTACCTTTTTTAATACGTGATATTCCTTCAGCAAATGACTGCGCTGCTGATAACGTTGTTATGAATGGAATTTTATGCTGCACTGCCGTCCAACCTATGGAATATTCATCAAATCTCGACTCAGCTCCCAGAGGCGTATTAATCACGATCTGTATTTCTCCATTCTTAATTCTATCCACTACGTTTGGTCTTCCTTCATTCACCTTGAATACTGATTCGGATTTTATTCCGTTCTTATTGAGAAAAGCTGATGTTCCGGAAGTTGCTATTACTCCGAAGCCGAGGCGAATGTATTCATTAATTATTTCAATGGTCTTTGGTTTCTTATCGTTTTCATTAACGCTGATAAAAATATTTCCTTTTACAGGAACGGGTGATCCTGTTGACTCCTGCGCTTTTGCAAGAGCTTCTCCGAATGTCATTCCTATTCCCATCACTTCTCCTGTTGATCTCATTTCCGGTCCGAGAAACATTTTCACTTTAGGAAATTTCTGAAAAGGAAAAATAGATTCTTTAACTCCTATGTATCCGATCTCTTCGAAACTTTTTAATCTGAATTCTTTCAGTTTTCTTCCCGCTATAATTTTTGCTGCGATCATGACGACAGGAATTCCCGTGGTCTTGCTTACAAACGGCACTGTCCGCGACGCTCTTGGATTTGCTTCCAGCACATACACAATATTATCTTTCACTGCAAACTGAATATTTAACAATCCAATTACATTCAATGCCAGAGCAATTTTTTTTGTGTACTGTTTTATCTCATCCAGATTTTTTTTATTAATTGAGATCGGAGGAAGAATGGAAGTGCTGTCACCTGAATGTATTCCCGCCTCTTCAATGTGCTGCATTATGCCGGCTATGTAAACATCTTCGCCGTCGCAGATTGCGTCCACATCTATTTCCCTGGCTTCCTCAAGAAATTTATCAATCAATACCGGATGATCTTTAGATACTTCATGTTCATCCCTGAAAAAATTATTAACCTGTTCATCGCTGTAAACTATCTGCATCGCCCTGCCGCCGAGTACATACGAAGGACGCATTAAAACAGGATAACCGATTTTATTGGCAGTCTTCTTTGCATTCTCCGGATTTGTGCCGGTACCGTATTCAGGTTTCGGAATGTCAAGCTTGTCCAGAAGGTTACCGAATTTTTTCCGGTCTTCCGCAATGTCAATATTTTCCGATGAAGTACCGAGTATCTTCAGTCCGTTTTTTTCAAGCTCTCTGGAAATTTTTAAAGGAGTCTGACCGCCGAAGCTTACAATGATCCCTTTTAAATTTTTTTCATAATGAACTATGTTCAGTACGTCTTCTGTTGTCAGTGGTTCGAAAAAAAGCTTATCAGTAATATCATAATCCGTTGATACAGTTTCCGGATTACAGTTTATCATAATGGTCTCAAACCCTTCCTCTCTCAGGGCTTTCACACATCTGACACAACAGTAATCAAATTCTATACCCTGACCGATCCTGTTGGGACCGCCTCCCAGTATAATTATCTTTTCCCTGTCGGAAGAAATATTTTCGTTAAATTTTTCGTAAGTCGAATAATGATAAGGTGTGCCGGATTCAAACTCCGCTGCACAGGTATCTACAGTTTTGTAAACGGGAATAATTCCATTTGTGAATCTGAATTTTCTTATCTCTTCTTCCGTCGTTTTTAAAATCACGGCAAGCTGTTTATCAGAAAACCCGTTTTTCTTAGCTTTTAATAATAATTCCTTACTGATTTTTTTCATCCGCAGTTTTTTTTGAAATTCCTTCTTTCAGAATTTTATCAAGATAGAAATCATCTATGCCAAATTCACTTTTGATAATCTCAGTTTCATCTTCCGATTTAATAATTTTTGAAGAATTTTTAACAGCAGCGATCATTGTATTTCTTGCTGTATGATCTGTTGAAACGAATTCAAATACTCTCGTATCATAGCCGTATTTTTCTAGTGTCATTGCGCGCAGTCCGTCAGTAAGCATAACTGCAAGTCGTTCCTCATGTATCCCGTAGTCAAATATCCCTTTAAGCTTTTCGGGAACAGTCATTTTTTTTCTAACATACTTCTGACAGCACGGAGCGAGTACGATTATTTCCGAATCAGCTCCCAGAGCTTTTTTAATTGCATCATCGGTTGCCGTGTCGCAGGCATGAAGAGCTATAGTAATATCAGTTTTTTCTATTTCCGTATCAAATATATTTCCGTTAATAAATTCCAGTCCGGTGAAACCGCATTTCACTGAAAATCTGTTTGACAATTCAGTCAGTTCATGATTTTGCTCAATTCCCTTTACAGTTACATTTTTGTTTAATACGTTATTGAAATGATCATACATTGCAAAAGTGAGATAACTTTTACCCGAGCCCATATCCGTGATACTTATTGTATCCTTTTCTGAAATTCCGGAAGTTTTGAAAATTGAATCCATTGTCTCAATAAATTTATCCACCTGTCTGAATTTATCATACATTCCTGTTTTTACATTTCCGTCTTCTGTTGTAATTCCGAGCAGGTGAAAATATTCAGCTTCCTGATTTATTTTTCTTGTCTTTTGTCTGTTATGTTCTTTTATTTCAGGATCATTAAAGGAAGGTTTTTTAATGTGAAATGACGGCACTCTTTTTTTAGAATGATCGATTGTGTAATCATTTTTAGTAGTAAACAGCGTTCCGCTTAAGAAATCATTTCCCGTTACATCTTCCGCCAGTTTAATACCCTGTTCTATTTCAAAATTCTTTACTACATCCTTTGTATTATATCTGAAATTAAAAGAAAGTCTTTCACCGTCTTTTAAATTTATTCTGTTCACAATTATCTTCTGAAACTCTTTATCATCACCGCGGTATTTTCCGAACTGCAGTTTTACAAATGAATTATCTGAAATGCTTTTTCTTAATTCTCCGATAAATTTTTCTTTTTCAGAAGTCATGATTTACAATCCGTTACTTTTATACAATCAGATATTTCCTTAGCTCTTCTTCTCAGTATATTTATATCAGAATCAGTTTCATCCCATGTGAGCGCAACACCCATTCTCCTGTGAATTTTGGCAGATGGTTTGCCGAATATTCTTATATCAGAGTTTTTAAATTTTAGCGCGTTATCAAGTCCTTCATATCCGGGTGATGAGGAAATTATTTTTTCAGAAAGAATGACAGAGCTTGCACCTGATCTCTGAAGTAAAATCTCATTTATTGGTAATCCGAGAATCGCTCTTAAGTGAAGTTCGAATTCATTTAAATTTTGAGTATCCGCAAGAGTTACCATTCCAGTATCATGCGGTCTCGGAGAAAGCTCGGAAAAATATACTTCTTCCTTTCCTATAAAAAATTCCACTCCCCAGATTCCGAAACCTGTCAAAGATTCCGTTACTTTACCGGCAATATCCCGGGCTTTTTGTAAAAGATTTTCCGGAATATAAGCAGGCTGCCAGCTTTCCTGATAATCACCGCGCTCCTGTCTGTGACCGATCGGCGGACAATATAAAGTTACACCTGATCTTTGAGTAACTGTCAGCAAAGTGATCTCCGACTGAAAGTCTATAAACTCTTCTATGATTACTTCATTAAAATCACCTCTGCTGTTCGATGAAGCGTTGTCCCACGCAGATTGTATTTCACTTTCGTTTTTTACATATGATTGACCTTTACCGGAAGATGACATCAGAGGTTTTATGACGCATGGGAAACCGATTATTTCGGCAGCGTTAAGGAGTTCATCAAGTGAAGCGGCATATTCGTATTTTGCAGTTTTGAGTTTAAGTTCTTTTGCAGCAAGGTCGCGAATCTCTTTTCTATTCATTGTAAAGTTAGCAGCTTTAGCGCTCGGCACTACAACAATTCCGGATTTTTCATAATTATAAAGTCTTTCAGTTCTGATAGCTTCGATCTCAGGAACAATAATATCGGGTTTATGTTTCTCGACGATCCTGTCGAGTTCATTTCCGTCAAGCATATTAATTACTTCCCGTTCATCAGCAACCTGCTGTGCAGGCGCATCATAATATGAATCGACAGCAATCACATACTGTCCAGTCTTTTGCGGCTATAGTAAATTCTTTTCCTAGTTCACCTGATCCGAGAAGTAAAAACTTTTTATCAAGAGTTGATAATATTAATGAGATTTGGATTTTAATTTTGCCCTGAACATAGACTTTACGCCGTTGCCTTTTATAATATCTCTGACAGCTTCATTATCAGCGATAGCCTGCCATTCGGTAACGCGGTTATCTTTTACTTTAGCGCGCCAAGCAGCCGGGATTTTAAATTTATCATGATGAACAGGATCTTCCGAATCAAATGTACCGGCAGCAAAACCAAACAATCCGACAGTATCGTCAGTAAGTACTGTGTTTGAAATCTGAATTTCATAATTCGGAAACCATTTCAGAAATATTTTCCATGCATTGATCATTTCCTTTTTACCTTTAATGACCATACCGAGCGAATCAATAAAGATATGATCATCGGACATAAATTCCGCTAGTCCGTCAATGTCATGATGATTAATTTTATTCACATAAGAAATCACAGTATTGAGAATTTCAGAAGGCAGGTTACGCATTTTATGTTCTGTATCAGATTCTTTACCGAGATAGAAAGGAACAAAAGGAGTTTCAACAATTTTGTGTCTGACTTTTTTTACTGAGTAAGCAGTTACTCCGGGTCTTGAAGTAACAACCCTTAAAATTTTATTGCCGTAATAATGAACCGCAGCACCGTCTTCCGCACCGACTCCGTTTCCGATAGTGCCGTCAAGTATTAGTTTATGAAATGATTTTTTCAGTTCGACCTTATCATCATAGTGCGGACAAAAACTTCCGTCAAGCAAACCGAGGCAGGGCAGACGTGTAAGAACACCCGGAGACGGATTAGTGATCCCGTCCTGAAACCAGCAGATTGCTCCGGCGCTCATTCCGGTAAGGATGACACCTGAGCGGTATGCTTTTTTCATAATTTTATCAACTCCGGTTTTTTTCCAGGTTTCAATAATAAGAGAAGTATTACCTCCTCCGACATGAATGATATCTTTATCAAGAATAAATTTCTCCAGATCAGCGGGAGGTTCAAGGAAAGATAAGTGAGTTGGTTCGCAGTTTAATTTGTTAAAAAAATTGTAGAACATATCTCTGTATTCTTTACCATCGTTACTTGCAGTTCCGAAGAAGCAAATTTTCGGTTTTTCTTTAGGAACAAGATTAAGGATGTATTTATCAAGAAGCCCGTTATCAGCTTCCATAGAAAACATACCTCCTCCTAGAGCTACTATTTGACCTGGAGTTTTCACGATTGAGAGATTAATTTTTATAAGAATTAGATTGGTTTAAAATAAACATGCTGATAATAAATATCAGTATATAAAAAAGAGGCAGGCGTGAAATAAATTAATCAGCTGACGGGGAGAGGAGTGAACAACAGGTTTAGGGACGCTGAATTGAATTCCGAGCATATACAAAAAACCATTTAAATGTTTTTTTGTAAGCAGAATCCAAATACCATTTTAATACGGCATTTCATTCATATCTCTTAACTATTAAACTTCGATATCCTGATTATCTTATCTATAAGCGACGGAATTTTCTCATCATCACCTTTATATAACTTTTTAGCTTTCTCAAAATCCTTTATCGCTTCAGTAAAATTTCCAATCATATAATATATTATCCCCCTGTTAAAATTTATCAGATAACTATTCGGATTCTTTAAAACCGCTTCGTTGAATACGTTCAGCGCATGTTTGAATCTTTCACTGACAGTAAATATCAGCGCCTTGTCTAAATTCTGAAATATATAATTTGAATCCCAATACAATGACTCACTTACATTTTCAAAAATTTTTGCCGTATCATCTAACAGCATATTGACAATCGCTTTACTCATAAACGCTCTGGAATTTTTAGGGTCTAATGATGTAATTGTGTTGAGTTCCATCAATGCTTTATCATATTCTCTGTTACTGATATAGAGAAGACTCAATCCGTAATAAATATCCAGATTTCCCCTTTCATATTTTATAGCATCGTTATAATCTCTCTCTGCTGCTGAATAATTTCCCTCGAGAGCATACACATTTGCTCGGTTGACATAACCTTTTGTATAATATTTGTTTAGTGCAATTACAGAAGAAAAGTTTTCTTTTGCCTTAGGATAATTTTTTAATCCTAAATAACTTAAACCAATGAAATTAATTACTTCCCAATTTTGTGTATCCATTGCCAGGTATTCATTAAAATATTTTATCGCTTCAGTAAAATTTGATGAGTAATACTGCTCGAGCGCTTTCTGATATATATCCTGCTTGGTTGATTGTGAATATGTTTCACAATATGGAAATATGATTAGTATAAAGATCAGTATATATTTTTTCATATTTTTGAATTTAATTTTGTAATGTCTGAGTGAAATTACTTTCTTTTATTTAAATTTATAATGTTTTTATTTAAGCCATTTTTAACCTCATTCTTTATGAATGCTCCCCCAAATGACCGGTAATATTCACGTGAATTTTTTCCGGGAAACATTTGAATTAAGTTTTTTAAAAAATATATATTAAGTGAATATCTGTTTAAGAGTTAAACAAAATCTTTATATTCTAATATTTATAGTTTATTTTTGCTTAAGAAATTTTCTATACATAACTTAAATTAAACTCCTCTGAAATGAACACATTAATTTTTGTTTTACTTCTATATCTTTCTTTTTCCTTATCTGAAAAAATTTCCGCCTTTGATAATGACCGGTTATGGAATAATATTATCTCAAAGTCTGATCCTCTGGAATTATTATTAAACAGTAAAGTAGAACAGACTTTTATGGATCTGGAAATTCCCGGCGCTATTGTAGGAGTTTGGAAAGGTGATTCTGACAATTATATTAAAACCTTTGGTGTTTCAGATATTGTCACTAATACGCCGATCAATACAGATGATCATATGAGGATCGGCAGTATTACAAAAACTTTCACAGGTACTGTTTTGCTTCAGCTGTATGACGAAAACAAAATTAATCTGACTGATAAGCTATCAAAATATTTTCCTGATTTTCCAAACGGGGAAAACATAACGATTGACATGCTCGGCAGTATGACCAGCGGAATTTATAATTATTCCGAAAATGAAAATTTTCAGAATACTTTAATGAATAATCTGGACACAACTTTTACTCCGGACGAACTTATTGATATTGCAAAGGCGCACACTCCGTATTTCCCTCCCGGTGAAGGTTTTCATTATTCCAATTCTAATACTGTACTTCTCGGCCTGATAATAGAAAAAATCACAGGAAACAGTCTGACTTCCGAAATTCAAAACAGAATTTTTACTCCGCTTGGTATGATAAATTCTTTATTTGCCACAGACACTTATTTTCCCGACCCGAAATCCCAGGGATATATTTATATGGATTCTCTTCAGCTTACTCCGACTGATGTTACAAATCAGGATCCAACCTGGGCATGGGCAGCAGGCGCAGTAATATCTACACTTGCAGATGTTCACAAATATGCAAAGAAATTGGCGACCGGTGAACTTATTAGTAAAAAAGCGCAGGATGAAAGATTGAAGTGGGGAAAAACTTTTATACCTGAGACAGGCGCATGGAAAGGAGAGAAATTAAATTACGGTTTTGCCATTGCTGATTTTAACGGAGCTATAGGTCATAACGGCGGAATACCAGGCTACAATTCCTTCATGGGCTATTTACCGGAACAGGATGTAACAATAATTGTACTTTGTAATATGCAGGATAATAAAGCAGGCGTTGGTCCTGCTGATTATATTGCGCGGATGATTGTTGAAATTATTTTAAAAAATTAATTTTAATCTTAACTTTATAAATAGAATTTCTTTCCGGAAATTTTCTTGTGCTAAATAAATTAAATGAAATTAAAAAAGTTGTATCAATTAATTCTATAATTAAAAAATTACATCGTGAATACAGAGCATGACATTGATTTAAATAAATACCTTGCAAAGTCTGATACTAAAATTAACTTGTCGGATTTTGATACGGAATATAAAGGAAATAAAATTGATAAAGACGAGTCTGTTGAACTTCTTGAATCGGGAAAAGCCAAACTTTCCATTATTCAGGATATACTTTTTGCAGACAACAGGTACGGAGTTCTAATTGTTTTTCAGGCAATGGATGCTGCAGGAAAAGACGGTTCCATTAAACATATCATGTCCGGGTTTAATCCGCAGGGCGTCGTCATTCACAGCTATAAAGCTCCAAACTCTCTCGAACTCGATCACGATTATTTATGGAGACATTATATTGATCTGCCGAAGCGGGGTAACATAACAATCTTTAACAGATCTCACTATGAAAATGTACTCGTTACAAAAGTTCATCCCGGGTATGTCCTTAATGAACATATTCCTGGCATAAACTCAGTCACTGATATAGATGAAAATTTCTGGGATAACAGATATAAACAGATCAACCGGTTTGAGAAAAATATTTATGAAAACGGAACAATCATCCTGAAATTCTTTTTGCATTTATCTAAAGACGAACAGAAAAAAAGATTTCTTAAACGAATTGACACTCCCGAAAAGAACTGGAAATTTTCTATGAATGACGTAAATGAAAGATCTTACTGGAAAGAATACCAGTCTGCATATGAAGAAGCAATTTCAAACACATCAAAAGATCACGCACCGTGGTATATTGTTCCGGCGGATAATAAGTGGTTTACAAGGTTTCTTATAACTGCTGTTATTTATAAACATCTCAGCAAGCTCAACATTAATTATCCGGAAGTCAGCGAAGAAATGAAGAAAGAACTTATTACTGCGCGGGATACTCTTATGAACGAAAAATAATCAGAATCCGTATTTCAAAAATCCGCCGTCCACGGAAATGCATTCACCGGTAATATATGATGCCGCCGGCATTGACAGAAATGCTGCCGCTGCCGCAACTTCCTCCGGTTCGCCTATCCTGTTCATTGGAGTTCTGGATAAAACTGACGCAATATAATCCGCATTTTTTAATACCGGTTCTGTAAGAGAAGTCCTTATATACCACGGCGCAACTGCGTTAACACGAATATTATCCTTTGCCCATTCCACTGAAAGATATTTAGTAAAATGAATAATACCTGCCTTTGAGATTGCATAGGGCGAACCGGTTCCGACCGAAGTAATCCCTGCTACTGATACGATATTAACAATTGATCCGCTACCGGATTCTTTTAGCAGCGGATGAAATATTCTGCAAAGCTCAAATACAGATTTCATATTCAGAGAAGTTAAATATTCGAAATCATCTCCGGTATTATCAAGTGTTTTCTTTCTTGTGTTTGTCCCGGCATTGTTAATCAGTATATCAAGACTATTGTATTTTTTTGAAATTTCTTCCAATAGATTTTTTCTGTTGCTTTCCTTTGTTACATCACATTTAATTCCGTCAGCTTTGTAACCTTTGTCCGTGTATTTTTTAATCTCCTCCTTTATATCACTTTCATTTCGTGAAACAAGAAAGACCTCAGCGCCGAGTGAAAGAAATTCCTCTGCTATCGCTTTGCCAATACCGCGCGTAGCTCCTGTGATCAGAGCTTTTTTGTTTTTAAGTGTCCAGCGGTCGTTCATTTTTATAATTTTAATTTTATAAATGGTTTTTTATCCATCGGCAGTAATTAAAGTAATACTCTGTATTCTTTTCATACTTATCATTTCTGAAATTTTCAAGATCATATAGCAGTCCGGAGTTTAATTTGTCAGTGTCATTTCTGTTTTTTGTACTGATCATTTTTGAAATAAAACTCAGAACTGAAATTTCGGTTTTGTGAAATGCTTTTCTGCTTTTAAGATATTTTTTAGCCGAAGGTAACATATACTTTAGCAGCTTATAGTTATTCAATTCATAATGTATAAGAATATTCAGCATTTTTAAATATGGCTCTAAAAAAGGAGATAAGCCGGAGTATTTTACTGTTGAATATACATTCAGAATTCTCAATGCTTCCTGATAATTTTTTTCAAAAAAATATGAGGAAGAAAGTCTGTAAACGATAAGATTGTATGTGTCTATTGTGAGCTTGTTTTTATAAATATTAAGATACTTTTCTGCTAAGATCATAGTTTTCTTTTTATCTGAAATATTTATTCCGTTCAGGATCTTCAGCAGTTTTATATGGATTCCCGTTATGTTAATGTCTATATCATCGATTTCTAATTTTTTTGACGATTCTTTCAAAATCTTCATGTGCTTTTCAGATACGGCGAAGTTACTGCAGAATGCTGCGGAATTTATTACCGAAAGCAAAGAATCTCTGTATTTATCATATAACGATTCATTAAAGATGTTTCTGTATAATGAAATAAGTTTAAATCTTTTTACACAAACTGAATATGATGATTCAAGATCTCCCTTTAATTCTAGCGCAAGACACTGTGCATATAATACTCGTTCCGCTGCCGTCACAGTCATCCTGTCATTCATATTTATATTTCCGAATTCAGTAAAAATTTCATTAAGCTCTTTTTCATCATCTTCAGATCTGATTAATCCGGTGTTTCTGTAAAATCTTAAAAGTGAAGCAATAGATTTTTTATAAACATTAATTTCTCTTATCTTTTTAAGGACATTTAATTCATATTCAAACAATTTTTGAATATCATTCGAAAATAATTCTTCCTTTTTGACTAGCTGTCTTTCCATTTCAACGAACTCGAGCAAGAAACCAAAACGTTCACATTTTTCCGCAAGTAACTTACCGGCTTTTACAGTTTTAAAATACTGTCTGAATAATGCTTTCTGAAACAGTATCCTGCACCTCTGAAGCATATTGAAAAGTTTTGCATCAGTTGATTTCTCATTTTTATAATTAAGAAGACTTTTAAAAATAAGCTTGGCAAGATAGTTTTTTGTAAAATTAAAATTCTTTTTAAGATCTTCATTTCCTTTAAAAGATTTCAAAGCTTTCTCGTTGTAAATTTTCTGAGAATCAATAAGGTCAAAGAGTTTCAGATACTTTGTAATACTTTTCTGCACCGATGCATTTAGTTTAAAATATCTTTTCTCACTGGAAGAAAGCGATTTTATGAGGTCAAAAAGTTCTGTGTTGGTTTTCATTTAAAATCTAAAGTATTGAAATCAACTTCTTATTAACATTAAATATTGTTTTAAAACAGAAATATATTTTTATTGCGGCTATAAATTAACAAATCAGGAATCAAATTTAAGCCTGAATATTTCCCTGATTGTATTGTATCAACGGATTATTCCTGTCGTATATTTTCGGTAATTTTATAAATTAAAAACATTAAAACTATGAAAACAATAATAACAATTCTTCTTGTAATTTTATCAGGAGCATCTCATTTGAGATCACAGGATTTTATTAAACTGGAACAGAGTATAGTAAGTATTGACAGCGGAGCATCCCGCGGCGTGAACTGGATAGATTATGACAATGATAATGATCTTGATCTCTTTATCACAAACGGTAAACAAGGCGGAGAGTATAATTATTTATACAGAAACGACAACGGGACTTTTACAAAAATTGAAAATGATCCTGTTGTTACTAATTTTCTTCCTTATGACGGAAGCAGCTGGGCTGATTATGACAATGACGGGAATATAGATATGTGTGTTGTTACTTGGTATAACAGAGTTAACCAGCTGTATAAAAATTTCGGAGACGGAACATTCGATCTTGTCACAACAGGACCGGTTACAACTCTCAATACTTATTCTGAAACATGCAGCTGGGGAGATTACGATAACGACGGACTTGCAGATCTGTTCATTACAAACAGCGCCGGCACCGGTCACAGAAATTTACTTTATAAAAATACAGGCGGAGGAAATTTTGTAAGGATTGATACAGGCGCCATTTTCAGTCAGACTGCTTTTTCAAGAGGTGTGAACTTTATTGATATTGACGGCGATCGTCTTCCGGATATTTTTATATGCAGGGAAAATAATCAGAATGAGTTTTTATATAAGAATAACGGTAATGGATATTTTACTGAAATTACAAACTCTCCGCTTACAACTAGCGGCGGTGAATCATGGAGCGGGAGCTGGGGAGATTATGATAATGACGGAGATCTCGATGTTTTCGTAACTAATACAGGCAATCAAAAAAACTTCTTATTCAGGAATGACGGAAATTTTAATTTCACAAAAATTCAGAATGATCCTTTAGTTGATGAATCCGGATACAATTCTGTTGGCGGCTGGGGAGATTATGATAATGACGGTGATCTGGATATGTTCATATCGCAGTCTTATAAAGGACCTCCGTTTACAGAAAAGCTTGTGAACAAATTATATAAAAATAAACTAATGGAAACAGGCGCAGCATTATTTGAAAAAATAACTTCCGGAATACTTGTAAGTGATTCCGGTTATACTTTCGGATTTGCATGGGGAGATTATGACAATGACGGTGATCTTGATCTTGCCGCAGCAAACACATTCGGGGAAAATCAAAAGAACGCTTTATACAGAAACGAATTAAACAACGGTAACAAATGGATAAATATAAAATGCACCGGAACGAATTCAAATAAATCAGGTATCGGCGCTAAGGTAAGAATTAAAGCTACCATTAACGGAAATCCGGTATATCAGATGCGTGAAGTAAGCGGACAGGAAGGATACTGTTCACAAAATCTTTTACTCCATTTTGGTCTGGGAAATGCTACTGTAATTGACTCGCTGAAAGTCGAATGGCCGTCAGGAGCTGATCAGCATTTCACAAATGTATCCGTAAATCAGAATATTACAATTACGGAAAACGGAACCATTATATCTGTTAATAATAATGAAACAGGCGTTATAAACAATTTTAAATTATTTCAAAATTATCCGAATCCTTTTAACCCGGACACACGTATCCGCTTTCAGGTCAGTAAAAATTCAAAAGTTCTGCTTCAGATTTTTGACACATTGGGAAACGAAGTAACAACACTTTTGAATGAAACAAGACCGGCGGGAGAATATGATTTTGATTTCAGCGGAAATGGTTTAAGTTCAGGTGTATATTATTATAAGCTTACTATAGATGGTTTATCAGATACAAAAAGTATGATGTTAATAAAATAAAAAAGTGTTTTTTTTAATTTCCGATTAAGAGGAGCCGGGTGTCATGATTATGAAAAGACTTTATGATTAACTGTTTATATTTATAAAATAAACCGGTATGAGAATACCGGTTTTTTTTATTGCTTCTAAAAAGATCAGGTATCAGATTCAAATGCGGCATCACCGGCGAAACCTCTCCAAATGCAAAAGCCAATTTCAAAATCCACTCTCTTTATAAATCAATATCTTATTTTAAATCTCCAGATAATAATATCTGCGTTCTCTGTCCGGCTTAAATCCCATCTTTTCATATAGTCTGCATGCGTTCTTATTTGTTTTCTGAGTTTCAAGCATTACAAATCCGGAACTTGTTTTCTCAGCGAATTTTCTGACACTTTCAATAAGTTTTTCACCTGCACCAAGCTTTCTGTTTTCCTTTTTTACAAACATATCATTCAGTATCCATGCTCTTCTCATTCCTACTGAAGTAAAATATGGATAAAGCTGAGTGAATCCTATTGCCGTTCCGTATTCATCATGACATAAAAAAATTACTGATTCATTCCGTTTTATTCTTTGTGTTAAAAATTTTCTCGCTGAGTCTTTGTCTGACTTTTTTTTATAGAATTGTCTGTAAAGATCGAACAGCTCCGTCAGTTCATCAATATGCTTTATGCCGGCTTTTATAATTTTCATAAATTAAATTTTAGGATTAATTATTATGAATTTGTTTTTCCGAGTTTCACAGCAATTGCCTTTGCGGAATTCTGCCCATCAAGCGCTGCAGAAATTATACCTCCGGCATATCCTGCCCCTTCTCCGCATGGATAAAGTCCGTTGATTTCAACATGCTCGTATGTCTGCCTGTCTCTCGGTATTCTTACAGGCGAACTTGTTCGGGATTCCGGTCCCGTTATTATTGCTTCTTCAGTCAGATAACCTTTCATTTTTTTTCCGAATTCAGAAAATGCCGCTCTTAATTTTTCTGATATGGATCCGGGTAAGAGTTCATTAATGTCAGCTGAATATATTCCCGGTATATATGAACATTCCGGAAGAGATCCGGAAGGTTTTTTTTCTAAAAAATCTGTCAGTCTCTGCGCCGGCGCCTGCTGACCTCCATCGCCTTTGTCAAAAAAATTCTTTTCAGTTTTCTTTTGAAATTCAATTCCCATGAAAGTACCGTGACTCACGTGATCTTTTAGATCCTCAGTTTCAATTGCAACTACGATCCCTGAATTTGCAAATTTCGAATCTCTTCTCGACATTGACATTCCGTTGACAACAAGCTCTCCCGGTGACGTTGCAGCAGGTACGATCAGCCCGCCCGGACACATGCAAAATGAATATACTCCTCTTCCGCCGCATTGAGCTGCAAGTTTATAAGAAGCTGCCGGCAGATATCTGCTTCTTGGATTTTGTCTGTACTGTATTTCATCTATTAATTCCTGCGGATGTTCAGCTCTGACTCCCAGCGCAAAAGGTTTTACCTCTGTCAGTATATTCTTATCCTTAAGCAGATAATAAATGTCTCTTGCCGAATGACCTGTAGCGAGAACGACATTGCCGCTTAAAATTTCATGTGAATTATTTATAACTACCCCTGACATTTTATTATTACGAATTATGAGATCTGTTACTGAAGAATTAAAATTTACTTCGCCGCCGTAATTAAGAATTGTACTGCGGAGATTCTGAACAAGAACAGGCAGTTTATTCGAACCGATGTGCGGATGCGCATCATAAAGTATGTCAGGATCCGCTCCGTGCTCGGTAAGTATTTTCAGGGCTTTATAAATATCTCCCCGCTTATGTGAGCGTGTATAAAGTTTTCCGTCGGAATACGTTCCGGCTCCTCCTTCTCCGAAGCAGTAATTTGAATCCGGATTTACAATGCCATCCTGCTGGATCAGACGCAGATCTTTCCTTCTGCTGCGTACATCTTTCCCGCGGTCAAATATTACAGGCTTGATCCCGTTCTCAATCAATTCAAGCGCAGCAAAATATCCCGCCGGTCCGGCGCCTACGATTATCACACTCAGTTTATCTGAAACATTTTTATATTTATCACTAATGACCGGTTCGGGATCAGGCGCTTCATCAGTATAAATTTCTGCGGAAATATTTATAACCGGATTTCTGCTGCGGGCGTCAATGGATCTCTTTAATAGTATGACTGTGAATTCAGTATCTTTCCTTAGTCCGCATATCCTTCTGAAAATTTCATTGCGTTTTTTTTCATTAGAATTGTCTTCGGGTGATATTGATATTTCAATTTTTTTTTTCATGAATGTTCACTTTTTATGTGAAAATATTTTGGAGGTTTTCAGAATAGTTTAAAGTATTACAATGCTTTCAGCTCTTCGCGAAGTTTTTTAGATAAACTCTTTACAACAAGTTCATAAGATTCGTCAGTCATTTCGTTCAGTAATATACCAGATATCTTTCCGTCAAAAGTCACTGTGTTCCAGTGTTTCTTATTCATATGATATCCCGGTATAACTTCATCATACCTTTCTCTCAGCTCTGCAGCTTTTTCGGGATCACATTTTAAATTGACAGTAAAGGGCAGGTCGAATGATGTTATAGCAAAAATTTTTCCGGAAACTTTAAATGCAAGTGTATGCTCATCAAACGGAAATCCTTCCGTTACGCCTTTCTTGCATAAACAATATTCACGGAACTGTTCTATATTCAAAGCTGATTAAATAAATCCGGAATTTCCGGATGTTGAAATTTATATATCCTCTTTACCTATCCATTTCCTGACGCCGACAGGTTTGAATTCTTCCATTTTATATAAAAGAGAAGCCGGGTCTTTATCAACTATTATCATTTCGAGATAAAGTTCATGAACAAATTTTTCACCAACCGCTTTATTAATAAAATCTATAAGAAGTCCGAAATAATTGTTTGTGTTGAGAATTCCGATCGGCTTTGAATGAATTCCAAGCTGAGCCCATGTCCAGGCTTCAAAAAATTCTTCAAGTGTCCCAATACCGCCGGACATCATAATGAATCCGTCAGACAGTTCCGACATTAACGCCTTTCTCTCATGCATCGTCTTCACTATTCTTAGCTCTGTCGCATCTTTGAATGCAACTTCACGCGCGACGAGATCTTCCGGTATTACTCCCGTTACTTTTCCATTATACTGTAGAACTGTGTTTGCAAGTTCTCCCATTATTCCTACATTACCGCCTCCATAAACAAGTTCTATCCCTTTGCCTGCCATTAGTTTACCCAGCTTCTGTGCAGATACAAGATAATTAGCTCCTTTGCCGGAATTCGATCCGCAAAACACACATATACTTTTCATAATATTATCCTGCCGGTTTAATTCTTTTTTCTTTCTTTTGAAGGAATGAAAGAATAAACGTAATCACGATCCCGCCAATCAATACAAAAAGCATCTGCTGTATTATCTGAACATTCAGGCTGAACTGATACCTGAGTATTGTAAGCGCTGTATCTATCTGATCCCTCGGAATATTTTTTTCGATCATAGTCTGCTCTGATTTTGCCGCCAAAAAATTTACGTAATCAGGATTTATATATTCATAATAAACATAAGTGAACAGCACTATCATCACTGCAATAATGAATGTAATTACTATTCCCGTTTTAAATGCTTCTTTATATGTAATGTATCCGAAATTATTTTTTTCTTTTCTCTCTTTAATTCCGAGATAAATTCCTATAACAGGAATTAGTATCGAAACAAACATTACAAAATTGCCCGCTTCATGGTAATTCGGAACAATGATAGTATAAACCATCACCATCCAAACGAATAAAATAAAAGATGTAAACAGACCGAACTTAAATTCCGGCATAATATTTTATTTATGTGTATTTGTTTCTGAAATTGATTAAAGTAAACGCTTGAATCATACTGTGTTAATTTCCCGAAGGTTCTTCATTTAAAAGAAGATATGAATTTTACCTCAGGATCAGCCTTCTATATCCTTCAATAAAGCTCTTGCATATTTTTCATCTTCAGGCATTACTCTGAACTGTACAGGTCCGGTGATCGGATTAAATCCTGTTCCGAGTATTCCTACTCCGAACAGATCCTGTACTCCTTCGCCTTTTGCAAGATATCTGATCTCGGCTTCATCAAGAACCGATTTTATCACTGCTACAACCGCTTCATTACCGGTCTCATATACCGTTACAAGTCTTTCTTGATTTTCTTTTTCCTGTTGTGCTTTATCCATAATTTAAAAAAAATTTGATTAGTATTAATGTTTGAAAATATTTCCTTTTATTCAATTTAATTTTAACTGCTTATTAATTTAAAAGGCTTAATAAGAATTTGAACTGAAACACATGACTTTTTATCGCATAAAGTTGCGAAACAGATTTAAAATAAAAAAATTTTAATACAATTTAATCTCTTTGTTGTTGAAGTTTTTTGCCATTTATCAACTGAAATACTTCATAAAGAATACTAAATAAAAAAATAAGAAGTTTGTCACAGTTACCTAAAATATATGTCTAAATATTAAAAAGAAAATTCTTAATTTAACACAACAAATGTTTTTTATGTATAATCCTTTTAAAGAAAATAAATCTATTTTCAATACATCGGAAAAAGAAGATTCAGTTTTAGTCAGTGCCGCAGTTGCAGGCGATAAGAAAAGTCTGGAGCTTCTTATAAAGCGGCATCAGTCATGGATATTTAATATATCTTTAAAAATGGTTTGGGATCCGTCGGACGCTGAGGATGTTACTCAAGAAGTTTTGATTAAAATTATTACAAAACTCTCTACATTCAGAAGTGAGAGCTCGTTCAGAACCTGGGCTTACAGAATTACAGCCAATCATGTCATTAATATGAGGAAAAGAAAAAAGGAGTTTGAATATACTTCATTCAGAATTTATGGAAATCAGATAGTCAATTCTCCGGATACGGAATTACCTGATAAAGATAGTGTCCCGGTAGATGTAGAACTTTTAATTGAAGAAACAAAGATCGGCTGCATGAATGCGATGCTTCTTTGTCTTGACCGCGAGCAAAGACTTGTGTTCATACTCGGAAGTTTGTTCGGGGTAAATGATACAACCGGCTCAGAAATTCTCGGCATCAGCCGCGACAACTTCAGACAAAAACTCGCCCGCGCAAGAAAAGATCTTTCTAATTTCATGAGTAATAAATGCGGACTTATTGATAAAAACAATCCGTGTCATTGTAACAAAAAAACAAAACTGATGATAGATGCAGGTCATGTTAATCCTGAAAAACTTTTGTTCACTAAAAGCAGGATACACAGCATCGAAAGTATTGCCGGTAAAAGAATGGAAGCTATTGATGAACTATTAGAAAAAAAAGCTGTCAAACTTTTCAGAGATCACCCTTTTCAGGAATCTCCGGATTTCGTTTCTTCTCTGAATCAATTACTGGAAAGTAATGACTTCAAAAGAATTTTTAATTTTAACTGAACATTATTTCGAAAATCAATTAGTATAAAACTTGCTGCCGGTAAAATTTCAGAATAATTCTTGTTTCAAAATCTCTACTACGGTAAAACCGCTCCGACAAAATTAAATGAATTATTATCTGTAATTCCAAGATCGGAAATATCTGCAAGCCCGTCGCCGTTTACATCCGTGATGATATAACCTGTCAGAAAATTTCCTGCATCATTATCGATCAGTGTCAGATCAGTTAAATCAACAGTTCCGTCCTGATTCACATCACCGGAATAAATTGCCCAATGAATTCCTTTTAATGTCATATTATTTCCGTAAGCGTTTGCGGCTGAAGAAGTGAAATCATAATCCAGTTCATCAGAAATAAACATTAAGGAGTTTGAGCTCCATGTCTCAATAGAGTTTCTGTGATTAAGCGATACAAAATAATTTACATTGTTCACTGCATTACTAAAATATACTGATATGTTACCGAGTGAATCAGTCAATGAATTTCCGGAATCAATTTTATTATATGGAGCAGATGAGTTTCTGAGATATACAGAGATAGTGTCTGCTGTCATATTGTTATCAGACTCATTATAAAATCCTTCGATAAGCATTGTCAGATCGAGATGTCTCAATTCGTTACCGCCTGTAGTTGTTTTTCTTATTGCGCCATTTTCGCCTGAAGTCCAGGCCGTCATTGAGTTCAGGGAAACTAAAGAATAAAAATGAGAAGATGCATTACTGATTTGCATAATCCAGTTGACACCTCCGTTTGTCGTAGCAAGTATTGTTCCGTTATCACCCGCTGCAAAACCTGTTAAAGAATTAACGAAATCGACGGAACGGATGAAAACTCCTGTTCCGGAATTCTGAAAAGTCCAGTTTGCGCCGCCGTTAGTCGTGGATAGAATAATTCCGTTAAAGCCGGTGATCCATCCGTTAGCCGTGTCAGTAAAGTTTACACAGTGTAACAGAGAAGATGTCCCGCTTGATTGTGAAAACCAGTTCGTTCCGCCGTTTGTTGACTTTTGAATAACACCGCCGTTTCCTGTAACCCATCCGGTCAGATCATTTATAAAAAATACTGAATATAAAACCTGAGCAGTTCCGCTCGTCTGAGGATTCCAGTTCGCACCGCCGTTGGTCGATTTAAGAATCACTCCATTGCTTCCTGAGATCCATCCGGTCGATGTGTTAATAAAATGCACATACCAAAGGTCTGAAGATGTTCCGCTGCTTTGAGAATTCCAATTCGTTCCGCCGTTTGTAGTTGATAAAATAATACCGTTATTACCTGATATCCATCCGTTGTTTTCATCAGTAAAGTATACAGCCCACAGAGTAAAAAAAGTATTTGACGATTGCTGTGTCCAGTTCGTTCCGCCGTTTGTAGATTTCATGACCAATCCGTCATTACCGCAGAGCCAGCCGGTGTTTTCATTTACGAAATATATCTCTGTTACAGTGTTGTTAAGACCGTTGCTGAGCGGATACCAGCCCTGAGATAAAGCTGTGCTGAATGAAATAAGTATGAGAAACAGTGAAATGAGAATGTTCATTTAATTTATTTTAGAGTTGTTACAAAGATAATATATTTTTCTGTAAATGTCAGTTAGATGACAGGAATGGCTTGCAGCGCGGAATTGTATTTCGCACATTTGTATATAACCACTTTGTTGGAAATGGTTATAGCACGGAATTGTATTAAGTGAATTTGTACAAAGATGACTTTAGCTGAATGACTGCGGCGCGGGATTGTATTCCGTGCATATGTATAAAACCACTTTAATGGTTTTATACTAAAAACCAGTATGTCTCAATATCAACTGAATCTATTTTAAAATATCTTTAAAATTATTAGTGAAGTAATAATGTTTTGTATTGTATAAAATTTTTTTAATAAATAGCTTAGTAAAAAATAATTATGAAAGAGAAATTTACGGACATTTTTGATTATGAGCTGTGGGCAAATAATGAATTTATTAATATAATCGAATCTATGGATTCCCCTCCTGATAATATTCTGAATTTGATGTCACACATTATAAATGCACAGGTAGTATGGCTTTGCAGGATTAAAAATGTTAACTCAAATACTGAAGTATGGCAAAAATATAGCAAAGATGATCTTAGAAAAATTCACACTTTATCTATTAATAATATTTTAAAATTTATAAATGATCTCGGTGAAGAAGAGTTTGAAAAAAATATTGAATATGAGAATTCCAAAGGAGAAAAATTTTCAACACGGCTTAAGGATATTTTAATACACATGAGTCATCATTCTGCTTATCACAGAGGTCAGCTTGTCCTTCAGCTGAAATCAGTTAATACCAATTTCCCATACACCGACTACATTCACTTCATCAGAAAAATTAAACAAAATAATTGAACATGTCCGAAAACAGTTTTCAGATTTGCGGAAATATTGTCGATATCTTTAATAAAAAAATCTATCCCGGATGCATCTCCGTCAGTAACGGTAAAATAATATCAATAAAGGAAAACAGTAATAAATATAATTCTTTTCTTATGCCGGGTTTCATCGATGCGCATGTGCATGTTGAAAGCTCTATGCTTATACCTTCTGAGTTTGCAAGGATAGCTGTTACTCACGGAACTGTTTCAACGGTTTCAGATCCGCATGAAATTGGAAATGTACTCGGAGTAGACGGCATCAGATACATGATCAAAAATGGAAATAAAGTCCCGTTCAAATTTTATTTCGGCGCGTCCTCCTGCGTTCCCGCAACTGCATTTGAAACTGCCGGCGCTGAAATTACTGCATCTGACATCAGACAGTTATTCGAAAAGGACGGTCTCCTTTATCTGAGCGAAATGATGAATTATCCCGGTGTGCTCTTTGATGATCCTGAAGTGATGGAAAAAATAAAGATCGCTCATGAACTCGGCCGCCCCGTTGACGGACATGCTCCCGGTCTCAAAGATCACGATGCGGAAAAATATATCTCAGCCGGCATTTCCACGGATCATGAATGTTATACTCTTGAAGAAGCGCTCGGCAAAATTAAATTCGGCATGAAAATTATTATCCGCGAAGGTTCTGCTGCAATAAACTTTGAAGCTCTTCATCCGCTGATAAAAGATTATCCGGAAAAAGTTATGTTCTGTAGTGATGATAAACATCCTGATGATCTGATAATCGGTATGATTGATAAAATTGCTGCAAGATCAGTTGCCCTTGGTTATGATGTCTTCGATGTAATACGATGCGCTTCACTTAATCCCATAACTCATTATAAACTTAAAACAGGTCTGTTAAGAATTGATGATCCGGCTGATTTTATTGAGGTTTCTGATCTTAAAGAATTTAAAGTCCTTAAAACTTTCATCGACGGAAATCTTGTAGCTGAAAACGGTATGAGTAAGATCTCCCGTGTTGAAGAATCCGTTGTGAATAATTTTAACTCTAACCCGAAAATTGTTTCTGATTTTGAAGTAATGTCTGACGGTAATAAAAAGGTCAGAGTGATCGAAGCTTTTGACGGACAGCTTATTACTGATGAGATACATGCTGAGCTGAAATCCGCTGACGGTAAATTATTGACTGATATTGAAAATGATATTCTTAAAATTACTGTCGTAGAAAGATACAGATCAGGAAAGCCGGCGGTAGCTTTTATAAAAAATTTCGGATTGAAAACCGGAGCTGTAGCTTCCTGCGTTGCTCACGATTCTCATAATATTATTGCTGTCGGTACAAATGATACGGATATTTGTAATGCCGTAAATGCCGTCATTGAAAACAAAGGCGGTATCGCGGTTTCATCAAACGGTAAAACAGATTCACTCGCATTACCTGTCGCAGGTATTATGTCGGCAGATGACGGATATGAAGTTGCAGAAAAATATTCCCGGCTGGACAAACTTGCTAAAGAGCTCGGCTCCAAATTACATGCACCTTTTATGACTTTGTCTTTTATGGCACTGCTTGTAATACCTCAGCTTAAACTCAGTGATAAAGGTCTCTTTGACGGTAAGAAGTTTGAATTTACGGATCTTATTGTAAAATAAGTTTTTATTGATCCTTCTTTGTTTCGCTGCTGTAATAATTCAGATCTCTTTCCCAAATGTGGATAGGTTTTTCAAATTTCAACCCGATCTTATTTATTACTTTTATTGACGCAATATTTTCCGGATATGCTAATGCAATAATTTTTGTTAAACCGATACGGCTAAACCCGAAATTCAAAACCTCTTTTGAAATTTCCGTCGCATATCCCTTTCCCCATGATCCCTTTTCAAACAGATAAGCAATCTCAACTTCATTCAGGCTCTTTATAAAATTTAATCCGCACTGTCCTGTTAATTCTCCCGTTGTTTTGTTTATTACTGCATACATTCCGTAGCCATTTTCCTTATAACTTTTTACATTATTTTTCAGCATCTGCTGTACCTGATCAGATGTCATTACTCCGCCCTTTCCGATGTATCTCATTACATCCGCATCGGAACAGATCTCTGTCAGTTTATCCATATCGGATTCATTGTATTCTCTTGCATACAGTCTTTCAGTCTCTGCAATTTTCATATAAGAATTTTTGGTAACAATCTTTAAACTTGTACGTAATTTTCCTAACTTGTTACTCCTTTTTAAATTTTAAAATCAAACATATGCGGTTATTTATTTTATTGATATTCATAACATTATTCAACTCCGTTTTATCTGCGCAAAATACTCAGGATAATTCATACAGGTTTTTTGTAGATATGAATTTAGTTGAAGATGATAAACTGACTGTAGAACTTATCACGCCAAAGTTCAGTGAGCAGGAAGTTGCATACAAATTTCCCGCAATGGTTCCCGGTACTTATAAAGTGTATGACTTCGGACAGTATGTATCGGATTTTTCTGCTAAAGACGCTTCAGGAAATAATCTTCCCGTTACAAAAACGGATGTTAATACATGGACAATATCTGATGCAGCCAGTTTGTATAAAGTAAGTTATAAAGTTGATGATACTTTTGATGATATTACAGCTTCCGAAAAAGTATTTGAGCCGGTCGGTACAAATATAAAAAAAGACATTCAGTTTGTATTTAATAATCAGGGTTTCTTCGGATATTTTGACGGGTATCTGAGAAATGAATATCAGCTTACCTTTAATAAACCTGACGGATTTTATGGTTCTACCAGTCTCGATGCTGTTAAAAGAGAAGAGAAGGAAGATGTTTTTATTTCAAAAGACTATCAGTATCTCATCGATAATCCTATCATGTATTCATTACCGGATACAACATCCATTAATTTTGATGAAGCGAAAATAATGATTTCAGTTTATTCGGAAAGCAAAGGAATTACTTCCAAAGATATTTCTGAAAGTCTTAAAGAACTAATGATCGCCACCAGAAATTTCCTCGGAGGAAAACTGCCTGCTGAAAATTATACTTTCATTTATAATTTTTCATCTGACGGAAATTCGGGAAACTACGGCGCTCTTGAGCATAACCTGTCTTCGTTTTTTCATTTTCCCGATATTCCGGCTCAGGCAAAATCTTACATGATAAATTCACTGATGTCAACAAGCTCACATGAATATTATCACACGGTTACTCCGCTTAATTTACATTCTGAGGAAATCGGAGTTTTTGATTTTAATAATCCTGTAATGAGTAAACATCTGTGGCTGTATGAAGGTACTACGGAATATTTTGCAGATTATATTCGGTACAGAGAAGGTTTAATGGATCAGAAAAGTTATCTGAATAACATTCAGGATAAAATAAACGGGTCAATGAATTACAATGACTCACTGCCGTTTACTGTAATGAGCAAAGGAGCTCTCGACAAATATGAGGATCAGTATCTTAATGTTTATATGAAAGGCGCTCTGATTGGTATGTGTCTGGATATTATTATCAGAGAAGAATCGGGTGGAACTATGGAATATCAGGATCTGATCAACAGTCTGTCTGCAAAGTACGGTAGAGATAAACCTTTTAAAGATGATGATCTTTTCAACGACATAGAATCCTTATCATTTCCAAAAGTAAGGGAATTCTTAGATACTTATGTCGACGGTCCGGAAAGAATTCCTTATGATGAAATTTTAGGTAAGATAGGTTTAGTTTTAAAAAAGGACACTTATGATGTCATAGATCTCGGAGGTACTGTGCAAATTGGATTTAATCAGGAAAATTACAGACTTAAAATTGCTGAAATGAAAAATACAGAAAATAAATTCATGACAGAACTTGGTATTATGAAAGGTGATGAACTTATTTCGTTTAACGGTAATCCGATCTCATATTTAAATGCAAGGGATGTATTCGGATCTGCAAAGAAACAAGTAAAGAAAGGTGATAAATTGGAACTTGTCGTTGCAAGGTATGATATAAGTGGCGCTGAAAAACAGGTAAAATTAAATGCCGTTGTTTCCGATACTAAACAAAAATACAATTATGAACTTTCTCTTTCCCAAAATCCTACTGATGAACAAAAGAAATTATTGTTGCTTTGGTCAGGTAAATAAAATATAAAAATCACACTTTTAAAATACCGCTGATATTCTGCGGTATTTTTTTTTGCTGATAATACTGATAACTTGAAACAATAATAATGTATGTTTAATTTGTTCAAATTCATAAAATAATCATATGAAAAAAATTAAACTTTACTCCTTAAAAGCTCTTTTCATTTTAGTTTTGATTATTTCATCATCTTTACTGTGGAATTGCAGCGGTGCATCTCCTGAATTAAGCGAGTACAGAAATGCGCTTAAAATACAGATGCAGACTATGCTCAATACTTTAAACGGCGGTCATTACAGTCAGTTCATGCAGGATTATGTTGAACCTTCATATATTTCGAAACTCGGAGGTCTCGATCAGGCAGTTGTTCAGTTTGATAATCAAAAGCAGAAGGAAGTATACGCAAAGCTGCAAATTGCAAAAAACATTGAACCGCTATACAGTTCAAAAAGCAAGCTGATGACCTATATAGATAACTCAATGCCGATTCCTGTAACTTTCAAAATGGTAAACGGAAAATGGTATCTTACCGGTGATATGTTTCAGAACTAATTTTAATTTAAAAATTTTAGTTTTTAAAATTAACTGAATTTATTTCAGAAGCACCATTCTTCTGGAATTTCGGATTAAGCCGTCCGCTTCAAGTCTGTAAAAATAAATTCCGCTGGGAAAATTATTTCCGTCAAAATTTACAGAGTAATTTCCCGGAAACTGCCTCTCATTGATCAGCGTTAACAATTCATTTCCCAAAATATCATAGATTAAAAGTTTTATAAATGAGGTGTATTATTTACCGCCGGAAGACTGTAATTTATTTTCGTAACAGGATTAAAAGGATTAGGATAATTTTGATAAAGCATGTATCCGTTTACAGAATTATCGCCTCCTGAATTAATTCCCGTCAGCGTCCAGATATTATACAGTGTCTGCAAAGAGTCGATTGGATCTCTTCCGAAAGGAGTATTCAGCACTTTGAGATTCAGATATAATATCCCGAGTGTATCAGCGGGTTTTGCAGTTCTTATAAATGCGGACTTTGACGAAGTGTTCCAGTTTGCGCATCTTGTGTCAGCTCCGACTACTTTTGCGCCCTGCATCGCCGCCATTAATTTATCAGAAAGAGAACCCGGAGTATTCAGAAACCGCGCTTCCATCGAATCAAGTATCGGCTGACCTGACAGAATATTTCCCGCTATTACGTAATTCGGACCAAGTATATGATTTTTATAATTAAGACAATTTACACCTGTATAACCTGCGCGTTTCGGTGTACCGTTACCTTTGTTTATAATAAGATATTGCCGGATAGAAGGATTGTTCTGAGCATCGTGCGCGACAAGCGAATCAATGATCGCCTGCGGATCAAGTCTCAGCAGCATCAGAGACCGCGCATAATTCTGATTTGAAGAAAGCCACGACGCCTGCGTATGAACGATCCCCCATCCCGGAAATACATCTGTAAGTATTGTACAGTCGTTTACGCAAGATGCGCCGGCGCTGCCGACCTCACCTGTAACTGTGTCAATTGCGCAGATTGAAAATGTGTCCTGTGAAAATGCTGTTCGCCCTGTTAAAGCTAATAAAAATAAAATTAAAATAAATGATCCGGTTTTCATGAGTTTTTTAATCAATTTAACTAATCATTATTATTAGATAAAGGTAGGATTTTTATTTATTAGAAATTACGGAATTCAATTTAAAGTGCATTTATATAAAAAATTAATTACAGTAATTTGGCAAATATAAAAATACAATGCACAAGACAGATACTGATTTTCTCAACCCGCGGTTCGGATTTGATTTCAAAGATCTCTTCGATCCTTTCAGACTAAAGTCGCTTACACAAGTTTTTTTTGAATATTTCGAAAAAGCCGATAAGAATAAGTATGAACAGTTTATAAACTATTCTTATACAAAAGGAACCGGCTTTAGTGATCTCCGGATTTCGGAAATACTAATCGACTCTTCAATTATACTTTCAGATTTTTTAACAGAGCTTTTTAATCTGGAGAATGAAAGAAATGAATTCTTAAGTGAAGTGAAATATGTAAACGATATTTTTGTTTTTAAAAAAGAATTTGTACAAAAAATTGTAAAGAAAAGATTTAAACCCGAAGATCTTGCTAAATTGAATTTTGAAAAACTCGATGAATTTGTTTCAAGTGTAAAAAAAGAAATTTTTCCCGGATATGATTTTGAATTTGATGAAGAAAAATATACAGCGAAGATGGTGCTTGAGCTTGCAAATACTGAACGGAATTATACATGGTATTATGACGGTGATAAATTTGCTCCTGATAATTTTGTCATACCCGATGATGTGAGTTCAAATGCAAAAAGAGTCATGAGTATTCTGAATGAAAAAGGGATTTTAAAAACTGATAATATTGATGACGGGAAAAATATATCGGATAATTATAAATATCTGATGGGTGAAATTTCCAAATGGATCTTTGCAAAAAAGAATTTAGATGCAGCAACATTTCACTGGGTCTCATTTTCTGACATTCATAAAACAGATTATGATCATCTTGTAAATACTGTAACACCTGATCCTGAATTTCCCGAACTGATCAAAGGACCTGAAGAAACGCACCGGCGCAGATTCGGTTTCAGACTTACAGATCCGCGAATGAAAAAAAGGGAAGTGCTGGATGAGGTGGATTACTGTCTCTATTGTCACGAAAGGGAAAAAGATTCATGCTCAAAAGGTTATGCTGACAGATCCGGAAATATAAAATCAAATCCGTTAGGGATAAAACTTGACGGATGTCCGCTTGATGAAAAAATTTCCGAGATGCAGTATGTCAGGAAACTGGGACATCCTGTTGCTTCGCTTGCGCTTGTGATGATTGACAACCCGAATGTTCCCGGCACGGGTCACCGGATCTGCAATGACTGTATGAAAGGATGTATATTTCAGACACAGGAACCTGTGAACATACCGCAGATAGAAACAAACGTACTTACGGATATTTACAATCTGCCTTACGGCTATGAGATCTATTCTCTTCTTTCCAGATGGAATCCGCTTAATATCAGACAGCCGGTTACTCTTCCATATAACGGAAAAAATGTTTTGATAGCAGGACTGGGACCTGCAGGTTACACGTTAGCTCATTTTCTGCTGAATGATGGATTTGGCGTGATTGGTATAGACGGACTGAAGATCGAAAAAATTCATAAAAAATATACCGGTATAAAAAATAAAAATGGTTTTGAAATTTTTCCTGAGCCGGTAAAATATTTTAACAAAGAAATACGCGAAGACCTTGACAAGAGAGTACTTCAGGGATTCGGCGGCGTCTCCGAATACGGTATTACGGTGAGATGGGATAAAAATTTTCTGACGGCAATTTATATAAATCTAGCAAGAAGAGAGTTTTTCAGAATTTATGACGGCGTCAGATTCGGCGGAACTATAACTGTCGACGACGCCTGGAAATACGGTGCCGACCACATTGCCATTGCGACCGGAGCCGGTAAACCAACCATTATAAGAATGAAAAACAATCTTATACGCGGTATCAGAAAAGCTTCCGACTTCCTTATGGCTCTTCAGCTTACCGGAGCTTCCAAAAAAAATAATCTTGCTAATCTTCAGGTACAGCTTCCGGCTGTCGTAATAGGCGGCGGACTTACGGCAATTGATGCATCTACGGAATTACTCGCTTACTATCCAATACAGGTTTTAAAAGCTCTTGAAAAATATAACAGCGTTTCGGAAAAGTCCGGTGAAGACGTATTCTGGTCAAAACTTAATGATGAAGAAACGGAAATTATGAAAACTTTTCTGGAGCATGGAAAGGAAGTCCGCCGTGAACTGGATGAAGCTGAAAAGGAAAGCAAAATGCCTGACATGTCATCTCTCGTCAAGAAATGGGGCGGAGTTACAATGGTTTACAGGAAAGGGCTTATTGATTCCCCGGCATACAGATTGAATCACGAGGAAATTATAGAAGCGCTCAGGGAAGGAATTGAGATAGCCGAACATCTTTCCCCCGTTGAAGCAGTAAGAAATAATTTCGGAGCAGTGGATGAGATGGTGTTTGAATTCAGTGAAAAGGTGAAAGATGAAAGTAAAAGAAAAACTTTAAAAACTTTCAAAGCAAAAACGGTATTAGTGGCAGCAGGAACTTCACCAAATATTATTTATGAAAAAGAATTTCCGGGTACTTTTGAACTTGATGAAGACAGATATTTTTTCAAATCTTATAAACTTGAATATTCTGCTGATGAAAGTAAAAAATTAATTTCCGCGGGAAATGATGAAACAGGATTTTTTACTTCATATGAAAAAGACGGTAAGTATATAACTTTTTACGGTGACAATCATCCAGTCTATGCCGGTAATGTAGTGAAAGCAATGGCATCCGCAAAAGACGGTTATGAAAAAATATCGGAGTTATTTTTTAAAGACGTTGACTCTGTCAGACAGGATTTTGGAATTTCGGGATCATTAAAAGAAAATTTCTGCGAAATTGTATCTAAGCTCGATCATGATCTGACTGCAACTATTAAAAAAGTGGAAAGACTTACACCGGACATTATAGAAGTTGTAATAAAAGCGCCCGCAGCTTCCCGGAATTTCGAACCGGGACAGTTCTACAGACTTCAGAATTATGAGACGGAAGCAGAGAAAATAAACGGAACAGTTTTGTCAACTGAAGGACTAGCAATGACCGGCGCCTGGACAGATAAAGATAAAGGATTTATCTCCGTTATCATACTTGAGATGGGAGTGTCATCAAAACTCAGCGCACGGTTTAGAGAGGGAGAAAAAGTTGTTTTAATGGGTCCGACAGGAAAGCCAACGGAAATTTATTCCGGAGAGACGGTACTTCTGGCCGGAGGAGGTCTTGGAAATGCTGTATTGTTTTCCATTGCAAAAAAACTTAAGGAAAAAGGAAACAATGTATTGTATTTTGCGGGATATAAAAATTCAGAAGATGTTTATAAAATGGATGATGTGGAAGCCGGAACGGATCAGGTAATATGGAGTAATGATACAGGTGAAATAATAAATCCGAGACGAAGTCAGGATCTAAGTTTTAAAGGAAATATAGTCGAAGCGATGAAAGCATATTCCGACGGGAAATTAGGAAACAGATTATTTGATTTCGGAAACATTGACAGAATCATCGTTATCGGCAGTGACAGAATGATGAAAGCTGTGAAGGATGCCAGGTCTACAGTTTTCGGGGATGTGTTAAAAGATCATATAGCGATCGGAAGCATAAACTCACCAATGCAGTGTATGATGAAAGAGATATGCGCGCAGTGTCTTCAGAGACATATTGATCCTGACACAGGTAAGGAAACTTTTGTCTTTTCATGTTTCAATCAGGATCAGCATCTTGACAGAGTGGATTTTGAGAATTTGAATCAGAGACTGAAAGCAAATTCAGTACTTGAGAAGCTGAGTGATTTTTACCTTAAAACTTTATTATCTGATCGCGGAAATGCTTTCGGAGAGAACGGCATGGAGAAGAAAACAGACAGTATAATGGAAGGGTATTGATTTTTTTAGAGATAAATTTAAATTTTTCCGTAAAAGTTTGTAATATCAAAAAATACTTCTTTTACTTCACCATTCTTTAATTTTATTTTCATCACATCATAGGATTTATTTTGATGATCTGCGAGAGACTGCTTCAGCAATTCCCAGTCTTTATCGGGGTTTCCGTAAAGCATGGAAATGAACATGTATTCATTTGAAATTCCTTCAGAAGAAGTTTTTGCTTTAATAATTACGGCATTTTCAAAGGATGTTCCGTCACCGCCGGCGAACAATTCATTTAAAAAAGAATCAAGCGGATCTTTTTTAAAAAGCCGGTCAACTAATTTTTTAAAAATCATTTTTTAAATTATTTAAATTAAATTAATCAACTTTTTAAAAGAATATTTGAAAAAATTTCAAAAGCCTTCTTCAGTTTTTACTTCGGCATAAATATTTCCTTCAGCATCCACTCTTAATATTATTTCAATTGGTCTGCAGCAAATCTCGCAGTCTGTGATAAGTTGTTCGGATACATTACCGGAAATTTCGGCATTAACAGTATTGACTTCACCGCAGTATGGACAGAATATTTCTATAGAATTATAAATCATAAATTAAAATGATTTAATAAAATTTTAAAAGAGCCGTTGATCAAAATCAAAGTTGAAATAACTCCGCCGATAGCTCCGCCGAGATGAGCTTCATGACCGATATTCCCGAGTTTCTTTTTCATACCGTAAACTGAAAATGCAATCCAGAGAAATGCAAACAAATAAGCCGGCATAGGAATAAAAAATACATAGAGCATACTTTGCGGAAAGAAAATAATATATGAGAATACAATTCCGGATACAGCGCCGGAAGCGCCTACCGCAACATACTGAGGGTCATTATAATGAAATACTACAGTAAGTACTGATCCGAAAATCATACTGATAAAATATATAAGAAAGAAATATAAACTCCCTTCAAAAGTCCCGAAATTTTCAACAAAGAAAAATTCAAGGAATGAACCGAAAGTATACAGGGCAAACATATTAAAAAAAAGGTGCATGAAATTTGCGTGCAGAAAAGCGGATGTTATGAGCTGATAATATTTTTTTTCGTGCCATATCTGATAAGGCCATTCTGAAAATTTATACATATATATGGGATTTCCATACATAGCCCATATCGAGATTGCTATGTTTGCAAACAGCAGGGTTAAAGTAACGGGTGAATCAGCTAAAGAAGTCAAGTTTTTAAATTTATTATTTTAGTTCAATATTTTTTTTAACAATGAAGGACCTTCATAAATCAGACCGGTATAAATCTGAATAAGCGAAGCTCCGTATTTAATTTTATCTTTCATATCGTCCGAACTCATTATCCCGCCACATCCGATCAGTACAGGTTTAATTCCGGTACTATCTTTTTTCATTTCATCAAATAATTTCAATATTTCATCAGACAGCGGCTTGAGAGGTTTTCCGCTAAGTCCGCCCTGTTCATCAGAATTTGATTTCATATCCGGTCTGCTGAGTGTGGTATTTGTAGCGATAATACCGTCTATACTGTGTCTGATCACATTTCTATATAAAGAATCTGCAGATAATTTATCAATGTCCGGAGATATTTTTAGTAACACCGTTTTCATAGCTGCCTTTTTTTTATCTGAAAGTTCTCTGTTAAGATCCTGAATTTCACCAAGCAGTTTTGACAATTTGTCATCTTCCTGAAGAGTTCTCAGACCTTCTGTATTCGGTGAAGAGATATTTAAAGTAAAATAATCGGCAACGTCATACAATTTTTCAAAGCAGATTTTATAATCAATTACCGCGTCTTCTATTGAAGTATCTTTATTCTTACCAATATTAACTCCAATAATAAAATCACTGCTTAAATATTTTCTTGCCGCAGAGATATTTTTTTTAACTGCATCGGCACCAAGATTATTAAACCCAAGCCGGTTGATCAGCGCTTTATCCTTTTTAAGTCTGAACACTCTAGGTTTCGTATTTCCCGGTTGAGGTAACGGTGTAACCGTACCTATTTCAGCGTGAGAGAAACCTATTGCATCCCAAAGTCTGAGAGCCGATCCGTTTTTATCGAACCCTGCGGAGAGTCCTGCTTTATTTCTGAAAGTAAGATTATTCAAGAGTATATTTTTCAGAATTTTCAGGTGAATATAAAAGTTTTATAAGAGGGATCAGAAATCCGGTTTTTGAGAAAAAATTCATAACGAAATTATGAGCGGTTTCCGGACTGAGCAAAAAGAGCAGCGGTCTTATAAAAATTTTATACACTATTAAATATCTGATCGGTTACGGATCAAAAGCAAAACTGATTATAAAAAAAGTCCTTAGAAAAAAAATAAATTCCAAGGACTTATATAAATTTTTGTAAACACAGGAAGCATTTGATTGAATAAACTGCTTCATAGAGTCGGAACGGCTGGATTCGAACCAGCGACCTCCAGTTCCCAAAACTGGCGCGATACCGGGCTACGCTACGCTCCGTCAAAAATATCTTTTGTTTCCTTCAATAAATGAAACGATAATTCTCCGGATACTTCCGGTCAACCTTTGGATAATGACGGATTATAGATCCGTCATATAAAATTTAAGTCCTCAATCTACACATTATATAAAATTTATTCAAACCTATAATTAACTCTAAAACACAAAATTAAATAAATTATTAATTATTACAATAAGAAAATTCTGAATTTCATCAAATGCATTTGACAAATATGAAAGCATTAAAAAGATCGATGAGTAGAATGCCAACACCTTTTTACCTCTCAAACATAAAAATCATTATAAAAAAAAGCAGATTTGTTAAATCTGCTTTCTATATTACATTTATTATAAAAATATTAAATAAGAAATCAAATATCACGGCTGAACTTCCATTGCGAAAATAAATACATTATTATCACATAACGCCAGATCAGATAAATCTACAAACTCTTCCCAGTTTAAATCTGTAATTACGTAAGTCCCCATTACAAAATTAAAAGCGTCATTATCAATAGCTGCAAGATCTGACAGATCTACAAACTCATCATCATTTATATCTCCGGTCATAAATGTAGCTTTTGTATTTACGAGTTTCATATTATTTCCAAACGCTTTATTTAAACCGGTTGTGAAATCGTAACTTGTTACCGACGCAGGTAACATTTCACCTCCGCTTCTGCTCCAGGTATTTAGAGAATTTCTGTGATCGACTACAATGTAATATCTTTCAGCATCATCTGCGAAAAACCAGTTTATAGTTTTTTTGCCGAGAGTATCACGGTAAACCTTGTTGGATTCAATTACCTGATAAGGTGAAGATGAGGATCTTATATCAACGTTAACTGTATCTCTGTCACGGAAAAATGCATGACCTTCCATCAAAACAGTTAAATCTAAAACAGAAGGATTATTATCATTCTTATAAGATATACCATCTAATCTTACAGCTCCGAATAGTCCGGCTACTTCTATATGACGGAATCCAATATATATTGGTGTACCTATATAATCCTCCAGACTTACAGCTCTTCTGTAATATACATTTGGAGTCAGAAGCCCAAGTGTAATGTTTAACGGTAATACAAAATCAAGGAAATTGCCAACAGCTGTTCCTGTTGTAGATACTTTTACTTCCAGTCTGCCAAGTGCGGAAATAACATAATTAGAACTTACATAAAAAATTAAGGAATCTCCTGAGACCGGGGTATATTGACTTGTAATCAGCCAGTTGTCCCCGAGTAATGTTCCGTCAGACTGAGCGCATCCGGGAGCAGTCAAATAAGATGAAGTAGCTCTTTCCCAGGTTCCCGCTCCTAATAATCCGGAAACATGAACTGAAGTCCATCCGGTCGGAGGAAATGTTGCTCCGGTAAAACTTTGTGTACTGTGAATATTCGAAAATGAAATATTACTTAAGCTTAAAAACAATATCATAAGTATAAAATACTTTAGTGATACTGGGAATAATTTACTCTTTAAAAACTTGAATAAATCATTGATTGGATTTCCTGATAAAGAAGCTGTTTTAAAGGTTTTCATTTTTTCTCCTGTATAATTTTTTAAATAATTTAATTTTTCAATTAGCATGAAAAATTTTTAAGTTATTTATGGAACTGTTTTGTAAAGAATATAAAACTTTTTGGACATACTTTTCATAATCTAAAATTTAATTAAAAAATAAAATCTCAGTTAATTATAATTACCTGTAAGTATTTTAAAAACTAATTTTGGGGTTAATAACTTAGAAGTTTTCAGAAAATACTCTGAAAAAGTTTGCAGTAAAAATTGATACGGATTTGCTTAAGAGAAATTCTAAAAGCAATAAGGAGTTTGTTTTTCCATAAATTTAATCTTTTATTTTTTGAAATTAATTTTAAAATATAAATTCAAAATAATTTTTAAATTTCTGAAATCGAATAAAAAGAAATTTATAAAGTTGCAGAAGATTTTGGGTAATCCATAAATTTTGAAAAAGATAAATTATTTTGTAAACAGTGTCAAGACATTTAGAAAATTTGAAAAATTTATTTTGAAATTTTTTTAAAGTATGTGCTTAAGATATTTCTGCAAAAATAAAAAAAAAATTTTCAGTAATGATATAGGAAAATGTAATAAATCGGATAATTGATAAAGGAACAATTGAAAAATTTTATATATAGTAATTATTAATAATTTTTCAAAGAGTATTAATAGTTAAGTTTAATATGTGAATTTATTTCAGCAGAATCATTCGCCTTGTTTCAATAAGCTTACCGTCTGAATACAAAGAATAAAAATAAATCCCGCTTGAATAATTACTTCCGTCAAAAGTAACTTCATAACTCCCGGGATTTTTTATTTCATTCACAGGCTGCGAAATATTTTTTCCCGTAAGGTCAAATACTTTAAGCTGAATTTCGGATGTGGTTTTTATATAGAATCTTATAACTGTACTTGGATTAAACGGATTTGGATAATTCTGATTGAGTCCGAAATCGAAAGTTTGAATTTGATTTACGGAAGAAATCCCAACGGGAGTTTCCATTAATTTTCTTTCAAAGATCCCGTTACCGTGAGTTGTCGCGCGGATTTTTCTGTTTGGATATACGATCGTAAGATCAAACACCAGTGTATAAGGCATTCCCGAACTGTATTCATTCCAGTTTGCGCCGGCGTTTGTAGTTACATACACACCGAGATCATTCCCTGCATATATATTCTGATTATAGTCAGGATCTACAATCACAGAGTGGTGGGGAATATCAGGTAAGTTTCCTGAAATGTCCTGCCAGTTGGTTCCGGAATTTGTTGTTTTAAAAACATGCGCAGAGTTAAATCCGCCGAGAGTAAGATATACTTCTGCAGGATTATCAGGATTAACTGTTAAATCCGTTACATACCTGTTTGGAATTACGCCGCCTGTAATGTTTGTCCAGTTCACACCTCCGTTAAAAGATCTGAAGACAGTTCCGTTAACAAGTCCGCAATACAAAGTATCGGTGCCTGTATGAGAACCTGCGAGTGACAGGATTTTTGAATTATTAAAAGCTGCAGTTCCGTAAGGACCAAGCCAGTTACCGCCGCCGGTAGTTGATTTATAAATCGACTTTCCTCCGACATACATTATCTGCGGATTTGAAACACATGAGATGAAAGGAGTTACAAAACAGTAATTCGAAGAATTTCCGCCGCCGGGCGGAGAAATCCCGGACCAGTTAATACCTCTGTCAGTAGACTTATACATACTTCCAGATACATATTCTGTATAACAAATTCGGTCATCCTGAGAATTTATAGCACAGCTCATTCCGTCTCCGAAAAAAGTTTTATACCAAGCACTGTTTCCCTGATAAAATGCAGACCGGTTATCCTGCATACCTCCGATACAAAAAACTGAATCCTGATAAGAGTTTGCAAAACTTGCATAGAACTGTGTAGTTACAAAACCGCCGTTACACGAATAAAATGTTTCACCGAAATCATTTGACCGGTATAAACCGCCGTCTGCCGCAATGTATAATTTATTTTTATCTTTGGGATTAACTGCATAGAAATGAACGTCAGCATGAACAAAATTATCCGGACCTTCAGGTTCTCCCGGCGGAGTCGCACCTTCCACCCATGCGCTCCAGTCGGATTTGGTCTGAAATGAACTTCCGCCGTTTACTGATTTCTCAACGTTAATGGTTCCGACAAGAACAGTATTCGGATCATCCTGTTTTACAATGTGACCATTATTATACCAGCCCTGAGAACCGATGGGAACCGAAGTACTGAGCTGAGTCCAGTTCTGACCTGCATTGGAACTTCTGTAATATCCAACATATGAAAAATCATTTGATATACTTGCATATACAAAATCCTGATTTCCTTCATACAGCTCAAGTGTTGTTTTTCCTGTCCATGAAGCCGGAAGACCGCCTGAAAGTTTTGTCCAGGTAATTCCGCTGTTAATAGATTTATAAATTCCCTTTTCATCTTGAGGAACATTATTCGTGAGATTACCGATCGAAGCATAAAGAATGCTAGTATCGGATTGATTCAGTTCGAGATCCATTACCATTTGATAACCCAAAATTTGAGCCCAGTTGTTACCGGCGTTAATGGATTTATAAATACCTTCGCTTGTCGCAGCATAAAGTATATCGGGATTTTTATTATTTATAATTACTTTCCAGACACCTCTTTCATTATTATATGACCAGTCGAGAGATTTCGACCAGGTGTTTCCGCCGTCATTAGATTTTAATATTCCGATACCGTACATTCCTCTTGTTACTCTGACATCGAGACCGTATTGCGAAAACATGTAGCCGTAATTTTCACCAGTACCAATATACATTATATTTGGATTAGCGGAGTCAATTGCTATTGAACTTACGGCAGAAGACGGAAAGCCGGTATTTACAAGAGACCAAGCGTTAGCGCCTGTTCCGCCTGTTATTGATTTCCACAGTCCGCCTGAAGCTGATCCGAGAAATATTATATTTGTATCAACCGGATGAATTGCAATGCCGAGTGATCTCCCGCCAATATTATTCGGACCGAGAGAAGTCCATTGATCATTGCCGTCTGAATTATTTACCTGCTGAAGATTTTCTGAAGAGTATTCAAATGCCTGAAAAAATTTATCATGCGGAATATCTGTTTCCGGGTAAGCTCTCATTTGAGAAATGAACTGCATGGATTCCATTATACCGGAAGCATTTCCCTTTTTTTTACCGCTGTCACTTTCCACAGATTCGGATACTTTTTTCTTTTTTGTATTTTGAACCGGAGTGTTTTTTGTTTTTTCAATAACTAAGGATAAAAGATATGTTAATCCTGCAAATATAATAATGGCAAGAAGAAGAATTAATTTTGATTTCATGGTTTACCGTAAAGAGAATTTTTTCAATTAACTCAAATTAAAAATTTTATTAAACATAAAAATTATTCCTTCTTATAAAACAGATAAAATATTATTAGCTTAATTAGTTTTTTTATTGTGAAAAATTTTTGAAATTAAATTTATTGTCTAAGTTCAGATTAGATCAGTGCGATAAATAAACTATAAAGCAGTACTAATTTTTACTGTGAAACCTATGACAACTTATACTCATTGAATGATTAAAATAGTTCCAATTAGAAGGTTAATTTAGTTCATATTGTTTAAACAGTAATATTTATTTAAGAGTGAATTAAGCATTTTTTTAAATAATAATTAATTTATAAACAGATTTGAAGAGAAGAATGCATAGGAAACGAAAGTTAGGTATTTAATTTTAGTAATTCTTCATAATTCAGTTTATAAAAATTCTATTTAATTAAGATTTCAGTTTATAAAATTTGTGACTGTACTGAAAACTGCAGAGCCGGCATATCCACTGTTAAAATGTATAATTTTATTATATATCACTTAAGAATCCAATGCTGTGAACTTTTTATAAATGATTATATTTAATTCAAATTTTGATTTCTATAGAATTGCATTCTTAAGATAATGTATTAATTAATTCTATATATGCGCGAAAAGTTTAACCGGAAAAAATCCTAAGAACATTTTCATCTTGTCAGGATTCCCTTTGAAAACGGTGGGGATTAAAGTTGCAGCATTAATGAGAATTTCCAATATGAAATTTTGATTTTGAATGTCATACCTGTTTTATTTGTATAATAAATTCACAGTTCTATCCAGATGCAATTTGTAAATATATTAATAAGTAAATGGTTCATGAGGAAAGGAATTTTGCAAAGGATCAGATTTATAAACACGTATTGAAAATAAACATTCAGTTTTTGTGATTATTAATGAATATAATTTTTAACAAAGTTATAAACAATTTTCTAACAATGATCATAAAGCATTTCTGAATTAAATTTTTTATATGTTTCTCGAGAAACATTTTAAAAAACTTGAAATAACAAATAGATAGCAACTTAGAAAGATAGAATTTGAAGATAAAGTGGTTTAGCCTTAAAGTTTTTCACAAATTTTTAAATAATTAGTAACAATCTAATTTAATAAAAAAATAATTATCTATGCATAGAAAATTAGCATAAATTTAAATAAATTAGCACCTATAAATTTTCAATGGAAAAAATATTTGATATAATTGTAATTGGCGCAGGTCATGCAGGAATTGAAGCGTCTTATGCAGCTTCCAGAATGGGTTTGAAAGTTGGATTGGTAACAATGGATGTAAATGCAATCGGCAGAATGAGCTGTAATCCGGCTATCGGCGGAACTGCAAAAGGACATTTAGTCAGAGAAATTGACGCACTTGGCGGAATTATGGGTCAGCTTGCAGATAAAACCGGAATCCAGTTCAAAATGCTGAATACTTCCAAAGGACCTGCAATCTGGTCTCCGAGATGTCAGTCTGATAAAGATCTTTATTCTAAGGAAGCTATCCAAATTATTCAATCACAGGAAAATATCGAAATCATTCAGGATATGGTAAAGGAACTGACGGTTTCAATTGCTGACTTAAAAGATAATGGATATAAATATGTAATAAATGGAATAAAGACAGAAAACGGCATAAAAATTAGATGCAATTCAGTAATCATAACTTCCGGTACCTTTCTTAATGCAATTATGCATACCGGAAAGTCGAATATTGAAGGCGGCAGACTGGGAGAAAAATCAGCTACAGGACTTTCTGAATGTATGAAAAATTTGGGTTTCGAAACCGGGAGACTTAAAACAGGAACACCGCCGAGATTATTAAAGCAAACTATTGATTTTTCAGTTACGGATGTTCAAAAAGGTGACATTAACCCTAAACCTTTTTCCCATATAAAATATAAGAATTTTCCTTTCCATCCACAGATAGATTGCTACCTTACACACACCAATGAACTGACACATGAAATATTAAGAACAGGTTTTGAAGATTCCCCCATGTTTACCGGCAGAATTAAGGGAGTCGGACCGAGATACTGTCCTTCGATTGAAGATAAAATTTCAAGATTTTCAGATAAGCCGAGGCATCAGATCTTTCTTGAACCGGAAACACTTGATGGTGAAACCATATATATGAACGGATTTTCTACAAGTCTTCCCCTGGATGTTCAGGAAAAAGCCGCAAGGACAATTCCGGGACTGGAAAATGTGAAAATTGTAAAGCAGGGATATGCGGTTGAGTATGATTTCTTTCCGACTCATCAGATAAATCTGACTTTGGAAACAAAGCTTGTTTCCGGGCTTTATACGGCCGGTCAGATCAACGGTACTTCAGGCTATGAAGAAGCTGCCGCACAAGGTCTGATGGCAGGCATTAATTCAGCACTGAAAATTAAAAATTCAGATCCGTTTATATTAAAAAGAAGTGAAGCATATATCGGAGTTATGATCGATGATCTGGTAAATAAATGTCCTGACGAACCTTACAGAATGTTTACATCCTGCGCTGAATACAGACTTGTGCTGAGACAGGATAATGCAGACAGAAGACTAATGAAATATGGTTATAAATTTGGACTTGTTGCACAGGAAACAATGGACTATCTCGTTGATAAAACAGCACTTATATCTGATGGACTACAATATTTTACAAAAAACACGATCAGTCCGAAATCAATAAATGAAACCCTGTCCGGAAAAAATTCAAGTGAATTAACTCAGAATGAATTCTTAAATAATATTATAAAGCGGAATGAAATTAACATAAAGGATATACTTTCGCTTGATACTTTTAATGACAATGATCTGATAAGAAAATTAAGGGAAAATGATGAAGCTTCAAATCAGATAGAAATTGAGATTAAATATAAAGGATACATTGAAAGACAGGATGAACAAATAAATAATTTCATTAGGAATGAGTCAATCAGAATTCCTGATGATTTTAAATTTGAGAAAGTAAAATCACTTTCGACCGAGGCGCTTGAAAAGCTTAAAAAAATTAAACCAAATTCTATCGGGCAGGCGATGAGAATTTCCGGAGTTCGTCCATCTGATATTTCAGCTGTAATGATTTACATTCGGGGTTAAAAATTTTATCAATTATATAAAAATGAATACAAGCATTAACGAAGATTTTTTAACGGAAGTCTGTTCTGAAATTTCCACAGGAAATTCTGAAATAAAAAAATATTATCCGGGAGATTCACCTGAAAGACAACCGGTGCAGACCGTTTACGGCGGAGCGCAGCTGTTCAATTCGGGAACGATCAAAAAAATAGGGGAGCTTGCGCTCAAATCAATGCAGGATTACGGATCAGATCCTGTTGAATTTACTGAGTCTATGGGAATCGAGGGTGATGATAATTATAAAAAAATGATCCATGCTAAAGTATTAAGTAAACTTCAAAATGAAGCAGTTGAAGATTTTCGTATAGATTTTGAAGACGGATTCGGGATCAGATCTGATGAGGAAGAAGATAAAACAGCTGACTTTGCTGCAGGTGAAGTTGTAACTGCAATGAATGAAAATTTACTGTCGCCGTTTATGGGGATAAGGATAAAAACTTTTTCAGACGAGATGATGAAGCGGTCAATCAGAACGATGGATATTTTTATCACAAAATTGACGGAAGGGTCATCAGGTAAACTTCCTGAAAATTTTGTAATAACACTTCCTAAGGTTTTAAATAAGAATCAGGTTTCTGCAATGGTAAAAATTCTTAAAGAGCTTGAAAAAAAACTCGGACTAAAAGACGGGAGTCTGAAAATTGAGCTGATGATAGAAACCACTCAGTCAATTTTTGATCTGAATGGAAACGCTAATCTTCTTCCGCTTGTAAAAGAAGCGGATGGCAGATGCATTGCTGTTCATTTCGGAGTATATGATTATACAGCTTTATGCGATATCACTGCAAAGTATCAGAATATGCAGCATCCGGTATGTGATTTTGCAAGACATATGATGAAAGTTACTCTTGCAGGAACCGGAATATGGCTTTCAGACGGAGCGACGAATGTGATGCCGGTTACGGTACATAAGGGAGAAGTATTAAGTGAAATCGAGCAGCGTGAAAACAGAGCGGGCATTTACAGGGCTTGGAAGATTTCTTTTGATGATATAAAACATTCTTTGAAAAACGGGTTTTATCAGGGGTGGGATCTTCATCCGGCGCAGATACCGGTGAGATATGCAGCGGTTTATGATTTTTTTCTGGAAGGGCTCGGACAAGCGTCTGACAGACTGAGTAATTTCATAGATAAAGCTGCGCAAGCCACACTTGTCGGGGATATTTTTGACGATGCAGCGACAGGTCAGGGACTTTTGAATTATTTTCTCAGAGCTTATAACTGCGGTGCGGTAACTGAAGAAGAAATTTTAAAGACAGGAATTTCGGAAGATGAACTGAGAGGAAAATCATTTTTGAAAATACTGGAGAACAGAAATGGAGATAAGTAAGTGAAGAAAATATAGATTTTAAAATGGAGATCAGGCATTAGATTCCGGTGCGGACTATGGGCGCTAAACCTGCCAGGTTTCTAAAATCCGGATACAGAATCTGAAGTCAAATAAAACCTGTCAGGTTTTGTACCGGCTGCCAAATCCGACAGTATATTCCAAATCTTTACTCACTTCAAACCCCGCCAATTGTTATATATTAATTTACTTCCGTATTTTTTATTTTATACAAACAAACTTTTACTTAAATGGATGAAAATAAGAGTATCACTTTTCAGGAAATACAATCAGCTGCCGCTAACCTTAGGAATATTGAAACTTTTCCGCAGAATTATGATCTTATTCTTGAATATCTTTCCGGTTCTTATAATACATCATTAAACGAGACCGATAATCAGAATTTTAACGGCGCATATGGGTTCATATCCGCAGGATTGCAAACATGTGCTTTGACACTTCCTATCCTTAAAATTTTATCTGACGAATGCACTGATGCTGAAATAAAAACCTCGCTGAATGAAAATATCCTTGCTGTTGAAAATTTTAAACTGAAATTTGAAGCTGCAAATAATTTTACAACCGGTATTTTTCATTACTCCAACCGAAATCCCGGACTGGCAAATCAGTTTTTTTCCGAAAGTGAAAAAATATTTAAAGAATTATTCAACAAAACCAGAGACAGCTATTTTGTAATTCTATCGGAAAATTCAAAAAATTACAAACATATGTCAGAAGGGCTTGAAAAATTTATTACGGGGGATCTGATTGATGCCCGAAAAAATTATCAGATGGCAAAAATAGGATTTGAAGATACTATAAACAAACTGAACCGCGAGAATTCCGATGAAATGAATTATATGAAAATTAAAACGGAATTCATCTGCAGGGAGTGTACGAACATACTGTATTTATCCAACGCTCAATATTATTTCAGATCTAAAAATTTTAAACTCGCTGTAGAAAATTATGATAAGCTTCTTGATTTATTAAAACAGATTACTGAAGAATATAAAGCAGCAGAAGCGGATCAGACTGATGAAAGCACATCCAATATAGACTCTGCAATAAATTTTTATGAGGGTAATTATTTTTATAACTTCGGGTTCCGTAATATTGCTAAAGGTCATGAGTTTCAGGAATTTGAAAAATGGGAAGAAGCGCTTGAGTGTTTTGAGAATACAAGAACAGCATGGACCAAAGCTACAGTATTTTTACTGAAGTCCAATATTCCGCAGGCGGTAACTTTACAGGAATTTATAAGTCAGAATGAATTTACAATAGATCAGTACATATCTGCATGTATAAAGGACAGAGAGCAGAAACAAAAAATTTCTGAACTTGAAAACAAAGTGAAGCAGCAGCAGGAAGAATTATTCAATATGCTCAAACCAGCCGGAGTAACTTTTAACAATATTCAGGATATAAATAATACTGTCGAGCAGAATGTTCAGGTAGTACAGAAAATTGAAAACAAAACACGGGAAAGCATTAAAGATCTTCTTGAGTTAATGAAATCTGTTCCGCTTGACGAATCGGTGAAAAAAGAAATTGAAACCGAAGGAAAAGAACTAGTAGAGTCAAAAGAAAAAGGCGTGAAGTTTCTCGATAAAGCAAAATCATTTACTGAAAAGGTCAGCGGGATTGTAAAAAATGTAGGGGAGATCGCTACTCCGCTGATACCCGTTGTTAAAGCTCTTGCTATGATGCTTGTATAATCTTATATATAAATAAAAATATTTGTCAGATTTAATAATAATACGTTCTGAAATTTTTGAAAATTTTCCTGAAATAATTTTCGGGTTCAGTACAAAGCCCGGGGGCGTTTCCCCCGAACCGTATTGTCTTAATTTAAGTAAAGCAGTAGGAGATGATCCGGATAATGTTTCAGCTAACAGAAATTTATTTTTCACCCGGCTCGGAATTGATGAAAGCAGAATAACTTTTCAGAAACAGATCCACTCTTCGATTGTGAATTATTCTCCGCATCCGTGTCATATAGACGGATGTGACGCCATATTTACCGATAAAAAAAATAACTTTATTGCAGTCGGAGTAGCTGACTGTATTCCGATTTTCTTGTATGATCCTGTTTCAAAAGTAATTGCCGGCGTTCATTCAGGCTGGAAAGGCACTTATAAAAAAATCCTTACTAAGACAATCAGCGAACTCATTAATAAATTCGAAGTCAATCCGGCGAATTTAACGGCATTTATCGGACCCGGTATCTGCAGTGATCATTATGAAGTAGGTGAGGAAGTCGGTATACTGTTTGATGATAAATACAGATACAAATCAAACGGAAAATATTTTCTCGATCTTAAGAAAGATAATTATGATCAGCTTATAAACTCCGGAGTAAAGCATGATTCCATAGAAGTGTCAGGACTTTGTACTTTTTGTGAAAAAGATTTACTGCACTCTTACAGAAGAGACGGCGCTTTGTCCGGAAGAATGTTTGGAATTATTGGTATTGTATGAACGGATTCTATTAAGATCGATGTGTCTTCTAAAAATTCCTGAATCAAATCATAGAAAAAATTTTTTCCTTTCAGCTATGAATGTTCAATGAAGAATTATCAGGTTTATTTTTTTTAAGAACAGTGTAGGTATAGAAAGTAGCAAAGAACATTATTATTCCTCCTGTAATAAACGGATACTGATATCCAAAATACTGGTAAGCAAACCCGCCCCACATAGGACCAAGAAATCTTGCAAATGCGCTCAGCGACTGATTCATACCAAGTACCGTTCCCTGCTCATTAGGCGATACATTCTGTGACAGCAGACTAATCGATGTTGTATAATTGAAACCGTTACCTACTGCAAGTACAGCGGTCACAGCAACCAGAAATCCGACTGAAGATGAAAATCCAATTAAACCAATACCGAATATTGTCAGAAAATTTCCGAGTATAAGTGTATTCTCTTCACCGATTTTCTTCTGAATCATCTTTATTAAAAATAACTGAACTATTGCGCCGGCAATTCCCATAAAAGAAAACATATATCCGATCTCCGCCTGACTTAATGCAAGTCCGTCTTTCCTGTCCACGAAAAGCTGATATGTCCCGAAAATATTTGAAAATGAAAACACTGCTATAAAAAAAATGATTATATATTTACCGTATTGTTTATTTCCAACTGATTCAACAATTTTTTTGAAATTGATTTTAGTAATAACTTTTATTGCGCTGCGGTTTTTTTTCAGTATATCCGGAGGGAGAGTTTCTTTAAAAATAAAAATACTCATTAATAATGCTATCAATGAAAGCGCAGCGGAAACAAATACAGGAAATCCGTAACCAAAACTTTCCGAAAGCACTCCGCCGACTGACGGACCAAAAACAAAACCGAGCGAGAATGCAGCGCTGATCAGTCCCATCCCTTTCGATCTTTCTTCAGGCGGAGTCACATCTGAGATAACCGCCTGAGCTGCGGAAATATTTCCCGCAAAAGCCCCGGCAAACGCTCTTGAAAAAATAAATAACACTGCTGAAATGAACACTCCGGAAAATACCAGTGCAAGCAATAGATTTGATATTACACTTCCCGCAAGACTAATGATCAGTACGGGCTTTCTGCCGTACTTATCAGAAAGCGAACCCCAGAACGGTGTAAACAAAAACTGCATTAATGAAAAAATACCAACTACAAGTCCGATGGTGAGTTCGTTTATGTGAAGTATATTAACGGAAAATGTCGGCAGCAGCGGAAGTATTATCCCGAATCCCAGAAGGTCTATAAAAATTGTAAGGAATATTATAAAAAGAGTAGTACGATTATTATGATTATTTCTGCTGATCATACTTCATAAACGGGTACCGGACAAAATGATACAATGAAAATAAAAAATGTGAACCAGCCGATCAGCATTCTTCTTTCATTAAGCGGCTGTTCGTATTCAGAGAAAACCGGCGGATGTTCTATTCTTATTACGAATAAAATCAGCAATGCCCACACAAGCCAGTTTATCGAACCCCAGTTAATGTTTATTTCAAAAAGAGGAAGAAGTCCTGCGAGTCCGAAAAACATCAGCAGTCCGAAAGTAGCGTAAGCGATATATTTATGTTTATCGCCGAACATAGCGTATGAGATGTGTCCGCCGTCAAGTTGACCTACCGGCATCATATTAAGTGAAGTGATAAGCAGTCCGAACCATCCGACACACAGAAACGGATAATGATAAAATTCATTCATCGGTGGCATAAATACATCAGGCGAGGAGGCGAACAGTTTTTCAAATGTCCAGAATACAATATTGTAACCAAATGAAAATCCGCCGACAGGAATTCCCGTAGCTCTGTATTCGGGATGAATTTCGAAAATGTAATTTATAGACGGAAGAGTCAGAAATCCAATTAGAAGTATTATTAAAGTAGTGATCCATCCGGCGATTGGTCCGGCAGCTCCGATATCAAACAACGCCTTTCTGTTGTATTGACTTGTCTTCATTTTTATAACAGCTCCCATTGTTCCGAACGGATTCAAAAATATAAACGGAAAGGGAATGTAATACGGCAATGTCACAGGAATTCTATGGATCTTAGCGGCAAAATAATGTCCGAACTCGTGAGTCGTAATTACAAGAAGTATCAGAAAAGAATATGTAAGTCCGAGTGAAAAATTGCTAAGATCATATGGATCTTTATTCAGCCAGTAAACACCTGCGATAGTAGTTGTAAAAAAAGTGAGAAAGAATAAAAGTATATTAAGCCAGACACCTGCGCCCTTTTTTTCATAAGTCTCAGGAGGTTCATTAATTACTACTTCCGGTTTTTGGCTGTTAAAGTCAGGGTATGGTTCGTTAGGATTCATTGTTACAAAATAATTTTAATGCACTACAAATTCAATCTATCTTTAATCTGTCTTTAATTTATCTTTATTATGTCTTTGATCTATCTTTACTCTTTAATTAATTCAATGATTTTATGATATTGCAAAAATCAAATTACAATATTTCGCAGACTTAATATTTATTTGGAAAATAATTCTCCCGAAATCAACAGCTCAGGTACACTGAATAAAAAAGGACCGTTGTCTAATCTGCCTCCTTTATATTTTATATTTCTCTCGCTCGCTGCCGTGTTTTTTCTGTATCAGATAGTAGGTGGACTGATCACATATTTCATCCTCGGAGAAGATATGGAAATAAAAGGGGAGAATCTGAATCTGACAAGACTGGTTCTTACTTTTGCGCAGTTTATGTTTATACTTGCTCCTGCAATAGTTCTTGTAATGCTTCAGGATAATAATCTGAAAGAAACATTCAGATTAAAACTTCCCAAAGGAAACTTAATGATTTATTCTATTATAGGTTTGATATTCATTCAGCCGTTTTTGCAGGTGTTTCTTTATTTTCAGAATGAACTCATATTTTCACTTCCGTTCGGGCAGGAATTTTTAAACAGTATGAAGGAAATGTTTGACACTCTTGAATCAACAACCGCCAAGCTTGTATCAGCCGGATCGATCCCTGAATTTCTGATGGTTGTGCTTGTCATTGCCGTAACGCCTGCCATCTGCGAGGAGTTTTTATTCAGAGGACTTGTTCTTAAAAACTTTGAAAAATTTCTGTCCGCATCCAAAGCGATTTTCTATTCAGGGTTATTGTTTGCGCTGTTTCACTTTCATCCGTTTAATCTGATACCTCTGATAATACTCGGAGTGTATCTGACTTTTATCGTATATCACAGCGGAAGCATACTGACCGCTGTCGTTTGTCACTTTCTGAATAATTTCATTTCCGCTACTGCAGTTTACATTTATGGTGTTGAGACATTTTCGTCAATGGGTTCGGAGAAAAGTTTTAGTATTGAAGAGAAGCTGCAGTTCCTGCTGCTTGGCGCGCTGTCTCTAGCGGCATTCATTTTTATCTGCAGGATCATTAAGAAACACTCTGCAGCCGGAAATAATATTTTAGTATCAGGCATAACACATAATGAGTAATCTTTCAAAAAGAGTGATCGCAGGTATTTTCGGAATACCGGTACTGATTTTCGCATCTTACAAAGGCGGAATTTATCTTATTGTACTGACACTGATACTGAACAGCATTGCGCTGTGGGAATTTTGTTCGATGTTTGAAAAAAAAGAAATATTTCCCATGAAGATACTCACAGTTATAACTGCAGATATAATATTAATTTTACCGGCAGGATTTCCGGGATTCGCCAACTCCTTTTATCTCTTTTTTTATTATATCCTGATAAGCGCTTTGACGTTTAGTTCAGCGGAAATTTTCCGAAAGGAAAAGCGAAGTCCGCTTAATCCCGCAATATCAGTATTCGGAATTGTATATATCACATTTCCTTTTATTATGATAAATTTTCTGCAAAGCCTGTCCTTTCAAATGATAATTGTATTTATGTTTATCCTGATCTGGACATGCGATTCGGCTGCGTATTTCGGAGGGAGGTTTTTCGGAAAGCGAAAGCTGAGCGAAATCAGTCCGAATAAAACCATCGAAGGTTCTGTCGCAGGATTTGTTTTTACAATAATTGTTTCCTTAATACTGCATTTCATTTTTCCGGACGAAATAAATTTAACAGACGCAGTTGTAATCGGAATATTAACAGGAATATTCTCACAGACCGGAGATCTTTTTGAATCACTTATAAAAAGATACTGCGGAGTAAAAGATTCTTCGCTAATAATACCCGGACACGGAGGAATCCTTGACAGGTTTGACAGTCTGTTGTTTGTAACTCCGGCTGTAGTTATTTATTTCATTGCGCAAAAATTTATATAAAAAATGTTTTACAAGTGAATTAAAATTTGTATCTTGATATAAATAAAAATTATTGAAACTGAATTACAATTTTATAATTAATTTATAATTGATAAATTGAAATATTATTATAAATTTGATTAAACAAAAAATTCGATAAACCAATATTCCATAAATCGAAATTATGACAGGTAAGAAATCCCAAAATAAAGATTCAAAGAATTTGAAAAAGCCAAAGAAAAAAGCTGAAGAAATTTCCAAGGAGATTTCAGAGGATGAGAATGACGATTTAATGGATTCGGAACTTATCTCTGACAGAGATATTGATGAGATGCTTGAAAACGAATCACTCGGAGAGCTGGATGAAGAAGATGACGAGGAATTCATACAGAAAGTCGAAGAGTTCAAGAAAGAGCATTCGAAATCCAAAATGGTGAAAGTGTATGATTATATCGGAAAACCAAAATTTCCCGACTTAAAAAAACTTGATCCGGAAAACTTAAAAAAAGAATTAAGAAAATTAATAGTTGCGCTTGATTCAAAGAACATTATAGTTCATTCTCACGGCGATCCTGACGACGCGGAAAAATACAGGTTTATTACGGAGGAAATTTTCCGTGAGTATGTCGAAGATAAAAAAGGTCAGCATATATCCTTCGTTTATGAAGATTATCATCCGGAAATGGATGATAACGATGACGAAGAATTTTTATAAAATCACACATCCCAATTGGCAGTACCTAATAATTTAAATAATCTCGGATCACATCTGATTCCTTTTTCACTTAAAGGTACTGATGGTGAAATTTATTCTCAGAATAATTTTGATGACAAGAAAATTCTTGTGATCATTTTTATGTGCAATCATTGTCCGTATGTAAAAGCAGTTATGGACAGATTAACTGCGATTCAGAATAAGTTTGGAAAAGCAGGCGTACAGTTAGTCGGAATTAATTCAAACGACTCTGTGACTTATCCGGATGATTCATTTGAAAATATGATCACATTTTATGCAGATTATAAAATGAATTTTCCTTATCTGTGTGACGATACGCAGATAACAGCCCGCGAATATGACGCTGTATGCACGCCCGATATTTATGTATATGATGCAAAGAGAATTTTGAAATACAGAGGACGGATCGATGACAACTGGAAAGATGAAACAAAAATTACTTCTAAGGATCTTGAAAAAGCAATAGAACTTTTACTGTCAGACAGTGAAATAGATTTTCAGCAGATCCCTTCAATTGGCTGTTCGATAAAATGGATACCTTCCGGTAACAGCTAAAAATCCAGACTTACTTTTCGAAGCATTATCAATTTAATTTTAAATTGTTTGAATAAATTATTTAAACTAATTTGAAAAGATTTTAAATTATAAAAAATAAATTCAATGCCGAAGTTAGTAATTGTAAGACACGGTCAGTCGCAGTGGAATCTGGAAAACAAGTTTACGGGCTGGATCGATATAGATCTTTCACCAAAAGGAGTAGAGGAAGCGATGCAGGCTGCGGAAAAATTAAAGGATTATAAATTTGACAAAGCGTTCACTTCGGATCTGATCAGAGCTCAGAGGACATTAGACATTATTTTAAGAAACACCGGTATGGAAGATATACCTGTAGAAAAAGATCAGGCGCTGAATGAGAGAATGTACGGAGATCTGCAGGGACTGAATAAAGATGAATGCAGAAAAAAATTCGGAGATGAGCAGGTAAAAATCTGGAGAAGGAGTTATGACATTCCGCCGCCAAACGGTGAAAGTCTTAAAGATACCGCTGACCGCGTACTTCCTTACTATCATTCAAAAATCGAACCGGAATTAAAAAACGGAAAGGACATTATAATTTCCGCGCACGGAAACAGTCTGAGAGCTTTGATAATGTATCTCGAAGGTTTGAGCAAAGAGGAGATACTTAAGACGGAAATTCCTACCGGTTCGCCAAAAGAATATATATTTGACGATTCATTAAAAGTAATTGAAACGAAATATATTTAACGGTCTGCATTGAAAACTTCTAATACTGAAAATAAAATAAAGAACATAGTCTTTGATCTGGGGAATACACTGGTTTATTTTGATTACTGTTATTTTTATGACGGACTGTCTCTACTGGAAAAAAAAGCCAACGCCAGGAAACTTAAAAAGTATTTCACGGATGAAAAATTTGATATTAAGATCGGCAGCGCTAAAATAACTATTAAAGATGCGTTCAAAATTCTTAAGAAAAAATTTAATCTGAGGACAGGGTATTCGGATTTCTATTATCTGTACTGCGACATCTTCTGGGAAAATGCTCAAATGAAAAATTTTCTTGAGAACAAACTGCTTAATTCCGGTTACAGACTTTTTATGCTTTCCAATGTAGATGCATCGCATATCAATTACATTGACAATAATTTCCCGTATGTAAAACACATTAAGAAAAGAGTATTGTCATATAAAGTAAAATCGGTAAAGCCGGATAAAAAAATTTATATGTATTTATTAAATAAGTATAATCTACTGCCTGAGGAGACTTTATTCATTGATGATCTCAAAGCCAATATACTTTCCGCAAAAACTCACGGTCTGAATACAATTCATTACAATTCTCACAAAAAATTTCTAAAAGATATAAAAAGCCTTACGGGAATTAAATAAGCCGTATTATAATTTATTTAAAAATCTAAACCATTATATTAACCAAATTATTTTTTTTAAGAAAACATCAATAAAATAACATGAAACAGTTAATAATACTAACTGCAGCAGTTTTGTTTCTTATTACCGGATTTTCCGTGAACAGCGAAACAAACCTTTATGCAAAATCCAATTCTCCCGTCTGGACCGACATTAATGAAAGCGAAATTGATCTCATGGGCGAGAGAAGAATTATACCCTCAGAAATACAGAACCGTTTTAACAAATTTCACAGAACTCAGCGAGCTGCTTCGCACAGCGCCGTTTGAATTTTCCGACAGGGCGAAAAACGATCCTTTAATAATAGAGCTGCCAATGCCGGACGGAAGCATGTCAAAGTTTGAGATCACGGAATATTCTATGATGGAACCGGGTCTTGCCATAAAATTTCCGGAGATAAAAACTTTTAATGCAAAAGGAGTTGACGATCCTTATGCAAACGGAAAACTTGACATCACATATCACGGATTTCATGCAATGATACTGACGGCAAGAGGAGATTATTTTATTGATCCTTACAGTACTAATGAAAAAAATATTTATATAAGTTATTTCAGAAAAGATTATGTCTCAAATAAGTCATACGACTGTATGACCGATGATGATCCTGAAAGTATAATAAGGTCAAAAGATCTGATGAGAGGCGGATTTGTCAGCGGTCCTGAATTAAGAACGTACAGGTTAGCAGTTGGCGCTACAGGCGAATATACAACATTTCACGGAGGGACGGTTCCTCTCGGACTTGCTGCAATTGTCACTGCGGTAAACCGGATCACAGGAGTTTATGAAAAAGAATTTGCCGTAAGGACTGTACTTGTAGCAAATAATGATCTGATAGTTTATACAAATTCGAGTACGGATCCATATTCAAACAACAACGGCGGATCAATGCTCGGACAGAATCAGTCAACGCTTGACAATATAATAGGTGATGCAAATTACGATGTAGGTCATGTGTTCAGTACAGGCGGCGGCGGTGTAGCGGGATTAAGAGTTGTGTGTATTTCAGGTCAGAAGGCGCGGGGTGTTACCGGACTTCCGTCACCGAATGGCGATCCTTTTTATATAGATTATGTAGCGCATGAACTTGGACATCAGTACGGCGGCAATCATACATTTAACAGTCAGTCAAGCGCATGCGGCGGCGGTAACAGAAACGGAAATACGGCATACGAACCCGGCAGCGGAAGTACTATCATGGCATATGCAGGTATCTGCGGATCGGATAATCTTCAGAATAACAGTGATGCATATTTTCATACAATCAGTTTTCTTGAAATGGTTTCATACACTCAAAACAGCGGCGGAAATACCTGTGCGCAAATAACAGCAACAGGCAATACGCCACCGGTAGTTACTGTTCCCACAGGCGGACTGACAATTCCTATTAATACTCCGATAGCAATTACCGGCAGCGCGACAGATGCAGAAAATCAGAATTCATTAACATACTGCTGGGAGCAATACGATCTCGGACCTGCAGGAACGTTAGGCAATCCGACAGGCAACGCTCCGATAATAAGATCTTTCAATCCCGATACATCAGCGACGAGATATATTCCGAGGATCAGTAATCTGATTAATAATACATTTGCTACAGGTGAAAGATTACCGTCATATTCAAGGTCGCTGAGTTTCAGACTGACAGTAAGGGACAACAGCATTTCCGCAGGCGGTGTTAACTATGAATATGTAAGTTATGAAGTTACAGCCGGAGCAGGTCCTTTCCTTGTGACTCAGCCGAATACAAATGTTACATGGAATTCAAATAATCCTCAGACTGTAACATGGGATGTTGCAAATACAAATGCAGCGCCGGTAAACGTTACAAACGTTAATATAAAATTATCTACAGACGGCGGACTTACATTTCCAACGACATTAGCCGCTAATACATCTAATGACGGAAGCGAATCAGTAAATCTACCAAGCATAAATATTTCCAATGCAAGAATAAAGGTTGAGGCGGTTGGTAATATATTTTATGATATTTCGAATGTAAATTTTGCAATTTCAAATCAGGTATCCGTTTCAAATAATAACACGGGAATACCAGAGGAATATTTATTATCACAGAATTTCCCGAATCCGTTTAACCCATCGACAAAAATTAATTTTGACATTCCCGAGAACAGCAATGTGACATTAAAGCTAATGGACATTTCAGGTAAGGAAATCGCGACACTTGTCAGAGATAATTTTACCGCGGGGTCATATAGTTTTTCATTTGACGGAAGAGGGTTATCGAGCGGTGTATATTTTTACAGACTGACTGCCGGTAATTATTCCATGACAAAGAGAATGATGCTGGTGAAGTAAAATCCGAGTAATATACATTATATAAAGAAAGAGGCTGATAAAGATATCAGCCTTTTTTATTTGTATAAACCGGTTTTAAATTAAGATTTCTGCATAAGATAAGCTTTTTAACGTGGAATTCAGGTTTTTCGTTAAGCGGGTCAAGTTGTCCGCTGAACGGTACACGTCTTCCGCTCGACGGTACACGTCTACCGCTCGACGGTACACGTCTTCCGCTCGACAGTACACGTCTTCCGCTCGACGGTACACGTCTTCCGCTGAACGGTACAAGTCTCCCGTCGAACGGTACACGTCTTCCGCTCGACGGTACACATCTCCCGCGGAATGGTACACGTCTCCCGTGGAGCGGTACATGTTACCCGTGGAACGGTACACGTTACCCGTGGAATGGGACACGTTGCCCGCCGAAAGGGTCAGGTTGCCCGTTGCGCGGGTCAAGTTACCCGGCGAGCGGGTCAAGTTGCTCGTGGAGCGAGTCAAGCTGCCCGGCGAGCGAGCAAGGTTGCTCGTGGAGCTGGAAAGATTAAACGCGGAGCGGAACACGTAGCCGGACGGAAGGGTAAGATTACTTGCAGAATTTTCAACGCTGCTTAATGGATTAGCGACATTGTGAATTTGATGAAAAAAATTGAAATCCTGATTATTAATGCCACCCCGCTGAACAGAAAAACTGTGCGAAGGGAACAATCCCTTAAACCTTTAAAACAAAAGAACGAAATAGTTGTTCTTCTAAAGCTGTTCTGCTTCCCCGTATTTATATAATAGAAATTATATCAAAAACATGACATAAGTCCTTGCACAGAAATATAAATACTTTTAGTATTGTAATGCGCCCGGAAATGAGTTTCAGTTCAGGATAAAAATTGATTTTAAAATTCATCTTCCTTAAATTGAAATAAAAACTCATACAGATATGGAAAAAAATAAGTTTATAAATAAGATATCTTCACTTCTTTTCTACATCAGCATACTGACATTCATCCTCGCATTTAACTTCGCACATAATCCGCCGGGAGGGTGGACGCAGCAGTATATGCCGAATCTGAATGGGAGAAGTATTACCGATATTACTTTTACTGATTCTCTAAATGGTTATGCAACTACTACAGTATCTTCCGGATACTAAGTTATGTACTTAAAACAACGAATGGAGGAGACAATTGGTTTATAAACCATACTGACAGCTTTTTTTTTTAAAAAAAATACAGTTTATAAATGAAAGTACAGGTTTTATTGGCGGATATAAAGTTGTGAATAATTCTTTTCTCAATATTTTGAAAACCACTAATGCAGGTTTAAACTGGTTTTATATCAATGCTCCTTTTGACACTTATGTTTCTGATATGAGTGTATTAAATGAGGATACCATTTTATTCGTTATGAATTCGACATCTGGAGGTGGTGTGTACCGCACTACAAACGGTGGTACAACATGGACACAACTTTTAAGCCAAAGCGATCCTGAAAAAATTTATATGTATAATTCAAGAATAGGTTTTATTGGATATAATGGCGGCAGTCCTGCAACTCAAAGAACGACAAACGGCGGATTAAACTGGGTTACTGTTGAAAATGATGGTTTTAGAGATGTGTGTTTTATTGACAGCTTGACAGGGTGGAAAGCTTATTCTGGAGTTAAGAAAACTACAGACGGAGGAATTACATGGATTACCCAACAACTTCCAACCGGCGGAAATATAGTAGTATCCCAGATAAGTGAGTTTTCCAATGTGAATAATGATACTATCTGGGGAGTTGGCGGTGACGTATTTTATCCGGGCATTGGAAGCAGAGGAATGATTTATCGAACTACTAATGGAGGAAATAACTGGCTTTATCAGGTTCCTGATACAAGTATCCATATAGCCATATATAGTTATATTTATTTTTATAATAGTTTTAAAGGATGGGCTTACAGTACCGGACCTGGTATTCATACAATTGTAGGAGGTGACAGTATATTTTATCCATTGGTAAATATTAATCAAATCAGCTCAGAAGTTCCTTCAGATTTCAAGTTATCCCAAAATTATCCAAATCCATTTAACCCGGCAACAACTATTAGCTTTAGTATAAAAAATTCAAAAACAATAAAAATTAAAGTTTACAATACTGTAGGTAAAGAAATTTCAATATTGGTAAATAAAAAACTAAATCCTGGAGAGTATCAGTATCTTTTTGATGCAGGTTCTTTGAGCAGCGGTGTTTATTTTTACAGCTTATTTATAGATGAAAAAATTATTGATACTAAGAAAATGATCCTTTTGAGGTAAAAAAAAGATGAAAATTAATAAAAGATTTCTAAAAAATTTGTTTCAACTGCAACTATTATTTAAAAATTAATAAAGGAAAGGGTAACGAAATGAAAACAAAATTACAGTTTTTTTTATTTTTATTTTAACTGTTTCATTTATCTTTTCAGCGGACTGATAATTAATTCCGTGGAAGAGTCAAAGGAAATCAAAAGAGAGCCGTCAGGGATCACGGACTACGGTCCAGCCGGGAAATCAAAACGAAATTTTCCTCATAGGAGCGCTGGACTGCGGCATTGATTTGGATTTTCAAAATTTAGATGATGTTGGGTTTAATGCATGGCATCTCTCTAATGGTAATTATGGATGGCAAGGTGCCGGTATAGAGAGTGATACATTGTATGCTGATTCCGGTGCTTATATTCACAAAGTTCAAAATAAGCTTGCAGATATCCAATCACATGGAATGAAATCAATAATAATGCGTCCAAAAATTGCGATGCTTTGCTACGGTCAGAGGAGTGACTACCAGTGTGAAAGCATTCCATTAAATGATGACCTGTGGTTTTATTCCTTTCAATCTCCAAATCATGTAGGGGTTGATATAAACGATACCTGGCAGGGACAAACTCAGAGAGTAAGATATTGTCAGCGTGATATTCAGACAACTGACGGCGGTGCGGGATGGGTTGTCAGCAGACTAAAGTCAAACGCTGAACAATGTGCAACTTTCGCTGATAACTAGGGAATAATCGATCCTTCGATTAAAAACTGGATAGTAAAACCGAGAATAAGAATTGACTCAGCATATGCACATAATAATCGAACGGCATTAGTTTGTAAAATAAAAGTTTTAGGTCAAATTGGAGATACTGTTTTAAAAGAATTAGATATTAAAGCCGGAGATTTTTTAAAAGAAATAAACGGACAATTCTATTACAATGGTCAGTATATAGAAGAATATAATTTCACTGATAACTCAAACTTGAATATCGACAGTTCATGGGGAATAGAGGCCGACGATCAGCAAGAGGAAATAGCACAGTTGATACTATGTATAATAATGTTGACATAAAGGTATACTGGTATGGCAATTGTGACAGTGGATCGATTATGTGAGAGTGGATAATATGGTAGCGCATAATTTATTAAGTAATGATCTTAGTAATTTAGAATACTTGAAATATCAAAAATGGCTTAGATGGGAAGCGCAGGACATTTCCTGTTATAATGAATCTGCAATAAAATTTTACATGGAGCTATTTGCATTCAGTAATATACCATGCATGTCATATGTCAGTAAAAAGCTTGATTCGATTGCATATTTGACCTGCGGAAAGAATATTACATTGACAACTCTTTTAGGTCCTACTTACATGTATATGAATGTTCCATGGGAAGAAAGGTTTAGTGTAATGAATACGGGACATGTCATTAGAAATTATGTTGAAAAAGTAGGGTTAACAGATATTCTAATAGCCAGCTATCCTTTTTATACAAATAAGCAGGATGCAATTCCATATCAGAACACCACTTTTGCTAAAATACCGAATACACTTCCAAGAATTGATAGCAGTGAAGTATTAGCAAATGCTATTTCTCCGTCAGCATTTGATGACTGGCTTCAGGATAATCTCGATCATACACCTGCTTATTTTGAAAATGGTTCTTCTGCAGGTTATCCCTGGGATACAAATGCATATCAATGGGAAGGAGCTTTCAGGTGGTCGATGGAAATGGGGGATGCAATATCAAAAGCAAAAGATATTCCTTTCCTTTATAATGGTCAGTCGCATCTTTGGTATTATGCAAACAGTGTATCACATAAAGAACCTACAAACGAGGAAATGGAAATGATTGCAAATGTATCTCTGACTTATGGAGTGAGAGGATTATTATATTTCTTTTATGGTTGGTGGGAAGGACCCGGTGATATTCAGAATTGTCCGCAGGGAGAATGTTTTGGAAGAGGATTTGCAGATCCTGGCAATATTCCCAGGACATCAAACGCCTATGGTCAGAATAAATGGAAATGATAAAGTCACAGGTTCAAAGATTGAAAACATGGGAGCCGTATATAATGAGTTTCGATAATGCAAACCGTTCGACATACATACTCAGACTCGAAAGAAGCAGTCTGATTGAAGAAACATTTTTTAATGATGTTTTAAGCTATGAACCGATTCCATCTGATTATATGATTGCTTCGCAAATTCCGGAAGCAGTATCGGAAAGATATCTTCAGGTAGGGAAATTCAATAATCCTGATGAAATGTATTCGAGATATTTTATGATAGTAAACAGGAGATGTTCACCAATTGATACATCAGATCCGGGCGGAGTAAATGGAAGGAGATCAGTGACCATTAAGCTCGATTCTGCATCAACTCATTTTGCGGGATTTAACAACTGGAGTATTTATGACCTCGAAAGAGATTCGTTAATAATAACTTTTGACAAAAGAATAATTTCAACTACAAATCTTGGATGGTTTAACCCCGCGAAAGCAAACTCTATAAGCTCGCGCCTGTCATGCAGGAAGGCGGGACGCTCGTTGCTGATGAAGAAGTGGGTGGAAATTTTGACTGCAAAGGTGAAGTTAATAATAATGGATATGAAATCAGAATACTACCCGGAGCTACAATAAATTTTTCTGACTCATCTGCAAGAATAATAATGACAGGAGGAGACTTCAGGAGCGGAAGTACACCTTCGGAAAACACAGCGCCTGTTTATCTCAAAGGTAAAAACGGAAATCCCTGGAGAGGATTATATTTGAGCGGGTGCAAAGAAGTTGAGATATTCACAACCTGTTTCGAAAATATTTTACCTTATCCTGTTGACAGCACTTATGCAGCTCAGCTGATCGACTGCGAATATGTAAATATCAGCAACAGCAGCTTCCTTGCAGAACCTGATGTAAAAACAGGAGGTCTTCTGATCAACTATACATCGGAATCAAATGTGAAAGAGGTTTACATAAATTATAATCACTTCCAAATGGATGCAGGAGATATGCCTGCATTGTCAGTAGTTACCTCCGGATATATTACATTTCCTTTGATTATTGAAAATAACGAATTTGAATCCTATTCAGGTAATGATAACAGCGCTAATGCAATACTACTGTCAGGCGTTGCCGGAGGAGTCATAAAAGATAACATAATTACAGGATACAATAATGGGATTATTCTGATCTGGTCTGCAATGGATCTGTATGGAAATATCATTACCGGAGGAGATGAAGATTCTAAAGGAGTTATATCCTGCGCATTATCTTATTCTAATCTCGCACCGAATGGATTTGTATATACGGGAGGATATAATTCTGTTTCCTGTGAAGGTGAAAATGCAAAGTGTCTGGAGTTTGATAATTCTTATTCTTACTTAAATGATGGATATAACATATTCAATCTAAATGGTTATGATCCGGGAAATGCATTTCATATTGCAGGGACAATTCCTGATTTGATCTATGATGAATACGGCGGAGAAGCTGATGCAATAAATAATTGTTTCAGGATTTCGAATATTGACACAAATGCTGCTGCCAATGTGGAACGCTTAGATGAGGAACCATTTAACTTTATCTTTACTCCATATTACTGCGGGGAAAACCTATTGGAAGGAATGATCGCATTTGATCTGGGAAACGGGATGTATGATACGATTTATACTGAACCGGAGGAAGCGGCGGTTCAATCTCCAATGTTCAATTTCCAATGTTCAATGGACAATCAGCGACATTTGAAAATTTGTCAGATTCAGTTTCTATAAATTTAAGGAAGAGAGATTATGAGCGCGTATCGGATCTTTGTTATCAATTACTTACGGATCATATTGACAGTTTAAAAGATGTCAGCATAATTTTAAAGCTATATCTTGCGGAATTACGGCTCGACAGCTCCGGAAACAGAATCACGAATTTTAAATCATTTTTGGAAGCATTGATTATGAATAATCCGGAGAAAGTAACTTTAGTAAAGCAATCATATTATGTTATACAGAAGTGCAAGGTTTCACTCGGAATGTATGAATCAGCCATGACAGGTTTTCAGGAAATAGTAAATCAGAATCCATACAGCTATGAAGGACTGATAGCGGGCTGGGACTATTCCGCTACGAGTCTGCTCTCAGGCGGGCAGGGAGGAGGAGAAAAAAATTTGGAACCCGGGACTTTGGATCCGGAATCAGAAAATCCCCGGTCCCAAATCTATAATGATGATCCTTATGATAAATACGATTCAAAAAGGTTTAATAAAGAAGACAGGAAAGCAATTAGAGAAAATATAATTAATTCTTTTCAAACTTCAAGAGATATAGAAATTGAAAAAGTAAAATCGCTTGAAAAGAAAGTAAGAGAAGGAAATGCAGCCAAGAAAGAAAGATCGGAATTAAAGGTAAAGAAAATTTTAAGTGAAGTGATAAAGATTAAAAAACCGGGTGATATTACAGAGCATATAAATAATGTTAACAGCAATATTCAGAAAGTATTCGGAGCAGTGAATGATCAGAATTCAAATGATATCATTAACATTATTCCAAATGAATATTCACTTTCGCAAAATTACCCAAACCCGTTTAACCCAACAACCAAAATAAACTTCAGCCTTCCGGAAGACGGAAAAATTAAACTTACTATTTATGATATTCTCGGAAGAGAAGTAAAGAGGATAGTTAACAGTGAATTCAGATCGGCAGGCAGATATACCGTAGAATTCAACGGCGCGGGATTATCGAGCGGGGTTTATTTTTACAGGATAGAAGCAGGTGAATTTGTTCAGACAAAGCGTATGGTGCTTTTAAAATAATTTCACATAAATTTAAAAATAAATTAAAGCCCAGGCGACGGGCTTTTTTTATTTGAATGAATTTAATTTTCTTAAGTATCTAAAATAACATTTTGAATGAAATTTAATTAAATTAATTTAAGAATAACTAAATAATAATGTTATGGAATGGAAAGGACGTGATCAAAGTTCAAACGTAGATGACCGGAGGAGGAGCACCGGAAGGACTGTCGGCGGTCTGGGTTGTCTCGGAACGATAGTAATGGTGCTGTTAGTATGGCTGCTCGGAGGAGATCCGCTCCAGTTCCTGCAGCAGCAGGTTGGGACGCAGTCTCCGCAGACACAACAGACTCATCAGCCGTCTGCAGCCGAAGACGAGCTTGCGCAGTTTGTTTCAGTCGTACTCAAAGATACGGAAGATGTATGGAGTAAATTATTCAGGGAAAATTACGGCAGAGAATATGTAAAGCCGACGCTTGTAATGTTTACCGGATCCACACAGTCAGGCTGCGGGTTTGCAAGCGCTCAGACGGGACCGTTCTATTGTCCGGTTGATAATAAGTTATATATCGATCTTAGCTTTTATCAGGATCTGAAAAACAAATTCAAAGCGCCCGGAGATTTTGCGATGGCTTATGTAATTGCGCATGAAGTCGGTCATCATGTACAGAATCTTCTGGGAATTCACGATCAGGTTCAGAGTCAGAGAAGAAGATTATCAGAAGCTGAAAATAATCAGATGAGTGTAAGAGTCGAGCTTCAGGCGGATTTTCTTTCGGGAGTTTGGGCTCACCATGCGCAGAAAATGAAAAGCATTCTGGAGCCCGGAGATATTGAGGAAGCTTTGAATGCTGCAAACTCGATCGGTGATGACCGCCTGCAAAGACAGTCGCAGGGACAAGTTACTCCTGATTCATTCACACACGGTTCTTCGGCACAGAGAATGAAATGGTTTAAAAAAGGATTTGATACAGGAGATGTATCACAGGGAAATACATTCAATACAGGAGATTTATAATTCTTTAAATTAGATTTATCATTAATAAAATCTTCTATTTATTAATTTCATTATGAAAATCATATTTTTGTTTTTGCTTTTAACAATTGCTTATAATTTTTCATCAGCGCAGCCGATGAACATTACTTATAAAAGCATTGATCAGAAAAATGAGGTGCTTAACTCCCTTTCGAATGTAACATATCCGCAGATCGATTTCGGTCCTGATGCGCTTATGGGAGCGAGAGGAATTGCAACAGACATTAACAACGCTCTTGATGCAGTAGTACAGAGTTATATAAAAAGTTTTGAATCTCAGCTAAAGGATTTAAAGGGAAGTTCAGATGATTCGAAGCTAAGTTCATTTAAAGTATCATCAGAAGCCGGGATCTCCGGAGGTTCATTACTGTCCGTAAGATTCACATTATTCACGGATATTTCCGGGATGGCGCATCCGGTGACAAACGATTCATCATTCAATTACAGTATTGTATCAACAGGGATTTAAGTTAAGCGATCTATTTAATCCGGATTCTGATTATCTGAAATTTTTATCAGCGTATTCACAAAAGGAGCTTGAAGCAAAAGCTTATTCGGAAGGCAATGAAAATATATTCGACATGATAAGATCCGGAACATTACCTGCAGAGAAAAATTTTAACGTATGGAATATAAAGAGTGACAGTCTGGAAATTACATTCAATCCTTCTCAGTCAGCTCCGAATTATTTCGGTGTGCAGAGTGTGAAGATACCTCTGAGCGAAATGCTGAACCTGATTAACAAAGGCGGACCGCTGGAATATATGTTCAGATAAGTTTTATAAAGTTTAGTTAAATTCAGATAGGATCAAATAGTTTAGAAGATTGTACGCATATTTTCTAATGCCATCCGTGATTACTTTTTACATCATCTCCTTTGAAATGTATTGATATCGCCATTATCCCGCCCGCCGATACCAGTAATATTCCGGCTGCTGTTATTAGATCCGGATGTATTATTAAAAAGAATAAAATTGAATATTACGGTAAACGCCACGGTTGAGAAATTTAACGGCGCAAGCTTTTACCGCCTCTTCCAGTTTATATGCATACTGCAATAGATAAAGATATAACATAAAACAAACTCCCGAAGACATTCCGTAAATCAATTCTATTGATGAAGGTTTTACTTCATTCATTAATGCAAACGGAAGCGAGAGTATTACTGATATCAGAGAATAATAAAATAAAATTGATTCGAATGTTTCCGTGCGCGTAAGTTCTTTCATGGCAATGTATCCTATCGCCAGTAAAATCCCGGAAGCTACACCGTATAACTCGCCCATCTGCAGCAGCTCTCCCGTAGCAGGATGTATGATGAGAATGATTCCGATAAATCCTGTAATAATGCCCGGCCATATCCTTGACTCGATTTTTTTTCTTAACCAAATATATGCTATTATTGGAATAAATATAGGTGTGGAATTCAACAGTAATGTTGCATCTACAATATTAGTCTTCCTTATACAAATTACAAAAGCTGTGAAAGCTAAAATGCCGGAGAAGCTTCTTATGAAATGAAGCTTGAAATGTTTGGTTTTTATTTTTTGGAATTTCTGAAATGATGTTAATACCGTTATAAAAATTAAAGAGGTTGAAAACTGGATCAGCACTACCCATTCCGTCGGTAATCCGTCTTCTGTAACCAGTTTAACGAATACACTCTGAAGCGCGAGAAAAAAAAACCCCGCAAGCGCCGGTATTACTGCTTTTGTGTTGATTGTATGATGAGGTAAAATTTTTATTTGACGAATTTAAACATCAGCATGCTGTCTATATAATCTCCATTGGAAAGTTTCATATCTTTCGGACAGTTTCCTTCGATCAGGAATCCGCATTTCTCATAAAGTTTTTGCGCACGGAGGTTTGTAGAAAATACATTCAAAGTTCTTCTCAATTAGCTTGGCTCCTCTTCAGCCCACTCAGCAGCATCCATAAGTTTTAAACCGATTCCTGAATCCCTGTATTCTTTGAAATGAAAACTTAAATGATCCGCAATGCTGTGTTCTTTCAGAGATCCGTTTACGAAGTCCAGTTCACCGGCTACTTTACCGTCTGACTCGGCAATAATATACATTGATCCGGGATTTGAAGTGTTTACAGAAATTTCTTCGATTGTTTTTTCCGTTGTATAATTTGCTTCATCCGGTTCTCTGAGCATATACATCCCTTCGGCAATAATTTTCCTTTTCATTGAATTGATCTGCTCAGCATCTTCCGGTTTCGCATTTCTGATCAGGATCTTTCTGCCTTTTCTGTCTGTAAACTCAAAACTTTTTATTTCTGACATTAATTTATTCTGTCTCTATGAAATTTAAAATATTACCGATCTCCGCTGATGAAAAACTGTTTACTATAATATCAGCATGATCAATTTTTTGTTCACCGGAATTTGAATTCCTGAATCCTATGCAATGCATCCCCGCTGATTTAGCTGCTGTCACTCCGTTCGCCGAATCTTCAATTACAAAACAATCTTCAGGATGCGCATTAAAATATTCCGCAGCTCTTAAAAATATATCAGGTGAGGGCTTTCCATTCTGTACCTCTTCCCCGTATGATAAATTGAAATGTTGTTTGAGATAAGCTTTATCCAGCACTAAACAGATATTTGCAGCGGATGAAGATGATGCTACGTTGGGCCTTAAACCCTTTGCAGAAAATATATTTATTAATTCTCTAATTCCTTCAATAGGTTTAGATATCTGATCTGAGTAAGTCTTCGTACATCCTGCTTTCGGACTTCATTAGCTCTCCGACGCTTTCATTCAGATCATAATTGCTTTTTATTCTGCTCCACATTTTTTGTGATGACATACCGACATATCCGTTATATTCCTTGTGGTCCATTTTGATGCCGAGCTCAGAGAAATAATCCATATTCATTATTTTATAAAACGGTTCTGAATCTAACACTTGTCCATGCCAATATAATTACTTTGATATTTTTTACCGGAATTTTTTAAACATGATTTGAATTAGCTTGTCGTTTTTATCAGATGCAAATTTGATAAATATTTTGTTTCCTTTATCGGTTATCATTCATTACTTTTTACAACCTTGTTGGGAATACTTTCATCGACATTTACAAACTGCATTTGTCAAATACGAGATCCCGCCAACTGCCAACTTCCCGGAATTCCTGTCTCTCCCCGCAATAGCGCCTAAAATATCTTTCAAGCATTATTCCGGCATTTTTCCAATGCTGATAAAAATTCTTTAGAGCCGGCACTGTATCTGTCTGAACCGCTTCTGTCACTTTTTCCAATTGAATTCTGCACTTTCTGTCTCCTTCTCCTCTTTTATCCTCGTTTTCTCCCTTCTTTCACCTCTTTTATCTCTCCTCGTTTATCATCCCATCTTCCTCTGCCTTCATCCCTATTCTGTCTTGCCAAAGATTTTTCTGTCCTGTTGTCATCATCATCATAACCGCCGTATGACTTTTCAGGCATTAAGGCGCTTCTTGTCCCAGTTTTACCTATCACTAATTTGAGTAACGCTGATGCAATATCTTCGGTGAATGTTCCCTTTAAAAGTTTCTGAATTATTATATCGTTAAGATTTAGTTCTTTGTCTGTCCTCAAAAAAAAAAAAAAAAAAAAAAAAAAAAAGTTAATATTCGCAACTATCCTGAAGGACTTTCGTTCTTACTTCCTCTACATCTTTCTCGGTCGGAACGTCCAGTTTATTAATTGGCGTCTTTGTATATTTTTCTATATCCTTTAATTTTCTGAAATCCTTACCCTTTACAAATGTAAACGCGCGTCCTTCTCTTCCGGCTCTTGCAGTTCTTCCGATCCTGTGAACATAATACTCTTCATCCTGAGGCATATCATAATTTACCACAGCATCAATTTCAATTCTACGTCACTTCCCCGCGCCGCAACATCAGTAGCTACAAGTATGTCGAGAGTTCTGTTCCTGAATTTTGCCATAACTCTGTCGCGCATCATCTGCTTCATGTCTCCGTGAAGCCCTTCTGCCGGATATCCTCTCGCCTGCAGGTGTGATACAAGATCATCCACCATCCTTTTAGTGTGTTGCAGAATACAAGCTGGCTCAGGATCGTATAAGGCGTCCACCAACCTTGGTAAGCACTTCAAGTTTCCTGACTGATTTAATGTCGAGGTATTATTGTTTCACTTAGAAACCGTCTGCCCTTTATGAATTACTTTAATATTAACTGGATCATTCAGATATTTGACAGCTGAACGATCGCGGGAGGAATGGTCGCGGAAAAATACCGTCTGTCTTTCCTTCGCTGATGATTTGATTATGCTTTCGATATCATCCCTGAATCCCATGTCAAGCATCTCGTCAGCTTCATCAAGAACAATATATTTTACATCCGTCAGATTTATTGTTCTACACGATCACAGTCTGCCCGGTGTTGCAATAATCATTCGCAAATTCGGATTTAAGCGCCCAGTTCCTAAAAAGTCTGTCAATCGACTGACTCTCCGTGGCAATCGGAATGACCTTAACATTTTTTTATATTTTTAAAGTTCAAGAACTCTTCGGTAACCTGTATCGCCAGTTCTCTTAGAAGAAAGTGTAAGACAATCGCCCGAATTTTTTAGAATCGGATTCTACATTTTCTTCAATTATCGGTATTGCAAAAGAGGCTGTCTTTCCCGTACCTGTCTGTGCCTCTGTCCAAGTATACCCTTCCTTCCATAATGACGGGAAATTGACCGAGTCTGTATCGGGAGTTGCTTCTTCAAATCCCATATCTTTTACTGCTTTCTGAATTTCTATGGATAAATTCAGGTCCTCACCTGTCAGGTTTGCATTTATTGTGTTTTATTTTTTTTAATAAATCAGAAGGTGCTGAGCGTGAATTTTTGAAATGATCATTAGATTTTTCCTTAACTGTTTAAATTCCGCTGTTATATATTATATATAATAGATAAAATAATTATTTAAAGCAAATTGCTGGCGAGCTCTGCAAGTTCTGATCTCTCGCCCTTTAGTAAATTTACATGAGCATAAAGCTTCTGACCTTTGAAATGCTCTATCAAATATGAAAGCCCGTTTGACTGTGAATCAAGATACGGATGATCGATCTGATATACATCGCCTGTGAACACAAGTTTGGATCCTTCTCCTGCTCTCGTTATTATTGTTTTAATTTCATGAGGAGTCAGATTCTGCGCCTCATCGACTATGAAGAAAATTTTACTCTTCCCGCGGATAACTCAGCGGCTCTATCGTCAGCTTCGATCTTTTATCATCTGGAGCAATGATTCCGATGCCAGTTTGTCTGTTTCTGAATACTTGTCCTGTACACTTTTATGTTATCCCATAGCGGCTGCATATACGAACAAGTTTTCTTCTTATCCTCGTTATCCTTCAAAAAAGCAGATAACCGATATCTTTATTGCCGAGCGAGACAACCGCCCTCAGTAAAATATAGATCTGTCTGTAATTTTTCATCTGCAATTGCCGAAGCAATTGCCAAAAGCGTCTTACCCGTTCCCGCTTTTCCTGTCATTGACACAAGAGGAATATCCATATTAATTGACGCATCTGGTTGCAAAGTCTGGTCGGGGCGTTACGGGATTTTATTCCGTATATGTCCGTCTTATCCACTTTCCTTAATACTTCACGAATAGGATCGTAATGCGCCAGGACAGACGTTCGTTGTTTCTGAGAATAAAAAATTTGTTAGGCAGTAACTTTCCGTTCAACTTTTTTTACTGCATCTATGCTGACTTCGAACGGCGACTGATACAGCTTCAGCAAATCTCATCATCGAAATTATCTACGAATTCCCTTTTCCGCCAGCCGTGCAATTCTTCAACGCCTTCTTGCAGTCATATTTAGTAATCTTCAGCAAGCACGCCGATTGCTTTGCCTTCATACGAAGATTTACATCCTTACTGACAAGAATAACAGATCTGCCTTTGTTTTTATTATGTATATCAAGAGCAGTGCGGACCATTCTTTTCGTGATCCGGCGTATCGTCAATAAACATTTCTGATCTCAGACAAAAGACCTTTTGTAATTGCTATCCGTATTTTCCTCTTCTTTGCCTAACAAAACCCGTCTTTAAATAAAGCCGAACCGGTCATTGGGAGTCAAGTGTCCTTTGCAAATTCTCTCGCGTTTAAACGGACACTGACTTCCCCTCTCAGCGTAAAATGATCAAGCTCTTCAATAACTGTCAGCGGTATGATAATGTCGTTTTCTTTGAATTGTAATATACAGGATGAATCATGAAGTATAACGTTTGTATCAAGAATGAAAATCTTAGTGGATTTTTTTGCCATATAGAATTGGGATTCAGTTTAATTAATTTTCAGAGAACAAATATACTTTATCCCTTGCTTATATGAAATGTAGGTATAATTCAATAATTGTGGTT
>JADJWZ010000013.1 GCA_016716125.1 Ignavibacteria bacterium | reverse complement strand
TTTCTTCGGGTTTTCAAGTTTGATTAGTGCTGACTCTATCTCTGTGTCTTCGCCTTCACTGATATTTATATTATTTATCTCTTTTTAATTCATGATCTAAAAATTTTTTCTTGCCTTTGATAATATCATCTTTTTTGAGATGAGATCAAGAATATTCAGAGATCATATTTTAAATTCAAAAAATCCTTTTCATATTCACTAATACTTTTCTGGTCTGAAATATAATTATCGAGAATATTCAAATGTGTTTCTTTATTAGAAGAGACTGATGCTCGTTTTGAGTGGATATCTATCACGGCATCACCGAATTTTTCATATCTTCAAATATTAACAGAATTGTACGTTAATAAAACATCTATTTGATCCTTTTATTATTTATCTCCATTCTCAATATAAGATATCCGGAAAAGTCCTCTTCGGAAATAATTCGTTAAAGTTGACTTACGGTTTATTTTCGGTAAAAATTGAACTGACCTTCTGCTATCAACTTATCATCGCTCTTCTTTATTTTGAATGATTAATTTCTCTCTCCCGAGCAACGACAGACATCAAGAATAATAGACTTACACGCAGTCTCCGTTAAAATATTCAAACCGCCGGTAAAAAGTTTATTTCAAACTGCTTTTATTATAAGAGTGAACCCAATAAAATAACTACTCTATCATTATTAATTATATATATAAAAAATTAGTAGCAGTAACAGTGGAGTTCATAATCGTCAAGTAATTAAATAAACCTCAATGTATCAGCCATAAAATTGTCTGATAACTTGTTAATAAAAGTAGCTTAAATAAAAAGAAAATATTAACAACTGAAGATAAAAGAGAGTAAAATTTTAAATAAAAATGTCAGTAATTACAATTTATTAATAAGTTACTGATATAATACTGACATCATCAGATCAAATATAATAATCGAATTGAGATCATTTATAATAAAAACTCTGCGGAGAAAATGAAAATTAATATTAGTACTATTTAGAATTAAGATCAGAGATTCTTGAGATGGTCTTTTATCTCAAGGATCTGATTTAAGACGTCGCTGTCTTTTTTAATGAGGTTGGAGATGATGTTGTTTGCATAAAGAACGGTTGCGTGGTCTTTCCCTCCGAAATTAAGTCCTATGGATTCAAGTGTCAGAGGAGTAAGTTCTTTTGCAAGATGCATTGCGACCTGTCTGGCAAAAGCAATTTCCTTTGTGCGCTTTCTGGACAGAATTTGGTTCTCGGATATTTTGTAATAATTTGCTACAGTATAAATAATATTTTCGATTGAAATATTCTTTGCGCGCCTTACAGTACAAACGACTCTTCAATTACATTTTCAGCAATCTCAGATTAATCTCTCCGTTATATCTTAATACGCTGTCGGCAATAATTCCGCCAATACATCCTTCGATGGTTCGGATGCTGTCTTTAACATTTGAAGCAATAAAGTGAACAACTTCTTCCGGAGGCTTCAATGCCGGCTTTGTTAATTTTTTTCTGAATGATAGCCACTCTCATTTCCCAGTTCGGCACCTGTGTCGGTTGTTATACCCCCATTGAAATCTCGACATAAGTCTTTCCTCTACGCCTTTGATCTGGTTGATTGGTTTATCGCTGGAAAAAATTATATGTTTTTGTCGTTGTATAAGGTATTAAATATCTGATACACAAAATCCTGCGTTTTTCTTTTTCCGCTGAGATACTGCACATCGTCAAGTATAAGAACGTCAAGGGATTTATAAAACGAGTCAAGTTTTTTAGTCCCGTTTCTGTTGGAAGAAAAATCGATCCTGTTCTGAAAGGATGTTATTTGTAAGTGCGTTGTAAATCCGGAGCGGTAGTGTAATAAACTTTCATATCCGGTTCTTTTTTTAAAATTTCATTTCCAATAGCCTGAATTAGGTGAGTCTTTCCGAGACCAACACCGCCGTAAACAAAAAACGGATTATAAGTTTTACCGGGGTTATTGGAAATTGCAAAAGCGGCTGCAACCGCAAGCTCATTGCTTTCACCTTTAATAAAATTTTCGAAGAGATGTTTTTGATTTAAGTTGCTTGAAAAATTATTGTACGGATCAGAAGTCAGGTTTCGGCATTAACGCTTATGTTTTCGAATAAAGATTTTTCTTTGGCGGATTTATTAATATTCACTTTTTGGTTTTCGGATTCATTTTCTCCGAAAAAGACCATATTGAGAAATTTCATAGATTAAGCTTACCCTCGGGGCCGAGGAGAGATTCTGTAATTGAGGAAATAATTTTGTTATATCTGCTTTCTATCAGACTGTAATAATCTTCGCTTGGAACAGAAATGGTGAGAACATTATCCTTAAAACTTTTAGGAACTATAACGGAAAACCAGGTATTAATTTCGCCGGCTTTAAGACTATCAGAAAGCAGTTCCAGAAATTTTTTCCAAATCAGCTCAGTCTTTGCAGAGGTTTCGGAAGGTATAGAATTTTCGGTTACTGTTTTAGTGTCAGAGTTTTTATTTTTTTGGGATCCGGCAGCAGAGAAATTTATCACACCTAAGAATATTAAAAATTATTAACAAATCATTGCCGATTAACATTTTACTTTATGGACCGGCAGGTTCAAATCGCAAAAATAAGAATATTAACAAAATTACCAATAAAGATGGAAGCAGTTAAAGCCCTTATAAGTATAGAAGTTAAAATACCAGGGGAAACTTACTAACATTTTTTGTTAATAAGCGTTTAGTCAGGCTTGCCAGCAAGCTCCGCAAAAACCCTTCCCAAAAAGTTATTAACAATGTATTAACAGGGTTTTTGTTCTTATTTTCCTTGGTATATATTAAACAAACTCAAAATTATTTTCAAGTTTGATTTTAAAATAATTTTAAAAAAATTGAAAAAAGTTTAAAAGGGATATTGAATAGACAAATAAATAAATTCTTTTTAGCGAATAGTTTTTTTACTTTGACAAATGAATCTGAAGTCCGATGATAAAAATTTCAGTGACACATTTGCTGAAATAGATCTGAAAATTTTCACAAATAATTGAAAAAAAAGAGAGTATGCCCGAAGTAAGAAAAGGGATACTAAAATTTGTTCGATAGTAAAAGCAAACGCTTACGGTCACGGAATGAGCGAAATGGCTGAAACGCTTTCCCGGTTAGGCACTGATTATCTCGGTACAGCGGATTACACAGAAACAGCATCGTTAAGAAATTACCTTGATTCGAAAACTTCCATAAGGTTCCGATACTGTGTCTGGGATTAATCACCGAAAAAAACGAACTGACAGAAAACTTAGCCGGAAGGAATATAGAGTTTTCCGTAGCTGACCTCCGGTCTGCGAAAATGCTGAATGATGTTGGTAAGAAATTAAACAGAAAACCTGTGATACACATACAGGTAGATACGGGAATTAACAGAACCGGAATTAGGACTGAGGACGCTTATGATACAGCGGCAGAAATTTCCAAATTAAAAACATTAATGTCAAGGAATTTTATTCTCATTTTGCAACAAGCGAAATACCGGGCAACAGATACTCGAACTTCAGTTAAGAAAATTCAAAGAAGTTGTAAAAGCAATAGAAGAGAGTATTTTAAAGTTTGAACTCAGACATATAAGTAATACCGGGGGCATATTAAATTTCAGTGACGGATATTTTAACATGGTAAGACCGGGAATATCTTTATATGGATTTTATCCTGACGAGAAGAAAGTAAAAAACACAGAATTGGGATTGAACCGGTAATGTCACTTAAATCTAAAATTAAATTTATCAAGGAGCTCAATAAAGGAGAAAGCATATCTTACGGCAGAACGTTTTACACAAACAGGCGTACGCGAATTGCATCAATACCGGCGGGTTACGGAGACGGTTATCCGAGATCATTAAGTAATCTGTCGAAAATATTTATTAACGGAAAATTATACAAAGTAGCAGGGACGGTCTGTATGGACTGGATAATGGCAGACATTGGAATGAAAGATAAATAAATATAAAATGACGAAGCGGAATTATTTGGCAGAAATTATCCGGCGCATATACTGCCTCGCTTACAGATACAATTTCATATGAAATAACGTGCAACCTTTCATCCAGGGTAAAAAGAATATATAAAAAATAATGCAGGAAACTCTAAAGAAAGATTATTTAACATTTATATTCAAAAGAACTGTCAATGACTTATGGAAACAAAACGTCAGACAGGAACACATATCAACAATCAGAAAAATTTCGGAACGGCTTCTGAGAGTGATGAAATATTTTTCCGCGGAAGGTGAGGTGATCTCGGATGGCAATGATAAAGTAAGTTTTAATTTAGACAGCGCGGCAGAAGAGAGTGAAAAGACGGAAGAAGAAATTGATATAGAAGCGGAGTTAAAGAAAATGGATGAGAGTGAAGCAGAAGCAAGAGAAGGAGAGGACGGAGAAGAAGATGAGGAGCTGGTAAAATTCAGGCAAAATTATATGGAGCTTCTCAGGACGGAGGAAGAGGTTGATAATGCGGCATTTGAGCTGCAGGAGAAAATGGAGATGGTGATGGGAGATGGGGGTGTGTTACCGGGAATTGAATTCCGGTATGTATGAGCCGGAGGCAGCGGATCCCGAAGATGAAATTCCGAACTCGTTATTTCAAACAGAAAAACCCGAAGCAGGCAAACCACCTGAAATATCTGCAGACGATACAGGTAACAAGCAAAAACATGTCCAGCCGGACGAATACTCCTCAGACTGAGTCCGCAGAAACCGCCGCGTCTGCTGTTCCGTCCGATCAGCCGGAATTGAATTCCGGCGCAGCAACCATGCTGATCGAAAAACACCGCCCCCCGCCGGACCTCCGGCGATTTGGATACATCGAAGGCGATGAATCCTTTACCATTAAAAAAACTTTTCCCGGTAAATCAGAAACAGAAAACGATGAGATCCCCGATTCGCAAGAAGAAAATCAATTGCAAATATCGAAGAATATAAACTCGATGAGGATATTCAGAATGAACTCAATAAATACGAAAGAGAACTTAAAGAAAAACTCCTAGACAGCAGTATTCAGCATTCCGGTGAATCAGATGTTTCAATTATTTCCGAAGAAGATCATAATCCGGATCAGACTGCAAAATGAGGAATTTGTAAATTTTGGAAATGGAAATTAAATCACTTAACGGTAAACTGAATTCTGAATTTGACAGTCTTATTTATATATCATCTCCGCTAAGATTGACAACGAAGAAGAAAGAGCGAATATTATTTCAAACATTACTAATATAGTGAACTTGAATATTCTTCAAAAGAAATGTCACTCGAAATTATTTCCAATATCTATCAGGCGATCGGACTCTTTTTGAAAAAAGCAAACGGAAAATACGATATTACCGAAAGCACTTTGAACTTATATAAACTCGGACTTACGCTTGTTTCAAATCTGATAAAGGGCGAAGACTATTTGGCTATAAGAATATTCTGAAGTCAATCGAGAATATAAGAAAAGTCTCATTGAGAAAATTTAATGAGAGAAGAATATTTAAAGAAAGAGAAATTAAGAATCAGCTTGCTGACAGACTTAATGAAAAATATTCTGATGATCTTCAAAAGGAAAAATTAGTAAGTCTTGAAAACTAATTAAGGATACTGATGAAAACTTCAAGAGTCTTTATAAAATAGAAGGCGAGTTCCGGATATACGAAGCGCTGAGAAGCCTAACTTCTGCGCTGACAAATCTTAAAGAGACAGTATTAATTGCAAAGGAACTTAAGTTAGATAAGCTGGTTCAGCTTGCAGAAGCCGGTTATGTATTTCTGAAATTTATTCAAAGCTACAGAATTAACCCTGTTTCGGAAGATACTGAAAAAATATATCGTTATATTATTTATAATATGAAAGCGATCATTATTGATAAGGAGGTAGACGATCAGGATGTGTTTATTTCTTATCTGAATGATCCTGTGAAGATATTCAGCAATATCAAAAAAAATTAATAATCTTACTTTTTATAAAATGATAAATTATGCTGTAATAATGGCCGGCGGAGTCGGTACAAGATTCTGGCCGAAAGGAAATTACAAAGTTCCGAAACAATTTCTTAAGATCACGGACGATAACGATACTCTGCTTCAGCTTGCTTATAAAGAGACTCGATGATGTTTTTAAAAACACACATATTTTTGTAGTTACAAATGTAATTTATAAGCAGGAGGTTAAAAGGCAGCTTCCGAAAATTCCCGATGAAAATATTATCTGCGAGCCCGTAGGCAGAAATACCGCGCCATGTATCGGACTTTCCTGTGTTTTTATAAACAGGTTTCAGCCGAAAGCAAATGTGCTTGTAGTAGCTGCTGATCATCTTATCGATGACGTTGATGAATTTCACAGAGTTATCAAAAGCGGATTGAAATTTGTAAACGATAACGGAGGAATAGTTACTCTCGGCATTCATCCTGATAAGCCGGAAACCGGTTACGGATATATTCAGTATGATTCAGATATTTACACCGACGTAGAAACAGAAAGTCTTAACAATGTCGCTGCCGAAAGAGTTTTGCAAAAGTAAAACATTTGCCGAAAAGCCTAACCTTGAAGTTGCAAAAGCTTTTCTTGAAAGCGGAGACTTTCTCTGGAACAGCGGCATGTTTATTTTCAGAACAGATACCATGATCGAAGAAATTAAAAACTATATGCCTGAACTTCATAAATCTTTAAACAGACTTTCAGATAATATTCTGTCAACAACTTTTCCGAAAATTCTCGAAGATGAATATTCCAAACTGAAAAGCATATCAATAGATTACGGCGTAATGGAGAAATCCGAAAAAGTCTTTATTATCAGAAGTCATTTCGGCTGGAATGATGTCGGCGCATGGGATGAAGTTTATAACATAAAAGAAAAAGATCCCGACGGAAATGTGAGACAGGGTATGACAATAACACACCATTCTAAAAATTGCCTGATAATCAACGACTTGAAAATAGTTGCTACAATCGGCGTGGAAGATTTGCTGATTATTAATACGGAAAACGGTCTGCTTATCTGTAAAAAAGGCGAAGCGCAGAAAGTAAAGGATGTAGTCGATTATCTGAGAAGAAAAGGAATGGATCAGTTTTTATAAAAATTAAATAAAGTAAACAGGCAGTATATGAAACTTGCGCACTTAGGAATTGCAGTGAAGTCTCTTGAGGAATCTGTAAAAGTATTTGAAAAGATATTCGGTATAACCGCTTCGGCAGCGGAATATGTCGAGGAACAGAAAGTAAATGTCAGAAAATTCCATCTTGAAAACTGCGATATAGAACTGCTCGAAGGCACGGATCCGGAATCGCCTATCTCAAAATATATTGAAAAAAAAGGCGAAGGTATTCATCACGTATCCTTCGAAGTGAATGACATAGCGGGATCACTATTAAAACTTAAAGAAGACGGGATCAGACTTATTAATGAAACACCAAGGACCGGCGCTGATAATATGCTGATAGCTTTTCTTCATCCGAAATCCGCGAACAATATTCTTATTGAATTTACACAGAAAAAAAAATGAATATTATATGTCATCTGCAAAATAAAATTATTCAGCTTTTGATTTGGTAAGAATATGGATGATAAAAAAGAAAAAATAGAATTTATAGATGACAAAGATCTTAATCCGACTCTTAAAGAAAAGTTAAATTCACTTCCCTCTTCTCCGGGAGTATATCAATTCAGGGATTCCGCAGGAAAGCTATTGTATATTGGAAAAGCGGCGGTTTTGAAAAACAGGGTCAAGCAGTATTTTCAGTCTAAACCGGTTTCTCCGATGATCAGCGCGATGATTAGAAAGATCAGCGACATAGAGCTTATCTCAACGGACAATGAAGTGGAAGCTCTTATCCTCGAGCAGAATCTCATCAGAACTCATAAGCCGAGATATAACATAAATTTCAAAGATGACAAATCATATCCTTATATAGTAATTACAAACGAACCGTTCCCGAGAATTTTCCCCACGCGGAAAAAAAAAAGATCGGACGGGTCGAAATATTTCGGACCTTATACAGACGTCAGAAATATGAGATTTGCTCTGAAGACCGTAAGAAATATTTTCATGATAAGATCCTGCAGTCTCAATCTCACGGAAGATGCTATTTCCAAAAATAAGTTTAACCTTTGTCTTGACTACCATATTCAAAAATGCGAAGGTCCCTGTGTCGGATATGTCAGTAAAGAAGAATATAATTTTTACAATAGATCAGGTATCAAAACTTTAACGGAAAAACGAAATCTCTTATAAAGACCTTACTGTAAAAAATGCAGGATTATTCCGAAAAGATGCAGTTTGAAAAAGCAAAGCAGATAAGAGACAGAATCAATGCGATAGAAGTATATTCATCCAAACAGAAAATTGTGGATGATGAGATCATTGACAAAGACGTTATTGCTTTTGAAAAAACGGATAACGATTGCTGCGGTATGGTTCTCAAGATCCGCGACGGAAAGGTAATCGGAAAGACGCATTATTTTCTAACTAACGTAGAAGACAAAACATCTGCTGAAATTATAGAACAGCTTCTTATAAACTACTATTCCAAATCAGAATTTATTCCGGATGAAATTCATCTTATGACAGAGCCGGAAAATCAAAGCGCTGTAAAAGACTGGCTGGAAAAAAGAAAAAGCGGAAAAGTAGATATGGTAATTCCAAAGATCGGAGACAAGTATAAACTGCTTTTTATGGTGAGAAAAAACGCGAGGTTAATGCTCGACGAACTTATACTCACCAGACTTAAAAGAGAATTCATTCCGCCTTCACTTGATTCGTTAAAAAAGATCTGAATCTTACCAGAATTTGAGGAGAATTGAATGCTATGACATTTCCCATATTCAGGGAACGGATACTGTGGCTTCAATGGTAGTGTTTGCAGAAGGCCGTCCGAAAAAATCAGATTACAGAAAATTCAAAATTAATTATGTAACTGATGAGACCGGAACACCGGATGATTTTCTAGCTATGAGAGAAGTGATCTACAGAAGATATAAAAATCAGGAAAAGAATTCCGACGGTAATTCAGATTCACCCGCAGAAAATTCAAAGGAAGATCTCAGCTTCGGATCGGTTCCTGATTTGATTATTATAGACGGTGGAAAAGGTCAGTTGTCATCAGCGGTAAAAGTTCTTGAAGACCTCGACGTAAAAGATCAGAATATTATCGGTCTGGCAAAACGTCTGGAAGAAGTCTATCTCCCGGGAGAATCAATGCCGCACAACATTCCTAAAACCTCAAGCGGGTTAAGACTTTTACAGAGGATAAGAGACGAAGCTCACAGATTTGCCGTAACTTATCACAAAGACTTAAGAAGCAAAAGAACTCTGACCTCGGAGCTTTCCGATATAGAAGGGATAGGCGACAAGACGGTTCAAAAACTCTTGACTAAATTCGGCTCCGTGGAAAATATTAAAGACATGTTAAAAAACAGTTATGAACAGATTGAATCCGAAGCCGGCAAAAAAACAGCAGAGAGACTAAGGAAGCATTTTGAAGATCTATAAATGTAAGATATTTACAGCATATGGAGAAAATATTATTATTATATTCTGAAATAAAATGTCCTGTCTGCGGTATTTTAAAAAAGGAAAAGATGAGTGAAAACTCATGCGAGTGGTATTACGAATGCAGTAACTGTAAAGAAATCATAAAGCCGTTAAAAGGAGACTGCTGTGTATTCTGCAGTTACGGATCAGTGAAATGTCCTCCTGTTCAGATCAGCGGAAAATGCTGCGGTGGAAGAAAATGTTTAGTTCAGTACAATTACAAAATTAAATATAAGCATCAAATTATTTACACATGAGAAAAGGTAAGATCATCTTTTCGGTCATTATTGATAATTGCCATATTCAGTATATGTGTAGAAAAGTAATAGAGATAATGTCGCCGCAGTATAATTCACTAGAGACGGAAATCATATTACAATCCCGGAAATTTATCTGCCGGAAGATTTTAAGAGTCCATCGTTTAATTTTAAAGAAGAAAAAAAATAAATAATGATTGATATACTAAACAAGGAATTAATAACTTCTGAATCCTATATAATAACCGTATGGAATTTGGTCCTTGTTGCATTTATTATTGTCTTTACGATTTTGCAATAAAACTAATTTCATTTGTTTTGAAAAGAGCAATGACTTCGAAACACAAACTTGACGGAAGACATCATTCCATAATTCAACTGATTAAATATATTGTGTGGGTAATAGCTTTAGTGTTCTGTCTTAAAGCGATTAAAGTAGACATAACATTTCTTATTGCAAGTTCGGCGGCGTTATTAGTCGGTATCGGTCTCGGATTACAGAATGTGTTTAAGGATTTTATCAGCGGAATTATTATTCTCATAGAAGGAACTATCAAGGTTGATGATATAGTGGAAGTGGAGGGAATAGTTGTGAAAATTCAGGAAATTTCATTAAGGACAGCCATAGCTATTTCAAGAGATGACAAAGTATTGATAATACCGAATCATAAATTTATAGAAGACAATGTAACTAACTGGACACACAATAATACGCCGACTCTTTTTAAACTCGAAGTTTCGGTGGACTATTCTTCCGATGTCAGGTTTGTTGAAAAGATACTTCTTGACTGCGCTAAAAATAATGATGACGTTTTAGACGACGACTTGTACTATCCTTTAATAAGATTTTCGGATTTCGGAGATTCAGCGCTTTTTGTTCACGATTATTTTCTGGAGCAATAATCTCCTAAGAATAGAAGGGACGAAAAGTAATTTAAGGTTTGATATATTTAAAGAGCTCGCGAAGAATAACATTGTAATACCATTTCCGCAGAGAGTTATTCACAAAGCAAATGCTATGTCAAAGGACGAATAAATTTTTTATAATCTCATAAATCCTTTTAATATGTTTCTGAAAATTCTGATATTGATCATAATTGTTTTTCTTTCGGGATGTGACCGGATCAACAAAGTACTTTACAAAGATGCATTCGAAGAAAACAATGTCAGGACGGCTGAGCAGGATACTGACAAATCTGCCGGTAAAAATATCGCAGTTGAAAATTCCGATACGGCGCTCAGATTAATTGAAGGACTGATAAAAATAAATTCAACAGAAAGATCCTTCAGAGACTGCAATAATCCCGACTCATTGTATTATATAAATGATGAAACGGGAGCTCTGTCCGCAAATTATAAAAATTATTTCCTACTGAAAATATATACGCTTCCGCATTCGCTTCTGTAAGGGATACACAAGCGACTCTGTAAACATTAATGCGCGAATCCGGAAAATATTTCAAAGTATTGATCATAAAAGGAAGTAATATCTGTGGAAGGAAAACTTCAGGAATACCCCATTCCCTATGACTCGGTGTCTGGGTAACGAACCAAACTGGTCATACAAATCTCGGAAAAGGAAAACATGATGGAGTTCTTCATTCCTTCGGAAAACAAGTCGTATTTCTTTTTATAACGACCCGAAAGAAGAAGACGGTATGATAAAATATTTCGGTTACAATAATATTCAAAGGACTACTCTGAACATATCTGTTAAAAAAGAAAACTGCTCCGATAATATGTCTGATAAAACTTATGAGTACAGTGTTTCGATAGCTCTGAATGACAGCAAAAAATTTTCCGGCTGCGCTATTAAGGGCAATTTCGTAAAATAAATTCTGACTTATGAAAACAATATTTATATTATTTGCTTTGTTAAATTTTTTTAAACGCACCTTCTAATCCCGGAAACGAAATGCTGATCTATAAAGAAAATGAACCCGGACAAAGGATCAGAATCGAAGGCCGTATATTTAAATCAGACAGCATAACTCCTTATCCCGGAATTTTAATTTACGCATATCATACTGATGCAGGCGGCTTATATTCCAAAAGCGGAAGTGAAACGGGATCTCAAAAATGGCAAGGCAGACTGCACGGCTGGTGCATGACGGATAAAGAAGGTAAGTATTATATAAATACAGTAAGACCGGAAAATATCCTGAAGGCGATTTCCTCGCCCGTATTCATCAGCTTTGAAGGAACCTAACGGGAAAAATGCAGTACCTGAATGACTTTTGTTTTTTCCGATGATAAAGACGTGAATGAAGATTATCTCGCCAAACTATATTACAAAGGAGATGCAGGCGTGATCACATTAAGGAATCGGTTCCGGATTTAAGAAAGGGACTAGAGTTACTGTTTTAAATTAAAAAAAATTTCAAAGATCTTTCAAATTACAAACAATCCGTCTTTAATAATCTGGTGCTCAAGTCCGTCATAGTCGGTTGCTCTTACATTTATAAATTCCGAACCGATCATAAAGTCAGTATGAACAACGGATTCGTTGCATTTATTTAATTTCATATCTGCGGGAGTAATGATCTCATCCTTATTCGAAAAACACATTGGAATACCTCTTCCCAGTGCAATGTGGCAGGCTGCATTTTCATCATAAAGAATACTGTTTAAGATCAAACCGGATTTATAGACTTCGGAATTAATATCAACCAGCGCAACCTCACCGAGATATGAAGCGCCATCATCTATTTCAAAATATTTTTCAAGAATTTCCCTGTTATCATCTGCGCCGATAGGAAGATTCGGGATGAACTCTCTGCCGTTCTGAGCTTTCACCAATCCGCCTCTCCATACTGCATTCGGAGTAAGACCGATCTCGAGATCAGTATCCGGACCTGTAAAGACAAGCTTGTCAATTTTCAGACCCGTAAGAAGATTTCCTCTTTTGACAAGTTTATTTCCCAGAATATTCCACTCCTTCACCGGGTCTGGCTTATCTAGCCTGAGAATTTTGGTGAGACTTTCCCATAGTTTATTTTCGAGTTCGCTGCACGGCTTCGAGTCAAAAACTTTTGCAGCTTAGTTCAATCCCGGAGCGGCAACTATACACCATGCAATCTTTGCCGATGCAATTGCTTAGACATTGCCTTTAGCGCGCTCTGTTCGTTTTTTGTTATAGTGCTCAGAATATTTGCATCAAGCGATTTCAGCACATTAATTTCCTCCAGGTTATCAATCCTTATAAAAGCCCAGTCATTTGCAATTTGTTCAAATCCTCTGCTTATAGGATAGTTCGGCATAAAATTAATATTTGCCGCTTTCTTTGCATGGTCAACGCGGCTTCTGGTAAGTTCGTTTGAATTAAAAATTATATCAACATAACCTGCTCCGTATTCATAAGCTGTATCTGCAAGCATCAGTGCGAAATCCGCATTTCTGATCCCGCAACCTATTGCAAGATTTTGTCCTTCGTATAAATTGACACCTACTTTTACAATCAATTCACAGTATTTTTTTAAATCTTCTTTTTCCATTTTTTAATCGGTTTTTTTATTTTGACAAGTTAACTAAATTGATTTTTATTTTTAATTCAATCTTATTTTCCCGGGAAAAAATTTTCAGAATATAAAACTGATTAGTCTTATGATTTGTAATATCTACGTATGAATTTAACGAAAAATAATAACACTTTCAGGTAAAAAAAGTTATAGAATCTTTCTTCAGAAAAACACCTGCCTGAATATTTATCCGATCGGGGACCTTGATGAATTCTTTTTTAAGCATACAAAATGGTATGCTCTTACAGAAAAAACAGGTGAAAATAAAATTCTTGAAATTGCATTTCTTTATACCGGCACGGATCTTCCCGTACTGCTTGCAGTCTGTGACGGCGATTTAAAAATATGAAGGAACTGCTTTAAAGAAATTTCACCTGAACTTCCGGATAAAATTTATACTCATCTCTCACCCGGTCTTGAAACAATTTTTTCAAATAAATATAAGTCAGAGGATTTCGGCAGACATTATAAAATGTGTTTAGTGAAAAATAATTTTCAGGAAATGAGTGAAAGGGATAACATAAGAAGATTAATGTCTGAAGACATTGAAGAGATTCAGAAATTTTATGCGGATGCTTATCCGGGAAACTGGTTTGATATGAGAATGCTTGAGACTGAAAATATTTCGGATATTATTCTGACGGTAAATTAACCGGAACTGTGGGAATACATGTATACTCACCGGAATTTAAAGTTGCCGCGCTTGAAATATTACCACACATCCGTTTCACAGGGGAAAATCAATCTGCCGTAAACTGACTTCGGTACTATGCAGTGATCTTTTGAAACAACTGATCACATCGGACTGAATGTCCATATCGATAATAAAGCTATAGAGTGTTACAGCAAAACCGGATTCAAATATCACAGGAGAATATCATGAATACTTTTTTGAAAAAAAGTAAGCTCGGATCAAACTGAAAACCGGCTGCTATACCTGCTCTATTACTTTCATAAGTTTATCTCTCACTTCGTTAGCAAGACTTCCGAGACTTTCATTCTCAACTGCTGACATTGAAGCTACCGGATCGACAGCAGAAATTTCAATATCGCTGGTTATCGGTTTCCGCACTATTACATTACACGGCAGGAAAACTTCCTATTTTATTTTCTGCAAGTATCGCTTTATGCGAAAAGCGGATTGTATGCGCTGAGGATCCTGTAATTGCTTATATCGGCGTCAATTTTTTTCTTTAGTATCTTTAACATCAATTTCGGTAAGCACTCCGAAACCTTCTTTTTTAAGCTCTTCGGTGACTTTTAAAACGGCGTCATCAAAGCCTGTTCCTGTAAGGGTTTTATCAAATGTGAATTTCATAATATCAGTTTATTTAAATTAAAAAAAGCGCCGGTAATCCGGCTGAAGAATTTTGTAATTGCTTCATAAGTTCAGTGCGTAACTAAAATCATTTAACTTCTTTTTACAAATTACACATTACAAAATACTGATTTCGCAGGCAAATTTAAGTGCAATGCCTGTTCTCATTGTTCTTCCCGGGTTAATGAAGATTAATATTTGAGTTTATTTGCAGACGTATATAATTTAATTTATAACTCCATTTAATCTTAATCAAAAAACCACCATGAAAAATCTAAGCGCCATAGGACTCGACAGCAAAAAATCAAAAGAGCTCGCCGATAAGTTGAATGTACTGCTTGCAAACTATTCAGTATTTTATCAGAACACAAGAGGTTATCACTGGAATATAAAAGGAGATAAATTCTTTGAACTTCATTTAAAATTTGAAGAGCTTTATAACAATCTTTTTCTAAAGATCGATGAGATCGCCGAAAGAATTCTTACACTGGGTTATTCACCGGATCACCGGCATTCAGTTTATTCGAAAGAATCAGAAATAAAAGAAAGCTCACAAGTATCCGACGGAATGAAGTCGGTTCAGAATATTCTGAATTCTTTCAAAGTATTGATCGGCATTCAGAGAGAGCTTCTTGACTTATCAGATGAAACCGGAGATGAAGGCACCAACGCGCTTATGAGTGATTATATAAGAGAGCAGGAAAATTAGTCTGGATGTATTCGTCTTTTCTGAATAAGAAATAATTCAGTTCTTTATAAAAACTTTCACAGCTGAAAATTGTATTACCCCGAAAAAGCAGAACTTTGTATCTGCTGATAAATAAGTTATGAATTGATAGTTTGCAGTGTTAGATTAATGTTTAATGAAAATCAAAAAAAGATTTTCTGAAATAAAACAGTTATTAAAAATAAGTATCTGATCTGTAATAATCTAAATCAGAATGTATAAAGTGATCAGAATTCATTACAGATAATAATTGTCAGATTTCGGAATTAACAGTAACTGACTTTGCTTAAAAAATAAAGCGCATGAGAAAAATAATTCTTTCCCTCATCATTCTCTTCAGTCTGATAATTGTAACAATATATTTTATTAAACCCGGAGAAATAGATTCTGATACTTTAAGCGATCTAAAGGTTAACATATCCGAAAGAGTAAAACCAACCACTGACCATTCGAAATTAGAGGCGCTTCAGAAAAATTTTAACACTCAGGAAGTTACGAAAGCCTGTATGAACTGTCACACAGAAGCGCATAAACAAGTTATGCAGTCCAATCACTGGAACTGGGAACGGGAAGAATATATTAAAAACCGCGGAATAGTTTATATCGGCAAAAAAAATGCCATAAACAATTTCTGTATCGGTGTTGAAGGAAACAAAAAAAAAGGTGCCGCCAAATGTCATATTGGATTCGGTATAACGGAAAAAATGAACGGCTATACTGATTCACTGAATATTGATTGTTCTTGTCTGCCATGATAATTCTGATACTTATATAAAAGGAAATGAAATGAGCGGATTACCCGATACTTCCATTGACCTTAGACTAATCGCCATGAAAGTCGGAAAGCCTACAAGATCGAATTGCGGCGTATGTCATTTTTTCGGCGGCGGCGGGAATAATGTGAAACACGGTGATCTTGAAAAATCAATGTTCAATCCAACGAAGGAAACGGATATTCACATGGCAACGGAAGGAGCTAACATTCAATGTACAGATTGCCATAAAACGGAAAATCATCAAATGCTCGGGAAAATATATTCACTGTCATCTATGAACAGGAACAGATCTACATGCGAACAGTGTCATACCGAAACTCCACACGCTGAAGATATTCTTAATGAACATACGCTTAAAGTTTCATGTCAGACTTGTCATATACCTGTTTATGCAAAAGTAAATGCAACGAAAACGGAATGGGACTGGTCAACTGCAGGACAACTCAAAAACGGAAAACCATTTGAAGAAAATGATGAAGACGGAAATCATACTTATCTCTCTATAAAAGGTTCATCAAAGTGGGGAAAGAATCTGGCTCCTGATTATATTTGGTTTGACGGGTCTGCCGACCACTATCTGCTTGGCGATACCGTGACTGATACTTCAAAGCCGATAGTATTAAACACACTAAACGGCTCATATAAAGACAGAGACGCAAAGATCATTCCTGTGAAAATTCACTTAGCGAAACAGCCTTAAAATCTTAAAGATTTTTACATGCCGGGCAGGGATTATAATCCGGTTGTTGAGACGGGAGGTATCGGAATTATATTATTAACTATATTCGGAATTACAGTACATAGTATTCTGAGAATAAGTACTTCACGGAAGAGAAAATAATTATGCCAAAGACAGTCTATATTTATAAAGCATTTGAAAGATTCTGGCACTGGACACAGGCGCTTTTGATTTTTTTCCTTGCGGCGATAGGATTTGAGATACACGGTTCAATAAGTTTTTTTGGGTATGAAAATGCCGTTAAATATCACAACACGGCATCTTACGCTTTTATCATTCTAATATTCTTTGCTGTATTCTGGCATCTTACTACAGGAGAATGGAAACAGTATATTCCGACTCTGACAAATATTAAAGCGGAATTAAATTTTTATTTAACAGGTATATTCAAAAACGCTCCGCACCCAACTAAGAAAACTATATTGAGCAAACTAAACCCGCTTCAGAAATTAGTGTATTTCGGACTGAAGATACTTGTAATTCCTGTAATGGTCGTCTCGGGTATTCTTTATATGTTTTACAGATATCCTCATCAGGGCGGTATAGTCGGATTAAAGATCGAATCACTTGAGCCCATTGCGGTTATACATACTGCAGGAGCTTTTTTACTGATAGCATTTATTTTAATGCATCTTTATCTGATGACAACCGGAACAACACTTACTTCAAATCTGAAAGCTATGCTGACGGGATATGAGGAACTCGGTGATGAAAAAAATTCCGATATTGCTGTCTTAAAGGATTCCGGACAGTCGGAGGTTAAAAATTCAAATGATAAAAATTAAAGCATATGAAAAAAAATGAATATATGAATCCTTATCTTGCGGGATTTTTTCTCGGACTGCTTCTGCTTGTAACTATTTTTATCACAGGCAGAGGACTCGGAGCCAGCGGGGCTGTCAAAAGCGGAGTAATTGCGGCTGTCACAACTATAGCTCCTTCACATACATCCGAAACTCATTATTACACAGAATTTTTTGAAGAACACAAAGATAACCCATTGAAAAGCTGGCTGGTATTTGAAGTAATTGGGGTTGTGATAGGAGCATTTGCTTCAGGATTAATCTCAGACAGAACCGGTTTTAAGCTTGAGCGTTCACCTGGCATTACAACAAATGTAAGGATCATATCAGCAGTTTTCGGGGGACTTTTATTTGGCTTCGGTTCACAGCTCGGACGCGGATGCACCAGCGGCGCAGCTCTCAGCGGAATGGCGGTTCTCTCAACAGGCGGACTGGTTACAATGATTGCAATATTCGGCGGAGCTTACGTCTTTGCATATTTTTTCAGAAAACTCTGGATATAAATTTTATAGTGAAAGGAATATTTTCTTATGGCACCGTTAGTACCTGATATTATTGGAAACGAATTAAACCTTATGGTAGCGCTTCTGATCGGAATAGCATTTGGTTTTATTCTCGAACAGGCCGGATTCTCAACTTCCAAAAAACTTGTCGGATTGTTTTACGGATACGATTTTACAGTACTGAGAGTTTTCTTTACAGCCGGGCTTACGGCAATGATCGGTATAATTGCATTGGGACATTTCGGACTACTCGATCTGAATCTGATCTACATAAATCCTTTTTATATCTGGTCAGCAATCGCAGGCGGATTGATAATGGGACTTGGATTTGTGATCGGCGGTTTCTGTCCGGGCACAAGCGTTTGCGCAGCGGCAATCGGAAAAATTGATGCAATGATCTTCATCGCCGGTTCATTTATAGGAGTGTTGATTTTTGCAGAAGGATACCCATTATTTGAAGAGTTTTATAAATCGGGATTCACAGGATATCCGCAAATCTTCGATACGTTTGGAATGTCGCAGGCGCTCTTTGCTGTCATACTTACGGTAACCGCCGTAGCTACTTTTATTATTACCACATTAATTGAAAAGAAAGTTAACGGAAAACCAAATCCCGAGTTTGTACCTGCAAAACTTTATTACGGAATTGCTGCAGCTACTGTCGTTATTAGCTTTACGGCGTTTCTAATGCCGGAGAGACAGTCTGATATACTGAATAAATCTTCTGAGGAAAATGTACTTGGCTCATTTATCCCTGAAAAAATGTCTCCGGATGAACTGGCATTCAGATTAATTGACGCAGACAAAATCTGCGGCTGATTGATTTCCGGTCACCGGAGGATTACATTAATATGAATTTTCCGAATTCCGTAAACATGAAGAATGAAGATCTGTTTGGAAAAGATGCGGCAGCATTGTTTTCAAAAAAGAATGCTGTTTATTTATTTATTGCTGATACTGAAGAAATGGAAAAACGATCTGCTTATATAGCTGCAGAAATCGGATATGAGAATGTATTTATTTTATCAGAAGGATTAAATGGTTTCACTGAAAAAATAATTAATTTCCGTAATCCCGGAAACAGCGGATCAAGACATGATGCTGATGTTTACAGATTCAGGGAGAAAGCAAGCATTCTGATTCCGGAAATAATTAAAGCTAATAAAGATAAAGGCACACAGAAAAAAACAGAATCCAAACGCGTTCTCGGAGGATGCTGATGAATATTCTGCAGTTCAAATTTTATTTTTACCAAACCATATATCCGATTTAATTACAAAAAAAATACAGATCCGGATATAAAAGATATATCTAAGATATTTTAATTGACAACTCACATTAATTAGCAGAAAGTTGAAACACCCACTCAACATCTGACTCCGGCAGCTTGTCAGCAGGTATGATGTTACCGGATGTTTCAATATCCTTCCATTTCAATTGTCCGTTTACACCGTAAGGAATAAAGCTGACAGATTCTTTTGATGGCTCGACTTTTATTTCAAAGAAACTCTGAAAGAACGGAGACTTATTATAATCGAAAGCTGCGGAAAGAAATTCAGGATTAAAAGGCCATCCCCCGAGATTCTTTGTCCAGTACCATGCAGGCGCTTTCAGAATATTATTATTGTCTTCAATTTTTTTAACTAACGGTTCAGTAGCAGGATAGTGCGCCCATTCTTTTTCCGGCATTTGATCTCTCGGTTTCATTGCAGCTCCGATACTAAGATAAGCACCTCCGCCGCCAATCACAAAATGATACATCTTTGACCCTGGATCATTACCGAATCCGCGTTCCACATAATATTCAAGATCATGCGTGTCCCCGCCACTCCATCTGAATGTCATCTATAGTCCGCGTAACTCCTGTTTCAATTGTAATGAATGCAAACTTATCTGTTTGAATCTGAAAATAAGGTGATTTTTGAAAACCTGTTTTGACTCCGTAATTTGTTTTCAGTCTATCAGCTTCCTTTATCAAATTTTTTATGTGACCTTCGGTAGAAGCGGAAAATTTAAGATCTGCATTCACTCTTGCAAGCATTGCATCATGCGCAGCTTTTGGTTCAAAGAATGTAGCAGTAAAACCTTCAAGCGCGTCATACCGTCGTGATTACCCGGATAGCTGAACCGGTTTTGCTGATCCCTTTCATCGGAGCCAGAATTCATTTTCATAATCCTTCATCTCTCCTGACGGATATAAGGAATGTCCGTAGAGATTACAAGAATTTCATCGGCTTTTCCAGCCTGGAAACCAGATTCTGTAACGATCTTTCAGACAAAGCCTGCGAAGCGTCTCCTTCACCCGGATCACCGATCACGATAAGTTTTGAAAAACAGAATTACTGTTAACTCCGTCCGGTAATAGTTCTGGAATGCATCAAAAGCAATAATAATTCCCCGCTTGATTCTGCGATTGCCATTCTCCACTCATTTGTTACCGCGATGCACCCCACTTATCCCGATACCCGCAGCCCGGTTTTCAGTATCAAAATACCACCATTCCGAATACAGAGTTATTGCGGCGCAAACATTGCCGCATAAGGAAGTCCTGTCTGCATGCCGGTCATAAATGCTGTTCTGTATGAATAACCCGAGTTTCGCAGCCGGATGGAAACTCTCAGACGCCGTTCGAGATAACTATTTACAATCCTTCTGAGACTAT
>JADJWZ010000012.1 GCA_016716125.1 Ignavibacteria bacterium | reverse complement strand
TAATTAAGAGGTCTGATAATCCGTATGATATGGATAAAATAAATTTTTCTTTTAAATAACTGATAATAAAATAAGTAGCCGCTCCGCATATAAACATCAGTATAATTTTTTTAAAATGCTCATTGTATCTTCCGATAATCTTTCTTGAATATATAAGGAGTAATAATCCATACACACCGGTAGTAATAAATGTCGCCATTGAGATAGCATAAAATCCGAACCAGCTGCTGAGTAAATAATTTACAAGTATTCCGGAAAGATAAGTTATGCTTCCTATCTTTGTCATGAGCTTATATTCTTTCTTTGCGAGGAAGAGAGCGGTCGGTATAATGTAAAGAACAAAAGTCAGCAGCGAGAGCGCATCCCAGAAAAATGGTTTCAGTGTCATATCTATTCCGCTCTGATCGAAATTTCCGCGGAGATAAACAAGTGAAAGGACTTCCCTGCCGAATGCCAGAAACACTACTGTAACAGGTATCAGAAGAAAAAGCAGCGCAGACAAAGTATTGAGAAAAAGATTTCTTGCTTTAATTTTTTCTCCGTTGAAAACAGTGTTGAAAGATCCGAGATCAGCACAGTAAAGAACACAGCAAATATGAGAGAGAAGATTACGCTTGTAAGTGTACCCGAATAATGCAGAGAAGAGACAGCGCCTTCGCCGAAATATGAAGCAAAGTAATTTCTTGAAAGTATGTAGATCTGATTACAGAAAACAAGAAGTAAAATAGATACTGATCCCCGGAGAACTTTCTTTGTAACTTCATCTAATTTGATCTTTGAAATATTACGAAGTCTGAATTCCGCTCCGAGTCTCATCAGTCCGTAAGTCATAATGCCGGCGAGTATAAAATTTCCGGCGAGATTTGCATAAGAAAGATTGAAAACTACTTCATCCTTATAATAAGGAATCAGTACGGAAATTAACAGTGCAATCCCTGTAATAACAGGCGCAATCACAGGCAAATAAAATTTCTTTAAGGCGTTGTAAACCGAATGAAAATAACCTGTGAATATTTTCAGAAAAAGTATCGGGAATATTATGTATGAGATCTCTATTGCCTTGAGAAATTTATCGCCTTCAAATCCGGGAAGAAGAATTTTAATTACCGTACTGTTAAAAATTATTATAACGGAAACAACAATTATACCGGCATAGAATAAAATGTTGAACAGATTATTGAAGGAATTCCAGATAAGATTTTTTTCATCTTCTTTCTGAAGAGATGCATATTCGCTGTTGACAACTCCTTTAATAGTATCAAGTCCTATAAGTACTATTAAGCTGTCGGGGATGGAAATCAACGCAGTATAAATATCCGCTGAAGATGAAACTCCCAGCACGGCAGCGATCACAAGATTTTTGAATACATCAAATATCTTAATGAAAATTACAATTATAAACAGTCTCGAAAATACGCGTGAAGTACTGTTCATAAAATTACTTAATTAATTTAAGTTAATTAGTTTTAATTTTTTCCGCAGCAGGCATATCCTTTAATCTGAAAGTCAGTGAAACAAGTATCCAGACGACTATTGTAGTAACTCCGAAGAGACTGAGATATGGTTCGAAATTAAATGCTACTATTAATGCGATGAAAGAAAGCTGAAGTCCGTCAAAAAATTTCAGATAAACAGGATCACAATGCGACATGCCTGCTGTAAAAGATAATACTGTCGCTTTAAAGAAAAGAAAGAAATATATTACAGCGCCGATCAGACCTAATTCCTGTATGGCTCTGAGATACGCATTATGAGGATGAGGCACATCTACTATGTAAAATGGAAATACATCATACTTGTGTAAATAATATGTATCAAACCCGTAACCGAAAAAAGGATTTTTAAAAATTATCAAAACAGTCGAATACCACGCCTGTAACCTTCCGAGAGAAGATTTATCCTGATCAAAATTTACAACAGATAAGAATCTGTTTTCTATTATATTAAAAAACAAAAGCATTATTACTCCGAAGATAAGAAACACAGGTATAATAACCTTCGGCTTCCTTATAAAAAATACCGCAATTGAAATTATCGTCGCAAGCCAGACTCCTCTTGTCTTTGTAAGGTAAATTCCGAGAAGAATAAATGTAATTGTAAACAGGTAAAAATAAATTTTGTTTGTATGTCTGCTTTTTATCAGAAAGGAAAGATTGAACATAAAAAGTATCATGAGATACATCGATACCATATTAAAATCATTCCAGAAAGAAGGCACGCGCATATTGCTTCTCATATTATAGGAAATGAAAATATAAACAGAATAAACCCCGATCACAGCGCCTGAGATGAGCATTGAGTCAAAGAATTTTGTAAGCGTCTTTTCATCAAGTCTCAGATTCCTGAAAAGTATAAATATAAAAAACGGAAGCAGCATTGTTCCTGTATAATATTTCACCGCCTTTATTGGATCAGGAGTTATGTAACATATGTACAGTCCCCACAGCAGCATGAGTCCCCACGGGATCATCTGACTGAAACTGATCTCATGATCTTCAAAAGATAAATATCTGAGGAATAAAAAAAGCGAATGCGGATAATATAAACAGCGTGGATAAGTACTGATTACCTGCTATAAATGTAAGCGGAGTAAATATAATGATGAGTTCAGGAGTGAGTTTTATATCTTCCTGTCTTATTATGTCAGCCAGTTGTGCCTTCAATTCTCTTCAGCTGTTTTTTTACAAAGAAGAACCCGTAACTAAAAATAAATCCTATGAACATAAATGTAAGTATTGTAATTATTCTTTTCGGCTTTGTCTTTTCATCAGGGACGAACGGCTGATCGAGCACAAGTATAGTAGGCATCTCTTTTTTCTCCTCGATCTTCGCCTGCTCATATAAAGGCAGCAGCACGGAAAGAATTTTATTCTGAATTTCTACATTTCTTTTCAGTCTGATAAAATTCAGCACTACATCCGGAGAACCTTTGAGCTGCAGCTTGGATGAATTATCGGTTGAATTCTGAAGCTTAAAAAGTCTCTGTTCTAATAAATTAATTTTTTCCCTCTGATAAGCTACTTCATCCTGATTACCTGTTAATATTTTTTCCAGCAGTTCAAGCTTTATCTTTTCAGATTCTATCTCAGCTTCGAGTTTGATCTCAAGTTCCGATACTTCCATTACCTGCAGCTCCGGAGAAATACCATACACATCCTGAAACTGCTTCAGACTGTCTTCAGCATCTGTAAGATCTACAATCGAAGCTTCATATCTTTCCTGAATAAAGTCACGCTGATTTCTTGCATTCTGCCTGTTCATTTCAATGTTAATAATATCAAGCTGTCTTATAAGAAATTCAGTTATCTCTTTTGATTTCACGGGATCTTTTTCATAAACGCCGACATCCATTGTACCGGAGACAATGTCCTTTACTATATATACAATATTTTCTCTCATATCCTTAATCGCTTTCTGCATATTCTTATATTTGTACCGCTCCATCAGATCGAACCTGATAATAGTTTCCTCCAGACATCTTCTGCTCAGCAGAATATTCTGATACAGAGCGAGTTCTTTAGTATAGGAAGTTCCGGTCAGCACTTCTCCGAATTCACCGATCTCGGAGCCGCCGATACCGAGATTCAGTCCGAGCACTTTACCGGATGTTTTAATAGTGCCGTAAGAAAGGAATATGGGATCCATAACGAAATAAACCAATACAGCCGCAAGCAGACCTAAAATCAGACTTACAGTCAGAATTTTCTTCCGCTTTTCTTTATAAATGCCGATAAAATCTTTCAGAGTAAATTCCATTTTCCCTTTCTGATCTACTCCGCCGGTATTATCTGACATTCAGTAATTTTATTTGATGATTAGAACTAAAAAGTGAAGTCAAGAGATGATAAATGTTTCTTAAATAATATTGTTCAAATTAATGATAATGAATGCTTGTATCAAGAACATTCAAACTTAATATGTAGGACTCTATAAAAAATAGTTAATAGTTAGTAGTTAATAGTTAATATTAAATAGTTATCAATAATTAAATTTATGTCATTCTTGCATGCTCCCAACATTGTCATTCCTGCGTGCTACCTTCATTGTCATTCCAGCATGCTCCCTTTATTGTCATTCCAGCATGCTCCCAATTTTGTCATTCCCGCATGCTCCTGGCGGGAATCCAATCAACACCTAATCTCGAATTTAAAATTTCATATTACAAGAAAAAATTAAATAGTTATTAAAAGATTTTCATGTTCTTCAATATTTGTCATTCCTGCGTACTCAAATTAATTGTCATTCCTGCATGCTCCCAATTTTGTCATTCCCGCATGCTCCCAATTTTGTCATTCCCGCATGCTCCCAATTTTGTCATTCCCGCATGCTCCCAATTTTGTCATTCCCGCATGCTCCTGGCGGGAATCCAATCATCACCTAATCTCGAATTAAGAATTTCATATTACAAGAAAAATTAAATAGTTATTAAAAAATTTTCATGTTCTTCAATATTTGTCATTCCCGCATGCTCCCAATTTTGTCATTCCCGCATGCTCCCAATTTTGTCATTCCCGCATGCTCCCAATTTTGTCATTCCCGCATGCTCCCAATTTTGTCATTCCTGCATGCTTCCAATTTTGTCATTCCTGCATGCTCCCAATTTTGTCATTCCCGCATGCTCCCAATATTGTCATTCCCGCATGCTCCTGGCGGGAATCCAATCAACACCTAATCTCGAATTAAAAATTTCATATTACAAGAAAAAATTAAATAGTTATTAAAAGATTTTCATGTTCTTCAATATTTGTCATTCCTGCATGCTTCCAACTTTGTCATTCCTGCATGCTCCCAATATTGTCATTCCTGCGTGCTCTATATATTTGTCATTCCTGCGTGCTTCTGGCAGGAATCCAATCAACACCTAATGTGAAATTAAATGTTCATATTTCAAGAAATATCTGAATAGTTATTAAATTATTTTGAACTTTAATTCAAAATGTACTATGAATGGATTCCCGCCGGAAGCATGCGGGATTGACAATTTTTGCGTAATTTGTAATTTGAATTTTGAAATTAGCTTTTAATTGGATTCCCTTCAGAAGCAAGCGGGAATGACAGTTCTTTTGTTTTATTTTTTTATAGGAATGAGTTAGTACTAAGATATTAATTCCGCTTGAAACACGCGGGTACTGCAACATATATCAATTGAGTGCTCAAAGTGTCACTCTGTGCTCAAAATTTTGTAATTATCTAATTATCTAATTAAAATCATCTTCCTTATCTGTGAAAATTCTCCGGACTGAAGCTGATAAAAATAAATCCCGCCGGGAATATCTCCGGCATTGAAATTTATTTCGTAAGTTCCTTCCGTTAAGTATTCATTTACTAAAAGTGAAATTTCCCTGCCAAGTATATTAAAAATTTTTAACTTAACTATTCCTTTACTCGCGGAAGTAATATCAAATTTTATTTTAGTAACAGGGTTAAAGGGGTTTGGATAATTCTGATAAACTTTAAAAGACTCCGGAATTATACTTGAGACAGGTTCTGCCGAAACAAATTTTGGCGAGTATTTATAAACTCTTTTACCTGATGCATAGATTAAACTGTCATTGACCTTTCTGAAACGATTTATATTATAACCGAAATTTAATCCAACCCAGGTTAACCCTCCGTCATTAGTCTCATAAGTTTTACCTTCTAAAACACTGCCCCCTCCCGCGCTGCCATAGCCGCCTATCCAGCCCGTCATTTCATTATTAAACAAAATTGATTGAGCATGAAAATTAGTATCCCCGGTTTCAAATCTCGTAAGATTCCAGTTTAATCCGGCATTAGTAGTTTTCAAAAATCCAACTGTATCGGTTGATCTCCATGATTCAATTACCCCGTAACCCGTTGTATTATTTAAAAAACTCAGTTTCCATCCCCATTCTCTGCCTCTGTCACTCGTATAAACGTTTGTCCAGTTCGTACCTCCGTTTGTAGTATATAATATACAGGCTTTGTTGTTTACGCTAAAAAAAGTTCCGACGCTTCCAAACACCATACCTGTATCCTTATTAAAGAAATATAAATCTACTAATGTTGTCGCATAAGAGCTCATATCCTGAGCAGTCCAGTTAAGCCCGCCATTTGATGTCTTATAAAAAAATGAAGGTCCATAATATCTGCCGCAAGCATACACAATATTGGAATCAACAACATCTATTCCGCATACTCCGGAATTCGTAACACCTGATATATTGATACCGGACCAGAATGAACCCCCATTCGATGTTCTGTATACTGTTGCATTGTCAAGATCGCCTGCCCACCCAATGTTTTCATTTGCAAATCCTATACACCGGTAGAAAACAGACGGAGCGGATAAGGTTGTCCAGTTAGATCCCCCGTTAATTGTCTTATATAAAAGAGACTGACCCTGTCCGCTTGCAAGCCATCCGGTTTCAGAATCAATAAAAAAGATGTCATCCATTTTAATATTGTTCGAAGGGGACCCCGGAAGTGTAAACCAATTCGAACTCTGTGCGGATAACTTCGGGGCGAAAAAAGTCAGCAATAGTATTACTACATAAAACTTTTTCATAATATTAGATTTTTTACAAATGTAATAGTTTTTTTATAAACAAGCTAATATTTCTTATTTACTTCTTCTACAAAATTTTTCTGCAAATTGCTTCTGAGTTATTACAAATATCATCTTTGAAACTTTTGAAAGCAAATCAAAACCGGTCCGGGTACCGTGAATACACTACCTAAAAAAATATTTTCACAAATCGCGTTTTTTCATATTTGACAATATAATTCATTATCATAATATTTATCTGAATTTATGATTAAGTATCGTTTTTATGTTTATCTGACACAAAGATATGACGGAAGTTTAGCCGAAAATATTAGAAAGCTCCAAAATACTTCAGCTAAAATATTCGGCAGGCGCGGTAATGAAAAGGACTTTATGTTTTTAGCAGTTGATACTTCATCGCCATACAATGACACGAGGGAAAAGCTTGAACCGGGAAAACCCGAACAGCGCGAATATTATGCATTCTTTTTCGAAGTCGACAGCGAGATCGGACAAGCGTCTGATGTGCTGAAGATAGTTGTTCCGTAAAGAGACTGTTCTGTCATATTACCCGCAGGCGGACTTAAAATCGCCTGCGGCGTTTTTTAATTTCAAATTACAAATATTTCAAGTTATGAGAGTGAGGAAACAGAAATTACAAATTTCGATTTTTTATAGAATTCATACATTCTCATATTGTCATTTCCGACTACTTCCATTTTTGTCGTTCCGAGTACTCCCATTTTTCTCATTCCCGCATGCTCCCCCATTTTTGTCATTCCCGAGTACTCCCCCAATTTTGTCATTCCCGCGTGCTTCCGGCGGGAATCCAATCAAAACCGAATCTTGAATTTGAATAATTGAAGGAGTAGAATCTGTTCAGAAATAATTAGTTGGATCATTAATTAAAATGCGCTGTGTATCCATTTACGTTAAAAGTAAAACTGTGCTCCCATTTTTCTTGCCTCATTTTGTCATCCCGCTTGCCTTGTCATCCCGCGTTCCATTTTTTTGTCACCCGCGTCCCATTTTTGTCATCCCCTGTCGGCGGGACCAACAAAAACCGAATCAAATTTGAAAAATTGAAGAAATAGAATATGTTTAGAAATAATTAGTTGGATCATTAATTAAAATGCGCTGTGAATCTATTCACATTAAAAGTAAAACGGTGCTCCCATTTTTGTCATTCACGCTTGCTACCATTTTTGTCATTCCCGCGTGCTTCCGGCGGGAATCCAATCAAAACCGAATGTTGAATTGAAAAATATCATATCTTTTAGATATGCTAATATTAAATTATAATATTTAATTCTATGTATGCTGTTTTTAAGGAAATGACAATGTTTTATAATACAAAATCAGCATAGGATTAACGAATTTTTATATAGATATGCTGATAGTTCAGTGAATGGATTCCCGCCAGGAGCACGCGGGAATGACAGTATATTCGCACACGGGAATGACAGTATTTTCGCATGCGGGAATGACAATTTTTCGTACGCGGGTAGGACAATAATTTTTATTGATGGGAATGATTTATTTTTTGATGTGAATGCATTGTTCAGTGAATGGATTCCCGCCAGGAGCATGCGGGAATGACAATTTTTTCGCATGCGGGAATGACAATTTTTTCGCATGCGGGAATGACAATTTTTTCGCATGCGGGAATGACAATTTTTCGCATGTGGAAATGACAGTACCTTATTATAGGAATGAAGAATTGTTTCGATGGAAATATTTTTTTGTAAATCTATAGTTAAAAATTATTATATGAAAATTTATTGTGTATATATAATAGCAAGTGATAAAAATGGAACACTCTATATCGGTGTTACAAATGATTTAGTGCGTAGAGTCGCTGAACATAAAAGAAAGGAAGACAAAGGTTTTACGGAAAAATATAGTGTAGATAAACTTGTATGGTATGTTCAGACAAACGACATAAAGTTAGCAATTCAAAAAGAGAAACAATTAAAAAAATGGAGAAGAAAATGGAAAATCCGGGAGATAGAAAAAATGAATTCTGAATGGAGAGATTTATTTTATGATATTGGTGGTACTGATGAAATGCTGAATATAGATTTTGAGCTTTAGATTAAGTGCTTCATTTTTTACAATTCCAAATCACTTCCTTGTATCATTTATTTCATTTTAATATTTCCGTGTTCTTCTTTTTTGTCATTCCCGCGTGCTTCCGGCGGGAATCCAATCAAAACCGAATCTTGAATTGAAAAATATGATACCTTTCAGTTATGCTTATAATAAATTTTAATTTTTAATATTGTCTATGCTGTGTTTAAAGAAATGACAATGTTTTTGAATACAAATATCTAAGTAGTATCAACGTAGTTCTATAAAAATTTTTGCTCTTAAATTCGCAATGTACAGTGAACGGATTCCCGCCAATTTTTGATGGGGAAATTTTTTATTGGTGGGAATGCATAGTTCAGTGAATGGATTCCCGCCAGGAGCACGCGGGAATGACAATTTTTCGCACACGGGCATGACAGATATATTCTTTTTTTACGGGAATGCATAGTTCAATGAATGGATACCCGCCAGGAGCACGCGGGAATGACAATTTTTCGCACACGGGCATGACAGATATATTCTTTTTTTACGGGAATGCATAGTTCAATGAATGGATTCCCGCCAGGAGCACGCGGGAATGACAATAAAAAGTGCACGAGGGACAATTTTTTGTACGCAAATCTTATTCGAGAATGATAGTATTTTTTTGGGATTCATAATTCCTAATTCCCAATTGACAATTCAATTCCAGTCATACTTTTTACAGTTATAAATTATTATTTTACAATACATTCATTGAGTACGAAGAAATTTATTTTAATTTAAGATTTTAATTTGATAAAGCTTTCCGACGTTAAGAGCGACTGCAGACATTTTATTTCGCAGGTTCCTTGCGGACCGAATAAAAAGTTCGGTGCAGTTTGTACTGACTGCGGGTATTATGAAAAGACTGACGGGAAGATTTTAATAATTAAGTTAGGCGCGGCGGGAGATGTGGTGAGGACCACTCCTTTACTTTATCCTCTGAAAAAAGAATCTCCGTCCGCTAAAATATACTGGCTTACTTATTATCCCGAACTCGTACCGCTGCATACTTCCCCTTCCGCTGACAGGGCATTCGCATATAATCTGCAAAACATCAGTTATCTTTCTTCTCTTAAATTTGATTATGTGATCAATCTTGACAAGGACATTGAAGCGATCAGTCTGATGGATAAAATTTCTGCGGACAGAAAAGACGGATTTACATTAAAGGACGGTAACTGTTATCCCGTAAATGAAAAAGCGGAAAAGAAATTTATAACGGGACTTTTTGATTCGGTTTCAAAACAGAATAAGAAAAGTTATCCCGAAGAAATTTTTGAGATATGCGGATATGAATTCAATAAAGAAAAATATTTAATAGACATTAAGAGTGAAGCTGACATTTTCCAAAATGAAAAATATGGTCTTAATAACGGCAAAGTTAAGATTGGACTGAATACCGGCTGCGGAGCGAGATGGGTGTCAAGATTATGGAAGGACGAATACTGGATTGAGCTGATAAATAAATTACTTTCGGAAGGTTATCAGGTAATTCTTCTCGGCGGTAAACAGGAAGATGAAAAAAATAAATTTCTCAGCGCTGAAACAGGCGCAGATTATTTCGGATATTTTGAACTGGATCAATATATAAATCTTATGAATAAATGTGACATTATAGTTACACAGGTAACTATGAGCATGCATCTGGCGATCGCGCTTGAGAAGAAACTGGTGCTGATGAATAATATTTTCAACAGGAATGAATTCGAACTCTACGGTAACGGAGTTATAGTAGAGCCGGAGAAGGAATGCAGATGTTACTTTCAGCCGGTCTGCACTAACAAAGAATATAATTGTATTGATTATCTGACGCCGGAGAAGGTCTTTGCAAGTGCAGGAAATACTCAAAAGTTAAGAGTTAATAGTTAAGAGTTAATTAAGAAAAAACTTGGCTAAGTCTGAAATATGGTTTGAATGAATTTGATAAATTGACTATTTTGTTTGTTATTGTTTGCGCCCGTAGCTCAATCGGATAGAGCAACAGCCTTCTAAGCTGTAGGTTACTGGTTCGATTCCAGTCGGGCGTACGAAAATGTTGAAAGCGGTTTTGGCCGCTTTTCGCTTTTAAAAACCTAATCCTGACTTCGCGATGAAAAAAACAATTATAATTACCGGCGGCTCCAAAGGAATCGGGCTTGCATGCGTAAAGTTATTTCTCAAAAATAACTATAATGTCATCAACTCATCCCGTACTGATGTAAATCCCATAAAGAATAAAAATTACAGTTTTATAAAAACCAATGTATCTTCAGAAAAAGATGTAAAGGATCTTTTCTCAAAAGTTACCAAAGCTCACGGGAAGATAGACGCTGTGATCTGCAATGCCGGCTTTGGTATTTTTGCTAATCTGGCGGATTCCAAAACTTCTGATTTTGATAAAATGTTTGCTGTGAATGTAAAGGGAGTTTATCTCTGTAATAAGTATGCGGTTAAGGCAATGCTTGAATCTAAAGGCGGCACGATCATTAACATTTCTTCAATTGCAGGTAAGAACGGAATTGCAACCGCTTCGGTTTATTCCGCCACTAAACATGCAGTCATTGGACTTTCTTCTTCGCTGATGGCTGAAGTCCGAAAAGATAATATAAGAGTTGTTACAATATGTCCCGGTTCGGTGGATACAAATTTCTTTGATCATCCGAGCGCTGATCTTAATTCCGCAAGAGATACTATCCTATCGCCGGATGATGTAGCTGAAGTATGTCTGCTGAGTGTAAAGCTTCCTCAGAGAGCTTTGCTTAATGAAGTTGAGATCAGACCTTTGTTTCCAAAAAAGTAATTTTCCTTTGCCAAATATTTTATGCGGTCGAAAGCTTTGAATAAAACCAGTTTATACCCGGTATTAATCCGTCAGAGTTTGACATCTCTTTTCTTAACTGAGTTTTAATTGGTTTTTTCGTATCCTTTTCAATCCCGGGAATTTCGGAAAGTTTTATTAGTTCTGTCATAAATTTTATATAGAGCACAATACTTTTCTGCTGCTCAGTGGAGAGTATTTTTTTATTTCTTTTATATTGAATTAAATTGTCAAGAATATAATGGACTCTTTCCGTCTCCCCTCTTTCATAATAAACTCTTCCAAGCAGAAATTTAGAATTAATGTAATAGGTCGGATCTTTAATATCAACCTGATTCAGATGCTTATATATTTCCTCATAATCATTTATATGAAAATAATATTTTGCCTTGGCAAGATTATAAATGTCATCAGCAAAACTTTTTTCGAGATACTTTCTGTAATGTTCTATAAAACGGTTCACCCATTCAAATTCACCTTCAGCTAATGCTGCATTGACTACGTTGTTATATTCCACATCCGTAATTATTTTGTCGATCAGAAAAAGTTCTTCCTTCTCCATCTTCATATACACACTGATCAGATCCTTTCTGTACCTTATATGCCCTGCGTTAATTTTTGTGGTGTAATATGAAGTTATATAATTATAATAATAACTCAGACTTTTTTTATTAAATTTTTTATGCTTTTTCTTTAAATATGTCAGCATTGTATCGAGATAATCATCATTGAGAGTTTCATTCATCCTCAGCACATGATAGATAATGAAAACATTCGGATGTTTATCCTTAATATGCGGAAGACTATTTTCCGTAAATTCCATCAGCTCATCATAAAACGTCCTGTTAAAATACTGACCTCTGTTTCTCGAACCTTCATTATCAAACATCTCATAAAACGTATGCAGCTTTGAAAAAAGAAATTTCATATCGAGTAAATCAGATTTCATCTGAAGACATTCCGCTTCCGTATTTTTGAAATTAATAAGATTGAAATTATAATATTCGCTCAGGAGGTTCACCTGATCATTGTAAAAAGATTCATTCTTCGAAAAAGAGCTTTTCTGACTTTTGCTTAATTCCCTGTATTCTTTTTCAAATCTTTTCACCATTCCTCTTTCCCTTAATGTATTCAGGAGCAGCACTCTTCTTCCCGGTGATCTTTCATCTTCAGCAATCTGAATCAGAAAAGTATCCATCAGGATCCCGAAGTCAGAAAGCAGTTTTCTTATCTTTACGTCGTTCATCTTTTTTTCGCCATATACAACACTTGAGATAACTGATTTGGAAATATTTTCTTTTTTAATTTCAGGATAAATTGATTTGAGATAATCGAATAATATTATGATACTTTTATTCGAATTGAAGAACGGGGAATTCAAAAATTTTCCAAATCTTCCGACCTCGCGGGGACTCAGCATGTTAAAGTATTCAATCATAATGAATTTGTTTTTTTAATTTTCAGTCGTTTTTTCATAAAAATGATTTTGCATCGATCTCTGCAAACCCTTTGTTTACAATAGTTTGAAGCGTGTCAAAAAATAAATTTTCACAAAACGCGTTTTTTACAAGTTGACCTGACGGATAAAAATATATAGTTTTGTCCAGCTTCATTGTTGAAGAGGTAATCTAAAGGAAGAAACAAGAAAATGAAATCGGATTATTAAATTGCCGGGTGACTATAAAAGAACTTTCACATTTACTCCGGCAATTTATAAATCCTGAAATTGAAACGAAAGGAATATTTTAAAATTATAATTAAAAAAATTAAAAGGAATTTTTTTAAACCTTAACAAAACAAAATATGAAAAAATGGTCATTCTCGGTTTCACTCGTTGTTACAATTATGATGCTGGTTATTTCAGCATCAGACACTTTAGGTAAAACAGTTGAGCTTTCAAAAGGAAAAAACGATAAACTTTTTCCGGTCAGCGTCGGATTAAATTCAGACAGAAGCACACAGGAAAATCTGATCATCTGGTATGATGAATCAAGTAACGGAACTATGTTTGCGCAGAAAATGAATTCCGACGGGAGTATTGAATGGGGAAATTCCGGAAAGATTTTGATAAGTAACTTTGGATATATGTCGGACTTCCCTATTGTACATCCTGACAATACCGGAGGTGCTGTAATTATTTTCCACAGAAATTCAATTTACACAGATGAAATATTTGCAATAAAAATAGATTCTTACGGAAATATAGAAAATAGAACGGTTTCACTTTCCGCCGGTCTGCCGGGAAGTAACTACAGCCCTGCCACAGCAGTCACTGAACATGGTTTTATAGTCGTAACATGGGAAAATTTTTATGACGGTCATTTTGATATATATGCACAGGCGATTGACTACAATATGAATAAATTATGGAATGATGCTTATCCCGCTAAAGTTTGCGATTATGACAACGATCAGAGAAAACCAACATTGACATCAGACGGGCAGGGCGGAGTTTTTATAACATGGCTGGATAATAGAAATTCTTTTGAAAACAGCTTAAATTACAGTCTCGATGTTTACGCTTCAAGACTTGACCATGACGGCACGCCATATCATAATGGTCATAAAGGCAGCCTTATTATAAGAAACAATTTTACCTCTCCTTTAAGTAATTCCGGCGTCCTTAAGCTGAGAAAAGAAATATTTTACAATCATAATCTGATCTTATCTGACAATAATTCATTTCTGATTGCTGCAGAGATATTTGATACCAGCGGAAATTATATTAAAGTCTTAAAAGTAAATAAAGATCTGCAGATCATTACGACAAAGACGCTAACGGATAATCTGAATGCCGGTGATCCGAGAATTATCTCTGACGGTTACTTCGGGATGTATATGGTCTGGAAAGATTTTTCAAATAATTCAAATCTGATAATGGGATCTGCATACGATAAGGATCTGAACGATAAATTTACATGTAAAAGTTATTTAATTTCCTGTGAAAATACGAAAGGTAATTTTGAGAGAATTTTACCTGACATCAGGATTAAGAACTCCATGTTAGTAAATAATGGTGATCTGTTTGTGAACTGGATGAATACAGATAATAACAGATTATTCATTTCTAAATCAAACTTAACTGACGAATCCGACCTGTGCAATAATACGGTTGAGATTCATAGCATAGACGAAGGGGAATATACTTCGATTACAATTCAAGACGACAAACTTGTGATTGTATATAAACACTTCAATAACATTTTCGCCCATATTAGGGAATTAAACGGAAAAACTCTTTCTGAAAGAACAGATGAATTTAATTTGAGTAATTACCTAATCCATTCAACCCTACTACGAGAATTAACTTCTTTATTCCCAAAGATGGATTCGTCAGTTTAAGAGTATTTGACATTACAGGAAAAGAAGTAAGGAAATTAGTAAACGAGTTCAGAACAAATGGAGAACACAATGTAACATTCAATGCGGAAAACTTATCTTCGGGTGCTTATTTTTACAGACTCGATGCAGGAGGAATAGTAACAACGAGAGGATGACCATACTAAAAAGTAAACTTGCTTGCTTTCCGCTTAATCCGGCAGTTCCTTAATTGGAACTCCGGATTTTTTTTTAACATTTTTTGCAACTTTATTATGAGATAAAAATTAAAATACAAACCGTTTAATTCAATACTTTAAATTCCTGCTCTTAATTGTTATATTTGCGTATCTTTTAAACAATTGATGAATATTTCTAATACTTTAGTAAAAAGTTCAAAGATAATATTATTACTTTTTCTGATTTTATATAATTCTGCTTTTATTTCTGCTCAGATAAAAGTATTTGAAAGACCGTCAGAGACTAATCTGTCAGATATCGGATTGTTTTTTGAAAGTGAGACCAGGCTTAAAATCAGTCTTAACGGACAATGGGAAGCTTCATTTAATGAAGGAAAAAGCTATCAGACCTTTACTGTTCCTCTCGCTTATGATTTCTCCGGAAAATCAGTTTTCAGGAAAAGCTTTGTAATAGATGACGAAATACTTGCAGTGAAAAGTTTCATTCTTGTTGCAGAAGGATCAACTATGAATCTGAGATTAAGATCAACAATAACTTCATATCAAGTCATACCGGTGGATGCTCGCCTGTTATTGTTCCTCTTTCGGACGGCATAGTTTCTTCTCAAAATGAGATAGTAATTAATATCAACAGTGAATTAAATTTCAGGAATACGAATCCCCTCTCAGATCAGATCAATTATTCAAAAGTTTGCGGAATTAACAAAGACATTTACCTGATAGCTGTTCCGAAAGTATTTGTCTTCAGTAATTTTATAAATTATAAAATAGACAACCTGCTTTCTCTTAAACTGACAAATCAGATTGAAGTAAAAGTCAACATTCATCAATAATCAGAAGACTCAGTTCCGAATAATGATTTTTTTATAAGATCATCTCTAACCAGAAAATCCACCGGAGATGTTTTTTCCGAATCAGATCTTGTTCCTTTTGAAATGGTCGATAACAGTACTATTAAGACGGAAAGTTATATTTCCGTCAGTAATCCCATTCTCTGGTCACCGGAAACTCCTGAGCTTTATATTCTCAGAATAATCATTACAGATAAGTCAGGAAATGTGATAGATGAAAGCTATTCCGAAACAGGGTTTAACGATATTTCAAAAAGCGGCAATCAGATTTTTCAAAGCGGCAGGCAAATCGCGCTGAACGGTATAAATTACTATGAAGATATGCCGGGCTTTGCATCCGCTTTAAGATATGAAGAAGTTGAAAAGATCTTATTAGTATAAAGGCGCTGGGTTTCAATGCTGTCAGAGTTCCGGGAAGATCAGCTCATCCTTATATTGTAAATGTATGTAACAGAATAGGGTTATTTCTTCTGCAGGAATTCCCTTTAAATGAAATATCCGCTCACTATTTTGAAGAGGAAAGATTCATAACTCCGGCAGTAGACTATCTTACTGAAATTATTAAAAGAGACAGAAACGAACCAAGCATACTGGCATGGGGTCTGGGAAATGATCTGGATGTTTCGTCAGAGCATACTTATGATTATTTAAAATCAGCAGCTTCAGCTGTCGATTCCATTAATAAAAGACTTAAATATTATACATCACATGCTTTTAATGAAGATATTTGCTCGGAATTAGTAGATTTTATCGGATTAAATATTTACGGTAACAACTATAATTCCATCAAAGAAGACCTAACTATCTTAACAAACAAATCAAAACCGGTTTCCAACAGAAAAAATACTTCTTATTTTATTTCCGGCTACGGCATTAAAATTCAAAACGGAAACAACAACGGATTCAGCGATATAAGATCACAGGAATCACAGATGAAATTTTATAAGGAAATATACCCGTTAGCTTCTCAGTCTTTTTCAGGAAATTTTATGTCATCTTATGCAGACTGGAATTCTGAAAAACCATTAAATTATCCGCTTGATTTGAATCCTTATCTTCAGACAAACGGCATACATACATTTAACAGGGAACAAAAACTTTCCACCAACTTTATTAAGAGACTTCTGTACCGTGAGGATCTGCCCAGGATACAGGAAGGAAATCATATTCATGAATTTCCATATGTTTTTATAATTGCGGGAATGCTTGTAATGATTATTTTTGCATTCTTTATAAATAAAGACAGAAAATTCCGGTCAGGTCTGGTCAGATGCCTTTATAAACCGACATATTTTTTTGCGCTGGTAAAAGATCAGATGATAATTTCGAGAGGATATAATATTCTGCTGACATTAAGCATCTCCATCAGCTCAGATTATTTTTTCTTCAGTCCTTTATTTTTTAAAAGACAGTAATTCTTTTGACATGCTTTTGTCTAAAATATTAACGAATGACAGCGCTAAAATTTTTTTCAGCGATATTGTGAACAATAAATTTTACCTGATCTCTTCAATATCTCTTTTAATTATTTTAATTATTTTTATTACATCATTTTTCTTTACTTTATTTCATTTTACACAAAGGGAAAATCCTATTTTAAAATTATTTATACAATTTGTCTTTGGTCAATACTACCAATGCTGATATTTTTACCAATAGGAACAGTACTTTATAAATTAACCGAATCAAATCCGGCATATATTTCATTGTCAGTCCTGGCTTTTTATAATACTTTGCGATATTAAGTTTAAACAGAATTTTAATCGGGGCAAAAATCCCTCTTTGACATCAGGACAGGCAAAGTATATTTTTACGGACTAATTATAATTTCCATTTTTATTGCTTTGATCTACAGCTATTTTACTTTTTACCGGAGCGACGAAACTTATGAACTCATTTCTAAACTGAATCAATAATAATTTATAATTGTATCTTTCCAAGATAGAAATATTCGGATTTAAATCATTTGCGGACAAAACTACTATTGAGTTTGACAGCGTATCCGCTATAGTAGGACCAAATGGTTCCGGAAAATCCAACATAGTGGATGCGCTGAGATGGGTACTCGGAGAGCAGGGGGATAAAGTATTAAGAAGCGGTAAACGGGAAGATGTTGTATTCAACGGAACGAAATTCAGAAAACCGCTAAGCGTAGCTGAAGTAGTGGTTACAATTCAGAATAATAAAAACATTCTGCCGACGGAATATAATGAAGTTCAGATCGCAAGAAGATTTTACAGAAGCGGAGAAACCGAATATTTTCTGAACGGCACAAGGTCCGGCTGAAAGACGATTAGGAATTATTTATTGCATACCACGGTATTGGTCCGGATGCATACTCTGTAATAGAATTAAAAATGGTTGAGACCATTCTGTCCGATGTAAAACATGAAAGAAGAAAACTCTTTGAAGAAGCTGCGGGAGTCGTTTCATATAAACATAACCGCGATCTGACTTTCAACAGACTCGATGCTGTTCATGAATCTCTCTTAAGAGTAAATGACATTATCCGGGAAGAAAGCAGCGGAATGTAAACGCGCTCGAACGTCAGGCGAAAAGAAATGAAGAAGCAAAGATTGTTTCCGAGGAGTTGAAATCTCTTGAGCTTAAAACCGGAAAGTTTGAATACGAATCACTCATCAGAGAAATTAATGATATTAAAGACAAGGAAGATGATAATATAAAATTAAAAGAATCACTTTCGGAAGAGATCAAAGTTAATGACATGCAGCTTGATAAATTCCAGGGCTGAAATATCATCTCTTGACGAAACTCTTTCTGATCTTACTTCAGAGTATAACGCTGTTAGAGGATAATGCGAATCAGACTGAAAGAGAGAAATCTTGTTCTTAATGAAAAGATCAACAATTTAACTCAAACAATAACCGGCTTACAGGTGAGAATGAATCTCTCAAAGAGAATATTGAAAAAAGCAGGGAAAAAGCTGAAGATACCGGACAAAAAGTAAAAGTTCTTTCAAATACAATTTACATGTCTGAAAGTCCACTTATTGAAAAGAAATCAAAAGTGGAAGCAAGCATTAAGATCATCAATGAAAAAAAGAATGAAATGCTTGAGGAACTTGCTCCAGAGGCTAAAGCACTCCGCCGGTATAGTTACTGAAAAAAAAGAAAAGTATCAGAAAAACAAGATCAACTATGACAATAATCTTAATCAGCTTGAGAAGATCTCTTCATCAAACTCCGAATTATTAACTCAGCTTGAAGAGACTGATAAAGCTATTGGTGAATTTGAAGGAAAAATAAAATCAGTTAGTGACAAAGATTAAGATCTCCGAAAAAGATTCTGAAGACATTGAGATCAGAGAAATCCTCCTTAGGTAAAAAGCTGTCTGAAAAAGAAAAAGAATTTTCAGAGCTTGATATTGAAATTCATAAACTCGGTAATAAAGCCGGTCATCTGAAAGAGCTTTCGGATAATTTAACTGATTATGCCAGAAGGAGATTAAATTTCTTATTGATGAAGAAGGGAAAAATGTTTCGCTATTCTCGATGTGATAAATTGGAAGACAGATTTAAGATTGCCATAGAAACAGCGCTCGGTGAAATGTCCAACTACATTATACTTGACGAATCAACAAAACTTGATACTCTTATTGATAAGCTTTCGGATAATCAAAAGGTAAAGTTACATTATACTTAATGACCTGTAACTTTAAAACATTTGAATATTTTGATTTTATGGAAGAGGAACCGGTTTTCATAAAGGATAAAGGTGTGTTTGGATTTGCTGATGAATTTGTAAAATGTAATGATGAAAGACATTTAAAACTAATGAAGTATATTCTTGATGAGTATATTATAGTGGATAATTTCAGCACTGCGAAAAAATTATCGGAAGATAATTATTATAAGTTTATAACACTCGAGGGAGATATAGTAACAAACGGATTTATCCGGTCAGGCGGTAAAGTAAATGAAAGACTCAGTCAGACTTGGCAGACAGAAAGTAATAAACGGTATAGAAAACTCTCTGACAGAAAACAGAAACAGTTAAACGGGTTAAAGTCCGGGAGAAAAACTTATAACTGAATTCGAAGCTGTACCGGATAGAAGAGAGAAGAAAGTATGCACAGATCTGAAGTTTGAAATAAACAGATTACAGAATGAAATTTCGAAGCTGAATTCAAAAGAACAGTTAAATAAAACATATTCAGGCAATGAAGTATTGTATGATGACCTTTCCGCTGCAAATAAAGAACTTAACAGGACGATTGACGAACAGATCAAAGAGTTAAGTAAATTTGAGAATGAACAATTTAACTTTGACAAAAGATTGCTTTTCCTTACTGGAAAAGAATTCAATGAGATTGAAAGGAATTTTCACAGGAGTCTGCTGATTGTAACAGCTTTAATCTTGAAGTAATAAAATTAAAGAATAGGCATAAAGAAATGAAGAACAAAACAGTATACGTATTTCAAACACAATTTCTTTATTGAAAAACAGATAAGATCAAACACTACAAGTATAAGCGAAAACAATGAGAAGCTTA
>JADJWZ010000011.1 GCA_016716125.1 Ignavibacteria bacterium | reverse complement strand
CAATAATTTCAGGGATACCGTCGCCTGTAAGATCTGATAACTCATCTACACCGTGAATATAATTATTATCAAGGAAAGCCGACCATAAAACAGATGGCGTCCTCGGATCCACACGGAAAAGCGCCTGTGCGCCGGAAAATATAATGTCTTTAAATCCGTTGTTATCAAGATCATTAATCAGTCTGATATTACCATCAATACTCTGACCGTAATCATTATTCCAGATCTGCGTTCCGGTACTTCCGGAGATCATTCTCAGAGAAGCGCTGAATCCCACAAACGCTGCAATGTCAGTTACACCGTCAGAATTTACGTCAGGCATTTCTTTTAAATTCCATACTGTACTGGTAACAGGAAGAGTCCATAAAAAGGAACCGGTATTTGAAAAACCGTTTATACCGTATGGTCCGCCGTTGCTGCTGAAGTCTATTGCTCCGCCGACTGAACTTGATGCAATACTGTGAGTAAACTCTCCGTTTTGAACAGCATAAAAAATTATAGCGCCGTTTACTGCATTCAGACAAATCGCAGCATGTCTTCCGTTACCCATTCCTTCACCTGTTGCCGCTACCAGCACGTCATTGATTCCGTCATTATTATAATCTTTAGAAACATTGAGTCCGTTAATATCACCGTCTGAAGTAATTGAAGAATCACCATAAGTCCATAATACTTGTCCTGTTCTTCCTGACAGCGCGTAAACGAGTTCGTTATTTCCTCCGGTACCGATCACAACATCACGTATGCCGTCATTATTTACATCACCTAATATCTGAAGTCCGTCTTCATAAACTACTGAGCCGGATACGGTACTGCTTGTCCTTGTATTATGCTTCCATAAAATGTCATCAGTCAGAGATGAATTTCCGTTATAACAAATTGTCCAGTAGTTATCAGTTGAGATCATCATATCATTTACACCGTCAGAGTTTACATCAGGGATTTCTTTCATCGACATAACCTTAAAATTATCGAAGGATACATTCGGATTATCGGGAATATTTCCCTGCCACATTATCTCACCGAGAACTGCAGGATTATTAACGCCCGTACCTGAAAGAGGAATTTTTAACTGCGCTGTGTTTCCTGCATTTGAATTGAATGATGCAGAGTCAGTAAAATTCGATGCTGTATTCGGGTTGAACCAGATCCTGAAAGGAACAGTCTTCTGAGTATCTATAACTATCGGAAATACAAGACCGACAGTATCGAGTCTGAAATTCGGAGAACTGAAAGTAACTGAATTCAGAGAAAGCTGAGCGCTGCCCTGATTGGTAATATTCAGATAACCGCCGCTCAGAGAGTTTATCCTTCTTGAAGAATAATTTATAGCAGTAACAGAAGAGCCGATATAACTTCCGTTAAATATTCCCTTGCCGTAAAGGTTAATTATCTTTTCAGGTGTAACTCCGTCATTGCTGTTTATATTAAGCTGTCCTGAAACATCACCGAATGCAACCGGAGAAAATTTCAAAGTAAAAAGTTTTGTCTGAGCCGGAGCAATTGTGTCGGGTACGTTATTCGGATTAATAGAAAACACATTGTTGGTAATATTGTAAGCGGAAATTATCAGATTGCCGTTTCCGGTATTTGTAATATTGAATTGTCTGTCAGTTGTAGTTCCGATTACAGTATTTCCAAAATCCGCTGAATTTAAACTCGTCGTGATCTGCGGATTTCCGGCGCCGGTCACAGAATACTTATACAATGTTTTATAAAGAAATGTAGTACCTCCTACTCTGTCAGCTGTAAGCCATAGATGCTGACCGTCCCAGTGAAGTCCTCTGGGGTTACAGTTTCCGTCAGGATCAGGACCGGGAAATGAAAATAGTGTATCCCTTAAAGTTAGACTGTACGCATATATTCTTTCTTCATCAACAAACGGCGTTGTATGAAAATAATCATTTACATAAAATAATGTATCGCCTTTAATTGCAACTCCCTGTACCTGTCTTCCGAGCAGCGGAATAGTATCAGTGATCAGACGTGAAGCGAGATTAATTTTATATGCATAAGCAAACGGATAAGCTGTAAAGTCAGGAGAATAAATTGTAAACCAGATACCTCCGTCATGATAAGCCAGATCCCCTACTCCGCCTGAAGCTCCGCCAATAAGCGAAGGCAGCTGAATGGAATCAACAGCAGCGCCTGAAGTATTTATTTTATAAAGCCGCGCGCCTGCCGTTCTGAACTGTTCTGCGATCCAGTAACCTGTGCCGTCCCATATAAGTCCGTGATTAAAATTAAAAGGAGTAGTAAGACTGTCTCTTATCTGTCCTGTTTCTGTAACTTTATAAATGCTGCCGTTATTGTCTGTAGCAATTCTTAATGTATCTCCTATTTTTGTAATACCCCAGAAAGAATTATACTGCGAATAGTTTGGAAAAGGATAAGTCGCTACTACAGTCTGAGAATTTACATTTGCGGAAACGAACATTATCCAGATGAATAATAAAGTAATTTTTTTCATTTTAATGATTAATTTTTTCTAAACAGAGTTAATTTATTGCAATAATATAAGTATTTAAATTAATTGATAAAATATTTTATTTTATAAACGTTTAAGCCGTTTTATCCTGACAAAATTTAATTTTTTCAAAATATACTTGCTTAGAATATTCAACAAACAATTATGAGTAATTTAATTTAAACTTTAAATTATTACTGAATATAACTATCATAATATTTCACAGGCGCAAAACTCTATAAATGAAAATATTTCTTTCTATAATTTTTATATTTGCAATTAATATTTCTTACTCACAGGAAAATATAAATTCTATTTTAGATCTTACATTATCTTACAGAGGGCTGGAGAAAGAGGACATAACAATTCCCGTTAACTTTGACAAAGACAAGACGCCGACGAACAATTCTAAATTGCTTCTTCCGCTTGTACGCGAACTTATGACCGAGCCTTTAACATCTTTAGAATTTGCAGGTACAGCCGGTGATCTGAGCAGTCTTGATCTGCGTGAACTTTTCTATGAACTTGTGAAAATCAAAGACACGGGTTTTAAGACTGAGAAAATTCAGGAATTAGATCTGAATATTAAAAAGCCTGATGACCTATACAACGAACTGATTAAATTTTGTTTAGAGAAATTTAATCAGAGTAAAAATACTGCTAAGAAATTTTCTCAATCAGAGCGCGATTTCATCTCAAAAAATTTATTCTCCATTATTTCAGAAAGCGAATCTTCATCATCAGATAAATCAGATGAGGAAAATAATTCTGATATATTTAAATTCAACGCATCCAGAGATTCATCTATCGCTGTTTCAAAAACTACACTGGATATACTCTCATCGAAATATTCAGAAGATATTATAAGTGAAGGCATCCTAGATATGAATTTCTGCGCATCTATTTTTGAAATGATATTGACAAACGGAATAATTCTTAAAAATGCAGATACGGAATTTATAAATGATGAAAATGTATCAGGTGAATTTATATTTTACTATAATGAAAATAATATAAGGATAGCTGTTGGTGGAAAAGGCAGGAATATTTACAACAGCCATTTTGATTTTATAATTGATACCGGCGGAGATGATGTTTATAATGTGATAAAATCCGGCAGTAAAAATTTGTTCACTAACAACTTCAGCTGCATTATTGATATATCCGGCAATGACCTTTATTCATCAGAAGAAAATTTCACACTTGCCGGTTCGTCTTTTTCATCAGGATTTATATTTGATGCAGACGGTGATGACACTTACCGCGGAAAGAATACTTCACTCGGCTCAGCGCTATTCGGCACAGGGATTCTCTGGGATCTGAAAGGTAATGATATTTATCAGGCGGATAAATTTTCAACAGGCGCGGCAGCATTCGGTTACGGGATACTTTCAGATACAGAAGGAAATGATGTGTATATTGCTAATTCATATTCACAGGGATTTGGAATGACCAGAGGAATTGGAGTGATATCCGACAGAAAAGGAAATGACTCTTACCTGATCGATGCGCGTTCACTGGATATCGGAAGATATGAAGATCATTATGTTTCGATGAGCCAGGGTTACGGACTCGGACTGCGTCCTTATTATGCCGGCGGGATCGGAATGATAATAGAAGGAGAAGGCAATGACATTTATAATACGGATATTTTCGGACAGGGAGGAGCTTACTGGTATGGACTGGGAATAATTTCTGATAATTCAGGGAATGATAAATATAATTCCTATCAATATGCGCAGGGTTCGGGGATTCATCTTGCCGTTGGAATTCTTTATGATAAATCCGGCTGGGATTTTTATTCTTCAAACGGAGTGTCGCAGGGATGCGGACATGATTTTGGATTCGGATTAATGTATGACGAAAACGGAAATGATAATTATTCCGCCTACTCACTCTCTCAGGGAGCGGGAAATGCAAACGGGATCGGAATATTCATTGACGTAAAAGGAAGAGACGGTTACTTAAGTAAAGAATCCGGCAACACAAGAGGTTATGGAAATTCACGCAGGGAATTCGGAAGTCTCGGTATTTTCATAGACGGATCAGGTGAAGATTTTTATTCGGAACGGACAGACAGTATTATCATAAATTCATCTCACTGGGGAGTGATGTTTGATTTTTATCAGACTGATCAGAGTTTTACTCCGAGCGGTTCGAATTACAAAGTGCCTTTGGATTCAGTGAAAAAATATTCTGAAGAAGAATATTTTATAATGGCAAAAACCATAGAGCCGAGATTTTCACTCTGGCAGGAATATGGATTCAGGAAACTTGTTGAAGACAGTATAAACACAAGTGAATACATTTTAAAATATCTTGAAACTGATGATCACCGGTCGGGATTAGTATTAAGAAATCTTGCATTTAAAATCGGATATTCAATGGGAAACTTATTCAGTCAAAAACTAAAGCTTTATAATATATCCATGCAGCCTTCATCCATTTTCAATGAAAATGAAGTCGCTTATATTTGTTACCTCTTCGGAGAAACCGGAAATCCGGCAGGAAAAGAAGAATTACTCAATCTTACTTACAGTGATAACATCAGGATCAGAACTGTCTCAGTAAATGCGCTTGGAAAAATTAAGACCGACACAACTGACACTATATTCAAAGAAAAAGTTTTACAAAGACTTTCAGAACTTGTATCCGAAAACACCGGAAGTAAAATATTTCAAAAAGATCTGGCATTTGCATTTAAGAATTATAAAGCTGTGTCAAATATTCCTGTATTGATGAAGCTCTTAAACAGTAATTATTTCGGCGCAAGATTTTTAGCGGCGGAAGAGCTTAGTTCCTATGGTAATGAATATTATGAATCTGTGACTAATCAGACTGCGGATGAGTTTTCTCAGGACAGGGCAGGATTTCATTCACTCTTAACTTCAGTCAGGAATATGCCTGATGATAAATTCGAAGCATTCATTAATTATTCATCTGGTCTGGGAATATTCTATGATGACGGAATTCAGATCTATCTGATTGAGATCCTTAACAAAAAAATAGCCGAATCAGATAATGAAGGATTTAAATTACGAATGGGAGAAATTGCAGAAGGATTTCAGAAGAATTTTCCGGTTAAAGTAAAATAAAAAAATAATTTAAATAATATGAATAAGTCAAATTTGAAATACCTTTTATTACTTTTTGCTTCTATAATATTTCAGTCATGCATAAACATTGATCAGCAGACTGTGATCAATGAAGACGGATCCGGAACGATATTCCTTCATTATTCGACAAGATCATCAAATTTATCAATGGGAGATGAAATCGGCGGCTTTAGTTTTTCCGAAGAGCAGATCAGAAAAAACTATACATCATTAAACAGCGATGTAACTGAACTTAAAACCGAAGTGACTGAAGCTGATTCAACTACTCACGTGAGACTAAAAATCAGTTTTAAGGATTTCAACAAACTTCCTGAAGCAAAGGGATTTTCAAATTCAAGGACAGAATGGAAAAAGGGTGACGATAAATATATTTTCAGTTATACTCTTGTGAAGGACACTGTTAGCGCAGACAAACTGGCATCGGGTGAATATAAATTAATTTACAGATTTACTTTTCCGGATGAGGTAATAGTTTCAAACGGAGTTATAGACGGGAATTCAGTATCCTGGGAAAAATCATTATCACAATTGAAGGAAGATATTAACATGACAGCGGAGATAAAAAACGAGACCGGAGTTTGCGGATTATTTGGGATTGAGCTGCCGGGAATACTATTGCTGGGTTTAATGTATTCCGGATTAAGGTTCAGGAGACACAGATTGAGATTTGGAAGCTGATTCTGGTTTTGGCGTCATAAAGCAAAAAACGGATAAAACCGTTATGCATGAAGTATGTGTTAATCCCTACAGTTTGTAGCGCGGAATTGTATTCCGCGAAGCAGCAATAAACCACTTCAGTGGTTTATTGCCCCATATACCGACTTTTTTTCAATACATCATTTTTAATTATTCCATCCCGGATCTTTTTCCCTGAATTAATTTATCCAATATCCCAATAAAGTAAATTGAACAACCATTCTAATTTGAGTATATTTTACACCTATGTTCAAATATTTATTATCGGTTATATTCCTGTTTTCTGCAATTTGTTTTTCTGTTGCGCAGGACTTTTCTGAAGTTGATGATGTGATTTTATCGGGAATTTCCGGTTATGCTTTTCCCGGCGCTCAGATATTAGTTGGTAACGACAAGGATATTTTATATCAAAAGTCCTATGGCAATTTTACTTATGACAATTCTTCTCAGAAAGTAACTGATAATAGTCTCTTTGATATTGCTTCAGTTACCAAAGTTGTAGCAACTACAACTGCTGTTATGAAGCTTTATGAAGAAAGAAAAATCGATCTTAATGATTATGTAATTGAATATATACCTGAGTTTTCAGGTGGCGGCAGAGATAATATAACAATACTTAATCTCCTGCTGCATAACTCCGGATTAAAAGCCTGGATACCGTTCTATAAAACCTCTAATTCAAAAAGTGATATCCTGAATGAGATCTATAATTCAAATATGAGTTATGCAACTAATTCGAAATTCGTCTATAGTGATTTGAATGCAATTTTACTTGGAGTTATTGCTGAAAAAGTTTCCGGCTCATACCTTGATGAATACTGCAGACAAAATATATTCGATAATCTCGGAATGAAAAATACTTTATTCAGTCCGGATGAAAGCATCAGACAAAATATCCTTCCTACTGAAAAAGATTCTTACTGGAGATACCGTCAGCTGCAGGGAGAAGTTCATGATGAAGCTGCAGCAGTGATGGGCGGAGTTTCCGGCAATGCAGGTCTTTTTTCGAATTCTGAAGATCTTTATATGTTTATGAAGATGATGCTTAATGAAGGGACTTATTATTCAAGTGATTCAAAAGTCAAGAAAATGTTTAACGAAGAGATAGTAAAACTTTTCACCGGAAAATTTACAGATCTGCAGTATGAGAATACAAGAGCTCTCGGCTGGGATACAAAACCGGACGGTTCCGGATCGAAGTACAGAATTCCCTGCGGTGAACTGATCTCTGAAAACTCTTTCGGACATACCGGTTATACAGGAACGAGTGTCTGGTGTGATAAGGACAGAAAAATTATTATTATCTTTCTTACAAACAGAGTCTATCCTTCAAGAGATAATAACGGCATCAGAGAGATCAGACCGGAAGTTCATAATAAAGTAATCGAAGCTTTATCAAAATAATATTAAATCAAAAAATCATATATGAAATTATCAAAATTTAAAAACGAGCCCTTTACTGATTTTTCCAAGAAAAAGAATGTAAAGGATTTTGAAAAATCTTTAAAAAAAGTAACTGAAAGATTTTCAAAGGAATATCCGCTTGTCATTGGCGGTGAAAATTTTACTACTGAAAAAAAACTTATATCTTACAATCCGTCCAAAAGAGATCAGAAACTTGGTGTGTTTCAGAAAGCAACTGCTGAAATGGCAATTAACGCAATTGATATTGCAAATAATACTTTTCAGGAATGGAAGAATACTCCAGTTAAGAAAAGAGTAAAATATTTTGTAGAAGCTGCCAGACTTATGAGAAAAAGAAAACATGATTTCTCTGCAATGATGGTATATGAAGTAGGAAAAAACTGGGCTGAAGCAGACGGTGATACAGCTGAGGCAATTGACTTCATGGAATTTTATGCAAGAGAAATGCTCAGATATGATGAAGGTCAGCCAGTTGTGAAAATTCCGGGAGAGAAAAACATACTGGAGTATATCCCGCTCGGCGTCGGCGTTGTAATTCCGCCGTGGAATTTTCCTCTGGCTATTCTTGTAGGAATGACTTCCGCTTCCATTATTGCCGGAAATACTGTCGTGCTGAAACCTTCAAGCGATTCCCCAGCTATTGCGCAGATGTTTGTTGAACTTATGGAAGATGTCGGTTTGCCGAAAGGTGTTCTTACTTTTCTTACAGGTGACGGCTCCGCTATCGGTGATCTTATCGTTACTCATCCGCTTACAAGATATGTTTCTTTTACCGGATCAATGGAAGTTGGTCTCAGGATAAATGAACTTGCCGCTAAGAAACAATCATCTCAGATCTGGATCAAAAGAGTGATCGCAGAAATGGGCGGTAAGGATTCTATTATTGTAGATTCTGAAGTTCCGGATTTTTATGATGCCGTAAGAGGTGTCGTTCAGGCGGCTTTCGGTTTTCAGGGACAAAAGTGTTCTGCATGCTCAAGAGTAATTGTTGATGAAAAAATTTATGATAAATTCTGTGAAGCCCTTGTTCAGGAAACGAAAAAACTAACGGTAAACGATGCTCGCGAAAATCCAAATATGGGTCCTGTTATAAATGAAAAATCCATGAACAGTATTACTGAGTATATTAAAAAAGGAATAGACGAAGGCGGTAAATTAATTCACGGCGGTGAAGAAATGAGTCCTGAAGGATATTATATTCAGCCAGCTATTATCAAAGATGTGGAAAGAGATGCAACTATTTCGCAGGAAGAAATTTTTGGTCCTGTGCTTGCCGTAATTAAATCCAAAAATTTTGACGATGCAATGGAGATTGCAAATAATACCATATATGGTCTGACCGGCGCTGTCTATACTAAAAATAAAAAGAAACTTGAAAAAGCTGAAAGAGAATTCTTTGTCGGTAATCTTTACCTTAACAGAAAATGTACAGGAGCTTTAGTAGGAGTTCACCCTTTCGGCGGTTTTAATATGAGCGGTACTGATTCAAAAGCCGGAGGCCGTGACTATCTTGGTTTATTTTTACAGGCAAAATCAATTTCTCAGAAAGTTAAATAAAATAATAAAAACCATATTATGCAAAAACTTTTTTTTATTTCACTATTTAGCAGTTTGTTTTTTCTGCATTCAGGCTGCGGAAATATTCAGGATAAGATTGAACAAAAAGTTAATGAAAAGGTTGACAAGTCGATTAATGAAAGTTTAAACAAAATTGATTCGGCTCTTAATAAGTCCAGGGAAATTCTTGATACTATGGATAGTAAATCTTTTCAGTCTCTGGATTCCGTTAAATACAAACTTGACTCCACCAGCAAAGAAATAAAAAAAATGATTGAAAAACAAAAAGAACTTTTAAAATAATTTTTAAATAAATCATAAAATAAATTCATGAACTTACACGAGTATCAGGCAAAAACATTATTGAAAGATCTGGGCATCAGCGTTCAGGATGGTGTAGCGTTAAATAATATGATGTATTTCGATGAAGCTGTAGAATATCTTAAATCAAAAGGTATTACAAAATATGTCGTTAAATCCCAGATCCATGCAGGAGGAAGAGGCAAAGGCGTGATCTATAAAAAAGATAAACCGGATGAAATTGTCGTAGAAGGCGGTGTAAAATATATGGGAAGTGATCTGGTCAAAGCAAAAGATTATGCCGGTAAGCTGCTCGGAAATATTCTTGTAACACATCAGACCGGAAGCGAAGGTAAAGAAATCAGCACAATTTTCATAGCCGAAGGTATTGATATTAAAAAAGAATTCTATATCGGGATTTTACTGGACAGATCGGTTTCGAGAAATGTTATCATGGCTTCCACTGAAGGCGGAGTCGATATTGAAACTGTCGCTGAGAACACACCTGAAAAAATCATAAAAGTCTGGGTCGATCCTTCAGTCGGTCTTTTGTCATATCAGGCGCGCGAGCTTGCTTTCGGTCTCGGTCTTGAAGGAAATGTTTTTAAAGATTTTCTGAAATTTATAACTAAACTTTATGATGCATATATTAAGCTTGACGCTTCTTTACTTGAAGTGAATCCAATGGTAATTTCCAATGATGATAAAGTGATTGCTCTTGATGCTAAAGTTACTCTTGACGGTAATGCTGATTTCAGACATGAAGAATATAGTGAACTCGCAGACACAAATGAAGAAGACCCGCTTGAAACTGAAGCGAAGGTTCATAATTTAAATTACATTAAGCTTGACGGAAATGTCGGCTGCATGGTAAACGGCGCCGGTCTTGCTATGGGTACTATGGATCTTATAAAATTAGCCGGTGGATCCCCTGCTAACTTCCTTGATGTCGGCGGAACAGCAACTCCTGATACAGTTGAAAACGGATTCCGGATCATTCTGTCCGACTCAAATGTTAAAGCAATTCTTCTTAATATTTTTGGCGGAATTGTCAGATGTGACAGAGTGGCAAATGGTGTGATACAGGCCGCTAAAAATATAAATATCACAGTGCCTGTAGTGGTCAGACTTCAGGGAACTAATGCAGAAGAAGCAAAAGAAATACTTGACAACTCAGGACTTAATCTGATATCAGCTATTACTCTTGAAGAAGCTGCGCAGAAAGTTACTGAAGCTCTTGCGTAATTTTTTAATGTGAAATTAATGTATCTTAAATTAACCGGATAATTCTTTATGGAAAATATTAAAATATCAGAAAACGGAAAGAAAACTTTCATGAGTAAAATATCTGAATCATATTCATTTACTTATGATGACATTTCTCTTCTTCCTGATCAGATCTCTGAAATTGAACACAGAGCGGAATGTAATACATCCGTTGATTTTCTCGGACTGAACCTTTCACTTCCAATTATCGGCTCACCAATGAATACTGTAGTCGGCGGAAGAATGGCTAAAGCTTTGTCCGAACTCGGCTGCCTCGGTATTGTTCACAGGTTTAATTCTATTGACGAACAGATCAGGGAATTTTCGGATAATAATATGGCGCATTCTCCTTTTAAATGTCCGGCTATTGGAATAAATAAAAAATCTGATCTGGAAAGACTTAAAAAACTCGCTGATTATGGAGTTAAGATTGTATGTATAGATATTGCAAACGGCGGTTCGAAAATGATTGAGGAATTTATTTCAGCTGCCGGGAATATTGTCAAAGAATATGAGATCAAAATAATTGCAGGAAATGTAGCGAGTTATGAAACTACGGAATTTCTGATCAAGATCGGAGTCGATGCTATTAGAGTCGGTATCGGAAACGGAGCAATGTGTTCCACTTCCGTAAAATCCGGAATTGGTATTGGTCAGGTGGATGCAATTCTAAGATCTCTCGAAGCGAAAAATGATCTTGAGAGCGATGTAAAGATAATTGCAGACGGCGGAATTTCCACACCCGGCGCTATGTGTAAAGCAGTAGCTCTCGGCTGCGATGCCGTTATGTTCGGCAGAGTGCTCGCCGGAACGGAAGAATCTCCGGGAGATGTATTGAAATATAATGCTCAGCGGTGGAAAAAATATTGCGGAAGCGCTTCTTTTGCCGTTAAGCAGGATAAGAAAAATTATATTGAAGGTGAAGAATCTTTAGTGCCTTATAAGGGAGCTGTTGCTAAAATTATTACCGAATATAAAGAAGGTCTGCAGTCATCCATGAGCTATCTGAATTCCAGAAATATTAAAGAGTATCAAAGCAAAGCTTCATTTGTAAAATTAACAAGTAACTCTTTCAACGAAAGAAAACCGCAGATCTGATGCTGTATGTTTATTGGTTCAGAAAAGATCTGAGGTTAGATGATAATAAAGGTTTATCAGAATTTTTAAGCACAGTCTCCGCCGGCAATAATTTTTCACTGATATACATTAAGAACAAAAATACTTTTGAATATTTCGGGAAAAAAAGAATTCATTTTCTTAATAAATCTCTGGAAGATCTGTCGGATGAACTGAGCAAATTTAATTTACACCTGCAGTATTTTTACGGTAACAGCAGTGATGTTTTTAATTCAATAGTTAATAAATACGGTAAATTATTTTTGTATTATAATAAGCAGATTGAACCGTATTGTATAGCAAGAGATAAAAACGTAAGGAAGATCATTGAATCCAAAGGAGGCAAGGTTTTTGAATTCAATGACACATGTATTTTTGAACCTGGCGAAATTAAAAATGAATCCGGAGATCAGTATAAAGTTTACACTCCGTTTAAGAAAAACGCTTTAAGCCGTCTGGAAAAAATTCATTACACAAAACTAGATGTTGATTTTTCAAAGATTGATAAAGTCGATGAAGAAATATTAGATACAGAATTTGCTTCAGACATTTTGCCGGATAAAATCGATTTGGATAAAACGCCGGATTTTACAGGCGGCAGGAAAAAAGGAATAAGTCAGCTTAAAGAATTTTATGAAAATGGATTATCCTTTTATAAAACTAAACGTGATTTCCCTTTTCAAAATGGCACAAGCAAACTCTCTGCTCATCTGCATTTCGGAACTGTCAGTATCAGAGAAGCTTTAAGAACTGCAATGACCGCTCTTGATAAATCAAAATGTGAATCAGATGCAGCAGGCATTCAGACGTGGATCAATGAATTACTATGGAGAGAATTTTATTATCATATTACTTTTTTTAATCCACGGCTGATTTCCGAATCATTCAGGAAAGAATATGACGATCTGAACTGGAGTTATGATGAAATTCATTTTGAAAAATGGTGTAAAGGATTGACAGGTTATCCGATAATCGATGCCGGAATGAGGCAGTTAAATTCGGAAGGATGGATGCATAACAGGGTTAGGATGATCGTTGCCATGTTTCTTACAAAAGATTTGTTCATAGACTGGAGACTGGGTGAGAAATATTTTGCGGAAAAACTTATCGATCTTGATTTCGCAAGCAATAACGGCGGCTGGCAATGGTGCGCTTCGACAGGCGTTGACGCTCAACCGTATTTCAGGATATTTAATCCGTATCTGCAAAGTAAGAAGTTTGATCCGTATGGAATTTATATAACAAAATATATTCCGGAGTTAAAAGATCTGCCTCCTGAATTTTTACATGAACCCGATATAATGAATGAAGCTGATCAGAAAAAATATAATGTGATAATTGATAAAGATTATCCGCGGCGTATGGTTGATCATTCGAAAGTAAGAGATAACGTAATTTCTGAATTTAAAAAAATAAATAAAAACTGATTTATTGGATCCGGTTATATCTAAATATGAACCCGTCATAGGACTCGAAATTCACGCGCAGATGAAAACAAAGTCAAAGGCATTTTGTAAATGCTCTACTGAATTTCATTCGTCTCCGAATTCCAATGTCTGTCCCGTATGTCTCGGCTATCCCGGAACTCTTCCTGTGCTGAATGAAAATCTTGTTGACCACATAATCAGAATGGGCATTGCATTAAACTGCTCTATCCGTGAAGTGTCTATCTTTGCCAGAAAAAATTATTTCTATCCTGATCTTTCTAAAGGATATCAGATCACACAGTTTGAAACTCCTATATGCACAGACGGATATCTCGACATCACTCTTAAAAATAAAGAAGTGAAGAGGATCGGCATTACAAGAATTCACATGGAAGAGGATGCGGGAAAATCAATTCACGATTTTAATGATGATGAATCTTTAGTAGATTTTAACAGATGCGGTGTTCCGCTGATTGAAATTGTCAGCGAACCCGACATCCGTTCGACTGAAGAAGCGTTCCTGTATCTTTCAAAGATAAGACAGACACTGGTTTATCTGGAAATCAATGACGGTAATATGGAGGAAGGTTCGCTCAGATGCGATGCAAACATTTCCGTGCGGTTAAAAGGAGAAAAAGAATTTGGAACAAGATGTGAAATTAAAAATCTTAATTCTTTTAAAAATGTATCAGATGCTATCGATGCTGAAATTTTCAGACAGATTAAATTAATTGAATCCGGAGGTAAAGTTGTTTTCAATACAATGACTTTTAATGCTAAAGAAAAAACTACTTCAGCAACCAGATCAAAAGAAGAAGCGCATGATTACAGATATTTCCCTGAACCGGATCTCGTGAAAGTAACCGTTACTGAGGATTGGAAGCAAAAAATTATTGAAAGTCTACCGGAATTTCCCGATGCGAGATGCAGCAGATTTATGAAAGAATACTCACTCCCCTTTTCAGACTCTGATGAGATCACGCAGGATAAATTTTTCGCGGATTATTTTGAGGTAGCTGTAAGCGGTCTGAAGTCAAAAGATGAAACCTCTTACAGGATCGTAAGCAATATTGTCAGAGCCGAAGTTAGAAGAGTCCTTAATGAACAGAAAATAAACATAAAGGAATTTAATATTCCCGGTAAAATTATTTCAATGATCGCAGATTCCGTTTCTTCAGGAAAAGTCAGCGTTACCGCCTCTAAAGAAATTTTTAACATTTTACTCAAAGGTAATTCTGAAGAGGAAATGATATCGCTTTTTAAGAAAGCTGAATCAGATCTTTCACAGATATCTGACAGCAGTGAAATAGAATCCGTAGTTATTAAAATACTTGATGAAAATCCAAAGGAAGTGCAGAGATACAAAGGCGGTGAAAAAAAATTAGCCGGCTTCTTTGTGGGTAAAATTATGCAGGAAAGTCACGGTAAGGCAAATCCCAAGATCGTTAATGAATTATTATTAAAAAATTTAGAAACCGAATAAAAGTTGAGAAGAAAATTAATTGCAGGTAACTGGAAAATGAACTTAGGGTTAAATGAATCCGGAGTTCTAGCAAAGCAGATCCTGGAAAAAGTAAAACCGGACATATTAAAGAATGCGGACATTCTGATCTGTCCTCCGTTTATTTCACTCGGTCTGGTTTCCGGAATTATTAAAGACTCGGGAATTAAACTCGGAGCGCAGAATCTGCATTTTGAAAATGACGGCGCATACACCGGCGAGGTATCAGCCACTATGCTGAAGTCTGCCGGCTGTGAATATGTAATAACAGGTCATAGTGAAAGAAGAAAATATTTTAATGAAACAAATTCAGTTGTAAATAAAAAAGCATTACAGGCTTTGAATCATGATCTGAAAGTAATCATTTGCGTTGGTGAAACTCTTCAGGAAAGAGAAGATGAAATATTCGAGAGTATTATAACGGAACAGGTAGAAATGGCTTTAAAAGATATTCCTTCTGAAAAAATGAATGATGTTGTAATTGCTTATGAACCCGTCTGGGCAATCGGTACCGGTCTTAATGCAGCTCCTAAACAGGTAAGTGATATTCACGCGCTAATCGGAAATACTGCAGCGGAAATTTATGCTAAGGATGTTGCGGATAATTTAAGAATTCTATACGGAGGCAGCGTGAATAAGGATAATGCAAAGGATATTTTATCAGCTTGCGGCGTTGACGGAGCGCTGATCGGCGGCGCAAGTCTTAAGCCTGATGATTTTGTTTTTATTGCAGAGCAGGCGGCTGCTGTAAAATAATTTTAAAAAATAATTTAATAATATTAATATATTGAAATGAAAGAAACAGTAATTGTAGCGGCAGTGAGGACTCCGGTTGGTAGTTTTATGGGAAGTCTTTCCTCTTTAAAAGGACCCGAACTCGGAGCAATAGTAATTAAAGAAGCGATTAAGCAAGCCGGAATTAAACCTGAAGATGTTTCAGAAGTAATAATGGGATGTGTGCTGCCTGCAGGTATGGGACAGGCGCCCGCCAGACAGGCTGCTATTTTTGCTGGTCTCCCTGATTCCGTTCCCGCGCTTACTATAAATAAAGTATGCGGCTCAGGTCTGAAATCCGTTATGCTTGCGGATCAGGCGATCAAATGCGGAGACGCTGAAATTGTCGTAGCAGGCGGCTTTGAATCTATGAGCAACGTTCCCTACTATCTTGATAAAGCAAGATCAGGTTACAGAATGGGTAACGGAACTGTCATTGACGGGATGATAAAAGATGGTCTCTGGGATGTATATAATAATTATCATATGGGCAGCGCCGCTGAAATGTGTTCAAGGGAAATGAATATCTCCCGGGAAGATCAGGATGCTTTTGCGGAAGAAAGTTATAACCGGGCATTGACTGCTGCGAAGGAAGGAAAGTTCAAGGATGAGATCGTACCTGTAGAAATTAAAAGTAAAAAAGGAAATGTAACCGTTACCGAAGATGAAGATCCGACCAAAGTTAATTTTGAAAAAGGTAAAGCTTTAAAAGGAGCTTTTGATAAAGACGGAACGGTGACTGCGTTTAATTCATCCAGTATAAATGACGGTGCCGCTGCGCTTGTACTTATGTCTGCGGATAAAGCGAAAGAACTCGGCATTAAACCGCTTGCAAAAATTACAGCGCAGGGTTCATTCGCCCAAAAGCCGGAATGGTTTACTACTTCTCCCGCATATGCTATAAAACATGTTCTTGAAAAAGCAAAACTTGAAGTTAAGGATCTCGATCTCATTGAAGCTAATGAAGCGTTTGCTGTCCAGGCCTGCGCTGTAAATAAACTCGCCGGACTTGATTCTGCAAAAGTAAATGTTCACGGAGGTGCTGTTGCGCTTGGTCATCCTATCGGAGCCAGCGGAGCCAGGATACTTACTACACTCATTCATGCAATGAAAAACAGAAATGCAAAAAGAGGACTTGCAACGCTCTGCATCGGCGGCGGCGAAGCAAGCGCATTAATTATAGAAAGAGACTAATTTTTTTTTAAACATTTTTATAGAATTCAAATGAAAAATATTGCAGTAATAGGATCAGGTACAATGGGCAACGGTATTGCCCATACATTTGCGCAGTTAGGATACAGCGTAAAGCTAATAGATATTAATCAGGATTTTCTTAAAAAAGGAATAGATACAATTACAAAAAATCTTGACAGACAGGTAAAGAAAGGAACGCTAAGTGAAGATCAAAAATCAGAAACTTTAAATAATATTGTAACTACGGTTAATATTTCAGATGCATCTGATTCAGACCTGGTAATCGAAGCAGCAACGGAGAATATCGGGATAAAGAAAAATATTTTCTCAGAACTGGATAAGCTGTGTAAACCGGAAACGATTTTAGCAAGCAACACATCTTCAATTTCAATAACTGAAATAGCGGCTTTCACTAAAAGACCTGATAAAGTGATCGGGATGCATTTTATGAATCCCGTTCCGCTGATGAAGCTTGTCGAAATTATCAGAGGACTCGCTACTTCGCAGGAGACATATGATGAAATAAAAATATTGACGGAAAAAATTGAAAAAACTCCTGTGGAAGTTCAGGACTATCCGGGTTTTGTTGCAAACAGAATTTTGCTTCCCATGCTGAATGAAGCAATGTACTGCGTAATGGAAGGCGTTGCTGAGCCGGAAGCAATTGATAATGTAATGAAGCTCGGAATGAATCATCCCATGGGACCGCTGACACTGGCGGATTTTATCGGACTGGATGTATGCCTTTCCATTATGAATGTGCTTCATGAAGGTCTCGGAGATTCAAAATACAGACCCTGTCCCCTCTTAAAGAAAATGGTCGCTGCCGGTCATCTCGGCAGAAAGAGCGGAAAAGGTTTTTACGATTATTCACAAAAATAAACTACTAAAATAAAATCAATAATTATGAATTTTGATCTAACGGAAGAGCAGATTTCGATAAGAGACGCTGCTAAAGATTTCGCTGAAAATGAAATTGCGCCGTCAGCGGTGGAAAGAGATCTTACTGCTGAATTCCCTCATGAAATTGTAAAAAAATTAGGCGAGCTTGGATTTATGGGAATGATGGTATCACATGAATGGGGAGGAGCCGGTATGGATACAATCTCTTACGTTCTTGCTATTGAAGAAATATCAAAGGTTGATGCTTCTGTAGGTGTTATTATGTCTGTAAATAATTCTCTTGTGTGCTTCGGCATAGAAAAATGGGGAAGTGATTTTCAGAAAGAAAAATATTTAAAGCCTCTTGCCTCGGGAAATTTACTCGGCGCATTCTGTCTTTCCGAGCCTGAAGCCGGAAGCGACGCTACACATCAGAGTACCGAAGCTGTACTGGACGGAGATCATTATGTTATTAACGGAATGAAAAACTGGATAACTAACGGCGTGCAGTGTGATGTATATTTTCTTCAGGCTATGACAGATAAATCAAAAGGATATAAAGGTATCTCTACTTTTATAATTGATAAAAATACTCCGGGTCTCGAGATTGGAAAAAAAGAAGATAAAATGGGAATAAGAAGTTCGGACACTTGTACTTTAGGTCTGAATAATGTCAGAGTTCCTGTAGAAAATCTATTAGGAGAAGAAGGTATCGGTTTTAAAATTGCGATGGAAACTCTTAACGGCGGAAGGATCGGTGTTGCAGCGCAAGCGCTCGGAATTGCTCAGGCAAGCCTTGAAGCATCAGTTAAATATTCCAAAGTAAGAAAAGCTTTTGATTCTACTATATCCGAACTTCAGTCGATTCAGTTTAAGCTCGCGGAAATGTCAACGGATATTGAATCCGCAAGACTTATGATTTACAGCGCTGCATTAAATAAAGACAATAAGAAAAGTTATGTGAAAGAAGCGTCTATGGCAAAACTTCTTGCAAGTCAGGCTGCTGTCAGCTGCGCGCTTGAAGCGATTCAGATTCACGGCGGTTACGGTTATGTAAGGGAATATCTCGTGGAAAGATTTCTGAGAGATTCTAAGATCACACAGATTTATGAAGGAACAAGCGAGATCCAGAAACTTGTAATTGCAAGAGAAATTCTCAGAAGCTGAAAATTATATTTGCAGTAAGGTTTACGCTGTTGAAATTCGGTGATAGTGATGTTATCAGCGGCTTGAGTACATCATTACTCAGCGGTACGAATCTGTAACTTAACTCAAAGCCGTAGCCTATTTTCGAGTAGCTTGCAAGTCCTACTCCAATTTCATAATTAAAATTCCAGAAATCATTTTCAGCTCTGACGGTGCCGAGATAATTGAAATTAACATCGTCAGTATAGACCTGACTGACTATTTCTTCCGATATATACATCATTCCGATTCCGCCGCTGATATAGGCCTTATTGAGAAAGGATGCATAATCTTTTCCCGCCGGAAAATACTTTACTCTTAAATTCAACGGTAACGCAAATAGTCTGGAATCCGAAGGCACATAAAAACGCCTTCCTACCGTTGGACTCGTGTAATAAAATCCGTTGCTGGAATAAGCAGCCGTAAATAAATAAGACGGCGCAAACTCCACTCCGGCTACTTCATTCAATACTGCTCCAAATTGTCCCGTGATCTCCTTAAGAAAATCTCCCTGTGAAAGCTGAAAAAAAGGATATGCGCTTCTTGCAGTATTATCTGTCAGATAAACTAATTTATACCCAACACCTGCATAAAAATTCAGATCATTGGATCTGCTCTTTATTTGTGAAAAAGCATTTCCTGTCATCAATAAAACGAATACAGCAATTAATAATTTTTTCATTTAGATTTTATTATAAAATATACCTGCTTAGATCCCTGTCCCTTACTATTGAATCAAGTTTCTTGTTTACATATTCCTTTGAGATCCCGACTTTTTTATTTTTAAATTTATCCGGGATTTCAAACAACAGTTCTTCAAGTACAGTTGTAAGAATAGTGTGAAGTCTTCTTGCGCCTATGTTTTCAACCTGTTCATTCACATCCGCTGCTGTCTTTGCTATCTCTCGGATCGCATCATCATCAAATAATAGCTCAACTCCTTCCGATGCAAACATCGCCTGATATTGTTTTATCAGCGCATTTTCCGGTTGAGTAAGTATTTTGTAAAAGTCTTCTTCACCAAGACTGTTAAGTTCCACTCTTATCGGAAATCTTCCCTGTAGTTCAGGTATCAGATCACTTGGCTTCGAAGTATGAAAAGCCCCGGACGCAATAAACAGAATATGATCTGTAAGCACAGGCCCGTACTTAGTGATAACTGTAGAACCTTCCACAATTGGCAGAAGATCTCTCTGAACTCCTTCCCTTGAGACATCCGGACTTTGTGATTTGGAATTACCGCCCGCTACTTTATCAATCTCATCTATGAATACAATTCCGGAATTCTGAACTTTATCTACCGCTTCTTTAATTACTGCATCCATATCAATCAGCTTTCCGGACTCTTCCTGAGAAAGGACTTTCCTCGCTTCGGCAATAGTAAGCTTTCTTTTCTTGGATTTCTTCGGCATCATATTCCCGAAGAGGTCATTAAGATTTATTCCCATTTCCTCAAGACCAATTGGTCCGAGTACCTGAAGCATTGGGAAGTTATCACTTGAAAGATCCAGTTCTATTGTTCTTCCGTCAAGTTCGCCTTTACGAAGCTGTTCGCGGAGTTTTTCCCTTGTTCTTGTATTAAGCTCCTGAGCATTATTTTTTTCCTCTGCAGTTTGATTTTCATTCACCGCTCCGTTTGCAGATTTTTTTAAAGGAGGCAGTAATATATCGAGAATTCTTTCTTCAGTATTCTCGATCGCTTTTAATTCCACTTCCTCCATTTTTTTAGTCTTAACAATATTTACCGACAGATCAGACAGCTCTCTGATCATTGATTCCACATCGCGTCCGACATATCCGACTTCAGTAAATTTGGATGCTTCTACTTTTATAAAAGGCGCATTTGCTAATTTGGAAATTCTTCTTGCGATCTCTGTCTTACCTACTCCCGTTGGTCCTATCATAATAATATTATTCGGCATTATCTCGTCTTTCATTTTATCCGCAACGTTCTGCCTTCTCCATCTGTTTCTTAATGCAATAGCAACAGACTTCTTTGCATTCTGCTGACCTATAATATACTTATCAAGCTCTTCTACAATATCTGAAGGTGTAAGCTGTTTTAATTCGGTATTCGTCTTTTTCGTTTTGCTCTTTTTCGTTTTATCTTTTATTATCAATTTATCTTTTTATTTTCTTTTTAAATATAATTATAATTCTTCAATAGAAATATTACTATTTGTATAAATACAGATATCAGCCGCCTGAGTAAGTGATTCGGTTACAATCTCCTTTGCAGAAAGTTTTGAATACTTCAATAGCATCCGCGCAGCTACCAGCGCATACTGACCGCCTGATCCGATCGCAACTATTCCGTCGTCCGGTTCTATTATATCTCCCGTTCCCGAAATTATCAGAGCTCTTTCATTATCTATCACAGCAAGGAGCGCTTCAAGTTTTCTGAGATATTTATCTGTTCTCCACTCCTTAACAAGCTCCACTGCCGCTCTTGACAGATTACCTTTATACTGTTCCAGCTTACTCTCAAATCTCTCAAATAAAGTAAATGCATCTGATGTAGAACCCGCAAACCCGGCAAGCACTTTACCGTTGTATAATGTCCTTACCTTTTTGGTTTTATGCTTCATCACCGTATTTCCCATTGTTACCTGACCGTCACTGCCGATCACAGCTTTTCCGTCCTTAATAAGTCCGATTACTGTAGTTGACCTTATCCTGTTTTTATTGTTCAATTTATTTTATTTATTTAATATTTCTCTTCTTTGTTTTGAAATTGGAATATCAATTGATTCACGGTATTTTGCAACCGTCCTTCTCGCAATATTAATTCCTGACTTAGAAAGCTCTGCCGATATTTCCAGATCAGTAAGAGGGTTTTCTTTGTTTTCATTCTCAATGATATCCCTGATCTTATTTCTTACTTCGATAGTCGATACTTCGCTTCCGTCATTTGTCGAAATTGAATTGGAAAAAAATGACCTGAGTTCGTAAATTCCGAAATCAGTCTGTAAATATTTTCCCTTTACTGCGCGGCTTATTGTAGATGTATCCATACTGATATCATCAGCAATATCTTTTTCAAACACCGGCTTAATGTTCTCTCCGTTATTATCAAAAAATTCCGTCTGCCTTTTTATAATCGCTTCAGTGATCTTGATCATCGTCTCCCTTCTGGAATTAATTGCATCTATAAACCACTTTGCTTTATTAAAATTATTAAGAAGGTATTCTTTTGTATTCTTATCAAGCGTCTTTTTCTGGTTCTTATACATTTCGCTGTAAGTCTTGTTTATACTTAGCTTAGGAATATATTTCTCATTCATATACACTTCATACTTCCCGTTTATCTTTTTTACAATTAAGTCCGGAACAATGTAGCCGTTATTATCATCATTATCCTGAGAATAAGGTTTTGGACTCAGCTTATGAATAATATCAAATATCTCTTTCACTTCATCCAGTTCTATCCCCAGCTCAGAAGCAAGTTTTTCAAATCTCTTATGTTTCAGATCCTCAAAATAATTTTCAAGTGTCTTGACCGTAAGCTCCTTGATTCTTTTATTAATGGATGATCTCTTTACCTGGAGCAGCAGGCATTCAGTCAGATTCCTCGCTGCGATACCCGGAGGATCAAGTTTATTCTGAATATACTCAAGAACCTTTGTTAAATCTTCCTCACAAAATTCTTCCGCCTCAAATTCCGTCCCTGCTTTTTTGGAATTAATATCCTCAAGCACAGTCTCGATCTCCTCCCGGAAATAGCCGTCATTATCCAATGACCATATTATCTCCTCGCCTGTAAATATTTCCTTCTGCGGTATATCACACATATGCAGCTGCACAATAAGGTTATCATACATAGACTGCTCATCTTCTTTTATATTATTCGTATCATATTCAGTGTCACTTCCCGATTTATAATTAGTCTGACTTTCGGATTCATTTTCAAAATATTCATCCCAGTTGTATTCATCTTCTGTTTTTGTTTCCGGTTCAGGGATTTCTTCAGGCAGGTTTTCAGATTCTGTGTTTTCTTCGTTCAGCTTGTCCTGCGCTGTTTCTATATCAGTATCTGTTTCAACGCCTTCTTCCAGCATCGGATTCATTTCCAGTTCTCTCTTTATCAGATTATCCAGCGCAAGCGTAGGTATAGCAAGGATGTTCTGATTCAGAACTATCTTTGGTAATATTTTCTGCGATTGTTTTTGAGATATATTTTGTCTTAGCATTATTTTCCGCCGAATTTTTCTTTTAGTCCTTTGTAAAATTCTTTACCGTATTCACGGGTCAGAGCGCTTTTAAGAAAGTCAGCCATTTTAATTTTTTTTTCCTTTCCTTCATCCAGAGCGTCACGGCATTCATAGATCTCTTCATACCTTATTATATTTCTTTTCTTTCCGCTGATCCTGATTGGAAATAAATGACACGAGATCGGTTTTTGAAAGCTGATCTCCTTATTATAAAAAGCTCTTTCGAATGAACACTTCGCAATCCCCTCTTCCCTGAAAGCAAACACACAGTCCTCATCATTCAGACTTTTGAGTTCAAGGTCTTTTCCCGCGCCGTCAGTAAAACCAATTGCGCTTATTATGTTTCTTTTATCTTCACAAAGATATTTCATAACGGATTTAAGCGCTGACTTAATTGTCTTTACTTCTTCTTCAAGCAGCGGCGCGCCGCCCTCCCTTAAGAGTGCAGCATGCGCCTTTGCATTTGGATATGTTACATGCAAAATCTGTTGTGAATATTCTGTCGTCAATTATAAACTTTTCCAATAACTATTACTGTTGTATTCTTATAAAATTTTTTCCCGGAAGCTGCCTTATCAATCCTTTGAATTCCAGGTTCAGTAAACTCACCAGGCAATCCGAAACAGGACATCCGCTTTCTTCATTTATCAAATCAATATTTTTCATCTCCGAACCGATAATTTCATATAATACTTTTTCACTTCCGGAAAGGTCAGCTGATATTTTGTTTTCTTTAAATTCTTTTCCGGGATTCAGGTAATTCTTTAATTTATATTCAAGCTCGACAAGAATGTCTTCTATTTTTGTAACAAGTTTTGCCTGTCCTTTTTTTATAAGCTCATTCGTTCCTTCGGATTGTCTTGAATTAATATAACCCGGCACTGCAAAGACTTCCCTGTTCTGATCGTTTGCAAATTCCGCCGTCAGCAGCGATCCCCCCTTTAATCCGCTTTCTATTATAATACTGCCCAGACTTATTCCGCTTATGATCCTGTTTCTTCTGGGAAAATTTACTTTCTCCGGCTTTGTCCCGGTAGAGAATTCAGATATAAATGCTCCGTTATTTATTATCTCATTATAAAGTTTTCTGTTTTCCGGCGGATAAATTATATCGACACCGTTTCCGAGAACAGCATAAGTTAGATTCCCTTTCTTAATACATTCTTTGTGAACTATAGAATCAATACCTCTTGCAAAGCCGCTGATAACCGGAATTCCGAGTTCTGAAAGCTGGTTCGTAAATTTCTCACATGTGTACTTACCGTATTCTGTCGGATTACGCGTACCGACTATGCTGAGAGAATATCTGTCAGTGAAATCTGTTTTTCCTTTTATAAAAAGTAAAGCCGGAGCGTCATAGATCATTTTAAGATTTTCAGGATATTCCTCATCCATTACTGAAACAATTCTTATCCCGTTTTTTAAAGCCGACTCGTATTCCTTTTCAAATTCACTTTCATGATAATGCCTGTTCGGTGTTTCCTTCAGCATCTCAGCGGAAATGACAGAATCTATTCCGTCAATCCTTTTAAGATCATTCCGGCTGCAGTTAAAAAAATCTTCCTCATCCGGAACGGCTTTAAGTATCTTCTTTATCCTGTTATTCCCGAGTTTTTTTACCTTTGTCAGAAAATAAATATACTTTAATGATCTCATTCCCTCCTCATCTTTATCCGCTGTTAATCTACTTAATTCTGCATATTAAAAATATACAAAATATTTATACTTGATAAATCCATACGGAAAAAATTGAAAATGACTTTGAATTCAGGACATCCTCATTTTTCTGAACCTTGATTCATAGGATCCACTTGATTTCCTGATTTGTTCCCGGTGAGTCAATCCCACAATTGCACTTTAAATTTAAAAAATATCTACAGGGAGGACTCAGTGGGTGAAATCATGCCAATCTTGCAATCCTTTAATCATGGGTTCAAGACATCATGCCAATCTCATTTTTCTGAACCTTGATTAAATGATTCACTTGATTTCCTGATTATTACAGCTTTATTCATGTAATTATACAAATCCATTAATGATGGATCAATTCATCTGTGCTTTTCTGAACTTCTTCAACCATTTAAGACTCCGGTATATGTGGTCGTAGCCGCAACCTTTAGGTTGCGGAAAATATTTTATAAATTATTTTCCGGAATGTTATAATGTTTTTGATCTCTCCGGTGCAAACTCAAATCCTGTCGTTAATTTAACATTTATTTATCTAGGATCATAAAAAATTTAATAAATCTCTATTTACAATTTTAATTAATATGTCTTTTTTAATTTCCCGCAGGCTAAAGCCTGTGGCTACGATAATATTTTTTGTGAAACCCAAAATAAAAAATCCGGACAACTTTCGCCGGCCGGATTTTTTGAATAAAAATTTCTTTTGATCTTTACTTCATAAGTAGCATTCGTTTAGTATCAACCGCTGCGCCGTTCACAAACAATTTATAAAAATACATCCCGCTCGACAGCGCTGATCCGTCGAATGTAACTTTATACATCCCTGTCGGCTTAAACTCATTAACAAGTGAAGCCGCTTCCTGTCCGAGCAGGTTATAGATCTTTATTGTTATAAAAGCTTCCGCTGAAACGTTATATGAAATTTCTGTTGAAGGATTGAAAGGATTCGGTTTGTTCTGAAATAGTTTTGTATCAGTTACTTCATTTCCAAAAATAAACATAACCTGCAACGACGAATATGTCTGTGGCGATATCGTGTTTCCCTGATAGTGAAGTGTCGCGCTGCCATACCAAATCACCATATTCATCTAATTTAATTATGCTAATGCATTTTTGACCGTTTTGTTTCGTTGAATAGCCAGTTAAATATATTTCTTCAACCTTATAGTTTGCACTTATCTCAAAATCCAGTCCAAAACCTTTATCATCACCGGGGTTCACCAATATATTATACCAAAGTAATGTTCCTTGTTGGTCAAATTTCAAACATATTATGTCATTACTGTTTGTAATATTGTTATATATAAATCCTGTTATGAATGCATTTCCATTTCTGTCAACTGAAATATCCATCCCTCTGTCATTGCCAAAAGGATTGTTATAAAATTCTTCTATCAATGGATTTCCCAGTAAATTAAATTTTTGATATCTTAAATTTTGATAGTTTCCTAATTTCAAATTTCCCGTTACATATAAATTATTTGAGGAATCAAGATAGGTTTTAAAGGGTAATCATTCGTTAATTGTGCATTTGAAGTATTTATAAATACGGTAAAAGCAAAAAAAAAAATAAATTTTTTCATAATGTTTTTTTATTTTAAATAAATTAATTTTTTAGTTAGTAAATTCTTATTATCAATACTTAGTCTGTAAAAATATACCCCGGTTTGTAGATTATTATTACTTTCAATTGTTGAAAATAAAACGCTGTAACTCCCTTCACTTGAAACTCATTAACCAAATTCGCAATTTCTTTTCCAGTTATATCAAATAATTCCAACTTTACATTGCCTGATTCTACGTCAGCGGTTCCAGGCGGCAGTCCCGACATCTCCCGGCTGCATATCCCGTATTCTCATCAATAAAATCCAGCGCCCACATGAAATTCCCCGTCGGCTGCAGCTCCTGCCACTGCCAGACGGACTGAGAGTATAAATTAGTTAAGCTAAACGCCGATAATAAAAACGCCGCTGAGATTATTTTGAAAAAATTTATCATAAATTAGTTTAGACTAATTATTTTGAAAATATAATTACACTTTATTATATAAAATATTCCTGAAATATATTACAGATCACTCCCGGATTTTTTTATCCGGATGAAGCTGTCCTTTAATTTTTTTTCGGGCGGTTGGTGGATGAAGCAACACCAACCGCGGCGAGTCGATCTGAATTATTTTCCGGTTAAAAATATGTATTATCATTCGATGTGTCAAATATAAAAAATCGCGGTTTGTGAAAATTTATTTCCGGTTAAAACATCAGGCATTTTTCTGAACCTTCATATAATGATTCATTGATTTCCTGATTATATCAGTTTCTGTTTCAGTCTTTATTGAAAAGCTATAAGCCTCCCACCATGTTTTTCAAAGGTGGAAATGAGGGGGGTTCTGTAAGTTACTGTTGCAGACTTATGAAAACACTTTTGATGCAGACAAATATTTTTTCATCCTTTCTATTTTCCTTTAAAAAAAGGGGGGATGTCCGGAACAATACCAGATTGAACCTTTCATTTAAAATTGAATATTTAACATTGAGAATTGAATATCTGGTCACGCCAGCTTCATTCGTTAAAACAAACAACAGCGGAAATAATTTAACTGATTTTAATTAATCCCGGATCTGTATCTTTATAACTCTGTAAAGATTCATTTATTAGATCAAGATTAAAATATTCCGGATCATAATATTCACCAAGCCATTCTCTTGAATCTTCATAATCAGGATTATTCCTGTCCTGTACTATCTCAAGTAATTCATAAAAGCCTTCGATTCCTCCGCAATCTTCCGGCGGACAATTGAATGCGCCTTTTATACAAACCGGATAATATTGCTTTGGATCTTTTTCAAGAATTTTTTCGAGCTGCACTTTATGCTGCCAGTCGTCTCCAAAATCATATTCATATGACACACTTGTTTTAGGTTTATCAAAAATATCTGATAGTTTTATTTTTTTATCATCAATTGTTTCGTCATCTTCAAGTAATTCAGGATTGCCTATATAGCTGTACTTTTTATAGACGAATTGATAAAGATGAATGTTTTCCCAGCCCATTAAGGTTTGAATTATTAAATGAAGATCATAAAACTTTAAGATGTCATCAGCCTGAAATCTCCGCCATATTAAAGGTCTGCTTCCTTTTAATGATATTTTAAATTGTAATATTTTACTCATTATCTTATTTAATTTTCTTATAAAATTATACTATGATAATCTTAAGTTGTATTTTAGTTCTCTGATAAATGATTTCTGCCTGAGTCAGGTTCCTTATTATTGCTGGTCTCGATCACTTCGCTAACTATTACCAGCAACGACGTAATCCCCTGAACTCACCACCAATTATCATTACCGGGTGCTCCGCCATTTTGCCATCACTATGTGCTTCTGTCGGGGATCCATTCATTACGTAATGTAATGCTTCAAACGAAACAGAATTTCTAAATCACTATCTTTGCAAATTTAACAAAAGGAAATTCCAAAATGCAGGAAAAAAAACCATATACAACTGAGCAAAAAATCATTGATCTCAGAGTTCTTCCTGAGAAGAATATGCATCAGCCGTTCCGCTGTAAGAAACAAAGTTCATAAATCAAAAAGCATACTCAGTTCGTTATATTATTTAACACCAAAAAATTTTCTGGATGGGACTTTCAAAGAGAAACTTGAAGTAAGAGAAAGCAAATTAAGACAGGCAAAAGAAAACAGAATTCAAACCAGAAAAGCAGTATGATCTACCAAAATCAAATTTTGCAAATGGAATTTTCAAAATTTGATTTAAGAAGATCCATCTGTATTTCTCGATTTAAACCTATTTTCTCTTGCAATCATGCTCTTTAGAATTTCCTATCGTTAAATTTACAAATATAAGAATTTAGAAATTCCATTTCCACTTGAAGCATTATTGTCTTCATATCCGGCGCTGTGATCTTCCAGATACGCCCTGACTCCTACAAACATGGAGTACTTGTTTTTTTGATATTTTATCATTTTATTAATTTTCCTTTCGCCGCTATAACGGCATTTTTTATTTTTATTTTTAAGTTGTTTCGTTTTTATTGCGCTTTGACTTCATCTGCCGGTCAGGTGCATTTTCTCCCCTGAATTTTCCGCTTCCGGAAGCGGGGCTTACTGAAACATCCCGCAATTTTGTAAAATTTTATACTTATTTTTTTAATTTTAATTATTTACTGAAATTTTTTTCACTTTTCATAGAACATTTCTGTTTCACAACTTTTTGTTTGACTTTCACTCTTCATTGTTTGACTTTCACTCTTCATTGTTTGATTTTCACTCTTCATTGTTTGACTTTCACTCTTCATTGTTGACTTTCACTCTTCATTGTTTGACTTTCACTCTTCATTGTTTGACTTTCACTCTTCATTGTTTGACTTTCACTCTTCATTGTTTGACTTTCACTCTTCATTGTTTGACTTTCACTCTTCATTGTTTGACTTTTACTCTTCATTGTTTGACTTTCACTCTTCATTGTTTGACTTTCACTCTTCATTGTTTGACTTTCACTGAAAATTGTTTCACATTTACATCTCTTTGTTTCACATTTTCATTTCTTTGTTTCACATTTACTCTTCTTTGTTTCACATTTACACTTCTTTGTTTGATCTTCATTTTCTGTCTTTTGATATTTTATAGACTACTCTTAATTTTCATTCTTTATCATTTTATAACTAAAGTTCTTCTTTTTATTACCGGACTGATCTTTTTATGACCATTATTACTTTGTTTCATTTATTTATCTTATCAATCTGATATCCGGATTGTCTTTTCACAATTTACTTTTCTTTGTCTGAAAATCAGAATTCTTTTTTCCGCATATTATATCTTTCTTATAAACTCTTATCTTAATTTCTATTCATTTTCATGTCTTCATTTTATTTTCAGCAGTCTTTGTTTCAATTTCAGAGTCTTTTGTTTTTTTGCTACGTTAGTTCGTCCTTTTAGAATATTATACAGGTCGATTTTTCATACGTTCCCCAAAGTCACTGGATTGTATAAATTTTGTCTGGTATCGTAATATTTTGTACTTATTCTTACATGTTAGCCTTCTTTGCAGAATGAGATAAGCCCTTTACATTTGAAGAGGTTTGGGGCAGGTCTTGTAAGTTTAGTTTACTAAGAAACTAATATTTGACGTGGAATAAATTAAAGATAATTCATAAATTAATTTGTCTTTATTAAACATATAAATTCCACCTGATTGAATTTATTAAATTACAGGGAATATACAGATGAAGAACTGATGCTGTTATATCAGAAAAATGGTGATGTCAAAATTTTTGATGAACTTGTGTTTCGATATAAAGAAAGGATCATTAATTTTGTTTACAAATATACAAATAACATTTCCGATGCCGAAGATCTTACGCAGGATTCATTTATTAAACTTTACTGATATAAAGATAAATATAAGGATGTAGCGAAGTTTTCCACCTGGTTTTATACGATCGTAATTAATACAGTAAGAAATAAATATAATAAAGATAAGAATTATAATTCTATAGATATTGAGAATGTAAGTGAAGCGGATCTTCAGACAGATGAATATATTTATGAACCGGATGAGAACGAATCCGATGATGATTATCTGAGGAGAATAGATTGTGTGGAAAAATCGTTTGATCAGCTTGATGATATTTTCAAAGAAGTTATTCTATTGAGATATAAAGAGGAGTTTGAATACGAAAAAATAGCAGAATTACTAAACATCCCTGAAGGCACTGTTAAATCCCGTATTAACAGGGGAAGGGAACATATGAAAAATATATTTGTAAAATTATATATAGAGCAGATTTAATACACTACAGTGAAAGACAGGAAAAAATACGACATATTAGAAGACGTTAAGAATTTTCCGAAAGTAAAAACTTCGGATTCCTTTATGGATAATCTGCATTTGAAACTTGATGAAGTTATCAAAGAAGAAAAGAATCCTGCAGATCAGAAAATATCTGAATCTCCTTCAGTAAAGAAAAAAGGTCTTACAGATTATATCTCAGACCTATTTTCCCCAAAATATCTCATACCTGCATTTGGAGTAATATTATTTGTCTTTTTATTTACTTAATTTTTTAAAGGGAATAATAAAGATAATTTAATGACAGAAAATGAGTTAACAAAAGGTAAAGAGACTGCTAAAGAAAAAAATTCAAACGAGCCGGTTGATTCAAAAGAAAAAGAATCAAAAAACCCATTCGCCATAGATCAAAAAACAAAAGATAAAATCGACAGCATTACATCCCCTGTCATTGAAAATCCTAAAAAGGAATTAAATAAATTCATTACCAAAGGAAAGGATGCCGTCGAAGAAAACAAAATGTTTTTCGCTTCCCTGATTAAAGAAAAAGAAAATGAGTTAAAATTATTCAAACCTGAAGATGTAATAAAAAACTTCGGCAGTTTTGCATTCACATTAGATCCGGGTGAATTCAGTTCTAATAACCTCCGCTCCAGATCATTTGACATAAAAAGTCTTGAGATCATTAAGGATAAGATCGATAGTATTTCCAAATAGAAATTTATCTCATCAAATGATTTAACCGGCACGTTTTAAAAATCCAGCAACATTAATTTTCCATCCATCTTACTACTACCGCTCGTTCCCAAACTCCGTTCATTACCGCTCGTTCTCTTTATCGCTCGTTCTCTTTACCGCTCGTTCTCTTTATCGCTCGTTCTCTTTATCGCTCGTTCTCTTTATCGCGCGTTCTCTTTACCGCGCGTTCTCAAACCGCGCGTTCCCAGACTCCGTTTGGGAACGCAATTGAAAATGAAACTCCGTTTCAAACCAAAATTAATTGCAAGTGCAAATAACTTTTTAATAAATTTCATATCTCATATTTTAAAAAAAATAAAAAACAATACGATGATCAGGAAATATTTTGTATCCGTTTACATTATTCTCTTAATAATGATCTCACACCCGGGATTTATTTCTGCTCAAAGCTATCTGAACTTCCCCATCGATACTGTAGTATCCGACGAATTTTACAACTACAGAGCCTACATAAGATACGACAGCGCCGGCAGGATCCACATGGTGAATTCAAGGCAGCTCGGCACGAACAGCGCCACGCGCGAAGTCTTTTACTGGAACAATGTTTCCGGTGTAATGACACCTTTCAGGGTTACTGACAATACCGTTGATGATAATTATATTACTTTCGGATTTGATCAGAATGAGAACATCCATTTAGGTTGGGAAAGACGTGATGCAGGAAATTTATTTCAGCTGATCTATACCAATAACATAAATGCAGGTACAGGATTCGGTGATTCCGTATGGATCACAACAGGCGGCATCAATAAAGCAACGCCTTATATGGCTGTCGGTAAAAATGACAGCAGCGTTCATTTTGTTTATTTCACATTTGTTACAGGACAGGATAATGCCTATTACAAAAAATACAATTACATTTCCGGAATTCTCGGTCCTGAAATTACTCTCGGTCCGGCTGAAGCAGGAAGTGAGAATGATATAGAAATTGCAGCCGATGATCTTGGGAAAATTCATATTGCCTATACTACAAATGCAAGCTTTGGATCGGGATTGTTAAAATATTTCAACAATGAATCAGGAACACTTACCGAGATCCCGACCGGTGTAGCTGATAATATTTCCTATCCCGATATGACGATTGATAATAACAGCACTGTTCATGTCATTTTCCGCAAATCTTCAGACAACAGATTATATACCTTAAGCAGAACACCGGGAGGCGTCTTTACTGCTCCGGTTGCTATTACGCCTTCAGTGGGTAATCCTTCATTTTACAGAGCTATTGATACTGATGAAACCGGCAGATTATATGTTACCTATCAGAACAGTAACTCTTCATTTCCGAGAGGAACTTTTCTTGTTCATGGCAAAAACGGAGTCTTCAGCGATCCGATCCTTGTTTTTGAAGACAGCACTTCGGCTTATATCGGAAGGGGAAATTCATCAGTTGCTGCTATGGGCTCCGGCGATATAGCGGTCCATTTTGAAGCAACAGCTTCACGTAACGGAAATGTCGTCTCGGATATTTTCATTAAGGAAGGGACTCTGACCGTTACAGGAATAGAACTGCATTTCGTTACGGTTCTAAAAGATCATATTCTTTATGATAATTATCCGAATCCATTTAATCCGTCGACCAGCATAAGTTTCTACATCCCTTCCGGAGAAAATGTAAGACTGAAAATATTTGATATACTCGGTAAGGAAATTACTATACTGGTAAATGAATTTATGTCACGGGGATCGCATACAGTAGTCTTTGATGCTAAAGGAATTCCAAGCGGTGTTTATTTTTATCAGATCGAAGCAGGAAATTTTTCCGAAAGGAAAAAGATGATTCTTACAAAGTAGCTTTTGGTAAAAGTCTCAAAGCAATCTTTTAATTATAATCACCGGGTCCCCTCCCCCCTTTGCAAAAGGATTGATCAGGGTAGGTTCTGTCAATAAATGTTTCCGGTTTTAATGAGAATACACTCGCTCTCAATCTCCCGATTAGGAGTGCAAATAAATCGTTTTCTGTGTTTATGCATTTGTTAATGTGTATAATTTATTTTATTTTGTGTATAAATCAACAATAAAAAAATGAGAACTAACATTGAAATAGACAACACCTTAATGGAAAAAGCCAGGAAAATAAATAAGAAGAAAACAAAGAAAGAGATCATTGACATAGCATTAAGAACGTATATAAAGGTGAATGAAAGGAAAAAAATATTAAATCTTTTCGGAAAAATTGAATGGGAAGGCGATCTCAATCAAATGAGAAAAGTATAATGACCCCTGTTCTGGTTGACACATCTGTTTGGATAGATTTTTTTAAAGGAGTAACAAATGCAAAAACAGAATTGGTTAAAGAATATCTGGAAATGGAATACCCGTTATTTATTTGCCCTCTTATTTTACAGGAAGTACTGCAGGGAATTCGCAAGGATGAAGATTATTTAAAAGTTAAGCATAGTATGCTGAATCTTGAAATATTGATGATTGACCAAATGGAATCATCGATCGGAGCGGCAGATTTGTACAGAGATTTGAGAAAGCAGGGGATGTTCATTTAATTCATCGTGATAAAGACTTTGATTTGATTGCGGATAAGACAGGTCTTAAGATTATGTAGTACTACTTTAACAGCAGAATTCTTTTTTCCCCTCGCTCCAAATCTCCCCGATTAGGAGCGAAAATGAACTCTCACATGCAGAGTTGCGCTCAATTCAAAACCTCATCCTTTATCTTCATCAGATATTCCTTTGCAGCTCCATACTCATTCGGTATCTCCCCTTCTAATATCGCCTCTTCTATCCTGTGTTTAAATATACCAATGACCTTACCCGGCTCTAATCCGAAGAGTTCCATTATCTCATCACCTCTCACAGGCGACTGGAAATTTCTGAGCTCGTCTTTTTCCTGAACTTCAAGTATCCTCTTTTCCACTCTGTCATAATTTTCAAGAAACTTACTTACCTTATCGGGATTCTTTGAAGTAATATCCGCGCGGCACAATGTCAGCAGATCTTCGAGCTCTTCACCCGCTTCCGCTGCAAGTCTTCTTATTGCCGAATCAGTTACATCGTCCTTCGCAAGCGGTATCGGCCGCAGGTGCATTCTCACAAGCTTTTCCACATAATCAAGCTTTGTCATAGGCAGCTTCAGCTTTCTGAATATTTTCTTCATCATCCTCGCTCCGACTTCTTCATGCGAATGAAATGTCCATCCCGTGCCCTCTACAAATTTCTTTGTCCTTGGTTTTGCAATATCGTGAACAAGCGCTGCAAATCTCAGCCAGAGATCGTCTGTCTTTGTTGAAATATTATCCACTACTTTTAATGTATGATAAAATACATTCTTATGATGATAATCATTTCTCTGATCCACGCCTTCGAGTTCCGCGATCTCCGGAAAAATCTCCTGCATCACTCCCGATCTGTAAAGCAGATCAAGTCCGACAGAAGGTTTATCCGTCATGAGTATCTGCAAGAACTCATTTGTTATCCTTTCCTGAGACACTACACCTTCATCAGTTAGTCTTCCGCGCATTTCAGTAATTGCCTTAAAAGTATTCTCTTCTATCCTGAAATTAAATTTTGAAGCAAACCGTACAGCTCTCATTATTCTCAAAGGATCGTCGTCAAATGTTTTAAACGGATCTAACGGCGTGCGGATAATTCCGGCTTCAATGTCTTTTAGTCCGTTAAAATTGTCAATGACTTCACCGAAATTATTTTTATTGATTGACGCCGCCAGCGCATTGATCGTAAAATCCCTTCTCGAAAGGTCCTCTTCAAGCGTAGCAGTCTCTACTAACGGCTTCCGCGAACCCCTGTCGTAACTCTCTTTCCTCGCAGATACAAATTCTATTTTATAATTTTCATAATTCAGCAGCGCGGTTTCAAAATTTTTATAAACTGAATTAAGTTCTGCGCCGAGTTCTTTTGAAACATCCTTCGCGAACTGTATCCCGTCGCCTTCCGTCATAATGTCAATATCAACACCTTCCTTTCCCATTATCAGATCCCTTACATAACCGCCTACCAGATAGGCGGACACATTTCTGCTGTCCGCTATCTCCCCTATTTTCTTAATGATCTTATTTTCAGTTTCGATCTTCATCAGTTTACTTGTACTTTTTCAATTTTAATTTTTTTAGAATCATCTTCAGCGCCGGGAATTTCTATGATGTGATAATATCTTTTCTGATCATCAGTAAGCGGGATTGATGACGCGGAGCTGTTTACTAATGTAATTTTCCCTTCAGTGTAAATTTCATTAATATGCGTATGTCCGTGAAGCACAAGCTTAACCTTATGTTTCTCAAAAAGTCCAAGCAGTTTTTTCTTTCCGTAAAGTTTCATTTTCCATTCTATCACTCTCAGCCATAACGGATGAGCTTTATTTTCTTCCGTCTCATCGGGAAGCGCAAAGTGATGATGCATTACAATTATTATATACAGACCTTTCACCTTTTTGCTTTTGAGAATTTTTTCAAGTCTGGAATAGTCTCCGGGGCTTATTCTTCCGTTAGAACCTTCGGGATTTTTATCAAGACTCCATTTGTCAATGCTGTTGATCCCTATAAGCGCTGCGTTGCCGAGTATTTTCACAAACGGGAAATTCCTGTAAGGATCAAATGCACCGGCAAAATTTTCCGTGAACAGATCCAGGTTTTTTTTATAATCAGTCTGACGGCATTCGTAAATAAATTTAATTCCTTCTATACCTTTATCAGCACCGCCGAATATGTCATGATTTCCCGGGACAAGCGTAATTCTGTTAAAGTCCGTGAGATCATACTCTTTTAAAAGTTCTGCAGCGAACCTGAAATCTTCAGGCAGCGGATTGTCAGCAATGTCTCCGGAAATTATAACATGATCACAGTTTTTCTCACGGATATTTTCCATGAGTTTTATAAATGCTTTCCCGCCGCCGTTATTATCTGTGAAGCATAAATGCGGATCTGAAATATGTGCGATTCTAAACATTTTAAAAAATTAATTTATAGTTTGTGAAGTTTCTATTTCATGAATTATTTTATTCGCTACTTCAAGCGCCTGCAGTCCGTCATTGAGCGTTACTATCGGCTCATCATCTTTGAGAATTGCAGTGAAAAATTTATTAAGCTCATACTTCAGTGAATTCACTTCAGGCACCGGCGGTTTTTCATAAAATATTTTCATTTTTTTGTCACCCTGCTCTACTTCAGTTACTGCAAATCCTTTTTCATTCACGTCTCCCGATAATTTAAAAACTTCTGACGTATTCTGTAAAAAGTCTATTGAGATATAAGTATTTTTCTGGAACAGTCTCATCTTTCTCATTTTATTGAGTGAAATTCTCGATGCTGTAATATTGGCAACGCAGCCGTTCTCAAACTGTATCCTGGCATTCGCTATGTCAATCTTTTCACTGAGTATGGCAACACCGTTTGCATTGATTGATTTTACCGGAGACTTTACAAGGTTGAGAATAATGTCAATATCATGTATCATAAGATCCTGAATCACGGATACATCAGTCCCGCGCGGATTGAACTGAGCCAGTCTGTGCGTCTCGATAAACAGCGGCGATATTTTATATTCGTCAAGAGAAAGTATAGCGGGATTAAATCTTTCCACATGACCAATCTGAATTTTTATTTTTTTATTTTCTGAAAGCTTCAGCAGTTTCTCCGCCTGTTCCGATGTCTCTGTCACCGGCTTTTCTATGAATGTGTTAATATTTTTTCCAATGGTCTTTGATGCAAGTTCATAATGAGTAGAAGTCGGAGTTACGATTATTGCAGTGTTGATCTTATCTATGAGTTCATCAGATGAATTGTTGATCTCTGTCTCAGTTTCTTTTGCAGCATCTGAATTTTTCACCTGATCCGTATCGAATACTCCCGTCAGCTCCACATCTTCTCTTTCTCTGCAGATCTCTCTTATCAGTTTCAAATGAGTTTTTCCGAGATGTCCGAGACCAAACAGTCCGGCTTTTATTTTTTCCATAAGTTAATTTAATTTTGACGGTTCTGAATGAATAATTACATTTGCTAATTTCGGATAATTTTCTTTTAAAGTAAGATATATCTTGCTCTCAAGCTGAGTTACAATGTCATGAACCTGTTCAAATGAATTAATATGATCAAACGTGCATACCAGTGAAATCCTTAACTTACCGTTTGTACTTACTACCTGTATGCTTTCGCTTGAGATCACTTCCTTGTTTTCATCAAGAATATTTTTTACTTCTCTTATTATTTCAGTTGAGCTTTCCGTAATATCCGTAGTGTCAAAAAGTATTTCGCTCGGCTCGTCAATGTGGATCTGCAGATGAGATATGACATCTATCTTCTCGAGTATTTTCTTTTCAACTTCCGAAACTATCTTATGCGCCTTTGTAAGATCATTTGTGCTGTCTATTTCTATATGCAGCTCAGAAAAAATTTCATTGTCCGTCTTATGAGAAAAAATATCATGACACTTAAGACCGAAGTCATTTACTACAAGTCTTATCTTATCATTGATGGATTCATTTTTTGTTTCCACCGGCTCAGAGTGAATAACAATATCAGCATTCTCTGTCAATTCATTTATTCTCTTTTCCACATTATCCATAATGTCATGCGCTTTGGAGAAAGGCACTAGCCGGCTTATTTCAATTGTCATATCTATATATGTAATGCTTCCAGAAGTCCTGATCCGGAAACTGTTAATTCCCTCAACTCCTTTTATTAAAAGCGTTTCATATTTTATTTTTTCATAAAGTCCTTCCGGTACTTTATCCATTAAAGTGTTAAAGGATTTTTTCATCAGTTTATATCCGAGTCTGATTATGATCAGTGTTACTACCAGCGCTGCAATAGTATCGGCGATTTTACTGACATTGAAATATGTAAGCAGCAATCCGACAAGCACCACAGTTGAACTCAGAATATCGCTTGAAAAATGAAGCGCATCGGCTTCGAGCGCGCTTGAGTTTGTTGCTTTTGCGACCGCCTTTAATTTTTTCGCCCTGTTAATGTCGATAAGTATAGTGAATATAATCGAACCGATGATCCACAGATTAATATTCAGTTCCGTCTCCGGCTTTATGAACAGGCGGCTAATCGCTTCATAAATTATGTAAGATGAAGTTATGAATAATATAAACACCTGAAACAGCGCGGAGAAATTTTCCGCCTTTTCATGCCCGTAATTGTGATCCTTGTCCGGCGGTCTTGAAGAATATTTGATCGAGATTATTGATACAAGACAGACAAATATATCAATGCCTGAATTAAATACTTCCGAAAGTATTCCGAGACTTCCGCTGAAATACGCTGCGATAATTTTTATCAGCGTAATGAATACGGCGGTATAAAGCGAATATAACGCAGCTTTAATTTTTATTTCCGATTTTAATTTATTATTGTCTGTCATTCAGATCCGATCTTTCAATATTAGCGATTAATGTTTCGTCTTTCTGCATCTGCGTTAATATTACTCCCGTCATTGTTATCACCGCGCCTATGATAAAAAAATAAGATAATTTTTCATTTAATAATACCCAGGAAAACAGAATAGTAATGACAGGCGATGTGTTTGTTAATGTGGTAAGCGTACTTGTCTTAATTACCTTCACTGAATAGCTGTAAAGAAAATAACTCCCGAATGCTACAAGCAAAGTGAGATGAAGAAATCCGAGTATGACATACCCGTTTACATTTTCAAAGGAAAGATTTTTTACGTCAAATAAAAATATTGGTATGTATAAAATAATTCCGATCAGAAATGAAATGGTCTGCGTCTTTAATGCGCCGTATTTTAAGATCAGTCTCCTGCTGAATGCAAGATATACCGACCATGAAGCGACTGCCAGGAAAAGCAGCGTGTCCCCGAGAAGAAAATTTACACCCGGAATTGACGGTGCGAAAATGTTTTCATAAAATATTACAAGTATTCCGATGATCGTGAGAGAAATTGTGATAAGTTTTTTCATCTCGAACTTCTCGTTTTTCTGTCTGACTGAAATAAGATATATTATTAAAGGAGTACATGCATATAATATTCCTGAATGTGACGCTACCGATAATTTCACGCCGACGAGAAAACAGAATTGGTTTATGGGAATTACAAGAAGTCCCAGCATTAGAAATAAAAGTCTGTCTTTTTTATCAATATTAAAATTTCCGTTATTATATGCAAAGACTATCAGCAGAAGTATTGTTGCAATGCCGAATCTCAGAAATGCAAGAGACAAAGGAGATATTACGCCGACTACATATTTAGCGGCAATAGGCGTAAATGCAGCCGTGAATGTTAAAAAAAATATCAGAATGAATTTTTTCATTTAATTCACGGCTGAATAATTATATAACTGATTTTTATTTAAACTTACTTAATTAGAATTAGAACTTCCCGAATAATTTGGCTTGATTTACAGAATTCTATATGTTTTTAAAAATACTTTTGACCGCACTCATTTAACAAATTAATCAGTTCAGTTCATCCGATTTCAAAACAATAACTATAGGTTTTTTAATAGTTTTATATAGTCATTATTTACGCGTTTGTAAACCTTTGTGTCTTCGCCCAACTCCGTTGGGAACGCTGCTAGAAACTATCATTCTTTACAAAAGTCCCGAAACTTACTTTACGACTTTTTATTTTTCAAAGAAGCGCTGATCTTTGCTTTTACTTTCTTTGCGTTTTTTCTGTGTTTCGCTAAAGCTTTCTTTTTTGGTTTGTTCATTATTATATTATTATTATTAAAAAAATTTTATGCAATTGTAACGCCGTCATCGAGGTAAACATCCTGTATCGTATTAAGGAGATCGATGCCGTCTTTCATTGGTTTCTGAAACGCTTTTCGACCGGAGATAAGACCCATGCCTCCGGCGCGTTTGTTTATTACAGCTGTTGTAACCGCTTCCTTCAGATCAGAGTCGCCCTTGCCGGTGGATGCTCCGCCTGAATTTATAAGACCGCATCTTCCCATATAATTATTCGCAACCTGATATCTTGTAAGGTCTATAGGATTGTCCGAAGTTAGTTTTTCATAAACTAATTTATTAGTCTTTCCGAATTTTATAGCGTTGTATCCGCCGTTATTGTCAGGAAGTTTCTGTTTTATTATATCAGCTTCTATAGTTACGCCGAGATGATTTGCCTGTCCTGTAAGATCTGCAGATGTATGATAATCCTTATCTCCTTTTACATTGAATGCGGAATTTCTCAAATAGCACCAGAGTATTGTAACCATTCCAAGTTCGTGCGCATATGCAAACGCCTGTGACACTTCCTGTATCTGTCTCGCTGATTCATCCGATCCGAAATAAATTGTTGCGCCGACTGCTACCGCACCCATATCAAACGCCTGATCTATGTCCGCAAAAAAAATCTGATCATATTTGTTGGGATATGATAAGAATTCATTGTGATTGAATTTCATAATAAAAGGAATTTTATGCGCATACTTTCTTGCAACGGAACCAAGCACTCCAAGCGTTGAAGCGACTGCATTACATCCGCCTTCAAGCGCAAGCTTTACTATATTCTCAGGATCGAAATAAATTGGATTCGGCGCGAATGAAGCTCCGGCTGAATGTTCTATACCCTGATCCACAGGCAGTACTGAAACGTATCCTGTTCCGGCTAATCTTCCTGTATTATATATGAGCTGCATATTTCTCAGTACATTCGGTGATCTGTCTGAATCTTTCCATACTCTGTCTATAAAATCTTTTCCGGGTAAATGCAGCGTTTCCTTAGGTATTGTTTTACATTTGTGTGAAAGCAGATACTCATTTTCCTTTCCGAGTATCTTTAAAGTTTTTTTGTTCATGTTAGTTTATATATTATTAGTTGTATTAAATTATTATTTATTTTCTTTGGAATTTATTTTTACTTCAGAATTACCGTCGTTTTTTTTGACAAAGTAATTTCCTGATTCAGTCAGTTCAGCGCTTCTTATAAATGCCAGTCCTGAATATTTGTTATCATAAAAAATTGCGCTTGTAACAAATCCGGCTTCCTTTTCTCCGTTGAAAATTTTATCACCTTTTTCAAATCCGGTTTCCGAAGTTATTAATACCATTTGCTTTGGTATCTTTCCCTGTGATTCAATTCTCGCTATCACTTCCTGTCCTATGTAACATCCTTTTGCAAATGAAATATATTTTTCAAGTCCGCATTCCATCGGATTGATCTCTTCATTTAATTCATTCACGCCTTCGGGAAGCATCGCATTAATCCTTATATATTCATATTCTTCACTGCTCAGCAGTTTATATTCTTTAAGTAACTTTCTGTAAACATCAACATGCTCATCAGCGCAGAGAATTTTTAAAGCCGGAAATTTCACATCATCCTGAAATAAAATATCTTTTTCATTGATCCGGTAAACTTTATTCTTTTTAATGTCTTCTAATTCTATATTGAACAGTTCCTTAGATACAGCAGCAGGTTCATCTGTAAAAATTGTGATCAGCGAATATTCTCCTTCAGCTTTACTCAAGCTCACATCATCCATTATAATATACTTATTCAGATGCGATATTATTTTATTTTCATATCCGTCTGTGCAGAAGAAATATTTGGCATCGCTGAAATTCACAAAATTAATAAGATCAATAATCCGTCCCTTATCAGAAGTTAAAAATGTATATTTGAATTCGCCCGCAGGAAAATTCCTGAAATCGTTTGTGGACATTCTGTTAATGAAGTCAGTCAGATCAGCGCCTGATGCGTTTATCAATCCGGATTTATTGATGAAGTAGCTGACGGGCAAATGAATTTTATAAAATTACTTAAGAGAATTTTTTTACTGCTGTGTAAACAAATAATATCAGATTAACTATTGTAATGCCGGAAATCAGATAAAATAGCGCTATATCTTTTTTATTGTAATATTTTCCTTTGTCCGGAAATTCCGGGATCACATTTTCCCGCTGCTTCTGAGAAGGATCTTCAGGAAAATCATTTCCCTGCAATACTGTATTTTCTGATTCCATAAGAGATCAGTGATTTCTGATATAAAAGAAATATAATTATTTCAGGAGTGAGATTAAATGAAAGAATCTTAATATTAATTTATTTATTTTATCACAATTAATTTTCAATAACTTTATTTTTCTTACTTAAAGAAATTATCTATCGCTGAGAAGACTGAAAATAGCCAGAAGCCGGCAAAGCTCGACAGCGCTTCAAAAAGCATAAGCGCATTCAGATCCATTGCGCTTGATGTCGTGATCATATCCGTACTTGTTGTGATCGGAATTCTTATATATAAAGAATTCAATAGAGATACAGTTGTGATCGAAGTGTTTCAGGTTCCGCTTGATCTGGAAAGACAGAATATCACCGGTCAGGCAATTGTCAGCAAACTGATGGACAATATTAAGGACATCGAAAGTAAAGCCGATACTGCATTTCCCCTGCTTGACTATAATCCCGTTATGTATGATTCGCAGCTTGAGATTGTAATCCCGGGATCGGGTATTTCTTTGAAATCCCTGATTCAGAATGTAAAGAACTTTCTCGGAAAGAAACAGACCAGGATCACAGGTGAAGTGGTTTTGGCTGACAAAAAAATTTATCTGACTACGCGGATACTGGGAAAACCTTCGAGGACTTTTTCAGGAGATTTAACTGATCTGGACAAAATACTTTATGACGCCGCGCGGTATGTTCTCATTTTTACTCAGCCGTATATGCTCGCTTATTATTATTATTATTCATATGGCTCTGATGATATGAATACAGATCTTGCAATGGATATGATCGATTATTCAATCTCAAATCCTCCCGAAAATGATGACGTAATGGCTTATACATTGTACGGATATATACTTTCTGATCAGGGAAAATTCGATGAGTCGATCACTATGTATGAAAATGCCCTTGAACTTGATCCGCGTTATACTGACGCTTTAACCGGGTGGGCTTATTCACTTTTTGAAATGCATAAATATGATGAATCAGAAGAACTTTATAAAAAAGCCATCCGAATTGATCCGAATGATTCTTACTCTTACTACTATTATGCTCTTTTGAAAGAAAGAATGAATTCATTGTCGGAAGCCGACAGTTTATATCAGTCAGCTTTGGAATTAGACGTAAGTAACTTCGAAGCTATGAACAGCTACTCAATCTTCCTTATGAATCAGGACAGAATCAGTGATGCTAAAAACATTTTGAAAAAAATTATCAAAATAAGACCTGATAATCCGGAAGCTTATATAAATCTCGGCAAGATCAATCAGCTTGAGAATAAGCCGGAAGAAGCGTTGTTAAATTTCAAAAAATCTTTTAAACTCGACTCTGCAAATTATTTTCCTTTGATCTATGCTTCACAGATACTTGCGGAGCAGGAAAAAACGGAAGATGCTGCTAATCTTATAAAAGCTATTGATCTGAATCAAAAACTTGACAAATCGTTAACTAAAGACCTGGGATTACTGCTTGAGGATCTTGGCAGAAAGGAAGATTTTAATGTGCTTTATAATAATTCCATTAAAAACTTTCCTGAAGATTCAACATATTTTAAGACACGTATTTCTGAATATGGAAAAAAAATCAATTGAAACTTATTATTCAGCTATACTTATTTTAATAAATTTTTTCTAAATTCAATTTTATAAAAACACAGAATAAGATTTAATTTTCAATAAATATATCAAATATCACATATTTTTACATCTATAAAGTTCTAAAACCGGATTTTTTTTTCTTTGCAAATGCAGTTTAATAGATATAATTTTGTACAAAGGCGATTAAGAAGATGCATAATAAAATTTTAAATTCATTTCCCCCGGAAATTCATTTATATTGCATCTTCATCGCCTGAAAGTGCTTTTAGAATTTACGGGGGTTTTTATATAATAATTATTGCAACTTAAATTCACAATTTTTTTTAAAAAACAAATTTACTAAATTAAACATATCTTAATTTCAAAAGGAGATGAAATGAAACAAATCTATTTAGCACTTTCATTGTTATTAGCCCTGATAATGTCAAGCTGCAGCAGTACTTCAAATACAGGCGGCGGTATTATTAATCCGGGTGGTGGCGGAGGAACAGGAAATGTTACTTTTACAACAACAATTGCAACAGATCCCCAGACTAATCAGCCATATTTTCAATTTGTTCCAAGTACAGGCGTTACTTTAACAAAAATTACAGCAAGCTGTCCGGCTCTACAAATTAGCAATGAAGTTATAAACGGTGACGGAACTACAGTCTGGACACAGCAAAATCCAATGTATCTCGGTCCGGTTCAGGGACTTGCTCAGGGCCAGCAATGGACATTTGTCATTGAAGGTAAAGTGGGCAGCGCAACAGGAACAGCTTATACTACAACAGTTAATTATACAGTGCAATAAAAATATTTTCTTTATTAATTAATTAAACTAAAAATGAAAAAAATTACATTATTGGGTTTACTCCTAATTGTTTTATCGATTTCAACAAATTCAAATGCTCAGGTAAAAGTTTCTATAGGATTGGAAGCGGGAATAAACATTGCTAACACAACCGAAACTCCAACTCAGAATACAACCTCAAAAGTTGGACTGATAGCGGGTGGTATTTTTGAACTCGGATTGTCACCTCAGATTTCAATTGTTCCCGGATTGAGATATGTAATGAAAGGAAATTCATTTACTGTAAATAATGTAGATGTTGTTAATAAAGGAAATTTTTTACAATTTCCGGCTTTATTAAAAGTTAAATTTCCTTTGACTGAGATAAAACCATATTTAATTGCAGGACCAATTCTTGGTATATTGCTAAGTTCCACTCAAGATCAGACTACTACTAATCAATCAGCTAGTATTGATACAAAGTCAAATTTCGAATCTACTGAATTCTCTTTACTATTCGGAGGTGGTATGGATTTTAGAGTGGCAACAAAAACAGATTTATTTATTCAGTTTGGATATGAATTAGGATTGTCAAACATTGCAAAAGCAGTTAACACAACTACAAAAACAAACGGTATTCAAATTACAGGCGGAGTTAAATTCGGTCTGTAATATGTTATATATAAAATTACTTAAGCCGGCGATTCCAAATTGCCGGCTTTTTTTATTTCAAAATTTCCCGCCGAGTATCAAAATAGTCCTTTAAATCTATCTTCATTATCCATATATTTGTAGCTTACTTTAAATAATTTTATATATACTAATGTCCGGAAAACATCATCAGGAAGACAAATTAATGATGGCTTATTATAAAGCCGTTGACTTTTTTGAAAAAAATAAAAAACATATCTATACTGCGCTGACGATCCTCGTGGTCGTAGTAGCAGGTATAATTCTTTTAGTAAATAAAAGAACCGCTAATAATGAACTCGCAGCTGTCGAAATTGAGAAAATAAAACCTGTATATGTTGCGAATAATTTTAAACAGGCGATCGAAGGTGATTCTCTCGGAAATTCTAAAGGTCTTCTTTATATAGTAAATGAATACGGTTCAACTGAAAACGGTGAACTCGCAAAATTCATGCTCGCTAATTCATATTATTCCCTTAGAGATTTTGATAATGCCGAAAAGTATTACAAGGATTATTCCGGAAGTAATAAGCTGATAAATGTCTCAGTGCTTGCAGGTCTCGCCGGAGTATATGAAGCTAAGGGAAATTATAATGAAGCTGCAAAGCAGTTTCTGAAAGCCTCTGTCGCTGATAAAGAAAATCCTTTTGTAGATCAGTATTTGTTCTATGCAGCCAGATCATTTTACAAGGCAGGAGACTTCAAAGCATCAAAAGAACTTTTTGATGAACTGAAAAAAGATTATCCAAAGTCTAAGTATATTGCAGAGTCCGACAGATATAAAGCTGGAATGAAGAATTAAATTTACTGGAAAATATACAATGAGCCTTAAAGAAAAAATTAACGAAGCTCTGAATACTTCTTTGAAAGCAAAGGATTCCGTAAGGACTGAAACTCTCAGATCCATACGGGCGGAAATTCTTAAAATGGATAAGTCAGGTATGAACAGGGAAATGAATGAAGATGAAGAAATTCAGCTTCTCTCGCGTCTTGCGAAAATGAGAAAAGAATCGATCGAGCTTTTCGGCAATGCCGGCAGAACAGATCTCGTTGATAAAGAAACTGCACAGCTTAATATTATAAGTGAATATCTTCCGGTCCAGATGTCTCCCGAAGATGCCGGCGTCATTATTGAAAATATTCTTAAAGAAACCGGATTCACGGAACAGAAAGATTTCGGGAAGCTTATGGGAGAAGTCATGAAACAGCTGAAAGGAAAGATCGACGGCAAAGTCATTCAGGAGCTTGTCAAAAGCAGAATGAGCTGATTCTGTATCCGTAATTTTTTACACCTTCCTTCCTTTTACTTTCTAATTTTCTCTTATTTTAATTGATATTTCAGTTAACTGAACGGTCTTGAATAATCTCGATTTAATAATATCATTCGTTATCATTGTCCCCTCTTTACTCGGTCTGCAAAAGGGTTTTCTGAAAAGTATTTTTTCACTTATAGGAATTGTAGCCGGTTTCATTCTTGCTACAAGCTATAATGAAATTCTCACAGGTTATATCTCTTTCATTAAATTAGATCCGAAAATATTAAGTCTGATATCTTTTTTTATTATATTAATTTCAGTCAATTTAATACTTGGATTTATTTCGCAGAAGATATCGGGATTTAATTTCATAACAAAATCTTTCGACAGGATTTTAGGCTTGATGTTAGGTATGATGAAAGGAATTATACTCGCCAGTTTATTTCTGCTTGCTACTACAAAACTTTTTTCTGCATTCAGTAAAAAGACTGTAGATGAATCAGTTATTTATCCTCACGTTGTAGATGCTGCTCCGGGTATATACAATTATTTAAAGGTTATACTTCCCGGCGCAGGTGAATTTTATAATGAATTTAATTTTTTAAAAAACAATCAGAATTAATATGGATCTCGATGACATTAAAGTAAAATTAGAATTTGACAGAATTTCTTCAAGACTGATTCATAATGTCTATTCTGATCTCGGCAGAGAGTTATGTGATAACATAAATTTTTATTCTGATTCAAGTGAGCTCGGATATGAACTGGACAAAGTTTCTCAGATGAAGGAGCTTCTGAATATCCGCGGCGATATACCGCTTGACGGTCTTAGTGATATCAGAAAATCAATTTCAAAAGCAGGTATTGAAGGTCATTATATAGCTCCGGATGAGTTTCTTCATATACTTGAATTCCTCAGAGTATCAAGAAAAGTAAAGAGAATGATCTCTGAAGAAAGCCGTGACTTTAATGAAGATTTTTCGCTGCTGAAAAAAATTGTATCGGATCTTTTCTTTGACAAAATTCTCGAACATAATATTGAAATTACAATTGATGAAAACGGTACGGTAAAAGATTCCGCCTCTGCAAATCTCAGAAAGATCAGAAGACAAATTAATTCGCAGTCTGAAAGACTCAGGAAAACTTTATCAGCGGTCCTCGAAAAAGTCTCGGAAAAAGAATATACGCGGGATGACATTATCACGCAGCGCGACGGAAGGTTTGTGATTCCTGTCAAAGCTGAAAATAAAAAGTTCGTGCACGGGATCATTCACAGTTCATCATCTACGGGAGCTACTGTTTTTATTGAACCCACGGAAACCATCGAACTCAATAACGAGATCACAGAACTTTACTTTGAAGAAAAAAGAGAGATTGAATCAATATTAAGAGAACTCGCGGCGCAGCTTTCGAAAGTAATTGATCCGCTCAGGATCAATATCAGGATACTTGCAGAAATAGATTTTTTGCAGGCAAAGGGAAGATATTCAATTGAGACTATTTCCGCAAAGCCGGTAATTACATCAAATTTTATCGATCTTAAAAACGCTTATCATCCTGTCCTTCTTCAGACTCACAAAAGAAATGAAGTGGTTCCGCTCGATATCTGCATCGGAAAAGAATTCAACAGTCTTGTAATATCCGGACCAAATGCCGGCGGCAAGACAGTTGTTTTAAAAACCATCGGGCTGATACAGCTTATGCTTCAGTCAGGTCTGCACGTTCCGGCTGATCCGGAAAGCGAACTGTGTCTCTTTAAGGATATATTTGTAAGCATCGGTGATGATCAGTCTCTTGAAAATGATCTCAGCACTTTTAGCTCGCATCTTAAATACATTAAATAAATTATTTCGAAATCAGATGACAGATCACTTGTATTGATCGATGAGATCGCAAGCGGAACTGATCCTGTACTTGGCAGCGCTCTGTCTGCTTCTATTTTAAATTACCTTTCAGCGAAAAAATGCATCAGTATTGTAACCACTCATAACAGCGAACTTAAAGAATTCGCATACAGCACGGATATGATCGAGAACGGTTCGCTTGAATTCAACACGGAAAACCTTTCTCCGAATTTTAAATTTTCAACAGGAGTGCCGGGACAGAGTTTTACTTTTGAGATCGCAAGGAAATATGACTTTCCTGAAGATATTTTGAATGATGCGGGAAAGTATCTTTCAGAAAATGAAAGCAGACTTGAGGATCTCTTAAAAGAGCTGAATGAAACGAAGCATAAATACGAAGTATTAAGAAACAAATACGATATTGAGAACAGCAGACTTTCCGGACTTACGAATATTTATGATACGAAATTAAAAGAGCTGACTAAAAACGAGAAAGAACTTAAATACAAAGCCAAACTTGATGCTGAAAATATTCTGAAGAATGCAAACAAGCTGATCGAGAAGACTATAAAGGAATTACGCGAGAAGGAAAATCTGCACAAAGAAATTAAGAAGGAATTTGCGCAGGCTGCTGCTGAGATCATAAAACCTGATCCTGAAGATGTTAATGAAAATAATGTCAATGATACTATTGCGGCGGAAGGTGATATCAGATTAAATGATTTTGTCAGGATACGGGATACAAATTCTACAGGTGAAGTAATTCAGATCTCCGAACATGCGGTAACTGTAAATATTAACGGACTTGCAGTTAAGACAACAATGGATGAACTGGAAAAAATGAATAAGCCGGATACAAATGAAAAATATCGCTCTGATACTTCATACGTAGAACTGAATACCGGAACTGTCAGCACTTCGCTGGATCTTCGCGGAAAATATACATATGAGATCAACAATTCACTATACACTTTTCTGGATGAAGCTTTAAGAAACGGTCTGCGGGAAGTCAGCGTCATTCACGGGAAAGGCAGCGGTAAACTTCGTGATGAAGTTCATAAACTGCTCAGAGAGAACAGTATGGTTAAATCATTCCGTCTGGGAAATTTATCTGAAGGAGACAGCGGCGTGACTTTAGTTGAGTTATGAACGGATTAATTCGGGATAAGATAATTTTTATTTCTCTATTTTAATATTACGGATAAAAACGATTTGAAAAAAATAATTGTCTGCGGTGCAGGTATCGGCGGAATGGTAAGCGCTATAAGGCTTGCTCATCTTGGCTTTCAGGTTGAGATCTTTGAGAAAAATAATTACGCCGGCGGTAAGATGGGCGAATATTATGAAACCGGTTTCAGATTTGATACCGGTCCTTCGCTGATCACTATGCCTTATGTACTGGAAGAATTTTTTAAAGAGACCGGCAGAGATATTAAAGATTATATAAACCTCATACCGCTTGATAACGCATGCAAATATTTCTGGAGTGACGGAGTTTCATTTAACGCTTATACAGATTCTATAAAATTTAAAGATGAATTTGTTTCTGTATTCGGTGAAGAAGAATATCCGGGATTTCTCGACTATCTCGAATACGGTAAATTTTTCTTTGAGATGTCCGAGAAGAACATACTGCAGAGTGAATTCAAGATAAGAAATTTTCTGACTGCAAAGGGAATAAAAAATATTAACAAGTTCATTTCCGGAAAATCCATTAACGATCTGTCGAATAAATTTTTCAAAGATCCGAAGCTGAAGCAGCTCTTCGACAGATACGCGACTTACAACGGATCATCGCCTTATCTGGCTTCGCAGATATTTTCCATCATACCTTATATTGAATTCAAATACGGCGCATGGTATTCGGAAGGAGGGATGTTTAGAATTGCAAAAGCGCTTGCGAGACTTTGCAGCGAATATGATATTAAAATTCATTACGGTCATGAGCTGACTGACATTTCTTCTGCATCAGGTAAAATTAATAAATGCATATTCGCAGTTCCTGATGAAGCGCAGAAATCGATAACGGATTTTGATATTATGATCTCCAATTTTACAAACAATATTAAGCTTACAGGGAAAGAGTATTTTAAGACCGGCGACTGGTCAAGTTCCGGTTTTATTGCGCTTATCGGATTTAATGAAGTCTCTGAAAATCTGTCACAGCATAACATTCTTTTTTCCAAAGAATATGAAAAGGAATTCATAGATATATTTGAAAAGAAGATTCCGGCAGATGACATGACTGTTTATATTTCCGTTACCGGTAAATACGAACAGGGTGATGCGCCGGCAGGCGCTGAAAACTGGTTTGTACTGGTTAACGCTCCGGCTCTCAGCGATAATTTCAGCTGGACTGAGAAACATAAGTTTGAATACTTCGAGAAAGTTATTGATAAAATAAATTCATTCGGAATATTCACCGGTGATATCCGGGAGAAGATAATTTTTTCAAAAATATTTACTCCTTCTGACTTTTTAAAGAATTACGGTTCGGAGTTCGGATCAATTTACGGTTTGTCTTCAAACTCCCTGTTCACAATGTTCAGAAGACCGAAAAACAAATCTGACAATTACAGCAATTTATATTTTACCGGAGGCAACACGCATCCCGGCGGAGGTGTACCGTTATGTTTCCTTTCGGGGAAAATAGTTTCGGAAATAATCCGAGATGGCAATAAAAATTGATATTAATTATATTTCAATAAATTTTACTGTATGGATAAAATATTAATAGTTGACGATGAACAGAATATCATTGAGAGCATTTCAATGATACTCCAATCAGAAGGATATGAAACGGAAAGCTGTCTCTCCGGAGCTGAAGCTATAAGCAAAGTGAAAAATTCGGAATATGATCTGATACTTCTTGATATTAAAATGCCGAGGATGGACGGAATTGAAGTGCTTGAGAAAATTATGGAAATAAACAGCAGGCAGGTAGTGATCATGATCTCCGGTCACGGCACAATTGAGACAGCAGTTGAAGCGTTAAAAAAGGGAGCTTATAATTTTCTGCAAAAACCATTGCCGGATCTCTATGAATTAAAACTTACAATTAAAAATGCTGTCGAATTTAAAAAGTCCAGGGATGAATTAATTCGTGTCAGGAAGGATCTCATAGAAGCTTATAAGATAGTTGGCAGCAGCGAAAAGATCCGGAATGCTGTCGATCTTGTTAAAAAATTTTCCAAAGTAAATTCAAATGTACTCGTCACAGGAGAAAGCGGAACGGGTAAAGAACTTGCTGCGAGACTTATTCATTTATATTCCGATAAAGCCGGCAAACCTTTTATAGAAATCAGCAGCGCAAATCTGCCTGAAGAAAAAACTGATCTCGAACTCTTCGGCGGAATTGAGAACGGGAATTTTATAAAAGGTAAATTTGAACTTGCGGAAGGAGGTACAATATTTCTTGATGAAATTTCAAATCTGTCTGAAGATGTTCAGTCGAAACTGCTGAAAGTGCTTGAGACAAATAAGATAATGCGTTTAGGCACTAACATTGAAATTCATCTTAATGCCCGGTTTATATTCGCTTCCAATAAAGATCTGCTGGAAGAAGTGAAGAGCGGAAATCTCCGCGAAGATTTTTACCACCGTATAAATGTATTCAGAATAGACCTTCCCGCTCTGAGGGAAATACCTGATGATATCCGGTTGCTCACGGATTATTTTGCAAAGAAATTCTGCACTGAAAATAATATTCCCTTTAAAAAATTCAGCAAAAGCGCTATTGATTTATTTCTGTCTCTGAGATGGGCGGGAAATGCAAGAGAGCTTAAGAATCTTGTAGAAAGACTTATAATATCAGTTGATAAAAAAGTAATAGAATATGAAGATATAGAAATTCCGGGAAGCAGGCATTTGAAAGAGTTCAGCGAATTGTTCAATAAAAACATGACTCTTAATGACTTTCAGAATGAATCTGAAAAGATATTTTTATTAAAAATGCTGAATGATTATAAGTATAATATTTCACAGACAGCTGATGCTTTGAAGATACAGAGAAGTCACCTTTATAAGCTTCTGACAAAATACGATATACCAACGCCAAAAAAGAGATCCGGAGTATCATGAATTTTTTTGTCTGAAGATCTCATACAGAAAAACTCCCGCCGACACAGATGCATTAAGAGAATCAATTTTTCCCGCCATCGGAATGCGTATTTTGATATCACATTTCTCTAGCAGATTTTTTCTAATCCCCGATCCTTCGCTGCCGATGATCAGTGCAAGCGGAATATTCAGATCACATTCGAAAATTGTTTTGGATGAATTCAGATCGGTACCTGCTATCCAGTAGCCGTTGTTTTTTAAAAAGATTAGTGTGTTTGATATGTTTGTTTCCTTTGCAATTGCAATATAATTAACAGCTCCTGACGATGTCTTGAGTACAGTATGATTTACTTCCGCAGAATTGTGACGCGGTATTACGATCCCGTCTGCGCCGAGACAGACGGCTGACCTTGCAATTGCGCCGAGATTATGCGGGTCTGTAATACTGTCAAGAACAAGTATAAGCGGATTCTTTATCTTTTTATTTTTTTCAACCATTTCACGCAGCGATACATATTCATAGTCTTTGATGAATCCAATGACACCCTGGTCCACTCCTTCATCTTTACTTTTATTGTCAAAGAATTTTTTAAAATCCATATAGTTAAGATACACTACATTTATCTTATGCCTGCCTGCAGTCTCTACTATGCTTTTGAGTTTGTTATCAGGTTTGATCTTTTTGAGAAGTATGATCTTATTGAATGAATCCGGATTTGATTTCAGAGTTTCAAGTACCGGGTTTTTACCGATTACCAACATTTATATATAAATTTAATATGGATTTAGAATTAAGTATTTTAATATAATTATAATATTCATCAATATATCAGTAAAATAATTTTCATACTATTTGAACGAAAGACTGTCAGCTACATTCAGCAGATTTAAGGATAAATTCACACCGGCTGAACTGAAGAAAGGAGTTCTATACATTGTATCCACACCTATCGGAAATATTGAAGACATTTCATTCAGGGCGATAAATGTTTTAGAGAAAGCTGATCTGATTGCATGCGAAGACACGCGGAAGACCAATTTTCTGCTGACACAGTATGGCATAAGAAATAAGACTGTCAGTTACTATTCTCATGTGGAATCAGAAAAATCCGATATGCTTATAAGGGAATTGAATTCCGGAAAAACAATTGCGCTCGTCTCTGACGCCGGTACGCCGGGGATCTCTGATCCGGGAAATTTACTGGTGTCAAAATGTATTCAGGAAAATATTGATGTCTGTTCTGTGCCCGGCTGCAGCTCGCTTATCCATGCTCTGGTATTGTCAGGAATGCCCGCAAATAAATTTTATTTCCAGGGATTTCTGCCGCAGAAAAAAGGCAGACAGACTGCGCTTATTCAGCTTTCAAAAATTAAAATGACTCTGATAATTTTCGAATCGCCGTTCAGAATATATAAAACATTAAATGAAATTCATGAGCATCTCGGCAACAGGGAAATTGCGCTTTGCCGCGAGCTTACAAAAAAATTCGAACAGATCGTCAGAGGAAGTGTTAAATACATTTTGACGCAGCAGCTTAAAACAAAAGGAGAATTCGTAATAATCGTAAATAATAATTAATGACAAAAAACAATAACGTAAGAGTAAGGTTTGCTCCGTCTCCGACGGGATACATTCATATAGGTTCGCTGAGGACAGCCCTGTTTAATTTTTTATATGCGCGTAATACAGGCGGAAAAAATATTCTGAGGATAGAAGATACGGATCAGTCCCGGAAAGTGGATGGCGCAGTTGATAATCTTATCAAATCACTCGGTTTGCTTGGAATAGATTTTGACGAAGGCCCGGCTCAGGGCGGTGATAAAGGTCCGTATTATCAATCGGAAAGACTTGCGATATACCGAAAATACTGTGATGATCTTCTTGAAAAGAAAGCGGCATACTATGCATTTGAAACGCCTGAGGTACTTGATGAAATGAGAAAATTGCAGCAGCTTGAAGGAAGGCAGACAATGTATGACGGAAGAGCGAGGGATCTTAGCGAAGAAGAAGTTAAAGAAAATCTTAATAAAGGAATTCCATATGTCATAAGACTGAAAGTTCCGAAGGATGAAGAAGTTAAATTTGAAGATCTGATCAAAGGAGTAATAAAGATCGAAACGAATATTATAGATGATCAGATACTTCTTAAGTCAGACGGATTTCCTACATATCATCTGGCGAATGTGATCGATGACCATCTGATGGAAATCACGCATATCATCAGAGGTGAAGAATGGATCACATCGGTTCCGAAACATATTCTGATTTACAAAGCGCTCGGCTGGGATGTTCCGGCTATGGCTCATGTCCCGCTTATACTTAATCCTGACAAAACCAAACTGAGCAAGAGACAGGGAGATGTTGCCGTAGAGGATTATTTGAATAAAGGATATCTGAAAGAAGCGCTCATAAATTTTATTGCGATGCTCGGATGGAATCCCGGCGAAGGTGAAGAAAATGAATTTTTTTCAATGGAAGAACTTTCGGAAAAATTTTTACTTGAAAAAGTTCAGTCTTCCGGAGCGGTATTTAATGTCGACAAGCTGAACTGGATGAATAATTCTTATATTAAAAATTACGATCCTGACAAACTTCTCGAATTATCCCTCCCCTATTTTAAAGGAACAGATGTAGATGTCACAGATAATGATCATACAAAAAAAATTCTTCTCGCAATAAGAGTTTATCTGAATAAACTGGATGAAATTCCTGAACACACTAAAATATTCACGCAGGATAAAGTAGTAATTGAAGATGTAAATTTACTGGAAATAATAAAAGCTGATACATCAGTAACGGTTTTTAAAGAATTGATCAGTCAGTTAGAGAGTGTTGAGACTTTAACAGCTGAGATTTATAAGGATAAAATAAGTGAAGTTCAGAAGGTCACGGGAGTTAAAGGTAAGTTACTGTTTAAGCCGGTAAGATTAGCGCTGACCGGAAGTGAGAACGGACCGGATCTTCCGTCTATAGTTGAAATTCTCGGAAAGGAAAAAGTTATTAAATTTCTGAAGGAGTATATATAAAAAAGCCGTTATAAAATATAACGGCTTTAAAAACTATCTATCTGATTTTCTTTTTATGTCTGTTCTTTCTGAGTCTTTTCTTTCTTTTGTGCGTCGCCATTTTATGACGTTTTCTTTTTTTACCGCAGGGCATAATTAATTTATTCCTTTCTTATATATTTATTATTAATTTAAATTTCATTTACTGTTCAGTCATAGCTTCCTGAACTGCTTTCTTAAAATCCTTTGATACTTTAAACATCGGTATAAATCTTTTACCAAGAGAAATTTTTTCACCTGTCTTTGGATTTCTTGCAATTCTAGGATGTTTCATATTATTTTTAAAAGTACCGAAACCCCTTATTTCTACTGATTCATTCCTTTTCAAAGAATCAATCACACAGCTGATAAAACCTTCAACGACAATTTCTGTTTCTTTTTTACTTAAACCTGTTGCGCCGGAGATTGCTGCAGCAATCTGAGATCTTGTCATTTCCCTCTCCTGATTTTCTGTTAATAAACAAATTTATATTGTAAAAGCGGCTGATCTATAAATTCTGATTTTATTTCTTCTTTTATTGATCTCAACTCATTATTTGAGAAAGTATCAAGTATTCTTTCAAACAGAGTTGTTTTGTTTTTTTCTTTTACAATTGTCGGCTCTCCGTCAATTCCACCCATACCTGCTGCAATCCTTATTGCGTCTTCATAAGTTCCTATTGAATCTATCAGGCCGATATTCAATGCCTGTCTTCCGGTGAATACCCTTCCGGTCGCATATTCTTTTAATCTTGCTGTGTCAATTTTTCTTTCTCTTGATACTACTTCTATAAACTGCTGATAGGTATCATCTACTATTTCCTGAAAATATGTTCTGTCTTTTTCCGAAAATTCATTGAAAGGATTACCTGCGTCTTTCAGATCTCCGCTGGTAATAGTCATTGATTTGACGCCGATCTTATCGGCGAGCTCTCTGTAATTTACAAGCTGAATGATCACGCCAATACTGCCTACAAGCGAACCTTCGTCAGCTATAATTGTACTTCCCCCGCAAGCCGCATAATAACCGCCGCTTGCTCCGAGACTTGCAATTGAAACAATGACAGGTTTTCCCCCGTCTCTTGTCTTCCTAATAATTTCGTATATCTCCTGTGAAGCTGCGACACCACCGCCGGGAGTATTTACCCTGAGTAAAATTGCCTTAATTGATTTATCCTCAGAATATTTTTTAAACTGTTTGACAATTCCTTCTGAAGAAAAGATAGTAAAGTTCAGTTCAACAACTGCGATCTTTCCTTTACCGCTTCCTCTTATTACAAGAGAACCATCATCACTATCAGTAATTGCTTTTGTAAAATAGATAAAAGAAATCCCGACAAAGATAATTGCTATTACGATCAGAGAAATAAAAATTCCCCAGAACCATCTTCCCGAATTTGATTTTACAGCCTGCTGATTTCCGTTATCCATTTGTTTTTATTACTTACCGTCAAGTTGGTTCTTCTTATTCAAGGCATCCTGAGCATCATCAGTTCTTCCGAGATTAGCATATACAGAGATCAGTAATTCATAGATCTGTTTCTCAAGCTCTTTCTTTTTAAGACTTGTCTTCATAGGTTCTAGAGATACAAGCGCTTCATTAAAAAAATCTTTATAATTACCATCTTCGTCTTTCAGTCTGCTTTCTTCACCTAATTTAGCGAGTGCCAGTCCGTTATTATAAGCTGAAGTTTCATAATACTCATCATCTTTCGGAAGATTATTTATAGCCATGATCTTCTTAAACATTTCACTTGCTGCCTTAAAATTGTTTGTAGACATCATACCCAGACCTGTTTCAAAAAGTATTCTCGCTACTCTTTCTGCATCTTCCTTATTGGTTGATTTTGAAGCTATATCATTGAAAATAACCAGAGCTTTTTCACTGTTGCCGAGAGCAAGATAAGTTTCGCCCATTGCTGAAAATGATTTCAGACTGTCCGGAAAAATAACGGAAGAAGCTTCAAAACTTTTTAAAGCGTTGGTGTAATATGTTTTTGCAGCATCCATATTCTTTTTTTCTTCCGCTTCAATGCCGGATTGAAAATCTCTTGCGCCTGCATTAAATTTTTCTACCCAGTAAGACTGAATATTAGGACTGAAATTTTTTGAGATCGACAGACTTTTTTTAAATGATTTCTGAGCTTCCTCATATTTTCCGAGCTCGACCTGTGAATAGCCAAGCATATACCAGCCCTCATCATCGTTTTGATCAATAGCTAATCCTTTTTTTAATTCAGATTCAGCTTTAATATAATCCTGCTGCATAAATGCCAGTTTCCCTGTTGTTGACTGAGCTGATGAACAGCCCTGAAAGCAATATGCAATTACTGATAAAAAAATGACCGGTACAACAAATAAAAATAATTTATTTAATTTCATTATTAAATTTCTCCTGAGTGTTTTAAATTTTGACTGCGGTAAATATACGAATTATAAGACATTTATTCAATTTAACAATAATTCGTTCAGGCTCTTGTCAGGCTTTTGTTATGCTCTCGGATGAAAACTTTTATGAACTTCAATAAGATATTCCCTGTCAATATGCGTGTAAATCTGTGTAGTTGAAATGTCCGAATGTCCGAGCATTTCCTGTATGATTCTTATATCAGCGCCGCCTTTTAAAAGATGTGTTGCAAAAGAATGTCTCAGGGTATGCGGATGTACATTTTTTTTAATTCCGGATAGATTCACATATTTGTTTAAAATATTCAGTATTCCCATTCGGGACAGCTTACCTCCTCTGAAATTCAAAAACAACACATTACCGGATTTACTTTTCTGCAGCAATGGCCTGCTTTCGTTAATATACTTAATTATAAATTTCAGAGCTACATTCCCGATCGGCACGATCCTTTCTTTTGATCCTTTTCCCAGAACTCTCAAATAACCTTCATCAAAAAAAATATTTCCGGTTTCCAGATTTGAAGCTTCGCTGACTCTCAGACCGCTTGCATACATAGTTTCGAGTAAAGCTTTATCGCGCAGTTCAAGTTTGTCATTTACATCAGGTTTTGAAAGCAGAAGTTCAGTTTCTTCTATTGTTAATACTTCCGGTAAATTTCTGGAGGTTTTCGGAGTTTCAAGATCAACAACAGGGTTGACTGAAATCACATTTTCCGATTCAAGATATTTAAAAAAAGATTTGAGTGAGGAAACAAATCTGGCAATTGATTTGTCTGAATATTTATTTCCGCCTTTATTAATTTTAGATCTCAGATGTAAAAGAAATTGGTTAACGGTATTGTCATTAATTTCCTTTACCTGAAAAATTCTCTTCACATCTTTCAGATAATCAATAAATCTTTCCAGATCTTTTTTGTAAGAAAAAATAGTATTTTCGGAAAGGGACTTTTCAACGATCAGAAAATTAAGGAAGAGCTGTTTATGAAATTCGAGATCACCGGTCATAAATATTATTTTTTAGCTGAGTTTGAAACAAGCTCCAGCTGATTGGAATCCGGATATTTAATTCTGTGATGATGTATGCCGATAAGTACTTTCATAAAACTGTCTTTAATCCGTGTAAGATCTCTCAATGTAAGATCACATTCATCAAACTCGCCTTCCATGAATCTGCTTCTGATAACTTCCCTGATCTTACTTTCGAGTTTCTTTGGCGTTGGATCTTCAATTGCTCTTGTACAGGCTTCTATAGAATCCGCAAGCATAACGATACCTGTTTCCTTGGTCTGAGGTTTGGGACCCGGGTATCTGTATATGTGATCCGGTATTTCTTCTTTGGATGAATTTTTTGCTTTATCATAAAAGTAAGAGACAAGCGTAGTCCCGTGATGCATTGGGATAAAATCAATTATCTCCTGAGGTAGTTTGTATTTTTTTGCAAGTTCAATTCCGTCTCTGACATGAGCAATAATAATTTTTGTGCTTACATTCGGGTTCAGTTCATTGTGTTTATTATTTTCATCAAGCTGATTTTCAATAAAGTACATTGGCTTGCTTATCTTTCCGATATCGTGATAATAACAACCTACCCTTGCGAGTATCTGATTTGCGCCGATAGCTTCAGCCGCAGCTTCAGATAAATTGCCCATGATAATACTGTGATGAAAAGTACCGGGCGCTTTGGATGACAGCTCTTTCAGCAAAGGATGATTGAAATCCGAAAGTTCGAGTAATGTAAGATCAGTGGTAATTTTAAAAACCTTTTCATAAAAGATCAGAAGACCGAAAGCAATTACCGGAGACATTACGGCGTTTATTCCTCCGAACATAAGCTTTACCCACAGCTTCTGATAATCTTCTATCCTGATAAGATTAACAGCAAGTATGGAAAATGTATAACCGATCAGTATAAACAGGAATGAACGGAATATCTGTGATCTGTTCTTGATATCTCTTTCACTGAAAATTGCCAGAACAGATCCGCAGAAAGAAATGAACGCAATGGAATAATCCCCTCCCCTTATTGCTGCCACCAGAAAACAGATTATAGTTACAGTATAGAATGAAAGTCTTGAGTCAAAAATAATTGTAAGTAAAATAGAAGCAACCGGAACGAAGATCAGCAGCTCGATTGGAAGTTTAAGATCTATACTCATACTCAGAAAAGCGATAAATCCGACTATCAGTATCATGGAAGATATGATCATCAGCTTGAAATTGTCATTGAATACATCCTTCCTTATATAATAAAGAAAAAATATGAGAATAAGCATAAGAATAAATACCGTAAAAAATTTACCGACATACTGCAGTATCAGATCCTGCATTCCGATTTTTTCAAGCCTGACTTTTTTGTATGAATCAAGTTTCATTTTTGTAAATCTGTTGACAGGATCATGCTTGCTGATTATTCTTTCATTTTCCTTAACGATACCTATAGTTTTTGGAATCTGTTCAATTCTGCTCTGTGTCTCTTTTTCAGTAAGAGTATTATTATATATAAGATTTTCCGGAGTAAGATTACCGCTGATCTTAACAGCTGAAGATACAAGAAGTGAATCACCGAATCTGTTCCGGAATTTATTTTCATAATTATTCAGTAGTTCATTTTTATCAATTATTTTATCTAATTCGGAAAGTTCCTGCAGCTTTTCATCCTTTATCTGAACAGTGATTCTCTTTGATGTAATTTTATTCTTATCAATATTAATTATATCTTTATCAGCATTACTCAGTATTTCGTTAGTAAGATATTTATAAAATTCATTGAAATTTAAATCAGGATTCTGATTACTGTGCAGTGAATAAAGTTTTTCCCATTCCGGAAAAGTAAAATCGATTCTCAAATCCTGTTTGTCTGCATCAAGTTTTTCTGAATTAATATACCCGTCTTTGTTTTTTACAAGTTCATCGGCTTTTCTGAAAATATTCTGAAACTGATATTTCAGATCATCGAGACTGTCTGAAAGTTTATCAGTATTAGTATTAACCTTATCAAAGACCATAGCAATATTTCTGATAACATCCTTTTTTTCCTGCTCATACTCAGACTCATCTTTGTAAACCGGAAATGAGAACGGAGCTATTAGATCTTCAGATGACCAGATAGCGCCGACCTCGTATTTTGACTCTATATTCTTATAACTTGGTATCATAAAAAAAAGCACTGTTATAGTAATTATAAGCACTGACAGCTTTACCAGATTACTCCTTTTGTAATCAATGTTTTTGATTTTTTCGAATAAATTTCCGATATTTTTAAGATTGCTTAGATTCATATTATAATACACAAAAAGAAAAGAGTAGTTTAATGACTACTCTCTGTAAATATATTTAAATTAAACCTGATAATTAAACTTCATATTTTGTAGAATAGATCACTTTTTTATCCATGATATATTCTTCAAACAACTTCTGTATTAGTTCTTTAGTTTCATCACTTTGATTATCTTCAATTGAATCAATTTCATCTTCGCTTTCGCAATGAAATATTTCCGTAAAATTATTGGGATTTTTTTTACTTTCAAAGACTGAGTAATAATTATTTATAGATCCGTTTATATTGTTTTTGATCTCACTAATTGTTTTTAAGTAATCATTTCTTTTATCAGGAAAAATGTTGTAATTTATTTCAAAAATTATTTTAGGCATATTTGTATTTATTTACAGAATGTACAAATATAAAAACAGATATATCCAAAATAAAGATAAAATTAATAAACACTGTTTAAAACTCTGAGAAATATGACTGAATTGCAAAAAAAATATAATTACTAATTCCTAATTATATTTATATCTGTATGTAAAATTTAAATTTCAGATACAGGAACAAGTTCAAAAGTTATAAAGTTAGTCTTTAAAACAAATACCCGATGACAAAATATTTTTTTACAATAATTAGTTTTTTATTATTATTTAGTACTGCCGTAAAGGCGGATGCACAGGCGGATGCTCAGATCCTCGAAGGTCTTAATCTTATATACAATTTAAAATTTGATGAAGCGGAATCATTATTTAAATCATTTCAAAAATCCAACCCGGACGATTTAAAAGGATTTTTTTACGAATCTCTGATATATTTTTATAAAGCGCTTCCATCTAGAGATGAAAATTTATACAACAAATATATCGATCTGTCAGAAAAAGTTATTCAGAAAGCTGAAGATAAAATTGACAGAAATGAAAATGACATAGACGCAATATATTATAAAGGACTGACTCACAGTTACGTTTCCCTGTTAATGCTCAGTCTTAATAAAAGTCTTCTTAAAGCTGCTTCAAACGGCAATGACGGTTACAGAATTCTCACTTCCCTTATTGATAAAAATCCTGAATATTATGATGCATACATGGGGCTTGGTTTATATAAAGTGGCGCTCGGATTTGTACCTGAAAAGTTCAGATGGCTTTTGTCACTTATTGGATTTGACGGAAACATAAAAGACGGCGTAAGACTTTTAAATATCTCAAAGGAAAAAGGGAAGTTTACAAAAATAGATTCAAAAGTTTTTTTATCAATATTCTCTTTACGGGAAAAGGAAGATGCAGATTTGACTGCGCTGAAATTTTCCGAAGAGTTAATTACAGAATATCCTGAGAGTCCTGTCTTCAGAGTATTTCACTCAAGCATATTACTTCAGTACGGATTTACTGAAAAAGCAATTGAAAGCGCATACCTGTCACTTGAGCTGAACAGAGAATCCTTTAAGGAAGAGATCATAAAGTCTTCTAATGCTGTGCTTGGCACTGCCTATTTCCGGTTAAATGAATTTGCTAAATGCATTCCTTATCTCGAAACATATATGAAATATGTAAATCCTGAAGACAGATATAATGTATATCAGTTCACTCTGGGAGTCGCATATGAATTAACCGGCAACAGATCTTCTGCAATAGATAATTATTCAAAAGTAAGAAATGATTTTATTGATGAAAGAGACGGAGAACTTGATAAATTTTTTTACAGATATTCGCGTGAAAAAATTAAGCAGCCTCTTAACAAATTCGATTCACTCCTTATAGCAGGAATGAATTTAAGAGAATCTTTAAAATTTGAAGAAGCTGTTAAAGTATACGAAGGTATTCCTGCAGGCGGTTATCTGGAAAAATATAATACAGATGATTATAAGCTGAAATATTATTTCGATTCAGGTCTGACTTATTCATATGCAGGTGATAATGAAAAGGCAATCGCTGACTTTAACAGATGCTTAAAATTAAATCCGGAAACAGAGACCTGGCTTATACCACATTCATATTTTGAACTCGGTAAAATTTACAACAGAACCGGGAATAAATCCAAAGCAGATGAAATGTTTTCAATGATATATGAATATGATAATTTTGACTTCGAATCATTTTTAGATATGCGGATTGCAAACTATAAAACTAAATAGACTTGTTATGAAGTTTTGAAACAATTCATAAAATGTATCGTTTAGGATTTTAATTTTTTAATTAAAACCTACTATCATGAAAAATTTATTTTACTCTTTACTGCTTCTATTATTATCCTTCACTTTTATCTCAGCTGATCCGATTAATTCTCAGTCAATATACGGTGACGGCAATGTCGTTAAAGAAAACAGAACTGTTTCATCTTTTGATAAGATAGAGATCAACGGTGTAGTAAATGTTTATCTGAGACAGGGCTCTTCAGAATCAGCAGTCGTAGAAGCTGACAAAAACCTTATCCCTTATATCTTAACCTCTGTTAAAAACGGAACTCTGACTATTTCTACAAAGGGAGATTTTAACTTAAAAAAATCAAAAAAGCTGAATGTATACGTTACTTTAAAAACCATTACAGACCTTGAATGTAACGGTGTCGGAAATGTAAAAACCGAATCAAAGTTAGATCTGAATGACATTATTATTGAAAATAACTCAGTGGGAAATATTGATCTGGAATTAGACTGTAATAAGCTTACTCTTGAAAATAATTCAGTAGGAAATTCCATACTTTCCGGTAATATAGATGTTGGTTATATTGAACATAACGGAGTTGGAAATATCAAAGCATATGATCTAATAGCAGATGTGCTGACAATTGAAAGTAATGCAGTCGGGAATGCGGAAGTTAATTCTGAAAGAGAAATTTACATTGAGTTAAACGGAATGGGAAATATTAATTATAAAGGTGCAGCTGCAGTAAAGAAACTTGAAAAAAATGGATTTGGCAATATAAAGAAGAATTAAATATTTCAATATACATAGTTTTCCTGATTGACTTTAAGGACTTCTTATCAATATAGTTCCTTGTCTAAAGTCTAGATCCGTCGGCTTTAACAAAACCTGACAGGTTTTAGAATTCAAGTTCAGACTTTGAATTCAAGTAAGACCTGTCAGGTTTACTTTAATATTACCACCGGAATACAGATACCATATCCTCCCTTTTCTTCCCCCACTTCATTTTTTTTTCACAAAACTCTCCATTATCATTTATTCAGTTCTTTAAATTCATTAAATTGTCCTGTCGCTCTTTTTTTCAAACTCTCATTCTCAATGCAAATATTAAACAATCCTAATAAATTATCAAAAGAAAAAAGTCCCTATCTCCTTCAGCACGCTTATAATCCTGTAGACTGGCATCCATGGTCAGATGAAACTTTTGAAATAGCCCGCAAAACTGATAAACCTATTTTTCTTTCTGTGGGATATTCCACCTGTTACTGGTGTCATGTAATGGAACGGGAAGTATTCGAGAATAAAGAGATTGCCGGACTTATGAACGAATATTTCATCAATATAAAAGTTGACAGGGAAGAAAGACCGGATGTGGACAGAGTTTATATGACGGCTTTACAGGCGATGACCGGTTCCGGCGGCTGGCCGATGAGTATGTTTCTTACTCCTGAATTAAAACCATTCTACGGCGCTACTTATATTCCGCCTAAAGCAAAATACGGACGCGCAGGATTTGAAGACGTGATCACTCAGATACATGAAGCCTGGACTTCAAGAAAATCCGAAGTTCTGAGCAGCGGTGACAATATAGTTTTAAAATTGCAGGAACTTATAACTTCCAGACTTTCTCCATCAGTCAATAATTCTCTCTCTGAAGATATTTCTGATAATGCCTTTAAAAGTATTATGAAAATTTATGATGATACTGAAGGCGGATTCGGAACAGGTAATAAATTTCCAAGACCTGTCGTATATAATTTCCTTCTTGACTATTATTATTTCACTAAGGATTTCAATGCGCTGGATTCTGTTTCCTTTACTCTCAAAAAAATGTATGAAGGCGGGATGTATGATCATTTGGAAGGAGGTTTTCACAGATACTCTGTCGATAATTTCTGGAGAGTCCCCCATTTTGAAAAAATGCTTTATGATCAGGCGCAGCTTATCTCCACTTATGTAAATACTTATCTCATAACTAAAAATAAATTTTATTTATTCGTTGCTGAAGATACTGCTGAATATGTTATGAAAAATCTTTCAGACGCCGGTGGAGGATTTTATTCCGCTGAAGATGCTGAAAGCGCTCTTGACGCAGCTAATCCGAAAATTAAAGAAGAGGGAGCTTTCTATCTCTGGACAACGGATGAGATTGAAAAAATTCTCGACAAAGAAAGCGCTGAAGTATTTAAATTTTATTTTGGTATTCTTGCCAACGGCAATACTGTGAATGATCCGCATGAGGTCTTTGGAAATAAAAATGTTCTTTATATTGCAAATGACATTTATGATACGGCAAAACACTTTGAAAAACTGCCTGAGGAAATTGCAAAGGTAATTGATGACAGCAGATCGCTATTACTGAAAGAAAGAATTAAAAGACCTAAGCCTCATCTTGATGATAAGATCCTTACATCCTGGAATGGACTGACGATCTCAGCTTTTGCTAAACTTTTTCAGGTAACAGGAAATCACGTTTATTACGACAAAGCTGAAAAAGCCGCTGACTTTATTTTGAATAAATTATTTAATGAAAAAGAAAAAGTTTTACTGCACAGATACAGGGACGGTGAATCACGATTCAAGGGAACTCTGGAAGACTATTCTTTTTTCATTTCCGGCTTGATAGAATTATATGAATCAGGTTTTAATATTAAGTATCTGAAATATGCTCTTATACTGAACGAAATCACTATAGATAAATTTTATGACTCCGAAGCTTCAGGATTTTTTGATGTTGAGAAAAGTGATAAAGATATTTTGCTAAAGACAAAAGACACTTATGACGGCGCGGAGCCTGCGGGTAATTCCGTTCAGATAATGAATCTGCTGAAACTCGGCTATATGACTGACAATAAAGAACTTATCGACAAAGCTGAGAAATGCCTGAAGCTCTTTTCAGATGATCTGAAACGGCTTCCGTTCTCGAGTCCGCAGATGCTTTGCGCATTTAGCTTTTATCTGCATTCGCCTAAAGAAATTATTATCAGCGGAAAAAAGGATTCCGATTCTTATAACGCTTTGCTGGAAGTAATTAATAATACTTATATTCCAAACAGGATCACGCTCTATGCAAATGATGAGCTGATCGAAATATCAAAATTTATTAAGAATATTACCGGTGACCGCAAAGAAAAGGATAAAGCGGAAGTATATGTGTGTGAAAATTACACATGTGAATTGCCTGTTTCAGATGCTGAATCTTTAGAAGATATTTTAATTCAAAAGTAAATTCTAAATTTACTTTTGATATACAATGAGTTTGGCTGTTTTAAAAATGTTTTGAAAGATAAATTTAAATTGAATATGACAAAGTGTATTTATGAAAAGTAAATTATTAAAACGAAGGAGGATGGTATGTTAGAACATGTTGATCTTACGAAAGCGCTTATACTGGATATTGAAACTGTTCCGGTAAAAAAATCTTATTCAGAGCTTGATGATAAATGGAAAGAGCTCTGGGAAAGAAAAATGAAATTTCAAATAAATGAAGATACAACAGGTGAAGATTTGTATGAAAGAGCGGGAATTTATGCTGAGTTCGGGAAAATAATCTGTATCAGTGTCGGCGCTTTTTATTATGAAAACAGTATTTTGAAATTAAAGCTGAAATCGTTTTACAGTGATGATGAAAAAAAAATGCTTGAGGAATTTTGTGAGTTACTCAATACAAAATATTCAGATGATGATAAACTTCTCTGCGCGCATAACGGAAAGGAATTTGATTTTCCGTTCATAGCCAGAAGATGTCTGATAAACGGAATTAAAATTCCAAAAATATTAGAATCTTCAGGAAAGAAACCGTGGGAAGTTAAACATTTAGATACAATGGAAATGTGGAAGTTCGGTGATTATAAAAGTTTTACTTCTCTTGTACTGCTCGCTGCACTATTCGGGATCGAATCTCCGAAGGATGATATTGACGGAAGTCAGGTCGGCAGAATATACTGGGAAGAAAACGATCTGGAAAGAATCGAAAAATATTGTAAGAAAGATGTAATTACAGTTGCTCAGATTCTTTTGAAATTTAAAGGAATGGATATGTTAAATGAATCCGATATAATTCATGCGGGAAGTAATGAAGAAAGTGAAACTTAAAAAAATAATTTTAAATAATTTATTAATCTTATACAGGAATTAAAAAATGTTTGATCTCGAATTAATTAAAAATGTCTATTCAGATTTCTGCAGCAGAGTTGAGGAAGCAAGAACACTGCTCGGAAGACCAATGACTTACACGGAAAAAATTCTTTACGCGCATCTCTGGGAAAAACCTCTGATACCTTACGAAAGAGGAAAGAACTTTACAGACTTCAGACCTGACAGGGTTGCTATGCAGGACGCAACTGCGCAGATGGCTTTGCTTCAGTTTATGTCTGCCGGAATTCCGAAAGTTGCCGTTCCCTCAACTGTTCACTGCGACCACCTTATAGAAGCTGAAGTCGGCGCAAAGAATGATCTGCTCCGCGCTTACGGAGACAACAAGGAAGTTTATGAATTTCTTTCAAGTGTTTCAAATAAATACGGTATTGGATTCTGGAAACCGGGTGCGGGAATTATTCATCAGGTTGTTCTCGAAAATTATGCCTTCCCCGGCGGGATGATGATCGGAACTGATTCTCATACTCCGAATGCAGGAGGTCTCGGCATGATAGCGATCGGAGTTGGCGGCGCTGACGCTGTGGATGTAATGGCAGGTATGCCGTGGGAATTAAAATTTCCTAAAATAATCGGCGTGAAGCTTACAGGGAAAATGAGCGGATGGACTTCACCGAAAGATGTGATTCTGAAACTTGCCGGTATACTTACAGTCAAAGGCGGAACTGGCGCTATCATTGAATATTTCGGAGAAGGCGCTTCGGCAATTTCCTGTACAGGCAAAGGAACAATATGTAATATGGGTGCTGAGATCGGCGCTACCACTTCAGTCTTTCCTTATGATGAAAGTATGTTCAGATATCTTAAAGCAACCGAGCGCGAGGAGATCGGTATTCTTGCAAACGGAATATCCGGATTTCTGAAAGCTGATGAAGGCAGTGATAAATATTATGATCAGATCATTGAGATAAATTTATCTGAACTTGAACCGCATATAAACGGTCCTTATACTCCCGATCTTGCATGGCCGATCTCTGAATTTAAAAATGCAGTAAATGAGAATGGCTACCCTGCCGAACTCAAAGTCGCTCTGATAGGAAGCTGTACAAATTCTTCCTATGAAGATATGGAAAGATCAGCTTCTGTTGCAAAGCAGGCAACTGCAAAAAACATTAAAGCGAGATCCGAATTTACAATCACTCCGGGTTCTGAACAGATCAGAGCTACCATTGAGCGCGACGGTCAGCTTGAAGCTTTTGAAAAAGTCGGAGGTCTTGTGCTTGCAAACGCCTGCGGACCCTGTATCGGTCAGTGGAAAAGACATGATGTAAAGGAAGGTGAAAAGAATTCTATCCTGACTTCATATAACAGAAATTTTTCAAAAAGAAATGACGGTAATTCTGCAACACATTCTTTTGTAGCTTCACCGGAAATTGTTACTGCATTAGCTTTAGCGGGAGATCTGAGATTTAATCCTCTGACTGACTCTTTGTTAAATGAAAACGGCGAAATAGTTATGCTTGATATTCCTGTAGGTAATGAGCTTCCTGAAAGAGGATTTATCAAAGGTGAAGCCGGATACGTTGCGCCGGCTGAAGACGGATCTGATGTTGAAGTCGTTATTCATCCCGAAAGTCAGAGGCTTGAATCTCTTGAGCCGTTTAAAAAACCTGATAAAGATAATGATTTTAAAAACCTTCATGTACTTCTGAAAGCAAAAGGGAAATGTACAACTGATCATATTTCAATGGCAGGTCCGTGGCTGAGATACAGAGGTCATCTGGATAACATTTCAAATAATATGTTCATCGGCGCGATAAATAGTTTTAACGATAAAATGAATTCCGTTAAAAACCAGATCAGCGGAAATTATGAAGAAGTGCCGAGAGTTGCCCGGCATTATAAAGGAAAGAATATCGGTTGGGTTGTAGTTGGTGAAGAAAATTACGGCGAAGGTTCATCAAGAGAACATGCTGCAATGGAGCCGAGATTTCTCGGAGGTAAAGCGATTATTGTAAAATCATTCGCAAGAATTCACGAGACGAATCTTAAGAAACAGGGAATGCTTCCGCTGACTTTTTCAAATACTGAAGATTATGATAAGATCAGAGAAGATGACAGAATTGATCTCGATGTATCTGATATTAAGCCCGGTGTTCAGATTAAAATGACTATAAAACATTCGGACGGATCTGAAGATACTGCATTACTTAATCATACTATGAATGATCAGCAGATAAAGTGGTTTCATCACGGCAGCGCACTGAATATGATGTCCGGAAATTAAAATTTTTCCGCTACTCATTTTGAATCTTGATTTCTCTTCAACAATTTTTCATCAGGTATTGATAGATCCATTACCTGAATAAAATATTTTTATATTTTATATATTTCATGAAAGTAAATTTTTTATTACTAATTCTTTTATTTCAACTGAGCATTTATTGTTCTTATATTTATTCTCAGGAAAAATACAGTCCTGATATTTGCGAAAAATGGAATGCGCTTGATGAAAAAATTAAGACTGGTAAAATTGATAACGATGACGCTGAAGAATTACTTATCAGCTACGAACCTCTTGTTTTAAAATATTATAAAAATAACGGCGGTAAAGTTTACAAAAGATCTGACTGGGTTTTTCCTTTAAAGAATTTCACTACCATATATTACAGGGAAGGAGGCAATGATTTCAGAGATGAAAGATATGATTATTTTCAGGGAAGTAATTCCAAAGGACATCCCGCTCATGATATTATGATACTGGATGAAAATAAAGATCTGTTGGATGACTCGACACTGAAACCTGTGGATGTCGTCAGCATGTCAGGCGGTGTTGTCGTTGCAGTCGACACTACTTGGAAAGTCGGCTCAGTACTGCGCGGCGGGATGTATGTGAAAATATTTGACGTGACCAATATGGGATTGTTTTATTATTCACATTTGTCTGTCGTATCAGTAAAGCCGGGAGATATTTTAACGCCGGGAGATAAGATCGGTGAAGTCGGAAGGACAGGAAGGAAAACAATTTTAAAAGAAGGAAAGACTCATCTTCATATTCAGTTTCTTATTTCAGATGAAGGATATCCAATGCCGGCAGATTTTATAAATGATCTGCGAAGTGCGGAGATGAAAGTTGTTAATGTTCCGAAATAGTTTTATCCCTTTTCAAATTCTCCGGCGTTACATACTTCTCCAGTATCTCAAAAAATATCTCCCTGACAACCGCAAGTACAGCACTTTCAAAATTGATGAGGATGGAAACGTTTATCTGTCCGGAATAAAGTCGAATGAAATTGAATTTGTAAATGGTAATCAAGATTCAAATTATCATCAAACTAATATCAAAGTATTTAATCCAATTTTTTTCATTAGTAAGCTTGAAAGACAAAATTAATGACAATAAATTTTTAATTTGATTCAAAGAAATTAAATTCTTTATATCCTCTAGTTTGTCAACTATTTAAAAAGGTTAAATTAATATTATCCATTATTTTCAAATTTCCAGATAAAGAAAATTGGATTTAAAACTTTAATTCGTTTAGATTGTAATTCTATTGCTTTGTGTAATTCAATTATTTCAGATTCGTTTGATTTAAATCCAATTATATATATGTTCAGATTTTCATCCATATAGTAATACTTTACGAATATAATTTTTTCATTAAAATCAGAAATATTAATTTTAGCAATTTCCTCACTTTCTTTATAAATGATTAAAGAATTTACGGGTAAAAATCTGCCATTTGAGTTATCGTACAAACTAAAATCACCTCCTTCAGGTTTAATTGAAAAAAGATTGTTTTTGTTAACACCTAAATCAATATCTGTGCTTAAACTTCTTGTGTTTTGTAATAAATTCAGATTTAAGATTTCATTATTTGTTAAACTAACTTCAGCATTCAACTCAATGTTAATTTTGTATCCTTTAATATCGTTAGTATCATCCTGATTCTTTAAAATCAAATAAATATTATCATATTCATCAATTTTACATTCTTTATAATTCAAAAAGAACTTCCTGTCATAATCCAATTTATAAATGCATTTTCCGCTTAAATCGAATATTCTTATCCCCTGAAAATTATTGTTTAAAACAAATTTATTATTATAACTCAGCAAAATACTTGGAAATTGACCATATACCATAGATATACTATTCGGATTAAGTAAGTAATAGTCACGAAATACACCATTTGGTCCGCTTATTATTTTAAAAAGAGTATCATTATTATTTGAATCTTTATAATATTCCTCTTCAATTATTTTCTTAAAACTTAGATTTAATAATTTTTTTTTCTGTGCCGTTGAAATTGAATTAAATAAAAAAATAATTAAGAGAATAAATATTAATTGAGATAAAACAGTTTTCGCATTTACAATTTTTTTCATTTATTTTTAATTTAAGTGATTAATGATCCGCTATAGATTTATTCCTTTTCAAATACTTCGGCGTAACATACTTCTCCAGTATCTCAAATAATATTTCCGTAACTATCGCAAGCAATGCCGCAGGTACAGCTCCCATCAAAATTAATCCGGTATTATTCAATGCAAGTCCGGTTACTATAAATTCTCCAAGACCTCCTGCTCCTATAAATGCAGCAAGTGTTGCTGTCCCGATATTTATTACTGCAGCAGTTCTGATCCCTGCTAATATAGTCGGCATGGACAAAGGTAACTCAATGTGAAATAGTTTTTGTGATCTCGTAAGTCCCATTCCTTCAGCAACTTCTTTCAGCAATGGATCAACAGAAAATAATGCAATAGCAGTATTTCTCAGTATCGGCAATAATCCGTATAGAAATAGAGCAATCACTGCCGGTAAAAATCCTATTCCAAACAATGGTATCATAAATGCCAGTAATGCAATTGACGGAATTGTCTGAAGCAGTCCCGTCAGATATAAAACCGGTTTTGAAAATGAAGGATGCATGTAAATAAAAATACCCGAAGGCACTGCGATCAATATTGAAATTAACAATGCTATGAAAGTTAATTTCAAATGCTGCAGGAGCTTGGGTAAGATCTCACTTATGATACTTTCATTTTTTGGAATATTCTGTTCATCAATGCCGGTATAAAGTTTTTTGTTTTTGATAAACTCTTCTGCCACTTCAGCAAAAGATCTATTTTCAAACAGCACTTTAGAATTCATCTTTTGCATTTCCTCTTCGGTGATATTTCCCGTGAGAGAATTCAATATACTTTTTATACTGTCACTAATATCAGTTTTATAAAATGTTACTGCAGAATATTTTGGGAAAAAGTTTTTATCGTCATTAAGAATTTTCAGATCGTATCTGGGTATTTCACCATCAGTAGAATAAACATCAGTCAGCATTATTTGTCCGTCGTCAAGAGCTTTATAAGCAAGCCCGTGTTCAAGTCCGAAAGGCTTTTGATTTAATCCATAAACTTTTGACAGATTTTTCCAGCCGTCTTCCCTTTCCAGAAATTCATAACTCAGACCGATCTTCAGCTCGGGATGTTTTTTCAGATCTGAAATATTATTCAGTGATAATGATTCAGCGGTTTTATTTTTTACAGCAAATGCATATGTATTATTAAAACCATACTCTCCGGAAATATCCAACTCGTCTTTATTCAATGCTTTCTTTAGTTGATTATAATCTACTTTATCCTTCATCTTCAGAATAGCTTCCGAGATCGTGCCGGTGTATTCGGGATAAAGATCTATGTCACCGTTTATTAAAGCTTCGTAGCAGATCAACGTCCCGCCGAGATTGAACTTTCTTTCGACTTCGTATCCATTCCTTTCCAACAGCTGACTAAGAATCTCACTTAAAATATATCCTTCATTAAAATGCTTAGCGCCGACTTTTATAGTTTGGGAATTCAATTTCGCAAAAGAAAATAAAACCAATATAATGAGTAATATATTTTTCATATCAACTGCGATGCTGTAAAATATTTCACAAAATCATTTGCCGGAGAATTTAATATATCTGCTTTACTCCCCTTCTGTTGAATTTCCCCTTTTTCAATAATGACAATTTCATCAGCAAGCTTAAATGCTTCGTTAAGATCATGAGTTACCAGTACTATAGTTCTGGGTTCGGTTTTTTGTATGTTTAAAAATTCGGAATGTATTTCATATTTAGTAGTCACATCCAGTGCGCCGAATGCTTCATCAAGTATAAAGATTTTTGGATCCAGCATCATGGCTCTGCAAAGTCCTGCTCTCTGCTGCTCACCGCCGGAAAGCTGATATGGAAATTTCAATCCATGCTCCTGTGACAGATCCGTCATTTCCATCAGCTTCTTAGTTCTTAATTCTATTTCTTCCTTTGTCCTGTTATTGAGTTTTGCCAGCAATGAAATGTTTTCAAAAATATTCAGATGCGGAAACAATCCTGTCCCCTGCACTGAATAGCCGATCTGAAGTCTCGTGGGAATTAAATTATTATAATCCAGATCTTTCCCGAACAATTTTATTTCGCCTTTGGTAGGTTTTACAAGACCGTTAATACTTTTGAGTAATGTGGATTTTCCGCTGCCGCTTTTTCCGATGACAGCGGTTATATGATTTTCTTTAAATCCTAAACTGACATTTCGTAGAATGGAAATTTCTTTTATTGATTTAGATACATTTTGAAATTCAATGGGAAACATTCGTTTTTATGAGTTTCATTTATTTATTAAAATGAATAAAATTCAAATACAAAAAAAGTAAATTTTATTTTCATGGATTATACTATTATTGATTCTCACATAAAAGATATTAAAACCATTGAACAAACAGGTACACTCTTCGATGAATTTATAAAAGTAAGAAATCAAACAATTGAAATCGTAAGTCCTCTTGAAATCGAAGATTATATTGTGCAGACAGAATCATTCATGAGTCCGCCGGGATGACACATCGGACATCTAACTTGGTTTTATGATCAGCTTTTGAGAAAATTTTTTGACGGTTATAAGCCGTTAAGACAGAATTTTGATTTCTATAGAATAGACAAAACTTTATTAAAGAATCTAATATTAATTTTTATATTTTATAAACTAAACACAGGAGATAAAAATGACAGATATACTCAATGGTCTGCTTGGAAATTTAACAGGCAATGATACACCGGAAAAAATCGGCTCAGCGTTAAACATTGATCCGAACATTATCAAACAGGCGATCCCTGTGCTTGCGCCAATGATTCTCGGCGGACTGAAAAGACAAAGCGAAACAATGGGAGGACAGGAAAGAGTTGATCATATTCTGAATAAATACGGTGATCCGGGAGTGCTTGATAATGTGGACTCTTTCGTAGAAGAAAAATCCAAACAGGAAAGCTTTGATGCAAATCTCGGAGGTCTGCTGGGGAATTCAGGTACACAGGTCACGGATGTGCTTACAAAAAATTTCAACTTAGACGGGAGTACTGCCGCAAAGTTGATACCGATGTTAGCTCCGCTTATTCTTGGTTACTTAACAAAAAGCAGAGATACAAGCGGTGAAGGTTCAGCCGGCTTTGCATCTTTCCTTGATCAGAACGGAGACGGAAGTATCATAGATGATGTCGCAGGATTTTTTACAAATAAACAGCAGAACAATCAGCAGTCCAGTCAGGGCTCAGGAGGCGGATTAATGGATATACTCGGCGGACTGCTCGGTAATAAGTAATTAAATTTATTTATATTTAAAAAAGCTGAGATCAATAATTTGGTTTCAGCTTTTTGCTTTCTATAAATAAAACTCCTGAAATATTTTTTCAATAATTAATAATTGCCTAAAGTAAGTTAAAAAATATACTAATTGAAAATTTTAATAAATTATATTATCCCATAATTCTCTTTCTCATGTTCTGATTTTGAGACAATGAGAAAACATTTAGTGATTTTTGGTGATAATAAACAATTAAATTGGAGATTCTACTTATATACAGAATATGCTTTTATTGAACTGAAATAATTTATTTAATCTTTATTTCAACTAAAATGTTTCAAGCATCAGTATTTGTTAATGTATAATATTTTACATTTCACTTCTTTAAACAAAGCATTAGTTTGAAATGCCATCATAATGAAACTCAACAATACATATCGCCAAAAACTTCTGAATGCTGTAATTTACTTTACTAAAAATGTTAAAAATCCATCTAAGGTAAAAATATTTAAGTTGTTATATTTCCTTGACTTCAGACATTATTCTGAAACAGGAAAAAACGTGACCAATATGGATTATAATGCTTTAGAGTTTGGTCCTGTACCGCTTTCATTTTATGAAGAGGTTAAGGAAAATGAAGTTCCTGAAGATTTCAAACCGTTTATTTGCATTCAACCCTTTATGACTATATATCCAGACAAAAAAGGCGGGATATTTAAAATTAAAACTACAGCAAGATTAGACTTAAATGTATTCTCGCCAAGAGAACAAAAAATAATGAAAGAGTTGGTTGATATTTTTAAAGATGTAAATGCAGAAATGATCTCTGAATTATCACATTTTAAAAATCAGCCATGGGATAAAACAATTAAAGAAAAAGGTTTAAATAAATTAATTGATTATAGACTGGCATTAGATAAAGATTCAGAAATAGATCTGATAGAAGCAGATAATTTTATCAAGGAAAGAAATGAAATGCTGAATGCATTCCGAATATCAAATTTATAGATCCTAATCTTCCAGAAGTTTTGTCCACATCACTAAAAATTAATTCCAAATTTTTTCTGAATTACAATTCCATCATAAAAAATATATATTTGCAGCTAATATTTGTTAATCCATATCTAATATCATGAAAAATAATTCTGAGCCTAAAAAAAGTATATCAAAATCCGAATGGAAAGAAACCGCTTCAAAGATTCCTGAAAGCGGAATGAAATTTACTTCTCTCAGCGGAAGAGAACTCGATATCTGCTACACTCCTGAAGATGTAAAGGAAACTGACTACTATAATGAAGTCGGTTATCCGGGAGAATATCCTTACACGCGCGGCATTCATCACAATATGTACAGAGGAAAAATATGGACCATGAGACAGTTCGCCGGATTCGGTACTCCTGAAGATACTAATCAGAGATTTAAATATTTACTATCGCACGGTCAGACAGGACTTTCAACAGCTTTTGATATGCCTACATTAATGGGCTGGGATGCTGACGCTCCTATTTCTGAAGGCGAAGTCGGGATCTGCGGCGTTGCGATCTCTTCGCTTCAGGATATGGAAATTCTCTTCGACGGAATTCCTCTGGATAAAGTATCGACTTCAATGACGATCAACTCCCCTGCCATTATGGTTTATGCATTTTATCTTGCCGTTGCTGAAAAGCAGGGCGTTCCTTTTTCCAAACTCAGAGGCACTCTGCAGAATGATATACTGAAAGAATATATTGCTCAGAAAGAATATATCTATCCTCCGAAAGAATCCATGAGAATTATTACCGATATGATCGAGTATTCGACTGCTGAAGTTCCGCAGTTCAATCCTGTCAGTGTCAGCGGATATCATATCAGAGAAGCCGGTTCTACCGCTGTGCAGGAACTTGCTTTTACACTCGCTGACGGATTCGCTTATATAGAAGCCTGCATAGAAAGAGGAATGGATGTAGATTCATTCGCTCCGAGAATTTCTCATTTCTTTAATTCACATCTTGATTTCTTTGAAGAGATAGCAAAGTTCAGAGCTGCAAGAAGGATCTATGCAAAGAGAATGAAAAATAAATACGGCGCAAAAAATCCGAAATCATGGACGCTGAGATTTCATACACAGACTGCGGGATGCTCTCTTACCGCGCAGCAGCCGGAAAATAATATAGTGAGAACAGCTATCGAAGCTTTAGCCGGAGTTCTCGGCGGTACGCAAAGTCTGCATACGAATTCAATGGATGAAACTCTTGCGCTGCCTTCGGATAAAGCTGTTAAGATCGCTTTAAGGACTCAGCAGATCATTGCATATGAACACGGAGTCATAAATGTTGCTGATCCGCTCGGCGGAAGTTATTATGTTGAAAAACTTACAGATGATATTGAAGCTGAAGCTGAAAAATATTTCGATCTTATAGATTCACAGGGAGGCGTGATCCCTTGTATTGAGAACGGTTTTTTCCAGAGAGAGATCTCCGATGCAGCATATAAGTATCAGCTTGAACTTGATAAAAAAGAAAAAATTGTTGTTGGCATAAATGACTTTGTAGAAGAGAATGAGAAAATAGATATTCCGATTTTGCAGATATCAAAAGATGTAGAAGCAAAGCAGGTCAAAAGGTTAAAAGAATTAAAAGCGTCACGAAATCAGGAAGATGTAAAAAACGCTTTGAAGCATTTAAGGGAAACTGCAGCAAACGGTACGAATCTTATGCCGGCGATACTTGACTGCGCAAGGAAGTATGTTACTCTCGGAGAAATGTGCTCTGAACTTAAAGAAGTTTTCGGTGTCTATGAAGAGCAGGCGGTATTCTGATAAATTTTAAATTTTAAATTTCAAATTTTTAATTTTTGTATCCGGTTTTCATTCCAATTTTGAGCGAGATTATTCTCGCTCATTTTTTTATTAAGTAATCTTATTTCGAAAGATTTCAATTTTAATGTTAAAGTATTTTCAGGATAAAAATTACATTTACATTTTAACCGCCTGTCTGTTATCTATTACTATTTATCTTCTTTTTGAATTTATTTATACAGATGGAAAAATGGGCGTACCTCTGGATGACACCTGGATACATTTCCGGTTTGCAGATAACTTTGTCAACGGATATTTCTTTCATTATAACCCGGGCGAACCAACAGCCGGCACGACTTCTCCTTTGTATGTCATTATCCTCGGCATTACAAGTTTACTAATACCTGATTTTATCATCAACTCTGTCTTTCTATCCGGTTTATTTTATATTTTCACATGTATCATAGTTTACAAAATCTCCCTTCTGATTTTCCAAAACAGTAATTTTAAATTTAATGATTCGATTCCGGCATATTTAACGCCGCAAATACTGTCTCTTTTAGTTTCACTTTTGACAGTTTTTGCAGGCAGATTTGCCTGGGCAGCAATGTCAGGAATGGAAACTACATTATTTACTTTCTTTACTCTTGCTGGAGTTTACTTACATTTAAAGGACCTAAGATCCAAAACATTTTCAGTTTTACCGACATTAATGTTCGCGCTTTCATCTGTTCTCAGACCGGAAGGTATGCTTATATATTCAATCTATACTTTCGGTATAATGCTTAACTTTATTAAAGATAAAGCATTTAGAGCGAATATCTCAAAATTTACATTCTCTGTATTAATTTTTCTAATAATTGCGCTCCCTTACTTTATATTCTCTTACAATATAAGCGGTCACTTCTTCCCTAATACATTCCGCGGACAGGGAGGAGGATTTAGTCTGATCCCCAATTTCCATTATCTGAGAGAAGTTGGATATTTCTTTCTGAGAGACAATTTCATCACAGGTATATTATTTTTTGGTTTTATTTTTTATTACTTCAAAAATTACAGAACATATTTCAGCAATTTTAAATATCTGAATCTGATCGCTCTCTGGGCTATTTTCCTTCCCCTGATCTCATCCGTTCTTATTCCAAACTGGCGTCATCATGTAAGATATTCTATGCCGCTTATTCCGTTTGTCAATATCGTTGCTGTTTACACTTTAGCTGTTGTTTTCCAAAAACAATATTTTCATAAATTCACTGATTATTTCCGGTCAAAAAAATTAACACCTGTAGTAATAATCCTGATCTCATTTATTTATTACATCGTTTACGCTGTTGCTCTCGGAAAAAATGTTGATAATATAAACTCACAGCAGGTTAAACTTGCCGGATGGGTGCAGCAAAATGTCGGCAGAAATGAAACCATTGCGATAAATGATATCGGCGCTATTACTTTTCTAAGTAATAACAGAATAATAGATTTGGCCGGATTAATTACACCGGAGATATTACGCTACAGGACATATACATGGGATGATAATCTGGATTCTACAAATTATCTATTAAAAAAAAATGATGTTACCTATATTATCATATATGATCATTGGTTTACAAAATATCTGGAAAAATACGGTAATGAACTTACATTTATTACAAGCGCAGTCCTTGAAGAAAATACAATTTGCGGAGGCATTGAAATGAAAGTTTATAAAACTAATTTTAACCGACAATAAATTTGAAAATATTTAAACTTGTTGAGCTTATAAGACCTAAGCAATGGATTAAGAATCTGTTTGTATTTGCTCCTATACTTTTTGCCGGTAAGCTGATGGATATTTCGATGCTTCTGACGAACATAGTTGCATTCCTTGCATTCTGCGGTATCTCAAGCAGCGTATACGTTCTGAATGATATTGTTGACGTAGAGTCAGACAGGGTTCACAGGAAAAAAAGATTCCGCCCGATTGCAGCAGGTGATGTTTCAGTTACACAGGCAAAGGTTCTTTTTGTTGTTCTTCTGATTATCACTGCATTACTTTCCCTAAAGCTTCCGCTCTTATTTATATTTGCTATTTCCTTATATCTGATAAACAATCTTCTTTATACTTTTAAATTTAAAAATGTGGTATTACTTGATGTGTTCTCGATCTCTGCGGGATTCATGCTGAGAGTAGTCGCCGGGGCTTTCGCGATCAGTGTAAGCGTTTCAAGCTGGATGATCATTACTACGATTTTTATTTCTTTATTCCTCGGCATATCAAAGAGACGCGCTGAACTCTCCGGACCTAATCAGGATAATCTTGAAAAGCAGAGAAAAGTATTAAGTGATTATGACGTTGTATTTGTAGATCAGATGAATACTATTGCAGCGACAGGGACGATACTGTCATACGCTCTGTATACTGTTTCAGAAAAAGCTGTACAGGCGTTTCATTCTGAACTCCTTATATATACCACTCCGTTTGTTATTTACGGGATCTTCAGATATTTATATCTGCTGCATAAAAAAAATCTCGGCGAGAGTCCGACTCAGATCGTTACCAGGGATATTCCGATTATTATAAACTCTATTTTTTGGCTGATTTCCTGTGCGCTGATTATCTATAAGGAAAAATTTTATAATTAGTATTCTGCTGATCAACTTTAATTTTGAATCAAACCGGAAATAAAAATTATTCCGAAAATAATATTTTAATTCTGTATAAGGCGGAGCTTATTCTCCTTTTTGTAACTTTCCTCTGGGGACTTTCCTTTCCGCTTATAAAACTTTCATTAGATACCGTATCCCCGGTGCTTTTTAATTTTATCAGATTTTCACTGACTCTATTACTTTTTTTAATCCTGTTCAAAAGTAAGCTTAAAAATATTAGTTTCCGGGAATTGAAACCCGGTCTTCTGCTCGGTCTTTTTATGATTTTAGGTTTTGTCTTTCAGACCATCGGCTTACAGTTTACAACAGCAACCAAATCAGCTTTTATCACAGGCGCGAATCTTATTTTCATTCCGTTTATTCAGTATGCAGTAATGAGATCAAAACCTAAACTGACCAATCTGTTAGGAGCTATTGTTGTAATTATCGGACTGTATATTTTATCGGAATCATTTGAGATCATTCCTAACATCGGAGATATACTCACTCTCTTCTGCGCATTCTTTTTTGCCGTTCATATAGTTCTACTGAATAAATTTTCCGAATCCGCTGATCTCAATATTCTTATATTAGGTCAGTTCGTTACCTCCGCAGCGCTTGGTCTTGTTTTCACATTCTTCTATGAATATCTCATTATGGATGAAATAAAATTTAATCCTGAACCGATATTAATTATTACACTCATTTATACAACTATTTTTTCTACACTGATCAGTATCGTACTTATGACAAAATATCAGCATCTTACTACTCCGCTAAGAGCAGGTATAATATATAATATGGAACCGCTCTTTGCTTTACTGTTTGCATTTATTATCTTAAATGAAATTATGAATTCCAGTCAGATCACCGGAGCCGTTATAATGGTCTGCGGTCTGATGATCTCAGAATTTACAGGTATTACTAACATTAGAAAATTATTTGGAAAAAAGAATTAAAATAACTGTTAAAGGATTTGTTCAGGGAGTGGGGTTCCGGTATTTCGCTTATAAAAAAGCAAATGAATACGGCTTAACCGGTTATGTTAAAAATTTAATTAACGGAGATGTCGAAGCCGAAGCGCAGGGAAATTCCGGTATAGTGAATGATTTTCTCAGTGATTTAAAAATAGGTCCTTCCGGATCATACGTTAAATCCGTTATAACAGAAGATATACCTCTGCAATTGAATGAGGCTGAATTTGAAATTAAATGATACATTACAAATTTTGCATTAGAATTTGGATTAATGTGAATTTTATTGCAAAAGTTTTTTGTAATTAAAATATGGTTTTATATGATTTACTGTGGAAATAATTTTGAATACCTCTTCTTTCGCTGAGGTTTGAGACTATTTTAAAAAACAAAACAAATGGATGTCATTCCCGCGTGTTTCTGGCGGGAATCCAGTCATAAATCGTTATCATTTAAACAAATCAGATCAAGCAGATCTTCCGTTCATCCGATTTCAAAAAAACAAATTATTCTATTCCGAATTTTCCTTTCAATCAATGTATTCATATAGTCATTATTTAAAATTCCTGATTGGATTCCCGCCAGAAACACGCGGGAATGACAAATGTATTTTTTTAATTTGTGAAAATATATTTCAAAATAATAAAAGAGACCCACTGCAATTCATATAGAACCTATTATATTCACCTGCTGTTTAAATATTTGCTTGACGCTATGGACAAATTCAAATAATTCTATATTCACTCCAAATTTGCAATTGACAATAAATATCGAAACTAATATTATTGTTAAACTAAAAATGAATTTATGACAAGACAATTGTTACTCATTATTTAACAAATTAAGAAAAATGCTGAAAATCAAATCACTAATAATTTCTTTAATATTTCTTTCCCTTTTTTCCGTTAACAGTTACTCACAAAATGACAGTTATAATTTCTTAAGTCTTGACGTTGGAGCAAGAGCTTCATCTCTTGGAGGAAGTTTTGTATCTAATACCGGAGATGTAAATTCTCTTTTCTATAATCCCGCAGCGCTTTCGACAATTCAAAATACTCAGGCTTATGTCGGGTTTTATAAATATTTACTGGACATCAATTCAGGAAATATTTCATACGGTCAAAGATACAAAGACATTGGATATATCGGCGCCTCCATAAAATATTTCAATTACGGCAGTTTCGAGAAATTCGATGAACAGTCAAACAGTCTCGGCACTTTCTCCGCAAATGATCTTGCGGTTTCCGTAAGTTATTCAAATAATTTCAGACCTAACTTTTATTACGGAGCTAATCTAAAATATATTTATTCACAAATTGATGAATTTAATTCATCCGCAATTGCAGTTGACCTTGGACTTCTTTATGTAATACCGTCAAGTATGTGGAATTTCGGTTTCAGTCTTCTTAATCTTGGCTCACAGATCAGCAAGTATAACAATACGAAAGAAAATCTTCCGCTTGATCTGAGAGTCGGCGTAAGTAAAAAACTTGAACATCTGCCTTTAAGAGTTCATTTCGAATTCAGTGATCTGACTCAGACCACAGATGATTTTCTTGATAAATTTAAGAATCTTTCTGTTGGCGGTGAATTTGACCTTAGTGATAATATTGATTTCAGAATCGGTTATGATAATGCTCAGAGACAGGATTTAAAAACAGGAAGCTCGCTTGGAATCGCAGGATTTTCAACAGGGATAGGAGTGAAATTTCTTGACAACTATTCTTTTGATTACGCTTTTAATTCAATGGGTAATGTCGGCGCCACACATAAAGTAGATGTTGGATTTTTATTGAAATAATATTTCGTATAAAAAAAAGCCGGATAATAATTTTATTATCCGGCTTTTTTATTTTTAAAATCTGAGTTTAAAATATATTCAGCTTAACGCCGTTCTTTCTTATATTCTTTGAAAGCTTTTCAATTTCAGACAGAGTAGTATTTATGTTGTTGAAAAATTCATCGTCAGTAAGAAACTTACCAATGCCTTTCTCTTTATTGTTAATATCATTTACTACCTTATTCAGATTTACAGCAAGCGTATCGATTGTACTGGTCAGTGTCTGAATTTCCAGTAAAGTATTTTTTAATTCTTTTCCGTTATCACCGACTGACAGATCTATTGACTCCAGTGTATTTCCCGCCTGCGTAGTAAGTCCGTTAATTCCGCTTCTGCTTTCATTTACAAGCTGATTCAGATTCTGAGATGTTGCGGACAAATTGTTTACCGTTGACTTGATCGAATTCTTTAAACCTTCATCTCCGACAATATCATTTACATTTGCAATTACAACATTCAGATTTTCAGTGGACTTTTTAAATTCCCCTATCAGTAATTTTACATCGGTAGTCAGATCACCGAATGAATTCATAAGCGAAGAAAAATCAGCTCCGGGCGTTCCCAGTAACGGTGTTCCGGGCGGAACTTCAGCAGTGCTTTTCCCGGGTTCAATATATAATACTTTACCGCCTGTAAGCTCTGTCACTGCAACATAAATATAGTAATCTTTCTTTATCTTTATTTCCTTATCTATACTGAATGATATTTTCACTGAATCTCCCTGAAGTTCTATCTTATCGATTTTACCTTTTCTCACGCCGTTAAGACTTACCTGATCACCTTCATTCAGACCGCTGACTTTCGGAAAATAAACCACATATTCCTGCATAGTCAATCCGACCGAAAATCCTTTTGCCCAGAATATAGCAAGGATCACTATAAATGCTGCTGCAAAAACAAACAATCCTACTTTAAACTCTGATGAAATTTTTTTCTGCATTATCAGTCTAATTTAGAGATCTCTAATATTTTATATTTAGTTATTCCGTTCGGCACGTTAATTTCAACTGTTTCATTTTTTTTCTTACCAAGCAATGCATTACCTATAGGAGAAGTGACGGATATTTTATCAAGCTCAAAGTCCGCTTCCTCAGGAGATACGAGTGTATAAGTAAATTCTTCTTTCAGTTTAGTGTCAAGCACCTTAACAACAGACAATATGTATACTTCATCATTCGGCATATCATCAGGTGAAATAATTTTCACTCTTGACAGCATTGTTTCAAGCTTACCGATTTTTAATTCAAGATGACTCTGAGCTTCTTTAGCGGCGTCATATTCTGCGTTTTCGCTTAGGTCACCGTGTGAGCGCGCTTCGGCGATCTTTTCAGCCATAAGTTTCCTTCCGCTGGTTTTCAGTTCCATTAATTCATTTTCTATTTCTACTAATCTTGACCTTGTGAGATATACGATATCCATTTTTTTCTTAATTTAGTTTTTTACTTTTAATTTTTTTAGTGTTATTTTTTTGAAGATCTTTTGAGTTAACTAACAGTAAATGTCCCAGTTTGTTTTTTTTTGTTTCAAGATAATTTCTGTTTGTGCTGTTTGCTTCAATTTCAATCGGAACCCTTTCCGTTATTTCCAGTCCGTAAGCATTTAGTCCGACTATCTTCTTGGGATTGTTAGTCATCAGTTTCATTTTTCTTACTCCGAGATCCCTCAGTATCTGCGCTCCGATCCCGTAATTTCTCAGATCCGGAAGGAAACCAAGCGCAAGATTCGCTTCGACTGTATCCTTACCTTTTTCCTGAATGTTGTATGCCTTCAGCTTATTGTGAAGTCCGATTCCCCTGCCCTCCTGACGCATATACAGAACTACTCCTGAACCGTTCTCTTCGATCATCCTTAATGACTGATGAAGCTGATCACCGCAGTCACATCTCAGAGAGCCGAATACATCGCCAGTCAGACATTCTGAATGAACTCTCACCAGCACAGGCATCTTTGGATTTATCTTTCCTTTTATAATTGCTATATGCTCTTTGCTGTCGACTTTACTTGCATATAAAATAATTTTAAACTCTCCGAATTCACTCGGAAGATTTGTTTCCACAAGCTGATTTACAAGTTTTTCTCTTTGCAGTCTGTACTCTATCAGATCTTTGATGGAAATAATTTTAATTCCGAACTTCTCAGCTATAATAAATAAATCAGGTAGTCTGGCCATTTCTCCGTTTTCTTTCATTACCTCACATAACACTCCCGCCGGGTAATGCCCTGATAATCTAGCAAGATCAACAGTAGCTTCAGTATGACCTGCTCTCCGCAGCACTCCGCCGGGCGCTGATCTTAAAGGAAATATATGACCGGGTCTTCCCAGGTCAGACGGTTTTGTCTTGCTGTCTATAAGCGATAATATCGTCTTGCATCTGTCGGATGCGGATATACCCGTCGTCGTTCCATACAAATAATCTATACTAATTGTAAATGCTGTCTCATGAAGCGAAGTATTATAAGCAGTCATCAGATTCAAATCAAGCTCCCTCAGTCTCTCATCTTCCATCGGTACGCAGATCAGCCCCCTTGCATGCTTGGTCAGAAAATTTATAAGCTCAGGCGTAGTTTTCTCCGCTGAGAAAATCATATCACCTTCATTTTCCCTGTCTTCATCATCCACCACTATTATGATCCTGCCTTTTCTGAAATCAGATAAAGCGGAATCAATAGTGCTTAAACTGTATTTCTTTTCCTTTTTCAAATATGCTTAACCTAAAAAAGATTTTTTTTCCGGCTCAAGGTCTGTTACTCCAATTATTGTTGTAACCGCTGATCTTTCCATTTTTACTTTCACGTTATCGGATATCTTTACGAGAATTGTATTTTCATCAATTCCTTCGACTAACCCGTGCACTCCTCCGGCTGTAATTATTTTATCACCTTTCTTAATTGACTCAAGCAGCTTTGCTCTTTCCTTCTGTCTCTTCTGCTGAGGTCTTAATATCAAGAAATAGAAAATAAAAATAATCAGAAGAAAAGGTAAAATTGAAGAAAGAATAGATTCCATTCCTCCGGGCGCCTGCTGTAAAAATATTAAATTTAATAATTCCATTGTTTTATTTTGTTATTTTAATTTTACTTAATCAATATTTATTTTAGCGTTACTTAAATATTTTTCTAAAAAATCTTTCTTAAAACTTAAAAATCTGTTTTGACTTATTGCCTGCCTGATGTTTTTCATAAGATTCAGATAAAACCCAATGTTATGAATTGTCGCCAGCTGAAATCCGAGTATTTCATTTGATATAAATAAATGTCTCAGATACGCCAGCGAATAATTTTCAGACGTATATGATTTAAATTCCGTGTCAGGCGAATTGTTATTGAATTTATGTAAAGAACTTTTCAGATTGATCTCGCCAAACGTCGTAAACAATCTGCCGTGTCTTGCATTTCTTGTCGGCATTACGCAGTCAAACATATCCACGCCTCTCTGCACACTTTCAAGCAAATCAATTGGCGTGCCTACTCCCATTAAATACCTTGGCTTTTCTTTACTCATAAATTCCGTGCAGTGTTCCGTAATATCATACATGATCTCATTGTCTTCACCGACCGCAAGTCCGCCGATTGCATTTCCGTCAAAATCAATTTCAGAAAGCATTTCAATGCTTTCCTTTCTGATATCCCTGAATGTGCTTCCCTGATTTATAGAAAATAAAAACTGCTTCCTGCCGTAATTACTTTCCGTATTTCTCATGTGTTCAAAACATCTTTTCTCCCATCTGTAAGTAAGTCCGATGGATTTTTTTACTCTTGCATGATCACATGGATAAGGAAGACATTCGTCAAGCGGCATCATAATATCTGATCCGATCGATCTCTGAATATCAATAACTTTCTCCGGCGTGAAAAAACATTTATCTCCGTTGAGGTGAGATGAAAACTCAACTCCTTCTTCGGATATTTTTCTCAGCTTTGCAAGACTGAATACCTGAAAACCTCCGCTGTCAGTAAGCAGACTTCTATCCCAGTTCATAAATTTATGAAGACCTCCTGCGTTTTCCATTACTTCCATTCCGGGCCGCAGGAATAAATGATAGGTATTGGCAAGGATTATTCTTGAATCAAACTCTAATAATTCTCTTTGCTCTAATGCCTTAACATTTCCCAGCGTACCGACGGGCATAAATACAGGCGTTTCTATCTGCGAACTGTCTGTATTAATTTCACCAAGTCTTGCTTTGACTCCGTCTTCTGCGCTATTTGAAAGAACTTTAAAAAAATCTTTTTTCATCCGGCTTTGTATTCCTGAATCTGATCATTACTTTTATCATAACACAATTCCTAATTCCTAATTCCTAATTCCTAATTTTCATCTAACAGGTTCCCAGCTTTTTGAAACAGATTTTCCCAATAAAAAAACTGAAATTGAATTTACTGTCCAGTTCCAGAATACTTTTGTATAACCGAATTTTCTGTATCGCCTGGGCGATTCAAAAATTACAATGTCTTTTATGAATTTGATCTTCCCTGTCTTTCTTAATCTTTTGTAAAGATCAAAATCCTCACCTGCTATCATTTCCTCATCATATCCGTTGATCTCCCGGAATCTTTTCCCGGAGACTATATGACACTCGCCTCTTCCCATTCCCATCAGGAACTTATTGAGAAATTTTACATAACCGTTATAGAATGTATGAAACATTCTGTCGGATAAAATTTCCTCTTCGGGAAAAACTTTTATCACGCATGCAAGGGCATTTACATTTTCATCTTTAAACTCTTCGCTTATAATATTCAGCATCGCGTCAAGATCATATACATAAGTATCAGCATTTAAAAAAACGAGAACATCTCCCGAAGAAATTTTTGCGCCTGCATTCCTTCCACGGGAGATGTTCTGCGGAATATTTTTACTCTTTAAAACAACCCTGTCAGCTAATTCATATGCAATTTCTAGAGTACTATCCGTGCTTCCTCCGTCACTGACAATGATTTCCAGTTCATGATGTTTTTTCAAACCATCAGTGAACTGCGTTAATGTTCTTCTTATTAATTTCTCTTCGTTAAGAGCGGGTATTATTATGCTTATCTTTTTTCCGGATAAACTTTTATCAGGCATTCAAAACTGCTTGCGCGCCTTTTTTGCTCAGAGTCTTTATTCCCTTTGCGGAGATCTTTAATGTGACAAATCTCTTTTCTTCTTCAAGCCATACTCTTTTTTTCTGAAGATTTGGATACTGTCTTCTCTTTGTTTTATTATTAGCGTGAGATACATTATTTCCGACTAAAGGTTTCTTTCCGGTTACTTTACAGATTTTTGACATGTTATTATTCTTTAACTACGGTTTATATTGTTTGTATGTGGATTCGTAAACTTTCATGTTTCTGTCAAGAAATTTAAACGTTCCTTTATCCGACTTGATCGTATCCACTATTCTGACATTGATGATCTTTGTATCAGCGCCGGTATCAGGACATTTCACGATCAGCTCGTTTTTCTTTCCAAGCTTATTTGCTTTATCGGCAAATGATTGTTGTTTAGCCATTAGATATTAAATTGTATATGGTTTAGTTGAAAATTTAAGTTACAAATATAATTTTATACGCTGTAAAAATAAAGTCCTTTGTATTTCCGGTATCAGCTTTCTTTTCATTATCAATTGCTCATAAATTCTTGCCTGCCCCGAATGTTTCAGACTGTCCGAAACAAACTCTTTCTGCTTACCTCCAAGACTCGAAGGCTCAAAGAAAAAATTTTAACTTTGAGCCTTCGAGTCTTGGAGGTAATTTCAATTATCAGACTGCGTTTTCTTTTGACTTATTACTTAACTCGATCCTTATTTTTTCGTTAACTTCCTTCCTTACCATCTCCTCAGCTTTGTAGATCATATTTTTAATCGCAATAGGTGAAGATTTTCCGTGACCGATTATTGAAACTCCGTCTACGCCAAGCAGAGGAACTCCGCCGTATTCCTGATAATCAAAATCCTTTAATATAACATTCTTCAAAGTCCCGTACATCAAACCTACCCAAATCTTATGAAAGAAACTTTTATCCGCGTATGATCTGAATTTACTCTTCATCAAATCCAGCACGCTCTCTGCAAACTTTAGTATTACATTTCCTACAAATCCGTCGCAGACTATTATATCAACCTTTCCCCTCAGTACATCCCTTCCTTCCACATTACCCTTAAAATTCAGACCGGATTTCTCCAGCAGCTCATAAGTCTCAATAGTAAGATTGTCGCCTTTTGATTTTTCCTCCCCGACACTAAGCAATCCTACGCTCGGGTTGTCAATGTTGTGCACATTCTTTATAAAAATACTTCCCATAATCGCAAACTCTAATAAGTGAACGGCTTTACAGTCGACTGAAGCGCCGACATCAAATACCATTGTCTTTCCTTTATCTGTCGGGAACAGCGAACCAATGGTCGGTCTGCCCACTCCTTTAATTCTGCCGAGCTTAAGAATTGATGCAGTCATTACCGCGCCTGTATTTCCTGCGCTTATAAATGCATCGGCTTTCTTTTGTTTTACAAGATCCAGTCCGACGCTTATGGATGAATTCGGTTTAGTCTTAAGCGACTCTGTCGGCGAGTCTTTCATTGTTACAACTTCATCAGCGTTTACAATTTCAAGATTATGCAGAGTGACTTTGTGTTTTAAAATTTCATCCCGAATCAGTTTTTCATTTCCGACCAGAATGATCTCAAGCTGATCCGGTCTCTCTTCAGCTGCGATGATCGCTCCCGATACATCATTGAGAGGAGCGAAATCTCCTCCCATGGCATCTACTGCAATTTTTATTTTATTCATCAGATCCTGTTACAAATATTAACTTCAATTATTTGAAATTTTAGAAACGATAAAGGAGGGAATGAAATTATTTCTTCGGCTGCAAAATGCTTTTACCGTCATAAAATCCGCATGACGGACAGACTCTGTGCGATGGTTTCATTTCACTGCAGTTCGGACATGACATTAATGTCGGCGCAGTCGCTTTATAATGAGTCCTTCTTTTTCGTCCTCTTGCTTTGGAATGTCTTCTTTTAGGATTTGGCATGTTAAGTTATATTTTTATTTATTTATTTTAATTAATTTTTCCCAGACAGGATTTATTTCATTTTCTTTTTTTATCTGAATTATTTCTTCAACGCTTTTATGACAGCCTGTGCAGATCCCGTCTTTCTCTTCAGGCGCGTTCTTCATAGGCAGCGACAAAAAAATAAAGTCCCTTACATCCTGATTTATATTAATTACCTGTGTATTCGGCGCAATAAATTTAATATCATCATCAGTATCATAACCTGATTCTGAATTTCTCAGATCGTATTTGTAAACTATCTCAAAATTCTTATCAAGATTTCCGTTTCTTATATCAAGACATCTGTCACATTCATATTCATAATCGCCGCTGATATTTATTCTTATATCCACCTGACTGCCTGTTTTTATTACTCTGGCGTTTACTTTTACATCAGATATAAATCTTAAAATATCTGTGTTCACATCATCACGTGATACAGTAAATTTAAATTCAGTTTCGGTTTCTCTTAAGTTGTGAATATTTATTTTCATAAGTCTCTGTCATTTTAAAGAACAATAAATTTAAAGCGGTAATAAATCCTTATGCTCCGATAAGCTCTTTATAATCATCCGAACTTAGCAGATTATTTATCTCGTCCATATTTGAAGGCTGAATTTTAATTAACCATCCCGCTGTCATATGGATCTGTATTTACAAGCGAGGGATTATCATTGATAGCTGTATTAAACTCAATGATCTTTCCCGACACTGGAGAGTAAACTTCCGAAACAGTTTTAACCGCTTCGATAGATCCGATCACATCACCGGCTTTCACTTCGCTTCCGGCGTCAGATGTAATATCAAGATAAATAATGTCCCCGAGTTCGCCCTGCGCATAATCAGTAACCCCGATAGTACAGACATCACCATCCAGCTTAACCCACTCATGATCTTTGGAATATTTTAACGCAGCGGGAAAATTCATATGAACTAAATTTAGATTTTAGAAAATGCAATTTAATTATTTTAATTGTGTGATACAATTGAGAAAATGGGTGCTGCGTTGGAAAATTTGTCTATTGTTTTCTGAACCATGATTAAAAGATATTCTTGATTTCCTGATATAATATGTTTTCAGTTACTTCCCGTTTCTCAGTTCCGCTCTTCCAAATTCCGCTCGTTCCCAAACTGGAGTTTGGGAACGTACTGATTTTCGTTAATTAAATATTGATCGTCCCGTTGAGTCTCCCTGATAAAATTTAATTTTTAATTAATTTCTATCAGATGACTTAAAGGTTAAATTCATTTTACAAGCATCATTTTCTTAATGTCAGTGAAATCTTCTGTTTCTATTTTGTAAAAATACAATCCTGAAGAGAGATTAGCTCCGTCAAATCTCATATTATATGTGCCGGCGGAAAGTGTTTCATTTAGTAATACCGCCGCTTCCTGACCTAACGAATTATAGACTGAAAGTTTAACGATTGAGTTCTTCGGAACATCAAACTTTATACCCGTCGAAGGATTAAAGGGATTCGGATAATTTTGGTATAATGTAAATCTTTCAGGGATTGTATTTGAATTGACAGAGATACCTGTTGGAATATTTTCACCTAAAGCGCAGTTAAGAACTTCCTTATTTCCCGCTCCGTCGTTTTGAACAAAAGCAATTGTATTCATGCTTGTATCAATCCATTCCGGCTCGATTTTGTATTTAAAAATAAACTGATAATTTCCGGAAGCAGCCGGCATTATGGTGCCTTCCATATCCGGGATACCTTTGCGGAAGACATGTTCAAATATCCTTTCACCGTTATTTCCTGGAGGTGTGGGATAGATTATAACTTTCTCCACAGCCATAACTCTTAATTTATAATTACCTGAAGGAAGATCCTGAGGAATGTTAATGCTTACAACGGATTTTATCGTATCACCTGCAATTCTTGAATCAGACACAGATATTGTGAGCAGCGGAACAACCGCTTTACGGGTATTGAAAGCCGCATCAAAGTTAGATAAAGTAAACGGCCAGATATCGGGAAACATATTACCGTCGCCTTTGAGCCATGGAACGGCATTAACATCGCTGTAATAACCGCCGCGTCTTTCCTCAACCTGCGAGGGGTTTAAGTTATACATTGGATCGAAGCCCGGAAAATTCGTATGATATTTAACGGCTACGATCGTGTCACCTTTTGAATCGATGTATTCTTTTAACGCCGGATTATTTGAAGCGCACGGAGCGCAGGAAGCATTTGTAAATTCCTCAAACAGAACTTTTTTATCCTGCCCAGTTAATGAAGCTGCTGAAAATAATATTGTTATTAATAATAAGGTAAGTTTGTTTCTCATATGGATTTTAATTTAAGTTATTTTTATAATAGTAATTTTAATATTTAATTAAAACAAAAAACTTGAAATTTTTATATATAGATTCACATCCGTCCAAAACGTTGAAATAAAAAAAGGCTAGTCTATGGAAGAAAATATCCATAGTTAGTATTTTTGTTTATCAAAAAACCAAAATACAACTAGCCATGAACAATATAACATTATTCAGCCAAATAATTAATAAATTAAGCAGAGAAGTCGAAAAATAGATAAAAGAAACGGATAAACACACGCAAAGTATTAATAGTGGACACATATGGTATCAATGCTCTATCTCATTTTTCTAATTCAAATCACTGATGAAATAAGTAATGGTCTTAGACTAAACGGAGGAAACTTAAATCATTTAGGAATAACAGAAGGTCCAAAGAAGCATCATTATCTTATAAAGAAACACAGGGACGCGGTATTTATTCTGGAATTTTTCTGAAGACGTTGTTCAATTACAACAGAAACAAAATTTTAAACGAGAGAAGTTTAAATTTAAAATTAAGAGAAAGATATTCCGCATTAGATTCAACATTAGAAGTTTATGTTTATCGTTATATGATTGGGGCAAAAGACCCAAAGGAGCAGCAACCACACATTACTTGATACGACGGTTGCTTCCGGTCTATATACACGTACAGATGGAAAAGACATAAAAAGCAGCATATTTTGAAAAATACCCCGGCAGGAGGCGATAGAGCGTAGAGATTTTAATTTATTAAAAGGAGAGAGAAGTAACTTGTAGAAGATTAAAAGATAAAAGTTTATATCATAGGGAAAGACCCACCGGAAAAAAAGATCCAAATATTCTCACAGAGTAATATTATTATTAAAGAAGAACCGCCAATACCAAGAAATTAAGACGCGAGCGAGATCGAAAATGCAGACAAGGAAATAATAACTAAATTTAATGGACGGCATCACAGTGCGATCTTTATAGCCCGTGATAAGAAACTTTCTTTAAAGGACTGAAAAGTCATTTAAAATCAAATCTTTGTAGGTACAAATAGAAAATGCAGTAATGGTAAGATTTGGACGGCATTTATTAGTTATTTAATTTTGAGGTATTTAAAAGCAACCTTGCAAAGTATGGATGGAGTCTTCTCAAATCTGATTGCGGCAATAAGAGCATGTTTATTTTTGAAAATGACCAGAGGCTTCTTAGAGAGCCATTTAAACCACCGGATGAGTTGATAATAGATGGAAGACAGGAAAAATTATTCCAAAGTAAAAATAGTGAAGGGTAGTTTAAAAATAGAAAAATAATCCGTCCAAAACGGTATTAGTTAATAACTTTATGTGCTTATAAAAAATGTTTTGGACAGCACTGATATAGATTAAGGATTCCGCTCGTTCCCAAAATTTTTTTTGGAAACGAGCTAAGGAACAAATGCAATAATACTTATAGAGATATAAAACAGAGTTTCATAAGCAAGTGCGTTACCAAACAGAGTTTGGGAACGAGCTAAAATTTCTTAGAAACGATTAGAATAGATGAGGTGGAATAAATATTATCAGTCGTAAAATTAAGCAGCTTTAACACTAATCCTTTTAACCTTCGGCAGTTCTCTGTACATCCTGCCTTCCAGTAAACAACCTCCCTTTGCATGATAAGCATGCTTTGCATTTATAGTAGGATCATTTTTATCTTCATTGAATTCAGGTCTTCCCCATTGCTTGAAAAAGAATGGAACCTTTTGTTTTCTGCACTGATCTTTAATTTCTATTATCCATTCTTTTTTTACAGGTCTGGCTTTGAATCCGGATTCACCGCCGGCTATTACCCAGTCTATATTCTGCAGATTAAGGTCCGGCAGCGGTCCTAATAATGGCTCCAGAGAAAGGAATTTTATCTTTGCATTTGTATTTCTCAGGTGATCTATTCTATCTGTGACTCTGTCATCTTCAACGGAAACTCCCATCCAGATATTCGGAGTCCAGTTAATCTCATTTCTCTTATCATAATCCTCAAGTATCTCTCCGCGTTTGGTCAGTATCTGAAAAGTATGCTGAGGATTTTCGTTCATCACTCTGAATACTTCTTTTAAATAATCCAAAGGAATATCCTTATGAAATAAATCACTCATGGAATTAACAAAAACAGTCTTCGGGGATTTCCATGTATAAGGAATGTTTAATGAATCAGTGTGAACAGTAAGCTTGAAACCATTCTTGTATTTCTTCTGTCCCATAGCTTTTAGTCTCTTTGACATAGTTAAAGCATAACAAAACTTACACCCGGCAGAAATTTTATTACAACCGGTTGTTGGATTCCACGTCATTTGTGTCCATTCTATGGATGATTTAGCCATGACTAATATATTTAGAATCTTTTAACTTGTGGGGTAAAACAGAAAATTCTGTGAAAATTATTCAATAAATCTAATCAAACTCTTTCTTAAATAATTTGAAATAATTCTCATCTAATAAATTAATAAAAGTATTTTTGAAATTTTGATCATCAAAAAATATTCTTAAATTATCTTTAAAATCATTATTAAAAATAATTATTTGTGTGCAAAAAAATCCTCTGCTAATATCTGTAGCATCGAATATTAACTCCATAACAGCATTATTGTTAACAATCGCTTTTGCTCTCCATATAAATCTTGGCATAGAATTTAATAATAATTTCTGTTTATAGTCAGCATCTAACTGACTATTAATTCTAATTTCATTTTTAAATTCATTACTAAAATCTAAAAAAATATCCCAGACAATTTCTTTACCAGAAATACTAATAATATCTAATAACTGATCAAGGATATTAATTTTTGTAAAAACATCTTCAAATGTTATTCTTATTTTAGGATAAAGTGGAATAAACACGGCTATAATCTTAGCCTTTAATAAATTATTAGTTTTTATGTCTTTCCAAGATGTGATAATTTCGTTTCCATGAAAACCAATTCTAGAAAAAGGTCCGATTTGATCATCATGTGCATAAAGTCTATCAATTTGATGTGCTGTTAATGTTAAATCTGGTGAATTTAACTGTGAACTAAAATTTTCTTTATATCCAGTTAATGTTACTAAATGTCCAATTCCAGTTATTTCTAATCCCAATAAAACTGGAAGTCCAATTCTTAAATAACTATAAACAAATGATTTAAAAAATTTAAGGTCATTTAAAGACGAATTTTTATTTCTTAATTCTGAAACCAGTCCAACTGATTCAATAGCTTTACAGATTTGATAAACATCTAAACCATGATTTGGAAAAGTTCTTCCGGAATTAAAAAATAAATTACCAGCCATATTTGTGATTTCACTTGGAGATGGCTGAAGAGAATGGAATAATTCTGAAGTCTTTTGAAATGCACACCATAAAGCAGCAGTAGCGCATGCACTCAGAACGGTATCCTGTTCCTGATAAATCAGAGAAATTAATTTCAATTTTTTACCGAACAGATGAACTTCATAAGTTTTAGTTACTGTAAATTTTCTATTATCTTCTTCTGGATTATGGAATGTTTTGAGTAATGTAGGACCAATAATAGAGTCTGGTAAAGGTTTTGCAACAATAAACCCCAAATATGAATCCCAAAAACTATCTTCTTGACCAGATGATAACAATTCTAAAAATTTATCATCATCAATATTACTAGAAAAAAAATGTATTCTGTTTGTAATTCTTCCGTAATCTTTAAAGCATTTTGAATAATAATCAGCATAATCTGTAATGTAAGATTTACTAATATAATTTTTCTCGATTATTATTGTTTTTGCTTCGAGACTGTCTGTAGAAGAAGAAAGATAATCAAGTAAATAAATATAATGATATTTTTTCTTTACTGAATCAGGATCAATAAAATTGTTGGAGAGTGAAAAGGCTAGGTTATCATTTGTAAAAGGAAGGATGGAAAAATTATTATTGTCCAAAATTTAAAATAATTAAATCTCAAATCGAATATTCAATTTATTTGTATCAACTTTAGAAGCCTCTAATATTTGTTCGTTTTCTTTCTTAATTTTTTCTAATTTTTCTTTTATTTCTATACTATCAAAATTTATCTTATTTGCTTCTTCCGAATTAAATTTAGTTTTATTTTCAGTGTTTTGCATAATTAAGATTTTTTTTATAATAAAATAGAAATAAAAATTTAAAATAACACTATAATTGATTAGTATAAAAAATAAATTAATTTAGTAAATATATTTATTCCTTAGTCTAGAAGTTTAATGAATTCTTAAAATCAAAAAAAAAACTTATTGGATTTCAAATAAATCACAACTAATTATTCAGTTTATTGTTAGTCTAGCTTACTATACTCCCCAAAAAATTATAACTTAGAACCATCTATTTTATTCATAAAGCAATTTTGAATATATTCAAAAGAACTTTTACCTTTAAATTTATAACCGGTTTTTTTATCAAAAATTGAAAAAGTTTTATACATATATTTTCCGGTTAGGTAAAAGTAATATATTTCAGAAGACAATTCTGGGTTTGTTGGAATATTATGTAACTTATGCAAAGGATTCTCACATTGACGTAAATTGTATCTGGAAACATGATTCCACATACTATGAGTTGCTGCACTGAATGGTATATAACATAAATTATAAAAATCTATACAACCTGTTTCATCAGCCATTTGTCGAATTGATTTCCCTGACCAACTTCCAATATTTACTTCAGTTAAAAAATCAAATTTTTGTGATTTCATCCATTCTTCCAATGTCTCTATACCTTCATTGCTTATTTCCTTGTCATTCGCAGATAATTTTTTCAAATGTTCAATAAATAATTTTTGTTGCCCTTTTCCAAATTCCATATATAATAGTGATCTTGCTTCCAAATCATCAAATATCCAAGATAAAGTGATATATGTATCAACCATTGATCTTAAAATAATTGGACAAACATGTCCGTTCCAAATAGAAGGTGACTTAGCAATTTCAGTTGCTAAACTTACTTGCCTTGCAAGTAATGCTCCACATATTTCGAAAGGTTTATCACTAAACAAATCTATTTTATAGTTTTGAATTCTAGTAGTAAATTCTTCGTTTAATAAAATAATATATTCTTCAATGACTGAAAATATATCTAATTCTTTATTTTTGTTTTGTTCGTTCATAATTATTTAAGAATTCGCATTTTTGTAGTATAAGTCCATTATTCCAAAAGTACATTGGCCATTTGACTGATCCTATTCTATCTCTTCCAAAATATCCATTTAATGCTGCTCTTATAGATGAAGCAACTTGTTTAGATTTTTCTGTATAAGGAAAATGTTGAACTTCAGGAAATTCAGCCAGTAATAATCCCTTGTTTACTTTTAAATTTCCACTATCGAAAGCTATATAAATTGCATTTGCTTGAACAAAAGTCGCATCTGTATTCCATCGATCAAACATTTTTTTTAAAAATTGTTTGAATTCATAAATAAGAAATGCATTTTCATTATTTGTAATTTTGTTTTCAAATAAAAAACTAAGCGGACAAAGTGGATAATATATTAAAAGTGGGTAAAGAGCTTTTTTTATTAATTCCAATAGTTGTTTTCTTTTCAAGCAATCAACAATATTTATTTTTTGGCTTTCCGTTAAGTGTCATATGAGCTTATCTTGAAGAAATGTGATTTATTGTTCAGATTTTTATTAAATGAACCTCATGAGGTAATGCTAATGAAAGATCCGCTCCTTTTTTTATACCATACATCTCATTAATCAAACCTATCCATATTAATTCAGGAATCATAATAGTTTGCCAATCAACATCTTGAAAATTTCCAAGCTGTAAAAGTGGCGGAATGAATTTTTTACCAATTTGCTTATGGTCATCTAATACTTTTTTTTGTTTTTTCATAGTCTAATTCCTTTTCAACCAAAGTTTATTTATCTCATCCTTTATCTTCTGCTCAAATAATCTGATAATTTCCTTATTTGAATTTATTAATAATTGCTCTTCATCAATTCGGTTCGCAATTTCCAGTTGTACTTCAATTGGAGGAAGTGGAACTTTGATTTGAGAAAAATACTCAAATCCAACTCTTGGTAATTGCGCACCTTTTATCCCTGCAAGAACTTCTTTGTTGAATTTTTCTCCTCTTAAATACTCAGAATAAAATTTTGCATTTGAAACTCCTTCTATTTCTCTTAAATCAAAAATATCTGTTGAGCAAATTCCATCAAACTCAGCTAAATATACTTTGTTTAGATTTGGTCTTAATTTTCCATAAAGTATATCACCTTTGATAAATTTAGTTTTAGTGCTTTTAATATTAAAGTAACTCGCTTGATAATCTCCAACTAAATATCCTGAATTGGATTCTATATTTTCAAGTCCTATATATTTAACATCTCCATTTAATTCCTGTGGATTGATATTATTATTCACCTTAGTTAACACCTCCCCCAGCTTCACCATCTCCCACTCCGGATCAATATCAATCTGCGGCTTGTAGTTTTCTACTATCTGTTTTGCGCCGTCTATTATTTTTTGATATGATTCTATTTTGTTTACGATTTCCTGCTGGATGGAGAGCGGGGGGAGAGGGATTTGAAGGTCTTTAATAATTCCCTGAGAAATATTTGGTTGAGCACCTCCACTACTTAATGAAATTAAAAAGTCTTTTTTAGATTTTAAAACTAAATATAAAAAATCTGCGGAAATTATTTTATTTGGAATAATTCCACAAACAGCTTGATTCGTTGTTGATTCAAATTTCAATATCCCAACTTGTCCTGCAGTTGCACCATACATAGCAAGTAAAACAGTATTTTGAGGAAACATTTTTGCTGAAGAATTTTTTAATCCTAACTCTGTAATAAATTTTTCCGAATTATAAATATATCCTTGCTTTACTTCTCCACTTCTTAACCATGGTATAGTTCCATTTTAAAATATTCATCATGACTCTTTAATGGTGTTCCACCTGAAGATGTCTCACAAACATCCCCCAACCTCACCATCTCAAAATTACTCCTTTGCACATTCACATTCACACGATATCTGTCAACTGACAGATTATAATCACCAATACCCGCGATCTTTTCTTTATCGGCAAAGAATACATTTTCATTATTACTTTCAAACACAGAATTTTCCTGCAGTGACTTTTTATATTCCTTCAGTAAAACAAGTCCGCCGGTCAGATCATTTTTTTCAATTGCCCTGCGCTGCGCCCCGAGATCAAAGCCGTCATTTTCTATTTTTACGAAAAGTATTTTATCCGTCTTCTTTGCAAGAGTCTTATCCATAAGAAGAATGGAAGTCTTTACTCCGCTGTACGGCTGGAATATTCCCGCCGGCAGGCTCACTACGGCATACAGATAATCCTTATCTACAAGCATTTTTCTCAGAGACTTATAAGCAGTCGCACTCTGGAAGATTATGCCTTCGGGAACGATCACACCAGCCCTGCCTCTCTCCGGATGAATGTGCTCGGCTATATAATCCACGAACAATACTTCGCTCCTGTTCGCCTGTATGGAAAATTTCTTGTGCGGCTTTATTCCGCCCTTCGGTGACATGAACGGAGGATTGGCGAGGATGACATCGTAATATTCATTCCACCGTTCCTCGCTCGTAAGAGTGTCATACTCATGTATTTCCGGAGTTATAAATCCATGCAGATACAAATTCGCAAGACTGAGACGCACCATATCGGGAGAAATATCATAGCCCCTGATATTCTTCATCATTTTCTTTCTTTCAGCGGGAGTAAGCTGATCACCTGCAGTTTTCTTTGTGTTATCTTTGAGAATGTATTTGTATGAGGAAATGAGAAATCCCGCAGTTCCGCAGGCAGGATCGCAGACTGTTTCATCTTTCTGCGGCTGAATTACTTCCACTATGAAATCTATAATATGCCTCGGAGTCCTGAACTGTCCCGCATCGCCCTGCGAGCCAAGCACAGAAAGAAGATATTCAAAAGCGTCACCGAGCTTTTCGCTGTGATCATAATGAAATTCATTTATGGTCTTTAGAAAGAGTTTCAGAGTCTCGGGATCGCGGTATGGCAGATAAGCGTTTTTGAAAATATCACGGAAGAGCTGGGGTATATTGGGATTGACGTTCAGTTCTTCGATCGCTTCACTGTAAAGATCAAGCATTTCCTTTCCCCCGATCTTTGTATCAAAAATATTTGTCCAGCTGTACTTTTTGTATTTCCCGGAAAAAAATGCAGTTTTGCCGCCGAAGCTGACAGATTCTTTATCCATGTCATCCATGAATTTATATATCAGAGCAATTGTGATCTGTTCCACCTGACTTTTCGGATCCGGGACTTTACCAACGAGAATATCACGGGCTGTGTCAATCCGGTTCTTAGTTTCTGTATCGAGCATTTATTTTTTATAAAAATTATTATTTATTTTTACAATCTGTCCATATTAATATTCTCCTTTATATATTCCGGAATTCCCGATCTAAGCTCCGGCGGAAGTTCCTTGAACAGATATCCGTTTGCATTTGAATTCAAAAGAGAATATTGTTTCGAATCTATATAATTCCGGAATTCGCTGTCAGTGATATAGCTTTTGAAATAGTTCTTTGCATTAATAAAGTTTTCTTCATCGGGCAGATATCTGCTGTCGAATTTTTCAAATTCATCTTCAAGAATTTCGTCTTTACTTTTGAAATAAGGGATCATACCGAAAATCTTTTCTATGACTTCTTTTAGAGTAAGTTTTCTGTCAAGCTTTGCGCCTACACGGAGTTTCTCAAGATTATAAAACTCTTCGGGCTTACCAAAGAAATTTCCTTTATGAATTTTCAACTCCATCAAGATCATTATCCTTCATCAGTTTTTGGACTTCATCATTATTCTTTACAGTATCCTCAAACTTTTCAAAATACATACGGTCGATTTTCATTCCCTTGTCGCTGACATTTGTTTCATTCCATATAGTAAGCGGATCGGGAATAGTACTGATATATTCGTCAATAGGTCCAGGTGGCTCGCCGGTTTTACCTCCGGTTTTTTCAGGCGGAAGTTTAATGACTTCATCATAATTGAATTTTTCCTCAAAGTATTCACAGTTCGCAAAAAAATCAAAAAGTTTGAATTTGGTTTTTTCAGGATTCATAACAGTTTTGCCGGATTCTTTATCGATAAGATCTTTCAGAAAATTATGCTTCCTCGTTCCTCTTCCTTTAATCTGTACAAAGTCAGTAGGCGAAAAGATAGGTCTCATAAGACATACATTGAGAAGATCGGGACAGTCGTATCCTGTTGTCATCATGCCGACTGTAACGCAGACTCTGGTTTTGCTTGTTTTGTAAAGCGGATTGAAATTTCCCGTTCCGCTGAGTTTATTATTTGTGAAATTTATTGTGAACTGCTGCGAATCCGGTATAAATGAAGTGACCTGCAGTGCAAAATCAGAATTATACTTGCCGGGATAAAGTTTATCCGCCATCGTATTTAAAAGCTGTGTTATTTTTGCAGCATGATTCTGGCTGACACAGAAAGCAATTGTCTTTCCGATCTCCCCCGTGACGGGATCCAATAAGGCATTCTCAAAAAAAGTCTTACAGAATGTCCTGTTGGTTTTTTCGGAAGTAAATTTCCTTTCAAAATCCCTCTGACTGAAAACATTTTCCTCTTCATTTCCTTCATCATCAGTAACAGTAACAATATATCCATTATCAGATAGTAACTGTGTTGTAATTTCTGTCCTGGCATCCGCAACTACGGGATTGATCAGGTACCCGTCTTTCACACCGTCTATAAGACCGTAGCTATATGTGGGTTTAGGTTTTCCGTCAATTACGTCGCAGCCAAAAGTAGTATATGTATCAAGCAGCATTCTTCGTTCGAGTTCACGCGGATCTTTCCGGCTTAACTTTTCGGGATCGATTTTTTTAAGATAATCTTTCGGAGTGGCAGTAAGACCTAATTTATATCCGATAAAATATTCAAAGACAGCTCTGCTGTTCCCGCCGATCGACCTGTGCGCCTCATCAGAGATCACAAGATCAAAATCTGTAGGAGAGAAAATTCTTTTATATTTATTTTTAAATAAAAATGACTGAACCGTAGAAACTACTATCTCTGCTTTTCTCCAGTCGTTTCTGTTTTCTTTATAAATTACAGTTGAATAATCATTGCGCAGATATTCTTTAAAAGCTTTATCCGCCTGATCTTCGAGTTCAAGCCGGTCCACAAGAAATAAAACTCTGCGCGCATTGCCTGTTCTCAGAAATAATTTTATAACAGCTGCAGCAGTAAGAGTCTTTCCGGTTCCTGTTGCCATTTCAAATAGAAATCTGTCTTTGCCTTTTTTCACTTCTTCCTGAATTCTTTCGATGGCTCTTATCTGATATTTCCTTAGAAGGCGGAGTCTGTTTTCATCAAGATAATTTTTCCTTTGTGTTTCATCTTTGTATCTCGGATCCTTATCATAATCCGGATTCTGAGTTTTAATAATATAATCTTCGTCAACTTTTTCTTTAATGAGATTATCGGGATCCGGCTTAAAGGAATTATAGTTTTTAAAATCCTTTTGGGTGGGAAATTTTGAAATTATATTCGGACTTCCTATTTCTAGGTCCCAGAGATAGTGTTCATTTCCGTTTGAGAGAATTACATATCTGCACTTCTGGGAAAGCGCATATTTCCGGGCTTGCTCTTTTCCAATCAGAGGATTAAATTCTTCCTTTTTTGCTTCCAGCACAATGAAGGGAAATCCCTTTTCATCCAGCAATAAATAATCAATAAATCCTTTTTTGGTTTTTTCAAAATCCTCTCCGGCTTCATTGAATTTTGTTTTGGTTAGTTTAACATTGTTTTCCAAAACAATATTGGCTTTTGACTTATCGTCATCAAAGAAGCTCCATCCGGATTCTTCAAGCAGTTTATTTATTTTAATTCTGGCTTTTGCCTCAGGCATAGAAATGACGCTTTTTCATAAAGTAATTATTTTGAAAATACTTATTATTGAATTTAATCACTATTCAAAATATAATTGGAAGTTCTCTTCCCTTCCACCCTAGCCCCGGCTTGGGTGAATCCGGCTTAGGAAGTAGAGTATGATTAATTATCAATTATTCCAAATTAATCTTAATACTGCCTTCCGCGGGCTAAAGCCCGTGATTAATGATCAATTTTTATGTTCATTTTATTATTCAACTTCAAATCATAATTTGTTTACCATAAAAATGAAACCGGTGCATACGTAGAGACGCAAAATATTGCGTCTCTACGAACCACACAAAATTTATCCAAACCACAAAACAAAAAACCCCGCTTTCTTACTGCGGGGTTTCTGACATTACTATTTATTTATCTCCGTCACTTCACATTATCCTTCGGCGGATGCGGATCATTTCCGTAACTGTCCTTATCGCTTAGATTAGTTAATAGTTAATAGTTAACAATTTAATATATCAGAGTTAATTGTTGATTGATAATTGAAAATTATTTTCCTCATTCCCCTCCCTTTTGTAAATGTATCAGGGAGGGGTTTAAGGAATTGCGGCTTACTGCACTTTATCTTTGTTTACATTTTTATTCACATTTCCCTGTTCCGTCTCCATAATTTTCTCTTGCTCTCTGTTCACGCCGTTCTCACCGATCGCGCTGTTCTCACCGATCGCGCCGTTCTCTCTGTTCCCGGCTTCTCCAATCGGCAGTCCCTGCGTATCCGGTCTGTATCTGATGCCGAGGTCTTTTATGTTCTGCGCTGTTTTGTATCCGACATAGAACTGGACTTCCGAATCGTGGAACTCCTCCATCATTTTATCCAATGACTTCAGTATCAGATTCGCTTCTTTGAATAAAACAGACAGTGTTTTTCTGGCGCTGGATTTTAACGCTTCTGATGTCTGTTTGCTTTCAATTCTTGACCTGTATATTGAAATCATTGTCGCGAAGCTCTGAAGTTTTTCCGGTGTGATATCGTAGACTGAAAGCGCTTCGATATTAGCTTCTGCATTTTCTTTTATTACTTCCAGTGTGCCCAGTAATTCCCGGTCCCTTTGTTTATTAAGACCTGATCTGTTAAAATCAGACTGAGCGCTCAGCTCAATGTTTTTATTCAGATTACCCAGATCAAAGAGCTTCGAAGAAAAGGAAAGTCCCTGAGTGATCATATGATCGCGGTAAGTTTCTTTCGCCTCCATTTTACCTTTGAGCACGTTGACTCTCTGGGCTTCCCTGTCGTATATATCTCCTATTTTAAGAAGAAGTCTTTCCTTCGTATTTACCATACCGGTATTCGAAGAAAATTGTTTTCATGATCAGTCAGGTATGCGTGAACGCCTTCGATCATGGTCAGTTTGTTGCTAAGTCTTTTATCCATTTTTTTTAAATTTAATTAATGATTTAGTTTGTTTGTTTTTTCTGTTCAGACCGGCGCCTGGTCTTTTTAAAATTATTTATTCTTAACGACGCCAAACAATATTTTAGTGTTAAAAATAAAATATTACAAGTAGTTTAAAAACCTCCCCCCGGTTTTTAGAAAAAAAAGACTTCTTGCTACTGAGTTCTTAATTACTCTCTTAATTTTTGATCTATAATATTCCGTTATTTCTTTTGAATTATCGCAAAACAGTCTGAATTTGCGGTAAATTGGTTCTGACCTAAAATTTCAGCGCATTTCTACACTTGCGCGAACTTTTTCTCAACTGACGCGAACTTTTTCTCAACTGACGCGAACTTCCGCTCAACTGACGCGGACTTTTTCTCAACTGACGCGAACTTTTTCTCAACTGACGCGAACTTTTCTCAACTGACGCGGAGTTCCGCTCAACTGACGCGAACTATTTCTCAACTGACGCTAAGTTCCGCTCAACTGACGCGAACTTTTTCTCAACTGACGCGGAGTTCCGCTCAACTGACGCGAACTTTTTCTCAACTGACGCGGAAATCCGCTCAACTGACGCGAACTTTTTCTCAACTGTGTTTATTTTCCGCGTCACTTACGAAATTCTCCGCGCGGCTGCATCGTGTCTCCGCGCGATTGCAGAATGTCTCCGCGCGGCTGCAGAAAGTCTCCGCGCAACTGCAGAAAGTCTCCGCGCAACTGCAGAAAGTCTCCGCGCAACTGCAGAAAGTCTCCGCAACTGCAGAAAGTCTCCGCTCAAAAGCTGGAAGTCTTCGCCTGAAAGCTGAAAGTCTCCGCCTGAAAGTCTTTTCTTTAAGGTTAAGCGTCTTCTCCTGAAAGCTTTATGACTCCGATTCAATTTTAAAGTCTTCTTTCAAAAGTTTAGCCTCTCTGATCTGATGCTGTGAGTCTTCTTTCGAAAGTTTATTTTCTTTGCTTTAAGGATAAAGTCTCTTTTAAAGCGTCTTCACCCGGGGCCGGCTTCTCCGAAGTGCTTCTGAATTTCACCTTATATATTTTCTTAAAGTATCCGTTATTTTTTTCAACGCTGAGACCGGGATTATACTTTTCAAAAAGTTTCTTACCGGTTATACCTATCATTGAAATTCTATTTACTTAAAATTACAGTTTAATTATTTTTCAGTTGACCGTCATCCGTGTTGCGCAGTGAAGATCAGATGTATGTAAAAGAACTATACAAAATTAACGGGAGTTTGCTTTTAAAAACAACGGACATTTTGACGATTTTGTGAAGTGAAATTTTTTTTCCGGTAATTGAAAGATTTTTTTTAATGAAGTGATTTTTTTTAATTTTAGCGAGTAAGGTTTTTTCGTTTTAAGATTTTTCTTTTTTTAAAAAAATAAATATTATGCTGACAGATATAAATTCACTGACGATCGAAGAGCTGAAGAGTTTTGGATATTTTATAAACTCGCCTTACTTCAACAGGTATCGTACAATAAATAAATTATTTGATTATTTAAAAAGCTTACATCCGAATGTAACGAAGAAAGATATTTATGAAAAAAATATTTCAGGCGCGGTATACGGTAAAGTAAAAGTAAAAAGTCATACCATACGAGTTCTTGTATCTGATTTTAATAAACTTTTTGAAAAATTTCTTATTCACGAGAGAGCTGAAAAGGATAAAATAGAAAACTCAATTATCCTGCTTAATGAATTCAGCAAAAAATTTTTATGGAAGTCTTATAATAAAAAACTTTCTGAAATTAAATCATACAGTAAAAAAGAATTCGGTATTGATGATAAATATTATCTGAATAAACTTAATTATTACGGAGAGTACTTTGCGCATTCATTCACAACTGTCAGTATGAATACGGCGAAAATTTCATTGAAGAAAATGGAATATCTCAATCTGTATTTTGTTTATCAGACATTACTTTTTAATTTTCATTATAATTCTGATATGTATACTCAGAAAATGGTAAAGCGGCGTCCGCCGGGTATGGTTCAGTTTGTATATGATTTTATAAATGAGCACAGAAAATATTTTTCGAAGTCTTATCCTGACATAATGATTCTGTATTATACAGCCCGGATGACAGAGACCGGTGATATAAAATACTTTAACATGCTGCAGAATTATTACAGACGCAATAAAAAAATATTTGATTACAATATCACGATGATGTACCATATGGCTTCAGAAGGTTTTCTTAAAACGAAATCATTTCGTGAGCCGGACAGGAAGAACACTTTAAAGTTATTCATCTTTCGTAAAAGATCTATTGAAGGGAATTATTTAGAAAACTTTTTCAGAGAAGGCAATAACATTCCGCCGTTAATTTTTTTTAGTATGTTCAACGAAGCCATAAAACTAAATCAGATCAAATGGGCGGAAGAGTTTGTAAATGTTCATAAAACTTTTCTCCTCCCTCAGTACAGCAAGGACATTCTGAATTTAGCAGAGATCATCCTGGATTTTTTTAAAGGAGATTATTCTGATATTAACAGGAAGATCGGCAAAGTAAAAAAATCCGATACATCAAATTTCATCTATTCCAGACTGATAAAAATGATGATGTATTTCGAAACAGGTGAATTCTCCGCCCTCAGACGCGAAGCGGAATCCATGCGCAAATATCTAGACCGCAAAAGCAAAGAGCAGACGCGCTTTGATGAACTCATCAGATCTTCCTATAACTTCTTAAACAGCATTCACTATTTAGAAAAAATAAAAAACAACGAAGTAAACAAAAGCAGCAAAAAGTATCTGCAGTTCAGGCAGGATCTGCTCTCGGGTCCGAAGATGCCGGAGTATTGGAATTGGTTTGAGTTAAAATTGAGAATTAGGAATTAGGAATTAGGAATTTGAAATTTATAATTTAAAATTTAATACAAGGTCTCCTCCCCCCCCTTTGTCAAAGTGGGGATTAAGGGGGGTTCTGTAAGTTGCTGTCTCAGAACTAATTAAAATATATCCGACGTAGACAAATACTTTTTCGATTTTCCTATTTTTTTTACTTTTATCTTCATCTACAACCGCCTAGTATCATAACCCCCCTGTGTCCCCCCTTTGAAAAAAAAGGGGGGAAGTAGTATTGTTAAATTTGAACTTTTCATTTCTAGTGCCCGGAGAAAATTATGCAAAGAAATATTCCCTATTGATGGACTATCATTTCAACAAAACCATGCGTTTTGTCTGAGAGAAATTCCCTGATTCAATCCTGTAAAAATAAATACCGCTTGAGAGATCAGTTCCGTTAAACCTGATCTCATGATAACCCGTTTTTTTCTGTCCGGAAAATGAATAAATTTCTTTACCAAGTATATCAAATATTTTCATTGAAACCATTCCATCATTTGGCAGATAATATCCGATTGTAGTTATCGGGTTAAAAGGGTTGGGATAATTCTGATACAGGGAATAACTATCTGCAACAAAGTTACTTTCATTAAAAATATTTACAAAATTTCCTCCCCCGTTGGTAGTTTTCAAAATACTTCCAAAATTACCGGCTAAAAATCCAGTATTTGAATTTAAAAAATAAAAGGCGTTTAAGTGTTTCGAAGCGGTAAACAATTTGCTCCAGTTGTTACCGCCGTTATCAGTACCGTAAACTTCGTTATTCTTTGTTACAAATCCGTTTTCACTGTCATTAAAATATAATTTTCCGGAAAATCCATTCAGACCGGGGTATGTGTTCCAGCTTGCTCCTCCGTCTGTTGTTTTTTTAATTCCCGGTGTACCTGAAAGAAATCCTGTCTGACTGTCAGTAAAATATATTGAGTTAATATATCCGCTGCCATAGGCATGAGTGAATCTTGTAAGGAGAGTCCAGTCTGCACCGTTATTTACAGTTTTATAAATATCATTAAAGTTAAGATAACTTGGATATATCGTGTAATATGAGGTAAAGTAAAAACCTGTATCCTTGTTTTCAAGGAAATAGAATTTTTGAGAAGCAAATTCCACTTTGCTTGATGTCCAGTTGTTTCCCCCGTTAAAAGTTTTAAACAGGATATCGTTCTTCATATAATATCCTGTATCGATATTGTAAAATATAATATCATCTAAACCATTCAAATTAGCAATATTGTCCCAGCTTATACCGGAGTTTGTTGTTTTATATAAAGTTGTTCCCGCTAAATATCCATTTTCATTATCAAAAAATTTAACATAAATATAATTATTGTTGATCGGACAATTCATTTTTCGCCACTCATCTCCTCCGTTTGTTGTTTTAAGCAACAGGCTTTTCGATCCTACAGCAAATCCTGTATCAGCAGAAATAAAATCAATACTGACCAGATTTGCATTCATACAACCGGATATTTTAGAGATCCATGTTTCTCCGGCATTGGTGGTTTTAAAAATATTGCCGCCTTCACAGGTAACAAAACCCGTAAGCTTATCTATAAAATTTATTTTATATATGAGAATATTTAAGTCGGATAATAATGTCCACTTATCCCCTCCGTTTATTGTCCTGAATATTTTTCCTTCAGAACCGGATAATGTAGATACTGAGAATCCCGTATCCTGTGAAATAAAACAAATACTCTTCAGATTATTAGGTGTAAATCTGTTAAGATATGTCCAGCTTATCCCGCTGTTTGTAGTTTTAATGATGACTCCGTACTCACCCGTTAAAAATCCCGTATTGTGATCAATAAAACTAATGTCATACAGCGGAAAACCCCAACTTAAATATCTTACGTTCCAGGTGTTTCCGCGGTCAGTAGTTCTGAACACAGTCTGTCTTTTTCCCACTGCAAAACCGGTATCAGCTGATACAAATAATATTTTATTCAGATCAGCAGTTGTGTCTGCCGCTGAGTATTGAAGAGACCAGTTTATTCCTCCGTCTGTTGTACTGAATATTTTACCCTTATCACAGGCAGCATAGCCCGTTAACTGATCTGTAAAATAAAGAGATCTGACAATAACACCTAAAGAAGCAGTATAAGCCCAGTTCAAACCTCCGTTAGTCGATTTGAAAATTGAATTGCTCCCCGCAAATCCAGTCAATGAGTTTATAAAAAAAACAGCTCTGAAAGCTCCGCTGACACCCGAAGGTAAATCACTTTTTGTATAAATCAGATCCCAGTTTTCTCCGGTATCAGTGGTCTTCAAAATAGAGAAATTATCACTTATTGTATAACCCGTGTAAGAATCAGTAAATTGAAAATCGTACCAGTCATTTCCGGAAGGCATAGGATTTTTCCAGAACCAGCTTGACTGAGAAAAGACAGCAGAGGTTGAAATTAATATATATGTAAGGCAGATAAAAAGTGTTTTCATTTTGAACTTATCCAATAATAAGTAAATTTTATTCCGGTTAAATAAAACTAATGCTTGCAAAGTTTAATATAATTGATATTATATATTAATCAAATGAACTTCTAAAAATAGGAAGGAGCCTCTAATAGAATTTAGAATTTAGGATTTGGAATGTAGAATTTTGGATTTAGGATTTAGGATTTAGGATTTAGAATTTAGAATTTAATATTTGAGTAAATTTCTTTCAATTCGATCTCAACTTTAATTGAATTTAATTTAAGCTTACTAACAACATCATTGATCTCTTCCAGTATCCATCTGCCGTCACTTTGTTTATGATAATGTTCGACCGAGACAGTATCCTGAGACACTAAGACATAATCTTCCAGGGTTGCAATTTCTCTGCAAAGTTTAAACTTCCCTCCCCTGTCGTAATCCTGCGTGGCTTTTGAAAGAACTTCAATAATTACTTTTGGATAAAGTGCAGTGTCCTGTTCATCGTCCTGCAGTTTTATTTCCCCGCAAAAAACTGATAAGTCAGGATAAGTATATAATCCGTTTTCGGAAACATATACACGCATATCGCTTCCGAATGGAATACATTCTGAATTTTTTAATTTGTTACCGAGATCAATTAATAAATTTGCAGTTATAATATTATGCTTCAGACTAGCGCCTGACATTGCAAACATTTCCCCGTTAAAATACTCATGCTTTATCTCAGATGCTCTTTCAATCTTAAGATATTCTTCAGGTGAGATGTATTTTTTCTCTTTTGTGATCATATATAAAACTAATTATTCTGATTTCTAAATTCAATACCTGAGGTGGTTTCTGTTACTTCCCGATCCCAAAATTTAGAATTTAAAATTTAAAATTAACTAAACTTTCTCAAATAAACACTATTCACCACCCCAATAAAATTATTCACACTCTTCTCCAGCGTAAATCCATTTTTAATGCAGATACCGGTAAACTCCGGCACTGTCAGGAAATTCTGAACTGAGTCGGATAAGTAATTATATGCCGTCTTGCTCTTTGATAGTTTGTTTCCGAGGAAAGGCATTATTTTGCTGAAGTAAAAATTGAATATCCTTGAACTGATTTTCTCAGCTTTGAACATTTCAATGATGACCAGATAGCCGCCGGGTTTGAGTACTCTGTGTATCTCTGTGAAAGATTCATTCAGATTCTCAAAATTTCTTACACCGAAACCGATAGTGATCAGATCAATGCTTTCATCTTCAAAAGGCATTGAAGACGCTTCGGCCTGTATCAGCTCAAGTCTTTCATCGCTTATCTTTAATCTTTGTAACTCAAGCATTTTTTTTGAAATGTCTATAGCGCAGATCTTTTCGGGATCGAGTTTTAAGAGTTCGAGTGTGAGATCGCCTGTTCCGGATGCGAGATCGACTATATTTGAAAATTTAATTTCCTTCTTCTTAAGTTCGCTGACAATTTTCCTTCTCCATATAATATCACTGCGCGCTGTGAAGAGATGATTGAGTCTGTCATATGACGGAGCGATCTCATCAAACATCGCCTCAATTTTTTTCCGGGATTTATCGGGCTGCATTATTAACTGAATCTGATTGATTTGACAGGATCGAGTTTTGATGCGAGAAAGGAAGGGATGAGCGTTGCTGTAATGGTCAGAATAAAAGTTATGACCGTTATGAAAATTATATAATCCGGATTCAGAAGTATCGGTACGCTCTTCATGTAATATATTTCAGGCAGCGCGAAGAAATTATATTTCATCTCCAGGAAACAAATACCGAGTCCCAGTATATTGCCCAGTATTATTCCGATGATACCGATGAGCAGTCCGTCATAAAGAAATATCTTCACAATTCCCGACTTGCTTACTCCGAGAGTTTTTAAAACTCCGATAGACTGCGTCTTCTCCAGCACAAGCATCAGCAGCGTTCCGACAATGTTAAAGGTTGCGACAAGAATGATCAGACCAAGTACGATCGGTATCGGAGCTTTCTGCAGTTCCACCCAGGTAAAGAGCGGCTTGTATAATCTGAAAAGTGATTTCGGATAATACGGATATCCTATTTCGGTTTTGATCTTATTGACTACTAACTCGGCATTGTCAATGTCATACAGTTCGATCTCGATACCGCTTACATTTTCTCCGTACTCAAATAATTTCTGAGTAGTTTTAATGTCAGTATAAATAATTATGTCATCCAGCTCTTTAAGTCCCGTCTCATAAATTCCGCTTACGATGAACTGTTTCAGCTTCGGCTGATTGAACGGTCCCGGGATCCCGTTTAAACCGAAGACTATTACTTTATTACCGGCTTCGATACCAAGCTTCTTCGCAAGTTTATCACCGATCAGCAATTTTGAAAAAATAGAATCAACAGGCGTAAAATCAGAACTGCCGCTTATGATTTTATTTTTACTTTTGGAAAGATCCGTCTCGGGTACGATTCCCTTCAGTATAATTCCTTCCACACCGGTTTTGAATCTTATCACGGCTTCCTTCTGAACTATCGGTGAGATTCCTTTAATTTCCTTGAAATCATTTTTCATCATAGGGATCACTTCTTTATGATCCGACAGACCTTCGGAAAGAAATGACGTGATCTGAATATGCGATACAAGACCTGCCACTTTATCGCGTATCTCTTTTTCAAATCCGTTAAGTACGGACACGGCGATGATAAGCGCCGCCACGCCGAGCGTAACTCCGATGATGGAAATGTAAGTTATGAATGAAATGAATTTTGATTCACCTTTGGAAAATAAAAATCTTCCGGCTATAAAAAGTTTATAATTCATTAAGCGGTTAATCTAATAAAAAGGCTTTAATGAATCCTTCTATCCCGCCATTCATAACGCCCTGAGTATCACTGGTCTCGAAATCAGTTCTGTGATCTTTCACCATATTATAAGGATGAAAGACGTAACTTCTTATCTGACTCCCCCATTCTATTTTCTTCTTTGTATTTTCAATCGTCTGAAGTCTTGCGATTTCTTTTTCCTTTGCGATCATGTAAAGCTTTGACTTAAGCATTTTCATCGCATTCATTTTATTCTGATTCTGCGACCTTTCATTCTGACACTGCACGACAATGCCTGAAGGCGCGTGAGTTATCCTTATTGCAGTCTCTACTTTATTCACATTCTGTCCGCCTGCGCCGCCTGCCCGGAACGTATCAACTTTTATATCAGCGGGATTTATCTCAATTTCAATTTCGTCATCGATGACAGGACTTACATAGACCGCAGCAAAAGATGTGTGACGTTTTTTATTTGAATCAAACGGCGAGATTCTTACAAGCCGGTGAACACCGTTTTCAGCTTTGAGATAACCGTATGCGTAATCACCTTTTACTTCGACAGTAGCGCTTTTAATTCCCGCCCCGTCTCCGTCAAGCCGGTCGACTAAAGATGTTTTGAAATCATTATTTTCGCAGTATCTGAGATACATTCTCAAAAGCATTTCAGCCCAGTCCTGCGACTCGGTTCCTCCTGCGCCGGAATTAATAGTAATGATAGCATCCCTGATATCGTCTTTATCCGAAAGCATGTTTTTGAATTCCACTTCCGTCAGCTCTTTCTCAAATGCATCAATGTCCCTGTCGATCTCTGCTGACATTGACTCATCGCCTTCGGACTCTGCGAATTCTATTAAACCGTTAATGTCGATGAATTTTGTTTCGACTCCGTTAAATTCCTCAACCCATTTTTTCAGATTCGAAATTTCCTGAAGTATTTTTTGCGCGGCTCTGTTGTCTTCCCAGAAATTCTCAACAGTAGTTTGTGAATCCAGTTCTTTTATTTTGGAGATCTTGTTATCGATTTCAAAGAAACCTCCGTAATGAATCTATTTTATCTTTCGAATCTTTTAATCTGTACTTTTGCTGTTCAAACATTTTATGTTGGTTTAAATTATATAATTATTTTTCTATTTCCATTTTCAATAGCGCTGACGCAAGAGTTTTCCCCTGCGCATCCAGCATTAACGAAACTGTTCCTCCGCCGCCGAGCGTATTGTTTAAAAGAAAATTCAGCGCGTTGATATTCGGCAGTTCATATCTAATGACCTCTCCCTTGCAGATGCCGTCAAAAAATGTCTTTACCTTTTCTGCGGTGACTTCTCTTTTAATTAATTCATAATCTTCCTTATTATAAGCGATCAGTCCGATGTTTGCCGCATCACCTTTATCCCCGCTTCTTCCGTGACAGATATCTATTAATTTTATTTTCATTTTTTAATCTGTTAATTGATTAATATTTTATTTTCCTCTTTTATTCTGACATACAGCATCGCCGCATTCAGTATAGAAAAAATAACTGCGGTATAATATAGATCAAATATCATCGGGATGGTAAATATCTCGCAGATGACAATTATATAATTCGGATGCTTTAAATATTTATAAAGTCCTCCGCTGACAAGAGGCGTTCCGTGTATTCTGTAAATCTTTGTATTCCAGTATTTACCGAGTGTCAGCAGTACTGAAATTCTCGCTGCCTGTAGAAGTATGAAAAATACCAAAAACAAATAATTAATAATATTGTATTTATACTCCCCTGCGGTAAAATAATATTCAATGATCATTGACAGAAAAAAAGTAATATGCAGCAGGACTATGTATTTATAGTGACTTCCGCCGTATTCAACCGCCCCGTTTGACAAAAGCCATTTCTCATTTCTTTTTGAAATTACCATTTCAGACAGCCGCTGGATTATTACAATTGAAATTATTATCTGGAAAAGTGACATTTGGTTTAAATTGGATTAATTCAGTTTGATTGAATATTCAACAGTACCATCTCGCTTGAAAACCCGGGACCGAGTGAAGTCATTAATCCGGAGCCGTCTTTAAATCCGTTGCTTATAAAATGCTCAAGCACATATATCACAGTAGCCGACGACATATTTCCGTATTTTCTCAGAACGCTTTTTGTATTGTCCAGATAAGACGGATTTATTTCCAGAGATTTTATATATGACTCAATGACTTTAATTCCGCCGGGATGCGTAACGTAGTTTTTAATATCGTCAGTATTCAGATCATTTCTTTTTAAAAACATTTCTATGTCAGGTTTTAATTTTTCTTCAACAATTGAAGGAATATCTTTTGAAAAATTACTTTAAGTCCTGCATCCGTAACCTCCCAGCCCATAACGTCAATTGAATCATAGTATATTCTGCTCATCGCGTCTTTTATTTCAATCTTAGAATTTATTCCTTTCTGAGAATTCAGTCCGTCCCCTTTTATAAGCACTGCAGCGATGCCGTCAGAAAATAAACTTGTCGCGACTAAATTACTTTTCGAATAATCATCATTAAGAAAAGTCAGCGAACATAATTCCGATGTGACTAAAATTACCAGCGCATCCGGGTTTGACTCTGTGATCACTTTAGCTTTTGCAATTCCCGCGACTCCTCCCGCGCAGCCGAGTCCCCACAGCGGATATCTGTTTATGTTTTTATTCAGCTTAAGTTCATTTATAATAAAAGCATCAGGACTTGGCGTTGATATACCTGTTGATGAAATAAAAATAATATCCGTTATTTCATCAGAACTGAATCCTGATTTAGAAAGACAATCCCTGATCGCGCTGACTGAAAACTCTACTGTAAATTTCAGATAATCAGAATTTCTTTCAGCGAAAGATTTTCTTTCTTTAAAATATTCAAGAGGAACGCATAAATTTCTTTCGTCAATTTCAGAGTTCTCAAATACTGACATCAGTCTTTCCGCATCAGGTATCTTTCCGTTGAATATTCCCTCTGCGAATATCTTCATACTGCTCTGATGTATCTTATATGGCATATCCGTTTTGGATACTGAGATTATTTCCGGCAATGTTAAATATTAATTTATATTCAATCTAATATTCTGAATTCTAAAATTGAAGTAAGATATTAATCATTGTTATGCTAAGACAATTTCCAAAATCCGAAAACATTGAAATTACCTCAAAGTCTCGAAGTCTCAAAGTTAAAATTTTTAAAAACAGTATTCTTTGAGCCTTCGCGTCTTTGAGGCAGGCAATTAGAAATAATAGTTTGAGTTTTTAAATTTACTTCATTTAAGTATTTTGAACACAATTAAATTTTTTAAACATGACAACAAGAAGAGAATTTCTGAAGCAGTCTTCTGTTATTGCAGCCGGGACGCTTCTCGCTCCTAAAGTTTTTTCAATGAATCTGATCTCAAAGCCATCAGTCATCATTCTCGGCGCTGGTCTTTCCGGACTTGCAGCCGCTATGAAATTAAAAGATAACGGTTATGAAGTTACAATTCTTGAAGCGAGAAAACGGATCGGCGGCAGAGTGTTTTCGCATAAAATCACTGACGAACCTGTTCCTGAAGATAATCTCGTCATCGAGCTCGGTGCGGAATGGATCGGCGGTTCTCATGAAAGGATCATCGCTCTCTGCGACCAGTTCGGTCTTGTAACCGAGAATAACAGATTCAAAGACAGACTTATATATAAAGGAGAATTTTTTAAACCGGGAGAATGGGATTATTCCCCGGAATGGAAAGTAAAGTTTGAAAAGATATTGTCAGATTACAAATATCTGACTGACGCTGATAAAGTAAGACTTGATAAAATGGACTGGTGGAGATTTCTAATGAATCATGATATACCGGACAGAGATCTCGATATACGCGAATATGCAGACAGCACTGACTTCGGAGAATCCATTCGTTTCGTTTCAGCTTACTCCGCTCTTGCGGAATATGCAGAGTCAAATGAATACAATGAAATGGATTTCAAAGTCAAAGGAGGAAATTCTCTGATCGCTGATGCAATGGCGGATAAAGTTGGACGTGATATAATTTTAACAGATCATAAAGTTACGGATATAAACAGTTCCGGAAAGATCAGCGTCAAATGCAGTAACGGTAAAAACTTTACAGCAGATATGCTGATCTGCACTGTTCCTACGTTTGCAATGTCGAAGATCAACTGGTCTCCCGGACTGCCGCCTGAAAAGATTGAAGCTATCAATGCTCTTCAGTACAGCAGGATCATTAAGTCAGCGACTTTATTCAGAGAAAGATTCTGGAAAGATGAGGAGTTCAGCATTCTTACTGATTCATATACTCACTATTTTTATCACGCTACAAAAAATCAGAAGTCACCTAAAGGTGTTCTTATCACTTACGCTGTCGGTGATAAAGCTGACATACTTTCTCAAATGGGAGAGGAGCACAGAATTAAAATAATTACCGATACACTGAAATCAGCAGTCGGCGATGTGTCGGGTTATGTAGAGAAAAATATCAATTATTTCTGGGGTGACGATGAATATTCAAAAGGCGCTTACGCTCTTTACGGAAAAGGTCAGTGGTTCGGGATAATGCCTGTCCTTCGCGAGAGTTTCGGTAATGTACATTTTGCAGGTGAGCATGTCGCTGACTGGCAGGGATTTATGGAAGGAGCAATAAATTCAGGTGAAGACGCTGCTGATAAAATTATGAGCTGACCTCCATTATTTTTTTTAATATTAATTAAATCCATTCTTAATTGAATTCTGAACCCGGAAAAATTTTTATAATAGCCGGAGAATCATCGGGCGACATGCACGCCGCTTCTCTTTTAACTGAACTGAAAAGATCCTTTCCGGGACTGACAGCTAAAGGCATCGGAGGTCAGGAGTTGAAAGCCGCAGGAGCTGAACTGATATTTGACAAGAGCAAAGTAAGCTACATAGGTTTTTCCGCTGTGATAAAAAACATCAGAAAGCTTAAGAAAATAATTACTGATACTAAAAACTTTATTCTGAAATTTGATCCTGACATTCTTATACTCGTGGACTTCCCGGGATTTAATCTGAAAATTGCATCGGGTATCAGAAAGTCGTTTAAAGGAAAAATTGTTTACTATATCTCCCCGCAGCTCTGGGCATGGCATAAGAGCAGAGTTAAGGTCATCAGAGAAACAGTTGATTTGATGATAGTCGTATTCCCTTTTGAAGTTGAATTTTATAAAAAGGAAAATGTGAAAGCGAATTTTGCCGGACATCCTCTTATAAAAAGAACCGACGCGTTTCTTTCCGAAAATAAAAAAGAAGAGAGTAAAAGACTGAATATTAGCTTTATGCCGGGCAGCCGCAAAGATGAGATAAGAATTATGATGCCTTTAATGGTGGAAACCGCTGAGTTGTTTAAAAAAGAATTTGACTGTAATATAAATATTATTTGTTCGGATAATTTTGAACTTTCATTTTATAAGCCCTATCTTAAAGACAATAAATTCAGTCTTGTCAGATCAGACGGAAATGACGAACTGAATTATAAGACCATTTTAAATTCGGATCTTGTGATCACAAAGTCAGGCACTTCAACAATGGAATGCGCCCTGATCGGAACTCCGTTTTGCGTTGTATATAAAACAGGCGCATTTAATTATGCGATCGGGAAAAGACTGATACAGGTAGATCACATTGCAATGATAAATATTTTGTTAGGCAGGACAGCGGTGAAAGAATTTTTACAGGAGAAGATGAAACCGGAAGATATTTTTGAAGAAGGCAGAAAGATACTTACTGATAATAAATACAGGGGTGACATGCTGATGAGTTTTAAAGAACTGAGAAGTGTTCTGACTGATAAAAACGCTTCAGCCAACGCCGCGGAAATGATCGCCGAACTTATGAAAGATTAATATGAAAACTGCATTTGATTTTATAGCTCTGAAGATACTTCCTTCCGTTATAGATCTTTACATTAAAACTTTAAGAATTGAAATTCTAAACAAACCTTCCGGTGACAAAAATTATGTTTATATTTTCTGGCATTCAAAAATGCTCATCGGCTGGTGGCTTTTCAGAAAATTAAGATCAGCTGCGCTTGTTTCACAAAGCAAAGACGGAGATATCCTGAATAGTCTTCTGATAAAATGGAATTACAAAGTAGTCAGAGGATCGAGTTCGAAAGGCGCAAAGGAAGCTCTTGACTCAATGACCGGATTAGTAAAGGAAGGTTACAATGCTGTAATAACTCCCGACGGTCCGCGCGGTCCTGCGCTGAATATGAAAAACGGACCGCTGATCATCTCGTATAAATGCATTGTTTCCGTTATACCTGTTAAAATTTCCTTTTCCCGAAAGAAAATTCTGAATAAAAGCTGGGACAGTTTTGAAATACCGTATCCTTTTTCAAAATGTACGGTTGTGTTCGGGAATAAATATAATTATAATTCCTATCTTGATGAGAATGAATTGATTGAGTTTAAATCCAAATTATCCTCTGAAATGATATGAAATATATTATCGGCATAATTAAAATAATACTGATCCCGGTTTCAATAATTTATTCAGCTTTGATGAGCGTCAGAAATTTTTTGTATGATAAAAATATTCTGAGCATCTGCAAAACCGGCGCGAAAGTAATTTCTATCGGCAATATCACGACAGGCGGAACAGGTAAAACTCCGTTTGTAATTTATATAGCTAAGTTTATTTTAAGCAGAAATAAAACCGTCGGCATTATTTCCAGAGGTTACGGCAGGACTGAGAAAAAAATGGTTACGGTATATGACGGAGTTAATTTTGTTGAAGACATTAATCAGACCGGAGACGAACCGGTTTTGATAGCATACGAATTGTCAAAGGAATTCAGCGGTAAATTTTTTAGCATCGCTTCTGCTGACAGATGCAGAGCTTCAGAATTTATGATGACTGAATATAAGCCTGACATTATCATACTTGATGATGCTTTTCAGCACAGAAAGATCCGAAGGGATCGTGATATAGTTTTGATTGATGAAATGGAGTATACGGAGAACAGATTAAAATATTTATGCACAATTCCTTCCGGAGATCTCAGGGAAAGTTTTTCCAATATAAAGAGAGCTGATGTGATAGTTATGAATTCAAAGAATTCCGGTCAAAAGCTATTCATATGAAGGCGTAAAATATTTCTCAAATGCTGTGAAAATAAAATTTAAATCTGAATATTTAATAGATCATAAAAATACTATTTTAAAACCAAATTCAGCGGGAGATTTAAAGAAGGCGATTATATTTTCAGGTATAGCAAAGCCGGATTCTTTTAACAATGCAGTTAAGAATTTGAATTTCAGCATTACCTCTGAACTGATTTTTAAAGATCATCATTTCTATTCGGAAGTGGATATTGATAAATTAATTTCACTGTATCAAAAAAGACACAGTCTATATTACTACGGGAAAGGATTTTATTAAAATCAAAAAGTATAAAAAATTCACTGACTCATTTCCTGTTTACTATTTAAATTTAGAGATCGAAGTAACTGATAATCAATCGCTTCTTGAAAGTAAGGTGCTGAATATTCTGCAGATTAATTAAAACAACTGAATACATATTTTGAAAATAGGAATCACTTATGCTGAATCGAATTTTGAAAAATACACTGAATGGCTGGATTATTTCAAAGTTGATTATGTAGTCCTTGATCACAATTCCAAAAAAGAAGGTTATGATAATTTCAAAGAATGCAGCGGACTGATACTCAGCGGAGGAGCTGACGTTTATCCGGAGCTCTATTGTGACTGGGACACAAAAGAAACAAAAGGAACTTACCTGCCGGAGCGTGACGGATTTGAAATGAAACTTATGGAGGAATCTGATAACCGGAAGATTCCTGTACTCGGTATCTGCCGCGGGATACAGCTGATAAATGTTTATTACAGAGGCAGTCTGATCTTTGATCTGGAGGAGATCAGAAATACGAATCACAGAAAGATATCAAAGACAGAGCAGAGATTTCATAATGTAAATATTATTAAGGATACTTTATTATTTGATATTGTGAAGTCGGAAAAGGCAATTATAAATTCATCTCATCATCAGGCGGCTGATCGTCTCGGTGAGGGATTAATGATAAATGCGAAATCAGATGAAGGCGTTGTCGAAGGAATCGAATATTCCGATAAAGCAGGTAAGCCGTTTATGATCGCTGTCCAGTGGCATCCTGAGAGAATGCCGTTTGATGATCCTGTTTCAGTAAATATTTTAAAAAAATTTTTATCAGAGTGTGTTGAGAAGAAACCGTAATATATTAAAATATCTTTTACCTTTATTAGCATGCGCGGGACTGATCTCCTGTACAGCTTCTAACAAAACATCCGAATCTACGGTTACTTTTGAATTTTTAAAAAATAAGGTAAATGAAAATTCACTGAAGCTTACGGCGCTGGATGCATACGGTGAAATATCAATTGACTCTCCGGAACTTAACAATACCGGCTCGATCACAGTCAGTATTAAAAAACCTGACAGTGTATTTACAAAACTTGAAGGACCGTTCGGTATTGATATAGCTAATCTTCTTATCACAAGAAAAGATTTTATTTATTACAATGTAATGGATAACAGAGTCATCAAGGGATCTACAACTGAAAATAATCTCAGCATAATAATGAGGATCAGAATTGAGTTTGATGATCTGATTAATTCGTTTTCAGGAAAATATTATTTTCATGAAGATGATTACCTGTCTGCCGAAATACTTGAAACTGAAAGAGATTACATTGCTGTGCTGGCTTATGATAAGGAAATTAAAAAATTCTGGATAGATAAGAATAATTACTTCGTGAGAAAACTCGGCAAGTATGATGATAAAGGTAAGACAAAGATCGAGATAACTTATGATAATTTTTACGAAAGCGACGGAATATTTTTTCCAAAAAAGATTTCTGTCATCCGACCTGAAGAGAGACAGTCTATCTGGCTTACATATAATAATGAGGAATTTAACAACAACAATCTTAACTTTAGAATAAGAATCCCTAAAAGCGCCAAACACATCAGCTGGAAATGATCACCGGTAAAGTAAATTTCAAAGTATCCGTTATACTGACTCTTTACAACAGCAGAAAATTTTACAGAAGAGCGTTAAATTCTGTTTTGAATCAGACATTCACTGATATAGAAATTGTAATTACTGATGACGGCAGCGCGGACGAGACTTACGCTGAACTGATTCCTTACATCACCGGGAATGAAAAAATAAAATATCTTTTCCATTCGAACAGAGGACATGCACTTTCACTAAATTCCGGAATTGCTATCTCAGGCGGAGAGTATATTACTTTTCTTGACGCCGATGACGAATATAAGCCGGATCATATTCTTCAGAGAATAAATTATTTTCAGAATAACACTAACATTGATCTGATCCGAACCGGAGCGGAATTAGTAGGTAGCGATGAGGAAATGTTTATCCCTGATGTAAATGACAGAAGCCGGCTCATTCATGTAAAGGACTGCGTAATGCTTGGCACTCTTTTCGGTAAGAGAAATGTGTTTACAAAACTTGGCGGTTTCCAAAATGTATATTCACATGATTCCGATTTTTTTTACAGAGCTGACGGTAAATTCAATACCGCTTATTTAGAATCAGACACTTACATTTATTACAGGAATAATCCGGACAGCGTACTGAGCAAACTTAAAAAAGGCATGAATGAGCGATGATGAAAAAATAATGGCTCAATGTATCAGACTGGCAAAGAAAGGAAAGGGATTCGTTTCTCCGAATCCTCTGGTCGGAAGCGTTGTAATAAAAGGGAATAAAATTATCGGCAGAGGTTATCATAAAAAATACGGGGATGCTCACGCTGAAGTGAATGCGATTGCAGATGCGGAAAAAAAAGGTTTTAATGTTAAAGGCGCAGAATTATTTGTCAATCTCGAACCGTGCGCTCATAAAGGTAAGACTTCATCATGCGCAGAATTTATTGCATCAAAAAAAATAAAGAGAGTTGTAATAGGAATGAAGGATCCTTTCATTAAAGTAAACGGTAAAGGCATTGAAATACTGAAGAAGAACGCAATTGAAGTCAGCTGCGGAGTTCTTGTAAATGAATGCAGGGAGCTGAATAAGTTTTTTATAAAGTATGTTACTAAAAAACTTCCCTATGTGACACTGAAAATCGCTCAAAGTATTGACGGTAAAATCGCTTTAAATAATTTTGAATCAAAGTATATTACAGGAGAAGCTTCACGTAAAGCTGTTCATAAGTTAAGAAGTGAATACGATGCAGTTTTAATCGGGAAAAATACTGCAGTAAAAGACAACCCGTCTTTGACGGTAAGAGATGTAAAAGGAAGAGATCCGATAAGATTAGTGATCGACCGAAAGAATACACTTCCGCCGGAACTTAATTTATTTACGGACAGCAATCGTGACAAAACATTTGTGATCACGGGTAAATCAGCTGCTGAAAGGAAGACACATAAATATTTGATCCGGATGTCTGATGACAGCAAAGAATTTAAGGTAAAGGATATACTGAAATTACTTTATAAGTTTAAGCTGAACAGCATATTAGTCGAAGGGGGCTCGAAACTTTTTTCACAATTTCTTAAAGAAGGAATGTTTGATGAGATATACTTTTTTATCGCGCCGGTAATCATCGGAAACGGCATTTCTCCTTTTGACAGTATTAAAATAGATTCACTAAAGGACAAGGAAGTTTTATTGAAAGAATATATTTCAATTTTAGATAATGATATTTTAATTAAATACAGAAAATGTTTACAGGAATAGTTCAGACAACAGGCAAAGTAATTTCTAAGACTCAGACCGGCGACAGCGTTGAATTTGACATTTCACCCTCCGAAGATATATACTCTGAGGATATTAAAACCGGTGAAAGCATTTCCATTAACGGCGTGTGTCTTACTGTTACCGCAATTGAAAAAGGGTCTTTTAAATTCACAGCCGTAAAAGAAACTCTGAGCAAAACCAATCTTGGAGAATTAAATACAGGTGATTTTTTAAACCTTGAAAAAGCAATGTCCATAAACTCAAGACTCGACGGACATCTCGTGCAAGGTCATGTAGATACAACAGGAAAAATAAACAAGATAATTGAGAATACCGGATCACACGAATTTTTTATTTTTTTTGACAGTAAATTCAGAGACTATATTATTAAGATCGGTTCTATCTCCATTGACGGCATAAGTCTGACAATAGCGGATATAACGGAAGAAACTGATGACGGCATTGAAATTAAAATCGCGATAATACCACATACATATCAGAATACAACTTTCAGACATTTGAAAGAAGGAGATAAAGTTAATATTGAATTTGATATGATGGGTAAATACATTAAAAGAATTTTTGAAAACAACATAAAATAATATGGCTTTCGAATCAGACAAAACAATGTTCGAGATATACAGGGAAAAAGAATTCAACAGGAAATTCAAAGTTGTATATTACACTGAGCTTACCGAACATAACAAGGAGTTTGAGATCAACAGCGCATTGAACGGCGAGACTATCTTTGACGGGTTTCTGAAAGACGGGAAAAAGGAACCTGGTAAAGCTGCTGTAAAAGATATTTTGCGTGAGATGAACAACAGTAATATTAAGTATAGCACGGAAGAAATAAAACTCCGGCTTAAGGAATTTTTAGCTTAATTTCTTTTTAATAAAATCTGCAATTTCTTTTTCATCAATTTTCAACATACATACAAAAGTTTTTATCGGACACTTAGCGCTGCCGTGAATGCTGCATGGCCGGCATCTGAGATTTTCAGTCTGGAAGATCTTATCGTTTTTTCCGTATGGATAAAATCCGAATTCAGGCACAGTCGCTCCGAATATTGCGCAGACATCCGTATTCATTGAATTCGCAATATGCATTGGAGCAGAGTCGTTTGTTATTATCAGTTTTGACCTTCTTATAAGTTCTGCAGATTCCATTACTGAAAGCGTTCCCGTAAGATTTATAAAATTTCTGAATCTGGAATTATTTACAATGAAATCGGAAATTCTCTTGTCATCTTTGCTTCCTATAAGAAATATTCTTTTGTCTAACCCTGTAAGGAGATTACACAGATTAATAAATTTTTGCTCAGGAAATCTTTTTGTGAACCAGATTGTCCCCGGCGCAATGACCAGGAATTTTTCATCTTCCCGAATTCTGTGCTCATAAAAAATACTGTCAATTTTTCTTTTCTCCTGAATGCTGATATTTAATTCCGGTCTTACAATTTTGTGCAGATCAATTCCAAGCGGCAGCAATAATCTGAGATTTCTCTGAATCTCATGAATGCCGGTATCATATTTTATAATTGTCTTATACAGAAAACTGAATGATGATTTATCAAATGAAACGGTATCATCTGCTTTAGATAAAAAACTTATCGCAGCCGACCTGAAGGATCTGTGAGGTGAAATTACAACATCATATTTTTCATTTCTGATCTTCTTTACAATATCAGCCAGACCTCTGATGCCGGAATTTCTTTTATCATAAGGAATGAGTTCTCTGATCCCGGGATTATTTCTCAGCAGATCGGAAGTTGACGGTATACAGAGAAAATCAATGACAGCGTCCGGATATTTTGATTTAATTTCCTGAACCATAGGAATCGTCAGCACTACGTCACCGAGAAATGCAGTCTGAATGATCAGTATTTTTTTTATGCTGTTTTGTTTATCTGACATGTTTAAATCTTTTGTGCAGCCAGAGCCACTGCCCGGGATTTTTTAATATTATTTTTTCAAATTCTGTCTGTATCCTTTGAGTAAGGAGTTTAATATTTTCAGCATTATATTCAGTTATATCATCATAATTTATATTCGAAAAAAATATTTCATACTTATAATTTTTGTCTCTTAAAGCATATCCCATTATTAACTCAGTTCTTTTCTTCAAAGCTATTTTTGCAGGACCGGAAAAAGCAGAGGTTTTTTGCCCGAGGAAATTTATATATACCGAATAATCAGGATGCGCCGACTGATCAATGAGAAAACATATTATGTCATTATTTCCGAGCTTTTCAAATATCGCTCTGAGTGAATATCCGGTCTGAATGATCTCATTACCGCCCATTTCCCTGTATGAATTAATTTTCCGGTTTAATACTTCACTGCCCTGAGGTTTCGCAATAATCTTCAGACTGATTCCAAATAACTTTGAAAAAGAAATTGCCGTTAATTCCCAGTTTGAATAATGCCCGCTCAAGAACAAAGTCCCTTTACCTTTCCTGCGAGCTTCTGCTGCAACGTTCTCATTTTTAAAAACTGTCAGGCTTTCCAGTGAATTCTTATTTAGCTTCGGTAAATAAAAAAACTCTAGCAGATTAATTCCGAGATTGATATAATTTTCTTTAACTATGGATTTTTTAAAGGAGTGGTCTTTATCGGGGAAACACAGCCTGAGATTATAGTAAGCGACTTTCTTTCTGATAGGAATCAGATAAAAAAAAACAGCCCCAGACATTTTCCAAGGCGCTGGATAAACTTTAAAGGAAATAATCTGACCGTAAAACCGGTTATATTGAAAAATAATATGAGCAGTGAATTCAGCAATATTCAGATTATGTTTGTAAAAAAGCTACTTTATTCTGTACAGGATTTCCGAATAAAGTTGCGGAATTTGCGCCGGTGATTTCCACATTAATTAATTCACCTGCTTTGATTAAACCGGTGTTTACAAGACTTCCGGCGATATCAACTGTACTGAAATTTCTCGGAATTATTACCGACTTATTGCAGTCCGTTCTTCCCATAAATTTCTCATCTGATTTTTTACTTAAAGTCTCAACAAGAACCGGCATGACATTCCCGGTCAATGAAGAATTTATTTTAAAAGATATTTCACGCTGAAGAGTAATGATCTCATCAAGTCTTTGCTTTTTAGTTTCTTCGTCAATAGTATCAGTCATCTCAAAAGCTTTTGTATTTTCTCTCGGCGAATAAACAAAAGTAAACGCGCTGTCATATTCGATTTCTCTGATCACATCGAGTGTCATTTTATGTTCAGCATCAGTCTCTCCCGGAAAACAGGAAATTATATCCGTAGATAATCCGATCCCCGGCATCATATCTCTCGCCTTAAGCATGACGCGCATATACTCTTTCACCGAATATAATCTGTTCATCAGTTTCAGTATTCTGTCAGATCCTGATTGTATAGGAAGATGAACGTATTTGCAGATGTTATCATACTCAGCCATTGTTTCAAGCAGCTTGTCGGAGAGATCATAAGGATGTGAAGTTATATATCTGATTCTCATATCCGGAACAGCTATTGCGACATTCTTTAAAAGATCAGCAAAATCAAAGTCTTCATATTTATATGAATTAACATTCTGACCAAGAAGCCAGATATCTCTTACGCCTTCGTCATAAAGTCTTTTTGATTCCTCAGTAATATTTATAAAACTTCTGCTGCGCTCTCTGCCTCTCGTAAAAGGCACTACACAAAACGAACAAAATTTGTCACAGCCTCTCATGATCGAAAGCCATGCAGTTATCCCCTCTCTTCTCAGAGGAGTAATGTCATCATAAGTTTCAGTCCTTGATAATTTGACTGCAATTCCTTTCTCACCTTTTTCAACTGAATTTTCTATAAGCTCAGGTACTCTTCTGTATTCATCGGGTCCAACAATTATATCAACTATTTTCTTTTTTTGGAGCAGATCTTTTCTTAATCTTTCAGCCATACAACCGAGAATTCCGATGACAAGCTCAGGGTTTCTTTTTTATATTTGATCAGATCCCCGAGTCTGCTGTAAATTCTGTTCTCAGCATTCTCTCTTATACTGCATGTATTCAGCAATATCACATAAGATTCATCTATATCCGAAGTCTCATTATAACCCTTTTTACTAAGTACACTGAGAACTATTTCAGTATCCGCGAAATTCATCTGACAGCCGTAAGTTTCCACGTAAACTTTCTTTTCATTTGAAAGTTTGTTGAAATTATTTTTAGCTTCGGTTTTGGTTTCGTTATTTAAAATCAGATGTGTTAATTCCATAGAATAGTTTTATTGCCTTACTCCAAATATTTTAAGGTCTCTGAATGATAGAAAAAATATCTGACCTGTACATACTGAAGATTTTAAAGTAACCCGTGAAAAAATTTCTCTTTGTATACCCGGAGAATTAACTTCTGCAAAATCCGTAGAATTAATTTCTTCTCTGTTTGATAAATTTACAAGATAAACAATTTCTCCGTTTTCATAATAAAACAAACTGATACTGGAAAGGTCTGCGTCGGACATTCCGTCAAATTCAAATCGTAATTTTGAATAATCGCTTAAATTAAATTCTCCGAAACTTCTTGTTCTTACCTGAACTGCAGAGCAGTCCCCGCCGACTTCCTCAACTATTCCGTCGAGATTAAACAGCAGTTCCCTGCTTTCAGAATTCTGCACAGGACTTTCACTGCAGCTTTGATAAATTAAAGCCGAAATAAAAATCAAAATTATGCTGAAAATAAAATTAGATTTTTTCATGTACTTTAGTTTTTATTAAAAACTCCTTTACTACTTCTGCTATACCTTTAGCATCTATTCTAAGTTCCTCATGAAGCTCTTCCGGTTTTCCGTGTTCAATAAATCTGTCCGGAATTCCGTGAATAAGAATATCATTCTTAAGATTATTTTCCGAAGCAAATTCAGAAACAGCGCTGCCGAATCCACCGACGATAGTGTTATCTTCTATTGTCATTATTTTATCAAACCTGTTGAAAACATCATATAATAATTCTCTGTCAAGAGGTTTTATAAATCTAGCATTGATTACTTCCGCGCTGATACCGTATTCATCCAGATATTTTTCAGAGTCGAGAGAATTTTTTACCATATTTCCTACTGCAAGGATTGCAATGTCTTTTCCTTTCTTAACGATCTCACCTTTACCGATTTCCAATAATTCGAATTTTCCTTTCTCTACGCCAAGAGCGTTACCACGCGGATATCTGATCGCAATAGGACCTCTTTTATATTGAGTGGCTGTAAAAAGCATATTCCATAATTCATTCTCATCCTTAGGTGACATTAAAACCATACCCGGAATCAGTCTGAGATATGTAAGATCAAATACTCCGTGATGAGTAGGTCCGTCAGCTCCTACAAGACCTCCCCTGTCGAGAATAAATACCACAGGAAGTTTTTGTATTGCAACGTCATGCACGATCTGATCAAAAGCTCTCTGAAGGAAAGTTGAATAGATCGCTGCAACAGGTGTGTAACCTTCTGTAGCAAGACCTGCGCAGAAAGTAACAGCATGCTGTTCTGCAATGCCGACATCGAAATATCTGTCCGGAAATTCTTTCTGCATATAATTCAGTCCTGTTCCGTCCGGCATTGCTGCATTTACTGCAATTATTTTAGGATCGGCTTTTGCAAGTTCTGTTAAAGCAATTCCAAATTCTTTTGTATAAGTTGATACAGTTGATTTCTTAAATTCTATGCCGGTCGATTTATCAAAAGGATTTAACGCATGGATCTTTTGCGGATGATCTGTTGCGTAGGAAGGACCTTTACCTTTTTCAGAAATGATGTGAAGGAGTATCGGACCTGACATTCTTTTCAGCTCTTCAAGCATCTTTACAAGATTGACAACATTATGCCCGTTCACCGGTCCAAAATACCGGAATCCGAGAGCTTCAAAAAGCATACCGGGTGTTATAACGCTTTTAATACTGCCTTCAATTTTTGCTCCGACCTTTCTTAATCTGTCACTGTTTTTTTTATCAAATACTTCAGTCAGTTCCCATACCTTGCTTCTGAATTTATTGTATGTGTCATTTGTCATGAGGTCATTGAAATAATTCTGAAGCGACCATACATTCGGAGCTATTGACATTCTGTTATCATTCAGGATTACAATAATATCTTTTTTAAGAAGACCAATGTTATTCATTGCCTCATAAGCCATACCGCCTGTCATTGAGCCGTCACCGATCACTGATATTACTTTAAAATTCTTTTTGGAAAAATCTCTTGCAGTTGCAATGCCAAGCGCTGCAGATATTGAGGTAGTTGCATGTCCGGCTCCAAACACATCATACTCGCTTTCGCTTCTTTTCAGGAATCCGCTGATACCGTTCTTTTGTCTGATAGTTTTAAGCTCTTCTTTTCTGCCGGTGAGAATCTTGTGAATATATCCCTGATGACCTACATCCCATATGATTTTATCATCCGGAGTATTAAATACATAATGTAAGGCGAGCGTAAGTTCACAGACACCCAGAGATGCGCCGAGATGCCCCCCGATTCTGGAAATTGTATCTATAAGGTATTCTCGGACTTCATCCGCAAGTTCCCTGAGATTCATTAAATTAAGTTTCTTAAGATCTTTAGGATATTCAATATTCTTGAGAAACCTTGTATTGTTAATATTGTATTCGTTCATTTAAATATATTTTTTTAAATATACTGTTTTTAATCATCTTCTTCAGTGCTTAATTTTTCGATTTTTAATTCTGCTTCTTCAAGTTTTTTTCTGCAGACTTTTAAAAGATTGATCGCTTCCTGATATTTTTCAATAATTTCTTCAAGAGAATGGTCCTCTATTTCTGTTTCAAGTTGTGCCAGTATTACTTCAAGCTTTTTATAGCTGCTGCCGAATGTGTCTTCTATAACTTTCTTTTTTGCCATATAAATTATTGTATATTTTATTTTATAGTTGCTTCCGATTGCCCGTCGCTGAATCTGATTTGAATTTCATCTTTTGTTTTTAACTGTCTGCTTTGAGTTATGATCTTATCTTCACTCCTGATAATTGCAAATCCCCTTTTCAATACATTTTCAGGATTAAGAGAATTAAGTAATTTACCGTTTGTTTCGATATTGTTTTTTACATTGCGGATTTTCCTCCCAGTTACTGACTTAATGTCTCTTAATATCGTATCAAGATTCATTCTGAATTCATTGATAAGGTCCGTTGGTCTTTTGAAATAATAATTTCTTTCAATACTGTTCAATTCATTTTTTAATTTGTTTATCCTGTAATAGATCTGTCTCTTTAAACTATTTTCGGTTACATTTAATCTTAATTTCAGATCATATGCATCCGGGAATATCATCTCAGCCGCAGCAGACGGAGTAGGAGCTCTTTTATCAGCAGTGAAATCGCTGATTGTAAAATCCACTTCATGACCGATTGCCGATACGACCGGGATCTTCGAATTAAAAATTGCTCTGGCAACTTTTTCTTCATTAAAAGTCCAGAGATCTTCAATTGCTCCTCCGCCTCGGGTTATTACAATTATCTCAGATTTAAATTCAGAACTGTTTGCTTTCTTAATTGCATCACAGATACTTACAGCAGAGTTTGCGCCCTGCATAAGCGCAGGAATGAGTAAAATTCTTACAAGAGGATATCTGTTCTCCGTTACTTTAACAAAATCATGAAATGCTGCGCCGGTTTCAGATGTAATAAGAGCAATTCTTTCCGGATACAAAGGAAGCGGTTTCTTAAACCTGTCAGCAAAAAGTCCTTCATCATATAATTTACTTTTCAGCTTTTCAAAAGCAATCTGCAGCTCTCCTACTCCCGAAGGAAGTATTTCAAACACATCTATCTGATAACTTCCTCTTGTTTCATATAAAGTTATTCTCCCTTTTATCAGTACATTCATACCATCTTCCGGTATAAAGATCAGGTCTTTAACTCTTGAATTCCACATTACAGCGCTAATCTGAGATTTGCTGTCCTTCAGTGAAAAATAGAAATGTCCGGAAGAGTGATTTTTGAAATTAGAAATCTCACCTTTGATAAAAACGTAGGAAAAATTCCTTTCAATAGTATTCTTTATATCTCTTGACAGTTCTGATACAGAAATAGGGGAATTCACTTTTGAATTTTATTAATAATAAATTAATTTGATATTGAAACTAATAATTTATATTCACTGATAAAATGGGAATTGCAATTGCTTTAATGATCATAACAGCCTGGGTATTACATTTATTTTATATTCTTGGGATTCCGGACATCAACTTTTCAGATCCTATATTGTATTTTCATGTGCTGATTCAGACTTATTTGTTTACAGGAATATTTATTACTTCTCACGATGCCATGCACAAAAATATCTGCAAAAATAAATATATAAACAATTCATTAGGTTACTTGACATCTTTTCTCTTTGCGGGTTTTAGTTTTAATAAACTCTTAAAAAGCCATTTAATGCATCACCGAACTCCCACATCAGAAGATGATCCGGATTTCAATCCCCGGTCTCAGAATTTTGTTTTATGGTGGTTTAAATTTCTTTCAAATTATGTTTCAATATTTCAGCTCATAACAATGGCAGTTCTGTTCAATATATTAACATTGTTTTATGACAGCGCTAATGTAATTTTGTTTTGGGTAATACCGTCAATACTAAGTACGTTTCAGTTATTTTATTTCGGTACTTATCTTCCGCATAGAAATCCTCATGAAGGACTTCAGACTCCGCACTTCGCAAGGTCTCAGAAGAAAAATCACTTTTGGGCTATGCTTAGCTGTTATTTTTTCGGATATCACCATGAACACCATTCAAGTCCAAAGACCCCCTGGTGGAGATTATATAAAATTTCCGGAAATTAAAAATATTCTTCATTTCTTCATTGATTAAAAATGATGTTGTATTTATATTGGCGTTTTATTCGACAGTAGCTCAATGGTGGAGCATTCGGCTGTTAACCGAAGGGTTGCAGGTTCAAGTCCTGCCTGTCGAGCAAAATCCCTGAACACAGGGATTTTTTTTTAATTAGTTCCAGTGAAATAAGAATTGAAATAAAAATAAGTTTAAGTTATTTTGTAAAACATTACGGCGAGCATAGCTCAGTTGGCAGAGCGTCAGATTGTGGTTCTGAATGTCGCGGGTTCGAGCCCCGTTGTTCGCCCTACTTCAATAATCTAATTAATTATATAAATACATTTCTACAGATTTTCTAAATTCTTTTTCTTTTAGATTTTAAGTTTTCACAAATAATTTTGTTTTTAAATGAATTTATTCGAAAAGAATTCTTTCATTGTATTATATTCTATTAATAATTAGTTTATTCCAATTTTAAAAATGGCAACTTCTAAAGAAAATCCGTTGAATAAAACTTCAGATCTGAATACTGAATTGAATGAAGACTTAGATCCCGGTTTAATTGAAGATAAGGAAGAGAATAATGATTCTAATTCCTCAGATGACTCCGGTGACAGCATTGATAATGTTTCAGAAGAAAATTCTGATGAAAATTCAGAAGAAAATCCGGATGAGAATCCTGAAGAAGTATCTGAAGAAATAGCCGAAGAAATTTCTGAGGAAGAATTACTTAAAAGAAAACAAGATTTTGATGCAGAAGCTATGCCTCACATGAAAATTATTCATAATTATGCTTACAAATTAACTGGCAATAAACTTGACGCTGACGATCTTTTACAGGAAACTTTTTTAAGAGCTTTCAGATTTTTTGATAAGTTTGAAAAAGGAACTAATTGTAAAGCATGGCTGTTCCGCATAATGAAAAATTTGTTCATTAATAAGTACAGAAAGAGACAGAAAGAACCGGGAAAAGTTGACTACGGTGAAATAGAAAATTTCTTTGATAATATCAGATCCTCAAAGATAGATTCAACTGACCTTCAGGAAAAAGTTTTCTCGAAATTACTTGATGATGAACTTCTTAATGCTTTAAATTCCCTTCAGGATGATTTTAAAACTGTAGTTATACTTTGTGATCTCGAAGGATTAAGTTATGAAGAAATTGCTGAATTTGTTCAATGTCCAATAGGTACCGTTAGAAGCAGACTTCACCGAGGCAGAAAAGTTTTACAGCAAAAGCTTCTTGAATACGCGAGAAAGCGTGGTTATGATGTGGAAAGCAATCTCATAAAATGAATTTAAAATCAAATCGATAATTATATAAACTTTATACCCTTTTAAATGTCTGATACTCCAAACAACCCGGCCAATTCTGAACTTGACCCACCTGATAATTCCAATCAGAAAAATTCAGATTTAAAATATGAATTTATATCATCTTACATTGATAATGAAATTAAAGATGAAAATGAGTTAAACCAAATTAAAGAGTTAATAGAAAAAGATCAGGATCTTAAGAACAGATATGAACTTGAGAAATCCGTAAAGGAATTGTTTAAATCAAGACTTGGGAATAAAATTGAAACTCCCGTTTACCTGTACACAAATATTGGGAAAAGTATCGATGATTATATTAAAACAACCGCAGCAAAAAAGGCAGTTACTATTAATAAAGAAAATGAAAGTTACTTAAATAAACAGATGCTGGTGCAAAAATCCAACCTCAAAAGAAACCTTGCATACGCTTCCGTAGTTTTTATTTTACTTATTGTATCAGCATTTGCAATAAATAATTATCTCCAGGACAATGAAACTAGTTCTGAATTTGCAAAAAATGATATTGTTACTATTTCCAAAGAAGTTTTTGATAAATTTCAGTCCGGCAATATAAATGTACAATATGAAACCAGTAATGCAACTGAATTAGCTGAAAAGATGAACATGCATCTGGATTTCAAAGTATTTATTCCCGATGTAAAAGATGCCGTTTTAATCGGTGGAGTTTGCAATGAAATTAACGGAGAGAAAATTGCTCATATCATTCACAGAGCAGGCAATAAATATATATATACTTTTCAGGCATCCATGAATAATTTAATGAATAGTGATAAGATAATTATTTGTGATAAAGTGAAAAGCGCATTAACGAGCGGTGATAACTGGATAACCTGTATTAATAAGACTGAAAACACGTCAACTGTGATGTGGCAAAAAGATAATGTGGTTTGTTCTTCTCTTGCAGGAATGGAATCAAATGAAATTAAACTTACACTTACTAATTTTAAATCAAAATAAATATCTAATGAAGAAATATATTTTAAGTTTTACATTCCTTTTCCTTTTACTTATTGCAGCATCATGTAATAAAGATACAGCTGATAAGGAAGTTTCGGATAATAAATATAAAAACTCCAAAGAATCAAAAACCGTCGAAAACAAAACTACTCCCACAGATAATACAGTTAAAACAGTTTCAAACTCTAATCTATTTACTGTTGAAACAGTAGTAAAATCAGCCGGTAAGAAAGTATCACCAAATATAACATGGACCGAAGACGGCAAAAAAGCATCACTCAATGACTTAAAAGGAAAAGTTGTATTACTGAATTTCTGGGCGACATGGTGCGGACCTTGCATAAAGGAAATGCCTGATCTTTCCAGTATTTCAGAAGAGCTGAAATCCAAGGATTTTAGAATGATAGGTATGAATGTGTTTCAACAGGAAAAATCAGCAAAAGTCAGTGATTTTCTAAAATCAAATCCGGTGAAATATACTATACTGGATGGAAATCAGGAAGTAGTTAACGCTTTCGGTGAAGCTACAGGTGAAGATATTGAAGCTGTTCCTACTACTTTTATAATTGATAAAAACGGAAAAATTGCAGAAACAATTATTGGATCCCGTAAAAAAGATGACTTTCTAAAAATTATTAATAAGTATTTAAATTAATTTTAATTTAATATTATACAAATAAGTATATTCAAAACTCAAGAATTCTGTTTCTTGAGTTTTTTATTTATTAAACTGTCTTTGATATAAAAATGACTGAGAAAGTTTGTATTTTCGGCTCTACCGGATCTATCGGATGTAATTCTCTTGAAGTAATCAATAATCTTAATAACAACGGATCAGATTATTCCGTAACCTACCTTACTACAAATACTAGTATAGATTTGCTTGCTGAACAGATAAGAAATTATTCTCCTAAAGGAATTGCTATAACCGATGAATTAAGTTGTGATCAGTTTATTTCCAGGTATAATTTCAAGGATCTTGAGATTTTCAAAGGCAGAGAAGGTCTCCTTGAATTGTCGAAACGTGATGACTTTACTTTACTCATCTCATCACTGGTTGGTATTGCCGGTCTTGAACCAACTGTTAATGCCATTAAGAAAGACAGAAGAATTGCGCTTGCAAACAAAGAAACACTGGTTGTCGCCGGTGAACTGGTAAACGAACTTATTAAAAAGAATTCGTGTACTTTGATCCCTATTGACAGCGAACACTCTGCTATTTTCCAATGTCTTACCGGGGAAAAAATGAGTAATGTTTCGGGAATTATACTTACTGCGTCAGGCGGACCGTTTTTAAATAAATCAACTGATGAATTAAATTATGTAACTGTTGAGGATGCTTTAGCTCATCCGAACTGGAATATGGGAAAGAAGATAACCATTGATTCTGCAACCATGATGAATAAAGGTTTAGAGATAATAGAAGCTAAGTGGCTCTTCAATCTTTCTCCTTCACAGATTTCCGTTGTAATTCACAAACAGTCAATTATACATTCAATGGTAGAATTTATTGACGGATCTGTAATTGCGCAGCTCGGTATTCCGGATATGAAACTTCCTATTCAATACGCTCTTACATATCCCCATAGAGTAATAAATGATTTCCCAAAAATGAATTTTAATAGTCCTTTGACTCTTTCATTTGAACCGCCGGATTATGAAAAGTTCAAATGCCTTAAGCTTGCAATAGATTCATTAAATTCAGGCGGAATTTATCCGACTGTTTTAAACGCTGCGAATGAAATAGCTGTTGAGCTATTTTTAAATGAAGCAATAAGATTTAATGAAATACCTGAAATACTCGAATTAACTTTAAATAATTTTAATGATGATCCGGAACTAAGTCTTGATAATATTATAAATATAGACGAGTCAGTACGACGAAAACTTAAAGAAAATCAAAAATTTTATTCTAAGTAGTTTTTTTTAACTCTAATTTTTAATTAATTAATTTTATCTTACACGTTTAAGATAACTATGGAATTTTTAAGCACAACATTTTACTTTCTTATTGTAATCGGAATACTCGTTTTCATTCATGAATTTGGTCACTTTATAGCCGCCAGAATGACAGGAATGAGAGCGGAAATATTTGCACTTGGTATTGGTTACAGACTATTCGGTTACAATAAAATCAACGGATTTACTTTTGGTTCTTTAAGCGATGAAGTAATACTCGGTGATAAGACAGATTACAGGATCTGCGCTTTCCCGATCGGAGGATATGTAAAAGTTTCCGGAATGATCGATGAAAGCATGGATAAGGAATTTATCAATAAAGAACCGCAGCCTTGGGAATACAGGGCTAAACCGGTCTGGAAAAGAATGATTGTTATTACCGCCGGCGTAATAATGAATTTTCTTCTGGCTTTTCTAATTTTTTACTCTTTAACGCTTATAAAAGGAAAGACTTTAACTGACACTACTACTATTGGTTACATAGGAATAAACTCTCCGGCTGCTTCCACTGAGCTTAAACCCGGAGACAAAATATTATTTATCAATGATAAAAAAGTAGAATCCTGGGAAGATGTGCAGATAAAACTCTATCTGGATAATCTTGGCGAAAAACTTGATTTTCTTGTAAAAAGAGGCAGTGAAGATAAATTAATTTCAGTTCCTAAAGATAAAACAGGTGATCTTACAGAAAGGTCATTTGGAATTTATGCTGAAGGATACAGACCTGAAATTAATGATGTTGTTTCCGGTATGCCGGCGGAAAAATGCGGGCTGCAGAAAGGTGATATCATTACAGGATTTAATAATGTAGAAATAACTAATCCTCAGCAGCTCACGGATCTTATTAAATCGAATGCAAATTCAGAAAATGAAATAAGATGGAAAAGAAATGATGAGAATCTAAAGTGCGCAATTACTCCCGGTTCTGATTCAACAATCGGAATTATGATTGCTGCAAATTACACAGGTCCTGTAAAGGAAATAAAATACAATTTTATTACTGCTGTTCCGAAAGCTGCGAATGATATGTATTATATGGGGATTGAATTATTTTTTAAAACAATCGCTAAAATATTCAAAGGTGAAATTGCATTTAAAAAAGCAATAGGCGGACCGATAAAGATTGCACAGGTTTCAGCCCAGTCAGCCGAAGGCGGGATATTTACATTTCTCGGATTCATTGCATTACTGTCAATTTCCCTAGCTGTGATTAATATTCTACCCTTCCCGGCTCTTGACGGAGGTCATTTTATGCTGTTGCTTTATGAAGGGATAGTAAGAAAACCTGTGCCGTATAAAGTGCAGCTTGTATTACAAAATGTCGGATTTGCTATTTTAATTGCCTTTATGATTTTTGTAGTTTACAGTGATATTACTTCGATGAAATAATTTCTTTCATTGAATTCACAATATTAAAGCAATATATTTGTGATGTTAATTTTAGTTTCACATCAGGAAGGGTGGGTGAGTGGCTGAAACCAACGGTTTGCTAAACCGTCGTACGGGTCAAACTGTACCGAGAGTTCGAATCTCTCCCCTTCCGCAAAAAATCTCTGAATTTTTCTCAGAGATTTTTTTTTATATTCATTAAGGATTTTCAATAAACAGCCGTACTATTCAAATTATAATCCGAGAATTCGAATCTCTCCCTTCAGTTTTTAAAACTCCAAATCAATATTTTAAAAAAAATTTTTTATCCGGTTTGTAATGATATCTGAACAATGTTTAAAACGCTCAGCTATTTTCAATTTGGTAATTAAAAAAGAGAACTCATACAATATGAATTCTCTTTGTATTAAATAAACTGTATATCTTATTTCAGCAACGTCATTTTCTTAGAAACTGTTTTTATAAAATTAGGAGAGCTAAATGTGATCCTGTAAAAATAAATTCCGCTTGATAGATCAGCGCCGTTAAAATCAATATAATGATATCCGGCTTTTAAATCAGCATTCTGAATCAGATCTATCTCTTTACCTGCTGAATTAAACAAAACAAGTCTGACATTCCCATCTTCGGGAATTTCAAATCCAATCTTAGTCGAAGGATTAAAAGGATTTGGAAAATTCTGACTCAGATTAAATTTCAATGGTATCCCGATCACAATCTCATCAGACAATAAGTGATATAGAAAGTTACTGTTAAAATCAATCTGCTTTAATCTATAAAGGTAAACGCCTGAATTCAAATTTCTGTCCGTAAATTTATAATGATGGATTTCATTCGAGTTGCCGTTTCCTGATATGATTCCGACTGTGTTGAATATCAAATTATCGGGATTGTAATCAGGTATATCAGTAATTTCAATTCTCTGAACTTCAAATCTGTCGTTATTTATTTCACCTGAGGTACTCCAGTCAAGTATTACTTCGTTTTTTATAGTAGTTGCTACAAAATCTGTAAGTTCAACCGGTAATGGCGATACAGCATATATTTTACATCTAATTTCATTTGAATTAATCAAAATTTGTAGTTGTATTCTCCTTTGATCTTAACTATGTATATAAATTCAGGAGAATTTTCATTCAAAGTAAAATTAAAATATGAAGCGCCGGCCGGAACTGAAGTGCCCGGAATATTTTCATCACAGAGAATATTAATTTCACCGGGACTATTTAAACGCCACTTCACAGAGTCACCTGTAATAACATTAACGGTAACATGCGATACTCCGTCATTCCCAACAGTAATTGTGATTGTTTCAGAATGCGCATTCACCGAAGTGAAAACGCAGACTGAAAAAACCAAAAAAACAAACAATATTTTAAATCTGATTTTCAGAATTTTAGATATACTATTTTATAAGTAATAATTTTTTTGTCTCTGTAAACGTCTTTCCGTTATTTCCTGAATATGTAAGTCTGTAAAAATAAATACCTGAATTCAAATTGCCTCCGTTAAATCTAACCGTATAAAGTCCGGATTCTTTTGAATCATTTACGAGTGTCTGAACTTCTTTACCAAGCGCATCAAAGACTGTTAGATTTATAAATCCTTTTTCGGCAATGTTAAATTTTATTGATGTAGCCGGATTAAAAGGGTTAGGATAGTTCTGATATAATTCATAACTGTCAGAAACGATATTCTCATAATTTGTAATTGATGTTGCAAAGTCACTCCAGTTTTTGGAAACCTGTATACCATCTACAATTTCCACACCGGCATTTGAAGAACTTCCTTGTCTCAATGCGACTCTGCCGATAATATTATCATTTGTTAATCCGGTAACAGGACCAATACTCGGTGTACTAGGCTCTGTAGAAGGAATTCCGCTTGAGAAAATAAACGCGCTGTATTCATCATCCGTTGTTCCCGGATTTCTTTTTACTTTTAACACAACCAAATAAGTTGTATTCAGCGAATAAGTATCCTGCGTATAAAATATACCGCCCTGAGTTGCCGTAGATTTACTTAATCCGAATCTGAAACCGGCGGAATCTCTTACATAAAATCTTGCAGTATAAAGTGTAGTGCTTGTCGGCGGTAATAATGCCGTAAAGTAATCACCTGCCGATTGAATAGAAGAAACATTCACCATAAATGAAACATACAGTTCACCGGTTGAGTCAGCTGAACTGAAATCCTTATATGCATCCTGACCATTTGCTAAAACTGTAGTAGCGTTGCCGATATTTGACAGAGGATATCCTGAATAGACAAGACCGGGTGAAGTTACAGCAAGATAATTTGTAGCGCCGCCGCTGAATGAAACCCATCCGTGAGCGCCGAGTGAATCCCCTACAGGATATGAAAAATTTTCCGTAAGTAAAACACTTCCGCCGCCGGCTGTGATAGTTCCGCTCATATCAGGTGCATGCGGCTGACAAACATAGTTATAAGAACCTGCAACAGTAACAACATATGAAAAGACAGGCGTACTGCTGCTTATCTCAGAATCCCATGGAGCTGCACCGTTTGGAAGGGATGTACCGGGGAAAGTGCCGTTGCATGTGGTAGTATGAATTCCGTTAACCCACTGCCATCTTACGGTATCTCCGACGCTGACATTAATATTTGCAGGTGTAAAAGAAAAATCCTGAACTAATACTGTATGTGTTGTGCCGTGTATATTACTTCCGGCTGTGAAAAGAATTAAAGCAAGTATAAGAAACGCAATTTTTGAAAATCCATTTCTAAAGTAATTAATTTTCATTTTGTATAAGTTAGTTTTAATTTAATAATTAAATTATTTAAATAATTTTAATTTAATGTTAATCAGATATTATAATTAACTTAAATCCGGACATTGGGTGATGTGCTGTTTATATAAGAACAATGAAACTTCAATCTAGTAATTTTTTCCTTTAAACTTGTATTGACTTCATATTTAGAGATAGAGTTATATTAAGGAAAATAAAATAAATTACCAATTCAATTTTTAATAGTTGATAATATATTTTGTTAACACACTATTGAGTTATTTAAGAATTATCATTCTTTTTGAATCAATAAAACCGCCGGCTCTGATCAAATAATAGTATACTCCACCCGGTAAATTACTGCCGTCAAAAAAAACAGTATAATATCCCGGAGATTTATACTCATTCACAATTACTGAAATTTCTTTACCCAATATATCAAATATTTTTATAAATACGACCGACTCTGATGACAATTGATAATCAATTTTAGTCTGAGGGTTAAATGGATTCGGATAATTCTGCTTTAATTCATTAAACAAAGGACTTAATACTTCTGCTTTATTTTCCAGATCGTAATATACAAAATTTCCGTTATAGTCCGTCTGTTTCAGTCTGTAAAAATAATTCCCCGGCTGAAGTTTTAAATCGGAATATAAATAATTTTGAATTTCACTTGAATTACCAGCACCGTTTACAAAGCCAATTTTCCTAAATGTGTCATAAGAATTTACTTTTCTTTGAATTTCAAATCCGGCATTGTTCATCTCGTTTACGGTTGCCCAGTTAAGCGTTACTTTATTTCCTGAAACTGCTGAACTGAAAGAAGCAAGTTCTACTGGCAACGGATTTGTCAGAGAATCAATGTAATGAGAACCCGAATTTGTTACTTCCGTGATCTGTGAATTTTCAAATGAATAAATTTTTGTAAACGGATTTACAGGACCGTTTCTCCATCTTAAGGAAAAATACTGAACATCAAAGGATTCGGAATTAGTCATAAGTTTCATTCTAGCGATTCGTGTACCTGGAAGCTGGTCGCTGATGATGTAGCCCTGTCCGGGCGAAGGGAAAATATTAAGCGAAAGTCTCAGCTGCATTTCACCGCCTGTTACAAATACTACAGGATTTCTTGGCTGAAGTAATTCAGGAAGATCAGATTCTATAACTGAATAATTAAGCGCGCCGCCGTTACTTATATTTAAATTAAAATCAAAAAAATACTGACCGCCGGCATATTCAAAATCAGATATCGCACTGTTAGTATGAATCATCCTGATATCAAATTCGAGAGAGTTGCTTCCAGTCTGAACGGCATTTCCTGCAGTTAGTATATATTCCGGGTTGACTCCATAACTTAATCCTGCCGTGAAAATAAAAATTATAGAAAGTAATATTTTCTTGCAATTTTTAATCTTCATAAAACTAATTTTATAAAACAATTTTCCTTCGAAAAATCTCTACAAATTTATGCAATTAAAATTAAAAAAGAGTGAGAATAAAATATTCTCACTCTTTAAATTATTAACTCATATAATAAAATTATGGAATTACTGCACCGACAAAATTGAATGCATTATTATCCGCAATTGATGCATCTGAAAGATCAACTACATTATCGCCTGTAAGATCGGTATTGAGATATCCGCTTGCAAAGTTAAAAGCGTCATTGTCAATCAAAGATCCGTCAGATATGTCAATTACATTGTCCTGAGAAACATCACCGCTGTAAATGCTGTAAACAGTTCCTTTAAGAAGAGTATTGTTTCCGAATGCCTGAGTATCGGATGTTGTAAAGTCATATGATCCTCCGTCGTTGTTCGTAACAAGTTCTCCTCCGGCTTTGCTCCAAGTCTGAATTGCATTCCTATAAACCGGTTGTCCTCTGAATCTTACATCAAAATAATATGTGCCTGTTGCTGCATTTCTGAAATTAAAAAATCCGGTAAGAGTCTGACTGTTAATTACGGATTTTGCAGAATCAACAATCGTGTACGGAGCAAAGTTATTTCTAAGATATACTGTGACTGTGTCATCTGTTACATGCGTTGATGTGTTCGGATCGAGTATTCCTTCTATCGCTACCTTAATATTAACTACAGTTGTCAGCCATGCAGTTGTTGCTCTGATACCGTCAACAATTACGGTTGGCATTCTGCTTGCTACACCTTGTCTCAATGCAACTCTGCCGATATTAAAAGCGTCACCGGAAGTATATAATGCCGGTCCAATAGTAGGAACTGCCGGCTCTGTTGCAGGTACACCTGAATTAAAAATGAACAAACTTACTAAGTTATTATTAGATCCCGGTACGAACTCATATTTCAACACCATTAAATATGTAGTATTATACGAATAACCTGAAGACCAGACCATGGAATTCGTATCACTTGTACTGGCTTTAGTAACTCCGAATTCAAGAACACCTCCCATATCCCTTGCAAACAATCTTCCAGAGTAAAATGTAGTAGAGTTATCCGGTAGCAGTCCGAGGAAATAATCTCCGGGTCTTTGCGCACTTTGTACATTTACCATAAAGAAAGCGTAAATTGCAGATGTATTAGTAGAATCAGCAGAGGAGGTAAAATTTTTGTAGTAGTCATTACCTGTAGTGTTTACTGTTGCAGCATTTCCAATTCCGGATAACGGATAACCGGCATATGATAATCCCGGAGAAGTAACAAACATTGTATTGGTTACACCGCTGAAATACGTCCATCCATGCGCGCCGATTGAATCACCGGCCGGATAGTCAAAGTTTTCATCGAGTCTTAGTTGCGAATATGAAACCGATGATATTAAGATAAAACAAATTAATAAAGTGATTTTTTGCATGTTTAGTTGGGTTTAATTAGTAAGAGATTAGTTAAAATTTACTATAAACTTACTTAAATCATATGATTTAATCAATTAAAGAATATTATGAAAATGTTAAAAAAAAAAGACCGGGATCCGGTCATCAATCATCAATTTTTAATTACGCAATAAGTATTGAAAATTCTAAATTTTAAATTAGAAAAGCCGCAGGATTCTTCATCCCGCGGCTTTCTTTTTAAATCTTTGAATCAGAAATTATTAATTCCTAATTCTTAATTCCTAATTCTTAATTGTATATTTTATGGTTTTACTACGCCGACAAAATTTAAAGCATTATTGTCAACATAAGCTGCATCAGTTAAGTCAACTACGCCGTCACCGTTTACGTCTGTATTTACATAACCGGAAACAAAATTAAACGCATCGTTGTCTACATCACTTCCGTCAGAAAGATCTATAACTCCGTCCTGATTTACGTCGCCTGAATAGAAACTCGCTTCGCCTGATACTACAACCATATTGCTGCCGAAAGCTTGCCCGACACTGGTTGTAAAGTCATAAGATGAAGTTAAGCCTGAGGATGCAACACCTCCTGCGCTCCATGTTTCCAGAGCGTTTCTGTGATAAACCGAAACAAAGTATGAACCTGTTACAGTCTTAAAGAAATTTAATGTTGCCGAACCTGAACCATTCATGTATCCTTTAGCGCCGTCTCTGATCTCATAAGGTGAACTGGTGCTTCTTAATAATACAGTTACAGTATCACCGACTCCGAAAGGCGTCATTGCTTCGATGGAAGCTGTAAGATTCATTTGCATTCCGCCGCAGGCATGATTAAGTATGTTTGCATTGTTTCCGTATTGAACAGCAAGATTTGTATTACCCGGTCCGAATAATGGTCCCGGATATGTTGATAAAGGATAAGCCGCTCTGTAATAAGCTGCATCACCTGCCGCTGTCTGCATTCCCATTACGTGAGCGCCCAGAAAATCAGTGTTGTAATATTGTAAATATTTACTTCCTGTATTTCCGTTTGTACCGTCAGCTATCTGTACGAGCATTCTTGAATTAGAAGGATCCGTAGCCTGAAGAAGTTCGATAACAACCTGGAAGCTAACGTGATCATTTGTGTCTACAACAGCGTTATTCCATTCCTGCGCTCTGTCATAAGTTACAACAAGCTGGAAGTCGCTGATCACTTTATAACTGATTCTGCTTGATCCCACTCCGCCTGTCGTAGGAGGTCTGAAATCAAAATCCTGCCATAATGGATAAATTGCAGGTCTTATAGTTGAGACTAATGAAGGTGAAAATGAAGTAAGACCGGTATTATTTGCAAATCCGATCATTCCGTTTGTCGCTACGAAGAATGAATCATATGAGACTCCGCCCATTTTTATTTTCTTTCCGTTAAGCGCGTTACCAACTCTCCAGTATCCGTCATCAAGTGTCCCTGTTAAAGGAGCTGAACTGACATTGATATTGTTAACCACGAGACTAGTGCTGCCTGTTGTATCTTTCCAGCAAAAAGCAGGTTTTGACGGAGCGTTATCTGCAAAATTGTTAGCAAATGAAATTCCGTTTTGTGTACCGTATGAAGGATCTACTGCATTGAATGTCGTTCTTAAAGTGTCATTAGATCTGTCAACATCTGATCCTAAGCTGCAATATACAGTTGTGTTGTAAGTTCCGACTGTAGGATTGAAAGTACTGTCAAACGTTACCTGAACTGTAGCTCCCGGAGCTATGCTTGCAATAGTTTTATTGTTTGAATAATTTACAGGTCCTGAAATATTATATGTTACCGGCACATTTGTTTGTGCTGCAGTACCTACATTTCTGAAACTTGCTTTCGGAGCAATAAGCGGGGTTGGTAATACAACACTTCCTGAAGGTTTATCCACTGAAATTGTCGCTATGTCATTTGGACTTCCGGTTGTAACTTCAACAAGATCAAGTGAGAATGAAGCCCCGTCATTTAAATTATCAGCAACAAATTCTCTGAATGCAACATAAATATTTGATCCGTTTGGAACCATAGTTCCTATTGGGAATGAATAAGAAACCCAACCTGAATCAGTGATGCTGGTAAAAAGTTTTTTCTGAACACCAATGTAGTGAAATCAGGAATAGTTGGTGTATTAGTTGAGATCAATACTTCAATACTGTCTCTGTAAGTACCCGGAGGCCAGTATCTTAATGAGAAATTTAAAACTTCATTTGACTGCATGTTTGTAAGCTGCGGTGTAATAAGCCATTGATCATTTCCTACAGCGCCGCCGGTTGTCCAGGTATAAAGCAACACCGATTCCGCCGCCGGGTGGTGAGGTTATTATCCCGCCGTTCCAACCGGAATAGGTGTAGTGCCTGCTTTTTGTCTGTTCCAGCCTGTTCCGCCGTCGGGATTTAATTTTGACCAACCGGTTGGCGGAAACGTAACGCCTTCAAAAGACTCAAATAATGCGCTTTGTGTGTTGTTTGGATTTCCGTCTGCAGGCTGATATTGGGGCGTCTCTACAAATGGATTTCTTTTTCTGTAATCTGTATCTTTGGTAACGGGTGCACCGTCGTTCTGATCAGCTGTTTTGTAATTTAATACTCTTTGGCTCGGCTTTTCATCACTGATGTTGCTCAGTGTGAATCCGAGAATTAAAGAAGTTACTAAAAAAGCAAAAACAACCAAAAATGAAAAGTTTTTTTTCATTCCATTTCCTTTCTTGGTTTTAGTTTGTGAATTTTTTTTTAGATAGGTAAAAATAAGTGTTTTGATTTTAAGATTCAAATTTATTTTTCATTTTCAGGAACTTTTTTAAAAAAATGTATACAATGAAAAAAAATCAGGTTCTTTGAATCAATTTCAAAGAACCTTTTTTTGGATTTTTAACACTTTTAGTCAATTCAAATTTTTACTTTTAGATTTTTCAACGGAATAAGTTTTACAAAATATTTGATTATTTTATATAAACCTATTTCAGAACAAGACACTACTAACTACTAACTATTAACTATTAACTATTATTCTACAGTTACGCTTTTTGCCAGATTTCTCGGCTGATCTACATTGCATCCTCTCGCAGTAGCTATATAATAGGAGAGGAACTGCAGCGGTATGCTGTTTAATATCGGTGAAAATATCGGCAGGGTTTTCGGAACCCTCATTATATAATCTGAATAATTATTTATTTCATTGTCATCCTGCGTGGCAACTGTAATTATCTTTCCTTTTCTCGCTTTTATTTCTTCTATGTTTGAAATTATTTTGTCATAAGTGCTGTCTTTTGGAGCGATGAAGACAACAGGCATATTCTCGTCTATAAGCGCGATCGGACCGTGTTTCATTTCCGCAGCAGGATAACCTTCTGCGTGAATATAAGAAATTTCCTTAAGCTTCAATGCTCCCTCAAGCGCTACAGGAAAATTCAGCCCCCTTCCGAGATATAGAAAATTCCTTGAATCCTTAAATTCTTCAGCAATAAATTTAAAATCATTTTTTCTCTCTATTATCTCTCTGATCTTTTCCGGAATGAGTTTCAGCTCCGCAGCGATCTCCATTAGATTTTCATCCGAAATCGTACCCTTATTCTTTCCGATCATGAGTGTAATAAGTACAAGCGACATAAGCTGACATGTAAAAGCCTTTGTGGACGCAACGCCGATCTCCGGTCCTGCGTGAATATACGTTCCCGCATCGACTGCTCTTGCAATGGAACTGCCTACAGCATTGACAATTCCTATAGTTGTAGCGCCAAGACGTTTTGCTTCTTTCAGGGCAGCCATTGTATCAGCTGTCTCCCCGCTCTGACTTATGAAAATTATAACGTCGTCTTTATTAATTATCGGATTTTTGTATCTGAATTCGGAAGCATATTCGACTTCGGTAGGAATGCGGCAGTATTCTTCAAACATATACTCCCCAACCAGTGCTGCATGCCATGCCGTACCGCAGGCGGTAATAATTATTCTTTTAGCATTAAAAAGTTTGTCCTTAACAGTCTCAAGTCCTCCGAGCTTTACATCTCCAGTTTGAAAATTTATTCTTCCTCTGTAAGTATTCTGAATTGCATCAGGCTGTTCACAGATTTCTTTAAGCATAAAATGTTCAAATCCGCCTTTTTCAATCTCTTCTATATCATAGTCAATTCTCTGCACTTCCCTGAAAATGTCCTCGTCAGTGATCGTCTTGATCTGAAAACTGTCATACTTTAATACAGCGATCTCACCGTCTTCCAGATATATCACATTCTTAGTTACGTTTATTATTGCCGCTGCATCAGAAGAAACTATAATTTCATCTTTGCCGAGACCGAACATGAGCGGACTTCCGTTTCTTGCTATGATAATTTTATCGGGTACGGATCTGTTTAATACAGCAATTCCATAAGCGCCTTCCACTTCGGACAGAGCGTAACGCACAGCAGTTTCAAAATTATTATTCTGTTTGAAATGATACTGTATAAGATTAGCAAGTACTTCAGTGTCAGTATCGGAAACAAATTTATAATTTTCCTTTTCGAGCTTTTTCTTCAGTGTTTTGAAATTCTCTATTATACCGTTATGCACGACTGCTATATTTCCTGACATATCAGTCTGAGGGTGAGCGTTAATGTCATTCGGCTCTCCGTGAGTAGCCCATCTTGTATGACCGATGCCAGTATGTCCGCTCAGATCTTCAATATTAAATTCAGACTCGAGCTCTTTTACTTTCCCTTTTTTCTTATAAATATTTATATCATTATTCTTATCTAAAATTGCTACACCGGCTGAATCATAACCGCGGTATTCTAATCTTTTTAAACCGTCAATTATAAGTCCAAGACAATTTCTGTTTCCAATATATCCGACAATTCCACACATTTTTACTCCTGTTTTATTTTTTGAATAATAAAGTTAAGCTGAGATAAATATATACTCAAGTGCCGAAAAAGGGAGTCGAACCCTTACGAGATTTGAGTCTCGCTGGATTTTGAGTCCAGTGCGTCTACCAGTTCCGCCATTTCGGCAATAAGTCCTGCTATTAATTTTTAAGAATTCAAATTACATATCGTAATAAGTTTATTCAATATATTTATTTTTTACTCTAAAACCAAAAATCAATTGTCAATTATCAATTATCAATTATCAATTATCAATTATCAATTATCAATTATCAATTATCAATTATCAATTATCAATTATCAATTATCAATTATTTTTTTTTTAGAAACAGAAATTTTCCATGTAAAAATCTAAAGTAAAATTATTTGTAATTTGAAATTTGAAATTTGAAATTTGAAATTTATCATAACAAGTATCTTTAATATTTGAATCTAATTAAGTAATTTGACTTCTTGAATTTCAAACCATATACATCTTGATGCTGAGACCGTTAATATTCGGAATCATCTTTTTCGGATCGATCGGATTTTTTATCTACTCCGTATCAAAATTTCTTTCTTATCTGAAACTCGGTAAACCGGAAAACAGAACGGATAATATTTCTCAAAGGATCAGCAATACAATTAATATCGCGTTTCTTCAGACCAAACTTCTCAGAAGCAAATTTGCCGGAATTTTACATATTTGTATTTACTGGGGATTTTTAGTTCTTCTCTTTGTTGTAGTGGAATCGATCATTGAGGGATTTTTTCCTGAATTTTCTTTTGCATTTCTCGGACCGCTGTACAGCGTAATGACTTTTCTTCAGGACTTCTTCGGCGCGCTTGTACTCGTTACAGTAATATTCTCGCTTTTCAGAAGATATATCGGCACTCCGAAAAGGCTTCAGGTCGAAAGTTCTTCAAGGCTTGACGCTGCATTTATTCTTTTTATGATCGCTCTCGTTATGATCACAATGTTCGGCATGAGCGTTGAAAAAATACTTCTCGGCAGCTCTGAAGGTTACAGGCCTGTTTCGGCTTATATTGCCGGATTTTTCAGCGAAGGTTCTCAAACAGCTTATGAATTTTTCTTCTGGGCGCATATCATAGTTGTACTTGGCTTTTTGAATTATCTGCCGTACTCAAAACACTTTCACGTACTTTCATCAGTCCCCAATACATTTTTATCAAATTACAAAATTCCCTATCAGGGAATTGTGCTTAAGCCGATAAATTTTGAAGATGAATCTATCACTCAATACGGCGCTAAAGATATTGAAGACCTGACATGGAAAAATTTACTGGACGGATATACCTGCACGGAATGCGGAAGATGCACTTCCGTCTGTCCTGCAAATCTAACCGGCAAACTTCTTAATCCTAAATTAATTGTTACTAAGATCAGAAAAAGGACTGAAGAGAAAGGACCTGTTGAAGTAAACAAAACTGATGATCAGACAGTTCTGAATAAAAATCTTGTACATGATTTTATAACTCCTGAGGAATTATGGGCGTGCACAACATGTATGGCATGCGTTCAGGAATGTCCCGTTATGATAGATCATATCACGCCGATTATTGACATGAGAAGGGATCTTGTAATGATGGAGTCTGACTTCCCGCCGGAGATGAATACAGTTTTCAGAAATCTTGAGAACAATGAATCACCGTGGGCATTCGGCGCAGAGCAGAGAAATGACTGGATCGACGAGCTTTCGGATGAACTCGCTAAAGAAGGAAAGGAAAATCATTTAAAAAAATTATCGAACATTGGAAGCGCTGATGAACTTGACATTGTATTCTGGTCAGGATGCGCAGGAGCATTTGACAAAAGATACAGAAACGTTACGAAATCATTTGCGCAGCTGCTGAATAAAGCCGGAGTAAAATACGGCGTACTCGGCAGCGAGGAAAAATGCACAGGAGATCCCGCAAGAAGACTCGGCAATGAATTTCTTGCGCAGACTTTTATTCAGCAGAATGCAGAGACTCTGAAAAAATTCAATGTGAAGAAAGTTGTAACCGCATGTCCGCATTGTATGCACACTTTGAAAAATGAATACGGAAAATTCGGCGTGGATCTTGAAGTAACTCATCATTCTGAATTCATTGACGACCTGATCAGGGAAAAGAAAATTACTCCCTCTGTGGAAAATAAAGAAACAGTTACATATCACGATTCATGTTATCTCGGCAGATACAATGACATCTATGAACAGCCGCGCGAATCCGTAAAAAGTATTCCGGGCATTAACATAGTGGAAATGGTCAGGTCAAAAGACCGCGGTTTCTGCTGCGGAGCCGGCGGCGGAAGGATGTTTCTCGAAGAGACCGAAGGCAAAAGAGTAAATATAGAAAGGACGGAGGAAGCGCTTGAAACCGGAGCAAAGACAATTGTTTCAGCATGTCCGTTTTGTATGACAATGCTTTCTGACGGCGTAAAGGCAAAAGAAAAAAGCGACGAAGTTAAAGTAAAGGATGTCGCTGAAATGGTACTGGAAAGTTTACAATAGAATAAATTAATCTTTGCGAAAAAAAAATTTAATAATTATAAATAAACTAATAAATAAAAGGAGAAATATTTAATGTCATATCTATTTACTTCTGAATCAGTTTCAGAAGGACATCCGGATAAAGTAGCGGATCAGATCTCAGATGCATTGATCGATAACTTTTTAGCGTTTGATCCGGAATCAAAAGTTGCATGTGAAACGCTTGTTACTACAGGTCAGGTTGTGCTGGCAGGTGAAGTAAAATCAAAGACTTATCTTGATGTTCAGACAATTGCAAGACAGGTTATTAAAAAAATCGGATACATTAAAAGCGAATACATGTTTGAGTCGCATTCATGCGGAGTATTTTCCGGGATTCATGAGCAGTCCGGAGATATTAACAGAGGCGTTGATAAAAAAATAAAAGAGAATCAGGGCGCAGGCGATCAGGGAATGATGTTTGGTTACGCAACAAACGAAACTGCTGATTATATGCCGCTGGCTCTTGATCTGTCGCATAAGCTTCTTTACGAACTTGCCGAACTCAGGAGAGAAGGGAAGCAAATAAAATATCTCAGACCGGATTCAAAATCTCAGGTTACTCTTGAATACGATGATAACAACAAACCAAAGAGGATTGACACGATAGTAATTTCAACACAGCATGATGAGTTTGATACAGATGCAAAAATGCAGAAGAAGATCGCTGACGATATGAAAAACATTCTTATACCGAGAGTAAAAGCGAAGTATAAAGATTATGCAAAACTTCTCAACGGTAAAATCACTTACCATATTAATCCGACAGGAAAATTTGTAATAGGCGGACCTCACGGTGACACGGGACTTACAGGTAGAAAGATCATCGTCGATACATACGGCGGAAAAGGAGCTCACGGCGGCGGAGCATTTTCCGGAAAAGATCCTTCCAAAGTAGACAGGTCGGCGGCTTACGCTACAAGACATATTGCTAAAAATTTAGTTGCGGCTGGCGTATGCGATGAAGTGCTTGTTCAGGTTTCTTATGCTATCGGAGTCGCTAAACCGATGAATATAAATATCAATACATACGGCACAGCTAAAGTAAATTTTAAAGACAGTGAAATTGCAAAAGTAGTGGAGAAGCTGTTTGATATGAGACCATATTTTATTGAAAAAAGACTTAAGCTCAGAAATCCGATTTACAGCGAAACTGCTGCATACGGACATATGGGAAGAAAAAATGAAAAAGTAAAAAAAGTTTTCAGGACTCCTGACGGCTTAGAAAAGAAACTTGAAGTCGAACTTTTTACATGGGAGAAACTTGATTACACGGATAAAATAAAAAAAGAATTCGGCATTAAGTAATTTTTTTAAAAACAACCGGTAAAAAAAAATTGAGATAATCTTATATGAATAATTTTATGCATGGATTTTTTTATCCGTTTAAGTGTGTAAACTTATTTTTTAAATATCCAAAATTAATTTTGTATTCAATTGTTCCGATGACGATCAATATGATCATCTACGGAACAATTTTTTTTTTTCGCATATAACTGGCTTATCGGCAGTTCATCCGGTGTGATAGAAAGCAAAGTAAGCAACAATATTATCGTGGAGTTACTGGGACTTTTACTTAAGCTCTTTTCTTTTTTTCTTGTGCTTCTTTTATGTTACTTTGCATTTATAATATTCGGCGGTCTTGTATCTGCGCCTTTTAATGAGAAAATGTCAAAACTTATTGAAGAGAAGGAATTCGGAATTTATATTGACGGCGGACTTACATTTTTCAGTGAAGCATATTTCAGTATAAAAGAAGAGTCTAAGAAAATTTTGTTTTATCTGATTATTATCCTGCCGTTATTTTTTATCAATTTTATTCCGATGATCGGCAGCATAATATCATTTGTATTCGGAAGTTTGTTTTCATTTTATTACAACGCACTTGACTACATGGATTATCCTATGACAAGAAAAATGACAGGATTCAGAAACAAGCTCAGAGTAATTTCATCTCAAAAGACTTTATCGGCAGGATTCGGAGCCATGGCATTCATACTTACTTTCTTTCCTGTCGTTAATGTTTTTATTAATCCATTACTTGTAGTATCGGGAACTTCACTTTATTATAAAAATAATTATCACCAATCAGTAATATGATATTTATCTCAGCGCATGCCGATACAAATTATAAAAATGTCAGTCTCCGAACAGAAGGAGATGAATATGTCGGTTTACTGGATAATTACATCGGAGTATTCGCGGCTATGAAAGCGTATTTCAGCGGAGAGATCGATTTTGATTATGTCAGAATGGAGCTGACTCCGGATGAGGAAATAGATATGAGAGGCGCGCGAGAAGTTGCAAAGGAAGTAAGCAGGGAAGATCTTGTGATTGTGATTGATGTAACCGGAACTCCTACGGAAAAAGATTTTGTAATTGAAAAGTGCCGGTCCGGAAGAGTCAGAAATTTTCTTAATGACGTTCTGAAAGATTTCAGATATGATATTTATGAAGACTGTCCGGACCCGATAGCAAACATGGATGAGACGGATGTTTACAAACACAAAACGAAATATTATTTTTTTCTCGGTCTTCCGTGCATGGGCGGTGATTATAATTTCTCAGACACTCGATGCCGCATAAAATCTGTAGATGAAGTTTCGAAAGCTTTAATTGAGATCTGTAAAAATTACAAAAAGTTTTGCGACTCACCTGCCGGCGTTTAATTTTTTAAAATAGCAAATGTAATTTTTATAAATGTTAGTTTAAATGACTACTAAAACTACTAGCGTTTGTTTATACTTAACTAAATTAGTTTATACAAAATGTCTGATCCTGTTATTAATTCCGCTCTTGCGAAAAAGTTAGGGCTGCTTGAAGAAGAATATGAAAGAATAATTAAAATTCTCGGAAGGACGCCTACATATACAGAGCTCGGTATATTTTCAGTAATGTGGAGCGAACATTGTTCATACAAAAATTCAATACTCGAAATTAAAAAACTTCCACGGAGCGGAGAAAGACTTTTGGTCGGCGCAGGTGAGGAAAATGCCGGCCTAGTTGATATAGGAGACGGACTCGCAGTTGCATTTAAAATAGAATCACACAATCATCCTTCAGCAGTAGAACCTTATCAGGGCGCTGCTACAGGTGTCGGAGGGATACTCCGAGATATTTTCACAATGGGCGCAAGACCTGTCGCAGCGCTGAATTCATTAAGATTCGGAATGATCAGTAATGAAGATGAAAATTCACAAAATTCAAAGGAGCAGACTTCAAGAAATAAATTCCTTTTTAAAAATGTAGTTAAAGGCATCGGTGATTACGGAAACTGTTTCGGAGTACCTACCATAAGCGGAGAAGTTTATTTCGAGAATTGCTACAACGATAATCCGCTTGTCAATGCAATGGCAGTCGGTATTGTAAAACATAACACTACCGCTACGGCAGAAGCCGGCGGTGCAGGAAATCCGGTTTTCATTGTCGGATCATCCACAGGTAAGGACGGCATTCACGGAGCGACTTTCGCTTCGGAGGAAATATCGGAAGACTCAGAATCAAAAAGACCTAATGTACAGGTCGGAGATCCTTTTACTGAAAAGTTATTACTTGAAGCAACTCTTGAGCTTATAAATTCCGGAGCTGTAGTCGGTATTCAGGATATGGGAGCTGCAGGTATTACTTGCTCGACAAGCGAGATGAGCGCAAAGGGAAAATGCGGGATGAAGATCGATCTTGATAAGGTACCTCTACGAGACAAAGGAATGTCATCATATGAAATCATGCTTTCTGAATCACAGGAAAGAATGCTCATCGTGATTGAAAAAGGAAAAGAAAATATTGCTGAAGAAATATTTGAAAAATGGGATCTGCATATAGCAAGGATCGGGGAAGTAATAAAAGATGACAGGATTAAAATTTATTATAAAGGAAAACTGGAAGCTGACGTTCCTGCATATGAATTAGTACTCGGAGGAGGAGCTCCTGTATATGAAAGAGAGAAATCATTTCCTTCCTATTTAAATAAGAAGAGGAAATTTAAAGCTGATGAAATTCCTTTTCCGGAAGATCTGAATGAAGTTCTGATCAGACTGCTATCATCACCAAATATTACAAACAAGAACTGGGTGTATGAACAGTATGATACGCAGGTGAGAACGAATTCCGTCGTACTGCCCGGAGGAGATGCGTCTGTGATCAGAATAAAAGGAACTGACAAAGCGCTCTCAGTGAAGACGGATTGTAACGGAAGATATGTTTATTTGAATCCGTATAAAGGCGGAATGACAGCAGTATGCGAATCCGCAAGGAATGTAGTATGCACGGGTGCAAAGCCGATAGCAATTACAAATTGTCTTAATTTCGGTAATCCTTATAATCCCGAAGTTTATTATCAGTTTTCAGAAGCACTGAAAGGAATAGGTGATGCTTGTAAAATTCTTAATACACCTGTAACCGGCGGTAATGTAAGCTTTTACAATCAGTCAAAAGATCACGCCGTCTTCCCTACACCTGTAATCGGTATGCTCGGATTAATTGAAAATACTGAGTACATTATGACAAGTCATTTTAAAAATGAAGGGGATATAATATTACTAATCAGCGGAAATTATTTAAGTGTAGGAAATGAAATAAATATCGGAAGCAGTGAATATTACAGATTAAATAATATTGAACCCGAAGGTGATGCGCCGGATATTGATATAAATGAAGAGAGAAAAGTTCAGGAGTTAATACTTGAACTGATCAGTCAAAGACTTATAAATTCCGCGCACGACATTTCAGACGGCGGAATTGCAGTTGCGCTGGCAGAGTGTTGTATAATGAACAGAGAAAATCCGGCAGGCTGTGAAGTTAAAATTGAATATAAAGGTAGAAAGGATTTTGAATTATTTTCTGAAACTCAAAGCAGTTTTATCGTTTCTGCAAATGAAACGAATGCTGATATAATTTCAGATATTGTAATAAAAAATGGTCAGCGCTGTAAAAGACTTGGTATAGTGACCGGGAATAAATTTAAAATAAACAATGACATCAATCTTGAGATTGGTGAATTGACCGGAGCGTATTTTGGTTCAATCGATAAAATTTTATCAGAGTAAATCATAACGTATTTTAATTATGATAAACATAAAGGGAATGAAATTTTCATTAATGAAAAAAATTAAATTAAACAACTAATTATAAATTAAATTGGTCCGGAAAACATTCATATTATTTGTAATATTATTTCTGATACAGATTCTGAATACAGGAAAAACAATTTCTCAAAATTTATATAATCCTGAGTTAAACTTTAATAAGAGCGTTAGTGAAAATAAATTCAAAGGGAATGAAAATAATTTTGAATTTAAATACCTGACTAAAAAATACACCGGCAAAAATTATTTAAATTTTTATTATAATTTGAGCGGGAGAAAAACTGAACAGTCAGATATAACTGAAAATTCGGCATCTACATTGCCAATAGCGATCGGAATTGTTTCATTTTTATATCTGCTGAATCCTATTGTACTTTTTGAAAACGATAAAATCAGCGGCGGGATAACTAAGGAAGTATCGGTAGGTTTCGGAAATTTCGGTGAGCACAGATTTTCAGGGGAGTATAGTTATTTATTCAGACAGGATCTCAGCAGCAATGTGAGATTAGCATACAAATATGATTTTCTCTTAAAGAGCGGAATACGGCCTTCAAATTTTTTACAGGGGACGGCGGTCCTGACAGTTGGCGGGGGATATTTTACAAACTTTTCCAATCACGGATTTTTCCCGGAAGTATCATTCGGTTATTCTATAAGAAATCATAAACTATTATTTTATCCGAGTTTAAAAATCCGATATACGTATGTTAAAAACGGTTCTGCAATTTCCGATATATCGGCAGGAATAGTGCTGGGATTTGCGAATCCGTTTATAGATATGAAAATCAGAAGACAGGACAGGTGATGTCTGACAAACCTTTCAGGTTTGATTTAAATTTACAGCGGATGCTGAATTTATAGAACCCGTCAGGTTTGGCAATTCAATAAAACTAAATTTCTATGCCGACAATAACTACAGATAAGCCGAAACAATCTTTTAAGATCGCTCTGCCTGAATCTTTGAAAGAGACTTTAATTAAAATAACAGGTCTGTTTCTTTTTGCTTTTAAAAGTATTAAGGAATTAATAAAACCTCCTTATGAATTTTCCGAGACTGTTAAACAATTTTATCAGATCGGTTATAAATCTTTCTCGCTTATTGCTGTTACAGGATTTATCATTGGTCTGACGCTTACGCTGCAGTCTATTCCTACTCTTCAGAAATTCGGCGCAGCTTCGCTTGTTCCGTCGATGGTTGCTCTTGCTGTCATATTGGAAATAGGTCCGGTGATCACAGCGCTTATCTTTGCGGGTAAGATCGGATCAGGAATCGGAGCTGAGCTCGGATCCATGAAAGTGACAGAACAGATCGATGCTATGGAAGTCTCCGGCTGTAATCCTTTCAAATATCTTGTAGTTACAAGAGTTACAGCTGCAACTCTAATGCTGCCGTTACTGGTCATACTAGCAGATATGATCGCTTTACTCGGTGGATTCGTTGCATTTAATATAACCCAGTCCATGGGTTTGAAATCTTTTTTAATGACTTCATTCACAAATATTGACATGCGTGATATACTTCCGGCTACCATAAAAACATTTTTTTTCGGATTCAGCATCGGAGTAGTAGGCTGTTATGAAGGATATAATGCAGACCGGGGAACGGAAAGCGTTGGTGTTGCCGCTAATACTGCGGTTGTTATTTCCTCTTTAATGGTAATATTGATTGATATGGTCATGGTTCAGATGACTTCAATTTTTTTATAATTTATGAAACCTGTTACAAAAAAATATTTCAAAAAATTAAGATTTAATATCAGATCTATAGATATCCTTAGCTTTATAATTTGTATTTAAATAATAATGTCAGAAGAAAAACCTGAAAACACCGGAGAAATAATATTAAAGATAACTGACCTTAAAAAATCTTTTGGCAGCCTGACCGTTTTAAAGGATATTAATGTGGAGATTAAAAAAGGAGAAACTGTCGTATTGCTTGGAAAATCCGGAACAGGAAAATCTGTTATACTTCAGTGTATTATAGGACTTCTGTACCCTACATCAGGTACAATTGAAGTTTTTGATACTGAGTTCATAAATTTACCGGAAACAGAAAAAAATCTTATTAGAAGAAGAATTGGTTTTCTCTTCCAGAGCGGCGCTTTGTATGATTCGATGACAGTCAGACAAAATCTGGAATTTCCGGTGAGAAGGCAGCCTGATTTTAAAAATCATGACCTGAGCGAGAAAGTAAATGAAGTTTTAGAAAATGTAAGTCTGGCGGAATCAATAGATAAAATGCCTTCAGAGCTGTCTGGGGGAATGAAAAAAAGAATTAGTCTTGCAAGAACTTTAATGCTTGATCCCGAAATAATACTTTATGATGAACCGACTACAGGACTTGACCCGGTTACTTCAAACGAGATAAGTCATCTGATTCTTGAAATGCAGGAAAAACTTAATGTAACTTCGCTTATTGTTACTCATGATATCCCCTGCGCAAAACTGGTAGCAAATCGAATTCTTGTTTTAAAAGACGGCACAATAGCGGCAGAAGGAAGTTATGAAGAACTGAAAAATTCGGAAGACGAATTTGTCAGAACCTTTTTTGAATTTTCATAATGATACACTTTTATTAATATGAATTAATAATTATAAAATTAATTCTGAACTTTTCGGATCTTTCCGAAATCAATAATTTTTTAAAAAATATTTACTAATTTAATTTTTATGTTATGGGTATTGACAAATCAAAATATATTAAGCTAGGTATATTCATAATTATAGGTCTTGCATTGTTTGTCCTGGCTTTATTTTACGTGGGCGGTAAAGAAAATCTCTTTACCAAAACTTTTAATGTATATTCGGTTTTTTCCGATGTGAACGGTCTTACACAGGGTAACTCAGTTCAGTATGCCGGAATTAATGTCGGTAGTGTTGAGTCCATCGAAATCATTACTATTGATAAAATCCGCGTAAATATGAATCTCAACATGGATGTTCAGAAATTTATTAAAAAAGATTCCAAAGCTGAAATTAATTCTGACGGGCTTGTCGGAAATAAAATTGTTTCCATAACCGCAGGTTATGAAAATTCACAAATGGTAATTGACGGGGATTCTATTCAATCCATTAAGCCGGTTACTGTTAAGGATATTTTTAATAATCTGAATGAATCTACGCTGCAGGCTCAGGTAATTTCAAAAGAGCTTTCCGATATTATGATAAAGATAAATAAAGGAGAAGGCACGCTGGGTCAGTTTGTTAACAATACAAGTATTTACGACAATATAGATTCACTGATGGGAAGTTTTGTTACATCGACAGCTCAGATAAACAACATTTTGTTACAGGCGTCAAATACAATTAACTTTGTATCTGACGATCTCAAGAGTCTGGGCGGAAGCATTGATCTCATTTCAAAAAATATTGAAGACATTACTGATAAAATAAATTCCAGTCAGAGTCTGGTTGGTACTTTGCTTACTGATACCGTATTTGCAAACAATATAAAAGGCGTGATCAAGAATACAAACGCAACGACTGCAAATCTCGAAATGGGTTCATTCAGTTTTTATCAGAATATGGAAGCATTAAAGCATAACTTCCTATTTAAAGGATATTTCGAAGATCTCGGATACTGGGATAAATCACAGGAAGAAAAAGATTATATATCAAGAGAAGAAAGGATTCTGAATAAGGAAAGCGAGCTGAATGAGAGAGAACTGAAGCTGAGAGAATTACAGATGAAACTTGATTCTCTGAGAAACTTCATTGAAATAAAGACCGACAGTCTGAAATTAAAATAATCTGCCTTATAATAATAATTTTAAATAACTTTTAAAGATTTTTTGATTTTCATATATTGTTCGATTAAATTTAAAAACATTAAATTATTTTAAGGAGATTTAAGAAATGACAAATGCTGAAATCGAAGCAAAAGTAAAAAGCGCAGTAGTAGATAAACTCGGAGTTGAAGAATCCAAAGTTACAAATGAAGCTTCATTTATAAATGACCTGGGAGCAGATTCACTTGATACTGTTGAGCTTGTCATGAAATTTGAAGAAGAATTCGATATTAAAATTCCTGACGAAGATGCCGAAAAAATTCAAAAGGTCGGTGATGCGGTCAGTTATATTTCAGAAAAAATTTCTACCAAATAATTTTTTCCTGAGATATTATAAAATATAATCATGAAGAGAAGAGTTGTTGTAACAGGTATCGGAGTTGTTAGTCCGGTTGGATTAAATATAAATGAGTTCTGGACTGCTTTGATTGAAGGAAAGAGCGGTGTTGATAATATAACATATTTTGACACCACTGAATTCGACACAAAATTTGCAGCTGAACTTAAAGGTTTCGACCCTACCAATTATATGGACAGAAAACTTTCCCAGCGCGTTGACCCTTTTACACAATACGCTCTTGCAGCGACAGAAGAAGCAATTAAAGACTCCGGCCTGAATATTGAAAAAGTAGATCAGGAAAGAGCCGGAGTAGTGTATGGTTCAGGAATAGGCGGTATGTGGACATATCATAATCAGCAGATAAATTTATACAAAAGGGACGGTAATCCGGACAGAATAAGTCCGTTTTTTATACCAATGCTTATCGCTGATATTGCCGCAGGAAGAATCTCAATGAAATATGGATTTAAAGGTCCTAATTACGCAACGATCTCCGCATGCACTACTTCCGCGCATTCCATTGCTGACTCTGTAATGCTCATTGAAAGAGGCGATGCCGATATTATGATCACAGGCGGAGCTGAAGCTGTGATCTGTCCGATGGGTGTCGGCGGTTTTAATTCCATGAAAGCATTATCTACCAGAAATGACGCGCCTCAGAAAGCATCAAGACCTTTTGAGAAAAACAGGGATGGATTTGTAATGGGAGAAGGCGGCGCTACTCTCATACTTGAAGAGATGGAACATGCTAAATCAAGAGGAGCAAAGATATATGCCGAAATTACCGGATTCGGACTTACGGCAGACGCTTATCATATTACTGAACCTGCTCCGCAGGGCGAAGGTGTCGGAAGAGCAATCTCAATCGCAATAAAAAATTCAAATCTTACGATCAATGACGTTGATGTTATAAACGCTCACGGTACTTCCACTTATTATAATGATAAAAACGAAACACTCGCAATTAAAAATGTATTTAAGGAAAGAGCTATGGAGATTCCGGTTCATTCCATTAAATCCATGATTGGACATTTACTTGGCGCAGCAGGAGCGATCGAAGCAATCGCATCCGTTTTGACAATACGCGACGGCATCATACCCCCAACCATAAATTACGAAGAGAAAGATCCGGAATGTGATCTTAATTATGTGGTGAATACTGCATTAAAAAAAGATGTTAAAACCGTACTCTCTGAGAATTCCGGATTCGGAGGTCATAACACCGCAATTTTATTTAAAAAATTCGAGGACTGATTTATTCAGACATCTTCATAAAATCATATGTTCAATCTTTTTAAAAAACGCCTGAGAAAATTATATCCTTTCTATAAACAGCAGGAAAGGAAAAAGAGCATTAAACAGAATCTGATCGATTTTGTTGATTTCGCTGAACTTCAAAAGCTGCTTAAATATAAAATAATTGATAAAAATTTTTTTGTAACTGCGCTTACACACAGATCATTTCTTACGGTTAAAACTGACATCTCAAGAGTCGGAATTATTTCAAACGAAAGACTCGAATTCTTAGGTGATGCAGTACTTGATCTAGTAGTTGCAGAGTATCTTTTCAAAAATTTTCCGCTGAACGAGGAAGGCGACCTTACAAAATTCAGATCCATTCTTGTGAATAAAAAATTCCTTGCTGAAAGAGCAAAAAATCTAAGACTTCAGGAATTCCTGCTTGCTTCATATACTGCAAAGAAATCCATTGATGAAGGTTATGACACTATTCTTGCGGATACTTATGAAGCATTGATAGGCGCTGTGTTTATGGATTCGGGTTATGAATCTGCAAAGGATTTTCTCAACCATGAGATTTTTATAAAGCTTGATATTAAATGGCTTAATCATTTTGACGAAAATCATAAAAGTAAATTTCTGGAATATGTACAGGCGCATACGGATTTTATTCCCGAATATTCGATCATAAAAGAAGAAGGTCCCGAGCATAATAAATTATTTACTGTTGAAGTGTTCGTTAATAAAAGAAGTCTCGGTATCGGGAAAGGCAAATCTAAAAAACAGGCTGAGCAGGAATCTGCTAAGAATGCTTTGAATAATCTGGAAGTACTTGAGAAGATGGGTCTGACAAAAAAGAATGCAACAGAGAAACTTCATTAAGAAAAATATCTTAGAATAATATTTGATAGAGTATTGATTTTCAAAGTATCTAACAATATATTTGCAAAGTCCATAAATTTAAAACAATAACTGTATAGAGAAGTTTGGTATTAATTTTTTAAGTATTTTTTCAAACACTCTATGCATTTAATTTTAAAAAACCATTTTATAAAGAATACTTATTGTCTTTACGAAATGGTTTTTTAATTTAATTTAAGAAATTTTTAATGACTATTATTGTTACTTCAATGGTACTCTAAAAAAGTAAAATAAAAAAATGGAAAATAATCCCGGCTTTTCAATATTTAAAAATTTACATACCGTCGTAATAATACTGATCTTAATTCTTTTTGCAGAGAATTCCTACTCTCAGAATAAAGAATCTATCTCTCGTAATACGAAAGAAGAAAATTCCCGGTATGTAAATCAGACGGAAGCTGAAGTTATAGATTATAAAATAATTAATTCAAACGAATCATTTTTAGAAATTGAATTCATGCCGGTTTATAAAAATGAGATTGATTTTGAAAACTCTATAAGCTCAGTGGATACAAAAGGAAGCCCGGATCTTAAATTCAGATCTTTCCCTCTTATACTTCCGACTCCAAACGGCAGAAACAGAATAGAAATTGTTGACGCTGCTTTTTCCGAAGAATATAACGCTAGAATAAAACCTGTTCCCGGTTATATATACAATCAAAAAATTAAGGAGTATACTCCGGTATATGAAGAAGACTCAAAGGTATACAGCCGGAATTCTAATTATCCCGAAAATAACGCAGCAGTATTTTCTTCAGGCTCACTTAGAAATAAATATTTCGGATATTTGAAAATATTTCCGGTGCAGTATAATCCGGTTACAGGGACAGCAAAAAAGTTTTCATACATGCGTATTAAAATTATTTTCGACGGCAGTCCTGTTTATATTAACAAAAATCTAAGTTCTGAGGAAAGAATGTTTCTGCATGGAATTGCTTTGAATTCTGATGTGGCTCTTAACTGGTCCACAAAAGAATTCAATGAACTCAGGGACCAACCGGCTGTTAACAGCGTTCTTGCTTCAGGAGATTTTTATAAAATGGAAGTTAGGGAATCAGGTGTTTATAAGATCAGTAAAAGTTATCTGCAGAGCGCAGGTATAAATGCAAACAATATAGACCCGAGGACTATAAAAATTTACGGCAACGGCGGCGGCGATCTGCCTTACCGAAATTCAGATCCGGTGCCTGTCGATCTTCTGGAAAATAAAATATTTGTATCCGGTGAAGACGACGGACAATTCAATGATGATGATTATATTGTATTTTACGGAAGGAGTCCGAATGAATGGAAATTCAACAGCTTTTATAATTCTTTTCTGCATGGTCTGAATAAATTTTCAAAAGTTAATTATTACTGGATTACATTTGGAGGAGCTCAGGGTCAGAGAATGGCAGCGGTTAATTCAATCAATTCTCCCGGCATTAATCCCCTCCCCTATTTTCAGGACAAAATTTTTGAAGAACCTGAAATTAATAATCTCGGATCCACCGGTTATCTTTGGGTAAGTCAGAGGATCGGAGTTAACGAAAGCTTTACTTTTAATAAAGAACTTAAAGGATACATAGACGGAACAAATGTAAATTTCAGATTTAGATTCGGTAATGGTTCTTTTTTTCCGACTACATGGAGACTTGAAGATCTGAATTCAGGATTCATTACAAATCAGTTCATTCATTCTATCAACGGCTTTTCGCATATTAATCTTTCGTACCTTAATAATAATATTCTCGGAGTAAACTATCCCCTTTTACCGGGAAGGACTTCAGTAAATTTTAGAGCATCGCTGAGATCACAGGATGGTAATTCGCCAAACGTTTCAGGATATTATGATTATTATGAGATCTTATATAACAGAAGGCTCGCAGCTGATAATAATTTTCTGAGATTTAATTCTCCCGATACAAGCGCATTAGTAGAGTATCAGGTAACAGGTTTTACTGATCAGGATCTAATGCTTTTAGATGTTACAAATATTACTGAACCTTTTATTATCAATCCTGTGTCAGTTTCTAACGGGATATTAAAATTTCAGGACAACATCACAATTGGAAATCCCAAAGAATATTATGCATTAAATTCCGCTAATTATAAAACGCCTGTTTCAATTTCCGCAAGGATCCCTAATCAGAATCTCAAAGGCGAATTTGCAGACGGAGCTTCGTTTATAATAATATCACCTAAAGAATTTATACCTGCTGCGAACAGACTCAGAGATATCAGACAGGCATCGGGAAGTAATTACCTCAAAACAATTGTTGTTGATATAGAACAAATATTTAATGAATTCTCAAACGGAATGGTAGATCCTGTTGCTATGAGAAATTTTCTGAAATATACATATGTAAACTGGCAGGAAAGACCGGTATATATATTATTTTTCGGAGATGGCAGTTATGATTATAAAAATATTTATAATATTTATAACGGAAATATTAAAAACTGGGTCCCTCCGATCCAAAGAAATTCTCAGTATGCAGATGATGTGGAAAGTTACTGCAGCGATGACTATATACTTGAAATTAATGAGAATTACATTGAGCCAAGCAGTATTAACATTGTGGAATTCGTTTCCGGAAGGATCAATGCTAATTCTATAGATGATGCTAATGCATACATTGACAAGATCATTCAGTATGAAAGTCCTGATAATTACGGTAAGTGGAGAAATGAAGCGCTCTATATTGCAGATGACGGCTGGACTACTGAACAAACACAGGGACAGGAAGGCAGTCTGCATACAGATCAGTGCGAAGATGTTGCGCAGAATAATTCCCCCGGTTATTTGAAAAAAAACAAGATTTATATTGTCAGTTATCCCACGGAAATAACGCCGCAGGGAAGAAGAAAACCCGGCGCAAATGTTGACATAATTAAACAATGGAATGACGGAAAACTTCTCATCAATTATACAGGTCACGGCAGCGTTGACCTTTGGGCGCATGAAAGAATTTTTGAAAGACAAATTTCCATTCCTCAGCTTACTAACAACAAGAAATTACCATTTATAACAATTGCCAGCTGTGATCTGGCTCGATGGGATGATCCGTTCATTCTAAGCGCTGCAGAACAATTGGTGCTTATTAAAGATAAAGGGACAATTGGTATTTCTGCTGCAGTAAGGCCGGTATATTCAGTTCCCAATGCAATTTTTAATAATCTTTTATACAGAAATTTATTTTCCACAGACACATTAAATCTAAGACTCAGACTCGGTAAAGCTATGTTTAATGTCAAGCAGCAATTATATTTAGATAATGACCTCAAGTTTGCATTGCTCAGTGATCCGACCGTAAGACTGGGCGTACCGCAGCACCGAACTCGTATTGACAGTCTTAATAGTACTCCTTCAAAAAATAAATTTGAAATGAAAGCTCTGCAGAAAGTCAAAATTTACGGTTCAGTTTTGAGACCTGACTCTTCTTTCTGGTCAGATTATAACGGTACGCTTGATATGGATGTACTTGATGTTGACAAAAATATAAGAATTCTTGATTTCCAGAGTTACTTTAATTATAAACTTCAGGGCGGTAAGATCTTTTCAGGTAAAGTGAATATTGCTGACGGTAAATGGATAATGGAATTTGTCGTACCGAAAGATATTTCATATAATCCCGGTAACGGAAAAATTATTTCATATTTTAAGAACAACGCGACTGACGGTATAGGTTTTTTCGAAAACTTTATAATAGACGGAGAGGATCCCAATGCGCCTGTTGATACAACAGGACCGCAGGTTAATATTTATTTCGACAGCAGAAATTTCAGAACAGGAGATATCGTTAATCAAAATCCGAAACTTATAGTTGACTTTTTTGATGAGAATGGTCTGAATCTTACAGGCACAATCGGTCATAAGCTTGAAGCTGTTCTGAATGAAGATGAAAATAATAAAATTGATCTGACTCAGTTTTATACTAGCACTTCTGGCTATCAGAGAGGCAGTGTTGAATATGATTTTAATGATCTTCCTCCAGGAAAATACAAAATCGATGTTCATGCCTGGGATACTTATAATAACCTTCACTCTGAGACAGTTGAATTTAATGTAACATCAACTACTGAACTTGCTCTTGATAAAGTTTATAATTATCCAAATCCGATGAAAGACTTTACGAGTTTTGTCTTTCAGCATAATTCTGACAGTCCTGTAAATGCACAGATAAAAATTTACACATCAGGAGGAAGATTAATTAAAGAATTGAATAAGAGCAATATTACAGATAAATTTGTGACCATTGAATGGGACGGAAAAGATACTGACGGTGACAATATCGCCAACGGCACTTACCTGTACAAAATTAATATACAATCAAACGATGGTTCTCTTTCTAAAAACACCATCGGAAAAATCGCAATGCTTAAATAATCATATGGAGGTAAAACACTTAATGTTATTAACATTAAAAAAACTATGCATTTTGTCAGCTATAATAGGAATTATTGCATTTGACAGTGCAGATGTAAAAGCTCAGAACTCTGTTTCAACCGGTGTTCCTTTTCTTCTTATCGGACCGAATTCAAGATTCGGCGGTATGGGTGAAACCGGTACTGCAATCGCTGATGATGCAACAGCTATGCACTGGAATCCTTCAGGTCTCGCCTTTCAAAAAATAGGTACTGAAGTAAATTTCACTCACTCACCCTGGCTCGCCGGACTTAATATAGGCGATCTTTTTTACGACTACATAGCCGGGAAAAAATTTGTCAAAAGTATTAACGGTACATTAGGCGCAAGTCTTACATATCTTAATATTGGTGAAGTTATTGTTACGGATGAATTTGGAAACGCTCAGCCTGACAGAAATTACAAAGCCTACGAAATGGCTTTTGCAGTTTCTTATGCTACAATGCTCAGTAAAGAATGGGCGGGCGGAGTATCAGGAAGATTCATATACAGCAGATTATCTCCTGAAAATCTAAATGTAGGACAGGAACAGGGCACAGGAACAGGTATTTCCGCTGCCGTCGATCTTTCAACTATGTGGAGACCGGTAACAGGAGCAAGTTTTTTAAAGAATAGATTCTCAACAGGAATAAATCTGTCAAACTTCGGTCCGGCGATTTCATACGTTGATCAGGATCAGGCAGACCCTCTACCTACACAATTCAGATTCGGTTTTTCCTATGAAGTTATTAAAACAGAATTTAATTCGCTTGCTCTTACAGCAGATTTTTCAAAACTACTTGTAAACAGAACTCTTGCGGTGATAGATGACTCCGGTGTTGTAATAACTCCCGGCTCAGTAGATCCTGTTTATAAAGCTATATTCACTTCATGGAAAGGCGGAATATCCGGAATTGCAAAATCATTCCAGTCTTCCGTCGGAGCGGAATTCTGGTACGGTAGTCCGAGATTAATTGCTCTCAGAGCAGGATATTTCTATGAAGATCCTTCATACGGGAACAGGAAATTTTATACACTGGGAGCAGGTATTCGGTATAGTCTGTATGGATTTGATTTCAGTTATCTCAGTACCATTGAAGAAAATCATCCGCTTGAAAACACTCTCAGATTCGGTTTGCTTGTAAACTTTTAAAGTAATTTTTTTTAATAAATAACCATAGCTTTATCAAAAGCTATGGTTATTCTTATATTATAAAATTAATGTTCCTAAAATTCTTTTCATCTGTTTCAATTTCAATATTTCTTTTCTCAAACATTTTATTTTCCCAGGATAGACAGGATAAATTAGATCTTAAACTTTCCCATCCGCTTAAATTCGGAATGGAAAATTCTCAGTCATATATTCCTAAAAGCTTTATTCAGGGAAGTGATTCTTTTAAAGTTGTTGCTATACTTGTTCAGTTTCAGGAGGATACTGACAATCGAAGCTCCGGGAACGGAAAGTTTGATCTGTCAAATAAATTTTTTAATCCTTCGACAGGCCGGGATACCGTTGTAGATGCTCCTCCTTATGACAGCTCATATTTTGCAGATCACCTGACATTTCTTAATAATTATTATACAAAAGCTTCCAAAGGTAAGATAAATCTTAGCTTTGATTTATACGGAAACGTAATTACCCTGCCGCAGAAAATGGAAGCATATTCTCCTCAGCGAAACGAAAATAATGCTAAGCTCGGTAATCTGTTTACCGAAGCATGGCAGCTTGCAGATGCATTCATTGATTTTTCTTCTTATGATACTTCAAATACTGCATTCGTGATTTTTCATGCAGGAGTAGGAAGAGATGTTGACCTTACTTCAATATTCGGATTTGATCCTACACCGTTTGATATTCCTTCTGTATATCTTGGTTTAAGAAACCTTAAAGAATTTTTCGGAAATAATTATAATGGTTATCAAACTAACGACGGAAAGTTCATTAGAAATTCTCTAATAATTCCTTCTACTGAATTAAGAGAATTGTCTTTATCGTCAGGTACATTTCTTGTAGAACTCGGAATGAACGGAATCCTTACTGCAAGTTTCGGAAGTTATCTCGGTCTGCCTGATCTTTTTAATACTTCAAATGGAAAAACCGCCATTGGCAGATTCGGACTTATGGACGGACAGTCGCTGTTCAGCTATAACGGTATCTTTCCGCCGGAACCTTCTGCATGGGAAAAAATATTTCTCGGATGGGTACAGCCCGTAAACATTACTTCAGGAGTTTCCAATATTAATATTCCTACAAGTTCAAAAGTCAATTTCAGAGATTCTACTATTTATAAAGTATTTATAAATTCAAAAGAATATTTTTTAATTGAAAACAGAAACAGGGATCCTGAGAATGACGGTCAGACTATTTATTCACGGAACAGAACATTCAATGACGAAACTACATTTCCGGGAGATGTTGAAAATGGATTTTTTTTATTCTAATAATTATTCAAGTCTCTATCTTCTTAACGGAAATGTCACTGATGTACAAAACTTTGACTGGAGTTTACCCGGTCTCATAAACAATGAGAATGCATACAAAGGCGGACTTCTGATATGGCATATTGATGAAAATGTTATTGATCATGAATCTAATTACGAATTCAATTAATAATGATCCGGAAAGAAAAGGCATTGATCTTGAAGAAGCTAAAGGCGCGCAGGAGATCGGCGTTACATTTTCAACTCCGTTTGGAAATATTACCGGTGACGGTACACCTGTTGATTACTGGTTTAACGGATATCACGGAGTTCCTTCATCAGTATACAAAAATGAGTTTACACCTGTTTCAAACCCGAATTCTCTGAGTTATTCGCTTTCCAATAACAATATTTTTATCACGAACTTCGGTATTATAGATACTTTAATGAGCGTAAGAATTTCTATCGGAAGTTTACAGCTCAGTCCGTTAGCTGATTTTCCTAAATTTATCGGAACTGACACCGGAAGAAATTCAGGAGCAATTGCTTTTGATTTTACCGATGACGGGAATGATGAAATATTTGTTAACTCATCAGGAAAAACTTACGGATATTCTTCAAACGGTAACGGTCTTAACGGAGGAAATGGTTTGATAATAAATGACTTTGGAATTTCTGTTCCGGCTTTAATTGATAACGGGGTAAATAAATACTTAGTCAGTTTAAATAATAACGGTATCGGATTTCTCAATAACGCGTTTACTCTTACCCAGGTCAGCTTTGGCAGCGGCGCTCCGTCTGCATCTCTTCTGATCAATGATATTACCAAATCAGCTTACGTCGGATTTAATACCGGCAGTATCAGGAGATATAACACTGATCTCTCTTCTGTACTTATCGACTCTTCTTCCGGTCCTGTGTATCAGTTTTCAAAACTGAGGAATGATACTTTCACTTATATTAATAATGATAAGTTTATTGTGTCAGGAAATATGGTTGAGCAGAATGCAACCGATATTCTTAAAATCAATTTTGCAAATGAGTTTTTTGTAAACGGTGTAAAACTTAATCTGAATTATGTAATATCTGATATTCCGAACTCCCCTGTCCTTGCAGATGTAAACGGTGACGGTCTTCAGGAAATAATTTTCACCGGAGACGGAAAAGTTTATGCAATAAATTCTAAAGGCGTATTACTTGAAAACTTCCCTGTGAATTTTGACAGGAATATTTCTTCCGGTATTTCAGTAGCCGATATAAATAATGACAATATATTTGATCTTATGTTTGCTGCGGATAACGGCGACTTGTTTGCTTACGGAACTGACGGAAAAGTCTTAAGCGGATTCCCTGTTAAAGTCGGTCCCAATACTGTATCCACACCTGCAATGGCGAGATTTAATGATACACTTGGTATAGTTGTATTTTCCGGAGACGGATATCTTTACGGCTTTAAAACAAATTCACTTTATGATGAGAATAAAGTCTTATGGAAAAATTATCTGAAGGATAAATTCCTTTCAAATAATAATTACAGATCCGTAAATTCCGGCAGCTCTGTTTATTCAGAAAAACTTCCAACCTCAAAAGTATATAACTGGCCGAATCCTGTCTATGATAATATTACTTACATCAGATATTTTCTTAACGGAAATTCCTCCGGTGTTAAAGTAAAAATAATGGATCTGTCCGGCGAACTTATTACCGAACTTCCCGCTACTTCCAATTCAAATTCCGATAATGAAATTAAATGGGATGTTTCAAACGTGCAGAGCGGAGTTTATTACGGAGTCATAGAGGCTGAAATAGACGGAAACACTGAAACAAAGGTCATTAAGATTGCCGTGGTAAAGTAATTTAAATTTTAATTAAGTATAAAGGTGATTATCTTAAACCAAGATAATCACCTTTTTTTATTTTGTATCCCGAAACTATTTCTTTAATTATCATTGCAGCATATTTTGCTTTGCATCTCTATCTGCTGTTCGGCTTAAAGAAATCAATCAGTATAATTCCGGACACTTCAAATTTAAAATCTCCTGTTTCAGTAATAGTCGCCGCAAGAAATGAAAGTGTTAACATTGTAAACTGCATTAACTCATTGAAGTCATCCCTCACCGGTGATATACCTGTAGAATTTATTTTAGTAAATGATAATTCCTCCGATAACACATTTGAGCTGATGAAAATAAATACAGAGGATGACAGCAGATTTATAGTAATAAATTCACATGTATCCTCATCCGCCAATCTGAAAGGAAAAGCAAATGCGATAGATAATGCCGTGAGCATAAGTAACGGTGAAATTATAGTTTCTACTGATGCAGATTGTATTGTCCGGCAGAACTGGGTTTCCGCTACTTCAAAATATTTCAAAGAAGATACCGGAATGGTATGCGGATTTACTGTTATCCGAAATGACGGTTCTCTATTTTCAATTATGCAGAACATTGACTGGCTTTATCTTCTGACACTTGCCTCAGCAAGCTCCGGTCTGAATAAAACAATGAGCTGTCTCGGCAATAATCTTTCTTATACTAAAAAAGCATACCGGAAAGTAGGGGGATATGAAACTATTAAATTTTCCGTTACTGAGGATCTTGCTTTGATGAGAAAAATAAATGCTTCAAAGGAATTCAAAATACTTTTCCCTCTGGATAAAAACTGTCTTGTAAGCACAGAACCATGTAATAACTTAAAGGAATTATTCAGTCAGAAAAGAAGATGGTTCAGAGGAGGTATTGGAATTAATTTGCTCGGTTACGTAACAGGCGTATGTTTGTTTTCTGTCAGCATACTTTTTCTTTTCGGGTTGTTATTTCTTAATATAAAATTTTTTTTATTATTCGTATTTATAAAACTTATATCCGAATTACTTTTGCTTAAAAACACTTTTAAAATTTTTGAGCTTAAAAGTCTTTACAAATACTACCCGTTATTTATGATTTATTTTTCTCTGTACGGATTAATACTTCCCTTCACTTTTATATTTCAGAGAGACATTAAATGGAAAGACAGAAAGTTTTAAAACTTGACTAATGGAAAATGAATTCTCATCTGGAAAGAAAGATTTTTCATATCTTTGGCAAATGTATATCTTGCGCCGATATCAAAGATATAAATTGTAACTCCTAATCCGGCTGAGTATGTGATAAGACTTACATCCCCGGGTAAGCCCTCCGGGATTATAACATTTGAGCTGATGGACCTTGTCACTTTGGAGTATTTGACTTCAAGGGAAAATATTGCTGATGTGAAATTTGATCTGATATATTTATTTAATAATATGTCAAGACTTCCTCCGATATTTGTCATATCAGTAGTGAAATCAGTAAGTGAATTTTCAGTGGTAAATTGCGGATTTCCCGGGAATGACTGATTCTCATATATAAATCCAAAAATGAACGGATACAATTTATTATAAGCAAGCTCAGCTTTAAACCCATACAAAAATCCTGCATTGGACTGATCACCGAAACTGCCCATTGGAATTCCAAAACCTATATAAGGTGAAATAAAAATACCACCGATGTTAATTTTTTTTACTTTACTCCTGCCTGAATTTGTTTTTGAAGTATCGTCTTCGGTAATTTTTATTTTTTTATTTAAAAATAAGTTGTTATTTTTGAAATAATCTTTTGAGAGGATATCCTGAGATAATACAGTTTCTGAAATTAACGAAAAGCTGATTACAATAAAACAAAGGAAAAAGATTTTTTTAAACAATTCGTTATACTTTTGATTTAATTTATTTTTTCATTCTTTATTTCATTTGAAACATAAGTGTTCATAAGATCAAGCATCGAAATAACATTATTTAAATTCAGGGTTTCCTTTCTGAATGCAATCTTGACTGTTTCCATTCCCAGCAAAGTATAAAACGGAATCAGAGAAGGAAGTTCCTTATAAATTGAATTTAACTGATTGGAAATTGTCTCAATATCATTCCTTTCAAATGGTCCTGTAAGTGAATTCACCAGACCGTTTTCGGAAATATTTTCTATAGTTTTCATCACTATCGGTTTGAATATCTCAAAGGATCTGCTTTTTTCAATCCCGATTGACGCAAGCAGCTCCGCAGATATATTCATCAGTGTTACAAGAAAATTTGATGATACTACACATGCGGAATGGTAAATGTATTTTTTATCCGGAGGTATTTCAAGAAATTCGGATCTCAGATCAGATATCACTTCTTTCATTAGCCTGATGCATTCACTCTTTCCTTCAATCCCAAAATAAATTCCTGACAGGTAATTTTTATTGTCAGCGCTGAGTGTTGCAAAAGTTTGAACCGGATGCATAGATCCTGTATGTGAATTTCTGAATTCATTTTCCGGAAATATTTCAGATGAAAGAGAACCTGATGTATGAATAAAATATTTATCATTTAATTTCACACCGGTACTGATAATTTCGTTTATTATATCTTTTATAAATCTATCCTGAACACATATAAATATAATGTCGGACGCTTCAATAAACTTACCTTCGGTTTTTACTGATGTTTCAAGTGGAAGTAATTTTCCGGATACACATTCAGTATTCTCTTTATTTCTGTCGGTAAGAAAATTTACTTTGCATCCGATTCCGCTAAGTTCAAAAGCAAAAGCTGATCCGGCTTTACCGGCGCCGATGATGTAAACATTTTTATTCATTAGGTTTTTTTTCAATTAAAATAGTTACAGGTCCGCTGTTTGTCAGAGATACATCCATCTTAGCAGCGAATACTCCGCTTTTAATTTTCCCGGGACTGCACAATTTAGCTAATTCTGTTTTTGTTTTCTCATATAAAAATTCTGCTTTTTCCGGAATTTCAGCTTCAGTAAAGCTCGGTCTGTTTCCGCTTTTTGCCGTGTCTGCGCATAATGTGAACTGTGAGATCAGCATAATCTCACCATCCGCATCTTTTACATTCAGATTCATTTTATCATTTATATCAGAAAAGATCCTGAGCTCCGTAAGCTTTCTTGAAATATATTTAACTTCTTCCTCACCGTCCCCTTTTCTTATTCCAAGTAGTACGAGCAAACCTTTTCCTATGGACGAGTGAATTTTTCCGTCTATGGTTACCTCAGCATTTTTTACTCTTTGTACTGCTGCTAACATTTTTCGAGTTTAATGATCCTGTCTATTTCACTGTAGTCTTTATAAAATGTAAATTTTATATTTTCAAATTTTTTCAGAAGATTTACAAGATCTTCCTTCTGCCCGAATCCAATTTCACAAAATGCTTTTCCTGTAAATTCTTTATCTGAATATATCTCAAATATTTTATTATAAAATTTGAGTCCGTCGCTTTCATCAGTTAATGCAGATAACGGCTCGAATTTTTTTATTTCGTCAGGAAGTTCATTCCAGTCTTTAAGGGAAATGTAAGGCGGATTTGAAATAATGTAGTCATAATTTTTCTTCAGCCTGTCAATCTTAAATATATCTTTCTCAAATAAAGTAATTCGCTTGTCTGCAATGCCGTTCAGTTCAAGATTCTTACGGGCGGTTTCAAGAGCGTTACCGGAAATATCAATTGAGAAAATTTCGTATCCGATCTCAAGTTCGGTCAGTCTTTTGGCAAGAGCGACAACTATACATCCTGAACCTGTTCCAATCTCAAACAGCGAGACATATTTTTTTTCTGATGAAATTATATCTTCTATAACTCTTTCTGCAAGTAATTCAGTCTCCTGCCTGGGTATCAGTACATTTCTGTCAAGCTTAATTTCATAACCGAAAAAGTTTGTTTTTCCCGTTATGTACTGTAACGGTTCATTACTTAATCTTCTTTTTAAGTATTGATTGAATTGAACCAGCTCATCTCTTTTTAACGGTTTCTCATAATTGATATAAAGATCAAGTCTGCTGCATTTCATAATTTCGCAAAGCAGAAGCTCCGCGTTGATTCTCGCATCCTTTATATTGCAAAGCTCTAATTCTGAAACTGTTTTTCTCAGAATCTCAATTACTGTTATGTCATTTGAATTATTTTCCGGCACTCAGCAGATTTTTATCTTCATATACAATACTGCCGTTTATAATTGTCCTTATTACTTTTGTATTTAAAAGCTCTTTGCTGTCAATATTAAAAATGTCATTTGATATTACTATCATATCGGCAACCTTTCCAGCTTCGATAGAGCCTTTTATATTTTCTTCAAACGATGAGTAAGCCGGCCATATTGTATAAGATCTGACAGCATCAATCATACTTATCTTCTGATCTGTATTTACTCCGGAGCTTCCTGTAGTATCAGTCAGCTGCCGGGTAGTAAGATAATAGATCTGAACAAACGGATTGATCTGCTGAACAGGAAAATCAGAAGCTGCCACTATCATTCCGGAAGACTTTAACAGTGAATTCCACAGTCCTATTTTTTTTAATGCGTCTGCGCTGATAAGCTGTTCGGTTATCTGAACATCAGTCATTGTTAAATCCGGTCTTACTGAAGGTATTACTTTTAATTCCCCGAACCTCGATATATCCTTTGCGTCAACCATTTCACAATATCCAAGTATAGTTCGCGCATCCTTTAGGTTTTTTTGTTTTGAAACATTCTCTATTATATTGAGTGAATTTGTAACCGCCTTGTCACCTACAGCTTTTATAGAAAACTGGAAATTTTTATCCGCTGCTTTGTTAAATAAATTGAGTATATCATTATCTGATAAATAAGGAAAACTTTTTTTCGGATCATTTTTATAATCTTCATTGATCACAGCTTTTTGATATTCTATCAGACCGTCATAGTCCACCGTTATTGATCTTACAGTAAGCCTGTCTTTATAAGCTATCTCTGTACCTTTGTTCATATAAAAATCTATGAGTGTGTTATCTTCACCTGAAAGCACTGCATATATTTTCAGGGGAAATTTGTTTGCATCAATCAGCTCTCTTATTATATCAATTCCTTCTTTGCTGACACTTCTGTCGTGAACCTGAGTGATCCCGTATTTTAAAATTTCCTGAACACCTCTTTCGAGCTGAGTTTTAATTTCATCTTTTAACTGACCGGGCATATTATCCCTGACTAAATTAACAGATTCATAAAGCAAAAGTCCGGTAAGTTCGCCTTTATCATCTTTATCTATTTCTCCGCCTTCAGGTGATTTAGTTTCTGCGTTAATGTTCAGCACTCTTAATGCTCTCGAATTTAACAACGCAGCGGAAAATGTACTGTTTACAATATATACATTAAAATTTGGAGCGATCTGATCAAGATAAAACTTATCGAATTTTTGAAAATCCTCCTCAGTAAATACAGATTCATTATAACCGTAACCGCCAATCCATTCACCTTCGGAAGCAAGTTTAGTTCTGTCTATTATCAGCTGTTTAATTTCATCGAGACTATTTGCATATGATAAGTTTATGAAATTAAGATTCTTAGAGAATTCAAATATTGAACCGTCCGTATCTATAAATCCCGGAAGTACAGTTGCGCCTCTAAGGTCTATCGTTTCTTCAGGTTTATATTTATCACTCAGATCAGAAGTGCTTCCTGTTTCAAGAATTTTACCGTCTTTTACCGCAACAGCTTCCGCTACTTTGTTATCCTTACTCATTGTATAAATCTTACCGTTAATATACAAAACATCCGGCTTCTCAGCGCATCCGCTAAATATTATTATTATTGACAAGATAAATAGAAATGCTGTATGCTTTACTTGTAATCTCATTTATGTATTTGTTTTATAGTTTGCTAAAACTAATAAAATCAATTAATTAATTAAACACATTACGTAACTTCATTAAAGTAAAGATATTTAACATTGGTATTGTAATAAAGAAAGTATATTTATATTTTTACTCAAAAATTAACATATATGAAAAAGAATTTTGCCATGAAAAAGCTTTATTATTCTATTAGTGAAGTAAGCAGAATAATTGAGCTTGAGCAATATGTTCTTAGATACTGGGAAACAGAGTTTGAAATGCTTAGACCAGCTAAAAATCTTGCCGGAAACAGGGTATATACAAACAAAGATATAAAACTTATTCTTTACATAAAAAAATTACTTCGTGAAGAAAAATATACTATTGAAGGCGCAAAGCAGCATTTAAAAACTTATTATCAAAAAGAAGAAGCTGAAAATATTAAGTTAAATCAGTCTAAGGAAACCGCCGCATTCAGAACCGGAAGTGAGATGAGCTTATTTGAACCTCCTTCAGGTGGACATTCTGATCACGAAATGGTAACTAAGAATCCAAAATTAAAAGACGATCTGATTCAGTTAAGAACGTTTCTAACTAACCTCTTAAAAGACATATCATAACTGCATTAAAGATATTATACTTAAAACTTTATTGTTCAGCGTAATATCTTTGATGCATATTATTTTACCTGTTCAAATTAATTTCAATTGAAACATTCACCGCCGTCTAAAATCCCTGTCATAGATAAAAATACTGCAAGAGCAATCATACTCCGGAGTCAGATGCTGCTCAATCCAGAAAGAAATAACGATAAAGATAATATTCATGAAGTGATATCGCGTTTGGGATATATACAAATAGATACTATATCCGTTACTGAAAGATCAGTGAATCATATTCTCTGGTCAAGGTCAGACAGATTCACTGCTGATTCTGTTAATGAGCTTTTCAAAGAAAAAAAAGTTTTCGAATACTGGAGTCATGCTGCAGCTATTCTGCCAGTTAAAGATTTCAGATATTCTTTGATCTTCAAAAAATATTACTCCGATAAATATAAAAATTTCAAAAAGGAAAACAAGCGGCTGCTAAAGCTTGTTCTCAATAGAATTACTTCTGAAGGTCCGCTTATGTCCCGTGATTTTGAAGATAAGAAAACCGGTGACTCAGGATGGTGGAACAGAAAGCCTTCAAAAGAAGCTCTTGAGTTTTTATTTTTTTCCGGAGAACTCATGGTACAGAAAAGAATTAATTTTCAAAAAGTATATGATCTTACAGAAAGAGTACTCCCTTCAGATATTGACGTTTCATACCCGACAGATGAACAATATCACAAGCATCTTATATTGTCTTTCCTGTATGCAAACGGTATTGCAGCTAAGAATGAAATTACATATCTCAGGAGATACAATAAAAAAAGTTTTGATAAATTCTTTTCACAGCTTATTGAGGGAAAAAAAATTATGGCAATTTCAGTAAAAGGAATTGTTGATCGGACATATTACATTCTGCCGGAATATCTGGAAATGTATATTCCGGATAAATCTGAAATTAATATTCTTTCGCCGTTTGATAATTTAATAATCCAGCGAAAGAGAATAAAATTTTTATTTGATTTCGATTATCAGCTCGAATGCTATCTCCCCCATTATAAAAGAAAATTCGGTTACTTTTCTTTACCCGTACTGTATAGAAATATTTTCATAGGCAGGATAGACTTAAAATCTGACAGAAAGAATAAGACGCTGATCATCAATAAATTTTATCCGGAATCAAATATGAAAATATCAAAAAAATCTATACGTGAATTAAATAACAGGATAAAAGAATATGCTTTGTTTACAGGTTGTGAAAAGGTTACAGGAGATTTATAATAAAAAAAAATACCGGCGTTAACCGGTATTTAGATCAATGATATTTATAAAGTTCTGTATCAGCCTTTCAGCCAGGTTTTGAAATCAGTGACTCCGCCGAATCTGCTTTTCAGATCATTGATGTCAGCCGTATAACCTTTATCCATAAACCACTGAAACATTTCCCCGACTTCTTTATTCTGTGATTTTACAGTTTCTACATCAAGTTCATTATATACATATTCACTGCCTTTTACTTCAGAATAAATTTTTGCGGCATCAGGAATTGTAAGTTCATCTCCGGCCAGCGCGATCGCCTTTCCTGTATATTTTTCAGGATCATTAAATACAATTTCAGTAATTCTTCCAATGTCATCAGTAGCTACCATCTGTAACTTTATGTCCTTCTTCATCGACATGGAAATAACAAACTTTCCGTCCTGCTCTGCAGGTACGAACCATGAATTAAAATTATCCATAAAAAATACCGGTCTCAATATCGTGTAAGTAATTCCGCTCTCGAGAAGATATTTCTCAATAACATTTTTCACTTCAAAATGCGGAAGTCCTGTATTTCTCTCGGCGCCGTCGACAGATGAATAAACAAAATGCTTTACACCCGCGTCCTTAGCTGCATCAATTAAATTTTTCCCCTGTGAAAGTTCGCCGTCATATCCATGCTCCCAGAAATTCTGCACGCTGAACACTCCGTAAATTCCTTCCATTGCTTTTTTCAGAGATTCTTTATCATTCATATCTCCCTTTATTAGCGTAACTCCTGACTCTGCAAGTTTCTTTGCTGTATCTTTTTCCGGATCTCTTACAAGCGCCGATGTCTCCCATCCGTTTTTTATTAAGTATTTTGCTGCAGCGCCGCCCTGTAGTCCGGTCGCTCCTGTTACTAATATCTTTTTTCCTGCTTTTTCCATTTTAATTTATTTTAGTTTTTCAAATATGTTTGCTAAATATGGTTTGTGATCTTCCTGAAATATTTCGAAATAAACTTTGTTCTTAATTTTATTCCTTATTCCTGATTTATCAATAGTCTCTTTAAATGTTACATAACAGTCAAGCGCATCCATTGATTTTTTTATGTCAGAATCTTCAACTTCAACAATGCAGTCTATTTCTTCATCCGTAGAATTACTTAATCTGAACATGAATTCACCCTCAGTATCATCTTTCGATAAAGTATGAAATGCAAGTCTTTTAAGAAAATCATTGTCCTTTCTTAATCTGCAGTAAACTGATTTTACAACTGCATGTGTAATTAAATGATCATGAAATCCGCTGATACCGTGAACAGGATATGTTACGACTACATCCGGTTTTATTTTCATGATTTCATCTTCAATTACTTTCTCAATAATTTCAGGATCCATTTCTTTTAATCCGCTGTCCGCAAGATCTAAAACCGTCATTCCTGGAAAGTCCGAGAACCTTTTCCACTTCGAGCATTTCTTTGAGTCTCACTTCTCCCATTTCTTCTACTGATAGATCGTACTTAAATCTTTGTTTCGTAGCTCCGCCTTTTGTCAGAGTCAGGAGGTAAACTTCATGACCTTCCCTTAACTGTTTTGACATTACATGTGCAGGTCCGAATGATTCATCATCAGGATGAGGATAAATATAAAGTATTTTCATATTAATTTTTTTTATTTATACAATTTAATGTCCAATCTTCAAACGCTTTCAGAAATTTATTCAGATGTTCAATTGTAGTCTGATCTGTGAGTATATTATTTTCATCAAATAAACTTTTGCTTCTTCTCATTTGAAATTTCGGAACGTTCATGCAGATCATATTTACTGAAGAAGCAATCTGCCTGAAGTGTGACTGAGCTCCTGCAGTTCCGGATAATCCGCCTGAAGCTCCCATTATGGCGCAGGGCTTGCCGTTCAAAGGCGATTCGGCTCTCGAAGCCCAGTCAATTGCATTTTTTAAAACTCCTGTTACCGATGAATTGTATTCTGGTAATGCAAACAGAAGTGAATCACTTGATGCAATTGCAGATTTAAATTTAATAACTGATTCAGGTATTCCTTTTTTTTCAATATCATGATTATATAATGGGATTCTGCTGATATCATAAATATCAATATTCAAATATTTCTTTGAATGTTCAATAGAAGATTTTAATAATGCAGTGTTAAACGAACTTTCTCTCAAACTTCCGGATATTCCCAGTACTTTTATTTTATTCATTTTATTTAATATCAGTTATCAAAAAGTTTATGTCACTTATTTAACTCATCGGAACTTCAATAAAAAGCAGCCTGCTGTTTTCAAGAGCTTTCACTTCAACAGCATCAGCTCCTTCAATTCCGGCTGCATCTCTTTTATCCAATATCACTTCGTCAATCTCAACTCTGCCATCAATTAAAAATATATATATTCCGTTGCCTTTGGATTTTATTTCATAATTAATTATAAGATCCTTGTCCACATCAGATAATGAAAAGTATGCATTCTGATTTATCCAAAGAGTATTTTCATTTTCTACAGGAGATACAATTGTCTGAATAATATTGTGTCTCTCTTCCGCATTAAATTTCTTCTGATCATACCTCGGCGTAATATCTTTAACTTTCGGAAATACCCATATCTGAAGAAGATTTACTTCTTCTGTTTCTGAATTATTGAATTCTGAATGTGTCAGACCGCTGCCCGCAGACATTATCTGAACTTCATTCGCATATATCACTTCTTTATTTCCTGTACTGTCTTCATGCGCCAGCTCCCCTTTTAATGGTATAGTTACGATCTCCATATTGTCATGAGGATGTTTTCCGAATCCCTGCGAAGGCTTTACAATATCATCATTCAGAACTCTCAGAGTACCGAATCGGATTTTTTCAGGATCATAATAATTTGCAAAGCTGAATGAATGTCTGGCGATCAGCCAGCCGTGATCCGCCTTTCCTCTGTCACCGGATTTGAAAATTCTTTTTTTCATTTTTATAAAGTTTTAATTTCAAATTTAATATTAAATTCGTCACTTATCATTTTATCACCGAGGTTTTCAAAAAACTTACCCGATCTGAATTTTATATCCCATTTAGTCCTGTCAATATTAAAATCTGCGTTTGCTGTGACTTTACCTTCATTCGTTACTATTGTAGCGGGAAATGATATTTCATTTGTAATTCCTTTGATAATCATATCACCTGTAACGTTGTATTGGTTACCGCCCGTATTACTTACAGATTTTATAATGAATTTGCCATTAGGATGTTTCTCAGCGGAAAAGAAATCATCAGACTTAAGATGACCTGTCAGCTTCCCGTTTGATTCAGCGTCTTCGACATCCAGAACAGTAATTGTGTTAAAGTCAATTTCGAAACTTCCGCCGGTAACTTCATTATTATCAACAAATAATTCACCCCCGGTTATGCTGACTGTCCCGTTATGCTTTCCGGTTACTTTGCTTCCGATCCATTCAAGCTTACTGTCCTGTAAAGCGATTTGCTTTTTTTCACCTTTTGCAGTAGTTGAAGTATTCTTTGTTACATTTTCTGTTTTTGTTTCATTTTCATCAATCCTGCCTGCAGCTTCTTTTTTTTCTGATTCAGCGCAGCCTGCTAATACTGCAAATGTTAATAAGATCAGTAAGTAGCCTTTTGATTTTTTTAATGTTTTCATTTTTATTTATTTAGTTTGTTAAAATTATCCTCTTAGTTTATCTAAAAGATCGTTTAATGTTTTTACTTCTTTTAAAGTCAGATGTATAACGCTTCTTTCATTCACTTTAACTTTTTCATCAAGCTCAAGAAGAAGATCAAGTCCTTTTGACGTTATATGAACATCTGCGCATCTCTTATCTTCCTTATTCATTGTTCTCTGAGCAAGCTTCTTTAACTCCAGCTTATCAACAATTCTCGACGCATTTGACATCTTATCAAGCATCCTGTCGATTATCATATTTACAGTCGCAGGATTCGGATGCTGTCCCCTCAATATCCTCAGTACATTGTACTGCTGCAGCGTTAGATTTTTTTCTTTTAAAATTTCATTTGTCTTAAAGCTGATCCTGTTTCCGGTATATACAAGATTAATTAAAAGCTTTGTATATTCCGAACTGAATTTCTCCTGTTTTATTTCATCTTCTATTCTCATGGTTACAAATATATGTATATACATATATTATGTCAATGCCAATTTCTATGTATATACATGTATTATTCATTCGTTTATTCTTGTGAATGAATTTACTATTTTTGTATTTAACATTTAACATTAAGATTTGGAAGATTTTGATTTTAATAATTTCAGCTGGCTGATAGGTCAGTGGGAAGGAATTCAGGGAAACGGTATCTATCATGAAGAATGGTCGGCGGACGGTGAGAATAAATTAACCGGCAAAGCTTACTTTATAAGTAAAGGTGAATTATCCAATCCTGAAAAACTTTCAATTGTATGCGGAGAAGACGGTGTCTGTTATATTGCTGATGTTAGTCATAATACCGGACCGGTATCTTTCAGAATGACTAAATCAAATGATACTTTATTTGTATTTGAAAATCCTGAACATGATTTCCCGCAGAAGATCACTTATGAAAAAATAAGTGAGAATGAATTAACCGCAATAATTGAAGGCGATAGTAAAGGAAGGTCAAAGAAGATCTCTTTTCATCTGAAAAAGATCTACTGATAAATTTGAATTAACGCTTTAACTTTGGATCCAAAGCATCTCTCAGGCCGTCACCGAGTAAGTTGACTGCAAATACTGTTATCATAATCGCAAGAGAAGGAAATACCGCCAGTCCCCAGTTTGTTCCGACTACTATATACTTATATCCGTCGAAGATCATCTGACCCCAGCTTGCTGTCGGAGGCTGTACGCCCAGACCTAAAAAGCTCAGACTCGCTTCGAAAATAATTGCCGATGCAAGTCCGACTGTTCCTGTTACAATTACAGGTCCCATGCAGTTAGGCAGTATGTGTCGGGTTATCACTCTTGCTGAATTAAAACCGATCGCCTTTGTCGCTTCTACAAACTCCGTCTCACGAAGTGAAAAAAATTGTCCCCTGACTATCCTTGCTATATCAACCCATCCCGTAAGTCCGATCGCAATAAACGCCTGCCATAATCCCTTGCCGAGCACTACCGATAATGCTATGATAAGCAGAATTGCGGGAAAGGCAAAAATTACATTCACTAGCCACATTACGGCTGCGTCAGTCTTTCCTCTGAAAAAACCGGCTATTGAACCGAGTATAAGTCCAATGAAAATTGCAATGCTTTCTGAAACAAGTCCAACTGTTAAACTCACCCTGCTGCCGTAAATGAGTCGGCTTAAAACATCCCTGCCGAATCTGTCCGTTCCGAGATAATAATTCAACGTCTTTGTCCATCCTTCTGATGTTTCTTCAATCTCATCTTTATTAATTGTGAGTTCTTCATCCGAGAAATCAAGATACGTTACTGAACTTCCTGATTCGCTTATCAATCTTTTTACCGGGATATAAGATGTCTCGTCAGATTCCGGATCCGTATCTTTCTTAACAAGCACTGTTCCTTTAAAAAATATTTCCTTAGCAGAATATTCGAGTATCTGCTGATTTGGATCAAACGGAGCAATTATAGGTGCTGTAAGAGCAACTATAATCAGAATGGTAAGAGTTACAAGTCCCGCCATTGCGAGCTTGTTCCTCTTAAGTCTTTTCCAGGAATAATGCCAGAGCGATCTGCTCTTGTCTTCCTGCAAAATACTGTCCGCAACTACTGCTGTTTCAGCTTCCATTTAAACCGTTATGATAATTTTACTTTCGGATCAAGCATTGCATATACAATATCTACAAAGAAATTTATTACTACAAAAACGATTGCGCTGAATAAGACCGTGCCCTGTATCATCGGGAAGTCAAGTTTGAAAATTGCATCTATAGCAAGCAGTCCGATCCCCGGCCAGTTAAAAATATATTCAATAAAGAGAACGCCGCCGAGAGTAGCCGCCAGTGATGCGCTGATTGTAGTAACTACAGGATTCAAAGCGTTTCTTAAAGTATGTTTGAATATTACTTTACCCGAGCTGAGTCCCTTTGCCTTTGCAGTTCTTACATAATCCTGACTCATTACATCCATCATAGATGAACGTGTGATCCTTGCGGTAATTGCCATAGGACGTAAAGCAAGAGTCAGCATCGGCAGAACTAAATACTGTAAACCGTCATTGACATAACCTGATATCGGAAACCATTTAAGCAGATGTCCGAATACAAGAGCCATTATTAAACCGAAGGCAAATGAAGGAAATGAAATGCCGATTAATGCAAATACCATTGAAAAGTTGTCAAGCCATGTATACTGTTTTACTGCGGAAATTATTCCGATAAGTATTCCGAGAATTGAAGAAATAAATAATGCGCTGAATGAAAGCAAAGCCGTTGCAGGCAGCTTATCCAGAATTGTCTTTACTACTTCCCTGTTGGTTGCATAAGATCTTCCCAGGTCTCCCTGAAAAGCGTTGGTCATAAATTTAAAATATTGAATATAGATGGGTTTGTTTAATCCGAGTTCCTCTCTTACTGATTCTACAGATGCTACATCAGCTCTCTGACCCAGCATCATTCTCGCCGGATCACCCGGTATAATATAGAGCAGGCAAAAAGTAACTGTGAGGACCCCGATTATAATTACAATAGAGTAAAAGAAATTTCTTATAACAAATGCCGACATGATAATTAATTCGGTTTAAACAGAGATACTTAGATAATAAAAAACCCGGAATCCAATTTATTCGGATTCCGGGATATGAAAATTCTTAATTCATTTGAATTAATCTTCCGTTACTCTTCTTGCTTTCAGATATGTTCTGGCATAAAATTCATTGTCAAGTGACGCCACTGAAACACCGGCTTTTGAACCTGAGTGTGTGAAGTATCCGTTACCGAGATACATTCCTACGTGAGAAACTCTTCCTTTTCTCATTGTATCAAAGAAAACAAGGTCGCCGAATTTAAGCTCATCCCTTTCCACCGGCTCGCCTACATTTGACTGCTCAAATGATGTCCTCGGTAATGAAACTCCGAGCGCCTGATATACAACTGTCTGAATAAATGCAGAACAGTCTATACCTCTTTTTGAAGTACCGCCCCATAAATAAGGCGTGTTTAGATATTCGATGACTTTATACATGACTTCATCTTTATCTAAACTTCCTGAAAATTCCGGACTTGTTAAAAAACCTGCAAGACTGCTGGAAATAGCTTCGAGATTTTCTTTATTGATGGTGGTTTTTTCAGTTAAACTGCTGGTGGATGCAACTTCTGTAGAGTTATTTCCATTAGCATTTTTCTTGTTACCCGATCCATCTCTGTCTTCCGCTAACTCCCTTGAACTGGAACATCCCATTAATATTGTCACGGAAAAAATAAACAATAAAACGGGCATTAATTTAGGTAGCTTTGATTTAATCATTAATGATCTTTTTAATTTATAAACTAATTTTAAATGTAGCCCTTCCTTTAAAAAAACTCAACTAAACTAATGAGTTCAATCCTATTTATCAAGCCATAAATGTCTAAAATTCACACGATGCATCGGATCAAGATAATAACCCTTTACATATGACTGAAGCAGCATATAATCCTCTTCAGTATTATCCAGATGCTGAGCAAACTGTAAAATATTCAGCTTCATGTTCACACCGATCTCCTTCAGCATATTCTGTATTGATTCGGCGATCTGAATATTCCTGTCCCCGCCTGAATTGATCTGCAGGACAGCTTCCGGAAATCCGGCGCCGTCGGGATAACCGGCCTCCTTCATCAGAAGTTTTGCCTTCTCAAGATCAAATCTGTATCCGTTTATTTTCTCAACATCATAATCCGGCATAGAGGGCGGCACAATACCGTAAACCGCTCCCATATAGCCCTGACCGTTTAATACAAACTTTAGTATCTTATCCCTGTCAATTGCATAATTAAATGCCTGTCTGACTTTTTCATTGTTGAATATTTTTCCGGTTGTCAGAAATCCGTAGAACTGTATCGAAAGCGAAGGGACTTTCTGTAGAGCAAATTTTGAATATTCCGGAGTAAGAGTTTTTTCCGGAGTTACAATTGCCTTAAATGATTCATTCGGCACTCTGTAACATTCGTCAAGATTGCCGTTTTGAAATTCAAGCATCTGCTGTGAAGTTTCTTTCAGGAATTTAAATTTTACTCCGTCGAGATACGGCAGCTGATTTCCGAATTCATCCTTATTCCAGTAGCCGGGGTTCTTTTTTAAATTAAGTTCGAGATCCTGTTTCCAGTCAACAAAAATGAAAGGTCCGGTCCCTACAGGATTCTGAAAGAAATCCTGTCCGTATTTTTCAACCGCTTCCCTCGGAACAATGTATGAAAAACCAAGACAGAGATAATATATAAAAGGTCCGAATGGTTTTGTCAGCTTTATCTGAAATGTTGTGTCATCTTTTGCAATATAACCGCTCACGCCTGAGAATTTTGGATCGCGCGATTCTCTGCCGGCGATAGTTACTTCTTCATGAAATTCAACTGCGCCTTCCACGTAATTCTTAAAATAATCAAATCCTAAAGTGCCTGTCCTCGGATCACAAACTCTGTCAAATGAATACTTAACATCCGCAGCTGTCATCTCTCTTCCTTTTCCGTCCGGGAAACATGCGTTATCCTGAAACTTTACGCCTTTCCTCAGATAAAAAGTATAGAGCAGTCCGTCTTCGGAAATTTCATATCTGTGTGAAAGATCCTGCACAATGTTAAGATCCTTATCGAGATCAATTAAAAGATCATAGATCTGATGCGCAACATGATGCGAGACATTGTCATTTATCCTTACAGGGTCAAGGCTTCTTACATTTTCAAGTTCATTTATCCTGTAAACTCCGCCGCCCTTTATTCCGCCTTTGAGCTGCACTATATTTTCGGTTTCCTTATCTCCGCATCCATGCAGATGGATTGAAACTGCTGCCAGTATTAATACTAAATATTTCAAATCAATAATTTGTTTTTTTAATTTATTATTTATCATCTATCATTGATCATTGATAATTGATAATTGATAATTGAAAATTGATCATTGATTCAGCCATAGCGTCCTGAAATTCACCCTGTGCATCGGATCAAGTCCGTAACCGTTTACATACGGCTGAAGCAGTCTGTAATGCTCATCGTAATATATGAATATCATCGGAGCTTTATCAACAGCGATCTGCTCCGCCTGATAATAATATTCATATCTTTCTTTAAGATCAGAGATCGAAATTGCCTTTTCATAAAGCTCATCATATTTTGCATCCTGAAATCTTGTCGAATTCACGGGACTGATCTGCGTAGGGTCTTTCGGCACATTTTTTCCGTAAAAGAGATTCAAAAAATTCTCGGGATCGGGATAATCCCCCACCCATCCCGCTCTGTAAAAATCCGCCCTTCCGGCATCCACATTATCCAGATGCTGCGCGAACTGCATTATGTTCAGCTTCATATTTACGCCAATTTCTTTAAGCATATTCTGAATAGACTCAGCGATCTGTATATTCCTGTCTCCGCCGGAATTTATCTGCAGCACAGCTTCAGGAAATCCTTTGCCGTCCGGATATCCCGCTTCAGTCATTAGCTGCTTCGCTTTCTCAAGATTAAAATCATATCCTTTGATTTTATTGATATCATAATCAGGCATTGCAGGTGGAACCAACCCATGGAAAGCTCCCATAAATCCCTGACCGTTTAAAACAAATTTCAGTATCTTATTTCTGTCAATTGCATAGTTAAACGCCTGTCTGACTTTCACGTCATTATAAATTTTCCCCGTGGTAAGAAATCCGTAATACGCCGAACCGAGAGAAGGAACTCTCTGCAGTCTGAATTTTTCATACTGCGGTGCAAGTGTTTTTTTCGGAGTTACAATTTCTTTAAATGATTCATTCGGCAGTCTGTAACATTCATCAAGATTACCGTTCTGGAATTCAAGCATCTGCTGCGAAAGCTCTTTTATGAATTTGAATTTAACGCCTTCAAGATACGGAAGCTGATTGCCATGTTCATCCTTTGCCCAGTAATTCGGATTCCTTTTTAAATTCAGCTCAAGGTCAGGTTTCCAGTCTGTGAAAATAAACGGTCCCGTGCCGACAGGATTCTGAAAAAAATCCTTGCCGTATTTTTCTACTGCTTCTCTCGGGACTATGTATGAATATGCAAGCGTAAGATAAAATATAAACGGACCGAAAGGAGATTTAAGTTTTATCTGAAAAGTAGAATCATCTTTTGCAATATATCCCGTTACTTCATTTATATTTGGTTCGCGGTTCTCTTTTCTCGAAAGAGAAATTTCATCAAAATATTCTTTTGCGCCTTCCACATAATTTTTGAAATAATCATATCCCAAAGTCCCGGCTCTCGGATCACATACTCTTTCAAATGAATACTTAACGTCAGCCGCTTTCAGATCTCTTCCCTTCCCGTCAGGAAAACATGCATTATCCTGAAACTTCACGCCGTCACGCAAATGAAAAGTATATGTAAGTCCGTCTTCTGAAATTTCCCAGCGTGTTGCAAGATCCGGTTTTAGGTGAAGATTTGTATCAAGATCGACAAGCGCGTCATAGATCTGATGGGCGACGTGATGCGATACCACATCGCTGATCCCTACCGGATCGAGACTCCTGATGTTTTCAAGTTCATTGATCCTGTATACTCCGCCCCCGCGTATACCTCCGGGAAGGTCAGTCATAACCGCTTCTTCCTTCTTACCGCATCCGCTGAGTATAATTAAACTGAATAATAAAAAAGCTGATATTAATTTATTCATTTACTTTACTTTATTGATAATAAAAATACATTTTTGATCTGTCATATAATACTAAACATATGTAAAAAATAAACGGCTGATTATCATACTGACAAACAGCCGTCCGGAATCATTTCAAATTTTATTTTGTGTGTAAATTTTCTATACTTCAAATTTTTTTACAACCCGAAAAAAACATTCATTATGTTTATGCGGCTTTTATTTTTTTCGGATAACTTTCCGGAAATAAAAGACAGCTTTGGCTGTGAGTCTCCGTTCCCGCCAATACCGGGTGAATTGTTGAACAGTCCTCAAAAACTTTCGGACATCTCGGATGAAAATAACATCCGGTCGGAACATTCGCCGGCGAAGGCACATCGCCTGTAAGTATAATTCTTTTGGATTTATTTCTCGGATCAGGAAGCGGTACTGCGGAAAGCAGCGCCTGAGAATATGGGTGATTCGGCTGCAGATACAATGCTTCTCTTGTTGCCATTTCTACAAGCTGACCAAGATACATAACGCATACTCTGTCGGAAATATGTTCAACTACAGAAAGGTCATGTGATATAAAAAGGTAAGTAATTCCGAATTCTTTCTGAAGTTCCTGAAGCAGATTAAGTATCTGCGACTGAATTGAAACGTCAAGTGCTGAAACGGGTTCGTCACAAACTATAAACTTCGGCTCCACTGAAAGCGCTCTTGCAATTCCGATCCTTTGTCTCTGTCCGCCGGAAAATTCATGCGGATATCTTCGCGCGTGAATTTTTCTTAAACCCACTGTGTCAAGCAATTGCTCTACTCTTTTCTCTGCGGCTCCCCCTTCTGCTATCTCGTGGAATTTCAGAATTTCATTCAGCATCCCGCCGACTGTGATACGCGGATTCAGCGAAGAATACGGATCCTGAAAAATGATCTGCATTTTCTTTCTGTATGTTTTAAGCTCCTGACTTGATATGTTCGTAATATCCTTTCCTTCAAAAATAATTTCACCGGCTGTCGGCTCGATCAGTCTTAAGATCGATCTTCCTACCGTTGTCTTTCCGCATCCCGACTCCCCTACCAGTCCAAGTGTCTCGCCTTTTTTAATTGAAAAAGAGACATCATCGACTGCTTTAACATTGCCGATAGTTTTTGAGAAAACGCCTTTTTTTATTGGGAAATATTTTCTTAGATTTCTTACTTCGATCAGATTTTCTGACATGCTGTAGTATTGTAATTTTTAGTCATAAATATAATTCATTGTATTTGTAAAAACAATAAATTTCACAATAATGACGCTGCCGGATCAATACTAAAATACCAACCAAATAATTGTTTTTGTCGTAGAGACGCCCAATCTGGGCGTCTCTACGATTGGGCGTCTCTACGATTGCGTAGGAAAAAAATATATAATGTGAATTCATCCGGATTAAATTCGTCACCTGTTTTTTAATTTGTAGAGACGCCCAATTTGGGCGTCTCTACGGTTGCGTAGGAAAAAATATATAATGTGAATTCATCCGGATTAAATTCGTCACCTGTTTTTTAATTTGTAGAGACGCCCAATTTGGGCGTCTCTACGATTGCGTAGGAAAAAAATATATAATGTGAATTCATACGGATTAAATTCATCACCAGATTTTAATTTTGTAGAGACGCCCAATTTGGGCGTCTCACGATTGGGCGTCTCTACGGTTGCGTAGGAAAAAAATATATAATGTGAATTCATCCGGATTAAATTCGTCACCTGTTTTTTAATTTAGAGACGCCCAATTTGGGCGTCTCGATTGGTAGAAATAATATTAAGTGAATTCATCCGGATTAAATTCATCACCAGATTTTAATTTTGTAGAGACGCCCAATTTGGGCGTCTCACGATTGGGCGTCTCTACGGTTGCGTAGGAAAAAATATATAATGTGAATTCATCCGGATTAAATTCGTCACCTGTTTTTTAATTTGTAGAGACGCCCAATTTGGGCGTCTCTACGGTTGCGTAGGAAAAAAATATATAATGTGAATTCATCCGGATTAAATTCGTCACCTGTTTTTTAATTCGTAGAGACGCCCAATTTGGGCGTCTCTACGATTGCGTAGGAAAAAAATATATAATGTGAATTCATCCGGATTAAATTCGTCACCTGTTTTTTAATTTGTAGAGACGCCCAATTTGGGCGTCTCTACGATTGGGTAGGAAAAATATATAATGTGAATTCATCCGGATTAAATTCATCACCTGTTTTTTAATTTGTAGAGACGCCCAAATTGGGCGTCTCTACGATTGCGTAGGTAATAATATATTGAACGATTGCACTGGATGATAGCGATTGTTTATTGTATCGGATTATCAATACAATTTCATTTATTTGATTCCACCATTTTTATATTAAATGTTAATCCATTCTGATTAAATTCGTCACCTGTTTTTTAATTTGTAGAGACGCCCAATTTGGGCGTCTCTACGATTGCGTAGGAAAAAATATATCGGACAATTGCAATAAATGAATGCGCATTTTTTCGTCAGATATAAAATACAATTTCATTTTTTTGATTACACTATTTCTTTTAAAATGTTAATTCATCTGAATTAAATTCGTCACCTGATTTCCAATTTTTTGGATTGTCTATTATATACTGTCTTATCCTGTTCAATTCATTTTCATTTCTGATTACATGATCATGAAATCTTGGCTGCCATTTGAAATTTATTTCAGATTTTCTGATCTGTATTGTACATGCGCGTTTGAATTGATTGATGATAACTCCGACCGGCTGACGTTTTTGAAGTGTTTTATATTCATCCAGAAAAATAATACCATGAAAATGATCCGGCATAAAAATGAATTCATCTAAAATTACATACGGAAAATGATCCGGAATTTCTTTCCAGTATTCCGTAGCGGTTTTACCGATTTCATTCAACACCATCTTTTCATTTTCAACATCTCCGAAAAAACATTCCCCCTTCGCCGTTTTTATCGTAATGAAATATGCACCGGGACTTGAATAATCATATCCTTTTAATCTTGATGATTCTATTCTGTATTCATTTTTAAACAACATAAAATTCAGTTAATTATTATTAAAAAATATCATCCATGCATTTGAATTTACAAATTCAGAATTGCAAAATCCTAATCAATTAAAGTCCTGCAGTAAAACAAAATTCAATTTTTCAATTTCGCATTTTTAAAAATCAAATCATGTAGTTGTAGTAAAGCCACCCAATATTGGCATCTCTTCGATATTTTTTTCTACTAAAATCAATTCCGGGATTTTTAATTGTTTTTTTACAATCATATAATGCAAACATTTAATCGCATCGTCACTTCATCAGCAGCATCCGCTTTGTATCAACTGTTGCGCCATTCACAAACAATTTATAAAAATACATCCCGCTTGACAGCGCTGATCCGTCGAATGTAACTTTATACATACCGGAATGCTTCATCTCATTCACAAGTGACGCCGCTTCCTGTCCAAGCAGGTTGTAGATCTTTATCGTTATAAAAGCTTCCGTCGAAACGTTATAAGAAATTTCTGTCGAAGGATTGAATGGATTCGGTTTGTTCTGAAATAGTTTTGTATCTGTCGCTTCATTTCCGAAAATACTCTTATCCGTAATTTTCATTTGTGAATTTGAAATTGAAATATTTTCGGAATTAATTTTTTTCGATTGTCCCCCGTTTGAGTCTCCGGTGCTTTTCCGGGACTCAAACGAAAGCAGAGACTGATCTGAATTAATATTATTATCATCCTCACCGATCGTATAAATTATATTTCCGTCCGTGTCATACTTTCTCGCTTTCCACTCTGCGCCGTTTTCATCCCATTGCATAGCTATGAGTATCGGATTCCCGAAACTGTCAACTTCTATATTCGCCCAGCGCTGCATTTGTGATCCCGGTACATTGCCGTGCTCTTGAAAATCAGGAATGTACGACCTTACCCAGCGCTGAACCGGAGGACCGATTGTTGTTTCCTGCTTATAACATACTATTGAATATCCGTAAGGCGAAGCGTCGCTCATTCCTGCTACGAATATATAACCGTTCTTTGAAAGCTTTATTGCCGATGCACGGTCGTTATACTGGGATGAAGTCATCGAATCATTATTATAAAATTTTATACCGCTGCCGCTCCATGCGTTGCTTCCGTCCTGAAATTTATACTTTGTTGTCACAAAGTCCAGATCATTACCCGGTGTCTCGCTTCTTGTATATCCCGTTACATAAATATTTTGAAGACTGTCTGAAGTTATTGCAGTCGGAACATTCCTGTCATTCATGCCTCTGTTATAATAATATCTTCTCCATTTTTCATTTACTTTATTATTCAGATCTTCGTCATAAAATACTGTCAGAAACATTGACGGCGTTATAGTTGTCTGAGAAAAATTATCCGATATGGAAGTAACGGAGCTGCGGGATTTTGACAGATAATTTCTTGAAGTATTTACAACAGTAAACGCAGTCGGTCTTTCATTACTTCCTGCTATATTATGAAGGAGAATGTCATTCGTTCCAATGGAGCCGTCAAATTTATCAAGAGTAATAAAGAAAATATCATCACCGAATACAGGTCCCTGATATGAATACCCGCAGGTATAAACATGACCTGCATCGACGAATATGTCAGTTGCAATATCATACTTACCATATAATGCAGTATCGCGCTGCCAGGTGATTTTACCAAAGTTATCGAGCTTACTTACAAAAATTGACTTTTGATCATTCACAGTTTTAAAACCTGTTATATAAATTCCTTCCAATATTCCTGAATCAAAATAAATATCTATTCCATATCCTTTATCATCACCCGGATTATGATAAGTTTTTGCCCAGCTCAATGTTCCTGAGGAATTAAATTTTAAAACAATTATATCATTGCTTTGCGTTAAGTTATTAAATATGAAACCTGTAATATAAGAATTACCGCTTTCGTCAATTACAATGTCCATTCCTCTGTCATTTCCGAAAGGATTATTATAACATTTGAAAATTAAAATTTTCACCCCAGTATTATATTTTTCATAACTCAAATTAATTTGTTATTAAATTTACCATAACCGCTTAAATATAAATTGTTATTTGAATCTAACAATGTTTTAAATGGATAATCATTTGTAATCTGACTATTTGCTGAATTACATAATGCAATAATTGCCAATAACATTATTAATTTTTTCATAATTATAAATTTATTTTATATAAAGTAATTTTTTAGTTATAATATTTTTTAAATCAAATTTTAAAGTATAAAAATAAACTCCTGACTGTAACTGCATCTCATTACTTTCCGGAGAAAATAAAACACTGTAACTCCCCTGCTCCTGAACTTCTTTTACAAGCGTTCTTACTATTTTTCCTGTGATGTCATATAATTTTAATTCTACATTCCCTTGTCTTTTAATGTCATATTTGATGACTGTTGATGA
>JADJWZ010000010.1 GCA_016716125.1 Ignavibacteria bacterium | reverse complement strand
ATTAGTTGACTTTATTATTCTCAATGGCTGGCTTCCACCTCCCGCATATCCTATGGAATCGTTTACAAATTTTAAATCAAATCCTCCAACTCCTCACCCTGTGCATAAGTCCAATTTGCACCACCATTACTAGTATACTGAATTGTATGATTCTCTCTTCGCCAAATGCTCCGGATACCCAACCATTCTGAGAATTGATAAAAATAATGCTCAGGCTGCCCGGAAATTCATACATTGGTTCCTTAATTGAGCGCCTCCATTATTAGTCTTATACAACCCACTGCTTGTGTTACTATTGCATGCCCACCTCTGCATCCTTATTTAAAAAAATATTTCTGAATCTTATAGTCAGCATCTAACTGCCGTATCCAACTAATACCCTGTTTGTGGTCTTGTATAAACCTCAAACAATATATTTGTCATCACATACCCATCCTGTATCCTTATTTAAAAAAAAACATATCGTTTATTGCAACACCACTAATATTATTTATTGTCAGCCAGTTAGTACCGCCATTGGTTGTTTTATAAAAGGACATTGCCGTAGTTCCATTTAATCCGCCTGAAGCATAGCCAGTGTTTATGTCAAGAAACCGCACAGTATTTAGTTTTTCTTTTTTAGCATTTTGAATTGTCCAATTATCACCACCGTTAGTGGTTCTCATTATGTAGCTAGTATCATTCTCACTGAATCTACTCATCGGTCACCAACCATCCGTTCAAACTATCAAGAAAAAATATATCATTCACAAAATCATTGACCGGAAAAGTTGCCGCAATACAACAGCCCGAGGATTGGAAGAAAATGAAATGAGAAAAATAAAAGTAATGATGTTAAAAATAGTTTTCGTTTCATGTGTGATTAATATTAATTGTTGATCCTAATTTATTTATTCATTTTATGATTAACAATTTCTTTTGCAGGAATAAACTAAGCTAATTTAATCGGCATTTATCACAAACAATATTCTTGAATCCAGATTGTTATGATTAGGATAATTGAAACTACTTGCCAAACCATTTTCTTTGTTTCAGTAAAATCTTCAGTTGTAAGCTTATAAAAATACACAGCACTTGGCAGATCCGAGCCGTCAAAGGTGTAATTATATTTCCCCGGATTCTGCTTTTGATTTACAAGTTGTTTAATCATTCGCCCTGAAATATCATATACTTCCAGTTTCACATTCGAAGTATATCCTATTTCCGTAATTTATAATTGTTTTAGGGTTAAAATGGATTGGGATAGTTTTGATAAAGTAAGAAGTTTTTTGTAACTCATTTTGAGGTTTTGAAATACCAACTATTACTCCACCACCATCAGTAGTATGCATTGTATTCCCGCCCATACTTTATTTGTGTCACCCTTAATTACTGCTACAACATTACCACTTAACTGGGAGTATTTTGATAACCCCACTTCCTCCCTCCATCTGTTGATTTCATTATTCTTAGTAAAGAAAATGTACACTGAATAACCGAGCGAATCTGTTATAAATTTTGTATCAAAACCTGTAGCAATATTTCCAATAGAGCTCGTCCAGGTATTTCCATCAATTGTGTAAACTACGCTGTTTCCAGCTCCACCTCTTATCCAACCCTGTCTGGGATTTATAAAAATAACGATTCAATTTGATAATTTGATATATACTGAACGTTCCAGTTTAAACCACCATTAGTTGTCTTATACAGTATCCTGCTTACATCTCTACTTCCTGCCCACCCCGTATCCTTATTTAAAAAATATTTTCTGAATCTTATAGCTCACATCTAACTGTTGTTTCCAACTAATCCCACTGGTCGTCTTATGTAAACCCTCCAAATATCACACTAGGTCACAAACCCACCCGGTATCCTTATTGACAAAAACATGTCGTTGATTAGTGCCATTCCTGTACTTGGTACTAACCGCCATTGTAATCCACCAACAGTAGTTTTATATATTCTCGTAAAGCCGCTCCTAGCATTCTCCGGCAGCGTAACCGTATTAATATCTAAAAATTGAACAACATTAAGATTTTGCGCCTGTCTCATCTGAATTGTCCAATTATCTCCTCCATTGGTTGTTCGCATTATATAGCTGGTGTCGACAGGATCATTATCACCTTGTGTAACTAACCACCCATTCAAACTATCAAGAAAGAATACATCATTAACAAGATCATTGACGGGAAGTCGCTGCACATACCAGCCCGGAGGATTTGATGAAAAGGACAATGAGAGGAATAAAAGTAATGCTGTTAAACATAGTTTTCGTTTCATGTGTGAGTATTATTAATTGTTGATCCTAATTTATTTATTCATTTTATGATTAACAATTTCTTTTGCAGGAATAAACTAAGCTAATTTAATCGCCAATGATATTAGAATTAGTGTGATATGATTTTGTCATGTCCTTGAACTGCAGGATTTTGACTAAAAGTGGCTGAAGATGTCGAATGGTCTCCATATTATTCAATAACCTTCAGGCAGGTTTCTATCGAATTGTATTAGAAGGTTATCTTATAAAAATCATTTTTTTGTCTCTGTAAAATTCAATGCTCCATGAGAAGATCCAAATGGCAATATCTTTTTTTGTTAATTTAACAATAATTTTTAATGAGATTTATTAATATATTATAAAACTATTTTTATGAAAATTTAGATGAGTAATAATTTAACAAATTCCTTCCGCAAATTTCTCAACTCAAACCTTCTCTTTTTTATAGTTCCGTCAATATATTTTATAATAATGCTGTTTGTTTCAATGACCAATCGGTTGATAGGAGATTATGGAGTTGAAACTGATTTCTATGTTGCTTACGTCACACAGGCAAAAGAACTCTTAAAAGGAAATTTAGTCATAGATCAATATAGGGGACCTGTCTATCAGTTCTTTTTAGCTATTACGGGAATATTTTTTAAATTTGATTATTATTCAGCAGGTAAATTTTTGAATGTCTTATGCGCAAGTATATCGCTTTTTTTCATTTCAAAAATTATTAATTCAATCTTTAATCGGGACGGCGCATTGTTTGTAGTTTTATTTGTAGCTGTCAATCAAATCTTCTGGCGTTATACTTATGAACCCGGTACTGATATGCTTTTTCTGTTATTTTATACTTCCGCGCTGTATTTTCTTTTAAGCAGTAAAGATTTAAACAATCGCAATTTTTTAATAGCCGGTATTCTTACAGGACTGGCATACCTTACCAGATATACCGGAATATCATTAATCCTGCTTACGACTGTAATATTCGTATTCCATTTTTATAAAATGAAGCGAAATGAAAATAATGAAAATATTAATCAAAGGAATAAAATTCTGAAGCCAATATTATCCTATATCATTCCTGTGCTTCTCATGCTTTCAGCCTGGGGTTTTATTAGTTATCAGTCTACCGGATATTTTTTTTATAATTACAATTATCAAAACACTGCTTATACTGTTTATAAACCTGATACAATGTCAAAAGATGAATGGACTTCAAAACATCAAAATACTTTTAACTCTATGTCCGATGTGGTTTTTCGGGATTTTGGAGCTTTCGCGAAACGTATATCAAAGAACTTCGTGACGTATTTTACTAAAGATATTTTTAGATTTTTCCCCAGATATATAGGTATTCTGGCAGGCTTTGGCTTAATTATTTTTCTTTTAAGATTTAAATTCCATAGCCCGGCTGAAAATTATTTTTTCGTGGCGAGTCTTATTTTCTATTTTCAGATATTACTAATTTTTTATTCGGAAAGATTTTCATTGCCCTTATTGCCGTTTTACTGTTTTTTGATTGTTCAGCTATTTGCTCAGAAATTTTTTCAGCGGTTTAATTTGAAGTTCCTGAACTTAAAACTATTCAGCATAATTTTATTCTCTTTAATATTTTTAAACTTTTACAACTCTTATAATATAGCAAAGGAAGACATTAATAATGTTCCGATCGAAATTTTGGAAGTTAGAGACCATGTTGAAAAACTTAATGAGGAAAGTATGGCAGGAAAATCAATCATGACCAGAAAACCTCATATTGCTTATTACTTAAACATGAATTTAGTTGTAATGCCTTATGCTGAAAATTATCTGGAATTTATTCAAAATGTAAAAAATAGTAATGTTGATTATGTCTTTGTCAGTGAAAAGGAAGGTTTGATTTCCTCAAATGAAAATTTAAGAAAAAACTTACTTTCAATTGAAACTCCTCCAAACGAACTGGAAGTAATTACATATACTTCGACACCCATTACGATTTTATATAAGGTAAAAAAATAAATATTATTTAAAATAAGAATTTGCCCCCGGTCCGGCCCCGGAAATTTTAATTAACTCATGTGAGTAAAATAAAAAACCCTCTAAGTGAATTATTCTTAAAGGGTTTTATCATTTGAGCTGGCAGAGGGACTTGAACCCCCGACCTGCTGATTACAAATCAGCTGCTCTACCAACTGAGCTATGCCAGCAAAATTTTTTCAGGCGAATGCAATATATGTCTAATATATATTTCTTTCAATTCAGTTTATTGATTCAGCGTTATTTCTTTTTCTTTTTACCTGAATCACCGGAAAGTTTTAAAACCTGTCCGATCAATATTTTATCACTCTTAAGTTTATTCCATTTCATGAGTTCAGATATTGAAACACCGTATTCGGAAGCGACTGATGCAAGCGTCTCTCCGCTTTTTACTTTGTGAGTTGTCTTACCTGTGCTTTTCTTACCTGAATTTGTATTGCCTTTTGACTGACTGCCGGTAACTTTTAATTTCTGTCCTTTAATAATTATATCGGAATCAAGATCATTTATTTCCTTTAATTCAGAAAGTGACATTCCGTATTTATCAGCTATCATTGTGAGATTTTCACCGGAGGAAACTGTGTGAACGGATGTCTTTGAAGCGGAAGTAGAACTGCCGGATAATTTCAGCTTCTGACCGACAAGTATTTTATCAGTCTCAAGCCCGTTCAATTCCTTTATCTCACCGACGCTTAATCCGTTCTCATCTGCAATTGATGAAAGATTATCTCCTTCAGATACAGTATATGTTACTGTATTTCCTTTGGAAGTAGTTTTTTTCTTTTCTTTTTCCTTTACTGTTTTAGTCTTTGTCTCAGGAGCTTTCACGGTTTCAGTGTATGTTTCTTCTGAATGTTCATTACCGCTATTTGTTTCTGATTGTGTATAAGAATTTTCAGTTGAATTACCTACAACGGAATTTTCATCTGACTTTGAATTATTTTCATCTGACTCTGAATTATTTTCATCTTTACTAACCGTAACTGTTTCATTCCCGGGTCTATTCGAACTCAAAAAACTGTCATCTTCATTACTGTCTGAAACGGTTTTATCATTTGATACATTTTTAGAGTCATCAAAAGGTGTATTGTTTTCATCTTCACTTTCTTCAGTATTAGTTAATGCAATTTCTTCAATCGCTTTTCTCTTACCTTCATTTGTATTTACAATGTCAGCGCTTTTAATATTATTTAAACCATGAAGAATGTTGTATTTTTCTTCAGTAAGATAAATATCGAGCGGCTGCTGATGTTTGATAGGTTCTCCATAATTCAGATTATTCCAGATCCTGATCTCAACCGGTCTTACGGAATAGAATACCGCAATAGCGGAGAGCGCATCTTTTTTCTTGAAATTATATGTAACTTTCTTTCTGCCGTTTTTGCTTGCAATGGATTTCGGATCACCGGGTTCATATCCGTTAACTTTATAATATGTAAGACTAATACTTGACTGGTAACCGCCTGCTTCATCGCCTGCGAATACGGGCTCTTTACTTCCGCTCTTATCAATGCCGGAAGATCTGTTATAATTTGCAAGAAATTTTTCATAAGTCTTATGCGGAATTCTGAGCTGATAATAGTCTACATAATCGGGAACCATATCCTGAGTCAGCTCGGAGTTTAATTCGCGTATAGTTTCAATATCGGATTCACAAAGATCAGCTACCTGCTGTAAAGTCATAGAGGCGTTTATGTTCACCCTGTCAAAAGATATCGGCTTACCGTATTCCACATTACGAAATCCGAATCCTTCCGGATCTCTGAACACATAAGAAAGAGCGAGTATAGACGGGACATAATTTTTGGTTTCACCCGGAAGGAATCCGCGTAAAGTCCAGAAGTCTCTCGAACCGCTTCTTTTAATTGCTTTGTTGACTCTGCCTGGTCCGGCATTGTAAGCTGCAAAAGCAAGATACCAGTCGCCGAATGATCTGTAAAGATCTTTTAAATGTCGAGCAGCCGCATCGGTGGATTTTTCCATATCCATTCTGTCATCACGGTATTCATCCTGACCGAGACCGTAAGCATAACCTGTAGCCTGTAAAGGGTTTTATCAATGAAACTTTTCCCCTGTCTGTGTTGGTAAAAAATTCTATATATCCGTCCACTGCGGAATTTCTGTCAAGCGGAATATCACTGCCGTCCGGCAATGCTTCCTCTGTCACCGCTGACTTCTTCAACTTTTGATACCTGACAGAAAACTGTTCAGCAAAATCGAATACAAGACTCCCGCTGCTGATCTCACTCTGTGTAGAGATATAATCCTGCACTATACTGACGGCAAGTTCATTATAATCCTGTTTCCAGGTATAATTACCGGGTTCATTTAAAATCTTGGAGTCGATCTTACTTAATTGTTTTAATGCTTTCTCAAATGATTCCGCTGCGTTTTTATTGTCGGACTTTTCATTGTAACCTAAAGCATGATTGTAAATCCCAAATGACTTTTGCAGTTGTGAATAAAATTCAAGTGAATCCAGTTCTCTCTGAGTCTGAACTACTTCTTCTTCTTCTGATGAAGAACATCCTGACATGTAAACAGAAACTGATAAAGTTATTAACAGCAGTGAAGATAGATAGGTGAATTTTGAAATGTAGTTAAATAATTTGTTTTGCATGATCTAATATTTAAATTTCATAAAAATAAATACTTTAGAAATTTATTGTAAAGTTAAATTTGAACTGATTATAAATAAATAAAGTATATTTAAATTTCAGTATAAACTTTAAATTTAAAATTATCCTTAGTAAGTTCATAATAAGGAAAAGTAACTTAATAATTCATATTTAAACAAAAAAACTCTTTCAATTAATAAATAAGTATTGGAAAAAAATTATTCATTTACGGTTCCTGAGGTAAGGACTAAGCAGAGAATAGACAAGTATATTTCAAATTTTATAGAGAACGCCTCCCGTACAAAGGTAAAAAAGGCAATTGATCTTGGGTTTGTCACAGTGAACGGCGAGCCTGTAAAATCCAATTATATAGTAAAGCCGGAAGATGAAATTGATATTGAGCTAGATTATCCCGGAGAAGCAGGATATACTTCCTGAAGACATTCCGCTGAATATCGTATTTGAAGATGAATATCTTATGATCATAAATAAACCGCCCGGGATGGTAGTGCATCCTGCCTATAAAAATTATTCCGGCACGATGGTAAACGCCATTCTTCATTATGCGGAAAAGACCAAAGGTAGTCTTTCTAATCTGAACGGATTTGAAAGAGCTGGTATTGTTCACAGACTTGATAAAGATACTTCAGGTCTGATCGTGATTGCAAAAGATGAAGTTACGCACAGAAAATTATCTGAACAGTTCTTTCATCATACGATCGAAAGAGAATACAATGCGATAATCTGGGGAAAGCTGAAAAAGAAAAAAGGGGAGATATCAAACAGGCTCGGCAGGGATAAGAAGGACAGAAAAAAAGTAACGGTGTTAAAAGGTGATGATAATTCAGGTAAAACTTCGGTTACATTGTATGAAGTAATTGAAGAGTATGATTTTCTTTCTTTGGTAAAGCTGAAACTCAAAACGGGAAGGACTCATCAGATCAGGGTTCATATGGCGGACATGGCGCATCCCGTATTCGGAGACGAGACATACGGAGGCAGAGAGCCGCATTCAGTTAATCTTACATCAAATCTGAAATCAAGAATAAAGAATCTTCTTGAAAAAATTGACAGACAGGCGCTGCATGCAAAGGTGCTGGGATTTATACATCCCGTTACAAATGAAAAAATGAGATTTGAATCCGAGCTTCCGGATGATATGAAAAAAATTATATCAGAAGTAAAACACAGTTTGTAAAACCGGATCAGTCGTCATCTTCTTTATCTTTTTTTCTTTTTTCATCCTTTTCATTTTTATCCTCTTCTTTTTCATCTCCGGAATTCAAATCACTTTTGTACATATTGCCGTTAGTATTCACAGAGGATTCCCATGGCAGTTTATCTTCCCTTATTTCAGGGTGATGTATCTTGCCGCCGAGATACGCTGTATAAGCCATCATTCCGTTTACAATTAATAAAATAGCGAGCATTAAATACGCAAATGAGTTCGGAAGGACTTTTGGCTTTTTGAAAAGGAACATGGATAACAGTGCGACTGCTCCTGTAATATTCATTGCAATAAAACTGTATAAAGCGAAGTCTTCATGCGGTTCAATAAATTCTTCCTCCACATCTTCATAATTTCCTTCTATTTTTTCTTCGGCATCCTCGCCGGAAAGATATACAGGTATTGTGATAAGTGATGTAAGTATGATCACGAGCATACAGACTTTTTTTACATCATCGCTTTTTTTCAGGATACCAATGATAAGTATAAAAATTGCGAACATAGAACCGATAACGGGAATGTGATTGAGTACAAGGTGAAGGTGTGCTGCATTCATAATACGTGTTTACTCCTTTTGAATTATGTGAATAAGTTAATTAAATAAAATTTTGATTTAAATGTATCAAATATTCTTTACAAAGTTAACTTTAAGAGAAATGATTTTGAAATGTTAAATTATTTTAAATGTAGAATTCAAGAGGAATTGATTTACAAACTATCCCGCCGGGAGATTTTCTTTAAGGAATGGCTTATGAAAAAATATTCAGAAAAAGCCGGCTGATCTTTATTAATCCTAATATACATTCTCCCTTTCCTTCCAATCCCTTCCCTTACCAATTATAAAGTTATCCTCGGCAAATGCGATTTTTTGTTTTTTGTTTTGAAGTTATTCATTTCTATATTTGCTCATTCAATTGTAACATTTTCGTAGGTTCATAAAGTGAATCCAATTTTAAGTTTATGTAAAACACCGGTGTCCGGTTCTTAATATCATGCAACATTAAAGTTTAAATTTTTATAAACGTTTTTAAACGCAGAAGGAGGATGATGACATGATTAGATCACCTTAGACATCAAGATATTTTTTAATTTTTACAGTTTTTATTCACTATTTAATAAATTAAATTAATTTAGAAAATGAAAAAAGAAAATTGTTTTATTGTCGGCAGTGTTACTTATTGTAGTTGTTTCTGCTTTTGCAATCAATGGCAAATTGTTTTCGAATTCCGAAAATCCGTTACCAAATTTTGAAGTAACTGTTTATCAGTACGGAGGGAGTTCAACTCAGTCTGGTGCTGAGATAGTTGTATATGATTTTAATAATAATCCTATTTTATCAGGAACAACTGGAACTGGTGGTATATATTCTCAATCCTGGCCTGGTTCCTTAGGAAACTATACGGTTAAAGCTTGGTATCCTCCAAGACCTAATGATGGTCAAAACGGTCAAAACGGATTCACTTATTCCGGAGCGGACATAGTAACATCTGTAACTTTAGGACCAAATTACTAACCCATGAAGATAATTTGAAGGGCTGTCCCTTGTAGGACAGCCCTCTTGTTTTTAATTAAATACAAAATTGAAAAAAATTATATTTTTCTTAATAATCGTCTTTTCTTTCTCAACCCTTTTTTCTCAAACCCCAATTCCATATCAAAATTTTCCTATTCATGCGGATAACGTAAGATGGCCTTTTCAAAAAGCCGGTATTCCTTTAATTGCAGATTTAGATAAAGATGGTCAGAAGGAAATTATAGCTGTAGCATTGGATTATGATGGAGTAGTAAACCCTGCAATATTACTTTATGTTATTAAAAGTGATGGATCCAGTAATCCTAATTTTCCTAAAGGATATGACCAATTAATACATGATATTGCCTGTGGTGATGTAAATGGAGACGGATATCTTGATATTGTATTAAGGATGACGTTTTCAGTTGATGCAATAGATAGATTTGGAAACTCACTTCCCGGTTTTCCTATTAGTTATAGTGATGGTGATATTGATCCTACAAAATTCATTAGCTTGTATGACCTCGATAATGACGGAAAACTTGAAATTATTATAAGTAAAGCAAATGAAGTAACTGTTTTTAATCATGATGGTTCACTAAGAGCAGGATGGCCTAAATATATTCCCGGCAAAGCAAAATATAATCCCGCCATTGGAGATGTCGACGGAGACGGATTTGCAGAAATGATTTTCAATTCCTTTAAATTTGTAAATAAAATTGTTGATTCAGGAGCGGTTAATATTTTCCGTCATAATGGTGAGAATTTTTCAAATAATTTCCCAATATATTTTGATTCATTATATTACTCATGGAGTTCTTCTCCATCATTATATATAAACAGAAACTATATTGATTCAACTTATATATTTATAGTAGCTGATAAAAATGGAATTCAACCTAGAAATCATAAATTTCTCAAATTAAATATTTATGGAAATATTATTAGTGAAAAGAACTATATTGCAAACATGGATTATGGAACACTTGTGATTGGAGATATAAATCGTAATGGTGAAATGGATTTTGCAACTGGAACTCAATATGGAATAACATTTTCAGCATTCGATAATATATTAAATCGTGTTCATGGCTCATGGCCCAATCGAGGTTTAGGTGAACATTGGGCTACAGGAATTCTTGGGAAAATCAACTTAAGTGAAAATTTAAATATAATTTCAAATACATGGGATGCCTTTAATCCAAATGGCTATGGGAATATATTTGCATATTCTACAGATGGTATCAGTTTACCATGGTCACCTCTTAGACCATTTGGTATTGTTAGAGCAGTTTCAATAGCTGATTTAAATTATGATGGTTCAGTCGAAATTGTAGCAACAACTTTATCCAATCAAGGTTTCTATTTATACGCATGGACTATCCCGGGCATTCCCTTCACACACGAAGATTTCCCCTGGCCTCAATACGGACATGACAGATACAGAACCAATCAACACGGCTTCATCCCGCCTGACGAGCCGGTCGGTATTCAGCCTATGAACACGAATGTCCCCTCATCATTCAATCTTTACCAAAACTTCCCAAACCCATTCAATCCTGCAACGAGCATCAAGTTCGATATTGCAAAAAGCGGAAATGTTAAGCTTACGGTTTTCGATATACTCGGCAGAGAAGTTTTTACTCTCGTAAATGAAAATCTAAATCCCGGCACATATCAGGTTAACGTAGATGGAAGTAATATTTCAAGCGGAGTATATTTCTATAAATTATCTACTGAGGGCTTTACGGAAATGAAGCGGATGATAATGATGAAATAGACACAGAATTAAAAAGCGGAGCTGTTAACTCCGCTTAAATTTTATAATCAATCCCAGACATAAGGATCAATATATATCAGATCGGTCCCGCAATAGTGATAAATCCACCAGCTTCCGTCCTTATAAATAATATCATACCAATAATCCTGACATTCATGAACAGAAACTGATTCTCCGGCACCGGATACTTTTAATGGTGTTTGGAACCAAAAGTTAATAGTGATTAGGCACAACATTGAAATGAATAAGCTTTTCATTTTTTCCTCCTGTTTTAATTTTTTTGGAATGAGCTAAAATGGGAGAAAAAAGGAGTTGAAAAAAAAATATTTATTTTAATTTGCCGAGAACAAATTATTATGATTACTTAATTAAGGGATTGTTTATAAAGGATAAAATCTCTTTTATTGGTAAAATTTGACGAGGATGTTTGAAATTTTAAAAAAGCTTTCTAAACGGGAATTATCTGAATTCAGGCGGTATCTCAATTATGCATATTCAAAGGAAGGAGAAACTGTTAATCAACTATTCAATATTCTCGCTTCACATCATCCGGCTTTTAATCGGGAGAAGATCTCATACTCCATACTTTCTGAAATGAAGATTAACAATAAGAAGTATAAGGAACATGAGATAAGGGATTATGCTGCGAAGCTGAATAAAATGTTGCTTGATTTCCTTACTATGAAAAAATTTATGGGAGATAAATTTGCAAAAGATGAAGTAGCTATGGATGTGCTTACTGATAGAGAGCTTGAAAAACAGTTTATGAAAATTATTATGAATTATAAGCAAAGCATTTATACTGAAGGTCTTGATCGGGATGCATTCCTGAGAGAATATAAAGCAAACTCTAAATATTTTGATTTTATGACCCTTCATTATCCTGTCCTGAAGAAATATGAATCAGAAGAAAAAATAAAACTCATAGAAAGCTGCAGAAATAATCTGAAGTCTAATATGTTTACTGCACTGATTGCAGATAATGTGATCTGCATTATTAACAAGCTTGAATTCGAAGGTAAAGATTATAAATTTTCCGAAACCGACGGAGAGTTAATAAATTTCATGTATGAAGAATTCGGGAGTCATGGAAAAACTTCCATGATGGTTTTGTATAAGCTGCTTTTTGATTCCTTTATCTTGCCTGACATAAAATCTTATGAAAAATATAAGAAACATTTTTTCAGAATTGCTGCATCCTTAAGCATAAAAGAGCAGGAATATCATTATCGTAATCTTTTTATCTTATGTTCGATATTAAAGCGAAAAACATCTACGGAAAAATTTAAGAATGAAGCTTTTGCACTGAAAAAGTTTTACCTTGAAACCGGGTTATACAGACAGGTTAATTCTGAAAACCTGCATTTTTCTTTTATACTGAACATGATAAAACAATGCTCTTTTGTAAAAGACCTTCTCTGGCTGGAGAAATATCTTGAAAAAAATATACATGAAATTAAGAAAGCTGACATTAAAAACCTGCTGACATTTATAAGCATATACAGAAAAATAATGGAAAAGAATTTTTCCGGCGCATTCGCTTCCTTAAATGATATTAATCTCAATAGCATTTCCGTTAAATATGAATTCCGAATTTTAAAATTGAAACTGCTTTATGAAACCGGTGAAGTTATGAATACTCTTGATGATATAAATTCCATGCGCGAGTTTATAAAGCGTGATAGATTCCTTACCAAAGATTTAAAGAAGAAGGTCATGAATTTTGTGTTTTATCTGGAACGGCTCATCAAGAATTGTGTAAACAAAAAAAAACTTGAGGACTGCAAACTTGAGCTTTCTTATGAGAAAGAGATTTTCTTTAAGGAATGGCTTATGAAAAAATATTCAGAAAAAGCCGGCTGATCTTTATTAATCCCTAATATACATTCTCCCTTTCCTTCCAATCCCTTCCCTTACCTCTTATAAAGTTATCCTCGGCAAATGCGATTTTTTATTTTTTGTTTTGCAGTTATTCATTTCTATATTTGCTCATTCAATTGTAACATTTTCGCAGGTTCATAGAGTGAATCCAATTTTAAGTTTATGCAAATCACCGGTGTCCGGTTCTTAATATTATGTACTATTAAAGTATAAATTTTTATAAACGTTTTTAAACGCGAAAGGAGGATGATGACATAATTAGATCACCTTAGACATCAGGTATGTTTTTAATCTATATAGTTTCTATTCACTTTTTAATAACTTAAATTTAGAAAAATGAAAAAGATAATAATTTCAACAATAATAGTTCTTGCAGCGATTGCAACATTTGCAGTCAATGAAACAATTTCGTCGAAAGCAAATTCAGACCCGCTTCCTGCATTTAACATTAGGGTTATGCAGTATGGTGGTACCAGTCCTCAAATAAATGCACAGGTATTATATAAAGTCGGGGGAAGTATTGTATATGAAGGAGAAACCGATGCTAATGGTTGGTGCTATATCACTTTGGCAACAGCAACTTATGATGTATATGTTTATTACCCGGCTAAGCCTAATGATGGTCAGTCAGGAAGTTTGTTAGGTTACTATCACGACAGTAACGATAATGAAACAATAGTTTTAGGTCCTAATTATTAAAATTGAATATAGCGAACAGAAAATATTATCTGTTCGCTATGTTATTATCATGAGAATTAAAACATACATACTATTTATAATGTTGTTTTTTTATAATGCATCAGCGCAAACTCCTTATTATTATTCAGGATATCCCGTGATCTTAGATTCTATAAGAACTCCTTTCAAAAAATCCGGAATACCGCTTATAGCTGATATAGACAAGGATAATCATAAGGAAATAATCTTTTTTTCAGTTGATTATAACGGCGTTGCAAGTCCTTTAGGATTGCTGTATGTGATCCGCAGTGACGGTTCACACTTTCCCGGTTTTCCGAAAGGGTTTAATGAACATCTTCTCTGCACTGCTTCCGGAGATGTTGATGGAGACAGG
>JADJWZ010000009.1 GCA_016716125.1 Ignavibacteria bacterium | reverse complement strand
AGATCATTAAAGATCCGATCATCAAATGAAGTAAATGTAACGGAATTCTGAAGATACCGAGGCCAAAGAGGAGTTAAACAAGAAGGGTATTTATGCTTCCCCCTCTTCTGTTTACGGTGATAATCCGGAATTCTCCCGAAACATGAGGGTATGCTTCCTAATCCGCCTCGCCATATGCAGTTTGTAATCTCTGCCGGTGAAAAATACTCGCAAGGTATTTTCAAAGATTTGACCGGAAACAATAATACAGATATTTGGGTCGTATTCGGGACCAAATCAGGATCCATCTTCACAGTATTCAGCAGTCATTCCGAAATTTATAACAGCGATAATGAAAAATGAAAGACCTGTTATTTATGGTGACGGAGAGCAGTCAAGAGATTTTTTACTTTTGCTTCGAATGTAGTCAGGCCCAATATAATTGCTTTCTGTTTGCAGAGTGTGAAACCGGTATTAGTGCAATGAACTGCGCATTTAGCTACAGGATCACTCTTAATGAACTTATCTCAAGTATAAAATTCTAAACTGAATAAAACAAGGAGCGCTTAAGTGAAAAGCTCAGACTGGGTGATATAAAACATTCTTATTCAGATATTAAACTAATAAAAGACAAAATAGGATTTGTGCCGACAGTAGACTTTTGAGACAGGTCTTGATAAAACCACAGAATTTTTTTTTAAGAAAAAGAGTATAGAAATAAAAAAAGAATGTACATTTCTGCTTATAAATAGTAATTTTATGATCAAGAATTTATAGTTAAATTACTTATGTTAATTTCCAAAAAGAACGAATTAAGAATTTCTAAAATTTTTTTCAAATGGTAAATTTACAACAAATAAAATTTTGGATTTAAACCGCACCGTGGCAATAGTTATATTGTTCTTTGCAGTTTTAATGACGGGAGAAGCTGAACACAGCTGGCCAGTGATTACGTAAAGATCGGTCCTGAACACTTCTTAAAGCCGGGAGCCGGAAATTATTTTAATTTCTCGGATAAAAAAATAAAGTTAACATAGGAAGTTATCATACTCGGCGTGATCACAGAAAGTCCTGGAAATACCAAGTTCCTCAAGGTACAACAATTTTTGATTTTAATAATGTCCGGCAATACAAAAACTGGGGATTTTTCTGATGATATAAAAATCCTGGAGGTCAGTGCGAAACCTATTTTGCAGGCAAGATCTTGCTGTTAAATATGCCTTTGATGATCTTTACGAGGATGACAGTGATTTTCTATTAATGGCATATAAAACTTTCAAAGGCTTATGATCTCATTATAGTTCCGAAGCAAACTTTGATAGCTATATTTTCTTACATAGTGAACAATTTATTTCCTCTGCTGTACTTTAGTATCTTTTCTACTATCTTGTTGATAATCCTGGTCAGAAGATCTGTTGATTGTAATTTTCACATATATTTTTCAATTTTTTTTAATATTTTATTAAAGTTTTAAAATTAAACACCAAGAAATGGCAAAACAATTCTTATGATGAATTTGATGACTTTGAAGAATAGGCGACGTCGCACGCTCAAAGATGTATTAAAAGAATATATAAATGTACTCAGACAGAATCTTATTCCAATACTTATCATATTGTCGAAAGTATTATTTCGCACATTGACTTATGGTAATACTGCTACCAATATATATAGGTCTACCACAAGGTAAAATCCCGACAGTCCCCAGGAAACATTTTCCTCTTAACTGCAAATTTCGGCTTAAAAGGTAATGTTACCAATGAAAATATATTCAGGGTTCAGATCGTTGTTATGAAGAGTTATGATATCAGGGATGAGGTTTCTGTGCTATTGATCGACCCTTTAATACAGGTAACAGACAATACAGTCTTCTGCTGAACAGAGCAGTGCTTCCGAAACAGTAGCTGTGTCACATGAAGTATTGAGAAGATCTATAGTATTGTTACAATTTTATCGGTAAAAGGTCTTGACGCGATCAGTATTACGTTGTCGAAGGTCCGATATTCGACGAGCTTCAGGGCATAACCAAAATCATGCAGATGTTTATTTGGAAATATAATGGATCTCTGTAGACAGGATATAACTAAGGGAAAGAAGTTTATTGTAGATGAGAGAGAAGAAATTCAAAGAACTTAATGATGCTAGGAAAATTCAATTGAAAATTTTCAAAAGAGGACAGGGTATATTTCCTAAATACGCAGACTAGTGCACTGGGTAAATAATATAGCCTAGCGGGAAGCTTCAATTAAAGGAAATGAAACTGATACAAGAAAGGCGAATAGAAACAGTCTGAAAATACCTGACGAAAAATATGCGGATATGGATCCTCAGCTGACTGATTTTATTGAAGCGCATTAATCAGTCTTATCTTACCGCTATACAGTCACAGGTTGCAAATCTTTAAGTACAGAGGGATATTGAATTTGGCAATATCCTGGGATGAACAGGTGTGATAAAACCCAGAGAAGGATGGATAGAAAATTAAAATAATCTGAAAGAAAAATTATCTGGAACAGATAGAGATCATGAAGACCGGCATACAGGCAAATACCCCGCAGAAAAGAAAATCTCAGCTCCGAAATATTCAATCAAAACTTCAGATTCTAGGATATGAACTCAAAATTCATATTATAAAGATTCGTAACAAATCTAGAATGAATTAAAAAATCTCCTGAGCAATGAGCGAACTTTGTAAAACTTGAAAGAGACAGTAGTCTGGGCTGAAAAATTATATACAACCCTTGGAGCAAAAATATCAGGAGCCAACGATCAATGAAAGAGCGAGAGTAGGAAACGCTTCTATATTAGATCTCGACTGGACTATAATGTTCCTGTAGCTCCAGACAGACCGAAGATCATTTTATTCGGAATTTTATTGGACTCGGATTAGGTCTAGCATTTCCACTTGTAAGAAATTATCTCGACAAATCACTCAAATCACCGGGATGAACTGGAAAGCAAAGGCGCTAGTGTGCTTTCATGGATACCCAGGATTGAAACTATCATAAAAACGAACTTCAACACCGGAATTTATTGGGAAATAAATCTAACTCCGCATCAGAGGCATTCAAAGCATTGGCGACAAGAATACAGTTTTCAAGACTTGAATCCGAACAGCTTAAGACAATTCTTGTTATGGAATTCCTTTCCATTCCATTTGAAAATAAAACAATCTGCATCTTCTAATCTGGCAGGAAGTTTCTTTGCACAGGCAGGTAAAAAAGTATTAATAATGGACTGCGACCTGAGAGAAACCATGGATAAATATTACGTTTTCGAAACTGACAAATTTCCAGGTCTCAGCGATTACCTGTTTACTAATGTTACCTCTGAAGATGTTATCTGAAGGGTGCCAATGGATAATCTTCATTTCATTACAAGCGGAACTATACTCCACCGAATCCTTCCGAACTTCTTTTGTCGGTACAGATGAAACAGTTTATTAATAAGTTAAAAGAGATTTATGATATAGTGAATTATTGACCTGCCGCTTTTATCACAGTTATGGACTTTGAGGATACTATACATAATATTACTGACGGAACAGCATTAGTGTGTCAGGCAAACAAGACTCCAGTGGAGGCTTTCAGGAAAACTTATGACAGGCTGAATAAGCAGTATCCGCATCATTTACTTGGATGCGTGCTGAACAATTTTAACTTCAAGAGCTCTTACGGTTATTATTATAATTATTATTATTATTTTCACAGCCGGACTCCAAATAAAAATTTGAAGTAATCCGTAATACAGATTTACCTATAAATTTTATTTTTTATAAAATCAACCATTCCGATATTACCTGTATAAATAAAAATTCATCTGTCGTATTTTATTTCGTGGATCAAATGTATTGCAAAGAAAATATTTGTACGGGGTAACTGTCAGAAATTATTAATTAATATTTAAACAATTTAAAATGTCTAAAACTTCACAAGATGAATGGACATTAGAGATCAAACCGGTTTCCGGATGGTTTGTCTCTTATCTGAAAGATGTCTGGAGATACAGGATCTTTTCTTATGGAGTGTTTGTTAGGAGAGATTTTGTTGCTGTTTACAAACAGACTATACTGGGACCGTTTTGGTTTTTCCTTCAGCCTGTACTTACGACTCTGCTACTTTTACGGTAGTATTCGGAAATATAGCAAGGATATCTACAGACGGTATTCCGCCACTGCTTTTTATATGTCAGGAATTGTAAGTTGGGGATACTTTTCCGATTGCCTTACAAGGACTTCATCTACCTCTGTTACTACGGCAAATATTTTCGGCAAAGTATATTTCCCGCGGTTAGTAAGTCCTAAATAAACATTATATCTTCTTTATTTAAAATTCGGAATACAGTTGTTTTATTTATGTGTTTTTATTACTGGATGAATATTCTACCAATGCAACTCTGAAATATATATATTTTACTGACTTTATACTCTCCTATATTAATGGCAGGATTAGGTCTCGGTTTCCCGGAATTATTGTATCTTCATTAACTACAAAATACAGAGACTTCAGTTTCCTTGTAAGTTTCGGAGTTCAATTGCTGATGTATGCAACACCTGTATACATATCCGCTATCCGCGCTCTCTGAAAAATAGCAATGGATTGTGCTACAAATCCGATGACAGCGATAATTACACATTTAGATATGCATTTCTGGGAGCAGGAAACATTTAATCCCGGTAATCTAATCTATACAGTACAATTTTTATGATCGTCACATTGTCAATCGGTATTTTAATATTTGGTGGGTTGAAAAAAACTTTATGGATAGGTATGTTTTTTTTTGTTTTATTTTTTTCTATTATGGGTGCAGTATCAGTTGCTAAATATATCTAAACTTCTACAGGCTTGGAATGATCGGAATAATCATTGTTGAAGATATTAACAGACTTATTGCAAAGATACGGGGTAAGGAGAATCCTTATCTGAAAGTAGGCGAAATAAATCAGAGAAATACTAAAGGAATTTCTATTATAAAGGGCTTTAAAGGATATTAATTTTGAAGCAGAAGAAGGTCAGAGATCCGGTATCATTGGTAAAAACGGCGCAGGAAAATCCACTTCCTCTCAAAATTTTATCAAGAGTTGCTGGTCCGACAAAGGCTCTGTAAATTAAAAGGAAGAGTTGTAAGTCTGCTGGAAGTTGGTACTGATTTCATCCTGAACTAACGGGTAGGGAAGGTGTTTTCCTGAACGGCGCTATACTCGAATGACGTTGGAATAGATCAAAGGCAAGTTTGACAGTATAGTTGATTTCTCCGGTGTGGAAAGATACGTCGACACTCCCGTTAAAAGATATTCTTCCGAATGTAAGTGTAAATATTGTGTTTGTAGCAGCACATCTGGAAACCCGAAATACTCATAGTTGATGAAGTGCTTAAAGTGGTGATGCGGAATTTCAAAAAAATGCTTAGGCAAATGCATGATGTTTCCGAAAAGGAAGGAAGAACTGTTTTGTTTGTAAGTCATAATCTGGAGGCTATAAGAACACCCTTGTTGAAGACTGTGATCCTACAACGGAGAATTATTTGCAAGTGGAAATACTCGAAAACAGGTATTAAGAGAACACAACGAACTTAGCAGGGGTGTAGATGTGAGCACCAAAGCGGATCACGGAAATTGGCCAGCCAGCGTTAAGGAAGAGGCAAAGGAAGAGTAAGGTTTACAGGAATAAATCTGACTGATGAAAAAGGAAACAGAAGATATAAATTTGAGACAGGTGAAAAGATAAGAGTTAGTATCACATTCGAAATATTCAAGGAGATCGAGGGACTTACTTTTATATTTGCTGTACTTTCCGGACTTTCAAGAGAATGTCTGACATTGTTTGAATATGCACCAGCAGTAAGAAATTGATTCCGGTCAGAAAGGTGGAAGTGGCAGTTGAGATCCTGGATCTTAAAATTTAAACCCGGAGAATATCCACTTTATTTTGAACTTACTGATCTGAAATATAATAACTATAAAGTTAAGGATGTAATAGATGATCTTACCGCCTCTGGAAATTAACTAGCGAAAAATAAATTATATTTTGACGATACAAAACCTTCCGGTTATTTTAAGATGGAATCAAATATACTGCAAAACGAAATTTATGATACTAATCAATTAATAAAAGTTTAATAAATATTTTTATATAAAAATATGAGTAAAGTTAAAGATACCGGCTTTCTTGATAAGACGCCTGCGCTTTATTCAGGCGGAGTGTTATTGAACACGCTCGGATTTCACGTATTGAGAACGATATATCTTAATATCTGGAGACTGAGAACTAAGAAATTAGCAATGAATATCGAAAGTACGCGGAGATACTTGATGAAGAAGGCGTGCGCCTTTATAATTCCTGATTTCTTCCTGCTGATCAGTTTGAAGAAATAAAAAGGAATATGAACAATTATACCGATTGGGATCCGATTGAATATGATCCGGTAAAAATGAATAAAAGGCAAAAAGATTTTCCCGAATATTTTGAAACCATAGCTGAAAAATTTGTCACTCCGAATACTCCCGCATTTACAAAATATTTTCTTAAGGATAAACTGATTAACGAACTTACATACGCCGTAGTTCACAGAAAAATCAGAACAACTCCATATAGTCATTTCTGGCACTTACAGAGAAGGAATCTTGATAAGAATGTAAGTGCACTTCACACTGCTGCATTTCCTCATGCTGATGTACCGTATCCGACGGTTAAAGTATTTTTATATTTGTCTGATGTAGATGAATCAAATGCAGCGTATATTTTGCAAAAGGCTCTCAAGCTTATTTAAAAGACTGATGTTTGAATACAAACTCAGCGTCAGATATGCAAAGACAAAAACGATATAGTAACTGAAGAGGAGCTGAATGAAATTGGTTATAAGTCAGAATCCATAAGCGGTAAAGCAAATACTCTTTTCATTTCAAATAATATGGGATACCACAACAGGGGAAATTTTTCGAATATGAATCCGAGAATTACGGCGCAGCTTGATTACAGAAATCTTGAATCATGGAGAAATACACTGAACAGGGGTGGATCAAATATTATTTCCCGATTATCAAAAAAAATAGTAAAGTCACTGGATAAATCAAATAAGAAAAAATACCGTGCAAGTATCAGTAATAATAACATGTCATAATTACGCCCGTTATCTTTCACGGGCAATCCGAAGTGCGCTGAATCAGAGTTTAGACAGAAAAGAATACGAAATAATTGTAGTAGATGACGGCAGTACCGATGAGACGCGTAAAGTAATGAAGACATACGGTAAAAATATCAGACCGGTTTTGCTTGATACTAATATCGGACTTGCAGCAGCCCGCAATGAAGGAATTAAAGCAGCTCTAGGCAGATTTGTTGTTAATCTTGATGCCGATGATTATATAGATGAAAATCTGCTTTTGATGGAAACAATCTTCATGAATTTAAACTCTTCATGGGATGCTGTATCATGCGATTACTTTCTTGTAGATGAAAATGAAAAACACATAGAAAGAATCTCAGGCAGGGACAAACCAATAGCATGCGGAGTTATGTTCAGAACGGATCTGCTTTTTGAGATCGGCTTGTATGATGAGAAATTTAAAATGAGAGAAGAAGAAGACCTACGCCTCCGGTTTGAAAAAAACCACAAGATACATAACATCGAACTTCCTTTATACAGGTACAGAAAACATAATGATAATATGACAAATAACAGCAGAGGAATGAATAAGTATAAAAAAGTTTTAGACACCAAACACAAAACCTTCAGGAAAAGAAAATAACTCCGGTAATTACAGATTGAGAACAATTGCATTCATAGCGGCAAGGATGGGATCTGAAAGATTACCAGGTAAAGTACTTAAACCTCTTTCGGGAATTCCGTCACTTGTACATATCTTTAACATCTTAAAAGAAGTAAAAAATCTTGACGGTTATGCTGTTGTAACTTCTGTGCTTAAAGAAGATGATGAAATAGAAAAAGTCTGCATCGCTTACGGGGTAAAGTGTATCCGCGGTTCAGTGCACGATGTACTTGACAGATTCAGACTCGCAGCCGAAATTTTAAAGCCGGATGTAATCGTAAGAGTTACAGGTGATGACCCGCTGATGGATCCGGAAATTATCGAAAAAGTTATATCAGAGCATTTATCCGGAGACAATGATTATACATCGAATATATCCGAGAGGACATTCCCGCGGGGAATGGATACTGAAGTGATAAATATTAACGTGCTTGAAAAATGCTGGAGAGAATCTTCGGATAAAGATGATCATGAACACGTTACGCTTTATATAAGAAGAAATCCGGATAAGTTCAGAATAAAAAGCATAAAGAAAAACGGATCGTCCGCAGGTGACATAAGACTTTGTCTGGATACCGAAGAAGATTATTCGTTAGTGAAAATAATATATGAAAAACTTTATTCAGGAAAAGTAATAAGACTAGAAGAAGTTCTAAATTTACTTGAACTTGAGCCGGAGCTAAGACACATCAATGAAAACATTCAGCAAAAAAAAGTCAAAGATAAAATATTTTAAAATCAGCAGGTTAAAAATTATATGATAAAGTTACCTGATTTTCAAAAAGCATACGAATATGAAAATGAATTTTATCTTTCATGTGACAAATCCCGAATCGGAAAGCTGTTAGCGCATTATGAGTTATATAAAATGTCTTCAGATAAAGAAGGTGACATAGTGGAGTGCGGTGTATTTAAAGGATCGTCTTTTGTCAGGTTTGCAATGTTTAGAAATTTATTTGAAAACAATTCTGCAAAAAAAGTAATTGGATTCGACTCATTCGGGAAATTTCCCCGGACGGAATTCGAAGATGATAAAAAACTCCGTGAACATATTATAAATGAAGCAGGTGAAAACAGCATATCCGCTGCTCAGCTGATAGAAGTTCTGAAAAATAAATCATGCGATGAAAACATTGAACTCATAGAAGGGGACATTACGGTTACATTACCTGAGTATGTCAGAAAAAATACCGGACTTAAGATCTCGATGTTAAATCTTGACACGGATATTTATGAACCTTCAGTTACAATACTTGAAGAATTATATCCGAAGATCGTAAGCGGCGGGATCCTGATACTGGATGACTATAATGTATTTCCGGGCGAGACAAAAGCTGTCGACGATTATTTCGCGGAAATGAATATTGAGATCAAAAAATTTCCTTTCAGCGCAACACCATGTTACATTGTAAAAAAGTAATTCCTTTCAGTAATAATTAATTTTTATTTAACCAAATTGAATTTCCTGATATTCGGATTAGGCTCTATCGGCAGAAGGCATGCCGGAATACTTTCCGGTATTGAGGGGAATAAAATTTTTGCCTGCCGCACCGGAAAATCCGGTATTAAGTCATCCGAGAAATTTCCTTATACTGAGATTGATCAATCCGACAATTTTGCAGATCACAATATAGACGGAGCGCTGATAACTAATCCGACATCAATGCATATTGAGACAGCCCTGAAAATTGCAGAATACGGAATACCGTTGTTCATTGAAAAGCCGCTAGGTAATGAACTGCATGATGTAAAGAGACTTCAGGAAATAACCAAAGAAAAAAATATACCTGTATTGATGGGTTACAATTTTCTTCATCACAGCGGAATTAAGCTTATTAAGAAACTCATAAAAGAAAATAAGATCGGCAAAGTTATTTCAGCAAAGTCACAGTTCGGTACTTACATGCCTGACTGGCATAAGGATGAAGATTATAAAAAAAGTTATGCGTCAAATTCCGTTATGGGCGGCGGTGTGATCCTTACTTCGATTCATGAACAGAATTATCTGACGGATCTTTTCGGTGAAGTGACTGAAGTCAAAGCAATGAAGACCGGCGGAAATATACTGGATATAAAAGCGGAAGAAGGCGCAGAGATCCTGATGAGGCATGAAGGCGGAGTGGTATCAAATATTCATCTGAATTTTTATCAGAAGCCATATTACAGAAACTGCCAGGTGATCGGAACTGAAGGAACAATTTACTGGGACTTTCTTATTCCTGCAGTAAAAATTTTATACAAAGATAAAACGGAAATTATTAAGACAGGTAAAGGCGCATTTGAATTACTAGATGAAAGTTACACAGAACAGATGCAGCATTTCACTGAAGTCATAAAAGGAAATTCAAAACCCGCGGCTGATTTATACAGAGGAGTAAAAGATCTTGAAACAGCGCTCGAAATTTTAAAGCAAATTAATTAATACAATTTTATGAATTTAAAAACCACTGATCCGGATAAAATAAATTTCAGGGAAAAATTTGAACTGAAAGCAAAAGTTATAATCATTACAGGTGGAATGGGACTTATAGGAAGAGCTTTTACAGAAGCATGCTGTCAGTATGAAGGAATTGCAGTAATAGCGGACAGGGAAGAAGCGGGAGCGAAAGAACATGCAACAGAATTAAGTAAGAAATACGGAAAAGAAATGACCGGAATTTCAATTGATGTGGCAAGCCGGGAAGATGTTGAGAATTTAAAAAACATAACATTAGAAAAATACGGAAGGATCGACGGACTTATAAACTGTCATCAGAATAAGACGGCAAAGTTTTTTGCAAAGTTTGAAGATTACACTGATAAAGACTGGGACGCAGTAGTCGAGACTAATTTGAAAGGAACATTTTTAACATGTCAGATCATCGGCGGATATATGGCTGAAAAAGGAAGCGGATCAATAATTAATATGCCTTCAACTTATTCAGTAGTAGCGCCCAATCACAACCTTTACCGCGGTACATCGCTTGGTTCACCTGCAGCATATTCCGCATCCAAAGGCGGAGTAATGGCTTTATCACAATATCTATCTACATACTGGGCAAAGAACGGAGTGAGAGTAAATCAGATCACGCCGCACGGTGTCTGGAATAATCATGAAGACAGGTTTGAGAAAAATTTTTCCGAGATGTCACCATTAATGAGAATGAGTTATAATCATGAAGTAGCTGGAGCTGCTGTATTTTTATTGTCGGATGCTTCGAGTTATGTTACAGGACATAATTTAGTAGTGGATGGGGGATGGACTGCATGGTAATTTCAAATTACGGATTACAAATTTCAATAAATAATTATTATTAAAAAATATTCTAAATGAAATATTTTTTTAGAAGTGTTCATGAAGATAACAGATATTTTTAAGAATTACGATCCCGGAATTATACAAAAGCCTTATGTAATTGCAGAGGCCGGAGTGAATCATGAAGGTGATATTGAGCTTGCCAAGAGATTGATACATGAAGCTGCAGAAGGAGGAGCTCATGCAATAAAATTCCAGACTTATAAGGCTGATATGCTCGCTTCAAAAGACAGTCCGTATTACTGGGATTTAAAAGAAGAGCCAACTACAAGTCAGCATGAGCTATTCAGAAAGTATGATAAGTTTGAAAAAAATGAATATGAATTACTGAAGAAAGAATGTGATAAAACGGGAATAGAATTTATGTCAACGCCTTTTGATATTAAGTCAGCTGAATTTCTTAATGACCTGATGCCTGTATTTAAAATCTCTTCATCTGATATTACTAACATTCCTTTCATAGAATATATGTGCAAATTCGGAAAGCCGATACTGCTTTCCACAGGCGCATCAGATATCAGCGAAATTAAATTTGCAGTTGATGTAATTTCAAAACATGGGAATCCATTGTGCCTTCTTCACTGTATTCTGAATTATCCCACGCTTGACGAAAATGCCAATCTCGGAATGATACTGGATCAGAAAATAAAATTTCCCAAAGCAATACCGGGATATTCAGATCATACCTTGCCGGGAAACATGGATGTACTGAAGACAGCTGTTCTGCTCGGTGCCGTGATACTTGAAAAGCATTTTACATTTGATAAAGCATTGCCGGGAAACGACCATTATCATGCAATGGACAAAGAAGATCTGGTGGTTTTTTTTAAAGAGATGGACAGAGTATTTACAATTGCCGGTGAATTTAAAAAAATGCCGCTGAAGTCTGAAGATGCAGCAAGAAAAAACGCACGCAGAAGTCTAGTTTCAAAAAGGAATATTTCAAAAGGAAATGTCATAAGCGCAGAAGATCTCACCTGGAAAAGACCTGCCAGCGGAATCAGCCCCAAGGAGATTGAAAATGTAATTGGAAAATATGCAGTGAAAGATATTCCGGAAGATGCGGTTTTAAAATGGGAAATGCTAAAGTGAGATTTATAAAAAAATAATTTAAAGTAACTTAAATAATCAGAAAGGAAATATAATGTCATCAACAAGACAGGAAGAAGTCTGGAAAACAAATTTCGGGGAAGAGTACAATGAAAGAAATACTTATGAAAATAAAGCTCTTGACGAAGTGTATGTGAGCGATATAGGAATTACAAGGACAGCGATGAATGAGGATTTCATCGGAAATCTTGACAGGGATATGAAGATACTGGAAGTCGGCTGCAACATCGGCATTCAGCTTGTAAATCTTCAGGAGATGGGATTTAAAAATCTTTACGGATTTGAACTGCAGCCTCACGCTGTTGAGCTTGCAAGACAAAGAACAAAAGGAATAAATATAATACAGGCTACTGCTTATGATATTCCTTTTAAGGACGGATTTTTTGATATGGTATTTTCAAACAGAGTGCTGATACATCTAAATCCGGATCACATCAGTAAAGCTATTGCCGAAATTTACAGATGCACAAATGATTACATTTATGGAAGCGAATATTACGCTGATGAGCTTACGGAAATTAAAAATTATCACGGCGAGACAAACATCGCATGGAAAAGAGACTTTGCCGGATTGTATTCGGAATTGTTCCCTGATCTGAAACTCATTAAGGAAAAGAAATACAAATACACATTCAATGATGATGTGGATTCAACATTCCTTTTCAGAAAAAAGTAATTTGAAATTCGAAGGAAAAATAATTGCGTCGATAGAAGCCCGCATGACTTCAAGCAGGCTGCCCGGAAAAGTTCTGATGGACATCGAAAGTAAACCTTTATTACAGATACTTATCGAAAGACTGAAGAGATCAAAATATATAAATGAAATTGTCATTGCTACAACGGATAATAGAGCTGACGATCCAATTGAAGCTCTCGGGATTAAGATGAACATTCCTGTCTTCAGGGGAAGTGAAGAAGATGTACTTGGCCGTGTAGTTGGTGCAGTGGAATTCGTATACGGAGACTTGATAGTCGAAGTAACCGGCGACTGTCCGCTGATGGATCCTGAAGTTATGGACAAAGTCATTGAAGAATATCTGAATCAATTTCCTGATTATAATTACGTTACGAATATCGGATATGTGGAGAATGAAATCCGTGAAATACCGATCGGTATGGATATCAGGGTGTTCACATTTAAAGATCTGAAACACATCAGTGAGATCACGGATGACCCTGAAGACAGGGAACATGTATCTCTTTATTTTTTCAGAACTGGTAAAGACAAGTATAAACTGCTCAACATTAAAACTCCTGATGAATGGAAAAGAGATTACAATGTAAGACTTGCGTTGGATACCGTTGAAGATTTCCGGTTCATAGAAAAAGTTTATACGGAAGTTTCTAAATTAAATCCGGAATTCGGTCTGAAAGATATTTTGAATTTTCTTGATGAGAATAAAGATCTGCTGAAGATAAATTCACAGGTAATTCAAAAAACAGTTTCAAACCTTTGAGCGGAACAAAAATTTTCACAGCTGCGATAATCGGGTGCGGTGATATTGGTTATATGTTTGACAAAGATAAAGGAAATGAACTGAATTCAGATGAGGCTCTTACACATTTCCGAGCATTGAATATTTCAGAACATTTCAGGTTAGTATCTGCCGCTGATTCAAATGTCAAAGCTCTGAGTATGATTGATGAATCAGAATTTAAAAAGTATGATGATTACAAAAAAATGCTAGAAGATTTAAATCCTGATGTAGTTACAATTGCAACGAATGATGAATCACATTATCCTATCCTGATTGAACTTTTTAAAATACAAACCTAAATTTGTTTTCTGCGAAAAGCCATTGGCAAAATCCCTGAAAGATATTGAAAATATAAATGAAAAATATAAAGAAGCGGGAATTCCTTTACAGGTGAACTACACAAGAAGATTCCTGAATGAGTTTGAAGAAATTAAAAAGTGCATTGATGAAAAAAAAATCGGCAGAACAGAATCCGTTACTTTTTATTATTCGAGAGGACTTGTTCACAATGCTTCGCACTATATTGATATTGCTTTATGGTATTTCGGCGAACCTGATGACGTGATCAGTTTTTCTCAAAAGAAGGGGATCACTGATGAGGATAAGTCAGTTAGTTTTATTTTAAAATATAGCGGGGGACCTGAAATAATATTCATTGCTCTGGATATTGATAAGCTTTCATTTGCAGAGATAGACATAGCCGGAACGCATGGAAGGATAAAATATAATTACAAAGGTGAAATAGAATATTACACAGTAAAGGCTAATCCTCTTTTCAATGGTTATAAAATTTATGAATGTATCAACGTAGACAAGGTAAAATTTTCAAGCATTACCCGAAGCTATAAAAATATTTATGAAGTATTGACTGGTAAATCAAGCTTAAGATCAAATTCAGAAAATTCAATAAAAATATTCAATCTGATAAAAAGAATCGGAGAAAACAGAATATGGCAAAATTAGCATTAACAGGCGGCACGCCCGTCCGAACAAAAATATTTCCGCAGAGTAATACGATCGGAGAAGAGGAAAAAACCGCTGTGATGAAAGTTCTCGACTCCGGAAATCTTTCGCAATATGTCGGTTCATGGAATCCTGATTTTTCAGGAGGACCGATGGTAAAGGAATTTGAAAAGAAATGGGCTGAAGCTCTTGAGGTGGAATACTGCATGGCGGTAAATTCAAATACATCCGGACTTTATTCCTGCATAGGAGCGTGTGATATCGGACCGGGTGATGAAGTTATAGTCTCGCCTTATACTATGACAGCCGGAGCGATCGCACCATTGATATACGGAGCTGTGCCGGTGTTCGCTGACATAGATGAAGATACATTCTGTCTCGATCCGAAAAGCATTGAAGCAAATATAAACGAACGGACCAAAGCAATTTTACTCGTGCATATCTGCGGTCATCCAACTGAAATGGATGAGATAATGGCAATTGCAAAAAAGCATAATCTGAAAATCATAGAAGACTGCGCGCAGTCACCGATGTCAGTATACAAAGGAAAATTTGTCGGGGGAATAGGAGATGTCGGAGTATTCAGTCTGAATTATCACAAGCACATTCACACAGGCGAAGGCGGGATGATAGTTACGGAAGGACTCTGTGATAGCGGAGAAAATTCAGCTGATAAGAAATCACGGTGGAGCTGTAGTAGAAGGTAAGAAAACAAAAGACATCTGGAACACTTTCGGATTTAATTACAGAATGCCTGAGATCGAAGCTGCGATAGGAATTGAACAGCTGAAAAAACTTCCTGACCTTATAGAGAGAAGAATTGAAAATGCAAATTACCTTTCGGGAATAATCGGAAAGCTGCCGGGTATAACTCCGCCAGTTGTAAAAGACGGATGTAAGCATGTTTATTATCAGCAGACATTTAAGTTCAATAAAGAGATCACCGGTATTCACAGAAATACTTTTGTCGATGCGCTGAAAGCGGAACTTCCGACAATGGTGTTAAGGGAAAGTACGCCTATCATAGGTAGTGGATTTGCGCCGCCATTGTATCTGCAGCCGATATATCAGCAGAGACTTCATAAGTGTTCATTTAACTGTCCGAGATACGACGGAACAGTTTCATATGAAAGAGGACTTTGTCCAGTAACGGAGAGAATGTTTTTTGAAGAAGTGTTTACACACGAGTTCATGAGACCAAGTTTTTCAAAAACGGATCTTGAAGATGTAGTAAATGCTTATCATAAAGTTTATGAGAATATAAACGAACTGAAAGAATATGAGATGAAAAAATCAGTAACTGTATAGATGAAGAAAATAGTGCTGACGGTCTTTGATGATCCGGGCGGCGGATTAGCGGTTACTGCAGTTGCAGAAGAGTTGATGAAAAATAGCGAATTAGATCTGACGGTTTATTCGGGAAAGCTAAGCAAGGAAATTGCAGGTAACGCAGGTTTTGATTATATAGAAATTGAATCAATGATAAACAAGAATACGGCTGAACATATATACAGAACAGTATCTCCGGATCTTCTGCTGACAGGCACCGGCGGCGGTAATACAGAACAGGAATTCCGCAACATAGCATTCAGGGAAAATACACCAAGCGTAGTGATACTTGATTACTGGAAAGATTATAAGAGGAGATGGCTTTATGCGGATCATGAAATTAGTAAGTTAAAAGACAATGTTTGCGTGATGGATAATTTTACAAAACAGGAAATGGCAGAGGAAGGATTTCCGGAAAACAATATTATTGTAACAGGTCATCCTTACCTTGATAAAATATTTCATTCCGGAAGGAAAGATAAAAAAGAGAAACGTGAAGACAGTCTGAACATATTATTTCTTTCACAGCCGTTAGAAATTATAGGAATTAAAAGTTGTGATTCACCGCTGAAGATATTGTCTGATGCAGCTTCAGAACATACTGAAAAATCAGGAAAGAAAGTCACGCTGACAGTCAGACTACACCCTTCGGAAAATATTTCCAAAAGAGATTTCAGAAATTTTAAATAATCACGGAAACGGAAATTATAATATCAGGCTTTCAGACAGTGGCGATACTATGTCCGGTCTGCTGTCCGAATCAAATATAGTAATCGGGTATAATTCAATTGCATTGTTTGAGGCGCGAGCTCAAAACATCAAGACATTCAGTCTAAATTTATTTCCGGTGAAAGATTCGCTTCGCAATGCATTTGAAACAGCAGGTATTATAACGGTGGAAGCAACTAGATCGGAAATTATGCAGGCAATTATTTTAGATTCAGACATATTGTCCCGGGAAAAAATTTTCAGCGGAGGTATCAGCAGCTGCATAAAAGTAATCTCAGGAAAATTAAATTTAACACTGCATTAAATTAATATTCTATAATGATCAACCCATTTTTAACAGGAAATAAAATTTACCTTTCGCCATTATCAAAAGCTGATATTTCTGAAAAGTATATAAGCTGGCTTAATGATAAAGAGATTTGCAGAGATAATTCTCATGCTACATTTCCCAATACAAGATCAAAGACTATTGCATATATTGAAAATCTTGAAAAGAGCAAAGACGAAGTTGCGTTTGCGATAAGATGGAAAAGAATGACATGCATATAGGTAATGCAGCAATGCAGAAAATTGACAGAGTAAACAGAAGCGCTGAACTTGCAATAATTATCGGCATAAAAAATTCTGGGGCAAAGGAATTGCAAGTGAAGTGTACCAGCTTTTAATAGAGTATGGATTTGACACATTGAATCTGAACAGAATATCATCAGGTCAGACACTTGCAAATAAGGGAATGATAAAAGTGTGTGAAAAGTCAGGAATGAAACGCGAAGGAGTATTGCGTCAGATATTATACAAAGAAGGTAAATATCTTGACGCCGGAATATATTCAATATTAAAAAAGGAATTTGAAATGAAAAGGAAAGGTAAAGAATAAATGAGTGAATTAAAATTAAATGAACAGCCCGCGAAAGGAGGCAGAATTGTATCAGATGCTGTATTCCTGAAACGCAGGAGGGAGTGAAGTTTGATGAAATGGAATATGTCAGCCTGCTAGTACATCCGAACAGAAGATACACATTGACTGTGAAAA
>JADJWZ010000008.1 GCA_016716125.1 Ignavibacteria bacterium | reverse complement strand
ATAAAATGCGAAAATAAATTCAAATGAAACTTATGCAAACTTTTTGAAAACACCAACAACGGCGAAAAAACACCAACAACGGCGAAAATAAATTTATTAAAAATTATGGGAAGAAGCGGGGATTAAAATCTTATTAGATCAATTGTTATCTCATGAAAATTTCATAAACACTTTCATTGTTTTCGTTTGTGAAGATCACGTTATACTCAATATTTTTGTATCCTGTTATTTCCGATAATTTATTTCTGAATTCCTTAATCGATCCGTACCGGCTGAGCTGAAGCAGAACAGGTTTTCCGCTTTTAAGAATACTTAAGGAATTTTGATTATCCGGTAAATAGTAAAATTCATTTACCCATTGATTGAAATAGATTTCAGACCTGAGTTTTCTTTGAAGTATTTCTTTATACACTTCATGCCGGCTTCCGGCATACTGCGAAGCAAAAGCAAGCGGAGCTTCGACATTAGCGCTTCCGAAAGAAGGAATAATAATATAGTCAGGATATTTTTTCTCAATAAAATTTACCATTGACATAGCATCTTCACTCTGCTCTCTGCCTTCAAAGTAAGATGAAACTATCTGATATGAAAACCAAATTATCAAAGCGGACATAACGCCGGCATAAATAGGTTTAGCATTATTTTTAAATTTACCGGGAAATAATTCGCAGATAATTAAATATGAGATATACAGACCTGTCAGAGATAGCATGAAAGACGGGATCATATAATACTGCGCATAATGTTTTGAAACAATAATGATCTGCAAAGTCATTGCTGTTAAAATGGCAGTCAGAATTCGTATCAGGACGGGAGACTTCAAAAAACCGAAATCTTTTTTCAGAATATATTTAGCGTATATCAGATAAACAAAGGTAGAAAGAATTGTAAAATACGAAACTGCAAACAGAATATCTTTCGTGAAGACATTAATCAGATTTTTTGAGAAGGATCCGGGGTCTATTACGTTAGCTCCGCCTTTACCGTGTTTCCCTTCTTTCAAGATCAGTCCTTCCACCCAGTTGAGAAAATATTCTATGTTGTAAATACCGGGGAGAATAAAAATTACAAAAAATATAATTATAAAAAACAGATACAGAAATTTGTTTTTATAACCGTTGAGAATTATCATAGGAATAAAAAGCATCGGGATAAAATTCAGTTTAGTAGCAAGTCCAAAGGCAATTATAACGGCGAATACAATAACTTCCGCGACGCTGTATGTCTGTTCTTTTTTATAAAGACAATAAAAAATTATTCCCAAGGTCATTAAAGAAGCGGAGATAAGAAGATTGTCAGGCGTAACAATGATCATCCCGTAAAATAACTCAGTGGAAGCAAACGGAGAAAGCATTAAAAAGAATGTAAGGAAAATATTTTTTGAGAGAGAATAAATGAAATATCCGAAGAGAAAAAGAAACAGACAGTTAATGAAGTTCAGAAAAATATTGATCTTTATAAGATAAGCTTCAGGTCTGGCAAATACATCTGACACTATGTCTGTTCCTGAAGATGAAACAGTATAGTAAAATTTCACAACCACAGCGGAAATCACCTGAACTGTAGTCCCCGGATGGTCAAAATGTCCGACACCAAATCCTTCAAGCTGCGCGAGGTTAAGTCCGTTTATGAGATAGACATAACTCGGATCGTAAAAATTCAGATAATAAGGACCCTGCGCAAACTTAAGCAGACCGGCTGTAATGAAAAGTATAACCGGCAGTATCAGAAGCTGCGGAATTAAAAAATTCTTTTTCATTTTATTTTCTCAAGAACAACATAACATCTGAATGCAAGCAGGTCTTTTGCCGGGCTGAGAGATCTTTCAATAAGCTTAAAAAATCCTGTCATAAAATCCGGGATCATCTGCTTATTCTCAAATCCGCCTGAAGCCGGATAGAGTATAAAGCTGAACTTTTCTTTTTTCACAAACCTGAATCTGTTTCCAAACAATTCATTAAACTTCTTAAGATGTTTAAAAAATATCAGATAGGGGATTGCCTGATTGGAATCCCACGGATCTTTATCGCCGGCAGTGTTTAATCCGGAAAAATAATCTGCGTTTTTATCAAAGGGTTCAGGATGAAATTTTTTATAGATCATCAGCGAAAACGGAGAAGGAAATGGTTCAATCATAATAATTCTTCCGCCCGAGCTTAACACTCTGTATGCTTCATTCAGAAATTTCACCGGATCGTGAAGATGGTGAAGCACATCTATCATAACTAAATTGGAAATTTCATTTTCCGCAAAAGGCATTTCGTGCGCATCAAATGACATATCGAGCCAGTCAAGAGGAACAATGTCTGCAGATACGACATCAGGTTTAAACTCTTTAAAATTTCCGCTTCCTCCTCCGAGTTCGACAGTTTTGCCGGCTGCACTGCTGAGATCGTTCATGATCTTAAGATACCATTCTGAATATATATCTCTGAGAAGTTTTTTTCATTCCATACTTTACGGTGCTTTTCATAAATATTTTCCAAACTCAGATAAATTTGAATTTAAACATTGCAAACACTGTCATTTTAAGAAGCATCCAGCCGTGACTGAATCTGGAGATATTAGTTTCGCCATAAACGCGGGCATCGTATCTTATGGGTATTTCCGCATACTTTAAATTTAGTTTAGAAGCTCCGAGTATCAGATCAAAATCACCGAACGGGTCGATATTTCCGAGAAATTTTTTTACTTCTTTCAGTTTTATATAATTTTCCTTTGAGATTACTTTTGTTCCGCAAAGCGTGTCTTTGATCTTCTGATTTAAGATCCATGTAAGCAGCATAGAGAAAAATTTATTTCCGAGTATATTCAGAGTTCTCATGGATTCTTTTTCAAGAGGGTAGACAAGCCTGGTACCGCTGAGATACTCACCGTTACCGTTTACATAGGCATTATAAAATTTCGTAAGATCTTCTGGCGGCACCGTCATATCAGCATCCAGTATCATAAGAATATCACCGCCGGCATTTTCAAAACCTTTTCTGACTGCGTCGCCTTTTCCTTTACCTTCCTGTTTGAAGTATTTTATATTACGATTTGAAGAATATTTATCGCAGACTCTTTTATTTCATCATAAGTATCATCAGTGGAATTTCCTTCAACAAAAATAATTTCCGTATCACTTCCCATTTCCGGCACTCTGTTTACGATCGTTTCGATATTGCCCATTTCGTTCCGCGCAGGAATTACAACGCTCACTGTTTTATCTTCACGTTCAGAAAAAATGCATCTCGAGATTATAAATTCAATAAGACATATTTCGTTCAGCAGAGGTAAGTTGGCAATGAACTTATTCATAAAAGCTGAAATCAGGGGAATATACACAGGCATAAGAAACTTCCTGCCGCATTTTATAATGTCATATCCGGAGAGCCCGAGCAGGTTATTAATATCATCAATATTCAGCCAGTTATTTCTTACCTGCGGCATCTTCAGCCGGAAAAATTCTGCAAAGTTAAGAACCGGCAGCCAGAGAAAATTAACATAAGTCACGATAATTCTTGTATCAGCGCTGCAAAGCTTTCTAATCTGCTCAAATGATTTCTGTACATAATCAAAATATCCGATCGTGTCAGAGATTATAACAAAATCAAATTTTTCATTAAGAGTAATGTTTTCTGAATCCATAACGAGAAATTCAAACTGCGGATATCTGATCTTTGCTTCTGATATCATTTCTTCGGAAATATCGATGCCTACACCGCGTGAAGGATTCAGATCGTTCAAAAGATTCCCTATGCCGCATCCGATCTCAACAATACTGCTGCCTTCAGGAATATTGAATTTAAGAAAACCTGCTATATTTTCATAATAGTATTTGTTGCGGGAAATCCACTTGGTCCTTTCCTTTGCAACAGCATTCAGATGATCAATAACTTTTCTTTTCTGCCTGTCATCAGATTTGAAATTGTAAAAGGATTAACTGATAAGTTTGAATATTAAGTTATTTATTAAAAATCAGTTTAAATATATAAAATACGTTAAGCAGATAAGTAAATTTTTAATGAGAAATATAATAAATGTCTCATGAAAAATTATTGATTAGATGTAAACTAATGAAAGCGTACTAAAGATGAAATTTATAACGGACTACTTCTTAATGAATTCGATAATGCATTCACCGGAATTAATTCTGATCATCTCCTTGTATTCGTATTTGCCAGAAGGATTTATTTCTTTAAGATAGTTCAGGAATTTCGTAACCGCTTCAGTATTAAAGTAAAAATACTTTAATCTCAGCAATAAAAAGGATGCGTTACGAAGTTTATTTTTAACAAAGTCATCGGACTGATAAAAGGTAAGTTCGTTTTCCCAGAAATCAGCATATATGGAATTTCCTGATTTATAATTTATAATAGATTCATAAAGCTGTCTATTTTTACCTGCCCAGTTCATGCTGAATACCAGACCGTAGTTTCTGTTCGATGCTCCGTAACTGTTTACAATTACCGAGCTATCCGCTTTAGTGTCAGCGATTTTAATGACTTTTTTAGTTTCTTCCGTTAGAAGCACTGAATCATTGTAAACCTTTAAAATCATTACAGAAGAAATTACAGCAAATACTGAGAATATAATTATAAAGAAATTTTTCCTTTCCTTTATTGATTTTATAATTTCATACTCTCCGCATATTGAATAAATCAAATAAACTGTCAGCAGTGTGAGCATCATCGACGGAACAAGATAGTGCTGACTGTAATGTTTTGATACAGCTAAAATCTGAATAGCTGTTGTAATGACTATTGCCGAAAGGATTTTTCTGTTAAAGTTATTTTTGAATTCTTCTGCGCGGATTTTGAATTTGGAAAAGAGTAAAACGACAATTGCAGAAATGAAAACAAGTAAGAAAAGAAAATCTTTGAATATCAATTCTATAAAATTACTTGAGAAATTATGTAAGTTAAAAATTACTTTTTTCCCATCACCGTAAAGACCGTCATACATTATTAGTTTTCCGATCCAGTTCAGAAAATAATCATATGATCCCATTACAGGATATGTTATTAAAAAAAATGTTAATACTGTCAATATTATAAAAGCGGATTTTCTTTTAAAGCCGGGAATAATGATCAGAGGAATTAAAAGGAGAGGAAAAAAAGTAATCTTTGTAGCCATACAAAGTCCGGAAAGGATACCAAACATAAATGAATATCTGAAAGTTAAAGAACCATATTTACTGATAGAGTACTTTACCGAAAATATTAAAGCGATAAAGATCATCATTAATGAAATTAAAAATATTTCAGCAGTCGCCTGTGTAATTTCAAAAATCAGAGTGGAAGAGATAAACGGAGTGATCTGCATAAAAATGCTTAATGAAATGTTACCGGTCAGCCGGAAAATAATAAGACCGCAGATAAACATACAGAGACCTGTTATAAAAATCAGAAATAAATTGAATTTAGAAAGATATGATTCAGGATGAGATAATACAGATTCTGTTATCTGCTTAACAGTTTCTCCTGAAAGCAATAAATAACCTGCGCCGATAAGCTGTACTGTAGAGCCGGGATGATCGGCATGTACAGGTTTTGCGGAGTTTAGTAAATTCAATGAGCTGACTGCATATACATAATTCGGATCATAACCTGCATTAAAATAAAACGGTCCTTCGGCATTACGCAGAGTTTTAGCTGTTACAAAAAGCAATAACGGTACGGCTAACAGCAGAGCATAAGATTTTATTTTATCCATTTGGGTGAATATAATATTTCTTATAAATCAGATCTTTAGAATCTGAAAATTTAATACAGATTAATTATTTATGTTTCGGTCAGTTGAAATCTATGAAATGATCCCAGCTTCTATTGTCATGGGAGATTTTTCTGAATGCTATTGCGCCGTATTTAGGCGCGGCAGAAACGTTCTTCCCGATCATATTTTTTAACTTACTTGAAATTCCGGATTCATTGCCATTGCTTTTTCTATCACCGAGACTGCTTCTTTGAGAAGAGCCGGCGATAAATTCATAATCTCTGTTGGAAGAGATAAAAGTACAAACTTTTTCGATTGCGGGCCAGTCGGCATCGTCGAGTATCATTGTTCCTCCGATCCTTAAAATTTTGTCAACAAAAAAGAAGTCAACCATCACATGATCAAATGTATGCCATCCGTCAATGAAAGCAAAGTCAACAATGACTTTGTTTGATTCAAGTTCTGCAAGTCCGAGATGTGAAGGTTTTTCTATGAAGTGAATTATATCACCGTATCCGGCTCGTTTGAGATTATTGAGTCCGATACCTCCATAACTGTTTTCAAAATTCTGGTAAGGATCTATGATGTAGTGTTTTGTATTCTTTGTCTTCCTGAGAGTTTCGCAAATGTAAAGAGCTGATGTCCCGAATGCTAATCCAATTTCCACGCTGACGATTGCTTTTGCTTCTTTCATACATTTCTGTATCAGGCTGCCTTCTTCTTCGCTTATTTGTCCGATCACCTTGTGCGGGCTTCCGTCTAATTTCTTCGTAAATCCGGTCTTTAGAATTTCCTCAAGGACTTCATTCATTATTCATGTAAAAAATTTACACAAGTTAAGACAGTAATAATTGTTTTTCAATTCTTTTATATGGTCAGTATTAATTTTAGCCGTAGCTGAATTTCTTTTTTAAATTGTTAATTGGTTTTTCAAGTAAATACCATGAAAATGAGGAAATTATCAGAAGCATTACAAAATAAATTATAAACATTAAAATCAAAGATTTTGCAGGCGGAATATTCAAAGCTTTGTAAATTGCAGGAATAAAAGTATGAAAGATATACATACCGTAACTGATTTTACCGATGTACATTATAAATTTGTTTTCGAGTATTAATTTCCAAAGACCTTTTGCTCCGATACTTAATTTTGAAACCATGAATAATGCGATTACAGCGATGCAAAATTTAAACATTGCAACATCAATAACATTAATTTCAAAAAACATTAAAATTATCATCAGCAAAAATACTCCGTATAGTATATATTGATACTCTCCTTTGTTTAAATCAATTTTTTTGTCAATGTAATTTCTTATATATGCCAGCCAGGCACCGAGCGAAAATGCGTCTATACATGACAATGTCAGCATATATGAAAACATTGTGTGGTATTCAGTTCTGTCGTTTATCATAAAATTAAATCCTCTGAATAAAACTCCTGTAATGATCAGCAAATATATGACTTTAAGAAGATGTTTTTTCGGTGTAAAAAAAATAATTAAGGGCCAGATAATATAAAACTGTTCTTCGACAGCAAGTGTCCAGAAATGTGATAAAGAACCGGCCCAGTCCATTTTAAAATACAGGTAATAATTTGAAATGTATAAAATAAACCATCCTATAATGGCTCTTATATTTTCGACGTTTAAAATGAACAGGACTGCCAGAGTAAAATAATAAACCGGGAATATTCTTAAAGTCCTTCGGATATAAAAATGTTTTAAGAAATAAAATATACCTTTATTCTCCGAATCAGCGGAATCCCGGTTTTTCATTAATATTCCTGATATTAAGAAACCGCTTAGCACAAAAAATATTGTAACGCCGATGGTTCCGATTGGAATCTTCTTGAACCATACATCTTCCTGTATCCAGTGTCCAAGTAAAACTAAAAATATAGAAAATGCCCGGAGCGAATCGAGCTGAGGCATGTAAGTGATTTTTGAGTCAGATATCATTTTTAGATACTGTGGTAGTTACTTCGGGAAATTTATTTATTTAATGCGGCGGATATTAAATCAGATATAATGATAATCAGATCTTCATCCATTCCGTTAAATACCGGAAGACAAAGTACACGTGAAGCATTGAATTCGGATACCGGACAGCTTTCGCCATTAATGAAAGGAAGTAAATTCAGAGAGGGATAAAAATATCTCCGTGCGGAGATCTGATCATCCAGTAATTTATCTTTAACCGACATCATTTCAGTTTCACTTCTGAAAAATACAGGGAAGTAAGAATAATTATAAAATATATCATGAGGAATTTCAGGAAAACCTACGGGAAGATCTTTTAGATTTTCTTTATACAATAAATTAATTTTTTTTCTTTCATCAATAAAACCGCTGATGCGGGGAAGATTGCACAAACCCATTGCAGCATGAAATTCAGATGTTCTCGCATTGATACCCACTGAATAATAATCGTCATCCATGTGTCCAAAGGCGCGGTAAAGAAATAACTTCTCCGCTAATTTGTCATCATCCGTTATGACGGCGCCTCCTTCAATGGTATGAAACAATTTCGTCGCGTGAAAGCTTATGGTTGAAATATCTCCGTAATTAAAAACAGAGTTACCATTTATTTTTACGCCAAACGCGTGCGCTCCGTCATAAATGACTTTCAGATTATTACCGGATGCGATTTCTCCGATTCGTTTTGCATCACAGGGAAATCCGTAAACATGAACCGGCAATATGGCGGAAGTTTTTTCAGTGATAAGACTTTCTATTTTTGAAGGATCCATACAGAAAGTTTTGTCTTCAATATCACAGAATACAGGTTTGCAGTTTTCCCAGATAATGGAATTAACTGTAGCAACATAGGAAAATGGTGTAGTAATAATTTCACCTTTGAGCTCGAGAGTTTTTATGGCTATCTGAAGCGCAATAGTTCCGTTGGAAACAAGTAAAAGATTTTTTACGCCGAGATATTCCTTAAGGCGGGACTCAAGCTCTTCACACAGCGGTCCCTGATTAGTAACCCAGTGTGATTCCCAGATTTTTTAAATGTTCATTATATTCTTCCTGAGGAGGAAGAAATGTTTTGTAACATTTATCATTTGCCTGCATTTTCACCTGACAGCAGATTCCAGTCAAGTTTTGGTTTTACGATACCTTCTTTTCTGCCGACATTTCCTATCCTCAGATCAAAGGAATACATTATTTCAAATGAAAGCACTTCTCTTTGTTCAAAGATAACATCGGTTTTATTTTTGATAAGATAAAATTTATGCAGAGTATAAGAACCCTGATTCATAAAATCCGGAGGCACTTTGCAGGTCCATTTAAAATAACCCTCGCTGATTTTTACATAATTGTTATCGAGACTGGAACCTACAAAAACAATATTGTCCAGTTCATCCTTCAGCTGAAAAACAACATCGAGAATATGTTCTTCTTTCATCATGTTATAAAAAACGAATTCAAATTCAAAAGGATCGCCTGCTTTAAGGTGGTCATTTTTCGAGTCGTCAAAAATCAATTCGGCTTTTATAAGTTTAGCGTATTCACTGCTTGGGGCTGTTTCGAGATCAAACTTTTGCTTGGTATATTCTTTAATATATTTGCTAAGATATACTGAAACGACTTTTGAAACTTCACCTTCGCGGATAAGCTTACCGTGATTGAGCTGAAGAGCTCTTGTGCAAATCGCTTTGATCGCTGAAAGATTATGACTTACAAATAAAACCGTCCGTCCCTGCTTTGCAAGGCTTTCCATTTTTGCAATACTCTTTCTCTGGAAATCAGCGTCTCCAATATTCAAAACTTCGTCTATCACCATGATCTCAGTTTCAATGCTGGAGGCAATTGCGAATGCCAGACGGATCCTCATTCCGTTTGAATATTTTTTCGCCTGAGTATCAATAAATTTTTCCACTCCGGAAAATTCTAATATCTCATCAAATTTCTTATCAATTTCTTTTTTTGTCATTCCGAGAATCGTACCGCTGAGATACACATTCTCTCTGCCGGTCAGCTCGATATTAAATCCTGTACCAACTTCAAGAAGACTTGCGACTCTTCCATAGACTCTTGCCTTACCGGAAGTAGGTTCTGTAATGCGGCAGAGTATTTTCAGCAACGTACTTTTACCTGCGCCGTTTGGTCCTATGATACCAAGCACTTCTCCGTGATTGACTTCAAAGGAAACATCTTTTAACGCCCAGAAAAAATCTTCACGCTCTTCGGCATTTTTAAAAGTATTTAATCTTTTTAAAATCCTGTAATTTTTAAACGGAGATTTCATCCATGAAGAAATTGCTCCGGCAAGAGTATCATGTGCTTCTTCTTTAAGACCTATAAGATATGCTTTGCTTAGTTTATCTGAGGAAATTGCAATATTAGACATTCAAAAAATAAGATTCAGAATTAATAATTTCGTTACGCGACATCGGCAAAGATCTTTTCGGTTTTTTTGAAATGCAGTGCCCCGCTGAAAAAAATAATTATTGCGCTGATCGACCCCATACCTATAAGATTCCACGGCATTGGATTAAATCCGAGCAGCGAAGATCTGAAACCTTCAATCACACCGACCATCGGATATAAACCGTAAAGCAGATACGCTGTCTCGCCGAATTTTTCCGCAACGAGAGAAGCGGGAAATACAACAGGCGCTGCATACATAAGCATCGAAGTCATGAATCCGATTGCAAACCTGACATCCCTGTACTGAATTGCAAGTGAGGACAGCCACATTCCGATACCAAGCGCCGTTAAAATCATAAGTATCATCAGCAGCGGGAGAAACAGAACATTCCATGTCGGGCTGATATTGTAAAAAAACATCATTACAAGCAATATGGAAAATGCAATTGTAAAATCCATGAGCTTGGAAAAGATCGGTGTAAGAGGTATAAGAATTCTCGGGAAATAAACTTTGGTAAGAAGATGCGCGTTTCCGACCAGACTGCTGGTGGCTCCGCTCATAGACTGTGAAAAATATGTCCATGGTAAAACAGCAGCATATGAAAAGATCGGATATGGTATTCCATCACTGTCTATCTTCGCAAGCCCTCCGAAAATTACGGAGAATATTACCATCGACATGACAGGATTAAGTATAGCCCACAGCATTCCGAGTACAGTCTGTTTGTAGAGCACGGTAATATCCCTTAGAACAAAAAAGTAAAGAAGGTCTTTATATTTGACAAGTTCTTTGAAATCAAACAGCTTCCATTTCTTCTTTGCGCTGATATCAAAATGCGGTATTATATTAGAAGACATTAATAAGTTTTTTAAATTATTATCTCAGCACTGCAAGTTTCTGAATAGAAGTCTCCACCTGTGAATTACCTTCCAGTATAAATTTGTAAAGATAAGTCCCGTTTGCAATAAAGTCTCCGTCTTCATCTTTCCCATCCCAGTAAATTGAATTATAACCGACTATTGCAGGCGCCTTGATTTCTTTAATTAGTTTTCCCGCAACAGTATAGATTTTCACCTTACACGATGTAGGAGGAAATTCACCGGACAGCTTAAACATGAAATTAGTTTCTGTGCCCATTGGATTCGGATAGTTTGCCATTTCAGCAATCCTGAGATCGTTTTCAACTACAACTGAATTAACAATTGAGTCGGCAAGATTGCCTGAAATATCCGTAGCCATAAATCTGAACTTATGAATACCTTCGCTCAGCACCGGCTTATAAATTACTGTCGCCTGTAAAAAATTATTGTCCGGAAATATAATTTCAATATTCGGATTCTGCATTCCGTTTATAAAATAAGGTACATACTTATTATCGAGAAATACTTTCACATTAGAAGTATCACTGATAACCATTCTGCTGTCGTCAAGGAATTCAAGCTTAATAGTCGGAGTGGACTGAACATAATCGCCGTCGGTTATCTTTATCCCGTCATAAGTCACATCTATAATAGGGTTAATGGAATCACCCTGTATAATAAATTTTGTGATCGCCTTATTGTTGTAAGTGAATAATTCATTGTAATCTCCGGGTACAATTGATTCAAAATAAAGATCAACTGTATCACTTTCAAGTTTTACATCGCGGAGTCCGGCAGTTGAAAATCTGACGGAAGATGTTCGCATACTGTCAATCCGAAGCGGAGAATTGATTGTATCCGTTTTGAGATACAGATTCTGACCTTGTCTGATGATATACCAGTTATTAATATAATTCTGAATATCCCTGAAACCTATGCTGTAATAATTTACAGAAAACTCAACGCTGTCGCCTTCCTGCACTGTTGTATCGTTTCCGGTGAAAGAGTAATTATCCGGTGTGATCTCAGCGGGCGGCACATATTTTATTTTTGCTGATTTGAAAACTGGTGACTCAAGACCGGATACAGTATCAATTGTTAAATTATTTACAAGTCTCAATTTCGGATAAGTCATTGCGTCGATCGTGTCGAGCAGTACAGGAGAATTTCCCGAAATACCGGAACCGAGTAATACCGGAGTATTGTCTGTGTTAATTCCGTAAATGTCGAGGTCAATATTATTATTCGGAAGTAAGGTCTGTTCCCATGAATATTCTTTCCAATAGTCAGAGGTTCCGAATTCCTGAACTATATAACCTTCGGGAAGAATGAAAAAAGGATTGATCTGACATTCCTGCGGTTCCCAGTTAAAATTTGAAAAGAAGGTATGATAATTTTCACAAACTTCAGATTGATCTGCGCCGAGAAAACCGAAAAACGACCATGTATCAAAAAATCCTATTCTGATAGAATCAATATGCAGACTGCCGAATTCCAGGAACTTCGCAAGCGCATCGCTTCTGAGACTGTCTGAGTCTTCGACATAAGAGGCGTTATAGCCCAGCAAATAATCCGTTGAGTCAAAAGTATTCAGAAAATTTAAAACCGAATCCGAAGATTCAGGAGAATTAAAAGTAAAGCTTTTAATTTCCGAAGGAACGCCTGTTAGTTTCTTTACTTTGGCAAGATTGAGACCTCTGTTAAATCCGCCGTCGCTGTAATAATTAAAATCGTTTATGGTAAAGAATGAAGATTCAAATCCATTGCTTCCCCATGATCTTATAAAAAGATTACCTTTAAAATCATCAAGTCTGAATCCGCCGTTTTCATATACAAGATTTGATAATGAAGATTCTTCAAACTGTCTCGGATCAAATTTATAAACAGTATACGCCGAATCAGTATTGCCGTCAAGATTTTCGGATACATTAGGATTATATATAATGTTTGTAGTTTCAGACCAGCCGGAGCTGTCATTATTTATAACTGCATTAGTTCTCAGATAATATAACGTATTAAGATTAGTAACCGGCAGATTTACATTAAATGAAGAACTTACGCCTGATATTGATGAATTATTATATGTCTGAAGTGAAGATGAATTAAACAGTTCTGATGTATCGATCTGAAGAATAATTTTTATACTGTTTGACCTGTAGTCAACGTTTGGATTCAGACCGGTAAATTTAAAATCCTGTGAAGTAACAACGCCGTTATCAAGAGGTTTGATCTGAACATAAGAAACATTTCTTAAAGTTAGTGCAAAAGTTATTGAGTCATTATCATAAAAACTCTGCTGATAAAATTTATTCGGATCCATAACAACAGTCATATTATAATTTCCGATGGTATCGATCTTAAAGAAATGATCTATTGTATCTATATATCCGAAAAATCTGAATACTGTATCTTTAGTCTGAGAAAGAGCTCCGTCTTTTTTAATGTTAAATCTTATTCTCACGGAATCGGCAAATGTACCAAGATTTTTAGGGAAAATTCTGAGCTTTATATTTTCTCCGATTGCCGGATAATTATTTGAAAGGGAATAATCATTTTGTCTGATGTCAAATTCCGGTTTGGGTTTCATAAGAAGCTGAGAAGCCGGATCACCAAGAAGATTATAACAATTGACTGTATTTCTTGATGCGAAGCTAGATGAATCCTGACCGACCTGCTGAGAAGCATAAGACATCAGATCGCCGATATATCTGACACTGTCTTTTGCAAATCTTTTTATGAGTCTGTCATTGTATGAATCGCCTACACCTGAGAAGCTCCATCCTGTAGAGCCGACAAAACCGATCGCTAATTTACCCGGTCCGAGAATAAACTCTTCACCAAATGAACGTCTGTTTGTTTCTGAACACTGACCGGTAAAACAAGTAAAGCTTAGTACCAAAGGCTGCTTATTTCCGTTATCAAGTGTAGACGGATCTTCAAGTCCTATTTCCCAGTCCTGCGCAGCGGCATGTCCGATAAAGTTTACTATCATTGAGCCGCGGTCAAATTCTTTTTTTATGGAATCCTTGTAATTATATGTTACATATCCGGAAGAATCATTTCTGTAAATTCTGGAAATGTTCATCGATGCAGGAGCAGGTTTGAAATAATTATTTATAAAATTTTCTGACTTAGCCTGAAAATTTAACTGCTCGGATCTGTTACCGCCGCCGGTTATCGCAATGTAATTTTTCCACCACTTTTCAGGCGGCTGAAGATCATATGTAATTATTTTATCAACTACATTCTGAGCTTCATTAACCGTATAAACAGGAAGTCTTCCTACCGATATCTGATGATAATAAGTGAAAGTCCCGAAATTAAAATTAACGAAGTATCCGTCTGTAGGCGGATTGCCGTATGTCGGAATGAAATTCTGATAAAAGACAGAACCGGGCTGTTCTTCTTTGGATCAAGCGAAGCCCTTCCGAAAAGATTTACATATTTCACTGATGGTCCTGACCAGTTGTCAACTGCATAGTTAATAAAATTTCTGATAGCAGACGGATCTTCTATACCGTAATTAAAAATATCATAAATATCTTTTATCTCCGCATTAAAAACTCTGAAATTATTAAAGCTCTGTCTGTGATTTTTTAACTGCTCCGCCTGTGATCCGAATAAACTGTGATAGACAATTAAGTAATCAGCACCGTTGGATGAAGAGGTCAGGTTTTTCACCTGTCTGTTCTCAATACGAAAAGGTTTTTTTGAAATAAATGCATTCGCCAAATCAAATTCAGCGTTGCTCTTTCCGGAAAATGTCAGTGTGTTCTGACTGATTGACTGATTTTCAATTTTTATTCCGTTGGTAACATCATAAATGCTTAATGGATTTGAAGATAAAACGCCGTTGACAGTAATTTTTTTAGAAGTCGTATCGTTTCCGCTGAATTTAATATTTGTAAAATTATTTACGAAGCTGAAAGCTTTGGGGTATTTAAGTTCAAAAAAGTCCAGATGAATTCTCGGCTGAAAAAAGTTGCCTGTAACAGGCGTGTATGTAAGTGATACATCATTGCTGACATTGCTGTTAAGTAAAGTCGGGGAAAAATATAATGTAGTGTCCATTCTTCTCAGACTGTCGGAGATCAGCGTACCGACGAGATTGTTATTAATTCTAACTTCTACTCTGTGTTCATTGCTTGCCTGAATATTATATGATATCGGAAACAGAAGCAGCTTTAGTTCGCAGCTTTGTGCGCCCGTTACGTTTACAGGATTAAAATTTTCAGTATGAACATCATTAGTGCTCATGACTTTCCAGAACCAGCTTTCCCCTGAAACTTTTTCATTACTGAAATATCTGAAGTCAGTATTTGAATTAACTGTCTCGCCGAGATAATAAATAATATCTTTTTCGAAATGAACCGGCTGCATGGAAAAGTTATCAGGATGATTTAAAGGAGAGACAAAATTTGAAACTTCCATTCTCAGTCCGTTATTACCGCCCCAATCTATCCAGTAGGCGTTAGTATCAGAATAATTGTTGTATTTTTCATCGGTAACATATTCAACTGCATTTGAATATCCGTTATAATGTTTAGTAAGACCGCCGTAATTTCTTACGCCGTAAAAATCAAGATAGTCCGCATCGTCAAATGTACCGTCTGATTCACCCTGAAAAAATATAGGTATTTGATTTCCCTTGTAAAGGACTTTGACAGTTCTCGGATCGATGCCGGAGGTATTTACACCGTTATTTGTGAAGTCGGTTTTCTCAATTCTGTAAACGCCGTCTTCAATAATGTAAAGCTTAAGATAAGTCTTATTCGGAGTTATCCAGTTAAAATTCTGTGAATATAAATTGCTTACTGAAATTATAAATAATGACAGTGTAATTAATATCTTAATCATAAAAAGTTTAGGATAATTAATAAATATAGTATCCTTTTTTCATAAATTCTATTTGTTTATAAAATAATTCAAATTTTAAAATAAAAATAGTGTTTTACAAGCTAATTTTTCTGAGCTCTTATCCACATATCCCTGTCAGTATTAATAAAATAATTTCTTTTCTTATGACCGCTTTTTTTAATACTTCTTAAAAATTCATACATCTGTTTCTTCAACTTTTTTACTGTTGACATAACATGGTAACCCGGATGTTGAAATCTCTTTACTGAAATCCGGCTGTAATCTGACTTTTCCAGCAGCTTTTTTATAATATCTTCAGTTGCAAAACTTAAATGATCCGGTAAATATAAAGTATGAGGGAAATCCTGCCGGTTGAGATTTGCCGCATCTCCGGTCTGTATAAGAATTTCACCATTCTTTTTTAAAATTCTGCGTATCTCATTAAAAAATAACACCGGATCTGGTAAATGAGAATAAACATTCAGCATTGAAACAAAATCAAAATGTTCATCCGGTAAATCTTTAATGTCAGTGAAATCTACATCGAGTCCTTTGCTTAGGGCAAAATTACTTTTTATTTCATTTGGTTCAATTCCTTTGTAAATGCCATTGCCGCCGCCAAAACTTTTTAAAGCAATTATAAACTCACCATATCCGCAACCTATATCAAGCCATGTGAACGAATTCCTGAAAGAACTCTTATCATAGATCAAAGGTAATTTCTCAAGATAATCTTTTATTTTAATTTCACTAAAACTACTTACAACATTGAGCACAGTCTCACCTTTATGCATTCCGGTCTTTGCAGCCAGATCTATTTCTTCATCATCCGGAACAGGATTTACATATAACAAACCGCAATTTTTACATTTGACCATTCTGTAACCATTTTCCGCTCCCCATTCAACATAAGAATCTGCATTACAGGAATAACAATAAATCTCTTTCACAAAATAAATTTTAAATTAGAATAACCATGAATCTTCCAATTTTAATCTTCGTTTTAATTTACAATATTTCAAATCTACAGGAAATTAACAAAATAAGCTGACTCTCTTGATTTGTTAATGGTTTTTAGGAACAACAATATACTATATTTCAAATATAATTTCAGTTAAATAAAAGTTTTACCGGAAGTAATAACTCTTTTTATAAAAATAGGTATGCCTAAAAAATATCTGCTGAAATTTTTTCCGGGTTCGGCGAACATTCTTACAAGCCATTCAAGTCCTAATTTACGCATAAAAGCCGGACCGCGAATTTTGTCACCTGAGAAAACTTTTATTCCGTCACCTACAGCAAGTATTACATTACAATTTATTTTATCTTTAAATTTAAACATCCATTTTTCCTGAACAGGACAGCTGAGACCTATTATTAAAATATCTGCGCCGGAATTATTTATTTTATCTATTACTGATTCATCTGTGAAGTTATATCCTTCCTGTAAACCGCTGATTTTCAGACCGGGAAATTTCTTTTGAATTTTATTAAGCTCTTCAGATGTATGTCCGAAAAAAAAGATTGAATGTTTTTTATTAATAGATTCCGAAATGAGCTTCAGATAATAATCAGAACCTGTAAACCTTTCTGACATACCGTTTTTTCCAAACAGATATTTTGAAGCGAGATAAATCCCAATTCCGTCCGGATGTATATAGTCGAAAGTTTTATAAACTCCGGTAAGGGATCTGTCATTATATATTTTATTTAAAGTATCGGCATTTGCATATGCTACAGTTATTTTGTCCCCAGAAGTCACAGCATCATCTATTGCGCCGGACAAATCTTTGTAATTTATATTGTCTGCGCTGACGCCGAATATTTCAAATTTATTATTAATACTTTGTGAAGTTTATTGAATTTAATAAACAGATCAGGAAAATGAACTATAGATCTCTTCAATCCGGGGAATAACTATTTTTTCTGTAAAATTTTTCATAACAGTTTCATTTAGCTTAGCTGCAAGTAAGTGTGATACATTATTGTCCTGCGATAACAACTCAATCTTATTTTTAAGTTCAGAATGATTGCCTCTTTTAAAAATTAATCCATTCTCATTATTTCTGATCAGGTCCAAAATCCCGTCAGCATCCGAGCCGATGAAGGGTTTACTGAACAAACCGCTTTGCAGCAAAAAACCCGACAGCGGTTCTGTTAGTGAACATAATACACAAATATCCGCAGCTTTATAAAACGGACTTAAATCTTTTTGAGAGGGGATGAGAATGGCGTTAATTGATTTTACTTTTATGAATTCAGAATATTCAGGCTCAAGTTCTCCGTTACCTATGCAGACTATAAAAAATTTCCATCCTTAAAATTCTCTGTTGCTTTGAGCAAAGTGATCTGATCTTTATCTTTATGAAATCTCCCGACATTAAGAATGATCTTATATCCTTTTTTTTTTCTTTCAGTGATTTCCGTTAAATATTTTTTTACATCTTCGGAAAAAGGTTTATGATGAGTCAGTTCTTCGGTATCTGTAAAATTTGGTATGACCTGTATTTTTTTCCCTTCAACTCCGAATTTATTTACCATCATTTGTTTTACGGAATTGCTGACTGCAATAAGTCTGTCTGATCTGTATTCGACAAAATATCTTTTATCAACAATGCTCAGTGCAGTAAATACAGTTTTCACTCCGGTTTTCTTCCTGACTGAATTTGCGATAAATTCTGAAAATCTGTGATGGCTGTGAATAACATCGATCCGCTTCCTTAGTACAAAATCCTTTAAAACGGATTTTCCCCTAAGCATCTTCCTCTTATCACCCAGCTCCCTCATTAAAAAAAAATCCGCGCCTGTGTCCGCGATCATTTCCTCCGCTTCCGGATTATCCGAACATAAAAATACTTCATGTCCGTTTCTTTTCAGATATTTCAAAAGCAGATATACATAATAAGACCTGCCGTCATTGTATCCCATTTCCGGCGATATATGTAAAATCTTCTGCTTCACTTAATTAAGTTTTTTGAATTTACCTTCGCTGTATAATATAATATTTGCTTTATCGGTCAGTAATTTTATAAACATATTTGTCGGCTTATTAAATATATTTTCAGACGAAAGTTTTAAAATTAAATCCCGGTCTTTATACTTGTTATTGTATGCGTCAAGTCTCAAAAAATACTGAGATTCTCCGGTTGCAATAATCTCATACTCATTTTCATTTACCTTATTTACAAATAATTCCGAATTGAGTGAACCGGAATCAAGCGCTCCTGTATATACCAGATCAAAAAATTTATCCTTCAGAACAAAATCATTATGCCTGTAATAATTATACGGACCTATGGCATAATCCATTATATATGACTGTCTCAGTCTCGAAGGAAGTCCGATTATAACGTTTTTCTTTGTTTCGTCAAGATCCAGAACTTTGAATTCATCATAAACTTTTTGAGCCACAGTGTAGGAATAGTTCCAGTTCCTTACAAGCTTATATCCAAGTACGCTCCAATTTATAAGCAGCGCAAGTATTGTGATAAGGAAAAACTTATAATAATATTTTAGTCTGTATAAAACGAGAGCAGTTGTAAATACAGTCAGCACAAACGGAATCAAAATAAGCTGAGGTCTGAAATAGCCTGCAATAAGATTCGGAAAAATTGAACTCAGAAAAATCAGACAAATTAAAAAGAATTTTCCGATACTTTTAGTTACTGTTAAAATGAAAAGTAGGGTTACGAGAAATGAAAAGGATACAAGTAGATACATCAGAAAATTTCTGTTGAGAGTATCGAAATTACCTTGAACTGACAGGTAATCGAATGGAACAAGCAAAGAGAGCGAAGCTTTGAACACTACTCCCACAGAATATAAGATTCCCGGATTCTGATATGCAGTTACTACTTCTGTCGGCTGTGTGCCGAGTATTATTACTCTGTATGAAAAATAAAGTATCAGTAAAAAGAATTCTAAAAAAACCAGATATTTTATTTCATGAAGCTTTTCTCTGCCGAATGCAATATATATTATGATCAGAGTTATGAAAGGAAGTATCACCGAACTTTCCTTTGTCATCAGCGCAAAGAAAAAGAACATTAGGCAAAGAATGATTTTATACTGACTGTTTTTCTCACAATATGAAAAAGCAAAAAACAATGCCGCGAACATGAATATTGCGCAGAGCATATCTACTTTTCCTACTGTCCAGCAAATGTCATTAAGATTATTCGGATACATCAGGCAGAAAAGCAGAAGTATAACTGAGTAAACTAAATTTTTTGAAATTCTGAAAAACAAAAACGAAATGAGCAGCATAAGCAGGTAATAGTAAAATAGATTTTCTATCCGGAAAAAAAGAAAATCATTTTTAGAAAAACCGAGCATTTCATTTATGTTAATACTGTTAGCAATAGAGATAAACCAGAATGGTCTCAGATGAAAGTTGCTGTAATTCTGAATTGAACTTGTGAACTTCTGAAACAGCGTTGAGTTCTGAGCTGAAATAAAGTTCAGATAATCATCAGACAGTAATCCAATGCTGAAATAATCCGATATGGCAAGATAAATTGTGAAAAAAACAAAAATCACAAAAGCCGATATAAAAAATTTACCTGTGTCTGTCTTTAGATACAAATTTCTTTATTTTAAGTTCTGCAGAATATTCAGTTCTTTCTTAAAATCTTTTCTGTTCATTTTAAATGACTCAATTCTCTGCCTTAATCTCATACCAGTTATCTTATTAAAATATTTTTCAGGTAGATAAGTGTTGTAAAATGCAAGTATCTGTCTGAAATCTTTCGCGTTGCTGTAATAGTTTCTGGCTCTGTTTTTGTCTCCGTAAAAATATTCGATCCAGAAAAGTTTTTCTGCTAAGGTTTTATCACCTGGATTTTTCCCGAATGCTGAGCTTCTTCCACGGATATTATTCACAAGAGTGTCATATATTTTGCTCCTGCTTCCTTTTGAAGTCATTGAATCCATTCTGAGTCTTGTATAAACTAATGATTCAGGAATAATATTAAAACTTAATTTATTTTTCATTCTGAGCCAGAGTTCGAAATCCTCATACACTCCGAATTTTTCATCATAACCGCCTACTTTCAAAATTTTTTCCTTTCTGAATATCACGGACGAATGATTTATCGGATTATGCAGATCCATGAATTCTTTTATTTTTTTATCCCCTGAAGGCGGATTGAGCTGAAATAAAATTTTCCCGGGATCAGCGAAATAAACTGAATGACTTCCGAGGACATCTGTCTGCGGATGTTTTATCAGATAATCGTTCTGAATCTGAAGTCTCCTGTTCACGCTCAGATCATCAGCGTCAGCTCTCGCTATCCAGTCTCCCTTTGCATTCTTCATTCCGAAATTTAATGCTGCTGCCAGCCCTGAGTGTTTTATCTTTTTATAAATTATCCTTTGGTCTTTTATGGAATTTATAATTTTCCCTGAATCATCTTCCGATCCGTCATCGATTATTAAAAATTCAAAATCACTGTATGTCTGATTAAGAATACTTTTTACGGACTGACCTACATATTTTTCGTCGTTAAAGACAGTCATCAGAACTGTGATATTTATTTTCCGGTCAGACATTCCTTGTATAGTTTTTTATGAATTTCTGTCATCACACCAATGCTGAATATCTGTGTTGCTTTGTCCTGATATAATTCAGCCATTCTTTGAGATTCTTCTTTATTTTCTAATGACTGAAAAATTCTTTCCGCAAGTTCAATATGATCTCCGACGCTGTAGCAAAGTCCGTCTCTTTCTTCTTCAAATACTTCCGTAAGCCAGCTTTGCCGTGAAGAAATAATCAGGCAGCCGCTGAATGCCGCTTCCGCAACAGTCATCGGAAATCCTTCTGATGACATTCCGGTAGTACTCACAAAAATATCAGCATTTCGCATAACCTTAAATATATCTTTTACACTTCCTTTAAACTCAATTCCTGCATTCAGATTTTCAGAAAGGGATTTCAATTCGCTTTCATATTCTCCTGATCCGGCAATTATAAATTTTAATTCTTTACCTGTATTCTTCCTGACTTCTGCAGCTGCCTTTATAAATACATCACAGCCCTTTTCCTTTATTAATCTTGAAGCGTAAAGGATCACCGGAATATTTTCACTTCCGGATCCCTGAAATAATTTTTTTCTGAAAAGATTTTTTTCCGGAATTCCCTGCCGGATATTAAATATATCTTCACGTTTAGAAATATTGCTTAAAATTAAATGGTCAGTTATTTTATTGTTTAAGGAAATATATTTATCTGCAAAAAAATGTCTTAGTCTGCCGCCTTCAGGTATCAGTCCGTGAATTGTCTGTACTGTACCAGCTTTTAATTTTGCTGCCGCCCTGCCTGCTATGTTTGCCGCATAATGATTATGAGAGTGAACTATGTCAATGTCGTTTTTTAAACAATACTTTTTTATGTCAAAATATGCTTTTGAAAAATTCACAATACTTCTGGACTTATGTCTTAGATTTTTATTAAGCGTAAGTCTGACAGAAGGCAAATTGAATTTTTCTGCAGCTTCACCCCCCGAGTATAGCAGGTGAAGTTCGAGTTCATTGTTTTCAGAAAGTCCGCAAATCAGATTATACAAATGACTTGTTACACCGTCTGCGTAATTCAATCCTCCGGTAAGAAATAAAATATTCAAAACTTCTGAAAATTATTTTTTATAATCACCTGATTGTATTACATCAGCCGGAAGTCTGTCGGAATAGTTTCTGAGATCATTAATCAGTTCAGCGTAAGCATCCGGAGATGTCGCATAGAAAGTTATTTCATCGCTGCCGCAAATAAAATTATCCTGTATCTTCCATTTGCCTGCAGATCTCCATTCATCCGGTAAAATATTTTTTAAGTCAAACCATTCGTCATAAATAATTGCAATTCTGACGTTGTTTTTTTTACTGAGTTCAGAAAGAAACTGTTTATTGAAATAATCTCCGAGTTTTGCGTCAGCTATTTCAGTACTGCCAAGCCCTATCAGATCCGTGCAGTAAATATTTGCGTAAAAATTTACAGCGCCGATATCATTCAGAGCGATTGATCTGCCGGAATAATATTCATTAATAAATCCAGCCATCTGTATCTGCTGTTCATAAATGTTTTTGATAGCGGTTACGGTATTACCTATATAAAACTTCTTATAAGAAAAATATATTACTGTCAGTATCAGCGTTAATACAGCGAGCTTACTGCTAAGCGGCTTGACTATCATTCTGTATAACTTATGATCGCTCTTAAGAATGTAATTAACGGCAATCGCATCAAAACAGATAAATGAAATAAACAGATAGCTGTCATATCTGAAAAAAGTAGAAGTTACAAAAAGTTTTTGTAACAGTGATGTGCAGAGAAGTATGATCAGAGATGAAGAAATATAATTACGGAAATCTTTTTCCTTTTTAAGTATTATAAAAAGTAATATACATGTTACAATGAAAAGGAAGATAAATTTTTTATTCATGTCTAAAAAAACAAGGATCTTATCTAAAGGGTTTTCGAGCATAAGATCACTGACTGACATATAGAGATTATTCTTCAGCATTACCGAATCCGGAAAAAAAGATCTTCCGTTATAAACTGAAATCAGCCCGAAAACAGAGCTGCCTAAAATAGCGGATACTGTTAAAGATAATACAAGTCTTATTTCCTTTTTCAGAATAAAAAGAATTGCCGCGATAAAAATCGGAAATATACTTTCATATCTGACTGTCATCATTAAAAAACTTAATAGTGTAAGCTTTAACTTTGCAGGTGTAATAAATGTAAACGATCTGTCCCTTCCGGAATATTCACCAGCAGCTGTATTAATAAACATCAGCGTCAGTACAGCATGAAGCAGATGTTCCATTCCTGAAAATATATGTATGGAAAGGGGAGTGAACACAATGGTAAATATCAAAATGATCCCTGTAAAAAATGACGGCAGCTTATGATCAGTCAGTATTCTGAACAGGACTAACAACAGAACAGCAGAGATTATAATGTTAAAAATAAATGGAATATACTCATTGATTCCTGTCAGAAAAAAAACACATGAAATCAGAAAAGTCCATGCGGGCGAAGAAGAGGAAGAAGTAAATCCGTGTTCAGTAATTCCCCAGACATTATGAAGATAAACATTTTTTGCATAAGCAAGATGTATGTATGCGTCATCAAGTGAATAAATAAATTCTCCGTTTGTATTTCGAATGCTCAGAATATATACAAGTGAAAGTATTGCTGTGAGAAAAGCAATCGATATTATTAACGGAATATATGTACCGGGAATTTTTGGTTTATGCATTTTTTCCGGCTGTAAGTTCGCAGTAAATATTTTTATACATTATATAAACATTTTTCCAGTTCAGCACTTCAAAAATTTTTCCTGCGTTAACTGATATTTCGGATAGTTTCTGTCTGTCGGATTGAAGTTCATCAAGAATATTTCTTAATACAGCAGGTTCAGATGTTTTATATACAAATCCGTTCACTCCTTCAATGATATAACGGGACATTCCGGTATCTTCGGACACGACAGGCACAGCGCCGGCTGCCATTGCTTCTGCTGCAGTCATAGAAAATGGTTCATATATGGAAGCGGATATAACAATATCCATTTGTGATATTAATTTAGAAAACTGATCAGTACCGGTAAATTTTTTTGAAATAATATATTCTTCGTGAAATTCCGTTTTACTGTCTGTTAAATAAAGTCTGAAAGGAAATCTTAATTCGCTGAATACATCCTTTACAAATTCAAATCCTTTTTCTTTTCTGTCAGGATTTCCGGAGAAAAAAATATTGATCACTGTATCTGAATGTTTATTGTTTTTACCTGCAGTGAGAAATTCTTCATCAATGCCGTTTGGAATTATCCTTACTTTATCTTCAGTAATTTGGAAATACTCTGCCGCAATTTTTAAGCTTTGATCTGATAGAAATAAAAGTCTGTCGGAATACTTAAAAATCCGTTTTTCAATCAGCCTGTCTTTTATCCTGTAAGTTTTACCGGTAATTTTAAAATTTTCGTTTTCATACGCAACTATCCCGTGAACAGTGTAAACAACTTTTACATTTGAAAATATTTTATACAAAAATACTGCAATAGAAAATCTTTCATAGGTTATTATATGGATTATATCCGGTTTGTATTTAAGCAGAAAAAAAATCATACTTATTATCCCGAATCTCATCACGTCAGAACTGCAGACCGTTGTCACCTTCTCACTGCTGAAAAGTTTTTTAAAAATACCGTGCTTTCTTCCGTCAAAGAAATATTCAATAAATACGGAATTATAATCCCGTGTATGTTCTGTAAATATTCTTTTGGCAACCTTTTCAGGACCTGTTAATAATTCCGTATCATTGTATCTGCCTATAAATGCCAGTTTCAATTCGTTTTAATTTTTTTATATAATTCGATCTTTACGTCGTCATAAAGATCGTATTCTTTGAAAAATTCATAATCCGAAAAATTCTTATTCTCAGCCATATCAAAAATAGCACGGGCTCGCGTCTCTGAATGTATAAACTCCACTAGCATTTTTCTTTTTCCACATTATGATCCACTCCGGATTCAGCGAATATACATAATCCGGCAAGGATCTCTCAAACCACGTCCCGTGCCTGAATCCTTCCTTTGCGATATGTTTATTTGTCAGTCCGACAAGGTCAATAAATTTTACATCTACAAGATAGTAAGGAATTATTCCTGAAGAACCGTTTGCAACAATGCTTCCCGGCGGAATATTTTTGTATATATCAGCAGATTCTTTCTTAAGGTTATTCCACAATACAGTTTCCTTTTCTATCACAGTTCTGTCCGCGAAATATAAACCTGCTGCTGAAATTGAAAATAATAATATAGTAAATAATTTAATGAGAAATGGTTTGCTGAATTTTGAAAATGTCAGCGAGCTTATACAAAAGACCGTGCCGAGTGAAAGAAAAGGGATTGAGACAACGGCAAATCTGTACTGAACCATCCAGTCACCTCCTGAAAATATTATGAAAGCAAACTGAATTAAAATTATTGATAATACAAAAAGAAATTTTTTATCAGATTTTAATTTGCCAAATGTGAAAGGAAGCAACAGAAAGAAAATTATAAACTGAGGATTGGATTTTAGGAAAAATAAAATATAGAGTATTCCGTTTTTATATGTTCTGAATTCATAGTATCCGACAATGTTATGTCCTATCTTTGCATAATATGTATTCGGAAGTATATCGCCGAAATAAAATATTCGAAAAATCAGAAACGCTCCGAAGAGCAGTGAATACATACCCAGATGTTTGAAAGAAAGCATTCTGTTTCCGGAAAATACATAAATGTAAATCAGCATTGCAAAAGAAAAAACAACTCCTTCCGGTCTTGATACTGAAAGCAAAAAAATGAAAAAGCTCAGCAGTAAATTGAAACTGCTGTCTGCATTCATCCTGACTATGATCTGAAAGCACATCAGCAGAATGAAAATGAACATCATAATTTCAAATCCTGATACTGCCCAAAGTATTAAAGGAAGGTTGAAAAGCATAAGTATGACAGCGGGAATAAAAAAATCAGACAAACCGGTTTCAGAACAAATTCTGTAAATACATATCAGACTGAATAGAGTAAAGATCAGGCCAGAAATTTTTGATGAAAATTCCAGAGGAAGTCCGGCTGATTTGAAAACAGATAAGATCATTAGCCAGCTGAAGCTTGAAAATCCTTCAACGTATTCACCTTTGTTGAATACAATTCCGTTGCCGTAAATGAAATTATTCACATATCTGAAATAAATATAAAGGTCGTCTATCACCCAGTCAAAAACTTCAATGGCCAGTATGGAAAACAACAGAAAAAAAACTCCGCCTGTAAGCAAGTTTAAGTTTTTAATTCTATCTGTCATTTCTATTTTCTATTAACTTCACAACCGCTCCGAGTCCGAGTTTATTTTTAAGAATGCTTTTTATAGTGAAATATTTTCCGTAAGTTTTTTTCAGATCTATTCTTTCCTTTGAAAGCAGTACGACGCAGTATTTTCTCAGTTCAATATCTTCAAATTCAGTGATCAGATGATTATCATATTTTGTAAAATCAGAAATTTCCCAGACACTTCTGTGAATTTCATATTGATTATCATTAATGGCTGATTGTTCCCAGTTTGAACCTACAGGAATATTTATAAGCACATATCTACCTTTCTCCATGGCATATGTAATAAGCTTAAGCGCGTTTTCTTTTTCAAAATGCTCAATGACATCGCCGCAGTTGATCAGATCATATTTGTTCTGAGTTTTCTTCAGAAATTCGAGCGCATCAGTTTTGTAAATATTATCATAGAAATATTCGTGATAACTTTTCAGATAATCCGGAAAAATTTCAACGCCGTCAATTATTCTGTTCCATTTCCCTGAATAATTTCTATCACCCCATATCTCAAGAAACTCCCTGAACAAAATTCCCCATCTGCCGAACCCAACACCTATATCAAGAATAGAATGCGGGTCAAGCTTTTTTACAAGATCAATATTGTAAGAAATATTCTGCCAGTTTGATGTGCCCATTAATCAGATCGCTTTAAATTTCTTCAAATATATATAATCGCCTGTAAAAATAAAATATTCAGTGAGAACTGTAATAACCGCCGCTCCTGCAATTCCATAAACAGGTAAAATAATTATATTTAATATAATGTTTAAAATCAGTCCAATGAAAGTTACGTTCATATTCTGTCTGTACAATCCGAGACCGTTCAGCATTACTCCGGTCAGGTTGTTTAGAGCAAGCCCTGTTACTGCAAAAGAAAGTATTTTCAGAATAATGATGGAATCATAAAATTTATCTGTATAAAAGAATTCAATAATACTTCCTGAAAAAAAAAAGAGAACAACCGTTAATGTTATGCATACCGGCAGAAGAAGAGACAAATACTTTTTATAGAATAGTCTTACTGCTTTTTTATTTCTGCTGAGATATGAAATTCTGTTAAGACCTGTTATAAAAAGAAATGAATATATCAGAGCAGAGCTTTTGTAAATTCCGTAACCGATGCTGTAAAATGCGGTGTTTTCAAAATCTATAATTTTTGAAATTAAAATTATGTCAATCTTGTCATACAGAAAATTAAACAGCACGGCTAATCCCAGAGGCAGAGATAATTTCAATATACTCTTTGAAGTTTTTGTGTTAATATAATTTAAGCTTAGATTAATATGATTTAATCTCAGCGACCTGATCAGATATGAAAGCTGAATTACTGCGCCGGCTGTAAGTATGATTATTAATAATGAAAGTTCGGCTTTTAATATAACTGCAAATATTATGAAGAAGGTAAACGCGAAAGATCTTGAAAAAAGCAGTGCCTTAAACTGCGAATGAAAATCCTTAAGTCCCGACAGCGCTTTGCTTATCAGATTTGATATTGAAAAAATATAAACCAATATGGAAGTGTATGCAAAAAGTCTGAAAGGTAAATCCGGAAAAATTAATTGCTGATATACTGTAAGTAATAAAAAATATACCGGAAATAAAAATACAGAAACGGCTATTGCGTTAACTGCTATGTCCGGAGATTTCTTTTCACCTGATGAAAATTCTTTTTGTAAAAAAAGCGGAATGCCTAGATCGAAAATTATTGCGAAGATATTTGCCAGTGAAAAAACAGTGATGAGCTCGCCGAAAGATTGGGCGGAATATTCTCTTGCTATAACCAGAAAGATCAAAAAGAAAAAAAATCTTTCTAAGATATTTATATAAACCGGATATTTATTCTCCCGGAATAATTTAGAAAAATTAATTTTCAATTATGAAAGTTTTTAAATTGATCTGAATCTCCGGATTCAGATATGCAATGGTTAGGAATGCGAATATCTAATTTACTTTCTTCATGATCTTTGCAGGAACTCCGCCTGCTACTGCGTTTGCGGGGATGTCCTTTGTAACAACTGCTCCGGCTGCAATAATAGAATTTTCGCCGATCGTAACTCCGCACATTACTGTAGCTGAAGAACCGATTGATGCGCCGTCCTTTATGTAAGTTTCTATTACCGTCCAGTCTTCTTCAGTCTGCAGATTTCCTCCGGCTGACGTAGCTCTTGGATATTTATCATTTATAAATGTCACGTTATGGCCAATGAATACGTTATCACCGATATGGACTCCTTCACATATGAATGTATGAGAAGATATTTTACAGTTCCTGCCGACAGAAGCGTTTTTCTGAATTTCTACAAACGTACCGATCTTTGTATTGTCACCTATCTCGCATCCGTAAAGATTAACAAAATCAAAGATCTTTACGTCCTTTCCGAGTTTTACATTTACAATATTTTTTTTATCCGATGAACTATCCATTTAATTTATTTTGCTCCTCTGCCGAATATCATTACAGGGAAAGTTTTGAATATCAGCTGAAGGTCAAGCCAGGGAGTCATATTGTTTATGTAGTAAAGATCAAGTACGATAGAATCTTTAAATGAAACCGAACTTCTACCGGAAACCTGCCAGACGCCTGTGCAACCCGGGAATACGATGTTTCTTCTTTTATGCCACTCGTCGTACGCGTCAAACTCATACGGCAGGCATGGCCGCGGACCAACCAGACTCATGTCGCCTTTCAATACATTGTACAGCTGAGGAAGTTCATCAAGTGAAGTCTTTCTCAAAAATTTTCCGACCGGCGTTACTCTTTTTTCATTTAATATTTTCGACGAACCATTAATTAAAGTTTTATCGTTTTTCATAAACTCCATCATACTCTGTTCTCTAATAGTATCCTTCTCATTTTCAATATACATTGATCTGAATTTATAGAAGTTAAATTTTTTCCCGTTTTTACCGATCCGGATCTGTCTGAAAAAAATCTCACCGGGAGAAGAGAATTTGACAAGTATGGAAATTACAAGGAATAAAGGCGATAGCACAATGAGCCCTATAAAAGATGCCGCGTAATCAAAAGTGCGCTTATAAAGATAATTAAGATTCCTGTTAACTTTCGGAGAAAGATCAACGACCGGAATTCCCGAATAAGACTCTGTTACAATCTTTTCCGGCACAATATTAAACAGTTCAGATGTAAGCTTTACGCTTTTATACAATTCATTGCATCTGTCGATCAGCTCCATCAGATTTTCGTATTCTATCTTATCTATGGAAATGATTATCTCATCTACATTATATTTTTTAACAACTTCTTTAAGATCGCTTATTTTACCAAGGCAAAGGAATTCTTTAAAAACATCTTCGCCTTTTCTGACATTGTCATCCAAAAAACCTGTTATTTTTATTCCGTAAAAATTTTCGAACAATAATTTTTCTGCAAGGAGTTTACCTGATTTACCGGCGCCGATAATTAAAATATTACTGTTGTTAAGTATCTTTGTAAAGTGCATGTAAAATGGTTTCAAAATTAATATTCGGAAAACTGAAACACATGTGAATCCGGTGAGAAAAAAGAAAAATACAAAGAATCTTGATGACAGAAGAAGATTGAATTTAATTACGAATGAAAAAATTATGAGAAGAAGAATTCCGTAAATAAAAGATTTTAAAAGAGCAGTAAGATGCGGAGCACGCGTCAGCAGAATATTAATTTTGTACAGATTATTATTCTGAAATATAAATACGAATATTAGTGAGAAAGCCGTAAAGGTAAGATATGTCAGAAATTCATTTTCATTCAGGATGACATTCTTGTTCAGAACATTTGCAGTTATATATTCAGAAACTTTAAAGGAAAGGAATATTATTGCAAAATCAAACAGTGCAAATACGTATTTATATCTGGGATACTTCATTATTGTTCAGATATTAATATTTCCATAAGAATAACTCAATTTATCCTTTTAAAAAATGTTTAATTTTATCACACACATAATTGATCTGCTCATCACTTATATCGGGAAACATCGGAAGTGATAGACATTCATCCGCCAAAGTCTCTGAATTCGGAAAATCATTTTTACTGTAACCAAGATCCTTAAAGCATTCCTGAAGATGAAGCGGCACCGGGTAATGAAGTCCTGTAGAAATTCCATTGTCTGATAAAAATTTCTGCAGTTCATCCCTGTTCTTAATTCTGATCACATATAAATGATAAACATGTTTTCCGTATTCCATTTCTTCAGGCAAAATTATCCGCTCTGAACCTATGAGCAGTTCTGAATATTTAGCAGCGGCAGCCCTTCGCTTTTCAGTCCATGCTTCGAGATGCTTTAACTTTAAACCAAGTACAGCACCCTGAATCCCTTCCATTCTGTAATTGTGACCATGATATTTGTGATAATATTTTTTATCTGATCCGTGATCTCTGAGCATTTTTACTTTCCGGGCAAGTTCATCATCGTTGGTTGTAACCGCGCCGCCTTCACCGAAAGCTCCAAGATTTTTTCCGGGATAAAAACTGAATGAAGCAGCTGATGAAAGTCCGCCGGCTTTCTTTCCTTTATACATAGCAATATGTGACTGCGCTGCATCTTCAATTAAAAAAATATTTTTTCTTGCGGCAATTTCCCTTAATGGATCAAGGTCTGACGTCTGTCCGTAGAGATGAACCGCAACAATCGCTTTTGTCTTACCAGTTACTTTCTCTTCAATTTTTTCCGGGTCGATGTTATAACTTTTTTCGTGACAATCCGCAAAGACCGGTTTTGCTCCGCACAATGTCGCTCCCCATGCAGTCGCAATAAAAGTATTCGCCGGCATAATAACTTCATCTCCGGTTTTTACGCAGTGCGCCCATAGAGCAAGATGGTTTGCGTCAGTGCCGGAACTCACAGCAATACAATGCTTTACATCATGCGCTTTTGCAAACGCTGCTTCAAAATCCGTAACAGCTTTGCCGAGAATGAAAGAAGAATTATCAATAATATCTGCAATTGAAGAAAGCGCTTCTTCGCGGATGAGATTATTCTGACTTTTAAGATCAGTAAAAGGAACCTGCATCAGTTTTTAATTAATTTAGATTTTGATTTGAAAATTTCTCCCGCCGAATAGAATACAAAATACGGAAGCGTTTTAAAATATCTGACTGTCATTTTTCCCGGCTGCTGTATCAGTCTGAAAAACCATTCCATTCCGATCCTCTGAAAAAATACAGGAGCTCTTTTTATATCACCTAGATAAAAACGGAATGCAGCGCCTACACCGGTCAGGATTCCCTTGTTAAGTTTTTTAAAATTGTTCATCATCCATACTTCCTGTTTTCCGCCGCCAAGAGCCACCCAAATAAAATCCGCATCTGCTGTTTTAATTTTATCCATTATTATTTCATTTGATATATCTTTCACCTGATTAAATTCCGGACTGTAAGTCCCGCAGATATTTATTGCATATTCACTTTTTGCTTTAACGCAGATCCTTTGTAAAATTTCTTCCGTGTCTCCTAGGAAAAAATGCTTTAATTCCGTACCTCCGGACCTTCTGAATACTTCCTTCATAAAATCCGGACCTGCTACTCTTCCGATTCCTTTAATTCCCTTCAGCTGCGCAAATACAGATAACGGTCTGCCATCCGGAAGAGACAGTAGAGAATTATTAATTGCTTTTTTGAGTGCCGGATTTCTTTTAAATGCATTTACTAAATTTCCGGTGTCAGTTACACAAATGTATCCGGCGCCTGTGTTTCCGTTTATGAAATCAATAGTATACTGAACTGAACTTTCTATATCACAGCAGCTGATTTTTATTCCTTTGAAATAAAAATTTTTGATTTCCAATTTATAAATGTTTATTAGTCAATTCAGTTTAATGCATTATTAAATGTAGTAATTATATTATTGATATTAATACCCGCCGTAAATTTTTTTAAATATGATTTTACTGCAGCAGCGCTTATACTTTCTCTTAATGATTTATTGTCACTTAAAATTATAATTGCATCTGAAATTTTCTCCGGACTTTTCTTTTCTACAAGTAATCCTGTTACTCCGTCATCTATCATCTCAGGAATTGCTCCTGTATCTCTAATTGAGATGACCGGAATTCCGTGAGCAAAAGCTTCTATAATAGCAAGCGGACATCCTTCATAAGGATACCAGGTCGGATGAACAAGTATATCAGTATTTCTCAGAAAAACTTCCTTGTCTTTTGCTGAGACCACACCGTGAAAAAAAACTTTTTCTTTAATACTTCCCGCGTTGATAATTTCTTTCGCTTTATTTTCCGTAACGCTTTCTTTGTCCGGATAATCACCGGCAATGTGCAGTTCAAAATTCCTGTTTTTGTTTTTTAAAATTACAGCTGCATTCAGCAGGTCAAGTATGCCTTTACTTTCGTAGAGATTTGCATAATAACTGATTATAAATTTTTCATCCGGTTCTTTCTGAATTCGTTTGTAATTTTCCGCATCCGGAAAGTCAGCTCCGTTTGGAAATGCGGTAATATTTTTTACAAGTCCTTCGAAATTGCTTTTCAGATTATTGCTGTAGACAATAGCCGTATGAACTTTAGACAATGCCTTTCTAATGAAATATTTTACCGGCTCAGCGGATCTATTGTAAAATATTTCTCTGAAATAATTTCCTTCATGCAGATGAATGATAATTTTTGCGTCTGAATATTTTGAAGCCGTAATTATCAAAAACCCGTCGCGAAGAAACGGAAGAAAGTTTGAAGCAACAGGTATATATACAATATCAGGTTTAATTTTTTTAACAAAAGACCTCATTCCGCTGATACTTTTCAAAGCAACTTTAACATTAGTCAGATCCAGCTTTGAAAGATTCTTAAGATCTCTGTGATCAGAAATATTATGATGATGAATTTCAAATTCATCTTTTAAATCCGATCCCAGCAGATTTTCTATATACACGCTTGAACCGTGATAAGGCGGCGGCACGCTTCCGGTAATTATAATTTTCTTCTTTACTTTAAGCAACTTAGCCGGTTATAATATAAAAAAGAGGAATCCTCTGAGATTAATAAGGCAGCTTTAAAAAATTTGCCTAAACATATTAAACTTAAGTCACTTAAAAAATTCATTTCACCTTTTCTTAATTTCGGCAAGTTTACTCTGAAGCCATGTTCTTTCCATGATTTCAGTATTATTATTCAGCTCAAATTCAATTTCACTGCATTGTTGTATATCAGTATTCTCTTTTACTTTAACGAGTTTCCTGAAATATGTCAGGAAATTAGTTGCTCTTTTTAATCGAAGACTTCCTATGTTCTTCCTGTTTTTTCTGAGGAACTGACTGTATGCGTCAAACTGATAATAAAGCTCGGTAAAATATCCAAGCTCATACATGGATTTCATTACCAGATCTCTTACGGAAAAATTATTGCGGACATAATTTGTTAACTCAATGCTGTTCAATAATTTAAGGGCTTCAGAAAAATTATTCTGTGCAAAATTTAATTTAGCAAAGGAATACTTCTTAACGCTGTCGCTGACTTCCGGAGAAAGCAGGTGACTGTATTTTTCTATAAATTCATTCAGCCAGACAAGCTCATCCACTGAAATTGCTACAAGAACAATATTCCCGAAAAGCATATCATCAAAATAATCTTTTTCATATAAAGAAAATAATCTCTGCTCCAAAGCGATTTTATATAATTCAAATCTCTCCCTTCTATACCCGGGTTTACCTTCAAACAACTTATTTAAGCAGTAATGCTGAAGTACATTATGCAGATTATATCTTTCAAAATGATCTGTTTCATTTTGTTTATTTATAAAAATTTCTTTTAGCTTTTTGTAATACTCTTCTTTCCCGTATTTATGAAGCATAATCTGAAGCTTATTGAGATTCAAAATTGGATTATCTGAAACAGCATTTTCATCCGTCAGAAATTTTTCCTTGACAATGTTGAGCAGTTCAGTTGAAAGTTCCTTCATCTTTTCATCGCTCTCTTCAAACATCAGACTGTTGTATGAAATAATGGTCAGATAAATAAAATTAGTCAGATTCTCGCTCATATTTTTAACAGAAAAAACTTTGAACTGATTGTAATCCTTTTTCCCGAACCTGTTGATCTCAATGAATATTTCCATTTCTCTCTGCAATTTAATTCGTGTCATAAAATATTCGTCATCCTTTATTTTTGCCTTATCAAGAATTGAATTCAACTCTTCAAACTTTTTCAGAAAAAGTTTTTTAAGTTTTTTCTTATTGTACTCCTTTAACAAAATAATTTCTTTTTTCAGCAAAGTGTTTTCATCGCTTTCTAATATTATAAATTCCTTCAACAGATTATTCAGATTAAATATAAGCGTCCTCATCAGACCGTCGTTAAAATCTGTCTTTGGAAATAATTTTAAAAAGACAATTTCCTTACTGATTTTTGATTCAGGAAAATCAGGATGAAATTTTATAATTTGGTCAAAAAAGGAAGTTACGTTTTTATTTTTATTGAAATAGGATCCTGAAATAAAAGTCCTGAATTTCTTTAATTCTTCCTTTGAAAATGAACTAAGTATGTCAATTATATTCGATCCTGTCAATATTAATGATCTGATTAATTAATTTATAAATATATACCCTATAAAAATAAAAACAAATTTACATATCTGAATTGTGAAAAACCATTGAAAACATCACAAAAATAAACATTATAGTAAATTTCCCTTTGATATTAATTGGATTTATTAAAAACATTTGCGAAAAAAAATCTTTGCTCTGTCTATTCTGCGGAAGTATTTTTGTAAAGATTTTTTCAGGGTGACACCAAAAAAATTTTAAAAGATTAACTTCCTTAAAAAAGACGAATGAGCAATTTCCCGTCTTTCAAACGTCACCCTGGAAGATGCCCGATACGCCGCCTTCAAAAGGCGGCTTAAGGCTTTAAAATTTTTTTAATTAATTATTAACAAAAAAACATGAACAAAATTTTAATTGTAATTTTGATTGCAGTTTTAGCTTTTCTTGTAACATTTTCAATTTCATTCTCACAGCCTGTTTATATTGAAAACTTTAATTATTCCGTAAGAGACACTATTGAAGGAAATGCAGGATGGTTCAGATCTTCAACTTCGAACAATAAAGCAAAAATAATTTCGCCGGGTTTAACATATACAGGATACATTGGATCAGGTAAAGGAAATTGTGTATTCATTCCGAATGAATCAAGCGGTGAAGTTTATATCATGTCAGTTTAAAAGCGGCGCTCCTTTGATAGAGGGAACAGTGTATCTGTCTTTTTTGGTGAGAGTAGACAGTATGTCACTTAATGCTACCGAAGGTTTTTGTATTAATCTCGATCAGCAGGGAGGAGCGACTAATTTTAATACGAAAACTTTTTTTAAAAAAGTTACGGGAAACACATTTAAACTCGGTATAAAAAAATATACCGACAGCACGGTATTTTCTAATAACATATATAATACAAATACAACTTATTTGATCGTAGCGTCTTATACTTTTAAACCCGGAAGCGGTACAAATGATGTTTGTAAATTATACGCTTTTAGTTCCGGGGTGCCGGTGAATGAGCCTGCTACTCCGATTGCGCTCGACTCCGCCGGAAATGATATACTGAACATTGGAGATATTGTACTTGCAAATTCATTTATTCAGTCTGACGGTTTAAGTAAAAGTTCTATGAAAATTGACGGTATAAGAATCGGCACTTCATGGAACGGCACGCTTTTACAAAATAAAAATTTGGCTCTGTCGATGAATGCATTAATTCAGGGATTTTATAATAATATATCGGATAAAATGGTGAAAGATACCGTAACAGTTTCTATACGTTACAACCGGTCTCCTTATCAAATCGCTGAATCTAAAAAGGCTGTACTCGATTCGAATGGTTTTAATATATTTAACTTTAACACAATCTCAAATTTGTCCAAATACTATATTGCAGTAACTCACAGGAATATGATAGAGTCATGGAGTAGACTGCCAAATGAATTTTATCAGGACGCACTCTCATATAATTTTACTCAAGGCACAGGCAATACTTTTGGAAATAACGTGATAAAAAAAGGAAACAGATATTGTTTCTATAACGGCGAAATTGTTCACGACGGAATTATAGACGTTACTGATTATCAGTTTGTTGATAATAATTCATTTACTTTTGCCGCCGGTTATAAGACAACTGATCTGAATGGTGATGAAATAACGGATATTTCCGATTTAGTAATAGTGGAAACAAACGCTTTTAATTTTGTACAAAGGATTACGCCTTAATAAAATAAAAAGTAAAAAATATTTTTAAAAATAATTTATATAAACCAATGAATAAAATTCTATTAACAATCGCAATAATTTTTTTAACATCAGCATTTTCAGTTTCTCAGCCTGTCTATATTGAAAACTTTAATTATTCCATAAGAGACACAGTAGAAGGAAATGCAGGCTGGTCCCGATCTTCAACTTCGAATAACAGAGCAAAAATAATCTCACCGGGATTAAATTATGCGGGATACATTGGATCAGGTATAGGCAATTGTGTTTTCATTCCGAATGAAACCAGCGGTGAAGTTTATACAAATCAGTTTTTGTATGGCGCTCCTTTAAATCAAGGGACAGTGTATTTATCTTTTTTAGTGAGAGTAGACAGTATGTCGATAAATGCAACCCAGGGTTTTTGTATAAATCTTGATCAGCAGGGAGGAGCAACAAACTTTAATACAATGACATATTTTAAAAAAGTCACAGGAAATACTTTTAATCTCGGAATTAGAAAATATACAGGCAGCCCGGTATTTTCAAATAATATTTACAATACAAACACTACATACTTAATTGTAGCGTCGTATACTTTTAAACCCGGCAGCAATACAAATGACGTTTGTAATTTATACGCCTTCAGTTCCGGTGTTCCTGTGAATGAACCGGCGACCCCGATTGCGCTCGACTCTGTTGGGAATGACGTAGTGGATATTGGGGATGTTAAATTAGCAAATTCATTTAACCAACCGTCAGGATTAAGAAACAGTACTATGAAAATAGACGGAATAAGAATCGGCGCTTCGTGGAACGGCACTCTTTTCCAGAATAAAAATATGGCTTTATCAATGACTGCATTAATACAGGGATTTTATAATAATGTGTCGGATAAGATGGTAAAAGATACCGTTACAGTTTCGCTTCGATACAACAAGACTCCTTATCAGATCGCAGAATCTAAAAAAGCCGTTCTCGATTCGAACGGTTATAAAATATTTAACTTTAACACAGTCTCAAATTTATCACTTTACTATATAGCCGTAACTCACAGGAATATGATAGAGTCTTGGAGTAATTTACCTAAAGAATTTTATCTGGACGCTCTCTCTTATAATTTCACACAATTTCCGGTCTATACTTTTGGAAACAATGTAATTAAAAAAGGAAACAGATATTGCTTCTATAACGGTGAAATAGTTCACGACGGAATAATAGATGTGACGGATTACCAGTTTGTCGATAATAATTCATTCATTTTTACAACGGGTTATAAGACAACTGATCTTAACGGAGATCTAATTACTGATATCTCTGATCTGGTAATAGTAGAAGCAAACTCTCTAAATTTCGTACAGAGGATTACGCCTTAATATTCCATTCTTAAGATTTAGTTAAAAAATAATTTTGAATAAATAATACTTCCTGCAGTGTTTTATCTGCCGGAAGTTTTTTTTATAAAATCATACATTTGAAGGAGATCTTCTGATCTCATTAACCAATCCTGCAGGTAACACTGTAACAGTTTTTGATAATATAGATTATCTTGGTTCAGGTGAAAACCTTGTGACTATATTTAATGATCTTGCAGACAGCTCTTTATTAGATTTCAGATATGTAAATCTGTCACCACAGGTCAAACCATTAAATAAAATGATATCAGTGTTTGGTCTGTCGGGGATTAAAGGAAAATGGATATTAAAAATAAATGATCAGATTGCTGCTGATTGAGGCAGATTGTCCGGCTGGGGAATTCAGTTTAATAGTCAGACTACAAAGCCTAAAAAGCTTAATCTGACTGCATTCATTCAGGGATTTTATAATTTAGGAACAAATCAGATGATAAGAGATACTATGAAATTTTATTTAAGAGATCAATTATCTCCTCACGATATAGTCGATTCAGCCAAAGCATTTGGATCTGTATCTGGATTTTCAGATGTTAATTTTAGTAATGCAGTTGCCGGCAGACCTTATTACCTGACAGTAAATCACAGAAATCTTATAGAGACATGGAGCTCTTCTAGAGACATGGAGCTCTTCGACTGTAAGTTTTGATCCGCTTTCTTATCAGTTAGAATATGATTTCACAAAAAATGCGGCAAGTGCTTATGGATCTAATCTGATACCGGTTGATCTTTCACCGCTTAATTATGCCTGCTATAATGGAGATGTAAATCAGGATCAGACAATTGATATAGCAGATCTTTCTCAAATTGATAATGATGCAATTAATTTTAATTCGGGTTATCTTAGTTCGGACGTAAACGGAGATGCATTTATTGATCTAGCAGACTATGCCTTTACTGATAATAATGCTGCTAATTTTGTAGGTGTAATAGTGCCGCCTGCTCCACCTCCTGCAGGAGACCTGAATGAAACTAAAGATTCTGCACCTTCTGCTATCGGAGATCCGAGTATTGGAAATAGTAATTTGATTATAAATAGAAATTATGAAACCGGTACAGATTCAAAAGAAGATTTAATTAATTTTAATGAATAATATAAGACCGGAAGAAAGATCTCTCAGGAAGAAATAGACAAAGCTGACGGGAAATAAAAATTAATTTTTTTATTTAAAGTTAAGCGAATTTTTATTATTTAATAGAACGGTAACTTAGGTTACCGTTTTCTTTTTAAAAATCTGAATACAGAATATTCTATCCAAATAAATTTAATGATTTTTCATAATCAGTGAATCAGACTCAATTAAATAAACGAAAGGAAAAAAATGAAAATTAAAATTAATTCTTTAATTTTTTCAATGCTGCTATTTAGTAGTTTTTTTATATCTCCGGATATTTCAAATGCAAATCTGTACTGGAATCAGGCAGCTTCATTTGCGGGTTCAAGCAGCAGCTATCTTGCAGTCAGAGATGATGCAGATCTGGATATTACAGGTGACTTTACATTAGAAACCTGGGTGTATCCAACAAATGCAATGGCTCCGTCAATTCAGATAATTATAGGAAAGGGTCAGGGAAGTCCGTCCGGTTATTTCATTTACCTTTTCAATGGAAAAGTAGCTATTGGAACCCAAAATTTTGTACGTATTGTGGGAAATATTGTGATCCCAAGTAATAAATGGACTCATATTGCCGGTACATATACAGCTTCCTTAAATAGATTTATTGTACATGTAAATGGAGTTGTAGATTCCGTTAAAACGGTAGGAGCTGCAGCTCCTCTTGCCAACAACGATTCTCTTTTGATCGGAAAAGGTGCAGGCGGTCGTTTTGCAGGAATGCTGGATGAAGTAAGGATCTGGAATATAGATAACTCGGCATTTATCTATAAATATCACAGAACAAGTCTTGCAGTAAGCAGTGGAAAATATGCCGGACTTGTATATTCTCTGACGTTTCAGGATGATGATAATAGCGGAAATGCATTTTCATTACAGGATTTTGCTTTTAAGAACTCTTCAGCCAATAACATCGGAGTAAGTATAGTAGATCTTAGCAACAGACCTTCCAGTACAATTCATACAAATGATTGTATAAACTTAGACGGCAACAATGATTATCTGGCATCGCCCGATTCTCCTGAAATCAGTCCGACTTCTGGTATTACACTTAGTGCATGGATCCTGCCTAGGTCGAATGTCAATTCAGTCATTATACAAAAAGGATCGCCAGCCGGCGGATTGGGGACTGATTATCGACTGGCTTTATTAAACGGTAATTTATTTGCTGGAATTAACGGTTCATTATTTATTCCCGGAAGTGTAAATGAAGTTCCTTTATACCAATGGTCTTATGTTGCATTTACATATGAAGGCAGCAGTGGTGATTATAAATTTTACATAAACGGAAAAAATGTTTATAACGGTAACCAAAATCTTGGAAATATAAATAATGGTTCAGACTCGTTGTATATTGGAGGTACATTAAATTTAAATGATTTTGACGGAAATATTGATGAAGTTTCAATAATACCAGAAGCAAAAAGTGAGGAATTTATTGGTGATAATATGTTCAGATCAAGAAATCTTGCAAATGTGAATTCACAAAATGAAGTGGTTTATAATTTTGACGGATATTCTGTTTCTAATTCAGGAGTTATATCTGATATCGGAAAACAAATGTATTTTAGAAATAATGCAGAATTTACACATAATGGCGGAGTTAATAATGCCCCGGAATCACCGATGATAGGAATGAATATCATGGCTTTTCAGGAAGGATTTCGCTTAAAATCATCTGACAAAAGCATCCCGGAAACAGGATCCATCGGAAGTATGATTAGTGATACTCTGGAGATATTGCAGAGCGGTTCGGTTACTGATATTAATTTTTTTATAGCATTAAATCATACACGTGAAATAGATCTGCAGATCACTTTAACTAATCCGTCAGGGAATACTGTCAATGTGTTTGACAATATTACATATCTTGGGTCATCGGGAAACTTAGTTACAATATTTGATGATCAGGCAGACAGTTCATTACTTACAGACAGATATGCACATCTTGCTCCAAAGGTCAAGCCGTTAAATACAATGATTTCAGTATTTGGTTTACAAAGCATGAAAGGAAAATGGATATTAAATATTACGGATCAGTTTGGAGGAGCCAGCGGCAGATTGTACGGCTGGGGAATGCAGTTTAATAATCAGACTTCGAAACCCAAAAAGCTTAATATGACAGCATACATTCAGGGATTTTATAATCCGGTAATGAGCCAGATGATAAGAGATACTATAAAGTTTTATTTAAGAGATCAGTTATCACCTTATGCTATAGTCGATTCATCCAAAGATTATGCAACATCAGTTGGATTTTCAGATGTAAATTTTAACAATGCAGTTGCCGGCAGACCGTATTATCTTACAATAAAGCATAGAAATCTAATAGAGACATGGAGCTCTTCGACTGTGTATTTCGATCAGCTAACTTATGAGTTGAAATATGATTTTTCAAAAAATCCATCAAGTGCATTTGGAAATAATCTGATACAGGTTGATGATACACCTGTAAGATTCGCAAGCTATAATGGAGATGTAAATCAGGATCAGACAATTGATATAGCAGATCTTTCTCAAATTGATAATGATGCATTTAATTTTAATTCGGGATATCTCAGTACTGACGTAAACGGAGACGCATTTATTGATCTTGCAGACTATGCACTTACCGATAATAATGCATCTAACTTTGTTGGAGCAATAGTTCCTCCTGCACCGCCGCCATCAGGAGACTTGAATGAGTTTAATGATATTGCACCTTCGACAATCGTAGATCCAAATACCGGAATTAGTAATAACAGAATTGAGAGAAATGATGACACAGGTGATGATTCTAAAAAAGACGAAAATAGATTGGATGAGAATTATAAGACCGCCGGTAAGATCTCACAGGAAGAGATAGACAGAGCTGAGGGTAAATAAGATTTAGTTTTTATATTAAATAAATTTTAGAACGGTAATTTTTATGCCGTTCTATTTTTATTTAAAAAACTGTAAGAATTTTGAATTCTAAATATCTGTTAATTTTAATTAGTAAAGGAAGATTTACAATTGTATATTTGAATAAATTTATTCCCTAATTATTACTAACTAAAAAAACCAAAGAGGTTATAATGCAACTCTCTTTTAAATTATTCAGAACAGCTTTAATTTTGTTTTTACTGGTAACTGTAAACAGTATTTCAAAAGCAACATTATACAACATAAATGTACCTGTCAATGCGGCACAGGAAGTTCCGACAAATGCTTCTGTAGGAACTGCAACTCTAACCGGTACATACAATGATGTTACAAATGTATTAAATTTCACATTTGTATTTTCAGGACTTACAGGAAATACAACAGCACCCCATTTTCATGGACCAGCTGCTGTAGGAGTAAATGCCGGGGTAAGAATTGGAAATACCGGATTTCAAACAGGTGTTACTTCAGGTAGATACTCTAACACATTTGTACTGACAGCATCAAACGAAACAGAACTTCTGACAAATCTCTGGTATCTGAACATTCATACAAGTTCATTCAGCGGCGGTGAAATAACAGATGAATAACTGTAAATCTTAGAGAAATCAGTTCTCCATACAATCTGGTCGAATCTAAAAAAGTATATATGAAAATTAATGGTGATGATACAGTTCAAATACCTGAATACAACAAATGGTACTAAATATTATTTACAATTAGAACACAGGAATGCATTGGAGACATGGAGCGGAGGTACAATAATGTTTGCAGGATATTCAGGCGGCTATGACCTTTCAGCCAATGACGGACAGGCATTCGGCAGTAATCAGGTACTTAAAGGATCCCGATATTGTCTTTACAGCGGAAATGCAAACAGCGATGGAATAATAGATATAAATGATCTTTCAGATATTGATAATGATGCTTTTAATTTTGTAGGTGGATATGTAGTCACAGATATTAACGGAGATAATTTTATTGATCTGAATGATCTGAGCATCTGTGACAACAATGCTGCAAATTTTGTATCTGTTATAGCTCCATAGTTATATCTAATTTCAGTATTCTCAGAATTCGTAAAGCGTTTGACTTTGAGTGCTTAAAAAAATTCTTTGTTAAAGCCGGAAGACTAAAGTTTTCCGGCTTTTTTATTAAATGATTTATCAATATAATTCATTGATAATTATTAAACTAAACATAGTTAAACAAATCACTAAATATAAATTTTGAGGGGAATTATTCATTTCATTTTTGTAATTTCTGAAAATTAATATTAATAATTATGTCAAATAAACTTTACTCATCTGTATTTTCTTCAAAGAGTTTTTTCTTCATCATTTTTTTAATTTCGGTTTTCATTTTTCAGGGTCAGTATTTCGGACATGTATTTGATGATGATAATCCTGATATAGAGCAACCGACACTTGAGTCTTATCACAGTTACAGAAATAACAGTAATCCAAATTCTCCGGCAGTAGTCACAATTGACGGATACGATAATTTTGATATAGGCATTGACAACTGGGAGCAAAATGCAACTTCCAATCCGCTTAACCCGGAATGGATCTTCTTCGGCGCAAATGCCAGTCCGCAGAATGCAAGGCTCACTACAAACGGCGGTCTTAACTGGATACTGAACAATCCGTCTTATCACTCATCCACCTGCTGCGATCCGTGGTCAACATACACGGGTAACGGAATTCTGATCTATGCTTCAGGTGTGAACGGACAGTACGTTTACAGATCCACTAACAACGGACTTAACTGGGGTTTGCCAATTCTTACTGTATCCGGTAATGACAGAAATCATGTCTCTGCGGAATACACAGGAAAAGGTCCGTATGCAAATTATGTATATGCAGGAATAACTCCGGGAAATTTCGGAAGAAGTACTGACGCTGGTCTTACATGGACTACGACTTTTACGCCAAGCAATACGCTGCCCGGATGTTATATAGCAGTCGGACCAAACGGCGCAATTGACGGCGGATGTGTAATCTACGTAACCAATACCGGTAGTAACAATTCAAGAACATATAACTTTTACAGATCAACTGACGGCGGTTCAACTTTTACTCTGATGTCATCACAGAATTTTGTTACTTCAGTCGGTACAATAAATTCAGTCGGTAGGCATGTCATAAATAATGCAAGAACTGCTCCGCATCCGAAGATCGCAATGGATAACAGTAACGGTCCGAACAGGGGAAGATTGTATCTTGTGTATGCGACAAACAATCCGCCCGGGAACGGAAACAGGCCTGATGTCTGGCTGCGATATTCTACTGATCAGGGCGCGACATGGTCGGACACAAACAGAGTGAATGATAATGTAAATCCGACATTAAGTGACCAGTGGTTTCCGGAAATTTCATGTGAAAGGGAAAATGGAAGACTGTACATTCACTGGTATGATGACAGAAATAATCCCGCAGGATTCGGAGTGGATGTATACGCCACTTATACAGAAGACGGCGGTCAGACATTTAAGCCAAATCAGCGGTTAACTAATGTTACATTTAATTATCCGAATCCCGGTTGTAATCCGAATTCAAATTGTTACAGAGGAGATTATACAAGTATCACCGGAAACAAAGACGCCGGATTCAGCGTCTGGGGTGATCACAGAAACGGAAACGCACTGAATATGGGCTCGTATTTTCCGGACTTCGCAATGAGAGTATTTCCGAATATAGATACGCTTACCGGAGTCTCTGACAGCTCTTTCCATTTTGTCTCAGTGCCAGGAGTAAAGCTCTGGGATAAAACAACTAAATTTTCCGCAACAGTAACTCCTTCTCCTGCAACCGGTCAGATCACTTTTTCATTATTGGACAGATCATCAAATGTTTTGCGTGATTCACTTACTGCTTATCCCGATTCATTAAGATTAAGAATTATTACTTCCGGCGGTGTTACTTCAGGAAATTACACAGTAACTGTAAAAGGCAACGGTATCAATGGCACTCCAGTGCATGTAAGAAATATTAACATTACTGTAATAAATACTGTCGGCATTATAAGCAATGAAACTCCTGTGAATTTTTATCTGCATCAGAATTATCCTAACCCTTTTAATCCTTCGACTTCGATAAAATATGAATTACCTAATCAGGAACTGGTAAACATAAAAATATTTGATGCAGTCGGAAAAGAAATTACGAATCTTGTGAATGAAACACAGCCTGCGGGAATTTATTCAGCGGAATGGAATGCGAGTAATCATCCGAGCGGAATTTATTTTTATACAATACAGGCGGGGAATATTAGGGAGACAAAGCGTATGATGCTGATAAAATAATTATGATTTACGAGTTTCAAGTTACGAGTATTATACCGGACTTTACGAATCGGGTTATTCGTAACGAGGTTTAAAAGTATTTATGATTTACGAGTTTCAAGTTTCGAGTTGATTTTTTTAAAATTCCACTTTTATCCTCGTTCAAAATAAAGAAATTACCTAAAAAAATTCTGTCATTCCCGCTTGCTCCTGGCGGGAATCCATTCATCAGTCAGTTTCAAGATACGAGTTTCAGGTTACACGTTTCAAGTTACGAGTATTATATCGGACGTTACGACTCGGGAGATTCGTAACGAGGAAAAATAAAATTAAAGCCGTCTCAGTAAATCGAGACGGCTTTTTTTTATTGTCTGAATCACAGATTAATCTGATTACACAGATTACACGGATTTTTTGATCGTACTAAATTATAATCTGTGTTATCCTTAAATCCGTTTAATCCGTGATTCGGACAATTACTTATTGCAAATTAAAGCCGTCGTTGCAGATAACGACGTCTTTTAAATTTGTAAATTTTATTGAGCCCATAAAATCTTTCACTATTTTATGTAACAAAACCGATCATTGATAATTAAAAATTAAATTTTTCTTTTACGGAGTAATTACAGACACTATGTTAAATGCATTATTGTCAGTGATCGATGCATCTTCAATGTCGACAAATCTGTCGCCGTTTATATCTGTCACGACATATCCTGTTAATCCGTTAAATTCATCATTGTCTATTTCACTTCCGTCTGCCAAATCAATGATACCATCCTGATTTACATCACCGCTGTATAATCCGTATCTAACCGGTGACAGATCTACTTGTTTCAAATTATTTCCAAATGCCTGCGTTTGAGATGAACTGAAATTATAGTTAATAGTGCTCCCTGCAGTATAGTTTATTGCAGAGCTGCTCCAGGTTTCAATGGTATTCCTGTGTTTTAATGCAATAAAATACGAACCGGTCGGAGCATTTGTGATTGTAAAATTTGCTGTTAAAGTATTTGAATCTAAAACTGAAAACATATTTTCAACAATATTATACGGAGAATTTCCATTCCGGAGTTCTGCTTCAATTATATCGCTTTGGTTTAATTTATTTGTCGTAGGATTATAGAAACCTTCCTGCAAAGTATTTACATTCAGAGTACCGGTCTGGGGGATATTCCATTGAGCAATATGATATACATTAATTGCATCAACTGAATTGAAGAGACCTCCTACTATTAGATTACCTCCGAAATTATTTACAGCATATGCGCCGCAGGCATTAGAGCCACCGTAAAAAAGACCGCTTCCGAGCGATGACCAGGAAGAACCGTCCCATTTTGCAATACCGTTTGTTGTAATTCCTCCGGAAGTCTGAAACAAACCTCCTGCATAAAGATCATTATTGATCACAGTTAATCCGAAAACATAATGATAAATAGTTCCTCCTATTCCGCTTCCGAGCGGCGCCCACACACTACCATTCCATTTTGCAATGTTGTTTGCGCTTACTCCTCCTGCGCTTGAAAATAATCCGCCGGCTATTAATTCTCCTTTATATTCAGTTAATGAATAAACTATGTGACCAATACCGGTTCCAATCGGAGACCAGGAAATTCCATTCCATTTAGCAATATGGCTTGCGCTTGCTCCGCCGGCTGTGGTAAAAAATCCGCCTGCTATTAGATCACTTCCGTAATGACCTAATGCCATTACTTGTGAATTCATACCTCCGCCCATATTCTGCCAACCGCCTGATCCGCGTGATGCAATTCGTCCGGCAGGTGATCCGTCAGCATCAATAAAATAACCACCTACAATAAGCCTGTTATTGTAAACAGTAAGAGAAGTTACAATGTCTCCGACTCCTCCAAGCTCATCATTCCAGCTTGTACCGTCCCACTTTGCTATGAAATTTAATTCTATTCCGCCGGCATATGTAAACCGTCCTCCTGCTACAAGCTCTCCGTTAAAAACAGTAAGTGCATCAACTTCTGCATTTGTCCCCTGCACCTAAAGGCGACCAGGAACTGCCGTTCCATTTTGCTATGTAATTTGCAGGAATTCCTCCTGCACTTGTAAATTGTCCGCCGACAATAAGCTCACCGTTATACACAGTCAGAGCATGAACCCAATCATTCATTCCGGTTGATAATCCGGACCAGCTCTGTGAATATATTTTCTGAGAAAATAAAACTATTAAGAATATAAAAATTGAAATTGTTAAAATCATATTCTGATTTGATTTACTTTTTGAATTTTCGATAATCATTATTTTTGGTTTATGTTCATAGAATTTTTCAATTTAATGTAAATAATAAGTATAAAACATTATATGATTCTTATCAGTTATTTAAATTAATTTCAGCCGCCGCAGGTGTACCAAAAGTTTGCAATTTCAAAATCTGAAATTAACTGATACTCTCCTGCAAACTTTTTGCAATCTTCAACAAAAGCATAATTTACAGCACATTACAAATCGGGAGATCAGTAACGGGATAGAGATAATTACAAATTATGAGTTTCAGGTTACGGGTATTAAACCTGGCGTTATAAATCGAGATCAGATAATAGGTTCAAATGAAGTATAAAATCCGTGTAATCCTTTAATCTGTGTATATCCGTGATTCAGACAATTAATAAATCCGTGTAATCTTTAAATCCGTCACTTTATTTTCTGAATCACAGATTACTCTGATTACACAGATTACACGGATTATTTGATCGTACTAAATTATAATCTGTGTAATCCTTAAATCTGTATAATCCGTGATTCAGACATCTCTTAATCCGCGTGTATCCGTGATTCAGACACGATTGGTATATTCTATTGCATCTTCAAATCCCTTCAGCATCTTTTGAATGGAACAGTCATTTACCGCTGTATGAAAGGCGCTTTCTCTGAACCGTGAAGAAATTTTCTCATCTGAGATAATGTATTCCATCTTTGATGCAAGTTCAGAAACATCTCCATCACTTACAAGAAATCCATTTACTTCATCTTTTAAATATCCGACTCCTTCACCGTGAAAATGTCCTTCCTTATATTGTGAAATTACAGGCGTACCAAAACTGAATGAATGAACAACTGACAATCCAAGTCTACCGGGCATTACGAATGCATCGCTTGCATATATCCATTTCCCTGTAATTTCATCATCAAGTATTTCATTTAAAAAAGAAATATTTTTTAATGCCATATTCTGATGATAATTTTTTCAAATTTTCTTTTTCCGGTCCGTCGCCAATTATCGTGAGCCGGCAGTCGTTTCTTTTTTTATCAATATTTGAAAAAGCCCTGATCAGAAGATCGGCTTCCTTGTCTTTTAATAGTCTTCCGGTGTAAATGAAATGATACTTCTCTTTGATGCCGAGTTCCGATTTTATTTTATCCCTGCCCGTATGATCAAAAGATTTTTTCAGTTCAAATAATCTGTCAGTATCTAGTGTATTGGGCGCAGTAAAATAATGATCTGTCTTATTGGAAAATTCCGAAAGTGCTTCTTTTCCTTTATCCCAGTAGAAAATAACAGCGTCCGCTTTCTGAGAAAGCTTCAGTCTTATTTTATCCGTGAAACTGTTCACAGGATCAAATCCCCTGACGGGATCATATCCGAAACTCCATAGTATGATCTTAAAATTAAGTAAAGGTCTCAAAAGAAAAAGTAAATAAATATTCAGATTGCCTACATTAAAAACAGAGATCACTGTTTCGGGTTTGTACTTAAATAATTTCGGAAGTATGCCGGAAATAAATATACTGCCGGAAGTATTTAAATATAAATTACCGCAGGGTACGAATATTTTCTTATTGGGATTTTTTAAATTACCGAGGGATTCGGATGATGAAGGCTGTCCGTATATTATTCTTGCGCCGGGAAACCTTTCGCAGAATTTTCTGAAAAAACCTTCTCTGTAATGCGGGACAATTCTCTGTAGTATTAATATTTTTCCGTCATTCATTTACTCAAAGATTTTTAATATTATAAACCTGTGACCAGATCTCAAGATTGAGAATTCTCCAGAAAGGGAATGACGGGTAATTATTTTTATCTTCGAAGATCTTTTTAATTCGTTCAGGTTTCCAGATGTTTTTGGAGGAGAAGGAAGGGGAGTTTAGGATCTCGAAAACGGTTTTAACCGTTTGTGGCTCTGAGAGCCAGACGTCTAAAGGAGTCATGAATCCTATTTTCCTGTGATTGCCGGTTATCGAAACCGGAAGCTTTTGACTGAATAGCTCGCGGAGAATTTTTTTTGTCACGCCTTCATCAAATTTAATTTTATCCCCGACATTAAACGCCAGCTCCATTAATCTGTAATCTATAAACGGGGATCTTATCTCAATTGAACTCTGCATTGCTGAATGATCTTCATAATGAAGTATCTGTCCGAATCCCTGAAACGTGATATTATTTTTCATATATGAGCTGAGATTCTTTCCGCCGCTAATGTTAAATTTACTGTCCGGAAAATTCAGATAACTCTCTTCAAATAATTCGTCTGAAATTATTTCTCTTGTCTTTTCTAATTTTTTTGATCTGATCAAAGAAACCTTCCTTCTTCCTGACATTGCTTTTATTGTCTGAAGTATAAGTCCTGAATATGTCATCTTAAGCTTGTCACTTAACGAAGACATTTGTCTGAAAAAATTCTGCGGATCTTTGTAAAGTCTGTCGAGCAGATAATATCCGGCTATATATTTTCCGTACCCGCACCACGCTTCATCCGAGCCCTGTCCGTTCAATACTACTTTTACTTTTCTCTTATGAATTTCCTGCATAAGTCTGTAATGAGCAAAACTCGATGTACTGAATACCGGCTCTCCCATTCCGTGAATGAATTCATCTAAATATTCCGTCAGATCATTTCCCGAAGGAGAGATTTTATATCCGGTCAGATTTTTACAGCCTGACAATATTTCATCAATCTCTTTTGACTCGTCATATTCATAACCGGGAAAAACTGCGGAGAAAGCGGATACATTGCTGTTTGGAATATCTCCTGAATTTATAAGTTCATCAGTAATCTTTGCAATAATTCCTGAATCCATTCCGCCGCTCAGTAAAATTGAAACCGCCACATCACTTCTGAATCTTAATCGAACTCTGTCGTACAGGAGATCTCTGAGTCTTTCATGTACATCTGTAATATTTTCTTCCTTATCACTGAATTCCCAGTATTTATAAAAATTAATTTCTGAATTATTAATTACCAAGTTCGTTCCCGGCTGCAGTTCATTTACATCTTTAAAAAAAGTTCTCCCGTCTGAAGTCCTGTAACCGTAAGCAAGATATTCATACACTTTTATTCTGTCAGCGTCTGTAATTTCCTTTACTTTCAAAATTGCTTTTATCTCGCTGGAAAAAATAAATTCGTTTTCATCCTTATAATAGTAAAACGGTTTAACGCCGAAGCGGTCTCTTGAAGCGAATAGAATATTTTTCCTTATATCAAAAATTGCAAACGCCCACATCCCGTTGAATTTTTTTACACAGTCAAAACCGTATTCTTCATAGGAATGAAGTATCACTTCAGAATCACTTTCTGATCTGAATTTATGTCCCTTTTTTATCAGATCAGGAATTAGCTCTTTGTAATTATATATCTCTCCGTTAAAAATTAAGACTATTGAGTTATCTTCATTGAACATCGGCTGCGAAGCATTTTCTGAAAGATCAATAATGCTGAGACGTCTGTGTCCGAAACACACAGGATAATTTATATATACACCGTCACCGTCCGGACCTCGGTGCGCAATGGCATCGTTCATCTGTCGCATTTTTGATCTGTGAAAATTTTCATTCTCAGAAGAATTAAAATCATCGAAATACAATATCCCGTTTATTCCGCACATAAATTATCCGTTATATTCTGTAATCGTTTCCTCTAAGTATTTGAATGTATTCAGACCGTTCTTTTCCCATGTAAAATATTTGGAAACAATTTTCTTTCCTGACTTCGACATTGCTTTCATTAATTCAGTATCTGAAAATAGCTTTTTAATTGCTTCTGAAAGTTCATTAGTATCATTTGGCTTAACTAAAATACCGGGATATCCCAGACTTTGCAGCTCCTCTGCGCCTCCGTTTCCTTTGCAGGAAATAACCGGAAGTCCTTTTGCAAGCGCTTCCGTTAACACGATACCGAATGCTTCAGGGAAACTCGGAAGTATGAATATGTCAGAGTTTTCAAGTTCTGTGCCGATCTCTTCCTGTGATAAAGAACCCGTGAATTTTATTCTGTCCGAAACTTTCAGTTCTTTGGCAAGCTCTTTATATTCTTTCATTAATGTACCGTCTCCGGCAATCGTAAGATTAAATTTATTTTTATCAAGTAAAGAAAACGCTCTGATCAGAGTGTCAATATTTTTTCTCCGTTCTGTAAGATGACTTACGCAGATTAAATTAATTATTTTCCTGTTAATTTTTTTCTCTGTTTCGGATACTTCGAAATTCTGTCCGAGATAAATTACTTTGATCTCCGGAATTGAAAATCTTTCAGCAATTAACTGTTCCATATTCAGGCTGCTGTGAACTACAACCTTATCAGCTTTTTCAAATACTTTTAAAAATCCCGAATGCTTTTCGGGGAAAAGCTCTTTCAGAGTAGGGATGTCCTCGTGATGATCTATTACAAAAGGAACATCAATTTCTTCAGATATATCTGAAACGATAGGCGCCCAAGGTCTTATCCAGTTGCAGTAAAGTAAATCCGGCTTTTTCTCAGTTATAAGATTTTTCAGTTTATTGTAAAAAAAAAAACTTATAAATGAATTATCGGATGATTCAAAAAAGGGTCGGGGTAGAGAAACGTATCCGAAAAAAATTACATTTAAATTTCCTTCGGTAATATCTGAAGTCTGCCTTATATCCTGAAGCCAGTTATTGAGATTGTTCATTAATCTGTTCGGATTACCCGACAATAATTCCCTGCCCGGAATGAATCTCAACGGAACAATAACAATGACTTTGCAATACGCTGAAAGAGCTTTTGCATGTCTGTAAATAAACTCACCTGTAAAAGGTTTATGTTTATTCGGAAAACATTCTGAAATTTCAACTATTGTTTTCAATTTATAAAGTCAGGACTGATCATTTAATTTCTCAAGAATATTTTTCACAATAATCTTAAGAGTATATTTCTCAAGCACTAATTTCCTTGCAGCGGTTGTCATTTCCTTCATTTCATTTTCATTGTTTAAAAAGTATGCAGCTTTGTCCTTAAGTTCTTTCTTTGACTTAAAGTATACGATTTCTCCCCCTGGAAAAAACAGATCGAAATCTTTCTTGTATTCCGGAAGTACGAATATTCCTGACGCCATTCCGTCGAAGACTCTCGTGGATACTCCGTTTATGATTCCGGAATTTACAGTTATGGGATAAATTTTACAGCAGCTTGACGCAATATTTACTTCTTTTGCTGACAGCGGCTGACAAATAAAATGTTTTTTTAATTCAGGGAAATAAGGAAACAGTTCATACCATAATTTATCGCCGAAAATTTTCATATCATATCCGGAAAGTTCATTTAAAACAGACGCTCTCTTAATTCCCCAGGCATTCAGAAAATATCCGGTGCCTACGAAAAGAATATCGGCTTTATATTTGTTAAGTTCAACAGATGTTGGTTTTAACGGATAAAATACATTTTCATCTGTTCCGACCGGACTGAAAAATATTTTTTCATCCGGGATATCAAGTACTTTTAGTCCATCTGTCCAGCCCGAATCGGGAGTAATGATCAGATCGGCGTTGATGACCGTAAGCAGAAAAGATTTCTTTGCAGGATATAAATAATTCGGATCATCCCCGAGGAATATTATTATCTTTGTTCCGTTACTTTTGAAATGTTCAAGGGTTTCAGGCAGTACAAGACAGTCATTGTAAATAAAAATATGCGAAGGTTTTTCTGAATTGTATTTCGAAAGTAGACTGTCATTGATGATATATATAAATTTATTTCTTATTGCATTATCAGCTTTTCTGGGAAGTCTGTGAGAATATATATTCAGTCTGCCCCAGTAAGCCGGATACAGTTTATGAATATTATAGTAATTTACATTTTTACCGTGAAAGCGCAGAGCTTCTGCTAAATAGAATTCAAGCGGCCCGAGATCCTGTTCCCCAAGCACCCAGTACAGATCATGCAGCGTTTTTGTATCCGGCAATCTCAATAGAATCTTTCTGTTTACTTATGTTATTTAAAATATTTGCAATTGCCATCAGGATTGCTCCCGAAGCGTTAAAGTAAAACATGTCTATACTGAATATGCTCATAAATATCAGCATCAACATTACTGATACAAGTGAAACAAATAATATATAATATTCCTGTATGAAAGGACTGATATTTTTATAGTACTGATAAAAAAATACACTGAAAAGAAATATTCCCGATGCGCCGAATATAGTGAGTATATTAGGAAAGCCAAGGTCATTTGTAATCAGCCTTCGCGTGATTGCTGAGAAACCTGCGCCAAAGAGGGGATACTCCGACCACACATTGAACATCTGAAAAAGTATATACTCTCTTCCGAGAAATGATGAGTCGGTTTTATCAGCAAGATCGTTTATTGAGTTTACCCTTAAAAGAAATATATCAAAGATCTGATTGAATGTGGATGATGTAAATAAAAGTATAACTCCTATTATCACAAATGATCCTATAAATGCAAAAAGTTTTAATCTGACATTCTCACGGCTGTCCTGCTTTGAAAGAAAGAAAACTGAAATGATAATGAGAAAAAAAGCAAATCCGATTATCCAGATCCTGCTGAGAGCTATCATTATCGATAGAAGATAAGCAGTGAGCAGCAGCAGGCCGTAGTTTCTCTTTTCCGAAAAATAATAATAGCATCCGAAAAAAAGATTGAACGGAAGTAGATATCCTATGCGCGACCAGATGTATCCGGTTTTAATTCCTCCGAATTCAACTGAAAAAGGGTCTTCGCCAAAAAAGAGACTGTCGCTTTCAAATAATCTTAAAGGTATTCTTTTTTGTGTAATATATTCGAATACCTGTATAACAATAAAAAAGAAAATCATTGACACAACTACTTTTTCAAAGAAGTTAAATTCCTTCATATCAGTTATTGTTACTACAAAGTATGGAAGGAACAGAATGTTGATGAATGGTCTTGCAACGCTTATCATATCTTTTAGAGAAAATGAAGATATAAGAAAAGGAATGATGAGAGCTATAATGCAAAGTACAATAAATATCAAAAATGATAACTTATAATTAAACTCTTTGAACCTTGAAGCTTTCAGAAAAAACACTATTAATAAAGATGTGAAAAATAGATCAGTAAAATATATCGTGCCGATTCCGCCGAAGTCGCCTATCTCAAGATTCGGATTTACATAAATAAATTCTCCGAAATTTGTGACCACCATCAGAGAAAGTATTATGCCGGTCTTGTAATTGTACAGCAGTAATACAAGAACGGAAATAATAATAAGATAAAATAAAATACTTATCATTTATGATATATGCGGTTTAATATTTTCCAAATAATCACTGAATGTAACTGCCAGTAGAATATCATCATAATATCTGCCGTTTCTGAAAAGCGATTCCGGTATCTTTCCCGTTATTCTGAATCCTGCATTCATAGTTGCCTTAAGACTTGCTTCGTTGAATTCACCGATCCTCGCAAATATAGTATGAATGTTCAGTGTTTCAAACAGATATTTGAAAACCATTCTGTAACATTTCAAACTTAATCCTTTACCTCTGTATTTTTTGAAAATTTCTATTCCGAATTCAGTAGTACGGTTCGTAACATCAAGCCCCTGCAGCTTCCACACGCCGATCACCTGATCAGGCTCATCCATGAATAAACAATACACTGTGCTGTGTTTGTTTTCGGTAATTTTTTTAAACCATTCATCCTGATTAGTTTCAGTCACAATGAACGGGTCTTTCATCATCATAAGAACTGATTCATCATTGTGTTCAGACCGGATAAGATCAAGGTCCTTTCTTTCTACAGACCTGAATCCGATATTTTCATAACTGATCATTCAAATATTAATTTATTGTTAAGTCCGTAAATATAAAACTAAAAAGAAGGAATTTATATATAAAAAATAGTTTGGTAATCAGAATTTGTTTTGCTTAGGTTAGTTTTATTTTTTCCGGAACACTTCTCTGAAACTTTCAGATAAATATTTTGAGGAAAATATTTCAGTAAATGTAATACCCCTTTCACTAAAAATTTTTTTAAGATAAAAAATGCTTACGATGATCGTTACTGAAGCCACTACAGGCAGTATAAATCCTGCACCGTTCACTCCTTTCAAATTTATCATAATAAGCGAAGTTATTATTGATGTTACCATTGAAGTGAGCGATAATAAGAGCACTATATTGTATTTATTGTAAGCCAGTATTACAAGTGAGAAGAACATTACAAGCGGCCACAGAAGTATAGTGAGTGAAAAGCATTGTAAAAGAAATACCGAACCGGCAAATTTTTCTCCGAACATAATATCAATGATCTGATCCGAAAAAACAAAAGACATAACACTCAGTATTATTCCTGACGAAATGAAAAGATAGAATATCAAACCGATTTTTCTTATGCTGCTGCTTCCCGCTATTTTAAGATTCTTCAGCAGCATCGGCATCAGCGTATAGCTCAGTCCCTGAACTACTGTGAGCATTATAAGATAAATTTTATACGATGCATTATAAATCCCTACCGATTCTTCATTCACAAAAAATCCCAGACACAAAATGATGAAGGTAGCTGTAATCGCTTCAGCTTTAGTTGCAAGCCCGAGTTTATATGCTTCCTTCAATGTCTTTAAATTAATCCTGATATTGAAATCAAGCTTTATACCTTCTTTTTTAATGTATGGAAGGATCAAAAAAACCGCTGTCACTAAAGTCTGTATAACGGAAATTATTACAAGCGTCAACACTTCCGGTTTTGCAATGAATAAAGTAAATACAAGTAAAGCATATACGGTCTGACCGGCAAATTCCGATATTGAGTTGTAGTATAATTTATTCTTTGAAAGATAATAATATTTGATGGAAAATATCTGAGTAATGAAAGTGAGTGAGAAAATCAACAGTAGTATATACTTATCAGGATCCAGAAAGAATGGAGCTACAATAATTAGAACTATATATGATATTGCCGCAGTGATCAGCTGTAAAGAAATTATTCTTCCGACTACATTTTCAGTGTTGTCTTTTTCGCATAATTTATTTGTTCCGTAATTTAAATAACCGAAGTCTATGAAAAATCCGAAGTAAGATAATATTATAAAAAGATATGTGAACTGTCCGTATCCGTCAGGTCCTAAAGCTCTTGTTATTAATGGAAGGGTAAGAAATCCGATAAGCCTTGAAACAGTGTCGACTCCAAGCTTTGAAGCGAAATTTATAATGATTTTCAATTACTGCTTTTTATTTTTCTTTCGGGCGATACATGCATCCAGAAGTGAATCTATGTCTCCGATATCTGACCAGATTCCAGCATGTATCATTATTTCTGCATTCTCTGTTTCAAAAATATTTTTGCCTGGATCAAATTGAAAATTATTACGGATGATATAAGGAGCTATGACGCCGAATTCCGTTTCCGGATTTTTATCTTTGTATTTAAAAATTTTTCTCACCGGATCAAAACTTCCCATCTCTGAAAGTTTTTGTTTACTCTCTACTCTGTAAAGTGAAAAAAGAAAGTCGCATTTTTTATTTTCAAATACTTTAATCATACTGTCAATATCAGAATCGCAGATGTTATCGCTCGGAACCAGCACTGCGTTTGCATTTGTGCCGGTCTTCCTTTTTATATATTCCCATCCGCTGAACATGTCGTGCACTTCTTTGTCATCCTGAACAATTGTTTTATATCCTTCACGACTTAAAATTTCATCATTCATTTCATTGGTCAATAAAATTATGTCTGTAATTAGTGATGAATTTGTGAGATGCTCCAGTCCGAATTTAAATACCGGTCTGTCGTACACAGGTAATAATGATTTTGAAATGTACTTTGAAATTTCTCCGAGACGCGCGCCTTTGCCGCCGCAGAAGAGAATTCCTAAAAACTCTTCCATAAAACTTCTGTTCCTTTCGAACTGAACTTCACGTCAAGCGCTATGAAGTTCGGATAAAGTTCATATTTGAGTTTTGCTTTTAGTTTAGGATCATTTGTGTAAGCCAGCAGAAATCCGCCGCCGCCTGCACCTAGTATCTTTCCTCCTGTTACTCCTTTATTTCTAAGAGAATTATAAAGCTCATCTATGAATGGATTTGAAGTATTGTTGTTTGTTGATTTCTTTAATTTCCAGCTTTCATGCAATAGCTTTCCAATGTCTCTGAGACTGCCGTTCTTTGATTCAAGTGTTTTCAGAAATTCGTAAGACAGATCTTTAAGACCGGTGAAATATTTTCTTTTTGAATCGTCAGTTATATTGTTGCCGAGATTGGTCTGTATTAATTTTATTTCCCTCGCCATATTTGTGAATACAAGGAACAGTCTGTCTTCAAGATGTTTAAGTTTGTCTTCGGGTATCTTTACTTTTCTTACGCTGATTCCTTTTTTATCGAATGTGATAGAATTAAATCCGCCGAATGAAGTAGCATACTGATCCTGCCTTCCTCCAATCGTTCCTGCTTCGGATTCAAGTCTGTAAACAAGTTCAGCCAGTGAAGTCTTATCTTTAATTTTTTTATCTCTTAAAATACTGCAGCCCATTATAAGTGAACTCATCATTGCGGATGATGCTCCAAGCCCGCTGCCTGTCGTCATTACATCCGAAGTCAGAATCACTTCAGCTCCCTTGAATATTCCGTAATGCTCAAGCGCTGTCCTCGAATACGGATGCTTTATCCTGCTTGTAATGGATTCGGTTTCAATCTCTGCATGATGTACTCTTACATTCGAATCAAACATATCTTTTATCGAAACATAATTGTAGAGATCAATAGTAGAAGAAACTACATGTCCGGAGCTTTCTTTCATAAAATAAGATTCAAGATCTGTCCCGCCGCCTGCAAAGCTGATCCTCAACGGTGATCTAAGGTAAATATGTTTTTTATCGTATAGCATCAGATCTTTCCTTTTATTAAATGATCTATATATTTTTTGGTGCCTTCTTCTACAGTAACAACCGGTTCAAATCCAAGCTGCGTTTTTATTTTTTCAATTGAAGAACATCTTCTTCTTACAAGATGCGGATCGGAATCGACATACTTTACCAAAGCTTTTTTACCTAACAGCTTTTCTATTAGTGAGAGTATTTCTTTCAGCGAAGTTTCTTTCCCTGTACCTACATTAAAATGTTCATTCTTAACATTATCATTAAAAAGCGCCAGCACGTTTGCTCTTGCGGCATCAGAAGAATGAACAAGATCCAGCGTCTGTCCGCCGTCACCGTACATTGTAATTTCCTGATCATTGTAAATGGAATGTATCCACTTCTGAAATACCTGCGTGTAAAATGCGCCGAGACCCTGACGCTCGCTGTAAATATTGAAATATCTGAATCCGACATATGGGACATTATGCGAATATGCCCATGACTGCATCAGCGCTTCCTTTGCAATTTTAGTTGCGCCGTATAAAGTCTGATTATCAAAAGGATGTTCTTCCGTCACGGGAATGAATCTGGGATTACCATATACCGATGCAGATGAACCGTATGTTAGTTTCCTTACATCAAATTCATGACACGCCTGTATAATATTAAAAGTACCTGTGATGTTTGTATCAATTGCTTTGTGAGGAAATTTATCCGAATCAAGTATCATCAGTGACGCCTGATGTGAAACGTATTCAGGTCTGTGCTTTTCAAATGCATATCTGACCATTTCAATACTGCCGATGTCGATTGTTTCCAGTACAGCTTTACCGCTGTCAATGTGACCGGAAATATTCTTATACTTACCATTATAAAAATTATCTGCGATTATAACATCGTGACCAAGTTCTATACATTGATCTGCTATGAATGACCCGATGTTGCCCGCTCCGCCTGTGATTAGGATTTTTGACAATGAGAATTTATTTTTAATTAAATGAAAACAGTTTTATTTGCAAGTCTGTTTTCATAAATATAATCGAGTGAATCTCTAACATACTCAAGATCGCTGACGGAATATTTTGTGCATAAAGGCAGGGTTAGAATCTTGTCCATCAGCCATTCCGAAGCAGGAAGTTTTACGTCCGGATATTTTTTTTCATAATATAAATTTTTATGTACAGGATAAAAATGTAAGTTAGTGCCTATGTTCATTTTTCTGAGCTCCTGCATAAGTTTATCTCTGTCTATATCTTCATCGAGAATTTTTATGACATATACATGATTTCCCCATTTACCGTGTTCAGTCTGAAATACGGGAGTATCAATCCAGTCGTAATTTTTAAAAAATCCGTTATAGGACTCTACTAAAAAATTTCTCTTACTAAGAAGATCATCTTTTCTTTTAAGCTGCGCAATCCCGAGCGCCGCCTGAATATCAGTGAGATTAAATTTATAACCGGGTACAATGCTCTGCACATGCGGACTTGCATTCTCCGCTGAATATCTTTTCCATGAATCCTTCGGAAGTCCGTGATATGACCAAAGTCTGCACTGCTCCGCAAGGTAATCATCATTAGTCGTGATCATTCCTCCGTCGCCTGTGGTTATATTTTTTGTAGCGTAAAAGCTGAATGTTGACATCGCACCGTATTGACCGATCATTTTATTTTTGTAACTCGAAAAAACGGCGTGAGCAGCGTCATAAATTACGGGTATGTTATGCTTGTCTGAAATTTTGTGATCTCATCAATGTCCGCAGGCAGTCCCGCATGATGAACGGGAATTATCGCTTTTACTTTATCACCGTATTCTTCAATGTATTCTTCTATGTATTCAGTATTAATATTCAATTCGTCAACTCGACGTCACAAAAAAGGGGAGTGGCGTCGAGCTGCTCGACTATGTTTGCAGTGGACTGCCATGTAATAGTCGGAACTATCACGTAATCTCCTTTTGTAACTCCAAGTACTTTCGCTGCAATAAACAATGCAGTCGTGCAGGAGCTCATCGCGACAGCATGTTTTACTTCATGATATTCCGCAAATTGTTTTTCAAATTCCTTAACCTTAGGACCAACGCTGATCCAGCCTGAATCAAGAGCTTCCGCTACTTCCTTCCTTTCTTCTTCGGAAATATCGGGAACAGCGATTGATAAAAAATTTTCTCTTATCTTCATTTATTTGTTAGAGAAATAAAAATTACAATAATTTTGTATTGGTATCTTTTTCAGAAAGAATTGGTTCATCAACAGGCCAGTTGATATTCAGCTTTGGATCGTTCCATTTAATTCCTTTCTCATTTTCCGGATCATAATATTCTGACATCTTGTAATGGAAAATACATTCATCGCTTAAAACAAGATGAGCGTTACCGAATCCCGGCGGCACTAAGATCTGATGACGGTTTTCACTGTTCAGTTTGAATGTCTGCCACTTTAAATATTGATCCGAGTCTTCATTCATATTCACTACAACAAAAAAGATCTCGCCGTACATACATTGTATCAGCTTCCAGGTTTTATAATCATAATGAATTCCTCTTAATACATTTTTTACGGAAGTGGAAATATCATCCCTTACGAATTTTATATCAATGCCGTTCTCTGCATAATCATCAATGTTGTATGTCTCAATATATCTCCCGCGATGATCTTTAAATACAGACGGGATAATTTGTAAAACTCCATCCAGCTCAGTTTTAGAAACTGTAATAGGCAATTTCTAATATCCTTTCTTAGCAACCATTTTAGAATCCGCTTCGACCATAATTTTTACAAGTTCGTTAAAAGTAACTTTTGGTTCCCAGCCCAGTATCTTCTTTGCTTTTGAAGGGTCGCCGATCAACAAATCGACTTCAGTCGGTCTGAAATAATTTTTATCAATCTCGATCACCATTTCTCCTGTTTTTGAATTCAATCCTTTTTCATTCTCATCTTTTCCTTTCCATTCGATTTCAATTCCGATCTCTTTAAAAGCAACTTCAATAAATTCGCGAACAGAATGAGTCTCGCCTGTTGCAATTACAAAGTCTTCGGGCTTGTCATGCTGAAGCATTTTCCACATCGCTTCACAGTATTCCGGCGCAAATCCCCAGTCTCTCTTGGAATCAATATTTCCCATCGACAGCGTCTTCTGCAGTCCGTGTTTGATCCTCGCAACCGCTCTCGTTACTTTTCTCGTAACAAACGTTTCACCTCTTCTCGGTGATTCGTGATTGAATAAAATCCCATTGCATGCGAATATATTATACGCCTCCCTGTAATTCACAACTATCCAGTATCCGTAGATCTTCGCAACTCCGTATGGGCTTCTCGGATAAAAAGGAGTTGATTCCGTCTGCGGAACTTCCTGCACTTTTCCATATAGTTCACTCGTCGATGCCTGATAAAATTTTACCTTTCTTAATCCCGTTTCCCTGATCGCATCAAGAAATCTCAATGTGCCCAGTGCATCAACCTGCGCTGTATAATCCGGCACTTCAAATGAAACTTTCACATGACTCTGCGCAGCAAGATTATAAATTTCATCCGGCTCAATCTTTTCAAGAAGTCTGTTAAGACTGCTCGTGTCAACAAGATCACCGAAATGCAGAAATAATTTTTTATCCAATAGATCTTTCTGTGCATACAAATGGTCAATTCTCTTTGTGTTAAAAGAGCTGCTCCTCCTGATTATGCCGTGTACTTCATATCCTTTTTCCAGTAATAATTCTGTTAAGTAACTTCCGTCCTGTCCGGTTATTCCCGAGATTAAAGCTTTTTTCATTAGTCTGTTTATTTATAAAATATAATTTTTTGAAAATGATCACTTATTTAAAAAATTACTAATTGTCTTTACTGTAAATTCGATCTGCTCATTCGTAAGTTCAGGGTAAATTGGCAGTGCGATTGAATCAGCGGCGCACCACTCCGATACAGGGAAGTCGCCTTTCTTATAACCGAGGTCAGCAAAGCATTCCTGCAGGTGAAACGGAACAGGATAATAAATCTCCGTGCCAATCTCGTTTTCTGTAAGATTTTTTCTAAGCTCATCTCTGTTTTGAACTCTGATCACATACTGATTATAAATGTGATAATATTTAAGATTATCTTTTTTGTAAACCGGCTCGGGCAATAGAACTTTGTTCTTATCGTCATAATCTAATTTCCCTTCTGTCTCAGCGAGTCCGTTCTCGTTGAAAAATTTTGTGTAAAGCTCTGCATTCTCCTGACGCTTTGCTGTCCATGAGTCGAGATGCGGAAACTTTACATTTAGCACAGCCGCCTGTATGGCGTCGAGTCTGAAATTTCCGCCGATAACTTTATGATAGTATTTTGGTTTGCCTCCGTGAACTCTCATAATCTTCAGAGTTTCATAAAGCGATTCATCATTGGTTGTAACTAAACCGCCGTCTCCGAAACAGCCTAAATTTTTACTCGGATAAAATGAGAAACATCCGATGTGACCGATGCTTCCTGCTTTTCTTCCGTCTTTGTACTGACTGCCGATCGCCTGGGCAGCATCTTCGATTACCATTAAGCCGTTTTCGTTTGCAATCTCCATGATCGGATCCATGTCTGCGCACTGTCCGTAAAGATGAACCGGAATAATTGCTTTCGTATTTTTATTTATAAGAGCTTTGAGTTTCGATGGGTCTATGTTGAATGAAACCGGATCTGAATCTGCAAACACAGGTTTAGCATTTAATCTGCTGACCACTCCGGCAGTTGCAAAAAAAGAATAAGTAGGAATTATTACTTCATCACCCGGCTTTATGCCAATTGCCATAAGCGCAACAAGTAAAGCATCAGTTCCCGATGAAACGCCTACCGCATATTTGCAGTCTGTATATTTTGCAAGATCGCTTTCCAGCTTTTCAACTCCCGGACCGAGTATGCAGCCCTGTGATTCCGCAACGCCGATCAGCGCTTTATCAATATCTTCCTTAATGGTTTTGTACTGTGCCTTGAGATCTAATAATGGGACTTTCATGTAATTTGTTTTCGTGTTTGATTTTTAAATTTTAATAAAGCTTATTTCTTCGTTTCGACTATTCTTCTTCCTATTCCGGAATAATAGAATCCCAGCTTCTCCATGTGAGCAAGGTCATAAAGATTTCTTCCGTCAAAAATAACTTTCTCTTTCAAATTAGCCGACATTTTTTCAAAGTCAGGAGTTCTGAATACTGACCATTCGGTTGCAATTATCAGAGCGTCAGCTCCATTTAATGCGTCATAATTGTTGCTGACAAGTTCTATTTTTTCTCCGTAAAGCTTTTTCACGTTTTCCATAGCTTCAGGATCGTAAGCTGAGACAGACGCGCCTTCCTGAAGAAGTTTATTGATAATGTAAAGCGCAGGAGCTTCCCTGATGTCGTCTGTATCCGGCTTAAAGGAAAGTCCCCATATAGCAAATTTCTTTCCCTTTAAATTTCCGTCATAATATTTTTTTATCTTCTCAACTATTATTGTCTTTTGAATCTCATTCACTCTCATTACCGAGTCGAGAATATCAAAATTATAATCCATTGCCTTAGCGGATTTATGCAGAGCGCTTACGTCTTTCGGAAAACAGCTTCCGCCGTATCCGATACCAGGAAATAAAAACCTCTTTCCGATCCTTGTATCGCTTCCCATGCCTATCCTTACCAGATCCACGTCAGCTCCTATTCTTTCGCAGATATTTGCAATCTCATTCATAAAGGTAATCCTTGTAGCGAGATATGAATTTGAAGCGTATTTTGTAAGTTCAGAAGAACGTTCATCCATGAAGATGATCGGATTTCCCTGTCTTACAAACGGCGCGAAAAGTTCTTCAAGTATTTTTCTCGCCTTTTCAGATTTCGTACCGATCACAATCCTGTCCGGCTTCATAAAGTCATCTACTGCTAGACCTTCTTTCAGGAATTCCGGATTTGAAACTACATCAAATTCAGTGTCAGTGTTTTTTGAAATTGCCTCTCTTACTCTGTCTGCTGTTCCGACAGGAACGGTACTTTTATTTATAATGACTTTGTAAGATGAAATTATTTTTCCGAGATCATTTGCTACTTTCAGAATGTATGAAAGATCAGCAGAACCGTCTTCACCCGGAGGAGTCGGCAGCGCGAGGAAGATAATGTCTGATTTATCCGCCGCGTATTTCAGATCAGTAGTAAATTCAAGTCGGCCTTCTTCGACATTCCTTTCAAAGATTGTATCCAGATCAGGTTCATATATCGGAAGAATATTATTCTTTAGCTTCTCTACTTTTTCCGTATCTATATCTACGCAAATAACATTATTTCCCGTATCCGCAAGACATGTTCCTGTTACTAATCCCACGTATCCGGTACCTACAATTGCAATTTTCATTAAACGATTTTTTCCTTTCTGTTAATTTATTATTTTAAAAATTGAATAAACATTATGAAATATATGACCTGTTTATTCAGATATTGTGTTCCAATTTTTATAAGTATTATTATAAATTCTTTTATCAACGGCAATATACTCTTTTGATATATCGATTACAATTTTTGCTGGTCACTTAAGACCAACAACTTCTATAATTAATTTACTTCGGATACTTTTCCGTTTTCAAATTTATATTTCTTCCCCGACTTCAAACATTCTGCAAATCCTTTCTCATCAAATTCGAGACGCGCTCCGGCTTCGCTGACCCAGCCGATTACTTTTCCCGGATTACCGACTACAAGCGCATAATCAGGAACATCTTTTGTAACTACCGTACCAGCTCCGATCAGACAGTCTCTTCCTATTGTTGTTCCGCAGACTATTGTCGCATTGGCTCCGATAGAAGCGCCCTGCTTCACAAGTGTCGGCGCGTAAAACTCAGCGCCTCTCTGCGGATATTTACATTTCGGTAAAACTATATTCGTGAACACCATCGAAGGACCGCAGAAGACATAATCTTCAAGCGTAACTCCTTCATATACGGAAACGTTATTTTGTATTTTACAAAAATTCCCGATCGTTACATTATTTGCGACATTTACATTTTGTCCTAGCGTGCATTTCTCTCCGATCTTTGCACCGGGCTGCACGTGTGAATAATGCCATATTGACGTGCCTTTACCAATCTCAACATTGTCATCTACAATTGCCGTCGGATGTACTTTAAAATCTGACATTCTTTAATAGTTAATAGTTAATAGTTAATGTGAATTCGAGTTATTTTAGAGTTTTAGGAATAAGTTTTAAATTTTAAATTCTAAATTCTATTTCCAAACCTATAATTTGAAACTCGTAACTTGTAACTTGAAATTAGTAATTCTTAATTCTTAATTCTTAATTCTTAATTCTTAATTCTTAATTAATTCACTCTGTGCTCTCTCCAGCGTCTCAAGCACTTCGATTGCATTTTTTCCGTCCGCTCTCGGAGTATGAGAATTTTTTATGCAGTCAATGAAATGAAGCTGCTCAAGCTCGAGAGGGGATTCACTGCCGAACTCCACGCTCTCAAATTCCGAATCTCTTTTCACAGGCTGACCGTTTACCATGTCAATTCCTTTTCTGTAAAGTTTCAGTTTATCCTTTGCAAGAGTATCTTCAAACATCATCATCGACTTATCTCCGATAACCACAAGTCTTTGTTCTTTAAAAGGATGAAGCCAGCTTACAAAAATATGCGCGTGAATATTATCTTTGAATTTCAAATTTGTAAGAGTAGTATCCTGAATCTCGCTTGTAAGAAATACAGCGCCTGTTGCGGTTACTTCTTCCGGAATGTCGTTCACAAGATACTGTATCACTGAAATATCATGCGGCGCAAAGCTCCATAAAATATTTTCTTCAGTGCGTATTGTGCCGAGATTTAGTCGGTTACTGTAAATATACTGCAGCTTACCGAGCTTTCCTTCGTCAATGAATTCCTTTATCTTAAGTATAGCCGGATGAAACAAGAGTAGATGTCCTACCATTAATACTCTGTTATTCTCAAGAGCGAGTTCGTTAAGTATATGCGCATCTTCGGAATTAAGCGTGATCGGCTTTTCTACCAATACATGCTTTCCGGCAAGCAGCATTTTTTTTGCTATTTCAAAATGCGTTTCAGCCGGAGTGGAAATAATAACAGTGTTTACTTCCGTGTCATTTATTAAAACAGCAAGATCTTTCGTAAAAATTATTTTATCCGAAACCGCTTTTACTTTTTCCAAACTGTCATCAGTATTATCACTGCAGTATTTCAGATCATCACCGAAAAGTTTATATGCTGTCTTAACATGATTCATTCCCCATTTCCCGCAGCCGATAACCGCTATTTTAACATTGCTCATTTATTCTTTGTGATAAATTTATTTTAAGCTTTAAATAATTTTTTACCTTTGAATTTTTTAAACGCGTTTCTCGTATCGACAATAAGCTTTGCGCAGTCAAAAATTAATTTGTAATCATAATATGAATGATCAGTGGAAAGAAGGACCAGATCATATTTTTCAATATTCTTTTTTGTAAGAGCAACGGATTTTTTATTGAAATCATATTTCCTGAGTTTAGGTATCATAGTAACATAATCATCGCTGTAATCCACTACTGCGCCTTCATCCTGAAGAAGTTCAATAAGTTTAAGCGAAGGTGATTCTCTCAGATCGTCAATATCTTTTTTATAAGACAGACCAAGTAATAATATCTTCGATCCGTTAATGCATTTCTTATTTTCATTCAGCGCATGATATACTTTTGACACGACATATTCCGGCATTGCTGTATTGATCTCACCGGCAAGCTCAATGAACTTTGTCGAGATCTCATACTCTCTTGCTTTCCAGGTTAGGTAAAACGGATCGATCGGAATGCAGTGACCGCCGAGACCGGGACCGGGATAGAAAGGAGTATAGCCGAAAGGTTTTGTCGAAGCCGCTTCGATAACTTCCCATACGTCAATTCCCATTTTGTCGAACACGACTTTTAGTTCGTTTACAAGAGCGATGTTAATTGATCTGAAAATATTTTCAAGAAGTTTTGTCGACTCGGCTGCTTTTGTGGAAGAGACAGGTACTACCTTTACAATTACTTTTTCATAAATGAGTTTTCCGATTTCAATACATTCCTTTGTAACTCCGCCCAGAACTTTTGGGATTGTCGAAGTGGAATATTTTTCATTATTCGGATCTTCCCTTTCGGGAGAGAAGCAGAGATAAAAATCTTTTCCGGCTTTAAGACCCTTGCTTTCAAACATCTTCAAAAGTATTTCATCTGTTGTGCCGGGATAGGTAGTACTTTCAAGAGAGACAAGCTGACCTTTCCTCAGATATTTAAAAATAGTTTCAGCAGTGTTTACAACGTAGCTCATATCCGGCTCTCTGTTTACATTAAGGGGAGTCGGCACGCAGATAATTACAGCGTCCGCTTCGGGAAGTTTTGAAAAATCCGTAGTGGCGGTAAGTTTACCGCTGTCAACTGCTGACCTGATCTTTTCGGATGGTATATGTTTTATATAAGATGATTTCTCTTTTAATATTTTTTTGATCTTAAACTGATCCAGATCAAATCCGATAACGCCGATACCTTTATTAGCAAATTCGAGCGCGAGGGGAAGACCGACATAACCGAGACCGATAATGCCGACGGTAAAATCATTTCTGATTACTTTATTTTTTAAGTTCAATCTTTCCTTTCAGATATAGTTTTGAATTTTGAGTTAAATATAAAACGAAATGTAAATTAATTTTAAACACAGAGTTATTTTTCAGACAGAGGATGTTGGCTTTTCGGTTTTCAGCTTATCTTCAGGTCTTGTATAGTAATAATAATAATTGTAGTAATAACCATAAGCGCTTTTGAAACTGAAATTATTGAATACAACACCCAGAAAATTATGCGGGTCAAGGCTGGTAAGCTTTTCTGAAGTTCTGTAAAATGCATCGGAAGGAGTGCTTCCTGCTTTGAGAACAAGTATAGTGCCGTCAGCAATTCTGAACAGTATTTCTGCGTCAGTCACTGAAATATACGGAGGTGAATCTATTACTATGAAGTCATATTTTAATTTCATCTTTTCAAGGAAATCTTTCATTTGCTTTGAAGCAAGCAGTTCAGAAGGATTCGGAGGTATAGTTCCGCTTGTTATTACATCCAGATTATCCAGCTTTGTTTGTCTTGTGATTTCTTCAAGTGTAGCATTGGAAAAAAGATAATCGCTAAGTCCGGGAAATCTGTCAATTTCAAAAACATTATGAACTCGCGGCTTTCTCAGATCGCAGTCCAGAAGAAGAACTTTCTTTTCCATCTGCGCAAGGCTGCCGGCAAGATTTATTGAAATTGTTGTCTTTCCTTCAGAAGGTACAGAACTTGTCAGCAGAATAGTCTTTAGAGGAGTCTCTTCTAGTTTGGAATATTGTATCCTTGTTCTTAAAGCTTTGAATGCTTCAGAAGGTGGTGACTTTGGTTTATTTGCAACAATAAATTCACTCTGATAAGATTTGTTTTTCAGTTCGTCAATTGCCGGAATCCATGACAATACACTGATACCCCGGTTTTCAATTTCATCCGGACTTTTAATAGTGTGATCGAAATAATTTCTGGCAAAAGCGAAAGCAATACTGATACCAATTCCGAAAAGAGTCCCCATAAAAATTATCAGCATTCTGTTCGGCTTGGAAGGTTTGGAAGCTATCACTCCCGGCGCTATAACGAGAACAGTTCCGAGTTTAATTCTTTCATTGATCTTTGCTTCCTGATATTTTTCCTCAAGTATAAGATATAGTTTTTCAGTAGCTTTTCTGTTACGCTCAAGCTTGGCGTATTCTATGCTCTGAGTCGGAAGTTTTGAAAACTGAACTTCATATTTGGAAAGCATATTTGACAGTGTATTTACCTTTGACTTTAACGACTGCACTCCGACACCGGCTTCGAGAAGTCTCTGAGCTACATTCCTTCTTTCTTCAGGAGTGCTTGCGAAAAGACTGTTTCTCATCACGTCAATTTTTTCATCAAGAGTCTCTCTTAACGGAGCGATCTTTCTGTTATACTCTGCCAATGTTTTTTCTATAAGTCTTTCATCATTGGGTATAGAAGCTTCCACATCTCTCTGGGATTCCAGTTCAGCGATTTTAGATTGAATTTCCGTAAGGTATAATTCGTCCACTTTTCCCTGAAGAAAATTAACAAGCGTAGGATCCATTCTTTCAATTTCTGTCTTTAGTGAATTGTATTCTTCCTGTTTTGAATTCAGCTCGATCCTTGCTGCGTTTTGCTGCGCTTCGAGTATAGAAATATTTTCCACTACATTTTTTACCTGCGCATCGAGCAAAATCAAACCGCCGTTTTTCTGATAATCTTCAAGCTCTCCTTCAGCTTTAGCAAGGTCTTTGAATTTGTTTTCCTTCTCTTCTTTTAAATATCCTGTGAGACTTGTAAGCTCTTCCCTTGAAAGATCAAGACTGAATGCCTGATATACTTTCGAATAAAGATTTGCAATAAGCATCGCCTCATATTTTGCCGGACTTTCGACAATAATATCAACAACATCAAGACCTCTCTTTTGATCTATTTTTACAATCAGGGAAAGTATATCTGCAAGACTTGCAACTGATATTAATGCAGTTACATCTTCATTTTCGCCGTGATTGAGAATGTAATAAAATTTCTTTTTATCTTCATCGATCTTAAAAGTGTCAATCAGATTTTCCGCAACCATTTCTCTGATCTTATAACTTTTTAAAACTTCTATTTCATTGGAAATATATCTGTCAGTAATAAAATCCTGAAATTCCGGAATAAGGCTTGAGCTTAAAACACTTCCCTGCGGACGGTTAATTTTTATTGTAGCTGATGATTTGTATATGTCCTTTGCATACATCACATATACGATAGTCAGTAAAATGCACAGCAAAGTAATTATTGTCATAGGAATCAGATTCATCCTTAAGATATTCAGATAAATCTTAAAGTTATCTTTTGATTCTCTTGATTCGGGGGAATTTACAGCGGAATGGTTACTCTTGCCGTTTAAACTTGGTTTGTTCAATTTTTGTGATGCGATTAAATAAAATATTCAACTCTAATAATCAGAAATAAATATCCGTATCAAAGTAAAATTCATCTGAACTAATAAATTCATAAATATGTCTGTCGACTTAAATTTTAAACACATTTTAAATTACCGATTATTATATGAATTGCTTTATTAATAAGGTTACAAAGATATACTGAATAAAGCACTATTTCAACGTCATAAAATATGCTGTCAGACTAAAATGCAATACACTAATTGAGATTTGACATGACGATAAAATATTGTATCATAATTCAATTTTAATTTATGCAATTTAACACTTAAACTTGATATAAGCATTCAGGATTTATTATTTTAAAATACATCTTGATTTTTATTAAAAGTTTGATTTAAGATAACTAGGCTAAGTCACAGTTCGGACTTTAATTTAAACACTATTTTTCATATGTTAATAACTTACATTTTTTCACAAGCAAAATAAATTTGAGAAGAAAATCCGTTTTAATTCTGATACTTATATTAATTACAGCTGGAAGTATTTTTGCGCAGACTGACAGGATGAAAGTCGGAAACGATGCTTTTTCAACACAGCAGGGCGGTTATTACAACTACGGAGATAAAGACAAAGTTAATATTGAAGTTAATGTATGGGGATATGTAAGGTATCCCGGAAAATATCTTATTCCTCAGGGTTCCACCATGACCGATTTGATCTCATACAGCGGGGGTCCTGTAACAGAATCCAGGCTTGAAGATATTAGACTTTACAGACCAAAAAATGACAGCCTGAAAATAAACCAGGATGTTTTAATTAAACTTGATTATAATGATCTTGTCTGGGAAGAAAGAGTAAATATAAGAAGCAAAATAAACACTTTACTTCTTCCTGGAGATATATTGATCATTACCGGTGAACCGAGATACTTCAGCCGGGACAATGTCAATCTCATCCTCGCAATTTCTTCAGTACTTATTTCATTAGGCATATTAGTTATATCAATTACCAAGTAAATAAATTTAGCATTCAGAATTATGACAGAGGCACATAACAGAAACTGGTATGTAATGCAAACTAAGCCGAGAAGTGAAATCAAAGTTTTTCACAATATAAAATACCGCGGTATAGATGCATTCCTTCCTTTAGTTGAAAAGGTAAGGGTATGGTCAGACAGGAAGAAAAAAATTAAAGAGCCGTTATTTTCCGGATATATATTTGTAAAAGCAAGTGAAGCTGAGAGGCTAAGCGCAATCAGGGATAACTTCGGAGCGCTGAGATATATCTATTTTGAAAAAAGACCGGCTATTGTTACCGAAAATGAAATTAATATTATAAAAAAAGCGCTGCTCGAACCTGAAAAAATAAGCGTTGAAGAAAAGCATATAAAAAGAGGCGATATAGTAACGGTCAATTACGGGATTTTTAAGGGAATGAATGGATATGTAAATGAGATAAGAGGTAATTACAAATTAACTGTGAACTTAGAAGAATTTTCTTATTCAATAAGTATAATTCTGAATTCAAACGAAGTCAGTCTTATTACTTAATCTGAAACAAAAACCCGGAATGTCCGGGATGTTTTATTTTCATTCAAAAGATATTGTTTATATTTTGACAGGCGTAACTGATACAATATCGAACTGATTACATAAATTATATTAATGGCTTAAAAAATTTTGAATTTGTGAGTCAATTGGCGGAGCCATGAAAAATTCAAAAAATAATGCGCAGATTTATACTGAAGACTATAAAAAATTAAAATGCGATCAACAAAATTTCTCGTAACGGGAGGAGCAGGATTTATTGGATCTAATATTGTAAATGAACTTTTAGAAAAAGGTCACAGCGTTAGAATACTTGACAATTTCTCATCAGGTAAACGCGAGAATTTGTCAGGTTTTTCAAATGACATTGAGCTTATAGAAGGAGATATTAGAAGTTATCATATCGTCAGTGAAGCTTTGAAGGGAGTGGAAGTAGTGCTTCATCAGGCGGCGTTGCCTTCTGTACCCAGATCAATAAAAGATCCGATCACTTCAAATGAAGTAAATGTAAACGGAATTCTTAATATACTGGAGGCGTCAGTAGGAGCAAATGTAAGAAGGGTGGTTTATGCTTCTTCTTCTTCTGTTTACGGTGATAATCCGGAACTTCCGAAACATGAGGGTATGCTTCCTAATCCGCTCTCGCCATATGCAGTTTCAAAACTTGCCGGTGAAAAATACTGCAGCGTATTTTCAAAGATTTACGGACTGGAAACAATAGCATTAAGATATTTCAATGTATTCGGACCAAATCAGGATCCATCTTCACAGTATTCAGCAGTCATTCCGAAATTTATAACAGCGATAATGAAAAATGAAAGACCTGTTATTTACGGTGACGGAGAGCAGTCAAGAGATTTTACTTTTGTTTCGAATGTAGTTGGGGCTAATATAATTGCTTCGTTTGCAGAGTGTGAAACCGGTATTGCAATGAACTGCGCATTTAGCGGCAGGATCACTCTTAATGAACTTATCTCAAGTATAAATTCTAAACTGAATAAAAACATAGAGCCTCTTTATGAAAAGTCCAGACCGGGTGATATAAAACATTCTTATTCAGATATTAAACTAATAAAAGACAAAATAGGATTTGTGCCGACAGTAGATTTCGAGACAGGTCTTGATAAAACCATAGAATTTTTTTTAAGAAAAAATATATGAAATAAAAAGAAGTGCATACTTCCCGGCTTATAAATATAATTTTATGACTAAGAATTTATAGTTAAATTACTTATGTTAATTTCCAAAAAGAACGAATTAAGAATTTCTAAAATTTTTTCAAATACAAATTTACAAATAAATAAAATTTTGAATTTAAACCGCACCGCAGTAATAGTTATATTGTTCTTTGCAGTTTTAATGACGGGAGAAGCTTACTCACAGCTGGACAGTGATTACGTAAAGATCGGTCCTGAAGAACTTCTAAAGCCGGGAGCCGGAAATTATTTTAATTTCTCGGATAAAAATAAAGTTAACATAGAAGTTATCATGCTCGGCGGACCAAGTCCCGGGAAATACCTCGTTCCTCAAGGTACAACAATTTTTGATTTTTTAATAATGTCCGGCAATACAAAATCAGATTTTTCTGATGATATAAAAATCCTGAGACTTAAAAGTGAAACTCCTATTTTGCAGGCAAGATCTTACAAGCAATATGCCTTTGATGAATTTTATGAGGATGACAGTGATTTTTTATTAAAGGCATATAAAAATCCTCTGCTGAAGCCGGGTGATCTTATTATAGTTCCGGAAGTAAAATCGGATAGGGATATTTTCTTTTACATAAGGGAAACAATTTATTTCGTTGGTACTTTAGTATCTTTCTACTATCTTGTTGATAACCTGGTCAGAAGATCTGTTGATTAAAAATTTTCACATATATTTTTTCAATTTTTTTTTTAATATTTTATTAAAGTTTTAAATTAAACACCAAGAAATGGCAAAAAATAATTCTTATGATGAATTTGATGAATTTGAACAGTCAGGCGACGCTGCACCGCCCAAAGATGTATTAAAAGAATATATAAATGTACTCAGACAGAATCTTATTCCAATACTTATCATATTGTCTGTAAGCATTATTTACACATTAATTTATGTAAATACTGCAACTAATATATACAGGTCTACCACAAGCGTTAAACTCGACAGTCCCCAGGGAAATATTTTAACAGCAAATTTTGGTTTTGAAGGCGGAAATGTTACCAATGAAAAATATATTCAGGTTCAGATCGCTGTTATGAAGAGTTATGATATCAGGGATGAGGTTTCTAAAGTATTGATCGACTCTTTTAATACAGGTAACAGACAATACAGTCTTCTGCTGAACAGAGCAGTGCTTCCGGAAACAGTAGCTGTGTCACATGAAGTATTGAGAAGAGATCTGAGTAGTATTGTTACAATTTTATCGGTAAAAGGTCTTGACGCGATCAGTATTACTGTCGAAGGTCCGATATTCGATGAGCTTCAGTACATAACCAAAACTTATGCAGATGTTTATTTGAAATATAATGTAGACCTCAGCAGACAGGATATAACTAATGTAAAGAAGTTTATTGTAGATGAGAGAGAGAAGAAATTTAAAGAACTTAATGATGCGGAAAATTCAATTGAAAATTTTCAAAAGAGGACAGGGTATATTTCCCTAAATACGCAGACTAGTGCACTGGTAAATAATATAGCTCAGTATGAAGCTTTAATTAAAGGAAATGAAATTGATACAAGAATCAGCGAAAACAGTCTGAAAACACTCAATGAAAAATATGCGGATATGGATCCTCAGCTGACTGATTTTATTGAAGCGCAGCTTAATCAGTCTTATCTTACCGCCATACAGTCACAGGTTGCAAATCTTGAAGTACAGAGGGATATTGAACTTGCTACGATCCGGGATGAACAGGTAAAGGATAAAACCAGAGAAGTATTTGACAGAAAATTAAATAATCTGAAAGAAAAATTATCGGAACAGATAGAGATCATGAAGACCGGCATACAGGCAAACACTCCCGCAGAAAAGAAAAGTCTCAGCTCCGAAATATTCAATCAAAAACTTCAGATTCAGGATATGAAACTCAAAAATTCATATTATAAAGATCTGGTAAATAAATCTCAGAATGAATTAAAAAATCTTCCTGAGCAAATGAGCGAACTTGTAAAACTTGAAAGAGACAGAAGTTCGGCTGAAAAATTATATACAACCCTTGAGCAAAAATATCAGGAAGCAACGATCAATGAAAGAGCGAGAGTAGGAAACGCTTCTATATTAGATCTCGGACTGGACTATAATGCTCCTGTAGCTCCAGACAGACCGAAGATCATTTTATTCGGAATTCTTATTGGACTCGGATTAGGTCTAGCATTTGCATTTGTAAGAAATTATCTCGACAAATCAATTAAATCACCGGATGAACTGGAAAGCAAAGGCGCCAGCGTGCTTTCATGGATACCCAGGATTGAAACTATCGGCAAAAACGGAACTTCAACACCGGAATTTATTGTGGGAAATAAATCTAACTCCGCTGCATCAGAGGCATTCAAAGCATTAAGGACAAGAATACAGTTTTCAAGACTTGAATCCGAACAGCTTAAGACAATTCTTGTTACAAGCTCCATTCCATTTGAAGGTAAAACAATCGTATCTTCTAATCTGGCAGGAAGTTTTGCACAGGCAGGTAAAAAAGTATTAATAATGGACTGCGACCTGAGAAAACCAAGGATACACAATGTTTTCGAAACGGATAAATTCCCGGGGCTTAGCGATTACCTGTTTACAAATGTTACCTTAGAAGATATTACAAGACCGACGCCAATGGATAATCTTCATTTCATTACAAGCGGAACTATACCACCGAATCCTTCCGAACTTCTCGGGTCGGTACAGATGAAACAGTTTATTAATAAGTTAAAAGAGATTTATGATATAGTAATTATTGACTCGCCGCCTTTTATCACAGTTACGGACTCGGAGATACTATATAATATTACTGACGGAACAGTACTAGTGTGTCAGGCAAACAAGACTCCAGCAGATGCTTTCTGGAAAACTTATGACAGGCTGAATAAAAAGTATCCGCATCATTTACTTGGATGCGTGCTGAACAATTTTAACTTCAAGAGCTCTTACGGTTATTATTATAATTATTATTATTATTACTCACAGCCGGATTCCAACAAAAAAATTCTGAAGTAATCCGTAATACAGATTTAATAATAAATTTTATTTTTTTATAAAATCAACCATTCCGATATTACCTGTATAAATAAAAATTCATCTGCTGATATTTTTATTTCTGCATCAAATGTATTGCAGCAAAATATTTTGCGCTGCAATCGTCAGAAATTATTAATTAATATTTAAACAATTTAAATGTCTAAAACTTCACAAGATGAATGGACATTAGAGATCAAACCGGTTTCCGGATGGTTTAACTTTCATCTGAAAGATGTCTGGAGATACAGGGATCTTCTTATGATGTTTGTTAGGAGAGATTTTGTTGCTGTTTACAAACAGACTATACTCGGACCGTTTTGGTTTTTCCTTCAGCCTGTACTTACGACTATTACTTTTACGGTAGTATTCGGAAATATAGCAAGGATATCTACAGACGGTATTCCGCCACTGCTTTTTTATATGTCAGGAATTGTAAGCTGGGGATACTTTTCCGATTGCCTTACAAGGACTTCATCTACATTTGTTACTAATGCAAATATTTTCGGCAAAGTATATTTCCCGCGGCTAGTAAGTCCTTTGTCAAACATTATATCTCTTTTGATGAAATTCGGAATACAGTTGTTTTTATTTATGTGTTTCCTTTTATATTACTGGATGAATGGCTCTACCAATGTAAATCCGAACATATATATTTTACTGACTCCATACCTTCTTATATTAATGGCAGGATTAGGTCTCGGTTTCGGAATTATTGTATCTTCATTAACTACAAAATACAGAGACTTCAGTTTCCTTGTAAGTTTCGGAGTTCAATTGCTGATGTATGCAACACCTGTAATATATCCGCTATCCGCGCTTCCTGAAAAATATAAATGGATTGTGCTGGCAAATCCGATGACAGCGATAATTGATACATTTAGATATGCATTTCTGGGAGCAGGAACATTTAATCCCGGTAATCTAATCTACAGTACAATTTTTATGATCGTCACATTGTCAATCGGTATTTTAATATTTAACAGGGTTGAAAAAACTTTTATGGATACAGTATAAATTTTTGTTTTATTTTTTCTATTATGGGCGCAGTAATTAAAGTTGATAACATATCTAAACTCTACAGGCTTGGAATGATCGGAAACAGAACTATTGTTGAAGATATTAACAGACTTATTGCAAAGATACGGGGTAAGGAGAATCCTTATCTGAAAGTAGGCGAAACAAATCAGAGAAATACTAAAGGAATTTCTGATTATGTATGGGCTTTGAAGGATATAAATTTTGAAGTAGAAGAAGGTCAGAGATTCGGTATCATTGGTAAAAACGGCGCAGGAAAATCCACTCTTCTCAAAATTTTATCAAGAGTTGCTGGTCCGACAAAAGGCTCTGTAAAATTAAAAGGAAGAGTTGCAAGTCTGCTGGAAGTTGGTACTGGATTTCATCCTGAACTAACAGGCAGGGACAATGTTTTCCTGAACGGCGCTATACTCGGAATGACGCAGGAAGAGATCAAAGGCAAGTTTGACAGTATAGTTGATTTCTCCGGTGTGGAAAGATACGTCGACACTCCTGTTAAAAGATATTCTTCAGGAATGTATGTACGTCTTGCGTTTGCAGTTGCTGCGCATCTTGAGCCTGAAATACTTATAGTGGATGAAGTGCTTGCAGTCGGTGATGCGGAATTTCAAAAAAATGCTTAGGCAAAATGCATGATGTTTCCGAAAAGGAAGGAAGAACTGTTTTGTTTGTAAGTCATAATCTGCAGGCTATAAGAAATCTTTGTCAGAAGACTGTGATCCTTAATAACGGAGAATTATTTGCAAGCGGAAATACTGAACAGGTATTAAGAGAATACAACGAACTTAGCAGAGATGTGACAATTAAAGCGGATACGGAAATTAATAACAGCGTTAACAGAAGAGGTAAAGGAAGAGTAAGGTTTACCGGTATAAATCTGACTGATGAAAACGGAAACAGAAGATATAAATTTGAGACAGGTGAAAAGATCAGAGTTAAGATCACGTTTGAAATTTTTAAAGAGATTGAGGGACTAACTTTTATATTTGCTATTCTCTCCGGACTTTCAAGAGAATGTCTTACATTATTCGAATATGCACTCAGCAGTAAGAAAATGATTCCGGGTCAGAAAGGTGAAGTAACAGTTGAGATCCCGGATCTTAAAATTAAACCCGGAGAATATCCACTTTATTTTGAACTTACTGATCTGAAATATAATAATTATGCTAAGGATGTAATAGATGATCTTACCGCTCCTCTGGAAATTACTGAAGGAAAAAATAAATCATATTCTGACGATACAAAACCTTCCGGTTATTTTAAGATGGAATCAAATATACTGCAAAACGAAATTTATGATACTAATCAATTAATAAAAGTTTAATAAATATTTTTATATAAAAATATGAGTAAAGTTAAAGATACCGGCTCTTGATAAGACGCCTGCGCTTTATTCAGGCGGAGTGTTATTGAACACGCTCGGATTTCACGTATTGAGAACGATATATCTTAATATCTGGAGACTGAGAACTAAGAAATTAAGCAATGAATATCAAAAGTACGCGGAGATACTTGATAAAGAAGGCATACTTATAATTCCTGATTTCCTTCCTGCTGATCAGTTTGAAGAAATAAAAAAGGAATATGAACAATTATACTCCGATTGGGATCCGATTGAATATGATCCGGTAAAAATGAATAAAAGGCAAAAAGATTTTCCCGAATATTTTGAAACCATAGCTGAAAAATTTGTCACTCCGAATACTCCCGCATTTACAAAATATTTTCTTAAGGATAAACTGATTAACGAACTGACATACGCCGTAGTTCACAGAAAAATCAGAACAACTCCATATAGTCATTTCTGGCACTTACAGAGAAGGAATCTTGATAAGAATGTAAGTGCACTTCACCTCTGCATTCCTCATGCTGATGTACCGTATCCGACGGTTAAAGTATTTTTATATTTGTCTGATGTAGATGAATCAAATGCAGCGTATATTTTTGCAAAAGGTTCTCATAAGCTTACTTGGAAAAGACTGATGTTTGAATACAAACTCAGCGTCAGATATGCAAAGACAAAAAACGATATAGTAACTGAAGAGGAGCTGAATGAACTTGGTTATAAGTCAGAATCCATAAGCGGTAAAGCAAATACTCTTTTCATTTCAAATAATATGGGATACCACAACAGGGGAAATTTTTCGAATATGAATCGAAATTGGCGCAGCTTGATTACAGGAAATCTTGAATCCTGGAGAAAATACGCTGAACCGGGGTGGATCAAATATTGTTTCGACTGTCAAAAAAATAGTAAAGTCACTGGATAAAATCAAATAAAAAAATACCGTGCAAGTATCAGTAATAATAACATGTCATAATTACGCCCGTTATCTTTCCAGGGCAATCCGAGCGCTGTAATCAGAGTTTAGACAGAAAAGAATACGAAATAATTGTAGTAGATGACGGCAGTACCGATGAGACGCGTAAAGTAATGAAGACATACGGTAAAAATATCAGACCGGTTTTGCTTGATACTAATATCGGACTTGCAGCAGCCCGCAATGAAGGAATTAAAGCAGCTCTCGGCAGATTTGTTGTTAATCTTGATGCCGATGATTATATAGATTAAAATCTGCTTATTGATGGAAACAATCTTCATGAATTTAAACTCTTCATGGGATGCAGTATCATGCGATTATTTTCTTGTAGATGAAAATGAAAAGCATATAGAAAGGATCTCAGGCAGGGACAAACCAATAGCATGCGGAGTTATGTTCAGAACGGATCTGCTATTTGAAATCGGTTTGTATGATGAGAAATTTAAAATGAGAGAAGAAGAAGACCTTCGTCTCCGGTTTGAAAAAAATCATATTATCCATAACATCGAACTTCCTTTATACCGGTACAGAAAGCATAATGATAATATGACGAATAACAGCAGAGGAATGAATAAGTATAAAAAAGTTTTAGACACCAAGCACAAAACCTTCAGGAAAAGAAAATAACTACGTTATTAAAGACTGAGAACAATTGCATTCATAGCGGCAAGGATGGGATCTGAAAGATTTCCCGGCAAAGTACTTAAACCTCTTTCGGGAATTCCCTCACTAGTGCATATCTTTAACATCCTAAAGGAAGTTAAAAATCTTGACGGTTATGCTGTCGTAACTTCTGTGTTGCAGGAAGATGATGAGATAGAAAAAGTCTGCGGCACTTACGGCGTTAAATGTATGCGCGGATCAGTTCACGATGTACTCGACAGATTCCGACTCGCTGCCGGAATATTAAGGCCGGATATAATCGTAAGAGTAACAGGTGATGACCCTCTGATGGATCCGGAAATTATTGAAAAAGTTATATTGGAGCATTTATCCGGAGACAATGATTATACATCAAATATAGAAGAGAGGACATATCCTCGTGGAATGGATACTGAAGTGATTAATACCTCCGCGCTGGAAAAGTGCTGGAGGGAATCTTCGGATAAAGATGATCACGAACACGTTACGCTTTTTATTAGAAGAAATCCGGATAAGTTCAGGATAAAAAGTGTAAAGAAAAACGGATCATCCGCCGGTGACATAAGACTTTGTCTTGATACAGAAGAAGATTATTCCTTAGTGAAAAAAATATATGAAAAACTTTATTCAGGTAAAGTTATTAAGCTTGATGAAGTTTTAAATTTACTTGAACTGGAACCGGAGCTTAGACAGATAAATGAACACATACAGCAAAAAAAAGTCAAAGACAAAATTTTTTAAAATCAGCATGATAAAACACGGGACGGAATTCGAAGATGATAAAAAACTCCGTGAGCATATTATTAATGAAGCGGGTGAAAACAGCATATCCGCCGGTCAGCTGATTGAAGTGCTGAAAAATAAATCATGCGCTGAAAACATTGAACTCATTGAAGGGGATATTACAGTTACTTTACCTGAGTATGTAAGATCAAATCCGGAACTAAAAATATCTTTGTTAAATCTTGACACAGATATTTATGAACCTTCTGTAACAATTCTTGAAGAATTATATCCGAAGATAGTAAGCGGTGGGATCCTGATACTTGATGACTATAAGGTATTTCCGGGAGAGACAAAAGCTGTAGATGATTATTTTGCAGGAATGAATATTGAGATAAAAAAATTTCCTTTCAGCGCAACACCCTGTTATATTGTAAAAAAGTAATTCCTTTCAGAAAAATTAATTTATTATAACAGATTGAATTTCCTGATATACGGATTAGGCTCTATCGGCAGAAGGCATGCGGGATACTTTCCGGAGTCGAGGGAATAAAATTTTTGCCTGCCGCACCGGAAAATCCGGTATTAAGTCATCCGAGAAATTTCCTTATACTGGAGATTGATCCATCCGAGGATTTTGCAGATTATAATATTGATGGAGCGCTGATAACTAATCCAACATTCATGCACATAGAGACAGCTCTTAAAATTGCAGAATACGGAATACCGATGTTTATTGAAAAGCCACTGGTAAGGATCTGAATAATATAAAAAGACTTCAGAAAATTACCGGGGAGAATAATATCCCGGTATTGATGGGCTACAATTTTCTTCACCACAACGCAATAAAACTTATAAAAAAACTTATCAAAGAAAATAAGATAGGTAATGTGATTTCAGCAAAGTCTCAGTTCGGCACTTATATGCCTGACTGGCACAAGAATGAAGATTATAAAAAGAGTTATGCATCAAATGCAGATATGGGCGGGGGTGTAGTCCTTACATCAATTCATGAACAGAATTATCTGACGGATCTTTTCGGTGAAGCAGTAGAAGTGAAAGCAATGAAGACCGGAGGTAATTTACTTGACATAAAAGCTGAAGAAGGTGCAGAGATTCTGATGAGACATGAAAGCGGAGTAGTATCAAACATACATTTGAATTTTTACCAAAAGCCGTATTACAGAAACTGTCAGGTGATCGGCGCTGAAGGCACAATATACTGGGACTTTCTTATTCCGGAGGTTAAGATATTATATAAAGATAAAACGGAAATTATTAAAACAGGTAAAGGTGCGTTTGAATTACTTGATGAAAGTTATACAGAGCAGATGCATCATTTCACTGAAGTTATAAAAGGAAATTCTAAACCAGTGGTGATTTAAACAGAGGAATAAAAGATCTTGAAACAGCGCTGGAAATTTTAAAGCAAATTAATTAATAAAATTTTATGAATTTAAAAACCACTGATCCGGATAAAATAAATTTCAGGGAAAAATTTGAACTGAAAGAGAAAGTAATAATTATTACCGGTGGAATGGGACTAATAGGAAGAGCTTTTTCAGAAGCCTGCTGTCAGTATGACGGAATTATAATAATAGCAAACAGGGAAGGTGCCGGATCGAAAGATCATGCTTCGGAATTAAGTAAGAAATACGGAAAAGAAATGACAGGAATTACAATTGATGTGGCAAACCGGGAAGATGTTGAAAATTTAAAGAAAATAACATTAGAAAAATACGGAAGGATCGACGGACTTATAAACTGTCATCAGAATAAGACGGCAAAGTTTTTTGCAAAGTTTGAAGATTACACTGATAAAGACTGGGACGCAGTAGTCGAGACAAATTTGAAAGGAACATTTTTAACATGTCAGATCATCGGCGGATATATGGCTGAAAAAGGAAACGGATCAATAATTAATTTGCCTTCCACTTATTCAGTAGTAGCGCCTAATCACAACCTTTACCGGGGGACTTCGCTTGGATCGCCTGCTGCATATTCTGCATCTAAAGGCGGAGTAATGGCATTGTCACAATACCTTTCTACTTACTGGGCAAAGAACGGAGTGAGAGTAAATCAGATCACTCCGCATGGTGTCTGGAATAATCATGAAGAAAGGTTTGAGAAAAATTTTTCCGAGATGTCACCGTTAATGAGAATGAGTTATAATCATGAAGTAGCAGGAGCTGCTGTATTTTTACTCTCGGATGCTTCGAGTTATGTTACAGGACATAATTTAGTAGTTGACGGAGGATGGACGGCGTGGTAATTTTCAAACATTAAAAATTTACGAATTACGAATTTCAAATTGCAAATAATTAATTTTTATAAAATAATATTTTTGATTGAAATATTTATTCTGAAATTTTATGAAGATCACAGATATTTTTAAGAATTACGATCCCGCAATTATACAAAGACCTTATGTAATAGCTGAGGCCGGGGTGAATCACGAAGGTGATATTGAACTTGCAAAAGACTGATTTATGAAGCTGCAGAAGGCGGCGCTCATGCAATAAAATTCCAGACATATAAGGCGGACATGCTTGCTTCAAAAGACAGTCCATATTACTGGGATTTAAAAGAAGAGCCGACGACAAGTCAGCATGAGCTATTCAGAAAGTATGATAAGTTTGAAAAAAAGAATATGAGCTTCTGAAGAAAGAGTGTGATAAAGCTGGAATAGAATTTATGTCAACGCCTTTTGATGTAAACGCAGCTGAATTTCTTAATGACCTGATGCCTGTGTTTAAAATCTCTTCTTCGGATATTACAAACATTCCTTTCATTGAATATATGTGCGCATTCGGAAAGCCGATACTGCTTTCAACAGGCGCATCTGATATCAGCGAAATTAAATTCGCAGCTGATGTCATTTCAAAACATGGGAATCCATTATGCCTTCTTCACTGTATTCTGAATTATCCCACGCTTGACGAAAATGCAAATCTCGGAATGATACTGGATCAGAGAATAAAGTTTCCTGAAGCAATACCGGGATATTCTGATCATACCTTGCCGGGAAATATGGATGTGCTGAAGACCGCCGTTATGCTCGGAGCCGTAATACTTGAAAAGCATTTTACATTTAACAAGGAATTACCGGGCAACGACCATTATCATGCAATGGACAAAGATGATCTTAAGCATTTCTTCATAGACATGGAGAGAATGTTCCTGCTCATGGGAAATTTCAGGAAGAATCCATTGAAAAGTGAAGCCAATTCCATCTTGAATGCAAGAAGAAGCCTTGTAACTGTGAAAAGATTAAAGGCAGGTGAAATAATCACTTTCGAACATCTGACTTGGAAACGTCCAGGCAGCGGTATTAGCCCTAAATACATTAAAGATGTAACGGGAAAGAAAGCATTAATAGATATAGAGGAAGATTCAGTTCTAAAATGGAGTATGATCGAATAGATCTGATCATAACTAATCTTATGAAAGGAAATTGAAAACAGCAGAAAGCCGGTATTGGAATTAAAGGAACGATTTTATAGCAGCAAGCAGGAATTTGTATTTCTGGCAATATTGATCCTGTCGATCTTGCCGTTTCTAATATTACACTATTTCAACCAGCCGACGTCAGAAGATTTCATTTATGGCGAAGAGACAAGAAGAATAGGATTTGTAAAAGAATACAAAGTGCTTTATAAATACTGGGGCGGAAGATACTTTGGATATATATTGATGTTCATTAATCCATTGTATCTGAAGTCAATCGTGGGCTACAAGGTAATTACTTTTATACTGATGATATTGTTTTTCTACATGCAGTATTTATTCATAAATGAGTTTACGAAAAAAAATCTTAAATTCAGGGAAAGGGTTGTTATTACTTTGTCAGTTATTTTTCTGTATTTATATTTCATGCCTTCTGTAGGGCAGGGATTTTACTGGTGGGTTTCCGCAATATTTTATCATGTTGGATTAATGCTGCTGATGCTCTTTTGTATTTTTTATTCGAGACAATCTGAAGACAATAATGGAAAGTCCAAACTTTTATACACTGTTCTCTGCGCAATAACAATTGCAGCCATTGCAGGATCAAATGAATTGGCGGCGGCAACTATATTAATTCTGATGTTCATACTATTCATCAAGAGTATCTTCATTGACAGAAAATTCAGAATAGCTGACTTATTTTTAGCAGGAGTCACATTGATCTCAGTGTATTATACTTACGCAGCGCCGGGAAATATTCAGAGAGGAAAGCAATATGAAAACAGTCAGAATTTTATGTTCTCTTTGGAAAGTACTTTTTCTTTTATATTTAAAGAACTTTTGACCTGGACTTTTTTTACGCCTCTTCTGATAATTACATTTATACTGATACCTTTACTCATAAAACTTGCTTCCGGCTCAGAGGAAACTAAAAGCACTTACAGGATCAATCCTCTATTTAGTCTGGTTTCCTGCTTATAATTATCTTCCTTAATGTCTTTCTGACATTCTGGAGTCTCGGAATTCCGCCTTATGACAGGATTCTGAATGTATCATATTTTATATTTCTTATGGGATGGTTTTACAATGTCATTGTATTAATGCATTATTTTAAGAGTAAATATGAATTTGATCTTCAGGCTGCCCGGTATTCATATACAATTGCTCTTGTGTTACTTGTCGCATTTATGTTCAAAGAGAATAACATAAAGACAGCATATGCTGAAGTTGTAGGAGGTGATGCTTACCAATACAATAAAGAATTGAATGACAGGTATCAGTTCATTTCAGAAAGTAAATCTGACACCGTAGTTGTGGATACCATAAGCAATGTACCAAAATCATTTTTCTTCTGGACATATTTACGACCCTGAATTATTTTATAACAAAGGATACGCAATGTTCTTTAATAAGAAAGCTATTATAATAAGGAAGAATGATGATTGATTTGAATGTTCAGTTTAAAAGTCGATGTGCCTAACCTGCTTTACATTTTAGAATAAAAAATTTTAATTTGGAACAACAGGGGAAAAATAGTTGCATCAATAGAAGCCCGCATGACCTCAACTCGTCTGCCGGGTAAGGTGCTGATGGAAATCGGAGGAAAGCCGGTACTGCAGATACTGATCGAAAGACTGAAAAGATCGAAATACATAAATGAAATTGTAATTGCTTCAACAGATAATAAAGCTGACGATCCTATTGAACTTCTTGGAAATAAACTGAACATTCCTGTCTTCAGAGGAAGCGAGGAGGATGTACTAGGCCGTGTAACCGGAGCAGTGGAATCTGTAAAAGGAGATTTGATAGTCGAAGTAACCGGCGACTGCCCGTTAATGGATCCTGAAGTTATGGACAAAGTCATTGAAGAATATCTGAATCAATTTCCGGAATATGATTACGTTACGAATATAGGATATGTGGAAAATCAGGTTCGTGAAATACCGATCGGTATGGATATCAGGGTGTTCACATTCAAAGATCTGAAACACATCAGTGAGATCACGGACGATCCGGAAGACAGGGAACATGTATCGCTTTATTTCTTCAGAACGGGAAAAGACAAGTATAAGCTGCTCAATGTTAAAACGCCTGATGAATGGAAAAGAGATTACAATGTAAGAATTGCTTTAGATACCGCTGAGGATTTTCAGTTCATAGAAAAAGTTTATACGGAGGTTTCCAAAATAAATCCTGAATTTGGATTAAAAGATATTTTGAATTTTCTAGATGAGAATAAAGATCTGCTGAAGTTAAATTCGCAGGTAATTCAAAAAACAGTTTCAAACCTTTGAGCGGATCAAAGATATACACAGCTGCGATAATCGGCTGCGGTGATATAGGTTATCTGTTCGACAAGGACATAGGAAATGAATTGAATTCAGATGAAGCTCTTACACATTTCCGCTCATTGAATAATTCAGAAAAGTTCAGGTTAGTATCAGTCGCGGATATTAATGTGGCTCCGCTGAATTTGATTGACAAACAAACAGGAATTAAAAAGTATGATGATTACAAAAAAATGGTTGAAGAGTTAAATCCTGATTTAGTTACAATTGCAACGAATGATGAATCACATTATCCTATCCTGACTGAACTTTTAAAATACAAACCAAAATTTGTTTTCTGCGAAAAGCCATTGGCAAAAACAGGAAAGATATTGAAGAAATATGTAAAAATATAAAGAAGCGGGAATTCCTTTACAGGTGAACTATACAAGAAGATTCCTGAATGAGTTTGAAGAAATTAAAAAGGCATTGATGAAAAAAAATCGGCAGAACAGAATCTGTTACTTTTATTATTCGAGAGGACTTGTTCACAATGCTTCGCACTATATTGATATTGCTTTATGGTATTTCGGCAACCTGATGACGTGATAAGTTTTTCTCAAAAGAAGGGATCACTGATGAGGATAAGTCAGTTAGTTTTATTTTAAAATATAGCGGAGGGACCTGAAATAATATTCATTGCTCTGGATATTGATAAACTTTCATTTGCAGAGATAGACATAGCCGGAACGCATGGAAGGATAAAATATAATTACAAAGGTGAAATAGAATATTACACAGTAAAGGCTAATCCTCTTTTCAATGGTTATAAAATTTATGAATGTATCAGCGTAGACAAGGTAAAATTTTCAAGCGCATTACCTGAAGCTTATAAAAATATTTATGAAGTATTGACTGGTAAATCAAGCTTAAGATCAAATTCAGAAAATTCAATAAAAATATTCAATCTGATAAAAAGAATCGGAGAAAACAGAATATGGCAAAATTAGCATTAACAGGCGGCACGCCCGTCAGAACAAAAATATTCCCCCAAAGTAATACGATCGGCGAAGAGGAAAAAAACGCAGTAATGAAAGTACTCGACTCCGGAAATCTTTCGCAGTATGTTGGTTCATGGAATCCTGATTTTTCAGGCGGACCGATGGTAAAGGAGTTTGAAAAGAAATGGGCGGAAGCTCTTGAAGTAGAATTCTGCATGGCGGTAAATTCAAATACATCCGGACTTTATTCCTGCATAGGAGCATGTGATATCGGACCGGGTGATGAAGTTATAGTTTCGCCTTATACAATGACAGCCGGAGCAATCGCACCATTGATTTACGGCGCTGTGCCGGTATTTGCTGACATTGACGAAGATACTTTTTGTCTCGATCCAAAAAGCATAGAAGCAAACATTAACGAACGGACCAAAGCAATTTTACTCGTGCATATCTGCGGGCATCCTTCTGAAATGGATGTGATAATGGCAATTGCAAAAGAGCATAATCTGAAAGTTATAGAAGACTGCGCGCAATCACCAATGTCTGTATACAAAGGAAAATTTGTCGGGGGAATAGGAGATGTCGGAGTATTCAGTCTGAATTATCACAAGCACATTCACACAGGCGAAGGCGGGATGATAGTTACGAATGACTCTGTGATAGCGGAGAAAATTCAGCTGATAAGAAATCACGGTGAAGCTGTAGTAGAAGGTAAGAAAACAAAAGACATATGGAATACTTTCGGATTTAATTACAGAATGCCTGAGATTGAAGCTGCGATAGGAATTGAACAGCTGAAAAACTTCCTGACCTTATAGAGAGAAGGATTGAAAATGCAAATTTCCTATCGGAAATAATCGGCAAGCTGCCGGGTATAACTCCGCCAGTCGTGAAAGACGGATGTAAACATGTTTATTATCAGCAGACATTTAAGTTTAATAAAGAGATCACCGGTATTCACAGAAATACTTTTGTCGATGCGCTGAAAGCTGAACTTCCAACGATGGTGTTGAGGGAAAGCACACCGATCATCGGAAGCGGATTTGCGCCGCCATTGTATCTGCAGCCGATATATCAGCAGAGACTTCATAAGTGTTCATTTAACTGTCCGAGATACGAAGGAGCAGTCTCATATGAAAGAGGACTTTGTCCTGTAACGGAAAGAATGTTTTTTGAGGAAGTTTTCACACATGAGTTCATGAGACCGAGTTTTTCGAAAACTGATCTTGAAGATGTTGTAAATGCTTATCACAAAGTATATGAGAATATGAACGAGCTGAAAGAATACGAGATGAAAAAATCAGTGACTGTATAGATGAAGAAAAAAGTGCTGTCTGTCTTTGATGATCCGGGCGGCGGATTAGCGGTTACTGCAGTTGCAGAAGAGTTGATGAAAAATGCGAATTAGATCTGACGGTTTACAGGGAAAGCTAAGCAAAGAAATTGCAGGTAACGCAGGTTTTGATTATATAGAAATTGAATCAATGATAAACAAGAATACGGCTGAACATATATACAGAACAGTATCTCCGGATCTTCTGCTGACAGGCACAGGCGGCGGTAATGCAGAACAGGAATTCCGCAACATAGCATTCAGGGAAAATACACCAAGCGTAGTGATTCTTGATTACTGGAAAGATTATAAGAGGAGATGGCTTTATGCAGATCATGAAATAAATATGATAAAAGATAATGTTTGCGTGATGGATGATTTTACAAAACAGGAAATGACAGAGGAAGGTTTTCCTGAATATAACATTCATGTAACAGGTCATCCTTACCTTGATAAAATATTTCATTCCGGAAGGAAAGATAAAAAAGAGAAACGTGAAGACTGTCTGAACATATTATTTCTTTCACAGCCGTTAGAAATTATAGGAATTAAAAATTATGTGATTCACCCGCTGAAGATATTGTCTGATGCAGCTTCAGAACATACTGAAAAATCAGGAAAGAAAGTCACGCTGACAGTCAGACTACACCCTTCGGAAAATATTTCAAAAGAGATATCAGAAATTTTAAACAATCACGGAAATGGAAATTATAATATCAGGCTTTCAGAAAGTGGCGATACTATGTCCGGACTGCTGTCCGAATCAAATATAGTAATCGGGTATAATTCAATTGCATTATTTGAGGCGCGCTCAAAACATCAAGACATTCAGTCTAAATTTATTTCCGGTGAAAGATTCACTTCGCAATGCTTTTGAAACAGCAGGTATTAAAACAGTGGAAGCAACTAGATCGGAAATTATGAAGGCAATTATTTTAGATTCAGACATATTGCCCCAGGGAAAAATTTTCAGCGGAGGAATCAGCAACTGCATAAAAGTAATCTCAGGAAAATTAAATTTAACACTGCATTAAATTAATATTCTAAAATGATCAACCCATTTTTAACAGGAAATAAAATTTACCTTTCGCCATTATCCAAAGCTGATATTTCTGAAAAGTATATAAGCTGGCTTAATGATAAAGAGATTTGCAGAGATAATTCTCATGCTACATTTCCCAATACAAGATCAAAGACTATTGCATATATTGAAAATCTTGAAAAGAGCAAAGACGAAGTTGCGTTTGCGATAAGATGGAAAAAGAATGACATGCATATAGGTAATGCAGCAATGCAGAAAATTGACAGAGTAAACAGAAGCGCTGAACTTGCAATAATTATCGGCGATAAAAAATACTGGGGCAAAGGAATTGCAAGTGAAGTGTACCAGCTTTTAATAGAGTATGGATTTGACACATTGAATCTTAACAGAATTTCATCAGGTCAGACGCTTGCAAATAAAGGAATGATAAAGGTGTGTGAAAAGTCAGGAATGAAACGCGAAGGAGTGCTGCGACAGATATTATACAAAGAAGGTAAATATCTTGACGCCGGAATATATTCAATTTTAAAAAAGGAATTTGAAATGAAAAGGAAAGGTAAAAAATAAATGAGTGAATTAAAATTAAATGAACAGCTCATGAAAGGAGTGCAGTATTGTATCAGATGCTGTATTCCTGAAACGCAGGAGGGAGTGAAGTTTGATGAAATGGGAATATGTCAGGCCTGCCAGTCATCCGAACAGAAGATACACATTGACTGGGTGGAAAAAGAAAAGCAGCTTAGAGAAATACTTGACACTGCAAAAGAAATGGCGGGAAATAATTACGATTGTATCGTCCCGATAAGCGGCGGGAAAGACAGTACATTTCAGCTTCACGTGCTTACAAAGATCTATAATATGAAACCGCTTGCATTGACATTCAGTCATAACTGGTTCAGCGAAACAGGCTGGTATAATCTTCTTAACTCACTGGAGAAATTTAACGTCGATCATATTATGTTCACTCCAAACCGCGATCTTGTAAACAGACTTGCTAAGAAATCGCTTGAAGCGATCGGCGACACCTGCTGGCATTGTCATACCGGAGTGCCGGCGTTTGCACTGCAGGCGGCTGTAAGATTTAAAATCCCTTTGCTAATTTTCGGAGAGTCAATAGCCGAGTCATCCGGAAGATCTTCATATAAAAATCCATTAATGGAATTCAATGTAGATTATTTTATGAAAGTATCCGGTAAGAGAGATCCGAAAGACATGGTATGCGATTACATTTCGGAGAAAGACATGAAGCCGTTTTTTTTTCCTACGCTGAAGGAGCTTGAGGATGCAGGAGTAAGACTTATGCATCTCGGAGATTATATATTCTGGGATGATGAAAGGCAGATGGAATTTGTAAGAGACACATACGGATGGAAAGAGACGGAAATAGAAGGAACATATAAAGGATACAAAAGCGCTGAATGTATAATGCCGGGTATGCATGACTTTACAAATTATCTTAAAAGAGGATACGGCAGATCTACATATCAATCGAGTGTAGACGTAAGGAACGGACTGCTTTCCAGGGAGGAAGGTTTTGAACTCGCAAATTCTTTTGATATGGAAATTCCTGAATCACTGGAATATTATTTGAAGATAACGGGAATAAGCAGGGAAGATTTTTACAAAATGATGAAAGAGAAAAGACTTGATGTGATTAAAAATATTGAACTTCCTGTGATACAAAAGACAAGAAAAAATAAAGAGAGGATACTTCCGTTTGCACAGCAGTTAGTGGAAAAGGAAGAACAAAGGAGAAAAGGTAAATAAATTGGAAGCTGTAAAAGCTGAAAAAAAAATATTCCTGAGTAAAAGTATTTCCGAACTGACGGAGATGCTGAGAAATGAAGAGATCACTCCAGCTGACATTGCAGATGAATGTATTAAGAGAATAGATGAATATAATGATAAGTACAAAGTGTTTGTAGTTTATAACAGTGAAAATTTATTCCGTCAGGCGGAAGAGATTGCGGAAAGACTGAATGCAGGAGGAGAAGTAAGAAGACTGGAAGGAATTCCGGCAGGGATAAAGGATATTTTCAACACATATGATTATCCAACGCAGATGGGAAGTCCTTTATGGAAAAACTTTACATCAGGAAATGATTCGAGAGTGATATTTTATCTGAAGCAGGAAGGAGCGATAATCCCCGGAAAGACAGACACAGCAGAATTTGCAGTACACGCTATTGGAAATTGTCTGAATCCTCATGACATTGCAAAGACACCCGGCACTTCATCGAGCGGATCTACAGTAGCTGTATCGCTTGGAATGGTTCCGTTTTCAATCGGAACTCAGACAGCCGGTTCGATAGTACGTCCGGCAAGCTTTTGCGGAGTTTACGGATGCAAGCCTTCATTCGGACTTATTCCGAGGACAGGTATGCTGAAGACGACTGACAGTCTTGATTCAATCGGTTTCTTTGCTTCAAAGTATGAAGACATTGAAACAATTTTTGACATAATGAGAGTGCACGGATCGAATTACCCAATGAGTTACAAAGCATTAACGGATGAAGTCCGACAAAATAAAAAGTCCGGAAGCAAATGGCGCGTGAAATTTGCGAAGACACATACATGGGATTATGCTACTGATTATGCTAAAATAGAAATGGAAGACTTTATAAAAAAGTTATCGGTGACAGATGATATTGAAATGACAGATATGAAACTTCCGGTTGAGACAGAGCGGAGTCATGAAGTTCATCAGAGAATTTACGATAAGACTTTATCTTATTATTTTCAGGAAGAGTTTAAGAAGCCGGAGTTCATTTCACCTGTAATGCGCGAAATTTTTGACAGGGGAAATAAAATTACAGTTGAGCAATATCATCAGTCATTAAAAGATCAGGAAAAAATTTCAAGAGAAGTAGAAAATTATTTTGAATCGACGGATATTATAATTTCCCTAAGCACTGCAGGCGAAGCGCCGCCAAGAGATGAGAGTGAAAAGCCTGACCCTTCGCTTATGTGGACGTTAAGTCATTTACCGGTAGTAAGTTGTCCTGTATTTGTCTCTCCCTCCGGATTGCCTTTTGGAGTTCAGATAGCTGCAAGAAAATATAACGATCTGCTTTTATTCAGATTTACGGATCATCTCAGAAAAAACGGATTGATACCTGAAGGAGTAAATCCTATCCCCAAAATTTAAAAATAGACTAAGTAATTTTTGAATCCAGTTGAATTCCTAAAAAGCCGGTTATTAAGATTTAAATTCATTAAAGATCTTAACCGGAAGAATAAATTAAGAAAATTATACAGCAAAGGAATTTCACCGTCGGAAGATCCGGAAAAGATATTGTTCTGGTCTGCCGGAGGAATGTTAATACAAACTAATATTGAAGGAATAATTGCTGCTTCATTGAAACTGCGCGGTAAGAAAGTTCATACGGTATTATGTGACGGTGTATTTAAAGCCTGCGCGAGGAGAGTCGATCAGCCGGAAGTGGAAGTAAAGGATTGGGGAAAATACTGTAAAGCATGTATCAGACAAAATTCAGCTGTGCTGGAAAATTTAGGTGTTGAGTATTCATACATGAGCGAGCATATAACTACCGAAAAAACCGCAGAGTTAAGAAAGCTCTCGAAGGGAATAAATTGCGATAATTACAAATCATTATCACTGAACGGATATAAACTCGGTAACAATCTTGAATCAGCAATGCTGAGACATACGCGGGGAGCTTCATTTTCAGGTTATGAAGAAATATTAAGAGAGTATGCATTTACAGTGCTTATAGTTTCTGAAACTTCAACAAATGTACTGGATAAAATAAAACCCGCAAGAGTATATATGTCTCACGGCATTTATGCTGACTGGGGTCCGGCTCTTACAACTTCACTCAGCAGGGAGATACCGGTGATCTCATACATATGCTGTTATCTTACGGCGCATTTCTTTTTTGGAATTGTAAATAATTTCCGGGAAACTTTTCTGACCCTGCATAACAGCTCATGGAAAAATATAATTAAAGAGCCGTTGACAGAAAGTATGAAAAGAAGATTAATAAAATTTTTATCAAACAGATATAAGGAAAACGTTACTCAGGATTTGAAAGGATTATTGAAAGAATACAAAGGTGAGACAGATTCTTTATATTCGAGATACGGACTGGAGAAAGGAAAACCTGTATGGGGTATTATGACTCATATAAACTGGGATGCCGCTTCGGATTACTTTCCTATGATATATAAAAATTTTGATGAGTGGCTTGGCGAGACTGTAAGGATCATATGGAATGTAACAGACGTCCAATGGCTTATAAAGATTCATCCGTCAGAACTGAATGATAATCCGGAAACGGGCTGCCAGAAATATCTGGAGATAAATTTTCCGGATATGCCGGATCACATTAAAGTAATAAAGATGGATGACGATCTGAGTCCACTTGATTTTTATAACTTACTTGACGGCGCTGTAACGGTAATGGGTACAGGTGGACTTGAGCTCTCGATTCAGGGAAAGCCGGTGATACTTGCAGGAGACGCACATTATTCCGGTAAAGGATTTACATATGACGGAAGAGATAAAGACAATTATGAAACATTATTAAAAAAAGCATCAGAGATAAAACATCTGGACAGCGTAATGCAGGAATTGTCTTTGAAATATGCATATACATATTTTATAAGAAAACAGATTCCTCTTACACCGGCAGTAAAAGATGATCTCTATATTGATTTTACAAATCTCGAAGGGCTTCTTCCCGGAAAAAACAAGTATATGGATTTTCTCTGCGACAGAATATCAGACGGAGGTGATTTTGTTTTACCGGAAGAGCTAATCTCATCAGATACAGAAACGAAAGATGAGCAGATCAGACAATTTGCATAATAAAAATTATAATTTAAAATGATAATAATAACAGGAGCGTCGAGAGGTATTGGTAAATATCTCATGGAAGAATTTTTAAAATTGAACAAGAAAGTGATCGGAACATATTTTAAAGAGAATAGTGAGTTTGAGAAAAATCCATTGATGTACAGATTAGATATAACGGATATAAAAAGCACGGAGAAATTTGCAGAGGATATTAAAGACTATCTAATTGAAATAATATTAATAAACTGCGCCGGTAATAATTACAACAGTTTTGCACACAAGTCATCACCTGAGGAATGGAGTAAGGTAATTAATACGAATCTGACCGGCACATATAATATTATCAGAGTTTTACTGCCGGTGATGAGAGAACAGGGTTACGGAAGAATTATAAATTTTTCATCAATAGTAGCGCAGACAGGAATTCCCGGAACCAGCGCTTATGCTGCATCCAAAGCCGGGTTATGGGGAATGACAAGAAGCATGGCGGCAGAGAATGCCGGCAAAGGTATTACAATTAATTGTCTGAATCTCGGTTATTTTGAAATAGGTATGATAACGGAAGTCAGCGATGAGTATCAGGCAATAGTGAAGAAAAAAATTCCTACCGGAAAATTCGGAGATCCTAAAAACATTTTAAATGCGATAAATTTTTTGATAGGATCGGATTACATCAATGGAAGCACTTTAGATATAAACGGAGCAATTTCCTGACAGATTAAAATGAAATTTTCTGTAATCATATCGACTTTTAACCGGGAGAATATACTTCCAAAGTGTCTGGATTCACTTGTGACGCAAAATTTTCCCGCCCCGGATTTTGAAATTATAATAGTTAATAATAACTCCTCAGACAATACGGAAGAAGTTGTTGATAATTATATAAAAAAATATCCGGATATAAACATTAAATATTACTTTGCGCCGAGACCCGGACAGGTCTATGCAAGACAGATCGGAATTCTTGCATCGAAAAACGAGGTACTGTCGTTTACAGATGATGACGCTATACTTGTTCCCGACTGGCTGAAGGAAATTGAAAAAGTTTTCATGATGAATGACAAAGTAGCCGGGGTGGCGGGAAAGATAAAGATCAAATGGGATGAAACTCCTCCCGAATGGATTTATGATTATGAGAGGCAGCTTGGAAAACTTGATTACGGCAATGAAATTAAAATTGAGCCGGGTCTTTATATGAATGCGGGAAACCTCAGCATAAAGAGAGACATACTTTTTGAAGTCGGAGGATTTAATCCTGAGATGGTGGGTGAATGGCTTATAGGTGACGGAGAGACGGGACTGTGGAAGAAGCTGTATAAAAAAAAATATCTGATAGGCTGGGCGCCGGCAGCACTGATGCATCATTATCAGTCCGCAAAAAAGAACGCTACAATAGAAGACATAAAAAGAAGATTTCATAATAATGGAATATGTATCCCCTATAACATTTACGCTGTAGATCGTGAAGGATTTAAACCACTGATCAAGAATTCTTTGTATGCAGTAAAGCAGTGGTTAAGATGGAGCATTAGAAAAACTAAATATGATATTCTGGAAAATGAAAAGAATAAATATTACGCAATATTCAGAAAGGCGTTTTATTTTGCACAGATCAGTTACACATTAAAAATAATTTTCAACAAGGAATTCAGAAATATGCTCGGTAATAATGACTGGAGTATTAATTTAAATAAAAAATGAAGAATTAATATGAAAAAAGTATATGTCGGAATGAGTGCGGATCTGATTCACCCGGGACATCTCAATATTATTAATGAAGCGAGAAAACTTGGAGAAGTTACAATTGGTCTATTAACCGATGAAGCGATAGCCGGTTATAAAAGGCTGCCGTCACTGACTTATGATCAGAGAGAACTTATCGTTAAAAATATAAAAGGAGTGGAAAATGTAGTCCCGCAGAATACTCTCGATTATGTGGCGAATCTGCAAATGCTTAAACCGGATTACGTAGTTCACGGTGATGACTGGAAAGACGGAGTTCAGAAACAAACAAGACAGAGAGTTATTGATACGCTGAAGAAATGGGGAGGAGAGCTTATTGAAATTGAATATACAAAAGGAATATCATCTACACAGCTGAATGAGAGTCTGAAAGAAATCGGTACTACTCCTGAAGTAAGGATGAAAAAATTAAAAAGACTGCTGGGAGTGAAACCGATTGTAAGAATTATGGAAGCGCATAACGGACTTACGGGACTTATAGTAGAAAATGTAAATGCTTTAAAAGATAATATTAAAGTTGAATTTGACGGAATGTGGCTAAGTAGTCTGACAGATTCCACCGCAAAAGGCAAGCCCGATACAGAAGCTGTCGACCTTACTGCGAGACTGCATACATTGAATGACATTGCCGAAGTAACGACAAAACCGATCATTTATGACGGAGATACCGGAGGCAGAACTGAGCATTTTGTTTTTACTGTAAGAACGCTTGAACGGCTCGGTGTATCTGCGGTAATTATAGAAGATAAAACGGGTTCGAAAAAAAATTCTCTATTCGGAACAGATGTAGAACAGACTCAGGAATCGATTGAAAACTTTTGCATGAAAATCTCAGCGGGAAAGAAATCACGTGTAACAAATGACTTTATGATAATTGCGAGAATAGAAAGTTTAATTCTGAAAGCCGGAATGGAAGATGCTTTAAAAAGAGCAAGCGCTTATATTGAAGCGGGAGCGGACGGAATAATGATTCACAGTAAGGAAAAATCACCAGATGAAATAATTGAGTTCTGCAGGGAATATAAAAAGTTTGAACGAAAAGTACCATTAGTCGCAGTACCTTCAAGTTACAGTTCGATTTATGAAAAACAACTTGAAGAAAGCGGAGTAAGTATTGTAATTTACGCAAATCATTTATTAAGAAGCGCATATCCCGCCATGAATGAAACTGCAAAGTCAATATTAGAAAACGGCAGATCATTTGAAGCTGATAATAATATGATGTCTATTAATGAAATACTAAATTTAATTCCGGGAAGTAAATAAAATTTGAAACCGCAGAACTTTTTTAAAATACTATCGAAAAAAGAAATCAGTTTTTATACCGGCGTACCTGATTCGCTGCTTAAAAATTTCTGTTCTTATGTTAATGACAATGTACCTCGTGAAAATCATATTATCAGTACGAATGAAGGTTCTGCCGTTGCATTAGCTGCCGGATATTATCTTTCTTCAGGAAAACCGGGACTGGTATATATGCAGAATTCAGGTTTTGGAAATGCGGTAAATCCTTTGCTATCGCTAATGGATCCTGAAGTTTACGGAATACCGGTTTTGTTAATGATCGGCTGGAGAGGCGAACCGGGAGTTAAAGACGAACCGCAGCATATAAAGCAGGGAAGAGTAATGACTGAGCTGCTGAAGAGTATGGAAATTCATTTTCGTATTTTCAGTAAAAATAATTCTGATCCTGAATCAGATATTTCTGAATTATATTCAACTTCAATTTCAAATAACTGTCCAACGGCAATGTTAATTTCCGAAGGTTTTTTCGACAGCTACACTTCCGTAAGTAAAACAGAGAATCCGTATACTGTAAGCAGGGAGGAAGCAATTGAAATGATCACTGATATGACAGGAGAAAATGACATTATAGTCTGCACTACCGGGAAAGCTTCAAGAGAATTATATGAGTTACAAAAGAAAAAAAAATCAGGTAATCAGAATGATTTTCTGACTGTTGGATCAATGGGACACAGTTCTCAGATAGCGCTTGGAATCGCTTTAAATAAAAAAGATAGAAAAGTTTTCATATTGGACGGTGATGGCGCGGTATTAATGCATATGGGATCGCTAGCTGTTATCGGTTCTGAATCTCCTGAAAACCTGAAGCATATTATTTTAAATAACGGTGCGCATGAATCTGTAGGCGGTCAGCCGACTGCGGGATTCAAAATAAGTTTTACGGAAACAGCCAAAGGATGCGGTTACAAAATGGCAGCGCTTGCTGAAACTCCTGAGCAGATCAGACAAGAATTTGAAATACTTAAAAATTCAAAAGGACCTGCATTACTTGAGATCAGAGTAAGCTGCAGTTCCCGGCCGGATCTGGGAAGACCGCTTACTTCTCCTGCTGAAAATAAAAAAGACTTTACGGAGCATTTAAGGAAATGAATCAAAAAATAATAATTGAGAACGGATGTTTAAGAAATATTACTGATCTTATTGATCAGCAGATAATAAAAAGAATTTTTCTTGTAACGGGAACAAATTCATACGCAGCATCAGGCGCTGAGACAAAACTCGGAACATTCAGAAGAAATTTTGAGGTAGTTCATTATAATGATATTGGTGAAATACCGGAGATAAACAAAATTAAAGACGGTGTAGAAATTTTCAAAGACTCTGACTGCGACATAGTAATAGCTGCAGGCGGCGGAAGTGTAATAGATACAGCGAAGTCAATTAACATAATTTCAGCGCATGACTTTGAAGCAGAAGATATTGTTACGGGAAAAAAGAAAATTTCTATAAAAGGAAAAGAATTGATTGCAGTTCCGACAACAGCCGGCTCCGGCAGTGAGTCAACGCATTTTGCAGTTGTATATTCAGGAATAGAAAAGTATTCGCTTGCGGATGAATTCATACTACCGGAAATTGCTTTAATAGATCCTGAGCTTACATACAGTCTAGATGAGCGAATTACTGCGGTAACAGGTATTGATGCATTCTCTCAGGCGGCCGAATCTTACTGGTCTGTAAATTCAAATGCTGAGTCGAGAGAGTATTCAAAAGAAGCGTTGAAATTGATTTTGAAAAATCTGAAGAAATGTGTAAATGAGCCGGATGAAAATGCAAGACATAACATGAGCAAGGCATCGAATCTTGCGGGCAGAGCGATAAACATTACAAAGACAACAGCCCCTCACGCTTTATCATATGCCATGACTTCGCATTTCGGAATACCGCACGGACAGGCAGTCTGCATTACATTACCTGAATTTCTTGAATTCAATTATTTCTTAACTGATGAAAATATTTCAGCAGGCATTAAAACAGATGAGCACAGAAATCTTATGAATGAATTATCTTTGATACTCGGTTACAAAAATATTTTCGATGCAAAAATGTTTATGAAGGAATTCATAGACAGTCTCGGTCTGAAAATAAAATTATCCGATCTCGGAATAAAATCAGCTGACGATATAAAAGTAATTACTGAAAATGTAAATACGGAGAGACTAAGTAATAACCCTAGGAAATTAAGCAAAGAAGAACTTGAAAGAATTTTACTTGATATTGTTTAATTGGGAAGCAAAACTGACACGGAGAAAAGCAGCGGTAAAGGATATATAAGAATCAAATCCGGAATGCTGATTGATAAATTCAGAAAAAAAAAAACTGTAATACTTGATATTGAAGAGCTTTCATTTATTCCATATATATTACCTATTTACGAATCTCTCATAAAAAAAACTAATTCGATATCCTACTACATTTCGACTCATTATCCTGGTGCTTCAGAATTGAATGTATTCGGGATCCCGGAAAGCAAACAATTTATTGTAAGCATGTCAAAGGATTTACATGAAACTGATTTATTTCTCTCACCGCATATTTACGGAAAGGGAAATAAGAATTCAATCAGGATACACATTAATCATAATCAGCCTGTAAAGTATCAGTCGTATATGAAAAGGGATTTCATAAATTTTGATGTGCATTTCCTTACAAGCCCTCTTCACAGGAAGCAGACGGAAAATACTATTAAAGATTATTCTCTTGAGGAAATAGATATTAAACTTTTTAATATCGGATATTCAAAATCAGATGATCTGCTCTGCGGGAAATACAGCAGAGAAAAAGTTTTGTCAGATCTCGGACTGGATATACAGAAGAAAACAATATTATATGCGCCTTCGTGGGATAAAGGACTATCACTGAGAAGTTTCGGAGAGAGTGTCATTGAAGAAATGCTGAAGAATGAAAGTATAAACATAATCGTAAAGCTACATCCGATCAGTTACAGTTCTGAAGACGGACCGAATTATAAATTTTACACAGGCGGAATTAACTGGAAGGAGCGGTTAGAGAAATACAATTCATATAAAAATTTCAGACATGTAAGCGAAGGTAAATCTGATCCTTTACTTGCAGCATCGGATGTGATGGTAACGGATCTGAGCAGTGTAGCGCTGGAATTTATAATGCTTGATAAGCCGGTAATATACATAAACTGTCCGGAATTTTTTGAAAAGACATTAAAGGAAACATATACCGGATTTGGAAATACTTCGGAAGAGTTTGTAAAAAATGATCCAAAGGCAAATGCGGGAAGGCATACAGGAATTGTAGTCGAAGAAATGAGTCAGTTAACCGAAGCTGTGCAAAGGGCTTTAAATGATCCGAAAGAGTTTTCCCAAAAAAGAAAAGAGCTTGCTGAAATGCTGACATATAATAAAGGAAGAGCGGCAGATGCAGCTTCAGATAAAATATTAGAATTATTAAATCTGAAATAACTTTGAGATTCACAGACGCAGATAAGGATAAAACTGTTTCTGAACTGGCTTCGTGGTGGCGTAAAAGCGGAATTGAAAAAGGAGATACGATGCTTTTGCACAGCTCTCTTTCCGGCTTTTTAAAATATTTAAATTCCATAAATATAAACATAACGCCTCAGGATATACTTGATTCGTTTATTGAAGCGATTGGAAATGAAGGTACACTGATTTTACCTGTATTCAATTTCAATTTTACAAAAGGCGAAACATATGACATTAGAAATACAAAATCCGAAACAGGTCTGTTGACTGAAACAGCAAGGTTAAATAAAAATTTTATCAGGACAGGACATCCGATGTTTTCATTTGTAGTGACCGGAAAATTGAAAGATGAATTTGGCAGAATAAATAATATAAGCGCATTCGGAAGTGATTCACCGTTTGCAAAGCTGACAGAACACAACGGTAAAATTGCGGCGCTTGATATACCGGGAGAGTTATGCAATACATACATTCATTACGTGGAAGAATGTGAACAGGCGCCACATAGATTTTTTAAATTTTTTAAAGGTAAATATATTGATGCAGAAGGAAAGGAAAGTATAAGAGAATATGCTGTATATTCCCGAAAGCTTGAGATGGGAGTAAAGACTGATATTAAGCCGATGGAAGATTATTTGTGGTCGATGGGGTTTTACAGCGGAAGCAGACCGGGAGAGGATACAAGACTTCACGTGATCAAAGCCAGGACATTTTATGAGGAAGTTTCGAAAATAATCAGAGAGGGTAAAGCTCAGGGAATGCTTTTTACTACAGCGAAGAACAATTGAAAAAAGAGATAGAAAAATATTTCGACAGATTATGGCCCATCTGCAGGAGTCTGACAGGAGACGGCAACAGGGAAACTCTGAAAATATTATCTGAGATAATTGATATCAAAATAACTGAAGTTCCTTCCGGAACTGAATGTTTCGACTGGACTGTCCCATCTGAATGGAATATAAAGGATGCCTGGGTTAAGGACAGTTCGGGGAAAAAAATAATTGATTTCAAAGAAAATAATCTTCATGTGCTCGGATATTCAGAAAAACTACAAGGTAAAATGAATCTTGAAGAACTGACAAAATACGTTTACACTTTGCCGGATCAGCCCGGAGTTATTCCATATCTTACATCGTATTACGCATCGCGCAGCGGATTCTGCATGAGTCATAAGCAGTTCAGAAAACTGAAAAAAGATGAATATGAAGTTTGCATCGATGCAGACAAAAATCCCAAAGGTTTTATGACAGCAGGTGAAGCAGTATTACCGGGTAAAAGTGAAAAGGAAATTTTATTCTCCACATATATCTGTCATCCGTCAATGGCAAACAACGAATTATCAGGTCCTCTTGTGACAGCATATATTTATAATGAATTAAGAAAGAAAGAAGACAGAAGTTTCACTTACAGATTTTTATTTTTACCTGAGACAATAGGTGCGATATGGTATTTATCGGTTCACGGTAAAGAATTAAAGGAAAAACTACATGCAGGATATGTAGTGACCTGTATTGGTGACAGGGGAAATTTTACTTATAAGAGAAGCAGAATTGGAAACAGTATTTCGGACAGAGCTGCAGAGATAGTTTTAAAGCAGACTGAAAGGAAATACACTGTTGAAGATTTTTTCCCGACAGGCAGTGATGAAAGACAGTACTGTTCACCGGGATTTAATTTACCTGTTGGATCGCTTATGCGGACAAGATACGGAAATTACAAAGAGTATCATACTTCCGCCGATAACAGAAATTTCCTTTCGTTTAAAAAAATGGAAGAGTCTGTTTTGAAATATATTGAAATAATAAACGTACTTGAGACGAATAATATCTATACAAATACAAAACCTGAATGTGAGCCGCAGCTTGGAAAGAGGGGATTATATCCTACTATTGGTTCGCAGAAAGATACGACAGAATTTGTTAATGCCATGATGTGGATGCTGAATTTATCAGACGGAACAAATGATCTGATAAAAATTTCAGAGAGAAGCGGATTAAAATTTGAATTATTAGCGGAAGCGGCTGTGAAATTATCGAAGAAAGGATTACTGAATATTACCGGAGAAGGTTAATAAAATTTGAGTGAAAGAAAAAATAATCCGGACTGCAGGAAATATCTTATTACAGGATTCTCGGGATTTGTAAGCAGAAATTTTATTGAATATCTGGGCAGCAGAAATTCCGAAGCTGAGTTACTTGGTATAGATCATAGAGAACCGGATATGAGATTTGACCTGTACAGGAAATTAAAAATCAATTTTCAAAGGACAGATCTCAGAGACAGGGAAAAATTGTGCAAACTTGTTTATGATTTCAGACCGGACTATATACTTCATTTGGCTTCATTCAGCAGTGTAGCAGGCAGCTGGAATAATCCATGCAACAGTTTTCAGAACAATGTAAATATTTTTCTAAACCTGCTTGAAGTAGTCCGGGCTATAGGCAGCAATTGCAGAATAATTTCCGTAGGATCTTCTGAAGAATATGGTGATGTAAAAATTTCCGATCTCCCGCTTTCTGAAGATAATATTCCAAACCCAACCAGTCCGTTTGGGATAGCCAGACTGTCACAGGAGATGTTGGCAAAATTATATGTTGAAGTACACGGTCTGGATATTATACTGACAAGATCATTTAATCACATCGGCGCAGGTCAGAATGAAAAATTTGCGGTAGCATCATTTGCAAAGCAATTAGTTGAACTTTTACAAAAGAGAAAAAGTGAATTTATAGTTGCAGGTGATGTAACTATCATCAGAGATTTCATTGATGTTCGGGATGTGGTGAAAGCATATTTTCAGCTGTTCAGAGAAGGAAAAAAAGGTGAAGTATATAACATTTGCAGCGGATATGGTATATCCCTGAAGAATATAATTGAAATAATGAGTCATAAACTGAAACTGGACATTACGATCAAGGAAGACAGAAGTCTGAGGAGACCGAAAGATAATCCGGTTATAATAGGTTCTAACAGAAAAATTAAATCTGACATTCAGTGGAATAATGAAATACCACTGGAAGAAAGTCTAACGGATGTATTAAATTATTATCTGATAAAAAACGAATTTACAGCGAAAGGGAAAAACACAATTATATGAGTACAGTTATAAAAGTTGAGAATATATCAAAACTGTACCGGCTTGGAATAATTTCAAGTAAATCTATTGTTCAGGATCTTAACAGATTCATTGCGCGTATAACAAAAAAAGAAGATCCGTTTTCTAAGATTGGTAAAATCAACAACAGAACTTCCGGAGTAAAAGGAGATTTCGTATGGGCACTGAAAGATATAAGTTTCGATGTTAATGAAGGAGAGATATTGGGTATAATTGGGAAGAACGGCGCCGGGAAATCAACGCTTCTGAAAATTCTTTCGAGAGTAACTTCACCGACAAAAGGAATCATTAAAATTAAAGGACGAGTAGCGTCTCTTCTAGAAGTCGGCACCGGATTTCATCAGGATCTTACGGGCAGGGAAAATGTTTTTCTTAACGGCACAATACTCGGAATGACACAGTGGGAAATAAAAAGTAAATTTGAAGAGATAGTCGAGTTCTCCGGAATCGGAAGTTATATTGACACACCTGTAAAAAGGTATTCTTCAGGAATGCATGTAAGACTTGCGTTTGCCGTAGCTGCTCATCTTGATCCCGAGATATTAGTTGTTGATGAAGTGCTTGCTGTCGGTGACGCTGAATTCCAGAAGAAGTGTCTGGGAAAAATGCAGAGTGTTTCACAAAAAGAGGGCAGGACGGTGTTATTTGTAAGTCACAACATGGCAATAATGTCAAAGCTTTGCACTAATGTAGTAGTTTTAAAAAACGGACAGATAGATTTTCCGAAGGGTCCGACAAGTGACGGAATACAGCATTATATAATAAATAGAATGGAAAAGACAGAGATAAATCTCGCGGAAAGGACAGATAGAAATGGTGAAGGAATGATAAGACTTATTAATTTTGAGATGATGAATAATAATAACGAAAAAATTGACATTGCTATATCAGGACAGAAAGTGAAATTCAGAATACATTATAAATGTATAAAGAATCCGGATCCGAAAAACATTACAACGGCAATTGCAATGTCGAGATCAGACGGTTTTCTTGTAACAGTAATGGGTAACGGAATTTCCTCATATGCATTTGATTCTATTTCCCAGGAAGGATATTTCACTTGTGTTCTGGATAAGCTTCCCATTACTTCAGGATTATATCTTTTAAATTTAATTGTGTATCAAAACGGAATACTGCAGGACTGGATTCAGGAAGCAGTAACTCTGACAGTTGAAGACGGTGATTTTTATAATACGGGAAAGATAGTACCGTCAACTCACAGAAGTGTGTTGTTTGAACATGAATGGTTTTTAAATGATTAATAAAAAATTATATTCTTGAAAAAATTTTTAATTCTTTCATACAATGATCATAGTTCGAATCCCGGAGTAATTAAAGATGTATTGTTATACAATAAAGAAATTTTTAAGGAGGTTCATAATTAATTGAAACTTAGGCTGCTGAAATTTGACACAATAAATCCTGAAGCATATCTAAAGACTAAAATAGTAACTAACAAAGATGAGATCGAAAAAATGGGACGAAAGGAAACGCTTGACTGGATCATTTCGCTGCGTTCAAATTTCTCGGATTTTTATACATACTATTTCAGGAAACACGGATGGGAAGCGGAAGAATTTTTTGTAACAGATATTTATCTGAAGAAAGTAGCTGATGAATTATACGGGAACAAATTAGGGATTATAAATTCAACTGACAGAATAAAGAATCTGATCAGACCTGTAAAGAACAGGAGAAAACTGAATGTAATATCCGATTACATAAAGTTATATAAGCCTGATGTAATATTTGTAAGGGAGCAAACAGGAATCCCGAGTGATCTTTGGAAGAATTCAGGTAAACATTCTCTGATAGTATCAAGATTAGCGGCGCCTCTTCCGTACAAGTGGGCTCCTTCGGACTGGGATCTAATCCTGACTTCAACAATGGTTTACAAAAAATTTTTTGAAATAAATAATGTAAATTCCATTATAAACCATAATGGATTTGATTTTAGAATACTTGACGAACTTAAAGCAGGTGAAAAGAAATTTGATGTAACTTTTATAGGCGGAGTCGGGAAAAGATTCTGGAAGAAAAGAACTAAGCTAATTGAAAAACTTTCAGAGATGGAAAATTTTAAATGGTGGGGATATATCGAGGATGAATTCCCGAAAGATAGTTTAATAATAAAAGCATGGCAGGGAATAACATCCGGACTTGATATGCTGCAGATATATAAAGATTCAAAAATAGTTGTAAATGATTACGTAGATATGGCTGACGGGGAGGGAGTTAATCAGAGAATATTCGAAGTAATGGGCGTAGGTTCGCTTTTGCTGACCAGAGAATCGGAAACACTTAAAAGAAATTTTCCGGAGAATGTATTTGCAACATTTGGAAGCGACGAAGATTGTAAAGAAAGAATAAAATATTTTCTAAGTAATGATGCAGAAAGAGAAGAAATTGCTAAGAAGGGGCAGGAGTACATTAAATCAAATTATAATTATGATAATCTTATGAAAGATCTGAGCGGTTTATTAAGAGAAAGTTATTTTACTAAATTTGAACCTGAAGCAAAATAAAAATTATGATAGAATATTTAAAACATAAAGAGAAACTATTAGCAATAATAATTCCGGCGGAATTCAGAAAAGACGGAATACATTTTTTTACTTCGAATGATCTTTCACAGCAGCTGGCATATATGCATCATCCTGCCGGAAAAGTAATCGAGCCTCATGTTCATAATCCGGTAGAGAGGCAAGTGCAATATACACAGGAAGTCCTTTTTCTGAAAAGCGGAAAACTCCGGGTAGATTTTTATGATGATGATCAGAATTATCTGGAGAGCAGGATACTTAAAGCAGGTGATGTAATACTTCTTGCTACAGGTGGACACGGTTTTGAAGTACTTGAAGAGATTGAGATGATAGAAGTAAAGCAGGGACCTTATGCAGGCGATGCAGACAAGACAAGATTCGAATCAATTCCGGAAGATAAAATCAGGATAAAATAAATTGGAATTTATACCGGTAAATGAGCCGCTCCTTTCGGGCAATGAAAAAAAGTATCTTAATGAGTGTATAGATACAGGATGGATTTCCTCAGAAGGTCCATTTGTAAATGAATTTGAAAAAAAGTTTGCAGCATACTGCGGGCGTAAATACGGAGTTGCAGTATGTAACGGCACCGCAGCTCTTGAAGCTGCAATGATCTCACTTGATCTTGAAAAAGGCGATGAAGTAATAATGCCGTCATTCACTATTATATCATGCGCATCAGCAGTAATCAGAGCAGGAGGAACGCCGGTTTTGACAGATTCGGATCCCTATACCTGGAATATGAATCCGGATGAAGTAAGAAAAAAAATTACTTCGCGTACGAAAGCAATAATGGCAGTGCATATTTACGGTTTGCCGGTTGATATGGATCCGATACAGAAGATCGCCGATGAATACGAATTAAAAATTATTGAGGACGCTGCTGAACTGATCGGTCAGACATATAAAGGAAAAATATGCGGAAGTTTCGGAAACGTAAGTACATTCAGCTTTTATCCCAACAAGCATATAACAACTGGAGAAGGCGGAATGATACTGACGGATGATCCGGTGACAGCAGAAAGATGTAAGTCATTGAGGAATCTTTGTTTCAAGCGGGGAAAAAGATTTGTACATGATGAGCTTGGATATAATTTTCGGATGACAAATTTACAGGCAGCGCTGGGAGTGGCTCAGTTTGAACAGATCGATAATTTTATAGAGAAGAAAAAATATATTGGCAGAAGGTATACGGAGGAATTGAAAGATATAGAATCCATTCAGATCCCTTTGGAAGAAACGGATTATTCGAAAAATATTTACTGGGTTTACGGGATACTGCTTAAGAAAGAGGCGGGAATGAATGGAGAAGAAATAATGAAAGTACTTTCTGACAGAAAAATCGGCACAAGACCATTCTTTTACCCGATGCACAGACAGCCGGTATTTCAGAAAGCGGGACTTTTTAAAAATGAAGAGTATCCTGTCTCTGATTATCTGGGTGATTATGGATTTTATATACCGAGCGGTCTTGGTGTAACTGATGAGCAGATCAGCAGAGTGTCAGAACAATTAAAAGAAATACTCAAATAATATTTTAATATTTTATGAAGATCGGAATCATAGGCTTCGGTTACTGGGGAACAAATTTAGTCAGAAATTTTGCAAATCTGGATGGAGCGGAATTAGTCAAAGTTTCGGATCAGAGAGCAGAAAGAAAACAATTCCTTGATAAACTTTGTCCGAAAGCCGAATTCTGTACTGATCCTGCCGGCATAACAGATGATAAAGAAATTGATGCAGTCGTAATAGCGACGCCGGTATTTACTCATTATGAATTTACAAAGAGATCCCTTGAAAACGGAAAGCATGTAATGGTGGAAAAGCCAATGGCATCAGACCGGAAACAGGCGGAAGAGCTGATAAACATTTCAGAGAAGACGGGGAAAGTACTAATGGTCGATCATACTTATCTTTATACCGGAGCAGTCAGGAAAATGAAAGAACTGATAGAGCAGGATCAGATTGGTAATATAAAATACTTTGATTCAACAAGGATCAATCTCGGTTTATTTCAACCGGACGTAAACGTGCTTTGGGATCTGGCAACACATGACATTTCAATTTTGAATTATCTTATAGATGAAAAGCCGGTCAGTGTACAGGCGACAGGAGTATCACATACGGGAAACGGAATTGAGAACATTGCATATCTGACGGTAAAATATGATTCAGGATTTATAGCGCATTTTAATTGTTCATGGTCATCACCTGTAAAGATAAGAATGATGCTGATTGGCGGAGATAAGAGAATGATAGTTTTCAATGATCTTGAGCCGACGGAGAAAGTAAAGGTTTATGATACAGGTTATGAACATAAGACTGACGAAGACAAAACAAGAATACTTGTAGATTACAGAGCGGGTGATATTTATATACCTAAGCTTGAAACGAAAGAAGCACTGACAATGATGGCAATGGATTTTAAGAGTGCAATTGAAAAAGGAATCAGTCCTTTATCTGATAAATATTCGGGGCTGGAAGTATTAAAAATACTGGAAGCTTCACAGAGGTCAATAAAAGATAAAGGCGCGGAAATAAAAATATAAATTAAAATTCTTGATACCAATAGCAAAACCATTTTTAGGCAAAGAGGAAGCGCAAAACGCTTATGATACAATTCTGTCCGGATGGGTGGCGCAGGGCGAGAGAGTTGAGGAGTTTGAAAAAAAATTCTGTGAATATACTGGTTCGAAATTTTCCATTGCAGTTTCGAACTGCACAAATGCATTACATCTTGCGATGATCGTATCCGGGATAAAAACCGGAGATGAAGTGATCTGTCCTTCGATGAGTTATATTGCAACAGCTAATTCAATTGTTTATACAGGAGCTGAACCTGTATTTGCAGAAGTATCGCAGCATGATTACAATCTGGATCCGGAGCATGTAAAGAAGTTAATTACAAAAAAAACTAAAGCGGTACTGCTGGTTCATCAGATCGGGATGCCGGCTGACATTGAAGCATTTCAAAGAATTTGTAAAGAGAATAATCTAAAACTTATTGAAGATGCTGCCTGCGCGATTGGTTCTGAATATAAAGGAGAAAAAATCGGTGTTCATTCTGAACTCGTATGTTTTTCATTTCATCCGAGGAAAGTAATTACAACAGGCGAGGGCGGTATGATAACAACATACAATAAAGAATATTACAAAAGATTAAAGCTGCTGAGACAGCACGCCATTTCGATATCAGGAAAAGAAAGACATATTTCAGAAAATCTTTCATTTGAAGATCACCTTGAAACCGGATACAATTACCGTATGACAGACATACAGGCAGCGATAGGAGTTAAGCAGCTTGACAGGCTTGATAAACTCATAGAAGAGAGAAGAAGAATTGCCGGAAAATATATTACCGGATTAAGCGGAATAGACTGTATAAAACTTCCGGCAGAACCTGAAGACAGAAAATCCAATTTCCAGTCTTTTGCAATATACCTTAAGGAAAATTCTCCGTTAAATAGAAATGAATTGATGCAGAAACTATTAGCTGCGGGAATCTCAGTCAGGAAAGGGGTAATGACCTCACACAGAGAAAGCGCTTACAAAAATTCCGGAGATCAAATTAAATTAACTGTATCAGAAGATCTTTGCGATAACAGTTTTATGATACCTTTATATGTTCCTATGGATGAAAGTGATATAAACTATGTTATTGAAACAATCAGAAAAATTGTATCTTAGGCTGAGAATTTCTTTATCAGTAAAGAAAAGTTATACACTTAAATGAAGAGCTTAATTAAAAATCTTAAGTACAGGAATTTAATTGATCCGAGATTAAAATATCCAGTGAATAAATTCGTAATTTATACAAGAGGGAGGACAGGGAGTACGCTTTTAACTGAGCTGTTAAACTGTCATCCTGAAATATACTGTGACGTTGAGATATTTAATTTTATTTATTCAGGATCAATAATTAATTTTCCGGAACTGTATATAAAAAGCTGCAGTAAAAGGGCGTCCGCATCAGGGAAAAGTGTTTATGGATTTAAAGTAAAAATCGGACAGCTTAGGTTTGAGCATAAATATAAAGATTATGAGAAGATATTAATGTCCCTTCACGAGCAGGGATGGAAATTTATACATTTGAAAAGAGTTAATTTACTAAGACATAAGCTGTCAAACATAATTACATATCAGACAGACATTTTTCATTTGAGAAAAAATGATGAAGAATTCAATAAAAAAATTATCATAGACTGCAAACAGCTTCTGAAAGGAATTAAATACGGAGAGGAAGTCGAAAAAACAGAAGAAGAGAATTTAAAAAATATACCTCATATGAAAATAATTTATGAAGATGATCTGCTTGATAACAGTATTTTTCAGAGAACAGCTGACAGGGTTTTTAATTTCCTGGGAATAAATTCATATCCCGTAAAATCAGAATTAAAAAGAATAACTAAAGAAAATCTTGAAGACGTAATTGAGAATTATAAGGAAGTGGAAAAATATTTCATGAATACTGAACATGAAAAATATCTGCATTAAATTAAGAAATGAATAAAAAAGTATTTGACATATATTCGAAGTATTATGATCTGATTTATTCGGATAAGAATTACGGAGCGGAGGCAGAATATATATGCAGAGCTGTAAGAAAGTTTAAACCGGATTCAGAGACAATATTGGATCTAGGCTGCGGCACCGGAAAGCATGATGAAGAATTTTATAAAAGAGGATACAAAACAACAGGTGTTGAGCTTTCCGAAAATATGTATAGAATTGCAGAGAGAAACAGTGCAAGCATTTCCGGAAAAAAAAATCCGCCTGTTTACATAAATGCAGACATCAGAAACGTTATTTTAAAAAATAAATTTGATGTCATAGTTTCATTGTTTCATGTAATGAATTATCAGACGAGTAATGAAGATTTGATATCTGCAGTAAAGACTGTAAAAAGACATTTGAAAACGGATGGAATATTCATGTTTGACTTTTGGTATGGTCCTGCGGTATTACAGGATAAACCTTTAAAACGGTTTAAGAAAATCTCTGACAGCGAATTTACTGTTAGAAGATACACCACTCCTAAGATCGACATTAATAAAAATACAGTAGATGTTAATTTCAGAATTTCCGTGAAAGAGAAAAAATCCGGGATAGTATCTTCATTTGAAGAAACACATTCAATGAGATATTTATTTCTTCCGGAGCTTGAAATAATATTCAGCAACAATAATATGAAATTAGTACACTTTGAGGAATGGATGACCGGAAAAAATCTTAATGACAAAAGCTGGTCTGCATTAGCCGTAGTAAAGCATAAATGAGCAGAAGTTATTCAAAGACAATCGCATTTCTTTCACCGAAGATAGATACGTTTACTAATCCAACGCTTGTGGCTCTGATTCAGAAATTAATAGCCAAAGGATACGATATTATTTATTACGGTTTTGATCAATTGTTTATACCGAGCGAATACAGGAAGTATATTGAATTTAAAGAGCTACCGTTCAATTTTTATACGCTTGACAAAAATCCGAAAAACATTTTTAAATTTCTAAAGCAGTATCTCAAGCTGATCCGCGATTTCAAATGGAACAATAAAATTAAAGCGATGATTTGCGTCGATCCTATGGGTCTTGTTATTGGCGGACGCATAAAAAAGGTTATTGGCTTTAAACTTATTTATGCATCGTTTGAGATTTTTTTTGAAGATGAATTTTTCGTTCAGAGAAAAAGAGTATTGAAAAAGCTTGAAATGAATTATTCGAAGCTTTCGGATATTGTAATTATTCAGGATGACAGAAGAGAAAAACTTTTAAAGTCTGTAAATAATTTTACGGATAAAACTATTTTTCTAAAAATACCGGTGTCTCCGTTAAAAACGGAAGTTATAGATAATGACTACGATATTTATAATGAGTTTTATATACCTGCGGATAAAATTATTGCAGTATATTCAGGATCTCTTCAAAACTGGAGCGGGATAAGCGAGATAATATCGCTTTTCCCTGACAAATGGGATAACGATTTCTGGCTACTGATTCATACACATCAGAAGCTTGATAAAAACAGCGAGTTGAAATATGAAATTGAAAACTTAATCGCAAATAATCAGAATATAAGTTTGCATGAAAAACCATTTTACAGATTTGAAGAGTATTTTAATTTTTTGTCAAAGTGTAACATTGGAATTGCCACATACTTCCCGAATAATCTTGACATATTCGCCGGCAAAAATCTTGAAGCTATCGGTTTGTCATCGGGAAAATTTTCAACTTACATGATGCTTGGTATTCCCACTATAACGACAAACCATTATATATACAAAATTCTGAACAATAAATACAGATACGGTGAGATCATAAACAGTATTTCCGATTTGCCGGGAGCTTTGAAAAAAATCAGATCTGGATTAACAGCGAAATCAGAATCCTGCAGATTGCTGTATGATAAAGTTCTGAATCCGGATTTAAGAATCGATGATCTTATAAATCATATAGAAAACAGTTGACGAATATTCCGGGAAAAAATAATAGTCTGATCAGCGATCTTCCATTACCACCTAAAGGTAAAAGCGGTTGGCCATGGACAGATGAGTTTATATTTCCTTATGAAAATGGTAAGAAAGAATACCCGCGCATTACTATTGTAACTCCAAGTTTTAATCAGGGGAAATTTATCGAGCAGACTATCAGATCAGTTATATTGCAAAATTATCCGAATCTGGAATACATTATTATGGACGGTGGAAGTACAGACGAGACAGTTGAGATCATTAAAAAATATGACCGCTGGATCAGCCACTGGGTCAGTGAAAAAGATAAAGGTCAGTCAGATGCAATCAATAAAGGCATTGGCAGAGGTACAGGAGAAATATTTAACTGGATAAATTCAGATGATTATTACAGCAAAGATACTTTTCAAAAAATATCGGAAACATTCGTAAAAAGCGACGCGGATATTATAGTCGGAAATTACAGATATTTCGAAGATGAGAATGAAAATAAAAGTAAAGACAGCGGTAAGACAATTGATTTCAGATTAAGAGAAACACTTGAAGAGACAATTGCATTTGTATTGTTAAATCAGCCTTCATCTTTTTTCAAACTGAATTTAATTAAAGAGCTCGGAGGTCTGAATGTCGATCTGAACTTTGTAATGGATCAGGATTTATGGAAAAAATATCTTTTCAGATTCGGACAAAATAATGTAAATATTATTGATTCTATGTTTACCCATTTCCGTCTACATTCTGATTCAAAAACTTTTATGAATGAATTCAACAATGAGTATATGAATATTTACTATTCAATTGCTGTTCAGACAGATATGACAAAGCAGGCGGGTTTTTTAAAAAGTATTTACGGGAAGGGATTCTGTAAAAATTATAAATTCAGTTTTGAACTAACCCGTGAGAATCTGGAACTTTCCCGCAAAGTTATAAATTCTCTGATATATTTTAAAGCAAGAATTGCTTTTACAACGGGTGACATTATTTTATTCAAAAAATGCAAAGAAGTAATAGACCCGATATATCTGAATAAAACTCAGAGAAGTTATTTAAGGAGAATTAAGATCAAATCATTACTTATGGATATGAAACTTAATTCGCTTTTAAATCTCTGGAGAAGTCTTACAAATAAAAAAGTAACAAACTATGACGGCAGCGCAGATACTGAATTAGAAAAAAGTAAAGAAAGTAATTGAAAAGAATAGCATTTGTATCTTCAAATAAATCAGAGTGGGGCGGAAGCGAATATCTCTGGTATAGAACTGCGCTTAAATTTTCTGAAAATAAATTCGACGTAATGGTTTCGGTACCGCGATGGAAAATAATTCCCGATCAGCTGCAGGAGCTGAGCAGAAAAAACATTCCGTTAAATTATAATACCGACTCATCTTCATTTAAAAAATTATTTAACAGATTACTGCCTGCATCAATACAGTTTGATTACAGGAATGACGGATACAAAAGTATTAATAAATTTACACCTGATCTGACAGTGATAAATCAGGGTGGAAACACAGGCGGAGCGGATATTATGGAATACTGCATTAATGAAGAATTAAAATTTGTAACAATTTCTCAGGCTGCCAATGAAGCTAAATGGCCTGATGACAAATTAAATAAAAGATTATCAGAATATTTCCCGAAATCCGAAATGAATTATTTTGTAAGTAAAGCTAATTTAAAACTTACTCAGATTCAGACAGGACAGGATATTACAAATTCGGAAATAATTTATAACCCTTTTAATATAAACTTCAATGTAAACTTACCTTATCCTGAAGATACAGAAAATTATTATATTGCTAATGTTGCAAGGCATGAATTTTATGCAAAGGGACAGGACATACTTTTTCAGGTTTTGAATGAGAAGAAATGGCGTGAAAGAAACTTAACTGTAAATCTTTTCGGCAAAGGCGAGCATTCATATCAGATCAAAAAACTGAAGAATTATTTTAATCTGGAAAAAGTAATAATAAAAGGTCATAAAGATCCTGAAGAGATATGGAAAGAAAATCACGCTTTGATACTTTCGTCAAGATATGAAGGACTTCCTCTTGCGCTTGTAGAGGCGATGCTATGCAGAAGAGTTTCAATTGTTACGGATGTAAGCGGAAACAGAGAAGTATTAACTGACGGAAGAAACGGATTTCTTGCGGCTGCGCCAGTACCGTCATTACTGGATGAAGCAATGGAGAGAGCGTGGAACAGAAGAAACGAATGGAAGGCATTAGGTGAAGCAGCCGGTAAAGATATCAGAGAAAAAGTGCCGGAAGATCCGATTGAATATTTTTATAAAAAACTTACTGCAATTGACTGATAAAATAATTTTAGAAAAAGAAGCTGATCCGAAAATTCAGCTTACAGCAGGGAAGAATTTGAAGTATAAAATTTGTATAGTTTCGGCAATATTGCCTCCTGCATACGGCGGAGCAGAGGTTGCAGCATTTAAGTATGCGCAGCGGCTGGAGAGAGATCCTGAATCTGATATATTAGTTATCGGCTGGGACAGGACGGGAGGATATAAAGACAGCAAAATCAAATATGATTTTGTAGTACCTGTATCGTTGCGTGAAAATCCGAAAGACGCTAAAGGGATACTTATATATTTTCAGCAGTATTATCATATGTGGAAGTGTTTTATTAAACTGCTCAGACCAATGTGGAAGTACAGAAAGGATTATGATTATATACATAATTTTAATTCAGGATTTGCATTCAACAGGGTTTCAATCCTTATCGGAAAAATACTTGGTAAGAAAATTGTTACAGAGACATCTCTTGTGGGTGATGACGATCCTTTATCTCTCGGAAGATTTCTTGACTGGAAAGATTATCTCAAACCAAAATTTATCAGGTATCTTTTTTATAAAATGGCTGACAGGTATGTTAGTAAATCAAATGTGATAACGGAAATATACAGAAAGTCTGAGATCTCTATGAATAAAGTCGTGCAGATCCCTTATTCAGTGGATGTTAATAAATTTTATCCGCCGGAAGCAAACAGAAAAATGATGCTGAGACATAAATTTAATATTGATGAAAACGATATAGTAATAATATTTGTAGGCGGCATAAATTCCAGAAAAAATGTTCATCTTCTTTTAAATTCATTCATTGAGATTCAGAAAAATATTGATTCAGTAAAACTGCTTATAGTGGGACCGACATATAAATATGATCAGGAATATATCAGCGAATTAAAAAACAACATACTTGAAAATTCAATTGAAGGTAAGGTACTCTTTACGGAAGATAATGTAAGTAACGTGGAAGAATACATGCAGAGCTCTGATATTTTTGTGCTGCCTTCTAAGCAGGAAGGTTTTCCAATTTCAATAATTGAGGCAATGTCTTGCGGACTTGCGGTAATAGGTTCTGATATTCCAGTAATATCAAAAGCTCAGATAGTTAACGGAGTCGACGGATTTGTATTCCCTCTTGATAGCCCGGATACACTGACGGAAATTTTAAGGAAGCTGATCTTAGATAAAGAAGAAATAAAGAAAATCGGAAATGAGGCGAGGGAAAAAGTTTTGAAGTACTGGTCCGATGACATAGTGGATGAAAAATATAAGAAACTTTATTCATCAATAAACTATGAATTGCCATTAAGCAATGTCAGAAAAAGTGAAGACAGACACGAAACTAAAAAAATAAAAATTTTATATACGATTCCGAATTTTAATACTGCCGGCAGCGGTAAAGCTCTTGTAAATGTTATATCAAGACTCGATAGAAATGTATTTGAACCATGTATTTGCTGCAGGCACGAAAAAGGAGAATTGTTTAGTCAGGTTAAGGATCTGAAAATTCCGGTTTACATATCTGAATTTACGGTATCAACTAAGCCGAGGATAAAGGGAATGAAGAATGTTTTAAAACTTTCTAGAAATTTCAGAAACATTGATCCTGATATTATTCATTCATATAATTATTCCGATGATTATTCTGAAGCTCTCGCATCAAAGCTCGGAGGTATTAAATGGGTTTATACAAAAAAGAATATGGGATGGGGAAGCAATGCATGGAAAATAAGATCAAGACTGTCGAGCGCTATCATACCGCAAAACAGGGAAATGGTCGAGACTTTTTTTAACGGAATAAAAGAGCAGCATCTTATTCCGATAGGTATTGATATTCAGGAGTTTGAGAAGACAAAGCGTGATGAAAGTATTATTACCAAATATAGATTGTATAGCTCTAATCCAATAATCATATCAGTTGCAAATGTAATTCCAATTAAAGGGATAGATTATCTCATAAGGGGATTTGAACTTGTACTTGAAGATTATGAAAATGCAAAGTTGCTGATAATAGGCGATGATATTACGGATTATGCGAAAGGTCTGAAGAAAAAAACATACGACGCCGGTCTTGACGGTAAAGTAATTTTTACGGGAAAACAAAAAGATATAAAACCTTTTTTCAGTATAGCGGATATGTTTATACTTTCTTCAAAGAAAACCGGGGAAGGCGGACCAATCTCAATACTTGAAGCTATGGCAAGCGGAATTATCTGTTACGGCAGCGATGTCCCCGGTATCAGAGATCAGTTCAGAGAATTTGAAGATCAATTATTTGAATCTGAGAATCCCGGATCGATTGCAAACAAGATATTGAATTATATGAGAATGAGAGATGACATTAAGCGTTATAAGATATCGAAGCAGCTTGAGTTTGTGAAAAAGTATTATTCAATTGAAAACGAAGTGGATAAACTTCAGAAATTGTATCTTAAAATTTCAAAGAAGTAATATCAGTATATAATGAGCAATTTAAGAATACTTAGATATCTGCCTCATTATTTAAGAAGAAAATTCGATCAGAAAATAATCGTAATTGAAAGTGATGACTGGGGACTTGAGCGGGTGTTAGGAAATTCTTCATTTGATTTCTTAAAAAATAAATTCGGCGCCGAAAAATTCAGCAGGTGGACTTTGGATGCGCTTGAGACAAAAGAAGATTTGGATATGCTTTTTGATCTAATGGAAAGTTATAAAAATAAATCTTTACACGCACCTGTCATTACGGCAAACTTTATTACACATAATATCGATTATTCCTCAGAAAGCGAGTTGAAATTTATTCCTGTCAGCGAAGGATTTAACCGAGGATCTGAAGATGTAAGGGAAATTTATAAAACAGGGATAGAGAAAAGATTTATTTTCCCGCAGCTTCATGGTTACAGCCATTACAATCTTTCAGAACTGAATAAATATTTTTATACAGATGAAGCGAAAGAATTTTTTGCAAATGGTTTTTTAACAGGAAGATCAACGATAAAGGGAAACATGAAATTTCTGCAGGGAGAAATGAGTCAAGAAAACAAGGATGTAAGAATAAAGGAATCATGTGATGAATTTTTCAGAATGTTCGGATTTAAACCTGACACTGTAATTCCACCGACATATATTCTGGACAGAGAGGCATCGGAGAAGTTGAAGCAGTGCGGAATTACTATGCTGCAGTCTTCAAACAGACTTTTAAACTCAGACGGCGGGAGATATACTGTACCATATTTCAGAAAGAGAAAAGGTTTTGTATGGTCTGTCAGAAATGCAAGACTTGATCCTCATGAAGATTATAATTTTAATTCAGACCAATGCATTGCTGATATCGGAAAAGCATTCAATAATAAATTACCGGCAGTTATAGATTTTCACAGAGTAAATATTTCAGGTAAATATGCTCCGGCATACAGAGAGAAGACACTGAGTGAGCTGAAGAAATTGTTTGATAATATATATGACCAATGGCCGGATGTAAAGTTTTTAAATTCAAGCGAGTTAAATAAAATTATATGGCAACAGGAAACCAGATAAGTTTTTTAAGAGCGAACTTAGATATGATTTCCGAACCTGTATTGATAATCGGTTCAAAACATTATGACTTTGACAAAGAGAACATCAAAAACAGACTTAATGAAATGAATATAAAGGACATAACGGGAATAGATATCTTCGAAGGAGACGGAGTGGATTTTGTAGTTGATATAACGGACGATAAAAGTGAATTCATAGAAAATCATTCAGGAAAATATTCAACGGTGATCTGCATGGAAGTACTCACACATGTAAGAAATCCATTCAAAGCGGCAAAGAATCTTACAGCATTTATAAAAGACGGAGGATCAGCAGTACTTTCGGAATGTTATGTCAGAAAGATCTCGAAGATGCCTGTAGATCTCTGGAGATTTACATATGACGGAACAAAGGAGCTTTTCAGTGATCTGAAATTTGACGACAGCCGCGCAAGGATCTCCCTTACGAGAGAAAAGAATGAACAGCTACTGGAGCTGAAATATCCGTTGCCGCAGTTACTTGCGCAGAAGAATGAAGATGAAAATTCCATCGGTTATTTTTTAAGAAGACTTCACAGGAAATTTTTCGCAAAAGGAATTTTTAAAATATCGAGATTACTTCCGGAGACAACAATATATTCAATAGCTAAAAAATAAATAATAATAAGATTGGGAAAAGACAGCATATACGAAAAACTGAAAGACAAAGCGGCTTTCACGCTTTCAAAAGGAAAGTTAAAGAGCGTTTTAACTTCGGATAATATTGATGAAGTGCTTTATTCAATTAAGCAATATAAGGGAAGGGGATTTTACGATAAGATCAGGTTAGCTCAGGAGCATAATGAATTAAGAGAGCTCTGTATCAGAGTTCAGAAACATAAGCCGAAAGTAATAGTCGAAATCGGAACATGGAACGGCGGAACATTTTATGTATGGACGAGAATAAATCCTCAGGCGAAAAAAATTATCAGCATAGATCTTCCAGACGGGGATTACGGCGGGGGATATGATGAGAAGAGAATAAAGTTCTTCAGTGAGTTTTCTGCAGACAGAGAAAATACTTCGCTGTCATTTATCAGAGGAGATTCTAAGTCAGACAGTACTGTAGAAATGCTGAAGTCAGTTCTTAAAGAGGATAAAATAGATTTTCTATACATAGACGGGGATCATACGTATGAAGGAATTAAAAAAGATTTTGAGATCTATGTACGTCTAATGTCTGCTGACGGATTAATTGGCTTTCATGATATAAATACTTTTAAGGATGGATACGGTGTTCATAAATACTGGAATGAGATAAAAGGAAATTACAAACATGAAGAATTTATTAAACCGGGAAGCAGGGTAATGGGTAACGGTTTAATTTTTTTAAAAAAGGATTAGTTGCCGAAGATATCAATAATAACGCCTTTATATAATGGTGAAAAAACTCTTTCTGAAACAGCAGAGAGCGTTTTGGCTCAGGATTATAAAGACTGGGAGTGGATACTTTTTGATGACGGCAGTAAAGACAGCACATCGGAGATAGCGAAAAAACTATCGGATGAAAACAGTGATAAAATATTTTTCCATACGCATGAAGGAAATTCAAATCACGGAACGGCATTCACAAGAAACAGAGCTGTTGAGTTTTCAAAAAGCGAAATAATTTCTTTTATCGATCAGGATGATATCTGGTATGTAAACAGATTATCACATCAGATCAAATTGTTTGAAGATATAACAGACTGCGCGATGATATGGGGACCTGCGCTTTACTGGTACATAAACAGAACATTTAAGCAGCCGGTTGGTATCAGGGGAAATGGACTTAAAAGCAGAAAGTATGATCCGCCTGATTTTGTAGAAATTTTTTTAAGCGATCTCAAAGGAACGCCTTTGCCGAGCGCAAGTCTTGTAAGGAGAAAAGAATTTGAAAACGTCGGTGGATATGAAGAGTCAATAAAAGGTTCGGAAGATATAGTGCTTTGGCTGAAGCTTGCGGAAAAATTTTCCATTTATTATGATGATGAGATCCTCATTAAATACAGAAAACATCAGGACTCAACTCTGAGGATCGCAAGCAGCAGCGGGAAAATGGATGAGTGGAACTTAGTATTTTACAGATGGGTGATAGATTTTTTAAAAAGGACTTCAGCTAAACAAAGTTTACTTGATGAAAATGAATTTGCATATTATAAAACACTAAAAAGAATAGCAAAAAAGAGAAATTATATAAACAGCAGAAAGCATCTTTACAAGGGACTTAATTCATATCCGGAGCTTAAAAAAAAATATTCAAAAGATTTTTTATTAGATCTGATAATGCCGTTTGATACTGCATCGAGAATATCTGCAAAATTAAGATTTGATTTATTCAGAAGAAAAGAAATTGAGAACAAAGATAATTCCTGAGAGACAGATATTTTATAAGAACAGGAATGAAGCGAGTTTGGATTACAAGGCGATCTGTGTATTCGCCGCTATCGGTTTTTTTCTTGAGAAGGATACTTATTATACAGATTCGGAAGCATTGCAGCCGGCGACGGATTATACTTCAGATGAGAATCACAGGATTAATTCTTCCGAAGTTTACTGGAAATGGCATTACACACCACGTCAGATAAATTTAAAACAGGCAACTGAAGAATTTGCAGAATTATTTGAAAGTCTGAATTTTGAAAATCTAAAGGGAAAAAAAGTTATACTTCCACTTTCAGGCGGACTTGACAGCCGGACACAGGCGGTTGCAGTTGATAAAAGAATGGATGTAAAAGGTTATTCTTATAAATTTGAAAACAGTTTTGATGAGACAAAATACGGAAGAGAAATATGTAAAATATTAGATCTTCCTTATAGTGAATTTATAATCCCTAAAGGTTATTTATGGAAAGTAATTGACGAACTTGCAGAAATTAATCAATGCTGCGCTGACTTTACACATCCGCGACAAATGGCTGTCATTAAAGAGATCTCCGGACTTGGGAATGTTTTTTTTCTCGGACACTGGGGTGATGTACTTTTTGATTCGATGGGTATTAAAGATGATCTGACATTTGACGAACAGATAAATACTCTCACAGGTAAATTAATAAAAAACGGAGGAACAGAGCTTGCAGAAAAATTATGGAAGCACTGGGAAATCCCGGGAAATTTCAGGGAATATTTTGATGAAAGAATTTCCGGTTTGCTTAGTGATATTAAAATCGACAATGCAAATTCCAGGATCAGAGCATTTAAATCAACCTACTGGGCGCCGAGGTGGACGAGCGCAAATATGAATGTATTCAGTAATTATCAACAGATCTATTTACCATATTACTCAGATGAAATGTGTAAGTTTATCTGTACAATCCCTGAAGAAATTCTTAGCGGAAGGAAAATTCAAATCGAATATATAAAGATGAAAAATCCTGAGCTTGCAAAAATTTCGTGGCAGAGTTATGATCCGCTGAATTTATATAATTACAAAACATTCAGTGATTTATCAAATCTGCCGAACAGAATATTAAGAAAAGCAAATAGATTTATCAAAAAGGAAATTCTAAAAAAGAAAGAGGTAAAAAGCAATTGGGAGATACAGTTCCTCGGCAGGGAAAATGAGAAAGAATTAAAAAATCATTTGTTCATGAACAGCAGTTTTAAGAAATTTATTCCTGAAGAAATTGTATTTGATATTTATGGAAAGTTTATCAACGGAGACAGCAAAAAATATTCGCATCCAGTGAGTATGCTTTTAACATTATCACAGTTTTCAAAAACAATAAAAACCTGAATTTTAATATATGAAGATAGCTGTTTATTCAGGTAACATTCCGTCAACTACTTTCATAGAGAATCTCATTAACAACCTTTCTTCGACAGGGATAAAAATACTGCTCTTCGGAAAAAAATTCAGAGAAGTAAAGTACAATGAAAATGTTGAAATCCTTGATACTCCTGATTCAGGACCCGCGCTTTTATTTTTTATTATAAAGGAATCATTTAAAAGTATATTTAGGAATCCGGCTTTGTATTCAAAAGCGCTGAGGAAAATCTTTTCAGGTGACAGAGGATTTAAGAATAATCTCAAAGAACTCGGAATGATACTGCCGATAATAAACAATGAACCTGATATATTTCATATACAATGGGGAAAAACTTTGCACAAAAATCCGTATTTGTTTGAACTGATGAGCTGTCGTTTTGCGCTCAGTCTGAGAGGCGCTCATATAAATTATTCTCCAATAAATGATAAAGCTCTTGCTGAAAGTTATAAAAAGTATTTCCCTTTAATAGACGGTTTTCATGCCGTATCTGAGGCAATATCTAAAGAAGCGCAGAAGTACGGCGCAGATTCAAAAAAAATTAAAGTAATTTACTCTGGAGTTTCAGATGAATTTCAAAATAGAATACCTGCACATAAATCAGACAGCTCTGAAATATTAAAAATAATTTCAATCGGAAGATACCACTGGAAGAAAGGTTATCATTATGCGCTTGATGCAATGAAGATAATGATCAAGAATGGAATCAAATTTAAATATACGATAATAGCTCAGGGAGATGTACCTGAAGAAATATTATTTATGCTAGATGATACGGAATTAAAAAGCAGGGTTGAGCTTAAGAGCGGAATGCCTCATGACTTGCTTATGAAAGAACTTTCCGGTTCTGATATTCTCATACTGCCAAGCGTGGAAGAAGGGATTGCAAATGTAGTGCTTGAATCAATGGCTCTGGGCATTCCGGTAATAAGCACGGATTGCGGAGGAATGAATGAAGCAATAACAGACGGCGCAGACGGATTTATTGTAAAATTAAGAGAACCTGAAATGCTGGCAGAAAAAATAACTGAGCTCGGTAAAATGAAAGGAGAGCTTAAGGAGGAAATCATATTAAGTGCGCTTAACAAGGTTAAGAAAAAATTCAGCAATGAAAATTTGAAAAAGGGATTCCAGGATTTTTACGTTTCAATTCTGAATACATAAAAATATGAGAATTGGACTGGTATTGCCGGAAGCGCCGCAGTATTCGGAAACGTTTTTTAATTTAAAAATAAAAGGACTTAAAGAATCAGGATTCGATGTAGTATTATTTACCGGGAAAAAAAATAAAAAAAAAAGTGATCTTGAAATCAGAAGCGCTTACCTTGTAAAGAAAAGAAATATTTTCTCACAGGTTTTAATGTATGTATATGTGATATTAAAAGCATTTTTACTCAGTCCGAAAAGATCATTAAAACTATTCAGACTTGAATCTGAAGACGGTAAAAGTTTTAATGAGAGTCTGAAGTCGGTTTATATTAATGCGCACATTATTTCAGAAGAGATCGACATACTTCATTTCGGATTTGCGACAATGGCATTAAGAAGAGAGAATACGGCAAAATCAATGGATGCTTTGATGAGTGTAAGTTTCAGAGGTTATGACATAAACATTTATCCTTTAAAAAATCCCGGCTGCTATAAAAAAGTCTGGGAGAATACGGATAAAGTTCATACCATCTCTGAATATTTAAGATCGAAAGCTATAAGAAACGGTCTATCTGAGAATACACCTTTTAAAAAGATCACACCTGCTATAGATCCGGATAAATTACCTCAGACTGAAATAAGAAAAGATATTTCAAGTCCGAGAATACTAACGGTCGGAAGACTGAACTGGATTAAAAATTATGAGACTGCAATATCGGCGATGAAAATGCTTGCGGATGAAGGAGTAAATTTCGAATATACAATAGTCGGGGTCGGTCCGGAAATAGAGAGACTGAAGTTTGCAGTTTACCAGTATGATCTCGGAGATAAAATTATTTTTGCCGGAAAGAAATCACATGAAGAAGTAAAGGAACTGATGAACTCAGCGGATATATATCTACAGCCGAGTTTTGAAGAAGGATTCTGTGTATCAGTCCTTGAAGCGCAGGCGGCAGGATTGATGTGCATAGTAAGTGATGCAGAAGGTCTCAAAGAAAATGTGATAGACGGAGAGACAGGTTGGGTAGTCCCAAAAAGGGATTTCCGGACATTCAAAAAAAAAATAACTGAAGTTACGGAAATGAGTTATGAGAACAGGAAGAAAATTTCTGACAATGCCCGATTGCGGGTTATAAATGAATTTAAAGCTGAAGATCAGAAAAAATATTTCAAAGAATTTTTTGAAACCATGACAAAAAAAGCATGAGCAGAAAAATATCAGTTGTCAGTCCTGTTTATAAAGCCGGAAAAATTGTAGACGAACTGGTGAAGCGTGTATCTGATGAAGTATCAAAGATCTCGGAAGAGTATGAAATAATATTAGTGGAAGACTGTGGAGGCGATGATTCATGGAATAAAATTGAAGAAAACTGCAGAAAGAATCCAAATGTAAAAGGGATCGGACTGAGCAGAAATTTCGGTCAGCATTACGCCATCACTGCCGGGCTTAAGGCGGCGACAGGTGACATTGTAATAATATTAGACTGTGATCTGCAGGATGACCCTTCATATTTTAAAGATCTGCTGAAAGTATATGACAAAGGAAATGAAGTTGTGTTTACAAAAAGGATAAGAAGGAAGCATTCATTTTTCAAAAAGATAAGTGCAAAAATTTATAATTCACTGTTCAGATTGTTTGCTGATAAAAACTTTGATCTTGAAGTAGGCTCGATGACGATGATCAGCTCAAGAGTAAAAGATGAATTTGTAAAGTTAAAAGATCAGGACAGACTTTACATACAGCTTTTAAAATGGATTGGATTCAAATCGGCATATGTTCAGGTAGAACATAAAAAAAGATTTGAAGGAAAATCTTCATACACATTATCGAAACTGTTTTTCACGGCAATACAGGGCTGGACTTCGCATTCGGATAAACTGCTGAGACTATCTATTTACAGCGGATTATTGATCTCAATTGTTACATTACTTATCGGAATTTATATAGTCATAAGTTATTTCATGAAAAGTTTTCAGGCAGGCTGGCCAAGCTTAATAGTTGCTGTATTATTTTCAACAGGGCTGATCTTAATGAGTATAGGAATAACCGGAATTTATATCGGTAAGATATTTGAACAGACTAAGGGAAGACCTCTATATATAATTGATAAAAAAATAAATCTCTGATTTGAAAAAAGTTGTAATTACACAGTCGAATTATATTCCATGGAAAGGATTTTTTGATTCGGTAAATTTAGCCGATGAATTTGTTTTCTATGATGACATGCAGTTTACAAAAAGAGACTGGAGAAACAGAAATCAGATAAAGACTAAAGACGGCGTGAAGTGGCTTACGGTACCAGTTGACGTAAAGGGAAAATATTTCCAGAAGATAAGGGATACAAAGATCAGTGATCCCTGCTGGGCGCAAAGCCACTGGGAAACCATTGTGCATAACTATTCAAAAGCGGAATACTTTAAAGAGTATAAGGATATTTTCAGCGAGCTTTATCTTGGAAGGGAATACGAATTTATCAGTGATGTAAATTATACATTTACAAATAGAATATGCGAACTTCTGGGAATTGAAAAAAAAATACGACTGTCAGAAGAGTTTGAGCTGCTTGAAGACAGAACGGAAAGACTTATTAATATTTGCGAAAAGCTCGGCGCAACGGATTATTATTCCGGTCCTGCTGCAAAAGCTTACATGGATGAAAGCAAGTTTGAAAATAAAAATATAAAAGTTCACTATTTTGATTACACCGGATATCCTGAATACAGGCAGCTTCACGGTGAATTCACACACGCCGTAAGCATAATAGACCTGATATTCAATGAAGGTCCGAATGCAAAAAAATTTATGAAAACATTTAAGTAAAATGAAAAACAAAAAAGTTGTTATAATCGGAAACACATCAAATGCCCGGCTTGCAAAGTATTTTTTTGATATTGATTCGGAGTATGAAACAAGTGCATTTTCAGTTAATGAAAAATATATAAGTGAAACGGAATTTGAAGGACTTCCGATCAAAGCGTTTGAAGATATTGAAAAAACATATCCGCCTTCAGAGTATGATGCATTTGTTGCAGTCGGATATACGAATATGAATAAGGTAAGAGAAGATCTCTACAATCAATGCAAAGAGAAAGGTTACAAATTGGCTAACTATATAAGCTCAAGATGTTCTTACCTGTCACAGTTTCAGCCGGGCGACAATTGTTTCATACTCGAGGACAATACTATCCAGCCGTTTGTAAAGATCGGTAATAACGTCGTACTCTGGAGCGGAAATCATATCGGACATGATGTTAAAATAGAAGATCATAATTTCATAACATCACATGTAGTTGTTTCAGGGTTTGTAACAATTAAAAGAAACTGTTTTCTCGGAGTGAATGCAACTATACGTGACGGCATTACCATCGCTCCGGAAACTCTGATTGCAGCCGGCGCAATAATTATGAAAGACACTGAGGAAAAAGGTGTATATCTTCCTGCAAGGTCGACACTCTTTGAAAAGAAAAGCGATGAAATAAAAATATCCTGATTATTTAATTTATGAATATTCAAAAGTGGAAAAAGCTGGGACTGATGTATGCGCCGGACGGTAAGACGGAGTGGATGCAGACTCATGCGATGATGCCTGTTCTTGTAAAAAGAGAAAATGATGAAGCAAGAATTTATTTTTCCGCGCGTGACGCTAAGGGAAGATCACAGGGAGCATATATTGATATTGATATGAATGATCCGTTCAGAATATTAAGAATAAGTGATGAACCTGTACTGAGACTCGGTCAGCTTGGCGCATTTGATGATGCTGGAATTATGCCGACTTCGTGCATCACTCATGAAAACAAAAAGTATCTGTATTATAACGGATGGACGCTTGGAAAAAATGTTCCATTTTTTTCATTTAACGGAGCAGCGGTAAGTGAAGACGGCGGGGAAAGTTTTAAAAAAATTTCCCGAGGTCCGGCAGTATTATTTTCTAATGACATTGATCCTTATTCTACGTTCGCGCCGTTTGTAATGAATGATGAAGGTAAATTAAAAATGTGGTATGTCTCGCTGATAAAATGGACCGAAGAAGAAGGAGCTCTCAAACATTTTTACAATATAAGATACGCCGGGTCTGATGACGGAATTAACTGGGACAGAAGAGGACATGTCTGTATTGATTTTAAAAATGAGTATGAGTATGCAATAGCAAGACCATTTGTAATGAAAGAAGAAGGGGTTTATAAAATGTGGTATTCCTACAGAGAATCAGAAAAGATAAAAACTTACAGAATAGGATATGCGGAATCTCAGGACGGAATCAGCTGGAAGCGTATGGATGAAGATATAGATCTGAAAGTATCTGACTCCGGCTGGGACTCGGAAATGATCGAGTATTCTTTTATTTATGATTTCAAAGGAAAAAGATATATGCTCTATAACGGGAACAGTTTTGGCAAAACAGGTATCGGACTTACGGTACTTGAATAATAAGAAATGAGAACATTGTAAAACAGTCTAAGCTATTTCTTAAAAATAAAATTGGAAAAAGGAAAAAGACATATAGGATTTAATAAACCGTATCTGACAGGAAAAGAAACGGAGTATATTCTGGAATCAGTGAAGTCAAGAAAAATTTCAGGTGACGGAATGTTTACAAAAAAATGTCATGATTTTTTTGAAGAACGATATGGATTTAAAAAAGTTCTGCTTACAACATCCTGTACGGATGCTTTGGAAATGTCTGCAATATTAATTGACATAAAAGATGGTGACGAAGTGATAGTCCCTGCTTACACTTTTGTGTCATCGGCTAATGCATTCGTATTAAGAGGAGCGAGGATAATATTCTGTGACAGTGAAGAAGATACACCTAATATAGATATAAAAAAAATCGAAAAACTTATAACGCCAAGGACAAAAGCGGTTGTAGTTGTACATTACGCAGGAATTGCAGTTGATATGGACCCACTGATCGAATTATCAAAGCGGCATAATTTTTTTATAATAGAAGATGCGGCTCATTCAATTGATTCATACTACAAAGGCAGACCTCTCGGTTCTCTCGGACACATCTCCGCTTTTTCTTTTCATGAAACTAAAAATGTCATATCCGGAGAAGGAGGAATGATAGTCATCAATGACGAAAGATTTTTTGCAAGAGCCGAGATCATCAGGGAAAAAGGAACTAACAGGTCATCATTTTTCAGAGGTGAAGTGGATAAATACGGCTGGGTGGATATTGGATCATCGTTTCTGCCGTCGGATATTCTCGCAGCATTTTTATTTGCGCAGCTGGAAAATCTTGATGACATTCAGAATAAAAGAAAATACATATGGGAATATTATTACAAAAAACTTATGTCTTTAAAAGATAAAGGATATTTTAAGTATTCTTATATTCCGGATTATGCCACAAATAACGCTCATATGTTTTTTATAGAATGCCGGAATAAGACTGAAAGAGGTGGACTTATTTCTTATCTCAAGGGGAACGGAATATACGCTGTATTTCATTATTTGTCTTTGAATGAAAGTCCCTACTACAAAGATAAATGCGATGAAACTGAAATGATTAATTCTGACAGATATACAGACTGCCTTTTAAGATTACCGATGTATTATGAATTATCTGATGATGATCTTAAATATATTACTGATCATATTTATAATTTTTATAAGTTGAATGGCGGATAAACTTTTAAAATTATATAACTCGACCGGTAGAGCCGGTAATATAATTCTGCTGGCGCTGATCATCTTGTTTGGTTTTATCAACAGAATGTTTATGTCGGTTAAATATCGTGAGGTGGATTATATTATAGAAGCCGGATTAATTTTACTGGCATTTATAATCGTTAGAAAATTATTCAGAAGAAGAGATCAGCTGTTTCATAACAGAAAAATAAAACTGTTCAGGATAATACTTTACGCGGGCATTTTTATGAGAATATTATTTGCAGCGCATGATCTTATAAACCGTCCGGTGCAGGATAGTGATTATGAAAAGCACGAGATACTGGGACAGAGACTTGCTGAAGAAGGAGAATTTTATGACTTTACAGGGGTAGAGCTTAGAAATTTCAGACAGCCCGGACTGCCGCTGATATTTGCGGGAGGTCTGAAAATTTATAATCATCCGGTTACATATTCAATTATAATGATCTTGTTTTCATTCGGAATTCTGATAGCAGGTTATTATTTATTCAGGGACCTGGATAATATTGCGTCATTTCTGATATTTGTATATTTAAGTATTTCCCCGAATATGCTGATGATGGCTTCGAATTCCAACACTCAGCTGTCTTTCTTTTTTATACTGATCCTTCTTTTCATAGTATTAAAAAATTTCAAGTGCAGAACATACGAACTGCTTTTAATTGGAGCTTTACTTGCTGCGGAAATGTATATAAGATTTAATTTTCTGATGATATTCCTGTTAATTCCTTTCTTTATGGAAATTTATAAAGAAAAGAAAATTTCATTTGCTGCAGGAAAGTTTGCAGTTGTATTTGCAGTTTTCCTCGTTCTTTATTCGCCATGGATCATCAGAAATTATTTTACTTACGGAACCATCAGATTAATGCCGACTACAGGACTCGGTCTATACAGCACTAATGTTACCACCGAGCCAAGCAAGGTTGGCGATTATAACGGAGTACCGGATTCGGTTTTAAAAAAATACAGTCATCTTAGTGAAATGGAATTTGATGAAGCATTAAAAAATGAAGCGATAAATTATATAAAGGAAAATCCGGAAATATATATAAAGGGAATGCCGTATAAGTTGTTTAAATATTCCGGAAGACAGGACTGGACAATAAGTTATTTCTTTCAGTACACTGATTATAAGGGAGATCTGATAACAGAAACTATATTTCAGTCAGTAGAGAATTTTTTAATATGGCTGATACTTTTTTATTCAATATTTTATCTGTTTAGAAATAAAAAATTTGGAGCGCTGCCTGTTTACATTCTCTGGTCATATCTTATTTATACACTTGTATTGTTCCCTGTTTCCGAAACAAGATCAAGATATAATTTTCCGTATATATTGTTTCCGATAATGGCGATTTCACTGACAGGCAGAGTTGATAAACCGGTTAAGGAGAATAACTGATGCCCGGCAGACTGCTTATAATCTGGGACTTTGATTCAGCGCTTGGACAGATAAATTCTACAATGCCTTACAATTTCAAATATGATCCGATATATCAGGAGATTGAAAATGTAGATTACATATTAACGAGAGCTGAAACAGAAAACATACAGATGACATTTGCGTGTCTTGGTTTTGCCGCAGAGCAGGGAATTTATCCGTTTAACATTCCGGATATCATCAGCAAATTATATTCAAAAGGTCATGAGATAGCGTCTCACTCATGGCGTCATGAATGGTTTCCCAGTCTGACTGAAAAGCAGGTTTTCCGAACGCTTGAGAGAAGTAAGCAAGCACTTGAACACTGCATAGGAACCGGTGAGACAGTATCAGGTTTTGTTCCGCCGCACAGCCGACCGATGAGCTGGATAAAAAAATATTCAATAAGTCTTGGTGACAGGGGATTGTATCCTTTTCATAAAGGAAGCGACATAGGTTATGTCCTGAAGCAGTTAGACAAGCTTAATTACAGATGGTGCAGGGTTCTTACAAATTACAGACCAGTCTGGGAAAAAATAACAGGACATTCGAATGAGGATAAAGTAAGTTTTTCCGAGTGGGAAATACATGATAACATTGTATGTGTTCCTCAGCATTATACAGGTTTTGATAAACCGGCGATAGATTACATTAAAGAAGCTGTTAATAAAAATGAAACGGCTGTTATAAGCGGGCATCCTGCAGCTCTCAGCCGGGATAAATCAGAAAGCCGTGAACATTTCGACAGGTTTATTACTAAAGCGGTTCAGCTCAGGGATGAAGAAGGGCTTGAGATACTCACTGTTTCTAATTACATAAATAAAAAGTATCCGAAGTGAAATTAATGTTTGAAGTTTTATTAATTATAAATAGTAAGGAGTGAAAAAATAGGTATTCAGATAACACCTTATTCCGATGAATTAGTAAAACTGCATGAAGAGTTCTGCATTAAAGTTTGGCCGGATAAAAAACGAAGAAGGTCCGAAAAGTATAACAGATGGAAATTCCGCGGAAAAGAAAAAGGCGATGTAAACGGATTACTTATTGCAGTGAGCGAAGGAAAAGTAATAGGTCAGCTTGGACTTATCCCTGTCAGACTTAAATACGGTAAGGAAATTTTTGATGCTCAGTGGGCGTGTGACTTAATAGTGGATCCTGAATTAAGAAAAAAAGGAATAGGAAATTTACTGTTTGAGTATGGGATAAAAAGAAATATGGTAACACTGGGAAATAATCCCAGTCCGAATGCGAAAGCACTGATGTTATCAAAAGGATTTAAACATATCCGGTCCGCAGCAAGAATGACTTTTCCGCTTGATCCTTCAGATCTTCTTAACTGGGTACTGCCTTCCAGGTTAAAATTTTTATCAGGTATTTCAGGAAAAATTACAATGCCGTACTTTAATATTAAGAGAAAAAAGTATAAAAGCGAAAAAACAGAGTTTGAATATTGCGATACTATCGCTACTGCTCCGATAATTTCACTTTGTCAGACTGAAAGAGATCAGGCGGAGATACTTCATGACATTGAATTTCTGAAATGGAGAGTAGACGGACTTGAAAATTTTTCGCACAGACTGGAAACAATGAAATCAGGTGAAAAAAGTTATGCTGTTCATTCACATTTTCACCCATATTACAATGTCTACGACTGGAATTGCACTGATGAAAAATTATTTAATGACATGCTTTCGGAAATATTTACCGCAGCAGTGAAGTCAGGCGCGAAGACAATTCAGATAATGGCAAATAATCCTATTGAAGAAAAATTACTTAAAGAGGCGGGTTTCATAAGATCAAGAAACACTGAAACTGTCATTCAGTCTTCTCCCGGAAAAAGCATTGACAGCGCAGAATATTTTCATTTCTCATATTATGATACTGACAATAATCTTTAAGAATTACATTTATATATTTAATTGAAAGCGTTCAGAAATTTTAAGATCATAAAATATCTGAATCCCGGCTGGTATTTTAATCTTATGCCGGAAAACAGCATTTCGTTTTCAGCCGGATGCTTTAATTCTGATGTGATGAAACTGCCTGATGAATATGAAACCATTGTATTCCCTGACAGCAGATATGAGACAAAAACTGCAATTGATCTTGACGCCGGGTTTCAGGCATGGAACAGGGGAGTGATGCTTGCGGCTGAGAACATTCCTGCAGAAAAACTTCAGCATAAAGAAAAAATTTCCGTCAGAGATGAATATGTTTTTATCAGAAAATATTATAAATGGCACGGAGTATATTATTATTTAATCAAAAATCTTCTCAGCTTACATAATCCTGTAAAAGAGATCAGCGCATTTTTCGTTACTAGAAATATAGAAAAGACAGAACTGATAAAGCCACATTTGAAATATGAAAAATACAATGAGTTTGAATCACAGCTTGTTAATAGTAATCCGAAAGTTTCCGTGATCATACCGACCCTGAACAGATATAAATATCTAAAAGATGTACTTGAAGATCTTGAGAAGCAGGATCACAAAAACTTTGAAGTCATAATAGCTGATCAGACTGATAATCCGGATAAAGAATTTTATAAAAAATTTAATCTTGTTATAAGAGTAATTTATCAGAAGGAAAAAGGACAATGGCTTGCGAGGAATGAAGCAGCGGGAATGTGCACAGGAGATTATTTTTTATTATTTGATGATGATTCAAGAATTGAAAAGGACTGGATAACGGAGCATCTTAAAGGGCTGGATTTTTTTAAAGCGGATATTTCTGCAGGCGTATCATTGTCAGCGGTAGGAGATAAAATTCCTGAAAATTACAGTTTCTTCAGATGGGCTGATCAATTTGATTCGGGAAACGCAATGGTAAAGAGAAAAGTATTTGAGACGATCGGATTATTTGACAGGCAGTTTGACAAAATGAGAATGGGTGACGGGGAATTCGGATTACGCGCATACCTGTCAGGATTTAAGAGCATATCACATCCGTATGCAAAGAGAATTCATCTAAAAGTCAGCACAGGCGGATTAAGGCAGATGGGTTCTTGGGATGCTTTCCGACCAAAGAATTTTTTCTCACCGAGACCGGTGCCAAGCGTATTATATCTTTACAGAAAATATTATCCGGCGGATTTCGTAACGAATGTATTGATAATCGGAATGCTTCCGTCTCTGATCCCGTATAGGTGGAAAGGGAAAAAATATTTATATCCGCTCGGAGCATTGCTTGCGATATTCATATTACCTGTTCTTCTGATACAGCTCAGATTATCATGGAAAAGGTCATCAGAAATGTTAAAAGAAGGGGATAAAATTGAGTGGCTCTGATAAATTTCTGATTATCTCGACTGAATTTCCTCCGGGACCCGGTGGTATCGGTAATCATGCATATAACCTTGCAAAATTTTTAAAGCTTAATAAAAATGATGTAACTGTACTCGCTGTATCTGATTTTGTAAGCGAAGAAGATAAGAAGGAGTTTGATAAAAAACAGGAATTTAAGATCATAAGGTTTGAGAGGTTTGAAAGTAAGTTAAAAACATATAGAGAAAGAATTTCCCTGATAAAGAAAAACGTGAGGGAAGGAAATTATTCTAATATTATTTTTTCCGGAATGTCTTCGCTTATGTCTATGCTGCTGCTGAAGAAACTTAAATCCGGATCGAATTTTATTTCCATAGCACACGGCGGAGAAATAAACGCAAAAAATTTTATCGAGAAAACAATTGTAAATAAGTCTCTAAGTTTTTCGGATCTGATAATCCCTGTTTCACGATTTTCATGTTCCAAGATAGACAGCAATATTGATAAGAAAAAAATGCATGTTATACCTAACGGTTTTGATCTGGATATGTCTGAAGTAATTCATTTACAGGCAAAGGAAAGAAAGCAAATAAATGGAGCGGTCAGACTAGTCAGTGTCGGCAGTATATGGCCAAGGAAAGGTCACCATAATGTACTCAATGCTCTGCCGGAAATTATTTCAGATCATCCCGGGACAACATATAATATAGTGGGCAGGGAATCGGACACTACTTTGTGCAGGAAATATTTCAGCGATGAAAAATTAAAAGAAAGTATAAAGATACACGGACAGATACCTAATGATAAAATGTATGCTGTTTTAAATTCTTCGGATATTTTTATTCTTTTAAGCGAGACTCAGCCGGGAGGCGATTTTGAAGGATTCGGTATTGCAGTCATTGAAGCGAATTATTTCGGACTGCCTGCTATCGGTTCACTGGACAGCGGGATGGAAGATTCCGTTAATGACGGAGTCAGCGGAATACTTGTTAATCCTAAAGATAAGAATCAGATCCGGAAAGCTGTAAGTGATATCTGTAATAATTACGGTCATTTTTCCAAAGGAGCAAAACAATGGGCGGAAGAGCATCATTGGTCTGTCATTGTAAAAAGATATATTGATGTTATTAATAAAATTAAATGAAGCTGGTAATAATATCACATACTCCTCATTACAATAAAGACGGTAAGATCGTCGGGTGGGGACCAACGGTCAGGGAAATAAATCATCTTACGAAAATGTTTGACAGGATCAAACATATTGCCCCTATGCATCAGGAGCAGGCGCCCGGAAGTTCGATGAGATATAATGAGGATAAAGTAGAATTCATTCCGATCAAGCCATACGGAGGTGAAAAGTTTTCCGATAAGTTCTCTATACTTACAACCGCTTATCACAATCTTAAAATAATAAGAAGCGCGCTTAAAAAGACAGACTGGGTGCAGTTCAGAGCGCCGACTGCAATGGGACTTTATGTACTTCCGTATTTAAGCCTGATAGGAAAACCGAAACGTTGGGTAAAGTATGCAGGAAACTGGAATCAAAGCAATCCTCCTTTATCATACAGAATTCAGAGATGGTGGCTGAAGAATAATTTTCAGAGATCAAAAGTAACTGTAAACGGAAAATGGAAAGACCGGCCTGATCATGTGCTGGATTTCAGAAACCCCTGTCTGGACAATGATGAACTTTTAAGAGCGGAAAAAATTTCAGCGGAAAAGGATTTTAACGGTAAAAAAATTTTTTGTTTTGCAGGAAGTCTTACAAAGAATAAAGGAGTGCATATAATACTTGAAGCTCTTGAGAAAATCAGATTCGGCGATGACATTGAGGAGTTTATATTTGCTGGCGGCGGACATGATAAGGAAATGTTTGAAATTGCAGCAGGTAAAATGAAAATTAAAATTTCATTCACGGGATATATCAGCAGAGACGAGATGGAAAAAATTTACGCAAGAAGTCATGTAATAATATTGCCGAGCGAATCGGAAGGATTTCCTAAAGTTATTTCAGAAGCAGCTGCTTACGGATGCGTTCCGATACTTTCTGATGTTTCTGCGGTAAGCGAATATTTTAATGACTCAAACGGATTTTTACTAAAAAGTCTGAATAGTCAATATCTTGCTGATGCAATTGATCTGGCATTAAGCAATATTGAGCTTTTGAAAATAAAGTCACGGAAATGCACTGATATTGGCAGCTTATTCACGTATGATGATTATATGCAAAATCTGAAAAGCAAAATTATAAACACTTAATGTTATAAAATTGAATATTTATTTTCTTGTAAATAAATTTTAATTTGAAGTTGTGAAAAACTCACCATACAAAGCCGAAATTTATACAGTACTGAACATTGCAACGGCAATGGTGTTACTGTTTAATCCGAAACTAAGTATAACCTTTTCAATCGTCATTTTAATAGTCGGTGTATATAAAATATTTAAAAATAAAAATGCAGACGGAGCAGCTCATATATTCGCTGCGTATGTAGTCGGTATTGAAGTTCTCTTCAGAATGAATTCCGGAGGAATCGGTTATGAATACGGAAAGTACGCTACAATATTATTTCTAACGCTTGGAATTCTTGTCGGCTCGAGAAAGAGAAAACTGCCAGCTTCTTTTATAGCGTTTTTATTACTCTTACTGCCTTCGATATTTTTTGTAGATTATCCGACATTTGATCTGTCAAGACAGATGGTGTCCTTTAACATATCAGGACCTATAACACTCGGAATAGCAGGAATATATTTTTACAGAAGAAGAGTGCCACTCCCTCAGCTTCGTAAGACTTTCCTTGCAATGCTGTATCCAATCATAGCAATGTCAGTATTTGTTTACTTCAGGTCAGGATCACTTGAAGATATGAAATTTACAACAGAGTCTAATTTTCAGGCAAGCGGAGGATTCGGACCAAATCAGGTTTCAACTATATTCGGTCTGGGCATTCTGTTAATAGCCGCCGCATATTTTATGAATATCAGACTTTTCAGAATAAAAAATCTTGACATATTTATTATGCTTGCATTACTAATAAGAGGACTTGCAACATTTTCAAGAGGAGGAATGCTGGCGCCGATTGTCGCAATAATTTTATGCGTAGTAATAATGTCTCTTACAGATTCCGCTTTTCAGGCTAAGCTCAGCAGGGCTGTCTACACTTTTATGGCAGTTTCTGTAGTTGCTACCATTGGATTTTATTACGTGAATGATGCCAGCGGAGGACTGCTTGAGATGAGATTCAAGGGAGAGTCAATGTATAATGCTGAGAAGAGCAATCTCTTCAGCGGAAGGCTGGAAATATTTGATGAGGATTTGGAGATATTTCAAAACAATGTACTGACAGGCGTCGGTCCCGGTATGGCATCTGAAAAAAGGGGTGAGATCAGCGGAAGTTATTCTGCAGCGCATATAGAATATTCTAGACTGCTTGCTGAACACGGAATATTTGGAATTATCGCAATTCTGATAATAGTGCTTTTTCCGGTAAGCACATTTTTTAAATTAAAATCATCAGACGAAAAGATCCTTCTGATACTTTGTACTGTATTTGTATTCATAACACTCGGTCACTCTGCAATGCGGATAGCTGCGCCAGGATTTATTTACGGTCTCGCTTACATAAGTATTTACAGAAAGACCAGATGATATTATATGCCGGAAACATTCTTTCAAAACACGGCTTTACACCTACCGTTATAGAATCTTTAACACCAAAACTTCTTGAGCGTTATGAAATAATTTCTGTATCAGACAAAAAAAATCAGATCCTGAGAATGCTTGATATGATCTATAATTTTTTGAAATACAGAAAAAAACTTGAAATGGTACTCATTGATTCATACAGTATGAAAGCCTTCTGGTTCACATATATACTTGCAATTCTGTGCAAACATTTTGAAATACCTTATATTCCTATACTACACGGCGGCGGATATCCTGACAGATTTAAGAGCTCTCCGGAGAAATGCAGTTTCATTTTCAGAAATTCATACCGTAACGTTTCACCATCGATATATCTTAAGGAATTTTTCGAAGAAAAAGGTTTCGAAGTAACTTACATTCCGAATTTTATTCACATAAATAATTACAGATTTAAAAAAAGAAATTCTGCCGGTCCTAATATTCTTTGGGTAAGATCATTTCATGAAACTTATAATCCCATGCTTGCAGTGGAAATTTTAAAAGAACTGGTTAAAAAATATCCTGATGCAAAACTCTGTATGATAGGTCCGGAGAAAGACGGTACATTGAGCAGAGTAAAAGAAGAATCTGTTAACAGTAATTTAAACAGCTCTCTGATTACAACAGGAAAGCTTTCCAGGAAAGAATGGACTGACACATCTGCAAGTTATGATATTTTTATTAACACAACAAATTATGACAATCAGCCGGTCAGTGTTATAGAGGCTATGGCGCTTGGTTTTCCTATTATATCCACAAATGTCGGAGGAATCCCTTTTCTGATCACAGATAAAAAAGACGGATTGCTTGTACCGCCGGAAAGCAGGGAAAAATTTATTGAAGAGATCGAAAAACTCATCTCGGATAATAAACTGGTATCTGAAATTTCCGCAAACGCAAGAAAGAAAGCCGAAGAGCTTGACTGGGAACGTGTAAAACACAAATGGTTTGAAGTATTAGATCCCGCCGTAAAAAATTAATTATAAAAATTTTCTGTCAATACAATGTCTTTCCTGGAGTTAAGTCTTAAACTTAAAGGATTTCCAATGGAAAAAGCTGATAAAGAAATTCACAGGCTAAATTCCCTTTCACTCGCGGAGTTTAAAAAATGGCAGAATGAAAAAAAATGGGAAGCAGTAAACTATCATTTTAAGAATAATCAGTTTTATAAAAAAAAGCTTAACAATTCTTTGCCTTCAGTATGGAAAAAAATCCCGATTCTGAAAAAAGAAGATTTTCAGATATCACTCGACAATTTAATTTCAGATACAATTGATAAAAAAGATCTTTACACAGGATATACATCAGGTTCATCAGGTCATCCGTTCAGATATGCGAAGGATAAATTTTCTCATGCAATGACCTGGGCATTGATCAAGGACAGATATAATAGTTATGGAATTTCTCTTGATTCAAAGCAGGCGAGATTTTATGGAATACCGCTGGAAAAAATGGAATACTATTCGGAGAAGACAAAGGATCTTCTTGCGAACAGAGTAAGATTCCCCGTATTTGATCTTTCGGACAATGCGCTGGGAAATTTTCTTGAGATATTCAGAAAAACTAAATTAGATTACGTTTACGGATATTCAAGTTCGATACTGCTGTTTGCGGAATATCTGAACAGAACCGGTAATGAGCTGAAGAAAGAATGTCCGGCATTAAAAGTCTGCATCTGCACTTCAGAAAACTGTTCAGACGAAGATAAGAGAATTATCGGGAAAGCTTTTGGAATACCGGTTGTAAATGAGTATGGTACTTCCGAAGTTGATCTGATTGCGTTTGAAGATAATAAAGGTAACTGGCGGCTTTCGGATGAAAATGTATTTACGGAAATACTTGATGAAGAAGGAAATAATATCACAGACGGAAGAGAAGGAAGAATAGTACTCACTTCGCTTCATAACAGAGCAATGCCGTTTATCCGGTATGAAATTGGTGACAGGGCAACAGCTGAGCAGGATGAAAACGGAATTAAATTAAAAAAATTATTCGGCGGAATTAATGACGAACTTATTTTACCAAGCGGGAAAAAATCTTCGAGCATTACATTTTATTTTGTTACAAGAAGCATAATAAATAAAATAGATTCGCTGAAGGAATTTGTGATCAGGCAAACAAAGCCGGACACATTTGTATTTGAGATGGTGTCTGAAAAAGAAATCAGTGAAGAAGATACCGGTAAGATTAGAAAGAAAATGGATGAGTTCCTGGAGCCGGGACTAAAAGCTGAATTTAAAAGAGTTGATAAAATTCAAAGAACCAAAGCAGGAAAGATGAAACAGTTCTATTCATATGTTAAGCAGAATTGAAGTTAGCGATACTTACACAATATTTTTATCCTGAAACAGGCGCACCTCAGAACAGGCTTTATGAGCTTTCAAAAAATTTTGCACAATTAGGCTGGGAAATACAGGTAATCACTGCAATGCCGAATTATCCAAAGGGAAAAATATTTCCGGGATACAGAATGAAGTTTTCCTTAAATGAAAATACAGACGGTATAAAAATTACCAGATATTTTATTTTCGCTTCAAACTCTACAAAAAAAATTCCGAGAATAATATCTATGCTTTCTTTTTCACTGACTTCACTTTTCGGATACTTCAGACTAAAGAAATTCAAGCCGGATTTTATTTTTACGGAAAGCCCGCCTTTGACACTTGCATACAGCGGACATCTGCTTTCAAAATTCACAGGATCAAAAAATATAATGAATGTATCCGATATATGGCCGCTTTCTGCAAAAGAACTCGGCGCAATAAGCGACGGCGCATTATACAAAAAACTTGAATCGTTTGAAAAATTTCTTTATTCAAAAGCATTTCTATGTACCGGTCAGTCGGAAGAAATTGTCGGACATATAAAAAAGTCAGGAAAGAATGAGACATATCTTTTCAGAAACGGAGTGGATATAAACAGATTTAAAAATAGCGGCGATTATAAATCTGATGATGCCGGCGGTAAAATTAAAATAGTATATGCCGGACTGCTTGGAGTCGCGCAGGGAATTTACGGAATAGTCAGCAATATTAATTTCAATGAACTCGGCGCGGAGTTTCACATTTACGGAGAAGGCGCTGAAAGAAAAATGACTGAAGAATATGTAAAGGCAAATCCGGAAAATGGAATTGTAATTCATGACAGTGTCAGGAGCAGTGAAATACCCGGAATTCTACAGAAGTATTACTGCGTGATTATTCCTCTTGTTAACAGTATTTACGGAGCAGTACCTTCAAAAATTTATGAAGCAATGGCTGCCGGACTTCCGGTTTTGTTTTCAGGAACGGGTGAAGGAGCTGCGATAATTATGGTCAATAATGCAGGTCTTGTTTCACCGCCTAAAGATTATTTAAAGTTAAAGAAAAATATTTTAAGCATTAAAAATTCTCAAAAAATGAGAAATGAAATGTCGGACAACTGCAGAAAAGCAGCGGCGGAAAAATATGACAGGAATGTACTTATAAAAAATTTCTCAGATAAATTAATTACATACTTAAATTAAATATCTGAATTCAAATTTAAAAAAATAATGTTCACGGAAAGATCTTTCAAATGAGAAGTGTATTTATAGGTTCGAGAAATGAGTTCGATGAATTAATAGTTGACTGGCTTGCTGAGAATACGGAGCTTGCCGGAGTAGTTTGGTCTGATTCGGCTACATGGAGAAAGACCTGGAAGGGAAGATTTGATTACGGTATGAAGAGAGCGAAGAAGTATGGATATTTTAAGCTGCTTAATGAACTGATGTTGTTTTTTTATGTAAAGAAAAAAATTGCAACCAAAGATCTTGGATATTTAAAGAGAGAAGTCATCAGACCTTACTGGAAAGAGAAGGGAAGAAAATTCAGTGACCTCAAATTCAGGGAGATGAGTTCATACAACGTAAATAGGAAAGAAGTAATTGAATTTCTGAATGATGTAAAGCCGGATATAATATTTGCGATGTGTGTTAATGATTTTTTCGGAAAAAAGATCAGAGGAATTGCAAAGCACGGAGTATATCTCTGGCATGAAGGTCTTACGCCTGAATATAAAGGTCTTTATTCTCCTTTCTGGACGATGTATAATGAAGACTATGAAAATCTCTCATATTCATTTCTGAAAATGAATGATGAAATTGACGCAGGAGAAATTTATGTAAGCGGTAAAGCGAGAGATATTGATCTTACAAAGCATAATTATTCTTTTATCGGACATAAAGCGATATATGACAGTCTTCCTGAAGTAAAAGATTTTTTATTAAAGCTCGAATCAGGAGAACACAAAACACTCCCGTACAGAAATTCAAAACCGGGATATTATACATATCCGGGCTTAACTCAGTATATAAAAATGAGAAACCGTCTGAAAAAATATTTATCCCAAAATAAAAATAAATCTTTGTGAAAATACTTGTAACGGGAGCAGCCGGCTTTATCGGATTTCATACTTGTAAGAAGTTGTGTGAAGAGGGTTACGAAATTACCGGCATTGACAATATTAATGATTATTATGACACAGGACTGAAGCAGAACAGGCTTGAGCTGATGGAAGGATTTGATAACTTTAAATTTATCAAAACAGATCTTACAGATAAAGTTGAACTGAATAATATATTTGAGAAAACAATTCCGGACGTTGTAATCAATTTAGCTGCGCAGCCGGGAGTGAGATATTCCATAACAAATCCTGAAGTCAGCATTCAGAGTAACATTATTTCTTTCTTCAATCTGCTAGAGTGCTGCAAAGAGTTTAATGTAAATAAACTGATCTACGCATCTTCAAGCTCGGTCTACGGCAACAGCGCAAAAATTCCTTTTTCCGTAAAGGACAATGTAGATCATCCTGTATCACTTTACGCGGCGACAAAAAAGTCCAATGAACTTATGGCATATACATATTTTCATTTATATAAAATTCCAATGACAGGATTGAGATTTTTTACGGTATACGGATCCTGGGGAAGACCTGACATGGCTTACTTTAAATTTGCAGATAAGATTATGAAAGGAGAGACAATTGAAATTTATAATAACGGAGACATGGAAAGGGATTTTACATACATTGATGATGTGACAGAATCCATTTCAAGATTACTGAAAAAAACAGACGATACGGAATACAGACTTTTTAATATCGGCGGAGAGCATCCCGTGAATCTTCTGAAATTTGTAGAGACACTGGAAAATAAACTCGGGAAAAAAGCGATAAAGGAATTCAGGGGAATGCAGCCCGGTGATGTAAAAATAACTTCAGCCGACACGACTGATCTGGCGGAGTATATAGATTACATTCCGGAAGTAAGGATTGAAGACGGATTAGAGAAGTTCGTAAACTGGTTTAAAGAATATTATAATTACAAATAAAAAATGTGCGGTATAGCAGGAAAGAGCGACTGGTCAAACTCCGGCGGAGAAACGGCTAAAACCGTTTCCCTAATGTGCGAATCCATCTCACGCCGCGGTCCCGATAACCAGGGCGTAAGATCATTCGACGAAATTACACTCGGTCACAGAAGACTCGCTATCATTGACCTTTCCGAAAACGCAAATCAGCCCATGTCTTCAGCCGACGGAAGATTTCATATTGTTTTTAACGGTGAAATATACAACTTCATTGAGATCAAAGATGAACTCATAAAATCAGGATACACATTTCATACAAACTCTGACACTGAAGTAATTTTATATGCGTTTGAAAAATACGGCGATGAATGTTTTAAAATGTTTAACGGTATGTTTGCGCTTGCGATCTGGGATTCCAAACTTCGTACGCTGACATTTGCCAAAGACAGATTCGGGAAAAAACCGCTTTACTATTTTTTCGATAAAAATAATAATGTTACTTTTGCATCAGAGATAAAAGCGCTGAAGCAGGACAGCTCCATTCCGTTTGAAGTTTCATATGAAGCTCTCAATTGTTTTCTTGCAATAGGTTATATACTTTCGCCGATGACAATATACAAGGATATTTATAAACTTGAAGCGGCTCATTATATGAAAATATCTGACTCAGGAAAAAGCGTTTCCAAAGTCAGATACTGGGATTATTCGGATTCATTCAGAATAAAGAATAAAGACAGTGAAGAGGATACATGCAGTCATACACTTCATCTTCTGGAAGAATCGGTAAAAAGGAGAATGATCAGTGATGTGCCGGTTGGTGCATTCCTCAGCGGAGGCGTTGACTCTACTTCTATAGTTGCGCTGATGAAAAAATTTCATAAAGGTGAGCTGCATACATTCAGCGTGGGATTTAATCAGGAAAGTTATAATGAACTGCCGGACGCCGACAGGGCTGCAAAAGTAATCGGCACCAATCATCACGGATTAATATGTGATATAAAAGATGAACTTGAATTTATAAACAATGCCGTCGATGTATTCGATGAACCATTTGCTGACAATTCACTGATACCTATGATAGAAGTATCAAAGCTTGCTTCGGAATATGTAACTGTAGTTCTGAGCGGAGACGGGGCTGATGAAATTTTTGCAGGTTACATTACCTATAAAGCTGACAAATATTATAATTATGCAAAACCAATACCGGACTCTTTAAAGAAATTTATTATCGGTTTTTCAGAAAATTCTAAAAATAAAAAAAAGCTGAACTGGCAGTACAGGCAAAAGCAGTTTCTCAACGGTACGCTTCATTCTCCCGAACAGGCGCATTATCTGTGGAGACAATTCTTTTCACCTGAAGAGCGTGTAAATATACTTGGTGAAAAATATAAAGATCTGGTTTATGATACTGATCCGTATTTTATTTTTAAAAAGTATTATTACAAATGCGTTGATCTGGAACCGCTTGACAGAAATTTATATGTAGACGGAATGACGTGGCTTACAGATGATATTCTTGTGAAAGTGGACAGGACAACAATGTTCAGCAGTATAGAAGCAAGATGTCCTTATCTTGATCCGAAGCTTGTTGATTATGCAGCTTCCATTCCGTGTGACAGAAAAATGAAAGGATTAAAGCTGAAATATATTTTGAAGAAAGCTTTAAAGGATGTTGTTCCGGAATTTGTTATCAATAAGAAAAAAAGCGGATTCAATTCTCCGGTCGGAACATGGATCGGCGCAAACGGCAATGATGAATTTAAGACATTTAATAAATTTGTATATGACAGAAAGTTCAACTGACATACAAACCAAGCAGTCTGAATGGAGTCAGCAGTGGACATTACTGCAGGACAACGAACTATTCCTTTTCAAAGACTGGATACTCCCAAACACAATTGAAGATTTCAGAGATATGGATGTCCTCGAATGCGGATGCGGCGGAGGTCAGCATACTTCTTTTATCGCGCCGTATGCTAAAAGCATAACCTCAGTTGATCTTAATACTACTGAAATTGCAAAGGAAAGGAATAAAGAATTTTCAAATATAGAATTTATAGAAAATGATATTGCGAAAATGGATCTCGGAAAAAAATTTGATATAGTATTTTCAATCGGAGTAGTGCATCATACAGACAACCCTGATCTTACATTCAAAAATATGAAACGTCATACAAAACCCGGCGGGAAGACTATAGTGTGGGTTTATTCTCAGGAAGGGAACGCGCTTGTAAAATACGGAGTAGAGCCGTTCAGAAAAGTATTCCTCAAAAATATGAAAAGAAAAAATCTGCTCGATCTTTCAAGAATGATTACAGGATTATTGTATCTGCCGGTTTACACTATCTATAAATTACCTTTGAAGTTTTTGCCTTTTTATGAATATTTTGATAACTTCAGAAAAATGTCTTTGGAAAGAAACACACTGAATGTATTTGATAAGCTGAATGCTCCGCAGGTTGACTTTATCAGTAAAAGCAGGATATCAAATTGGTTCGGTAATGGTGAATATTCTGATGTACATATAAGTGCATATAAAGGAGTAAGCTGGAGCGGAAGCGGTACAAAAAAATAACAGCATATGAGTTTTCTTTTTAAATATAATGAAAAGCTGAAATTTGATACGGGTAATGAAAATTATTTTGAACTGATCAAAGACGCTCTGCTTCATTTTTCCAAAGTCATTACATTGATTTTTTCTCCGGTGATGAAAATTGTATTGATTGCAAACGGAGTAAAATACGGCAAGGGAATTAAAGTTTTCGGAATGCCGAGAATTGAAAACCGGGGAAGCATCACACTTGGAAACAACATGCGTCTTATCTCTGCTAAGTGCGGATACAATTCCGGTAATATAGCCGGAGGTGTGTTTATGAGAACATCGAAGGAAGGAAAAATAATTACAGGGGATGAGGTCTATCTGAACGGCACTTCCATTATCAGCGAAAGCAGCGTAACGCTGGGAAGCAGAATTATGATCGGCGCGAATACTGTTATCATGGATACAAATTCACATAACGTTCCTTATGAAAACCGTCTTAAACGATGGGATAAAATAAAGCGAAGCCCGGTCGTGATAGAAGATGACGTATGGATCGGAGCTAACTGCTTTATTATGAAAGGCGTGAAAATCGGTAAAGGTTCTATAATCGGCGCAGGCAGCGTTGTGAATAATGAAGTAAAACCATTCAGTATTTACGCCGGTAATCCCGCTGTTTTTATTAAAGAAATTGATAAAGAATAATTAATGTCAGAACTTTTTACATCAGCGGAGCAAATGCAGAAAGCCACCAATTATAATCAGTGGACTTTCGAACAGTTTGAAAAATATATCAGAGGTGACGTCCTCGAAGTCGGATGCGGTGTAGGTTCATTTACAAAGATCATTACGGAAAAAAGTAAGTTTGATTCTTTGTACTGCATTGATATTTCAGCTCCGGCGATCGAACATATGAGAAAAAGAAATTTCGGAAGAAACATAAAGACCGAATGTATTGACTTAATAAATGTAACCGGTGAGTATAATTTTATTTTATGTATGAATGTAATGGAGCACGTGGAAGATGACGCCGCTTTTTTCGCTAAATTACTTGACCTGCTGAAACCCGGAGGCGTATTGTTTCATCTTGTCCCTTCGCATAAATTTCTTTACTCAAATTTTGACACAGCCGCAGGACATTTTAAAAGATATACAAAGGAAATGATGAATGAACTTGCGCTCCCCCCGAAAGTAAAACTGATCAGACAGTTTTATTTCAATCCTATCGGCGCGCTCGGTTACTGGCTTGTTTATAAAACATTGAAATCAGGAAACATAAATGACACTGAAGGAGAGATTGGAATGTTTGACAAATACATAGTGCCGTTCTCAAAAAAGTTTTTACCATTAAGCAATCCTGTCGGAATTTCTCTGATCAGTATTTACGAAAAAATCAAATAATAAAATGATCTCTGTAGTCATACCAGCTTACAACGAAGGAAGCGTCATTGCAATGACGGTCTTTGACATTAAAAAAGTCGCGCAGTTAAATAATCTCGGAGATATTGAGATCATAGTCGTCGACGACGGATCTACTGACAGAACCGCAGAGATGAGCGAAAAAGCCGGAGCTGTAACGATCAGACACCCGCACAATATCGGCTACGGTAAATCACTCAAAGACGGGATTGAAGCTGCTACCAACGATACAATCGTGATCACGGATGCTGACGGAACTTACCCGCTCGAAATGATCCCGGTACTTGTAAGTGAATACAATAAAGGTTTTGATATGGTGGTCGGTGCAAGACAGGGAGAAAATTATGACGAATCTTTCAAGAAAAAAATACTGAGACTGATTCTTAAAAAACTTGTTGAATTTTCAGCGGGAAGAAAAATCGATGATATTAATTCCGGTCTCAGAGTTTTTTCGCGTAAAAGAATCCTTCCGTATTTTTCAAAACTCTGCAACACATTCAGCTTCACTACTTCACTTACGCTTGCTTATATGATGAATGCCCTGTATGTGAAATACATTCCGATAGATTACAAAAAAAGGGAAGGCGCGACAAAAGTGAGATTATTCAGGGATTCCATGAGAACGCTGCAGTTCATCACCGAAGCAATTCTTTTTTATAATCCGATAAAAATTTTCATAGTATTCTGCGCGGCTTTGCTTATCTTTGCCGGAATAAATTTTATATTCTCGCTCATCTTCAGAATGCCGATCACATTTTATCTTGGACTCGGCAGCATATTGCTTTCAATACTGATGTTCGGAATGGGATTAATCTCAGTACAGATCAAGCATTTAATAATTTCCGCTGATATGAGAAACCGGTCTGAATGAAATTTCCGAGAAAATTCTTTTTTGACGGAAGAAATACTTTCCTGAAAGGAAGTCTGATATTTCTTTTCTTTTTTCTGATCACAAGACTGCCATATCTTATTTACTATCCGGTAAACATTCTCTCTAACGACAGCGCATCATATATATCCGCAGCTTTTTCCATACTGAATTCAGTTACCCCGCTATTTGATATCCGGACACCCGGCTATCCGGTTTTCCTTGCGAAGATATGGTTTTTTTCAGAAAGTATATTTACAGTTTCACTGATGCAGATCATATTCTCGTTATTTACGGGAATACTGCTGATTTATATTTTCAGCGCTGTATATAAAAAATATTCGGTTGTCTTTGCCTGTTGTCTTACGGTTTACATGACTTCGTCTTACTTTCTTATTCTTGAGTCAGCTCTTCTCACGGAAGGTATTTTTACAAATGTACTGCTTATCTGCGCAGCGCTGATGATCCTTTCTTTAAAAAGAGACAGGAATATTTATATGATATTATTTTCAGTATCGACAGCGGTACTGATCTTTATCAGACCGGCGGGAATGTTTTTTTTCGGGATAATAATACTGATGATAATTTATTTTATTATCAAAAAGTATGGAGTATTAAAATACGTCTCGCTCATAATTCCTATTACAGTATTGATCACAGGACTTTGCATTTATAATTATTCTACACTCGGTAAATTCACAATAACTCCTTTCGGTGAAGCAAATCTTGCAGGCGTGACCATACTTTTTATGGAAACATCTGATGAGTATCCCGGATTTGTGAATCAGGCAATTCAGCAGACTCTTGATTCTATTCCGAGAAAAGATAAATCATATGTCAGAAATAGTTACGGCATTACAAAACTGTTCTCTGTATTCAGGGATAACTTTCACAGACAGCTTCATTTTGCGGGAAATCTGATGGGAGAAGATTCAACAAAAAAGTATATGGATATTCAGCCGTATATGCGCACGGTTTCTATGGATGCCATCAAAAAGAATCCGGATATTTACGCAAAATTTTTTATGAGCAACTTCATTTTCTTCTTCAGGAATCTCGGCATTGAACTGAAATATTTTGATCAGCTTAGATATAATTATAAAAGAAACATAGTTGACAAAAGATATATTACGGAGCTTGATAAAAAGAAATGGCAGCAGATCTCTTCGGACAGATCAATGAATGAAAAAGTAAAAGAATTTTTACAGAAAGAAATAAATCTGCAGGAGGAGTTAAAATATATTTCCGTAACAGATAACGGGGAAGTCATTGCACAGAGCACCTTCCTGAAAAGTCTGTATGAATTGTATGAAAGCTTATATAACTTCTTCCTGAGAAATGTAATCTGGTACATAGCATTTTTTGCAATGTTTGCATTCAGCATTTATCTGCTTCTCAAAACGCGTTTTAAAAACACTGACGCTGTTATTGCATTTCTGATATGCATGATATTTCTTACAAAAGCCCTGATGGTAAGTCTTGTAGAGTCATCGCTTGAGAGATACAGTTACACGGTTGAGTTTGCTGTTTATTTCAGCATTCCTTTCCTTTTGATACTGATTGATAATTATAAAAATCTGAAACTAAATTCAAAAAAAGTATGATACCGTTTTCACCTCCGTATATTGATAAGGATGTAATAAATGAAGTACTGGATTCGCTTAACTCAGGCTGGATAACGACTGGCCCAAAAGTAAAATCGCTGGAAACTGAAGTAGCGGATCTGACCGGAGTAAAAAATGTATTGTGTGTAAACTCGGCTACTTCGGCAATGATGCTGATGCTTCACTGGTTCGGTGTCGGAAAAGGCGATGAAGTTATTATTCCGGCTTACACATACTGCGCAACCGCTCTTGCTGTAATGCACCTCGGCGCTGTCCCTGTGATGGCGGATGCAGATGAAAATTTCTGTATGGATGTTTCAAAAATAAAAAATCTGATCACGGAAAGGACTAAGGCAATTGTACCTGTGGATATTGCGGGTTATCCATGTGATTATGATGAGATCTATGAAATTATAAATGAACCCGGAGTAAAAAAATTATTTAAGCCGTCGAATGAAACGCAGACAAAGCTCGGAAGAATTTTTGTGATGTCTGATGCAGCACATTCGATCGGAGCTGTATATAAAGGTAAAGAGAGCGGGTCACTCTGCGATGTCTCAGTATTTTCTTTCCATGCAGTAAAGAATGTAACAACTGCCGAAGGCGGCGCAATTTGTCTTAACCTTCCGGAAGAGTTTGACAACAGTGAACTTTACAAATGGCTGAGACTGCTTTCTCTAAACGGACAAACCAAAGATGCGTTCACGAAATCCCTTGGCGGTAACTGGAAATATGATATAGTATATCCGGGTTTTAAAATTAATCTTAATGATCTGTGCGCAGCAGTCGGACTTGCTCAGATCAGAAAGTATTCCGGAGATCTGCTTTTAAGAAGAAAGAATATTTTTGAGAAGTATAATTCATTTTTCTCAAAGACAGGATGGGCGCAGCTGCCTCCTTCGAAAGATAAATTCAAAGAAACTTCATATCATATTTATCTTCTGAGAATAAAAGATATTTCGGAAGAACAGCGTGACAGAATTATAGAAGAGATAAACAAAAGGGAAGTGGCTGTAAATGTTCATTTCATTCCGCTTCCGATGCTGACTATCTTCAGAGAAAGAAATTTTAAGATTGAAAATTTTCCGAAGAGTTATGATAATTATTCCAGGGTAATTACGCTTCCCGTATATCCGCAGCTTTCAGATGATGACGTTAAGTTGATTACTGAATCTGTAAGTGATTCATACAATGCTGTTATAAAAAGTTAATTGATTAAAAGAACTTTTGACATAATATTCTCTTTCTTCGGATTATTGTTCCTGGCTCCGTTTATATTAATAATATCATTACTTGTCAAAGCCGGCTCTAAAGGTCCGGCATTTTTTATACAAAGCAGGGTAGGCAGAGATAATAAAGACTTCGGGCTTTATAAATTCAGATCGATGAAAACAGATTCAGACAGGTCGGGATTACTGACTGTAGGGAACAGGGACCCGCGTATCACCGGCGCCGGATTTTTTCTGAGGAAATACAAACTGGATGAGATGCCGCAGCTTCTCAACATATTAACAGGTGATATGAGTTTTGTCGGACCGCGGCCTGAAGTCAGAAAATATGTGGATCTGTATTCAGATGAACAGAAGAAAATACTTCAAGTCAGACCGGGTATCACGGATCTTGCTTCCATAAAGTATAGAAATGAAAATGAACTTCTTGCTGGCGCTGATGATCCTGAGAAGTATTACATTAATGAAATAATGCCGGACAAAATCAGAATAAATCTTGAATACATATCTGACAGATCCCTTTTCAAAGATATTAAAGTTATTTTAAAAACTATTAAAGCTTTGGTAACTTAAAATTATTTATTTAATATCATTAATATAAAAATTATAATTGAATCAGTAATCAGATTTAATTAACTTTACCAAATTAATTAACTAAGCACTCATAACTGTATCTACTAAAAAATTTGTTCTTATTGATAGTATTAATTTCCCCGGAGACTATTTGAAATGAGAGATTATAATTAAATATGTTAGAAAAATTTCTAAATAAAGCACTCCTCAGACTCCGAAACAGGCATTTGCTTGTAATAGATATATTACTCCTTTTTATAAGTCCGTTTTTAGCTTTGATGATCAGACTTGACGGTCAGGTTGATCTCGATTATTATAATAAAGCGCTGATTTATTCATCTGTGATATTTCTAGGTTCTAATTTATTCATATTTTACAGTCTCGGACTTTACAAAAGATACTGGAACAGCGCAAGCGTAGATGAGCTTGCGAAAATAATTTATATAGTTTTCTTTGCCATAATAGTTGAGATTGTAATTTTTGTTTTATTTTATAATTTGTCATGGTTTGATTTTGAAAGACTCCCGCAGTCATTGCCTCTTCTTGACGGAATATTCAAATTTATATTTGTCGCAAGTTCCAGATTCAGCATAAGACTTTTCGAAAGACTGAATGAAAGAAGAAAGATTTCTTATCACGGAGAAAGAGTGCTTGTCGTCGGTTCAGGAAAATCAGGTACTTCTATTGTTCAGGAGATGCAGAGAAATCCTCAGCTGGGATTGAATCCGGTTGCATTTGTGGATGACGATACGGAAAAAAGAGGTTTGAAGATCAGAGGAGTGCCGGTAATGGGAACGCGGAATGCCATTCCCGAAGTCATTACAAAAATGGATATTAATAAAGTTATTATTGCAATGCCGACTGCGCTGGGCTCTGATATACGGGACATTGTTTCAATATGCAGAAACACAGGCGTTCAGACCAGAACCATACCCGGTATTTATGAAATACTTGATGATACAGTCCGGATCGAAAGTATCCGGCAGGTTCAGATCGAAGATCTTCTCAGAAGAGAGCCGGTAAAAACTGATATTAAGAAAGTTGAAGATTTTCTCAAAGGAAAGAAAGTTCTTGTTACAGGTTCAGGCGGATCTATAGGAAGCGAACTTTGCAGGCAGATCATAAAATGTAATCCGTCCGAAATTATTCTGCTCGGACAAGGTGAAAATTCCATATTCGACATTGATTATGAACTGAGAAAAAGAATTTCAATTTTAAACGGCAAACAGCTTCTAACAAATATTAAAACAATTATTGCCAACATAAGGTCATATGACAGACTTGATAAAATATTTGAAGAGTATGCACCTGACATTATATTTCATGCTGCCGCTCACAAACATGTCCCTATCATGGAATCAAATTCCTGTGAAGCAATAAGCAATAACGTAAAAGGTACGCAAAACCTGATAGACCTTTCTCTTAAACATAATGTCGATCACTTTGTTTTCATTTCAACTGATAAAGCCGTAAATCCGTCGAGCATTATGGGAGCAAGTAAGCGTGTTGCCGAAATGATAGTACTCAATGCAGCAAGGAAACACGGAAAGAATTATTCTACTGTCAGATTCGGAAACGTCCTCGGAAGCAGAGGCAGCGTAGTGCTTACTTTTAAAAGACAAATATCCGAAGGCGGTCCGGTAACAATTACGCATCCGGATATTCAGAGATATTTCATGACAATTCCGGAAGCTGTGCAGCTTGTGCTTCAGGCATCTGTGATCGGAAACGGCGGAGAGATCTTTGTACTGGATATGGGTAAGCCGATTAAGATCATTGACCTGGCAAAAGATATAATCAGACTTTCAGGTTATGAAGTGGACAGGGATATTAAAATAGTTAATACAGGTCTCAGACCCGGTGAGAAATTGTTTGAAGAACTTTTCATACCTGGAGAGCTTTATGAGAAAACAATTCATGAAAAAATTCTTATCGCAACAAATGCCAGTCAGTTCATTCCGGAAAATTTCAGCGGAAATCTTGAATTACTTATCAATAAACGATATGACAGTGATAAAGAACTTATTAAGTCTCATTTGAAAATACTTGTTCCAGAATACATAACTGATGTCAATATACATTCCGGTGTCAGTATAATCTGACAAATTAATTCCTTACATTTCCGAAATTATTTAACGAATAATATAAATATTAATGCGACTTATTTTATGAGAAAATCTTACATTATTCTTTTATTTCTTTCATTGTTTTCATTCCTTTCTTTTTTCAGCGTAAGAAATTCATCAGCTCAGGTTGAGCTTGTCCCTGTCGATAATACGGTATATGATTATTTACAGAGAATGCTCACTATGAAAATCATTAAAGGCTATAATCCCGCGGTGATACCGGTGTCAAGAGGTACGGTAGCTGATTATCTGAAAGTGATAAAAGTTAACTCTGCAAAGATATCTTCTACGGATAAAAAACTTTTAATTGATTATGAAATTGAATTTCAGTATGAACTTACTTCAGAACTAAAGAAATCAAGTTCTTTATTCAATGAGACAGGTCACATATTTTCAGATGACAGACAAAAATATCTTTATGCATACGCCGATTCAAACGCTACTTTGTTTTTTGACGGGCTTGGAAGTTTGTCTCAGAGAGAATCGAGAGGTGATTCCATCGGAAGACATTCCATCGGTCTCGGGGAACTCGGCTTCAGAGTCAGAGGTACTTTGTTTGACAGAGTGGCTTACTATCTGAGAGCTTCAAACGGTCAGAAACTTTCCGGCGATTCTGCTGACGTAACTTTTGCAAGATTTACGGATCCGAAATTGTTTGCTCAGTATAAATTTCAGTATGAACAAAGGAACTTCGACACATTCGACGGTTATCTGAGATATCAGACGGAGCAAAACTGGCTGGCACTTACTATAGGCAGAAATCCGGTTTATCAGGGATTCGGATTTATTGACAGACTTTTTTTGTCAGACAATACCGTGCCGTATGATTTTTTAAAACTTGATCTTGCATATAAATCGGTTTCATATTCTTTTCTTTACGGCAGCATCAGAGGCGATTCTCTCGGAAGACAGCTGGATGCAAAAAATATTGCTACACACAGAGTGGATATAGGATTCGGAGATAATTTCAGAATGGGTTTATTTGAAAGCGTTATAATTTCAAACTCGCCGTTTAGTTTTACATTTTTAAATCCGATAAGTTTTTTAACATCGGCTGAACTAAGCAAGGCTTCGCAGACCGGTGACAACAATGCAAATAACTCCATTCTGGGACTTGACGCATTTGTAATTCCGGTAAAGAATATCGCGCTGCAGGGTTCGTTTCTCATTGATGATCTGGAATTCAGTACGCTCTTTGAAAGTAATGCAAAGATCACGAATAAATTTGCATGGCAGCTCGGAGGACTTTGGACAAACGCTTTCACACTGCCGAATCTTGATATGAGAATTGAATATACAAAACTTGATCCGTATGTGTATTCCCATGTCTCAAATAAATCAACTTATACAAACTGGGATCTTCCTCTCGGACATCACCTTCCGCCGAATTCAGATGAGATTGCGTTTAGATTTGGTTATGATTTTACTAACAGGATAAATCTGAATTTAATGTATCAGTTTCAGAGGTCTGCTGCCGGAATAGTTACGGATTCAGTGGGCAGAGTAATTGTGAATTACGGTGGTGATGTTAATAATGCTTCAGGTTATTCTTATTCAAATCCGGAATTTCTCAAAGGGAACAGAGTCAACAGAGGCATTATCACTGCAAACTTTACATGGGAATTTTTAAGACAGTTTTATCTTGAGTTTAAATATGTTCATAGGGTAATAGACAACATTTATCAGAATGTTAAATTCACGGATGATTATGGATTTGCGACTTTAAGGGTTGATTATTAAACAACATTCAGTTATTCAGAAATAAAATATCTTGGAAAATCCTTTAACAGGAATTTTCCGGAAGAAGTGATTTTTAAAATAAATTTTTAATTTAATATTATATAATGAAACAATATTTAATTTTTCTTTTAATGATGATCCTGATTAATTACGGATCATCATTTTCACAGATCTCCGGAAACGATCTGCCTAATTCGATTGCGATTCAGCCGCCGAACTTGACCACTTCACCGGCAGGCACTTTCAGTAATCCGGTGACGGTGAACGGATTTGATAATTTCAATCTCGGCGTGGATTTCGGCGAGCCGCATATTGCAACCAATCCGACAGACCCGCTCAATAGTATCTGCGCTTTTAACATTAATAACTATTATTACACTCTGAACGGATATGACTGGACGAAAATAAATGTTGTCTTTCCGGGATTTGCAGTAATCGGCGATCCGGTCATGGCATTTGACAGTCTCGGGAATGCTTACTACACACAGCTTTATCAAAACGGAGCGACTTATGGTGTCTGCATTTCGAAGTCAACCAACAAGGGAGTCAACTGGACTTCGACATACAGTGTTTATTCTACAAATGTCGGACTTTCAGATAAAGAATGGATAGCTGCCGATCAGACAGCCGGACCGAATTCAAATAATCTCTACGCATGCTGGAGACAATTCGGCGCATCAGGAATGAGATTTACAAGAAGCACTGATCTCGGCGCTTCATGGTCATCAGTTCAGTCTTTTACCGGCGGACAGGGCGCTTATGTAGCTGTAGGTCCGAACGGAAATGTACAGGGAGGCAGTGTTTATTTTGCAGCTACTAATGGAGGCGTGATCATTGTTAACAGATCAACTGACGGAGGCGTAAATTTTTCACCTCAGACAGTTGCAACATCTTATGTAACAGGCGGAATATTCTGCGCAGGAAGAAATACAGTAAAGAACTGTATCAGAATGGACGGCTTTCCGAGAATGGCTGCGGACAACAGTTACACAGCTTCAAGAGGAAATGTTTATATAGTCTATGCGCGAAATCCCGGAACTCAGGATATAACCGATATCAATATGGTGAAGTCAACGGACTTCGGAGCTACATGGTCTGCGCCGGTAAGAGTGAATGACGATCAGACTACTACCGATCAGTGGATGCCCGCTATTTCAGTGGACAGCAAGACAGGCAGAGTTTACATTGCATGGTATGACTCAAGGGAAGATCCTGTAAATAATATAATGACAAAAATTTACGGAACAGTTTCAACTGACGGCGGACTTACATTCACACCGAACAGACCGATCTCGAATGCAGATTTTAATCCGAATAATATGGGAGTAAATCAGCCCGGAGGCGAAAGATATATTGGAGATTATTTCGGAATTCAGGCGATCAACAATTCCTCTTATGTCGTCTGGATGGACGGAAGAAATAATCAGCTCGGCAGCTTCACGGGATATTATCCGGATTTCGGAATGACAATAGATAAGAATTATATAAATGCAGGTAATAACGACAATGCTTCAGTTGTCATCAAAGTGCCTGCAGTTAACGGACCTTACGTCGGCGGAGTAAAATTCTCTGCATCACTTGAAACACCGCCTGCTTCAGGCACTATAACTTTCTCTTTCCTTAACGGAAAGGATTCAGTGAATGTCTTTCCTGACTCAGTTACTTTAATCGCAACTACTTCAGCTAACGTCACACCCGGCGGATATAAAATTAGAATTGTCGGAACAGGTACGCAGGGACCGCCGGTACATCTCAGGACTTCGACTATTCTTGTGAATGCATCAGTGCTTACTGTCGGAACGAACAGACCGGGAATTGCAAACTTTACTGTGAACGGAGTTACTTATAATCAGCAGCAGGAATTAATTTATCCCAACGGAACAAATGTAAATGTTCAGGCGATAAGTCCGAGGACAATTGGTTCCACGCAATATGTATTTACAAACTGGTCAAACGGGGGAGATACAGCTCAGACTGTTACAATAAATTCCAATCTGAATCTAACAGCGAATTATAAAGTTCAGTACAGACTGATTTTAACTTCATCGCAGGGTACATCATTCGGCGGAAACATTTTTTACGATTCAGGTTCATCGGCTACATTCGGCGTGAATTCGAGAATAGTAAATAACGGAGGAACAGTTTATTATTTCAGAGGATGGACCGGAACAGGAGCCGGCTCTTATACTAGTCCGGACAGCACAGGAATTGATTCAGCCGTAACGATAAATGTAATTGCACCGCTTGTGGAAACCGCAAGATGGACTACAACAGTAGGTATTTCATCCATTGGCACCGGAAGTACCTGCAGAGTATTCTTTAAAGCAGAATTATCCGAATCCTTTTAATCCGTCTACGATAATAAACTTTTCCATTCCGAAAAGCGGAATGATCAAACTCAGAATATATGACATTACAGGTAAAGAAATAGCTGCGCTTGTGAATGAATTTAAACAGGCGGGAAATTACAGTTATAGTTTCAATCCTGTCAATCTAAACAGCGGAATATATTTTTATAAACTTGAATCCGAGGGATTTACCGATATAAAGAAAATGACGTTTATCAAATAAGCCAGTGTCTTAAATATTCAGTATTAATTTTTAAAAGACCGTTGATTAAATTCAGCGGTCTTTTTTTTTTTTACTTAAAATAAAATTTCACAAACAGGGAAAATTAACTTTGCATAATTCATTCAGCCTGAATAACTTGTATCTATGAATGACATTATTAAAAATACTTTCAGGGAAGGGAAGATACTATATCACAGTATACTGGATTTTATTTATCCGGCTGCCTGTATTCTGACATCAGAAACGATTGATGAACTGAATTCAAACAGATTTATCAAAGATGAGAACTTCAGTCTGCTTTGCAGAATATCTGATAAAGATAAATCCGATCTCATGAATAAAGTAAAATCAGAACATTCATTCAGTCTGTTTGCATTTTATGAAGGCGATGAGTTCTCGAAAATAATTTACAATATAAAATACGGAGGAATGAGAAGCTTAAGCTGTCTATATGGGTAAGATAATGTGGTCTGGAATTTTAAAAAATTATAAAATAGAAGATCTTAAAAATTATTACTGCATAGTGCCGGTACCTCTTCACAATTCCAGAATGAGAGAAAAGAGGCTTTAATCAGTCTGAACTTATCAGCAGGGGAATGAGCAAAATGACGGAATAAAAATATATGAAGATCTTTTACTCAGAGTAAAAATACTTCTCACAAACAAGACTTAATAAGTTAAACAGAAAATTAAACATTGAAAACGCATTTGAAATAAACATTAAATATCAAACGGAAATTTACGGAAAGAATATAATTATATTAGATGATGTGATAACTACAGGTTCGACAATAAACGAAGCTGTTAAAATTCTTAAGCAAAACGGAGCGGGTGAGATAATGTGCTGCTCACTTGCTATGGCAAGAGATTAATCAATCATTTCCTTTAAGAAAGTGCTTTAAAAAACTTACCTTTTGAATTATTCTGTTCGGATAGACGGATTTCCAAAGAATTCAAATTGACTCCAGGTAAAAAAATTCTCAAAATCCTTTGAACCATATGGACTTCAAACAAGCTTCAATTTATATATCCGGAATGTCTCAGATAATTGCAAAGTCAAATTACATTAATAAAAGATTGAGATAACATTTTGAACAAATAAAAACACAATTAAAATAATTTTTACATCTGAAAATTCGGACAATATATTATTTTACGAGGGTGGATTTTGAGAAATTAATTGGCATGCGAAGATCAATTATTGTTGCTTTTATCCCCATGGTACAAATTATAGTTATAATAATACGCCTGGTTTGTAGAAATTTAAAGAATATTAATTGCACATAATAATTAAAAATGTTTTGCAATAGATATAACTCTATTGAGATAAATTATCAATTTCAGGCAGATTTATAAAATAATTTAATAACTTAATCCTAATTATTATGAAAATAAAAAATATATATTCGGTATTCATTTTGATAGTATTTGCAATATTTTCTCTTCTTGTGAAAATTTTGATAATCCTCAGATGCATGATGAAAATCAAATTACAAATTCACTTAGCAATCGTAACCAACTTTATATTCCGGAAGTAGTTTCACCCGGTGGATTAATGCTTACTGCAGCACCTGGTACTACAGATATTGGAGGTGGAATTATTTCAGCTACCTGGGAATTTAACGGAAATTTACCAGGTCCCACTATCAAGACAAACACAGGAACTATTGCTTCAATATTGTTTCAGAATAATTTACCTGAAGAGTCTATCGTACACTGGCATGGTTTAATTGTGAATAAGGAAAATGACGGTCATCCGCAAGATGCTGTTTCTTCCGGTGGAAATTATTCATATAATTTTCCGATCATACAGCGTGCAGGATTAAACTGGTATCACCCTCATCCTGACATGCTTACTGGAAAGCAGGTATTTATGGGATTGGCCGGAGCATTCATCGTAAATGATGCTGAAGAAAGCGCATTTAATCTTCCGTCCGGAAATTTCGAAGTTCCGCTTATAATTCGCGATGTCACACTTAATAATGGAGGAAATATTAACTATCAACCGACAGCCGGCGGAATGTTTGGGAGATCATCAATGGTTAATGGGTCAATGTATCCATATATGAAAGTGGCAAGTGCTGTTTATAGATTCCGGATTCTAAACGGAGCTAATGCAAGAGTTATGAATTTAGCATTTACAAAAAATGCGGAAATGATACTTATCGGTAATGATGGAGGCCTGTTACCATCATCTTCAATACAAAACAGCATAGTCATTTCAAATGGCGAACGTCTTGATATACTTGTCGATTTCCGCAAATTCAAAACCGGTGAATCAATAATTCTAAGAGACTTAAATGCTCAATGGGATCTTGTGGAATTTATAGTTACTGAAAAGAAAATGCCGCTCTATAACGGAGCTTTATCTACTTCATCAAACATTCAACCTCTTTCAAATCCGGTTGTCACAAGAACATTCAGTTTTGACGGAATGAGCAGAATAAATGGCCTCGAATTTAATATGAATCGTATTGACTGGACAGTTCCTCTTCATCAAACCGAAATGTGGGTATTCGTCTCTAACGGAAATGGTCCGCACCCTGTTCATGTGCATGGAGCTTCTTTTCAGGTTGTTTCGCGTACAGGCGGGAGAGGGAGGATCTTTCCTTGGGAGGCCGGCTGGAAAGATACAGTTTTGCTGGATGATGGTGAAACGGTCAGGGTCCTGATCCGCTTTGATAATTATTCAGGGATTTATTTAATGCATTGTCACAAACTCGAACATGAAGACAGGGGAATGATGGCAAACTTTGAGGTAATCTAATTCAATATTGATTTAATATTTGAGCAGATTAATTAATTTAGAATAAAATAGTTTTACCTGATATTTAGTAATTCTATAGCAGAGTAAACTTTTTGAATTGTACGAAAAAAGGTCACTGTTTTAACACTAATAATGAAAGAATATTATTGGAGATAATAAATTTCCTAAAATTAATCCATGGATCCATTTAAAATGATTCATGGATTCTTTAATATATAGAAAGCCAAAAAACTCTGTCAGTTTAAAGTCCTTCAGTTAAATTGAATTGATCCGTTCAAACTTTCCCATTTAAAGAAACTGTTAATTTCTGATTGGAAGATCATATATTGCAATATATGTGAGATATAATAATTTAGTATTTTATTTAATCTCAATATACATTTCTATAATATTCAAAATTTAAAAATGCAGAATTATTTATATGTATTAAAATAGTATATTTTTGTAGTTTCAAAATAATCATTTTTTCATCTGCACTTTAGTCATTTAACTATATATAATTGGATCAAAAAGAAAAATTTATTTCAATTGTCAATGAAGGATATAATTTCAAAGGAGAGAGCATTACTCTTGGCGGCGCGATATTCAATGGTGAGAATCTTCCCGGAGTCCTGATCAAACTTCCTTTAAAAACTATGAACAGGCACGGTCTTATAGCAGGTGCGACAGGTACCGGTAAGACCAAAACACTTCAGCTAATCTCCGAAGGACTTTCTTCAAAAGCGTTTCCATCGGTCTAATGGATATCAAAGGAGATCTGAGTGGACTGGCTGCTGCCGGAACTGTGAATGAAAAAATAACTGAACGTCATAAAAAATCGGAACGGAGTATATTCCTTCCGCATTTCCCGTTGAACTTCTGACCATTTCTAAAGAAAGAGGCGCGAAACTCAGAGCCACAGTATCCGAATTCGGTCCCGTACTTTTTTCTAAAATACTTGATCTTAATGAAACGCAGTCCGGTATAGTTTCTGTAATTTTCAAATACTCTGATGAGCGTAAACTACCGTTACTTGATCTGAAAGATTTCAAAAAAATACTTCAGTATATTTCAAATGAAGGAAAAGAAGATATAGAAAAAGATTATGGTAAGTTCTCAGCTGCATCGGTCGGGACGATGTTAAGAAAAGTGATCGAACTTGAGAATGACGCAGATCTTTTTTTCGGTGAAAAATCTTTTGAAGTAAATGACCTTGTAAAGATTAACGATGAAGGAAGAGGTCAGATCTCTGTCATCAGACTTACAGACATTCAGAATAAACCTAAACTCTTTTCTACTTTTTTACTTTGCCTCCTTGTGGAAATTTATAATAACTTTCCTGAAGAGGGCGATCTCGATCAGCCGAAACTTGTAATGTTTATAGATGAAGCGCATCTGATATTTAGGAAGCCTCAAAAGAATTACTTGAGCAGATAGAAACTATAATAAACTTATAAGATCAAAAGGTGTCGGTATATTTTTCTGCACGCAGAATCCTACTGACATTCCGGATCCGGTGCTCAGTCAGCTCGGCATGAAAGTACAGCATTCGCTAAGAGCGTTTACCGCAAAGGACAGAAAACAGATAAAACTTATCTCGCAGAATTATCCCATGTCTGAATTTTACAATGTGGAAGATCTGCTGACTTCAATGGGTATTGGTGAAGCAGCTGTAACTGTATTAAGCGAGAAAGGGACACCGACTCCAATCACGGCAACACTCCTCTGTGCGCCGGCATCCTGAATGGATATACTTACAGAGGCAGAACAGGATGAAATAGTTAACATATCAGATCTTGCGAAAAAATATAATGAGATCATTGACAGGGAGAGCGCTTATGAAATGCTGACTGCAAAACTCAATACACCGCCGGCTGAAATTAAAGAAGAGGTTACTGCAAATGGAAAGATTAAAGAAGAGAAAAGCACTGTTGAAAAAGTACTGACCAGCACAACTGCAAGACAGGTAGGCAGGACAATAGCAAGGGAGCTGACAAGAGGATTTCTCGGAGTACTTGGCATCGGAGGCAGCTCATCAAAGAAAAAATCAGGATGGTTTTAAAAATATTTTCTAATTAAATCAGAAAGGATATAGAGATGGATGAATTAATAAAAATGGTTTCGGAGAAAGCCGGAATCACAGCAGAGCAGGCAAAATCCGCAACTGAAACAGTCGGTGGCTTTGTAAAGGATAAACTTCCCGCAGGACTCGGTGATCAGGTCAGCAATTTTCTTGAAGGCAAAGATACCGGCGGAATAGCTGATATGGCAAAAGGTTTTAAAGATAAATTAGGTCTTTAAGTGATTTGATCTCCACAGGCGGAGTCTCTTACTCTTCAGGACTCCGCCGTTCAGCAGGCTCTGCTTCCGTCAGAGTCGAAATACCTGACTCTGCGGGAAAAGGAAAATGCTACTAACTTCTATAATATATACACGCAAAACGATGGGCGGCATTTATTAACTTTATAAAATAAACAGGAATGGAAAAATTTACTGCACATAATGCAAAAGAAATCGGTGATGAGCTCGGAATTAATTGGAATGAAGTAAAGCTCGACGAATTCACAAAAGGGATTAAATATAGAACTGGAACATGGGACAAGATATCCGGAAACAAATGTCACAAATAATGATAAAAATATGACGGGGAAAATTGCATGGGCTCATTTAAAAGAGTTTCGGATTACTACACAAGGTTAGAAAAATTAGAAAACGAAGCTGTGGAATATTGGAAAGAGAAAGACCGGACTGATTAATAAAACGGAAATCCAACACACTGAAATTGTCAGCTTGCTTTATAAACATAACATTATCCCCCGGAATTTGTCAGCTTGCTTTCTGCTTCCGTCAGAGTAAGAACGCTCTGACAAATTAGGACTCCGCCAATTTGATGGAATAATTTATTAAATCGGTTACCGTCTGTGCGATTTTAATTTTCAATGGAATATAAAATAGTATTGGGTAAATTTACAAAAATAACACAAATGAAAAATTATTACAAATCTGTCTCAGCTCTTTTTGTTTTTCTTATTTTAATCCTCGGCTGCAGTAAGCTGAAAAATCTTACTGAATCCGTAAGCGGAAATAAATTATATTTCTGCGAAGAGTATGACTCCGCTACGGATAACTGCAAGGGAGAAAGTACGAAATACACTGAGGGAAATTTAACTGTAATGGTAGACCTCAGACCTACCAAAACAAAACTCGGTGTAACGTCAGTTAACATTAATGTTACTGATATCAGCACAGGAAATGTAGTAGAAACTTTCCCGTTTGATACTGACGCAGATATGGATTACATTTATTTTGACAATGTAAAATTTGAAAATCCCGGGAAATATAAAGTAAGCGCTCTTAAGCCGGATGGTACGGTTATCGTTACAAATGAAATTGAAATTATAGATAAGTAATAAATATTTTTTAAACAGCTGAATTTAAATTTAATACTCTGAGAATATTAGTCTCCGTAATATTATTAGTTTTAACTATAAATTTTATAAACGCCGGGGAAATATACGGCGTAGATAAAAGCCCTAAGAAAAAAAAATCCGGGAAATTAAATACAGAGAAATCAAAGTCTGAGAAATCAAAGAAGCTAAATATTTCTTTATTATCCGTTTCAATGAAGATCAAGGATCTTAAGGCGGATGAAAATTTTTCTTTAAAGCCGGACAAGATCGCAGCAAGATGGGGCGTTATAATTAGTGATATCAGAGAACAAAATCTTAACAGTCAGGATGCAATTGATTCATTGTATATATTTACAAATCAATCTATGGGATTTTATGAACAGTAGAATTGAAGAAGGATTAATTAAAAAATATTCTGATGAAGAATGGATCTTTCCTGTAAGAGGTTACGGACCGTCTGCTATCGGAGGAAGAAACGGAAGCGGTTACGTAGTCGGCGGATTTGATTTCTTCGACGGAAGCACAGGAGGTCATCCTGCTCATGATATTTTTATTGCAGACAGTGATCAGGATTCCCGTGATGATAATACAGGGTCTGCCGGGAAATTCTTTCTATGACAGGGGAATTGTCATTGAAACCAGAAAGAACTGGACTACAGAAAATATGGATATTAAAGGTGGAAACATGGTATATGTTTATGATAATTTTACAAACGGATTGTTTTTTATGCGCATATGAAAAATGTCTATGTAGATGTCGGTGATTACGTAAGTCCGGGCAAACCGATCGGTACAATGGGCAGAACCGGAAAGAATGCTTATCCTTCAAGATCCCCGACTCATTTACATATTATGTATGTAAGATCTTATGACGGTGAACTGCTTCCGGAAAATATATACAGCGATCTTCTTAATGCAAAAATTATTTATTGAAATGAAAACCGGAAAGATAACAGGTACAGCGATCACATTTGACGATATACTTCTGAAACCCGCTCACTCAGCTGTGCTGCCAAGAGATGTAGATCTCAGTACTAAACTTACAAAAAACATTACGCTGAATATTCCTCTCCTGTCTGCTGCGATGGATACAGTTACTGAAAGTGAAATGGCTATTGCCGTTGCAAGAGAAGGCGGTATGGGAATTATTCATAAGAACATGACGCGGAAATGCAGGCGTCTGGAAGTAGATAAGGTAAAGAGAAGCGAAAGCGGTATGATCAGAAATCCGATCACACTTACTTCGGATAAAAAGATATCGGACGCGCTAAAGCTCATGCAGCAATACAGCATATCCGGAATTCCGATCATTGATTCATCCAATAAACTTATTGGTATTTTAACAAACAGGGATCTGAGATTCGAACCGGATGAAACACAGTCTGTCTCTGAGATAATGACAAAGAAAGATCTGGTAACTGCGCCGCTTGGTACGGATCTTGAAAAAGCGGAAGTAATACTTCAGAGATTCAAGATAGAGAAACTTCCGGTCGTTGATAAGAACGGTATTTTAAAAGGACTCATTACATTTAAGGATATTCAAAAGCGGAAAAAATTTCCAAATGCAAGCAAGGACAATTTCGGAAGACTGAGAGTCGGAGCTGCCGTTGGAATATCCGCGGATACGCTCGACAGAGTGAAGCTTCTCGTGAATTCCGGAGTGGACGTAATTGTAGTGGATACCGCTCACGGACATTCCAAAGGTGTGATAGAAATGATAAAGAAGATCAAGAAAAATTTTGAAATAGAGCTGATCGCAGGTAATGTAGCAACAGCGGAGGCGACGATTGCTTTGATAAACGCCGGAGCCGACTGTATAAAAGTCGGGATCGGAGCCGGTTCCATCTGTACTACACGTATTATAGCCGGAGTAGGTATCCCGCAGATGACTGCTGTATTTGAATGTTCAGCCGCAGCAGCTAAAAAGAATATCCCGGTGATCTCTGACGGAGGCGTTAAGCAGACCGGAGATGTTTCAAAAAGCTATTGCAGGCGGAGCGGACAGCGTAATGCTCGGCGGATATTTTGCAGGAGCGGAAGAAGCGCCCGGTGAAAAAGTTTTATTTGAAGGAAGAAGTTTTAAAGTGTACGGGGAATGGGTTCAATCGAAGCAATGAAGAACGGCAGTAAGGACAGATATTTTCAGGATGCTGAAGATGATATTAGTAAACTCGTTCCTGAGGGCATTGAAGGAATTGTACCTTATAAAGGAAATGTCGGCGATACAATTTATCAGATCATAGGAGGACTAAGGTCATCCATGGGTTATTGCGGAGCGAAGAATATTCAGGAGATGAAAACTAAATCCAGATTTGTTATGATCACCAACGCCGGTCTGAAAGAATCACATCCGCATGATGTGAGAATAACAAAAGAAGCTCCAAATTACGGATTAAAATAATTTTAATTATTTAAACCTATAATAATATGTACAGATCATTGGAAGATTTCAAAAAAGACTGGAAGTACGAAAGTGATTCCACTTTAAAAGTTCTCAACTCGCTTACAGATGAATCCTTAATTACTAAAGTTTACCCCGAAGGCAGAACTCTTGGTTTTCTCGCATGGCATCTTGCAGTGACAATTCCTGAAATGATGGGTAATGCAGGACTTAAAGTTGAAGGTCCGGGAGTTAACGATCCGACTCCTGCAAATGCTGAGGATATAGCGGCAGCTTACAGAAAAACGTCGGATTCTCTTTTGAATGAATTATCAAAAAACTGGAATGACGAGATGCTGCATGAAGAAGACGAGATGTACGGTGAGAAATGGAAAAAGGGTTTAACTCTGATGTATCTAAATCTTCATCAGACGCATCACAGAGGTCAGATGTCAGTGCTGATGAGACAGGCGGGACTGAAAGTGCCCGGAATTTACGGTCCTTCAAAAGAAGAGTGGGCGGCATTCGGCATGGAACCTCTTCCTTAATATTGTATAATCTATTTCTTAGGAAATTAAATTTTAGAATTAAATTGTAATTATTATTACGGAACTAAATTAAGAGTTTCCTTGTCTCAAACCGTTACTGAGTATAAAATATAATTAAACAAAAAAACAAACAGGAGAAATAATAAATGAACCAATTTAATAATCAATTTCAGAATACAGGAGCGGTTGACGCTTCCTTTACTACTGAAAGCACGAGAAGATTCCTGCTGAATGTATATAACTGGATGGCAATGGGACTTGCACTCACCGGCGTGATAGCCTGGGGAATTTCAGGTTCGTCCTTCGCGGAAGTTTTGTTTAACAATTCTTTTCTTTTCTTGAATTGTAATACTTCAGCTCGGAGTGGTGATCGGGATCAAGAAAATGTCGGCTGCTGTTGCTATCGGAGCATTCTTTTTTTATTCGGCTCTGACAGGACTTACTATGGCTTCAATTTTTTTGATCTACACAGGAACTTCGATCGCATCTACATTTTTCATCTGCGCTGCAATGTTTGGTTCGGTCAGTGTCTTCGGTTACGTTACAAAAATGGATCTGTCGAAATTCGGAACATTCTTCTTTATGGGTCTGATAGGTCTGATAATAGCTTCCGTTGTAAATATTTTTCTTAACAGCCCGACACTTTACTGGATCATTAGTTATGCTGGTGTACTGATCTTTGTAGGTCTGACCGCTTATGACACACAGAGAATAAAACAGATGAGTCAGTCAATGGATTTTGATACGGAGGACGGAAAGAAAGCTGCAGTGATGGGTTCTCTCATGCTGTATCTTGATTTCATAAATATGTTTCTTTTTCTTTTGAGAATTATGGGTGACAGAAAATAATCGCGAATTTAATTTTATCAAACGGATCTGCTGATAGAAAATATTGCAGATCCGTTTTTTATATGCTTCATTTCCTACTCAATCCATCTTCTTATCACAAATCTTTTACCTGTAGTAGAAGCCCAGTCATTTACTGCGGATCTTTCAGTCATTACTTCATTCAGTCTTTCAGTCAGATCCGACCTGTGAACTCCGTCTTCCGGCGAACTTTCTATAACAGTATTTTTATCAAGTGTTACTATTACATGACCGCTCCAGACGATCAGATCAAGCGGCTTAAGCATTTCCGAAATTTCCTGTAAACTCTTTCCTTCGATTATCAGACCTTCTCCGTATTTTATAAGCGAAGATGTATTCCTCGGAGTAGCGCCGCCTGTCGCCTGATAAATAAGTCCCGAACAGTCAACGCCTTGTAGACACCAGTTTGTTTTTCCTTTGCATCAATCTCAGATGCCGGTCTGTAATAATTCAGTAATTCTTCAATCCGTCTCCGTAATTTCCGCCCCACATATAATTTCTTCCTTCAAGTGATAAAATGTTTTCAATAATTTCATTTCTTTCAGGCATGACTTTGTTTCTTTCGTCAGGTCTGTCTGACCTTACTTCAACGAATCTGCTGTCAATATATAGTGGCGAAGATTCATATGGATAATCGGAGGTTATAATTTTATAGATACTGTAACCTTCTTTTGGAATTCTCTCAGTAATTTCAAATACTGTATTTGGAAAAGCTATAAATTCCATTTCCTTATAAGTCCCTGCTCATCAAGTTTCACTTTGTCCCGCTCCGTCCGCCGAAGACATCTTCAAAATCATGCGTATTCAGCACCGGTGTATTTTTTATTGCAACTGCATAAAGTGGCGAATTTTCCTGAGAATGAATTCCGGACGAAGATAATATAAAAATAAAATATATAAATAATTTTAACTTGCTCATCTGAATTATAAATGTTTATTTTGTTTCGTGAATTTTAAAAAAATATTACGCGCTTTCAATGTAATATTAAATGAAATTTACCGATTATTTGCACAGTGACTGAATTTTTGTTAACTTAAATTACGATGAATATGAAAACGACATTTGCCGCTTTAATGGTCTCCATTCTGTTTTATCTCCCTCAATTATCTCTCCGGTTTATTCACAGGTCATAATCAATGAAGTAATGTACGCGCCCATATCTCCTGCAAAGGAGTGGTTTGAGCTGAAAAAATATTTCACAGACTCGGTGAATTTACAGAACTGGAAATGGCGTGACGCCGCTGCAGGAATCCGCTGAGAATAATACAACTAAAATATAGAATTGCTTCCGGATTCGTTTGCAGTAGTTTGTGAAGATTCCGTTAACTTCAGAACTCAGTTTCCCAATTTCTACGGAATTATTTTACAGTCGTCTGCATGGAGCGCTTTAAATAATTCGGGTAATGAAAATGCAGTCGTGTATAACGCTTCAGGTGTTATTTCTGATTCGCTTACTTATAACAGTTCATGGGGAGGAGCATCAGGTTTTTCACTCGAAAGAAAACAAAGCGGCGTGAACACAAATATTTCTTCAAACTGGAGTTCGTCTCTTCATCCAGATAAAGCAACTCCGGGAAAGAGGAATTCAGTTACACCATTGCCGAATGACCTTTTGCTGTATTCCTTTGAAACACAACCGCTTTACGCTTATTCAGGAAGTGAAATAACAATGAAGATAAAGATAAGAAATACAGGCGTCAGCAGCGCAAATGGTTTTACGGCTGAAATATATTCAGACATAAATAACGACAGCTCAGGTCAGCTAAACGAAAGGATCTGCACAGGAAATTTTGCAGTATTGATAAGCGGTGACTCTGCAGAATTTCAATGCTCATTCACACCAAACGATACGGGTTATAAACAGTTCATTGCCGTTATAAACTTTCCGGGTGATAACGACACTACGAATAATAAACTTTACAAAAAAATGTATGTAAGCGATCAGTCGGGCGGGGGAGGAGTTGTAATAAATGAAATAATGTATGATCCGTCACCGGTTATTCCGAATGGATAGAGATCCTGAATAATTCAGGAATACCTGTGAATATTAAAAATGGAAATACATTGAATCATCTCTCATCAGAACAATTTCCGATTCTGATCTTATTTTAAATCACGGTGAATATTTTATTATCGCAAATGATACTTCTGTTTATGAATCATTTCCTCATTTAAAATTACCCTCCTATCAAAACAAAGTATCCATTATCAGCGGCATGAGTCTTTCAAATACTGGAGAAAAAATATCAGTGGCTGACAGCATGAATAATACAATAGATGCAGTAACATATTCTCCGGATTATCATAATCCAAATATTGACGACACAAAAGGTATTTCCCTTGAAAGGATAAATCCAAAGTTTTTGTCCGGTGACAGATACAGCTGGAGTTCTTCGGCAAATCCTGCAGGCGGCACTCCGGGTCTTGTAAACAGTATATATACCGCGGAGTAAAAAAGCGAATCAAATGTTAATGTTTTCCTAATCCATTTTCGCCGGACGGAGACGGCTTTGAAGACTTTGCTGTGATCAGTTTTAAACTTAAAGCTAATATCGCGCAGATAAGAATTAAAGTTTATGATATTAAGGGACGGCAGGTAAGGACAATAATTAATAATTCAGTAAGCGGCAGTATTGGAGAGATTATATTCAACGGACTTGATGATAATAATCAGAAACTGAGAACGGGCGTTTATATCTTATTGATAGAAGCGATTGATGACAGGGGAGGCGCTTCAGAAAATCTGAAAGCGCCGGTTGTCATTGCTGCGAAATTAAAATAAAAAATATTTTAAAGAATTCATACTTAAGGTGAAATTACCGTAACGACATTGAATGCATTGTTGTCAGCAACTGTAAGATCAGCAATATCCGTGAGCAGATCATAATTCAGATCTGAATTTAAATATCCTACTGCAAAAGATGAAGCTAAATTATCAATTACAGATAAATCGGAAAGATCTACGGCACCGTCTTTATCTACATCGCCGGAATAGAAACAGAATTTTGCGCCTTTTTTTATAACGTTGTAGCCATATGTCATTGATGAATCATTTGTAAAATCATAATTCAAAATTGAAGAACTGAAAGACTCTCCTCCGGATTTACTCCAAGCGTTAATTGAATTTCTGTGAACAACATTAATATAGTAATTTATTCCGTCGGATACATTTTGAAAATCAAGAGATGCGAGACCTGATGTATTAAAAACCGAAACAGCAGAGTCAACTATCTGAAAAGGCGAATTAATATTTCTTAAGTAAACTCTGACAGTATCGGAAACAGTCTGCTGGGAATTAGGATCATACATTCCTTCTACAAGCATATTCAGATTTAATACAGGCGTTAAAATCTCACCGTCATTGACAAGTATCATTGAACTAAACGGAGGAACGTGAATGACATTACCATTTACATTACTTCCGTCTAGGTTTTTATAATTTATACCGTTCAGATCAAAAAGCTGCGTGGAGCTAGTTTCGTTAATGAATAATTTTGACTTTTCAGTTGTAATAAAGCGAGTCCGGGAGTTTCATTCCTGTTGTAAACGTAGTGGCAGGATCTGTTGTGTCAGGTTTAAATATAAATGAGTAATCTCTTCTGAATGGTTCAAACCTGTATAATCTTCTGAGTCCCATTTCATATACCTGCGGAAGACTGGATCTGCCCCAGACATTAAAATCACCTGACTGATCACCGACGACGCTCATACTAACCTGATAATAACTTCCTTTTGTTGTAGGAAATGCATTGCTGATAGCAAGATTTTCAGTAAATCCTATACCGTTCCAGCGGATCCTCATCGCGCCGCCGTCAAGCAGCGGATGTGTGACCTTTGCAATGGATGAGCCCGAAGGCCATGTAGTCCAGCCCGCTATCGTATCAGTGAAATGCGGATTCGTTATGTAATTACTGCTGAGTGTATCTGTAACAGCATACTGATCAAATGAGAACTGACTGTAAGAAGAATTTAAATCTTCGCCGACCACTGATTTCCATTCAGCTAATCTGTATTCCTTTGAGGAGTAATTCGGAGGCATGATCATTCTCCTTATTACATATTCATTATAGGGATTAGCGTAATAATTGCTGTCAAAGTTACCGTAGTCACTGAATGTAAGCGAATGAAACATCTGATGTTCCATACCAACCTGCTTCCAGCTCAGACTGTAAAGAATATTTCCTTTACATATTGTATTGTAGGATGGTTTATAAGATGATGCGGACAAGTCTGTAAATTTAATCTGCGTCCAGGGATTATTGTAAAGAACATTATCCCTTATCTGTATATTGTCGAGTGTATTTGTGTTGTCCACATATATTCCGACAAATCTGTTATGCTCTATTGTATTGCCGGAGATTATTAGATTTTTAATGTGAGTGTTACGGAAGTATATTCCATAACTTAAATTATAGTTAGCAGGCGGGGCAGTTTCTTTATTTCCTATTGAATTTTTTATAATGTTGTTCCTGATCTGAAGACCGTCTACATTGTCAATCGCAATGCCGCCGCCGTCATTTAATGTCAGACATGAATAATCTACAATATTATATTCTGCAATGTTATTTCTTCCAAGCCGGAATCCGGTGTATCCTGTACTGTCAATAATATTATAACTCATCTGAGTTCCGGTTGCGCTCTCAGCTCTTAATCCGATATATCCCCAAGAACTTCCGCCGTATCCCGGTTTTAATCCGGTCCGCCTTATTGTATTTCCGGTTACGAATCCGTCGAATATTTGAGCTGTGATCCCTATATCAAGCGCATCTTCGATAATATTATTTTCTATCCTGTGACCTGTCCCGTAAAGTCTGATCCCGATCTTATCTGATTTACTTATCCGGCAGTTTCTTACAGTTATAGAAGTTCCGTTAGCTTCTTCCACTCCTTTCTCTTTTGCATGTGAGAGATGCAGATTTTCTATGATCACAAATTTTACACCGGGATTTAAATATACATTGAACCTGCTGACTGTCGCCTGTATCTGAAGCGTATTGGGATTAGCTCCTCCAGGCGCATAAAAATATAGCGTTTGATTCGGAATGTCGTAGAAAAATTCACCTTCTGCATCCAGTAAATTCAATTTATTGTCAAAGAAATATCCGTAATCAAATGCCAGCGCGTTCACAACCGGACTTGAAAATTGTACATTGCCTGAACTGAAATTAGAAACTGTTTTAACTTCATAAGACCAGTCTCTTGTCCTGATCCTGCATGTAGCGCCGTTCCAGTAACCGTTAACCTGATTTAATGCTGCATCATTGAAACCGGTATTGCTTATTCCGAAATCAGTTCTCAGCCAGCCTGAATTCGGAAAGCGAGCGATGTTCATAATATTCCCTGATACATATAAATTAGAAACTGTATCTGTGAAAGTTGTTTTATAAATATTTCCCGAATGGACTATCCAGTTCTGAGGTGAATTTGCGCCGGTAATTACCGGCAGCTCACCTGCACCATAACTTCCGAAAGTGATCTCATTTCCCGCAAGACCGGACTTAGAAACTGTTATCTGTCCGAAGAATGTATCTCCTCTTCTGAAAAGAATTTTATCACCTGGTGCAAATGAAGCCATCACTGAATTCACTTTTGCAATAGTAGCCCATGGCGTAGAAATACTTGTGCCGTTATTACCGTCACTGCCGTCATTGGAGATATAATAGTCTGCTGATAAAACCGGATTCGCTGTCGAAATGAAAAACACAACAAAAGAGATCAGAAAAAAATAATAGAGCTTCCAGGATTGAAACAATTTGCCCGCCATTTTAAACAATGTAAATTTATAAAATAATAATTAAAATTTGGGGCAGGGAAACCTAAGACTATTTAGATGAAAATTCAAGTTAATTGAATTGAAAAAATATTGTGTGATAACTCATTAGAAATGTCAGTGGTAAACCCTTTCATTCGCAACCCGATTAATATACTCCGCGTTCCAAATTCAAATTATTTTATACTCCTCGTTCCCACTCTCCCGATTGGCAACGTAATCTTCAAAATCCCACAAACCGTATTTTGTGTCCTGATGATTTTTTGAAAATGTTTTTAAATTATGCTGTTATTGAGTTTAATTTTAATTTAAAGTTCTTTTGTTTCGAAGAAATCGTTCCACAAACTGAATAAAATATCTTTGCTCTTAATTAATTAAAAATTTAATTTAAAGCAGATTAAATAAAGTGAACGATGAATATTATAATCCGCCATGAAATACTATAAATTTAATCCAAAGCAGACAAAGAAGTAAAAGTAATATTTAATAATTTTAAAAAATTTAAATAAGAAAGGAAAAAATATGAAAACCTCATCAATTTTTCTAATATCTGTTACCTGTCTTACATTAATTTCATTTACAATTAAAAGTGATAAACCTTCAGGAAAGTCAGTTATAAATTATTCTTACACAGATATTTTAGCGGTTTCTCAGTTGAAGCTGGATGCTAATAACATCAGCGCATGGTTCAGAAATAACGGAAATTTTAACAATGATCCGGTCACAGGCAGCGCCGGATTTGAATGGCCTAAAGGCTCAGGAAATACTGCAAGATACTCTTCCGGTCTGTGGATGGGATGTATATCCAATGGTGATACATTAACGGCAATTGCGGAATACGCTTTGATGATTACTTACCGGGATATGTTGATAATGCCGGGCAGCCGCAGGGTGTATTTGATTCGTTATACAGAATCTACAGTATCATAAGAGGGGACAGCGCAAGTTACGATTATCTGCACTGGCCGGTAAATCAGGGGGCTTATGTGAATGCTCAGGGAAAACCTTTTTTCTCAGGTACGCAGACTATGTTTTATTCTTACACCGATGCTTATCCGCATCAGAATAATATTACGAGCGATTCTTCACTTAAAGCAGTGATACTTCAGACAAACTGGTGTTACACAAACAGCGGATTAAGAGATGTGCAGTTTATTGAATTTAAAATTATTAACAGAAGCAGCAATGTATGGGAAGATGCATACTTTTCTTTCTGGACGGACGATGATTTAGGCAGCCCGTTTGATGATGTGATCGGATGTGATACTTCGAGGAATTTAGGGTTTACATATAATGCAACAAATAATGATCCGGTATATGGTGATAATCCGCCCGCTGTAGGAACGATGCTTCTAAGAAGTCCTGTTGTTTTTACCGGAAATAATAATGATACTGCAAAATATTATAATCCTCCCGGCTCACAAAATCAGGTAGTCAGGATAGGTTATAAATTTACGGGAATGAATGTTTTTAATACTTACAATAACGGTTCTCCTCAGCCTTCGTTTCCGCAAGTTAATGCAGAGACTTACAGAGTAATTTCCGGACTCTGGAGAAGCGGACAATCATGGATCAATCCGGTTAACAATCAGCCGACAAAATTTGCTTATTCAGGAGATCCTGTATCAGGTACCGGATGGGTGATGACCGGATCAGCAGACAGAAGATTCTTATTAGGAGTGGGTCCTTTAAATATGAGTCCGAATGATACACAATCTGTAATTTTTGCACAGGTGATTGCACGAGGATCAAGTAATCTAAACAGCATTCTACAGCTTAGAAATTTAACAGATTTAGTTCAGGAATTTTATAATACCAATTTTCAGTCTGTACTAGCTGTGAATAATATTTCGACGGAAATTCCCGCTTCGTTTACTCTGAATCAGAATTACCCTAATCCGTTTAATCCGTCTACCATTATTCGTTATTCAATAAATGGAAATCATTTTATAAATTTGAAAGTGTTTGATGCTCTCGGGAAGGAAGTAGCTACTTTAGTTAATGAAAAACAAAATCCGGGAACGTATGAAGCTGAATTTGACGGAAGCGGTGTACCGAGCGGTGTTTATTTTTATAAATTAACTGCTGACGGATTCAGCGATACAAAACGGATGATACTTCTCAAGTAATGACAGCAGTGAATTGAGTGAAATGCTGTATATTAATTTTGCCCTCGTACCCAATCTCCTGATTGGGTACGGTGCTCTCCAAAGATAAAATAGTTTAAAGCCCTCATACCCAATTTCCGATTTAGATAGATGGACTTCAACGCAGTAAAAAGTCAAATGAGCTGTAGAGATAGTATGAGAAGGAGTTTGGAGTAGAGAAGAAAAAAAATATAGGTCGGAAGAATTTTTTTTATTGTACTTGCCTCCAATTTCTTTCACACTAAACTTTCTGCGGATTTCTGATTCGGGATTCGGGACTGATTTTAAAAAATCCTGGTTTTGTTACTGTAAATTTCATTTAATTGCAATTTATTTCAGTTGATCTTATTTCTTCTTATTTTTTATTACCTCATTTCATTTTTTTGTGAAATATTTTTCACTTTTTAAAATTTTTTTCCATTTTCAGAAAATAATTTTACATTCACCTGTCATTGTTTGACATTCACCCCTCATTGTTTGACATTCACCTGTCATTGTTTGACGTTCACCTGTCATTGTTTGACGTTCACCTGTCATTGTTTGACGTTCACCGTTCATTGTTTGACGTTCACCCGGCATTGTTTGACGTTCACCTCTCATTGTTTGACATTCACTGAAAATTATTTCACATTCACCTTTCATTGTTTGACGTTCACCCGGCATTGTTTGACATTCACCCGGCATTGTTTGACATTCACCCGGCATTGTTTGACATTCACCTGTCATTGTTTGACGTTCACCCTTCATTGTTTGACATTCACTGAAAATAATTTCACATTCACCACTCTTCGTTTGACGTTCACCTTTCTTTGTTTGACGTTCTCTGTTCTTTGTTTGACGTTCACGTTTCTTTGTTTGACGTTCAGATCTCTTTGTTTGACGTTCACTGTTCTTTGTTTGACGTTCACGTTTCTTTGTTTGACGTTTACGTTTCTTTATTACGTTTTCACTTTTCTTTTTATCACTTCTCCCCTTCTTTGTTAAGTTTTCAGAACTCTTTATTAAGCATCCCCGTCGCTTTATTCAGAATTTGCAGTCCTTTGTTTAAATTGTCCGACTCTTCGCATCACAATGACTATTCTTCATTCAGTTTCACGCTTACTTTTCACTGTATTGCTTACTCTTTTTATCAGACTCTGAATTTTCTGTTTTATTTTCAGGTTTCATCTCTTCAGATTTGCATTTCTTAATTAACAGCTCCTTATTAATTAATTGAGAATATTGAGATTTCATTTTTCGTTAGTTCCTCCCTTTATATTATTATACAGGTGAGTTTTCCAAAGGTTTCTTTACAAAGGAATAGAGGGGAGAGTTCGAAACAAACTAATTCTGTTTGTGAACATAGAAAATGTATTATTAAAGATTGAGACATTCATTGATAGAACCCCCCTTATTCCCATTTGCCGGAGGTTGAAAATGAGCTAATAGATCATTTGAGTATTTTTTTACTCTCGTCAAAGTTTACTTCCCGGCAGACCTAATGTTTAAAACAACAAGCCTCACAAAAGTTTATTAAATTTAGTTAACAGACTAATTAAACAAAAGGAGGCTTGCAATGGAACAAGTTACAAAAATGAATTTTAAAGGTCAGTCAATTTATGTTGGCATAGATGTTTATGCGGTAATTTATGAGCTGATAAAAATTATTTTAGCAGAAGCATACTTCTTGATATGTTTTGGATTAAATTTCCGGATATACCGGATACGCTCATTCTGTAAAGATAAATTCCCGAGCTCAGATCATTTCCGGAAAAATTTAATTTGTGATCACCGCTTTCAAAAACGGAATTTGCAAGAGTTGAAATTAATTTACCGCTGATGTCAAAGACTTCAATTTTTATATATGCTTTTTTGCTTATGCTGAAATTAATTTCAGTAGAAGGGTTGAATGGATTTGGAAAATTCTGATGCAGAGTAAAACCGGAAGGGGATTGAACGGAAGGATCATTTACTGAAACCGGATATCCCACGCCGCCGCTGTTCGTTGTTTTAAGAACTGTACCGCTGTTTCCCACAGCAAAGCCGGTATCCTTATTAATCAGGAAAAGAGAAAATATTTCTTTGTCAGTATTTGACTGCAGAGAATCCCAGCTCATCCCGCCGTCAGAGGTCCTGAGTATATATCCTTCAGAACCCGCTATCATTCCGAAATTGTTATCAATAAATTTCATTGAAAATAATGTAAGACCGGGAGTAAGATATATTTCTTTGGTCCAGTGTATCCCTCCGTCAATTGTTTTCAGAAACATCCCGCAGCAGCCGGAAACATATCCTGTATTTGAATCTTTAAACTCTACAGTAAAAAACGGATTCGCCTGATTCATGGAATAATAATTCCAGCTGTTTCCTAAATCTACTGATTTAAAGATCATTGATTCTGAACCTGTTAAAAAAATTATTTGCTGAACTGTGATTTTAACTGCATATATATCAATCGTATCTATTCCTGCATTAAGTCTGTTCCAGCTTTCTCCGGCATCGGTTGTCCTGAGAATTATTGAATTATTCCCGACAACAAAACCTGTACTGTTATTTAAAAATGATATCTGATTTAAATTATTGGTTACAGTAGAATTTACATCATACCAGTTCAATCCGCCGTTCACGGATTTTTTTATCTTACCGTTAAATCCGCATATCCATCCTGTATTTGCATCAGCAAAATAAACCGAATTAAAATCACCGGATACATTTATTGTTTTCCACGTATTTCCGCCGTCAACTGTTTTCAATACAGTTTCAAGTCCGCATATCCAGCCGTTATTCTGATCAGTAAAATGAACTGACCTTAAAGAATATACCGCGCCTGTAGTCTGCGGATACCACTGCGCATTCAACACGGTTGAGATAAAGCAAAAAACAAATACAAAAAAATATTTAAAAGTCATCTTTCTAAATTTTAAATTCTAAATTTTAAATTCTAAATTCCGTGTTGAATGGATTCCCGCCGGAAGCATGGGGGAATGACAGTATTTTTTTAAAAAACTATTAACTATTAACTACTAACTACTAACTACTTATGGTGTTATTTTGACAACAAAATTAAACGCGTTATTATCAGCAAAAGTAATATCCGCAAGATCCACTGTGCCGTCTCCGTTTAAGTCAGTTACAACATAACCTGTAGCAAAAGTAAGAATGTCATTTTGAATCAAACTCATATCAGTCAGATCAACTGCGCCGTTTCCGTCTGCATCGCCGGCAAATACTGCATATCTTACCGGTGACAGATCCGCCTGTATCATGTTACCTCCGTACGCCTGAGTTGATAAAACCGTAAAATCATAATTAAATGTTTTTCCCTGAGTGAGAAACTCTCCGCCGGATTTACTCCAGGTTTCAATCGAATTTCTGTGCTTCATCACGAGATAGTATCCGCCTGAAGTTACATTCTCAAAATAAAAATTTCCGTTGAATGTTACAGAGTCAATTACTGCAACGGATGAATCCATTAAATTATAAGGTGAAGATGAACTTCTCAGATAAGCCCGTACAGAATCTTTACTGTTGAGACGGTTTGTAGATGAGTTATAGAAACCTTCAGGAATTATTTTTATATCAGCAAATAAAAAGTTGCTCAGCTGAAGTTCGTAAACGCCTCTACCGTGAGTGCCGATCCTTAACTTATTTGTTGTTTTATGATGATCAAGATGAATGGCAACGGTATTCGGCAGTCCGTTAGCAAGTTCCTGCCATGACTGACCATAGTTATGAGAAACAAAAACTCCGACATCCGATGCGCAGAAATAAGTGCTCGTCGGATATCCCGGATGGTATATCACTGCGTCATTCACCGGGGAATCAGGAAGATTGCCGGTTATGTTTGTCCATGAAGCGCCTGTATTGGTTGTCTTATAGATCTTTCCCGAACCGAATCCTGAATAAGTGATCAATGCGACATTAGAAGAATCCGGATGTATCCTTACTGCCGTGATTGTATTTCCGGGCAGACCTGAGGTAACATTTGAAAAAGTATATCCGCGGTTTGTAGATCTGTAAATTGTGCTACCTGAAGTAGCATACATTACGTTACCGGTATTATTGCTGATATCCATTTCCCTGATTGTTCCGCTTGTACCTGAGGATATCGCAACCCATGACGCTCCCCAGTTGGTGGACTTAAATACGCGCTGTCTTGCTGTGTAAAAAATTCCGGATGAATCGGGATGCGAAAGCAGCGGACCGACCCAGCTTCCTGATCCTGAAAGTCCTGAAGTTGCTGAACTGAAACTCGAGCCGCCGTTTGTGGATCTGAATACGCCGTTGTTCTGTGTTTCGCCTAAGATATAATTATTATTCTGAGTATGAAAACAAACTTCACCGCCGTCTCCGCCGTATGCAGCTACCCAGTTAAGTGTGCCTAAAGTTCTTTGCGTGCCGTTATCCTGAGTTCCTCCCATTATATGGTTAGCATTAGAAGGATCAGAAGCTATTCTGTAGAATTGAGTTAATACCTGATCTCTGTTCATATTAGTCCAGCTCGTTCCGTTATTTGTTGATTTCCATATGCCTCCGTCATTTACACAAACAAGCTCATTAGGATTGGTCGGATGAAAATCTATGTTGTGCTGATCGACATGTACGTTACCGCCGCTGTAACCGTTTGTAATGTTAGTAAAATTTGTGGTCCCGCCGTTAGTAGTTCTCCATACATCAATTGAACCGACATAAGCTATATCCGGATTCGCCGGATTTACATGCATATAAAAATCATACCATGCCTGAGAGCCGCTGAAGTTTTGACCAACAACTATCTGACTAAAACTAAATCCTGCGTTTGTAGATTTGTAAACAACAATACTTGGTGAAGTATGTCTTGCATAATATAAAACATTCGGTGATGATTTACATACGGCGATGTGGTTTCGGGTGCCCATTGAGATAGCGCCGTTTGCAGGAGAACGATGCGCCTCCGTTTGTTGAGATCAGATATCCGATTCCGCTGCCGACTGCATAAACCGTATCTCCGGTCGGAGAAAAAATAACATCATCAGCTCTTCCTGAAGAAATTAAGGACCAGCTCACACCTGCATCGATACTCCTGTAAAGTCCGCCGTTTACTCCGAGACTGCTCCTGCTTCCGAGCGCAGCTATGAGTTCATTACTGCTGCCCGGTCTGATCGCTACACGTGAGAAAAAACTCAGGGATTGAAGTCCGGAAGTATAATTAGTCCATGTATTTCCTCCGTCAGTGGATTTGAGAAGACCTCTGCCGTAATATGAAGCTCCGCTGTATGTCGCTTCGCCGGTACCATAATATAAAATATTTGTGTTGTTTGGATCGATAGCGATAGAACCGGAAGAGAGTGATACTTCATTGTCACTTATTGCAGTCCAGTTATTTCCCGCATTAGTTGATTTCCATATTCCCCCGAAAGCTGCTCCGGTATAGATTGTATTGGGATCAATCGGATCGTATTTAACGGTTGTCATTCTTGAAGTTATATTGGAATAGGCAAAGTAGAATCCTGTCTTCGGACCTAAATTGACCCATGAGTCGAATAATCCGTTCATTGCAAAACCTTTACTCTTTCTCATTTCATCTCTCTGCTCATTAGCTTTTGAATAAGCGTCTTCAGGAATATAATTCCCTGGAAACATTCTCTGCTCATAGAACCATCTCTCCCTTTTAAATGCGTTCCGGCTTTTAATTTGTTCATCCGCCTGTTCATAAGGATTGTCAGGTATTGCAAGATCCTGTGAATATATTCCGATTGGTATAAAAATTAAAAGAAGAATTATTAAATTTTTCATGCTGATTTTATTTAAATGAAATTTATTATTTAAGCTTAAATAATAATTCTAATTCGTAATTTGAACGGAAAAAAAATTCCAAATTTCACCAGGCTGTATAGACACTTGGTTTTACTCCTTAATCTAATAGGTTCTAATTTTTTCATATGGTACTTAGATAAATTTAATTTGAATAAATGCACCGGTGAAATTTTTTATACAAATTCAATTTGAATTAATTTTTTAATTTGTTAGTTTATTTCAGTTTTAATAAAAATTATGAAATCACTTACACTATATTTACCGGATAGCTTTGAATTAGACGATAAAGAGACTATAACTTTTCTTGCAAGTAAACTTTATGAAAAGGGGAGTCTTACGCTGGGTCAGGCAGCTGACGTTGCGGGATATACTAAAAGAGAATTTATGGATATATTAGGAAGATACGGAGTATCAATTTTTAATTATGCACCTGAAGACATGGAGAAGGAATTTAGAATTGAAAAAAAAAGTAATCGCTGATACGAGTTGTGTATTGATTTCAAAATTCAACTCCGGCTATTGGTTATATTTAATATGAGTAAACGACCTATATTTTTATCATCGCTGGGTTTCATTTAATTTGATTAAATGCGCTCAAACTGATAGTGTCAATTTTTTGATTAGGATTTTATAAGCAATTAATTTAATTTAACATTACAAAAAATTAGAAGGGAATTACTGATCATGAACCCCCAAAATAAATTTCTACTCCAATGATTAATTCTCCAAAAATATTATTAACCGTAATTTTACTGTTAATTTTCTTAATATTATCAAATCAAAGATCTTATTCACAATATTATCTTGAGGAAGCGTTCCCGAATCTTTCTCCTTTTTTAACTCCCACTACCGTTGTTCATTCCAAAGACAGTTCAAACAGACTTTTTGCAGCTCAGCTCAAAGGCGTAATATATGTATTTGACAATTCATCATCGGTCAGCACAAGAAAAGTTTTCCTTAACATCGACAGTAAATTACAGAATACTGGTCCGCAGGAAGGATTGCTCGGTCTTACGTTTCATTATGACTTTCCGAATAATCCTTACTTTTTTGTTCATTATGTATTTGACAGCGTAGGAAGTCCCGTGAGAAAGTGGATAAGGGTTTCAAGATTTTCGGTAAGTCCGTCTAATCCTGATTCGGCTATATTCAGTTCTGAAAAAACTTTAATTAAGGTACCGCTGCCTGACAGAAATCATAACGGCGGTCAGCTTGCATTCGGTCCGGATAATAAATTATATATTGCTCTCGGAGACGGATATGCAGGCGGTGACGTTTCTCAGGACAGGACTCAGCTTCTTGGAAAAATTTTAAGAATAGATGTCGATTCAAATGACACCGGTCTGAATTATTCCATTCCGGCCGATAATCCATTTTATACAAACACTTCGGGATGGAGAAAAGAAATTTTTGCATATGGTTTCAGAAATCCGTGGAAGTTCAGTTTCGATCCGCCGACAGGAAGAATGTGGCTCGGTGATGTCGGACAGTACAGATATGAAGAACTGAATATTGTTGAGAGCGGAAAAAATTACGGATGGAATAAGATGGAAGGATTTCACTGTTATCCCGATACAACTATTTGTGATACAGCCGGCAGAAATTTTACATTACCCGTTCATGAATATCTGCACCTTGATATCACACAGCCGTATGCAGTTATCTGCGGAAGTGTTTACAGGGGAAGTCTGCTTCCGGCTTTGACAGGCAAACTTATATTCGCGGATTTTTCTCAGGGGAATGTGCAGACATTAGATTACGACGGAGTTAACCCTCCTGTGAATGAAGTTCTTCTGGACACTACAATCAATATTACTTCAGTTGATGTCGATCAGTATAATGAACCTTTAATTGTAAAATATTCCGGTTCAGACGGCAGGATTTACAGATTAAGATATTCCGGTCCTTTGACTATTGATATGAATGTTATTATTGAAGGTCTTTATAATGAGAATTCAAACACAATGAATCTGTCGGATACAGTTACGGTATATCTGCATAATGCTTCAACACCTTATGAACTTATTGATTCGGCAACTTCGGTAATTGATTCTTTGAATTTCAAAGGCAATTTTAGTTTTTATAATTCACAAACCGGATTATATTATATAAGAGTAAAGCATAAAAATACTTTAGAGACATGGAGTGTTGAAGGCGGTATTCAGTTCACAAGGGGAGTGTTAAACACATATGATTTTACGGATGATGCAATTAAGACATTTGGTTCACGGATAAAACTTATTGGAAACAAATATTGTCTTATTAGCGGAGATATAAATCAGGACGGAGTTATTAATGCAATTGACAGAGCTGCCGTTGTAACTTCTCTGGGAATGACAGGATTCTCTTATAATGATTTAGACGGTAACGGGATAGTTGACACGCTTGACAGAAGAATAGTCCTGGAAAACATTGGCAATACAAAATCAGAGCCGTGATAATTTTATGTGCATGCGATTAAATAAATAATTTTTTATATCAGATCTATGAAGAAAATAATATATATAATTTTATTTCTGTTTTTTTCGGGTAATGCAGAACTATATTCTCAGTCCGGGAGATTTTCAATCTCACAGACAAATGACGGAACAGTGATAGATGTCAGCATCTATGTAAGAAGTGACGCAGGTCCGGCATGGTGCATCGGCTTTGCAAGTCTTGTTTTTTATTATAACAATCTCGCAATGACAAATCCGGTTGAAATTTCCGAAAGCGGCTGGGACGACAGCTCAAATACAGATTATGCCGATCAGTTTGTAGTTTCTTATGATGACGGAAATTCAGTATCAGTGGAGATAGGACTTGATACTCTGCCGTCTGCAGGAACAGTTGTGCCGGAAGATTCTACATTGGTGGGAACTATCAGATTTGATATTCTTGACTACCTCGCTACTCATCAGATCAGATGGAATCTGCAGTACTGCGCTGTAATTGATAATAACGGAATTGATATTACTTCAGGTATGATCTTTTCTGATCCGGAGAATTTACTGCTGCCTGTTGAGCTTACATCTTTTTATTTTAATAAGAATAAAAACAACATTGACCTGATCTGGTCTACTGCAAGTGAAATTAACAACGACGGTTTTGATATTGAAAGAAAAAAAACGGATGATCAGTCAGGAGAATGGAGCTATTCCGGATATGTAGCCGGTAACGGAAATACTACTGAATTTTCAGAATATAATTTCACGGATAAAAATCTTTCTCCCGGAAAGTATTTATACAGACTAAAGCAAAAAGACTTCAACGGAAATTTTGAATATCATTATTTATCAGGTGAAGTGACAGTTGAAATTCCGGTAAAGAATTCTCTGTCGCAAAACTATCCGAATCCGTTTAATCCGAACAGTCTGATCTCGTATGAGATCACTTCACTAAGCAGCGCTTTTGTAAATGTCCGGCTTTCCGTTTATAATACTCTCGGTAAAGAAATGGCGGTACTTGTAAATCAGAAACAAAGCGCCGGCTATTATAAAATAAATTTCAACGGCGCGGAATTTCCGAGCGGTGTTTATATTTATGTTCTGCAGACTGACGGTAAGATCATAGATTCGAAACGTATGATGCTGATCAAATAAAATTTGTTTATAAGATTTCGAATTAAATAAAGTTTGTGAAATTTCTGTAAGCCGCAAAATAAAAAACGAATTATTTCCGAAAGTAAAATCATTTAATCTTTTACTGCACTAATTTAAATCTGGAATTTATTTTTTTATCATATCCGTCTTTTCAAGCCCGCAGATTAAAATTACATTTAGTGAATTACGATCTTCAAACCGAAAATTCAAATAGATAATATAGAATGACAAGAAATAAATTTATTGCTAACCGTCTTAGAGAAGTATTATTAAGCGGACGCTGGATAGCAAATACAAATTACAAAGAACAATTGCTGAGCGTGACACATCGGCAGGCAAAACGTAAGATCGGGAGCTTAAATTCAATAGCTGAACTGACTTATCATGTCAACTATTATCTGTCCGGAATTTTGAATATATTTAAAAGCGGAAAACTTGAAATTCAGGATAAGTATAGCTTTGACATGCCTGCATTATGTAGTGAAAAAGATTGGGAAAATTTGGTAAATGAGTTTTTGAGTAATTCGGAAAAGTTAACCGCTCAGATAGATCAACTGCCGGATGAAATATTTGATGAAATATTCGCAGATGAAAAATACGGGACGTATCAGCGGAATTTAGAAGGAGTAATTGAACATAGTTATTATCATTTGGGACAAATCTCATTGATTAAAAAACTGATTTCAGAAATTGATAATTAAATTACTTATTAAAAATGTATGATGATTAATTTAAATTTATTCAAAGAAAGTATTTTTTATTTTATTATTTTTTAATTTCATAAATAATCTTAATTTAATTAAATCACATTTGACCTGAGAGATAAATATATAATCAGATCAAATATTAAATTACAAAACCAATCTCATTTAATTTTGAATAACAAAAGACTTATCATCGTTTTAATATCAGTAGTGATACTACTGCTTATTCCATTGATCGCAATGCAGTTCTCAGACGAAGTTAACTGGACAGCATTCGATTTTTTGGTAATGGGAATACTGCTGACCGGCGCAGGTTTAATGTGTGAATTTATTTTAAGGAAAGTAACAAAAACAGGATATAAGATTGTACTCACTGCAGCAGTTGTCGGATCATTTCTGCTCATATGGATAGAACTTGCCGTTGGAATTTTCGGAACTCCGTTTGCCGGAAATTAGACTGTATCTCTAAACTTAGATAAGAATCGTATTCACAAAATTTTTAAGTCATAATTAAGTATTATGCTGCCGCATAATTTTCAGGCAATTACCTTTAACTATAAAACAGAAAATTAGAGTCAGCAATTATGTATCAGGAAGCAGATAAATATATTTTAAGTAAAGAAGAGCCAAACAGGACCTGCCTGCTGAAACTACGTAGCATTATTCTCGAACAGGAAACAAATATTACAGAAACGAAAAAATATGGTATGCCGTGTTTCTGCTATAAGAAAAATATTTTCTGTTACTTATGGACTGATAAAAAAACTAATGAACCTTACATTCTATTAACGGAAGGGAAATATCTTGACCATCCTGAACTGGAAGCCGGCGATCGTTCCCGGATGAAAATTTTCCGAGTTAATCCGCATAAAGATCTGCCTCTGAAGACGATTGAAAATATTCTTCAGAGTTCTTTAGACTTATATAGAACAGGTATTGTAGAACTCAAGAAATGATTAATAAAAAACTTACGCTAAATAATATTTTGTTTCCGCAAAATTACACGCACTCATGATTATGTGACTGACCGATTCATTTACTTGTTTAGCTTCTTTATATCAGCGACTTTTTCCAGAATCCATTTTTTTTGAATAAAAAAACTTTCTTTTTGAATATCTCTTTGAAAATTTTCAAGAAGATATCTTCTTTTATCTGTAACAATTCTTAGTTTCCTGAAATAATATAAAAATTTTTCATAATTTTTTTTTAACTCCGCAGAAATATCAATTCTTCTTTTGAGATATTTGCTTGAAGTTTCAGTTATTAGATTTAAAGCTGCATTCTCGCCTGTTTCATAATAATTCTGAATAAGTAAAATTTTATGTGAAAAATAAAAATAAGGATCAAGGTTGTCAACCTTAAGCAGCAATTGCATGGATAAATCATAATTTTTATTCTCAAAATGAATCCGCGAGACTCCAAGATTATAAGAAGATTCTTTGAAATCTCCCGAAAGATATTTTTTGTATTTGTTTGCAAAGTCCATTGCCCATTTACGCTCCCCAAGTAAAGTTGAATGTTCAATAACTGCATAGTAGTAATGACTATGAATATATTCTCCGGTCAGAGTTAACGAATGTTCATCCATTACTTTGTTTATAAAAAAAATTTCCTTTAAAAATTTTTCATCTCCCCTTTCCATCTTTGATACCGCATAATCAAGTATATTCAGCAGCATATGCTTTAAGAGATTCTTTGAAAGCCTGTTGATTCGGGATAATATCAGTTTCCTTGCTTCAAAATAATATTTCTCGTCTTTAAAATTTATCTTTGATAAAACAATTAGAAAAAAAATATAGACAGCTATATAATGTTTCTTTATATATTTCCTGTTTTTGCGAAGATATTTTAATGTTTCCTCAAACATCCAAATATCTGATGTGCCGGAAAGAATGTAATCTTTTTTTAAATTAGCAATAATACTTACGCTTGTAATATTAGTCATGATAAAAAACATTGTAAGATTTTCAAAAAATTTATTAATGTTCCTATCAAGTTCATGTATTATATCCGGTCCCAGGTAGCTAATGTTTTGAAAATAAAAATGTGTCTGATTTAATAAAAAATTTAAACCCTTATTGTATTCTTTATCAAAACTTTTCTGAATTTCCTTAGACAAAAATGAATATTGTTTATTGATATTTCTTGAGCGGTATGCCTCCAGTAATCGGTTTTTCTGATAAAAATAATCTCCTTCGTATTCCTTAAATGAAAGATATTTATCTATCACGACAGAAAATGAATGCGCAATTTTCCAGTATTTTGTATCGCTGTATTTTTCATTTTCAAAAGCTGCAGAAAATATCTGATATTTTGTGATTTTACCCGATACAGAAGCTTCATAATTGGCAGAAATAAAATTATATAATCTGATTACAGATTTACTGGTATTGAATATTTTAGAGTTAACGTAATTCTCCAGTTCATCGAACTCTTTTTTAGTGATGCTGCTTAATAGGTTAAATAGTTTAACTTCTTTCATTTTATATTTTTCGGAAGGTTAATGCCAAAATTTCTTTGCTTATATTTTAAAATTAGTCATTTGAAGAACTATTTTAAAGAATTTTCTTCAATCAAATTTTAAATGTATACTCTTTGTAAAGAAGGTTTACTTTTGTTTTCTTTTGCGTTTGAAATTTTAATAGAATAGTTTTATAACGATTGAATTATTTACCTAAAAATTAAAAAATTAAAAAATTAAAAAAATGAAAAAGAAAAATTTTTTGCTGTTCCCGCTGTTTTTCATAACTGCAATTATCCTTTCCTCCTGTTCTAAGGAAAATTCGGAAATTGTATCATGGAATTCCCCAACCTCCGAAAGTCCGGATTTATCGGAATCCGGTCAAAACCCTGATGAAACGGCCTTGTCAAATGAAAATGATAATCATTCAAATGGTTTCATTTATCTTCAAAGTAATGAAGCTGCTAACAACAGTATTCTTGTTTTCAGACAAAATAATAACGGTACCCTTTCTCTTCAGTCAACGATTTCTACCGGTGGAAACGGAACCGGCGACGGATTAGGAAATCAAGGCGCTATTGAAACAAGTAAAAATGATAAATGGCTTTTCACTGTTAACGCCGGAAGTAACTCAGTCTCATCTTTTAAAATTACCAATTCCGGAAATCTGAATCTTGCCGGCACTGTTAGCTCCGGCGGCGTAAGACCTGTAAGCGTTACTATACATAAAAAAATTATTTATGTTGTTAATGCAGGAAGCGATAATATTTCAGGTTACAGGGTTGCAAATAATGGCGTAATGACTCCAATTGCAGGATCGATTCAATCCCTCAGCGCAACAGGATCCGGTCCGGCCCAAATCTCTTTTTCTCCTAATGGCAGATTTCTTTATGTTACTGAAAAAGCCACAAATAAAATTTCAATTTTTCCTGTAAATTCAAATGGGGTTGCTGGCAACGGAAAAGCAGTACTTTCAACCGGTCAAACTCCTTTTGGCTTTGATATAGCAAGAAACAGATATCTGATAGTTTCAAATGCTGCAGGGGGCGCTCCCGGAGCAAGTACTGTAACTTCTTATGAAGGAATAAACAGCGGTATTATCTCTAATGTAAATGGTGCAGTTCCAAATAATCAGGCTGCTGCTTGCTGGGTTGCAAATACTAAATTCGGCAGATTCACTTTTGTAACTAATACTGCAAGCAATAATATTTCTTCCTATTATATCGGACACTCCGGAAGATTATTTTTAATACACAGCGATATACCTTCAGGTGATGGTCCTACTGAAATTGTAGTAGCGGATGACAATATATATGTTCACGTGTTGAATGCAGCTGCTCATACTATCAGCAGCTACAGAAGAACTCTGCTTGGCGGACTTAGTCCGGTTGGGATTACCAGCGGGCTGCCAAATGCTGCGACCGGAATAGCTGCCGTTAAATAACTCTTATTCTTTTCCAAAAGAGGAAAATGATTAGTCATAAGTATTAATCATTTTCCTCTTCTAAATAAAAATTGATATTGAAATTTTATAAATCTTTTCCTGCAATATTTATTACTATTTACCACAAAGTCACGAAGACACTAAGTAAAATGTATTAAAAAATAGTATGCTTTGCGCCTTCATGATTAATTTATATTTCTAATTTTGAGACAGATTCCTAAGCCGGGCGTGATAAGGAATAATTTAAAGTTCATAAAAAAAAAACCGCCGCGATTTCTCGCTGCGGCATTGAATGTTTTTCAAATAGCATGTTTTGTATTACACTTTAAAAAATTCGTAACTTGAAACTCGTAACTTGAAACTCACTGTGATTGGATTCCCGCCAATTAAAATAATTTTAAATTATAAATTTTAAATTAATTCTAACGGGGGTAAATAATTTAAAATAAATTTTAAATTCTAAATTCAAATTTTAATTCCGTGCTGATTGGATTCCCGCCGGGAGCACGCGGGAATGACAATTAAAATAATTTTAAATTATAAATTTTAAATTCGTAATTCTTAATTCCGTGCTGATTGGATTACCGCCGGGAGCATGCGGGAATGACAATTAAAATAATTTTAAATTATAAATTTTAAATTCTAAATTCGTAATTCTTAATTCCGTGCTGATTGGATTCCCGCCGGGAGCATGCGGGAATGACAATTAAAATAATTTTAAATTATAAATTTTAAATTCTAAATTCGTAATTCTTAATTCCGTGCTGATTGGATTCCCGCCGGGAGCACGCGGGAATGACAATCAAAAAAAATATTAACTACTAACTATTAACTATTAACTACTAACTATTTTAGAATGATCATTCTCTTAATATCTCTAAACTCTCCTGCCTCTATTCTGTAAAAGTACGCTCCGCTCGAGAGATTTGCAGCGTTGAAGTTTATGCTGTAATTTCCTGCCGGCTTCTGCTCGTTTACAAGCGTCATTACTTCTTTTCCGAGGACGTCATAAACTTTCAATGTTACAATTCCCTGTTTGGGAATTGAGAAGTTAATCTTTGTAGTCGGATTAAAAGGGTTAGGATAATTTTGTGATAATGAATATCTCTCCGGAATAGCTGCAAAAGAATTCGGCTCTATGTCTGTCAGTCCGTCTACAAAATCCATCGCGCCTTTTACAAATCTGTAAACTGGCGATCCGGGAGGACTGTCCGCTGCAGGTCTGAGCGACTCAATATCAACTCCCATTACAGCTACATTGTAAGTTGGGGCGATACGTCCTATTGAGTTTGATGAATCAGGGAACGATCTGAATCTGTAAAGTTCATACAGCTGATTAACCGGTACGGATGAAGACTTCGCCAGTACATCAGGCCATGGGCCGGAAGTGCTGTCAAACTGGCCCGGGTTAAGAGTAACTCCTCTTAATCCAATTGTTCCGATGCCGGGTCTGTCCGCCATGAATTGGAATCCGAGAGTACTTCTTGCAAATGCAGTATCCAAAAATGTCGAACCGGTTCTGTCAAGATTGTATCCAACGTCTTCGGAGAATATTATCAGCCTTGACTTAACGGTGGATGTGCCTGACGCAAGATAAGACTTTATCGAATCTTTTACTACGTTTGACATCAGTGAAGTTCCTTCGCCGAGAAGCATAACTGTCTTGTAACCTCTGAGTGAAATTGAAGTAGTGCCTGTAGTATTTCCTCTTTTATTAAAAAGATCGTAAGTTGCGCTTAGCGTGTTGAGATTATTTATGAGAGAATCTCTTGAAGTTCTGCAGCCAGTAAGAGTCGAATCATACATAATAAGTATATCGCCTCTCGCCTGTCTCTTTAATGTTAGCGCATAATTCTGCGAAGCCTTGAGAGAATCATTTGCACTATAAGCCCATACCGACCATTGCCCTGCGGCTGAGTCACCGGGATTTAAACCAAGTCCTGCGAGTATTCCGTCAAGAGCAAAGTTTGTAAATGACAAAGTCGAATCATAGCCGCCTGCGTTAGAAGGAAGAGTCAACAAAACAGATCCGATAGTCGGGCTGCCGAATTTCCATTTATAAGTCGTGCCCTGACCGGAGCGCGTCCAGTTAATATTTATAGTTGATGTATTAAAAGGAGAAGTTGTAATAGTCACGCCGGAAGGAGGTGATGATAGATTGAAAGATGAAAGCGCCGGAACTCCTCTTTTTAAAGTAATTGTCCTTGGACCGTTTGCAGCCTTCATTGAATCTACCGGACTTATTCTGAAAGCCCATACATCCCACTGCCCTGTGATAGAATCTCCCTGATTCACTCCGATCGAAGCAAGTAAATTATCAAGTGCTCCCATTGTCAAAGTCAGTGAATTTGTTGTAGAAGGAATTGAAATTAATCCAGGTTCCGTATTAGGACTCCAAACACCCATTTATACTGAGCGCCTGTAGCTGAAGTATCCCATGTTATTGTCGTAGTATTATTTGAATTCGGAAATGAAGTCAGAGTAATTCCTGAAGCCGGTGATTGAATGTTAAAAGCATTTAACGGATAAAGTCCGAGATTCTGAAAAGCTGCGAATACATTAACAAGACCTTTGCCGTAAGTATTGTCTTCACCTGCTGCGCCGAGATCATCAGCGGTTGAAAATAAAATCGCTTTGATCTGCTTTCCGGTAAGTCCCGGAGCGGCTTGCTTTAAAAGCGCAATGCAGCCGGCGACATGCGGAGAAGCCATTGATGTACCCGAATTGGAACCGTAGTTGTTATTAGGAGTAGTTGATCTTACACTTGTTCCGGGAGCTACCACTTCAGGTTTTATTAAAAGCGTTCCTGTGCCTCCGCAAATCGAAGGACCTCTGCTTGACGAATTGCTAATTGGATAGCCCGGGGAGTTACCGTTAATATTTCCGACGCAAAAAACATTTACAGAATCTATGCTGATATTTTTAGGCGGAGTAATGGATGAAGCGCTTGGTCCGGAATTTCCCGCTGAGAAAACAACTGCTATTCCTGCAGCTTCCACAGCAGTGAGTACTGTTCTGTAAATTGAATTTGTACACTGATCTCCGGAAGCAGACGGATCCTGCCAAGAGCAGCTGATCACATCGGGCATATCCATTGTCAAAGCGTTGGTATCAGGATCCATAGCCCATTGATATGCTGCGATGTTCATTGACGGATTTGAAGAACCGGGGCAGTCCGTAATTCCTGCTGCCATCCATCTTGCGTCGGGAGCTACTCCGACAGTATCACCGGATGCGGAATTTCTGCCGCACATAATTCCCATTGTATGCGTGCCGTGACTTCCGCAGTCAAACGGCTGCGTAGTAAAAGGAGAGATCGGATCAAACCATGCATGATACCAAGCGCGTCCGTTGTTTCCCCACCATCTCGGTCCGAGCGCCGGATGCAGTACGTCAACACCTGTATCAATGTGCATTACAGTCCTCCCTGCTCCTGTGAAACCTAATGCCCAGAGCAAATCCGCTTTCACAACTCTAAGTCCTGTTTCTACGGATTCGGTATTGTGCTGAGCTGCCGGCTTCTCATCATACGGTCTGTCAAAATCTAACAAAGCGTCATAATCCATAACGTCTATATCATTTCTTTTAGAAAGATTAATGATTACTTCAGGAGTAGCATCCGCATATATCATATTCGTAATCCAGTATGAATTATATTTTCTGACTTTTCCGATCATACTTTCTGTCTTAAGATAATTTAGAATCGGAGATTGAGTCTGCTCGGCTTTGTTACGAAGAGTGGTGATAACAATTCTCGCCCTGTCTTCGATTCCGGTCGATGAAACGTAGAGATCTTTATCGAGCGATTCGATATCAACTCTGTCTTTTAAAAGAATCAATACGCCTGTATATTCAAGCGGGTCAAGCGAATTTAGTTTCTGCATTAATCTTTCGGTGACCTGCGCCTGCTGTGAATATGATTCGGAGAAAATGAAAAGTGAAATAAATAGTATAATTATCTTTTGCATTTTTAATTATTTAATGATAAAAAAATTTATAAAATTTAAAACTAATAATTCAAAATTACAATATTACTTTATTAACCAAATTAAGCTAACATGGAAGCAAAAATAATATCGGTAAATTTGCAGCAATAAAAAATAGTTGCAAACAGTTATTCAGAATTAGATTATAAAATTAAAACCGGTTTAAATTTAGCAATAGTTTTGCGGATATTTTTATTAAAAAACTAAAGCACTTTAATCAAAACAAAAACCGCTGCGATTACCCGCAACGGTTTGATTCAAGTATCTAAGTGTTTTTTGAATTGTGCGCAGTATTATATTGCTATCTCAAATTTTAGAACTTCAGTCGTAGGTTCCGGAATTTTATTACCGCTTTCGGAGACTTCTTCAAGATACATTTTGATAGCTTTTTTTATAGAAATAATTACTTCTTTCTTTGTATCACCTACTACTCCAATCCCCGGCAGATCAGGCGTGAAAGCTCCATAACCATTTTTACTTTTTTCAATTATAACCGTAAATTCCATAGTTTTATTCTTTTAACGATGCTTGTTTTAAAATATTGTTTAAAGTCCCTTTCGAAACATCTTTATTAGGTTTACCTGCTATAGTAACTGTTCCCTTTTTAAATTTATGCTTAAACTGTTTGTGACTTCCGTTAATTCGTACTATAAACCAACCATCCTCTTCAATAATCTTAATCACTTCCCTTTACTTCATTACTACCATTAATTTAAATCAATATCAGCTCAACCGCAAACTACTTAAAAAATATTTTAGGTAACTACAAATTATTAACTTCCTATTATTTCCGTCACTTTACTTTTAATAATTTATATTAACTCCTTTTTTATGCTGCAGCATATTTAGTAAAATTTATAAACAATGGTTATAATTATTATCAAACAAATTATATTTTATTCTTAAAATGATTTTTCATTTGAAAAAAAAACCGCCGCAATTGTCTGCGGCGGTTTAGTATTATGTAAGTATCTGAATCACGATTTTATTAAAACTTAAAACTCGTAATTCTTAACTATTAACTATTAACTATTAACTATTTAAGAAGCATCATCCGTCTTGTCTGTACAAAACTTCCCGCTTCGATTTTGTAGAAATACATTCCGCTTGCAAAGTTTGAAGCGTTGAAATCAACCTGATGATATCCCGCCTGTTTATTCTCATTTACAAGTTTCATTACTTCTTTACCGAGTATGTCAAAGATCTTTATAGACACAAAAGATTCTTTCGGCAGTCCGTAACTTATTTTTGTAGCCGGATTAAACGGATTCGGATAATTCTGATCAAGTGTGAAATCCGAAGGAATGCCCGTAAGATTATTCTGAATGTCAACTGTTCCGACTGTCATTTTAATTCTTACATTTTTGACAGGAGTAACAGGATCATTACTTGTAATTTTCAGAAAACCTTCGTGAACAGAACCGATTGACAAACCTACTGCGTTGAAGTTTACGCTGACATTCTGATTTCCGGAAGGTGCGATATTTCCGAAAGAAGGAACTTCTTCAACCCATGCAAGACCTTTCTCTATTTTGATTGCAAGATTATTATGCATATATGCTGAATTGTAAACTGTCTGCAGAGCGACTGTGCCTGTTGCATTTTCAACTCCAATGGTTGAAGAATTAAGAGGATCAGCCATATTGAGATACTGGAAGTAAATTCTTCCGTCAGCATAAAGCATTACCTGATAGGTATATGGTCCGCCCACTGAAAAATGCGGAACATCTTTATACTCAACTACAAATCTGTTATTGGCTGCATCATTATAATAAAATATCTGACCTGATGTTCTCACGTCCTGATCATCCCAAAACGGATAAATAGCATTATTTGGAACTGCAGTTGAAGGTATTGTTACATTTGAATATGCATTTGTAGTGGAGGCAACATCAAATCCAACCCAACCGTTTGTGCAGATCTTCAGTTGGTTGTAATCAGTGCCGTAGAAACTAAACTGGAAAGGCAAAGGCACAATCACGGATCCGTCATCTGCCGTTCCGCTTGTCCACGTAGTAATTTGCGTACCAATGGTTGAAATTTCAAACCAGTTAAATACAGGACCGCCCGGTTCATCACTGTCTATCCATCTGTATCCGAATGCGTCAGGTCCGCCCGATCCGTCCGTTACATCCGGACCGTGATAAACGTCAGCTGCGCCTTTCGGAAGATTTGCCTGCTGCGAAATCAGTTTCTCATCTGCAAGGGAATAATTCTTTACATTCAGATTATCAAGTGAAGTTGATGATTCGATAATTATCCAGTCAAGATTGAACTGACCTGCATTTCCGATGATCAGATTTCTTGAAGTGTTTCCGCCGGTCGGAACGTTGACGACTAATGAATCTAAGTTCGCCGTAACAGTCGGAGGAATTCCTCTTCTTAAAGTTATATTATATGTTTGCGCTGATGCAAGTGAATCGCTTGCGCTGTAACCGTAAACTCTCCATTGTCCTACAGATGAATCACCGACATTTACGCCGATTCCTGCAAGTGCAGAGTCAACTTGTGAATTTCTTAATGTCAGCAATGAATCAAAGCTGTTATTGTTTGAACCGATTCTTAATTTAATATTCGCCTGCGAACCAAAGTTCGGCGAAGCGTAAAGCCATCTGTATGTAACTGCTTCACCGGATTTTGTCCAGTTAATATTTACGGGAGTAGTATTTGAAATAAGAGTAAGTAACGTTGTATTATTTGGCGGAGAAACAAGACTGAAAGGTGTGAGCGATGGTTTAGCTCTTTTCAATGTAATGGATCCCGGACCGTTATTAGCTTTCATTGAATCATTTTCCTGATTATTTCTATAAGCCCATACATCCCATTGTCCGACAAGCGAATCGCCCTGGTTAAGTCCGAGACCTGCAAGTATTGCATCGAGCTGTCCGCCTGTAACTGTCAGATTATTTCCGCTTGGCGCAAGAGTGATCTGCCTTGAAGAAGCGTTCGGACTTCCGAATATCCATTTGTAGGATGCTGTAGAAGCTGAAGTATCCCAGCTGAAATTATATTCAGTTGTATTATTTGGAAGCGTTTGTATTCTGGTTCCTGCTGCAGGTGAAGTAAGGTTGAATGAATTTAAAGGAAATGTTGTAATCTGTACAGGAGCTGTCCATGCATTGTATATACCTGCATAATCATCCATCCACAGAGGCCATAATTTTCCGTTACCGGAAGTCATTCCTATATAATCACCCTGATAGCCAGTTGCAATTCCGGGAGTTCCGATAGATTTTGGTTTGAATCTGTGATCACTTACAAGGACATCTGACCAGGTTGTACCGCCGTCAAGTGATCTTGAAATATATATTTCAGATGAATCTGAAGCGGTATTTCTGTCATCATAGTAAACTATGTTAACGCCGCCTGCTTCGTCGACTCTGATTGCAGGAAACCACTGGAATTTACCGTTATTTATTGGATCCTGATTAACTCTTATACCCGGTGACCAGTTAGCGCCGCCGTTAGTTGACCTGTGAAGAATAACGTCCGGATCTGAACCTGCCGGCGGAAGATTTCTTTCTGCAGTCACTACATAAATCCAACCGTTTCTTGCACCGCCGCTTCTGTCAACGCCTATTCTCGGGAATCCGTTAACTCTGATATTGGATTTGGAAGAAAAGGTTCCTCTGATCCCGTTCATATCATAAGCGTTATCAGTTACTGTCCATGCAACTCCTCCGTTAGTTGATTTTGCAAATCCCAAAAAGTCTTCAGTAAAAGGCGATCCTGATATAGGAGCTGCCCATACTACATATACTTCTCCGTTAGGTCCGACTCTTACATCTGCGCCTTGTGAGTAATGTCCTGAAGGAGGAGTATTGATCTGCTGCGGTGTCGACCAGGATACGCCGCTGTTTGATGTATAAGAAACATCAATAGGCGGAGCTGATGCCGTAAACAGTGACCATACGCAGTATGATCTTCCGTAAAACGGACTGCCCGGCGCATCATCAGTAGATGCAAAATTTTTATCCTGTGAGCCGGTAGCGATCACAAAATTAGATGACCATGAAGCACCGTTATCTGTTGAATAATTTCCAAACATTCCGGAAGTAGTAAATCCAAGATGTGTCTGTATAAATACACCGTCTTTGTCAATTGTAATTCCCGGATCACCGCCCTGATTAGGAACAGGCGCTCCGCCGGCAAGTTTCATTGTATCAGATCCGCCCCATGTAATACCGCCGTCAGTAGTTACGTAAACGCCTTCACTTATAAAGAGCGTGCCTGTATTATTAAAAGCATTGGAAGAACCGAACATTATCATCGGATTTGTCGGATGCCGGACAATGTCGACTTCACTCTGATAACTGTTGGATCTCGGTAAAACTCTGAAATTCGGTGTAACTGCAAGTACTTCATAAGGAGTCTTTACATATCGAACTTCTGCATTTGGATTAAAATAATCAAATACCTGCGGCAACGGAGCGCCTACGGTCACACTCGGATCATAAAGCTGTGTCGGCATGTAATTACTCCATTTTTCCGTTTCAGGATTTCTCTGTCCGGACATTACAAAAAATCCAATTGCAATTACCGGGATCAGGAAGAATAACTTTTTCATAAAAAAATTCCCTTTTGGTTTAAATTAATATAATATGGTGTTTGAAAATATCGGATATAAAGGTGGAGATGTATAGAATTGAAATCAAAATATTAAAAATATTTGAACGAGCTTTGAAAGATCTGTTTTGCAAAATATTACTTCGGTTATTTCAAATAATTTAATTTAATATCTCATTAATTTCAATTTCATATTTTCCTACTTCTTTAAAATTATTTATGTCTGCAAATACTCCTTATATTGTGCAAAACTATGAAACTAATCCCTTATAACTTTAAAAAGCAATTTGACAGATTAAATAAAACATTTCCTGCAATAATCTTCTATAAAATAAAGTGTAACTCATTAGATAAAACTCTAAAAAACATTTCAGTATAAATATGAGAAGTTTTAAACTGAACTTATTCAAATTAAAAAATTTACGGGAACTAAGAATCAGATAAGGAAGAAATTAAATCCGATTTGTAAACATCCCTCCGAATTCCGTTTGCCGTGAATAAATTATACCGATAAAAAATTATTCGGAAGTCAAAGATTAAAAAAATTAATTAAAAATTAAATTACAGCTCCGACATTAATTTAAAATAAATTTAATTAATACCGGCAAGAAAAAACAATAAAAATATTCTGCTGAATATTCACTCTGTTTAAAACATATAATACTTATAAAATAAATTCTGTATAATTTTTATAAAATTAAAGTTGAACAATTAAAATATTTTAGAAAATAATTTTTAAAATAATTTTTATTTTTATTTTAAATTATCAAAAATATTTTCCATAATATTTTTCTAAAATTAAAAAGTGTTGAGTAAAAAAGAAAAGAAGTTGCTTCGATAATGAAAGATAAATATTTATTTGTCAGGCAGTTTGAGAAAGAGAAATATACGCTATGGCTGCAGATCCTTTGTTTACAGCGCTTGGGGGAGATTGTTATTTCAGACAGAAAGTAAAAGAAAAGAAAAACTATCAAGTCACCGGCAAGAAAATTTTTGAACGAAACATAAAACCTCTGATTTATTTTTGCAAAATAAAATAAATAATTTTATTTATGAGCTGAAGTTATTAAATTAAATTGAAGTTTAATGTTAATAACTTTATATTTGTATGAATTTTTTTAACTAAACTAAAAAAAAATGGCTAAAAAAGTTACTCCTATTAAAAAAGCAGCAGTTAAGAAAGCAGTAAAAAAAGCAGCAGGAAAAAAAGCTGTTAAAAAAGCTGTAGTTAAAAAAGCTGTTAAAAAAGCTGTAGTTAAAAAAGCTGTTAAAAAAGCAGCAGGAAAAAAACCAGCAGTAAAAAAAGCAGCAGTTAAAAAAGCTGTTAAAAAAGCTGTTAAAAAAGCTATAAAGTAATTGTAACATAAAGCACTTTATTTTGATATAAAAGCGTAAGTAAAAGCCAAAGTAATTTTTGCGGCATTCTGAAAATTTCGCTTAGTATAAGTTATAAATCTCCTTCTTCAATGAAAAAATGTGGAAGGAGTTTTTTTTAGGTAATATTTTTGTCCGGTTTTTAATTCAATTCACGAGTTTACTCATATTAAAATGTAACTATGCAGTAGTAAACTTTTTTTTCTTTTGTTAACAATGTCAGTAATATTATATCTTCAGTTTTACTTTTATGATAATTAACTTTATACCAACCTAAATTTTCTTCAATCCTTATTTGAATTGCAAGAAGAATAGGAATATTCGTTAGTTATATATTTTCATTTTTATTTTTCTTGAGATAGCAGAGATACATTTAATTTGATTAAATGCGCAGATGAAATTTATATTAAAAGTCAATTTGAATTAATTCATTATTTAGTTAATTTCGCACATGTCAAAGAACATCCTGAAGCAAAGTTTAAATTTTGTTACAATCCGGTGAATGAGCAGAATCAAACCAATTTATTGTTACCTTATAATAATTGTAATTTCGTACATTGTATTTTACAATTCACTTTATAACGAATTTGTATTTGATGATGAAAGCGTTATTGTTAATAACGCATCAATTCAGAATACCGATAACATAGTAAAGTATTTTTCAGGTGAAGAGGGATTTCACAAAGTCATCGGGAAATACTACAGACCGATAGTTTCCGCTTCTTATGCAGTTGACTTCAGTATCTGGGGACTTGATCCTTATGGTTTCCATATGACAAATCTAATTATTCATATCATTGCCTGTCTTCTGCTTTTCAAAATTTTGTCATTATTGTTTTCCAGATATAAATACAGAAATATATTCTCATTATTCGGCGCTCTGATTTTTGCGGTTCATCCTATCCATACCGAAGCAGTAAGCTGGATAAGCGGCAGGACTGACTCAATGGTATCGATGTTTTTCTTTGCATCATTTCTTTTTTATATAAAATTTACCGGTAATCCGCATCACGAGGGACATGAAAATAATAAACACACTGAGACTTCAGGAAACTTTCTGTATCTGGCAGTCTCTCTTTTGTTTTATGCATTTGGTTTGCTTTCAAAAGAAATGATAGTAACTATGCCGGTAATAATTTTTCTCTATGATTTTGTTTATAGAAAAAAAGAGCGTATTAGCGGACGTACCTGACAGGGACAGTTACCTGTATTTCTACAATAAGGAATGGGATGTTGTATTCTGGACAATGATAAAAACTATTCCTGTATATTTCAGACTTCTGTTTGCGCCGTTCGGACTGCTTTATCATTATAATGGAGTGATCACCGACTCTTCGTCTATAATTGAATTCTCTGCATTGCTTTCTTTTATATTTATTCTCTTACTTATCGGGCTTGCGGTATTTTTTTACAAAAGGGACAGTATAGTTTCATTCTGCATATTGTTTTTTCTTATCAGTCTGCTTCCTGTCATGAACATAGTCCCGACGATGAATCTGATGGCAGAAAGATTTCTATACTTTACTTCGTTTGCATTAGCCGTACTCATAACGCATTTACTAATGCTTGCGAGTAATAAGCGTGATCTTGGAATGCTGATCATCGGAATAATTGTTATAATAATTTCATTGTCGTATCTGACATATGTGAGAAATGAAGACTGGAAAAATAATGAAACTCTGTATTCATCTGCTATCGGATTTGAGGGATCTGTGTTATTAGTAAATGAAGGGAACATATATTCGAATAGTAAAAAATTCGATGAAGCAAAAAAGAAATACAAACGCGCTATCGAGCTAAGAGACAACAGTGTACTGGCACATCATAATCTCGGTCTTGTGTATATGATAGAAGGCAAGCTTGACTCTGCGGAAATGAGAATTAAAAGAGGAATAGCAGTAGATTCGTTAGCGCCTGACGGATATTTTCAAATGGCTACTATATATAATGTGCAGGGAAAAAAAGACGAAGCGATACTGATGCTGGAAAAACTACAGACCATTTCACCTGATTACCGTGAATCCGCCGCTATGCTGGAGAGTTTGAAATCCGATTCCGGTAATAAGGAAAATCTGAACAACAGGCAATATGAGATAAGTTTTTTACAGCAGAGATCGTATGAAAATTATAACGCGAAAAAATATAAGGAAGCGATTGAAGATCTTAAAAAACTCGCAGAGTTGAATAAAGATCCCGCATCAGTTTCCGGATTTTATAATAATATTGCAATGTGTTATGCCGAACTTAAAGATGAGAAAATGTCTGAAAAATATTTTCTTGATGCTGTGAAGCTTGACAAAAAAAATGTAAATGCGCTTAATGGTCTTGTAAGTCTATATCTGAAAATAAATGATTCAGACAAAGCCATGAGCTATCTTAATATTTTAATTGAGATCAATCCCGGTGATGAGAAGTCAAAAAATAAATTAGATTCTTTAATTAAATTAAAGTAACTTTATTGAAAAATATTTACAAATTAAATTAATAAATGCATGAACTGGAAACTGATCTTACAATTATCCCTTTTTGGACTGCTGATGGGAATACTCTCAGTATTCGGACTTATCCCAAGCGGATTTGAATTAATTCCATGGATCATCATCGCGGTTTTATCGGCTCTGGTAATTTCAAAAAAAACAGACAAGCTCATATTCACTCACGCTGTGATGGCCGGTTTGTTTATGGGAATAATTACATCCGTAGTTCAGGCTGTTTTTTTTGATACTCTGCTTAAAAATAATCCTGATTCACTGGATGGATTCAAGGAAATTCCGACAGCTATGGAACCGCAGTATGTACTTCTCTTCACAGGTCCGTTCATCGGGATCATTTTCGGATTATTCATCGGGATTCTTGCAGTAGTCTTTAAAAAAGTCAAAAAGTAAATTCACATTTTTTATGAGGAGGGTTTTATTTTGAAAATAATATTTTTAATAATATCTGTGTTCCTTTTTAACGGAGTAATTCCGGCACAGACTCCGGAAAGATTTTCAAGACCGCTAGATGAAATAGCGGAGAAGAATTTCAAAAAATATAATTCTTTCTCTGATTATATTCCGGATTACAGTAATCTAAGCTTCACCAATTATAATATCTCCCGGGACAGTTTTCCTCAGAACGAACCTTCCGTCAAAATAAGTAAAAAAAATCCTTTAAGAGTAGTGGCGGCGTACAGAGATTTCAGCGCCGGCGTAAATCCTGCAAACAGGCGAGTAGGATACAGTTACTCTGCTGACGGCGGAGTTACATGGTCTGCCAATAAACTTCTTGATTCTACGCTGATACCCGGATATCCCAGAAACAGCGACCCTGTGGTGGCAGTGGATACCGCAGGAAATTTTTATATTTCAGTTGTAACTATCGGTCAGAACCTTGCACTTGCAGTTTATAAATCTACTGACGGCGGGGTTACATTTCCCAATGCTTATATGGTTGCAAATAACGGAACGGAAGATAAAGAATGGATGGAAACGGATTTCACTCCGGGCAGTCCTTATTACAATAACCTTTATATAAGCTGGACAAGATTCAGCGGTAACGCCGGAATTAAATTGACAAAATCTGTTAACAGCGGAGTAAACTGGACTAATGCTGTCGATGTAGCTGATCCTTCAAGTCAGGGTCAGGGATCAGATCTGGCGATCGGTCTCGACGGAGAAATTTATGTTACATGGGTGGGTGGAACTGCCTCACTTGATTATATTTATTTTGACAAATCTACTGACGGAGGAAATTCTTTCGGGACAGACAGAATAATTCAGCAGGGAAATACTCCTTTCATTCCCATTACGTCAAGCGGGATCACATTCCCTTCCATTGACACGGATGTTTCAGGCGGAGCTTTCAATGGAAATATTTATTTAGTCTGGTGTGACGCAACGAACGGCGATCCGGATATATTTTTAACTAAATCAACGAATAGGGGAGTGAACTGGACAGCTCCGTTAAGAGTGAATAATGATCCGGTTGGAAACAATAAACTTCAATGCTGGCCATGGATCGCTGTAAGCGATTCGGGAGATATTGCAGTATTGTATTATGATTCAAGAAATACACCGAATAATAATATTGTGGAGGCATGGCTAGCTGTTTCAAATGACGGAGGTCTTTCATTTAAGAATTCCGTTTTAAGTTCTGCGCCGTCAACGACAAATCAGCCGAACTCTGCAATTCGTTTCGGAGATTACATCTGTGTTGACTATTACGGCGGCAGGATCGTTCCTGTATGGACTGACCAGAGGACAGGCGGATTTGATATGGAATGCTATACTGCAATTGTAAATACAACTGTAAACATTTCACAGCAAAGTAATTCTGTTCCATCCGGCTTTGAGCTCAGACAAAATTATCCGAATCCATTTAATCCTGAAACCAAAATATCTTATTCAATTCCGGAAAGAAGTTTTGTATCATTAAAAGTTTTTAATTCAATCGGAATGGAAGTCTCTGCGCTTGCAGAGCAGTTTCAGAATTCAGGAAATTATGAAGTAAAATGGAGCGGAGAATCTTACGGAAGCGGAATTTATTTTTACAGGCTTACGGTAACGACTGAAGGAATGAATACAAAAGAATTAGCCGAGACAAGAAAAATGATATTGCTAAAGTGAAATTCTGGTTTTAGAATTAATTATGTATAATTGATTTAAGATTATTTTATCAAGAGGTTGTTTAATACTTAAATATTCAATAAAATATTACCAGATTTTTTGAGCGCAGCTTACAATAAAAAAATAAGCGTTATAAAAGGAGTGACATGGCGGATTGTCGGGACACTGGACACAATTTTTCTTGCATGGCTGTTCACGGGAAGTTTGAATTTAGCGTTTCAGATCGGCGGAATAGAACTCATCACAAAGATATTTTTATATTATTTTCATGAACGCATTTGGAATTATTTCCATATTGGAAAAAAAGTTATTTCTGAACGGGACGGAGTAATAATTTATACTGACAAGCACTGGAAAAGCGTTGCAAAAAGCGTTAGCTGGAGAATGGTAGGTACGATCGATACAATAATAATTTCATTCTTTGTAACAGGCAGTATTAACAGAGCTGCCGAAATAGGATTTACGGAAGTGTTCACTAAAATGCTGTTGTATTATATTCATGAAAGACTATGGCTGCGGATCACGGAAAAGATTTCTACAAAGCCGCAGTTAAATAACTAATTCAGTATTTGAAATATCATATTTTACAAAAGCAGATAGATTTAAAAAGACCTGTCTCTGAAGTATTTGATTTTTTTTCAAAAGCTGAAAATCTTGATTTGATAACTCCTCCGTTCCTCGGATTCAAAATCATTACTCCTCTTCCAATCGAAATGAAAAAAGGAACGCAGATAGATTACTTTATAAGATTAAACGGAATTCCGATTAAATGGAAAACTGAGATCACAAAATGGGAACCGCCTTTTTTGTTTGAAGATACACAGATCAAAGGTCCTTATAAGATATGGATACATGAACATAAATTTGAAAGCCGCGGGGATGAAACGTTAATGACGGACACTGTAAAATATTTGTCCTACGGAAAAATTCTCGAATTCATTCCGCAGAATCTCATTGTAAAAAATAAAGTTGAAAAAATATTTGATTACCGTGAAAAAGTATTAGGTAATATTTTTAAGTAAATAGTTTTTTAATCAATGGAAGTAATAAACTTAAACGAAAAGTTCGGAAAATTTTCTGATCACTTCAGTCCGAAGATCATTGCAGAGCTAAACGGTCAGCATGTCAAGCTCGGAAAATTCAAGGGAGAATTTATCTGGCATAAACATGACAATGAAGACGAAATGTTCATGGTGATCAAAGGGAAATTTTTCATGGATCTTCGCGGCAGTACGATTGAGATAAATGAAGGCGAGATCATAGTAATTCCAAAAGGTACTGAGCACAGACCCCGCAGCATTGAGGAAGTTCATGTAATGCTTTTCGAACCTGCCGGAACATTAAACACAGGCGACACGAGTAATGAATTTACCGAAAACGAACCTGATTGGATTTAACTAAATTCAAAAGGTCACTTCTGCATTACTATCTTAAAAAATAAATAAAACTTATCAGGAAAAATTGATTCCTATTCAATATTATATTAGATTAGACAGGAATATATTGGGATTATAATATAGAATTCTTAAGTAATCCTAAATTATTTTTTATTGAAATCGGTGTCAGAGTCACGGTAGTTATTTCTTTTCCTCGGAGAATATTGCGGAGCGGTATTGGAAACGCCGAAGTTTTTTCTTGTAGTCTTATCTATTACTTTCTCGATCTCATTAAGTTTATATTTAATATCCTTAATTATTTTTTTAAGATTTGTTATTTCAGCTGTTGTCATATTATTTTTTAATATTTTTGTTTTAAAAGATAACTTGTTATTACATCAATAATAACGCTAAATTTAATATACTTTAAGAGGATCACTGAATAAATAATTCCCAATTCCGGTAAATATTAATTTTATTTATTTTAATATTTACGAATAGTTAATGACAAATTATAGAGTTTCTATTTGAACTTAATAACCTTACACTCTATAAAAAGAAGAAAATGGAAATTGAACTAAGAGAAATACTAACTTCGATCGACTCAAAATTCTCGGGTCCAGCTTCATGCAGACTTAATCATATGATTACAGGTAAACTGGAATATGATTATGAAGAGGTTGTAAATTATCTGCTGCATCTCAAAAAATCCGGAAACATCTACGGCAACGGTAATACAAAAGAAATTCAAAAGGATGCCGCAGATTTCTTAAGTCAGCTAAGGCTTTACGCAAGAAACAAATCAAACAAAAATTCTTAAGTATATACTGAGATAAACTCTGTTAACATTTATACTTAAGTAACCTGACTTTTATATTTACAAACTATTAAATTATCGTTCAGCGTAGAATTCATCTATTCTGATTTCCCTACTTTATACATTTGTTTAATCCATCTGTTACTATCCGTTATTCAGTAAGCGAAAGTAAATATGTAAGTTTAAAAGTGTTTGATATGTTAGGAAGGGAAGCAGCTGATCTTGTAAATGAAAAACAAAATCCCGGAACATATGAAATTACATTTTGACGGAAGTAATCTTTCGAGCGGAGTTTATTTTTATGAATTGAGATCAGGCGCTTTTGTGTCTCAAAAGAGAATGGTTCTTTTAAAATAAGTCCCGCTGTAATCTTTATAATACCCCCAGAAATATAAAGTAATCAGAAAGTATTTTTATACATTTGATATAGTTATTGGAATTCCGTATGATTCTTACTATATTTATTCAAATCACCTGAAGAAAAAATATAAAGAACATAATTTTAACTTATGAAGATTTATCTCATAACAATTCTGCTAACACTCCTTTTTACGATCAGTTCATGTGATAATAATCCCGCTGACAACAGCGGAAATGCTAAGACTTTAACCGCGATAAGTGGAATTCTTCATGGATATAATCCTGACGAAAATGTCTTAGTGGCAAGGCTGTCTTCATCTTCAGGAAGTCTTTTAATGGGAATTGATACTGTTGGTTCCGACAGTATTCTAAACTTGCCTTTAATGACTCCACCCGATTCAGCCCTGCTGCCGATGCAGGAAATTGCAAATGGTTACGGCGGACCTTTAACAGTAAGCGATCCGAATGCTAAAGGTACAAATTTTCTACGATTAGATTTTTATCACAGAGAATTTGTAATAAATTCCGGATCATTGATGAGAAGTCAGTTCATTGCAAATCCGTATTATTATGCCGGCGGTTATGAAGTCAGGTTAGCATATTGCGATCGGAGAGTTAATATCTCCGGAAATATTACATTGATATACAGTATTATAGGTCCCCCGGATACTATGATCTATAATGTAAATATAAATCTTACTAAAGGCTGGAACACAGTTACTTACAAAACAGTCAGCATCAAAGAACGCTATTTTCAGTATGAAGTAATTAATGATGATCCACCTGATGCGAAATGGTTTTACAGGGATATTCAGCCCGGTGATTTTCTGCCGCCACGTTTAAAAAAAGACTGAGTTATTTTGAGTTTAACGCTGCGATTCTTTTCTCTGTTGATACGATCAATGCAGGTCTGACTTTAGTTTCTGATAAGCCGGTGAAAAGAAATGGTGTCAGAATAATTGTTCCTCTTTTCATTTGTATCCTATTCTTAAATCATTCACCGTATAAATATCCTCTCTGTCATCTTTCAGAAATTAAACACTCCGCTACTATCTTCCATTTTTATAATATTTTCAATAGAAAGATTTTAATTTGGCGAGACTGAAACTACAACATCCATACCATATTCACACTGGAAAAGAAGAGGATAGTTGTTTTACGCCATTACAAAGAGCCAGTTATTTTCAAAATAGCAGAGCTTAATACAAAACGTTTAAACTTGAATTTAAACACCAATGTTCGTAAATTAACGAACAACAAAAAGGTAAAATATGATAATCACTTTAGAAACTGACTATTTTACTAAGGAACATAAGCAAATCTTACGATTTGCAATAGCTTCCGGTCACCCGGTTAAATCTGATATTCTGCAGTTTTTTAATTTACCGTCCTGCTGCTTTCATAGTAATATCTCATCAGAACTTACAATAGCAAAATCCATTATATCACAACATCTTATCGAACTCAAAGCAGCCGGATTAATTCAGGGAGATATTACTCCGCCGACAGTAAAGTATTGCATTAACCATAAAAATTGGGATCCGGCAAAAAGTTTAATGAACGAATTACTAATATAAAAAATTTTAATAAGGGTGTTCGTAGTTTTACGATTACCGAATAAATAAATACAAACATATTATGAAACAGATAAAAATATTAGGTACAGGCTGCTCAAAGTGCAAATCCACCTATAACAATGTAATCGAAGCTTTGAAATTATCAGACATTCAGGCCGATGTAATTAAAATTGAAGACATTGAGGAAATGATGAAATACAATGTACTGACAACTCCTGTATTAATGATAGATGATGAGATCAAAGTAAAAGGCAGGGTTCCTGAAATAAATGAAATAAAACAATTATTAACTGTATAAAATATTAAAGTGTAGATCAAACTTTAATATAAGAATTTTGACCACCATTACTTCAGAACGGGTAAAAAACGGAGCATTAATTAACAATATCAGACCATTATGTTTGACTGGATAGAAAACTTTTCCGGCTGGCTTGTATATTCTGTTTTCCGGATAGTAGAGGGGAGCAAAGCAGGTGATGCGCTTAATTTTTTCGTTTATGATACAATTAAAATTTTAATTTTACTGTTCATCATTACTTCGGTAATGGGAGCTGTAAACTCATATTTTCCGGTTGACAAAGTTCGAAATTTTCTATCCCGAAATAAACTTTTCGGACTGGAATATTTGATTGCTTCAATGTTTGGAGCCGCTACGCCTTTTTGTTCCTGCAGTTCTGTTCCGCTGTTTATCGGATTTGTAAAAGGCGGAATACCGCTGGGAGTTACTTTTGCATTTCTGATAACTTCGCCGTTAGTAAATGAAGTTGCTGTAGCCATGTTTATTGGTATGTTTGGATTGAAAGCAACTTTAATTTATGTTGTAAGCGGAATTATGCTGGGTATGACAGGCGGGATTATATTAAGTAAACTGAAATTAGAAAAATACTTGTCACCATGGGTTCAGGGTGTTTTATCTCAGGCTGAAAAGGAAGGAGATCTAGAAGAAGAAAAGAAAACTTTTTTACAGAGACTGCCGGAAATATTCAAAGAAGCATTTGGAATAATTAAAAGTGTGTTTTGGTACATTATCATAGGAATTGGAATAGGAGCTTTGATGCACGGATTTATTCCGACAGGATTTTTTGAAGAGTACATAAGCAAAGACAATCCTCTTGCAGTTCCGCTGGCAGTTATATTAGGCGTACCGATGTACAGCAATGCAGCAGGAGTAATACCGATCATTCAGGTTTTTGTTCAGAAAGGAATTCCAATCGGAACAGCCATTGCCTTTATGATGGCTGTGGTAGGGTTATCAATCCCTGAAGCTACGCTGCTGAAAAAAGTAATGACCTGGAAACTGGTAGCTATCTTTTTTTCAGTGATAACTATCAGTATTGTTATTTCCGGATACTTGTTTAATGTAATACTATAAATAACAATGAACAATAAATCATTTCATACAGGTGACAATAAATTTCAGACGAAAATATGTACTACCGATATGAATGGAAGGAATGACAACTGTTAATTTTAAATAATAAAAGTAATGAAAACAAATATCTCTAAAATCAATTCGAAGAAAAAAATAATCATTTCATCTTTAATTGTAATACTGATTATTTTCATAAGTGTATTTAGTCTCAGGAATACAGAAACACAAAGTAAAACAAATTCGGAAAAACCCGCCGTTACAAATTCTGAAATAAAATATAAAGTAACTTTCATAGAATTAGGATCAGTTCGCTGTATCCCTTGTCAGAAGATGCAGCCGGTTATAAAATCAGTTGAAGAAAAATACGGAGATCAGGTCAAAGTAATTTTTCATGATGTATGGACTCCAAAAGGAAAAGAAGGTGCTAAACAATTTGATTTTATCGGAATCCCGACTCAGCTTTTTTTAGATGAAAACGGCAGGGAGTATTTCAGGCATGTTGGTTTTTTCCCTGAAGATGAGTTAGTAAAAATACTGAAACAAAAAGGTGTTAATTAATTAAAAATTTATATCAAATATTATGAACAGAACATTTTTATACTTCAGTTTATTCATGGCATTAGTGTTTAGTTCTTGTCATAACAAAGCTCAGGATATGAGCGGTCAGGCTAATGTTTCTGAATTTAAGTTAAAACCAAATTTAGAAATTATTCAATTTCACTCTGAACACAGATGTCAGACATGCTTAGACATTGAAGCTATGACAAAAGAAGCAATACTACCTTACGGAGGAATGCCATTCAAACTCATTAATGTAGATGACAGTAATAATAAGACTATATCATATGAATTTAGAACAGCCGGAACATCTTTGTTCATCTATGATCCGGTACAGGATAAAAAACTGGACCTGACAGATTTTGCTTTTATGAACGCATCTGACAAAGAAAAATTTATAAAAGGTTTACAAAAAGAAATTGATAATTTTTAATTGAATATTATGAAGCAATCCGTGTAAAAACTTTATACGAACTCAATGGAATGGTTAAACGAACTGGCGCAAAACAAAGATATACCATTACTGGCTGCTTTCGCTTTGGGTTTGCTTACAGCTGTAAGTCCGTGCCCTTTGGCAACTAACATAACTGCAACGGCATACATTGCCAAAACGATAAACAGCCGGAGAAAAGTCCTGCTTAGCGGCATATTATATACTTTAGGCAGAACGTTTTCTTATACAATGATTGGAGCTGTTATTTATTTTGGTATCAGTAAGTTTGAGATTGCAAGAATTTTTCAGGGTAACGGTGAGAAGTTTATTGGTCCTGTAATGATCATCATTGGTTTGATAATGCTGGATGTCATTAAACTAAATTTTATTTCCGGAGGAAAATTGACGGATAAACTTTCCGATAAATTTAAAACAAAAGGTTTGTCAGGTTCTTTTTTACTGGGGGCATTGTTTGCGCTGGCTTTTTGTCCGTACAGCGGAGCATTATTCTTTGCAGTGTTAATTCCCATGACTCTTTCAGCCGGTGCTGGACTGGCTTTGCCTGTAGTGTTTTCAATCGGCACCGGACTGCCGGTTATTCTTTTTTCATTTGTCATTGCTTACAGTGCCGGAAAACTCGGAGTATATTTTAAAGCCATTACTAAAATTGAAAAAGTAATGCGAATACTGGCAGGCATTACTTTTATATTAACAGGATTATATTACTTAAACATTTATTTTAAAGTCGTCTAAATTATACATGTAATCACAGGAGAAAATATATCAAAGATAAACGATAATTAAGTTAACTATTAATGTCTCACAATCACACTTATACCATTCCTTCAGCAACGATCTCAATTAGAAGAACACAATTTAAAACACAGTATATTGGAATTTGAATTATTTGAAGAAAATTGTAAAGAAACAACTTTATGAAAACACAAACTCAATTATTTTTAGAACTCTGGACAGAAGCCGGAACAAGGTTTACCGATCAACTGACAATATTGAAAGAAGCTGATTTAAAAAAGAAATTAATTCCTTCACAAAATTCAGTTGGCTTTCTAATCAGACATATCTGCGAGGTGGAACTGCTCTTTGCTAAAAATGTCTTTGGAGCCGCTCATATAAAAGTATCTGCAATAACAGTTAAAGAAAAAAGAGATACAGGTGTCTGGACAGATCTTCAGGAGTTAAAAGATTATACAGCGCTGTCTTTTAAAGAATTAAAATCAATCATAGAAAAACAAACGGATGCTGACTGGCATTCAGAAATTACAACCAAAGAATTCGGTACAAAAACCAAAGCTGAAGCATTTGGAAGAGTAGTGTCACACACTGCTTATCATGCCGGACAGATTGCAGTCATCAATAAATACGGAACATATTAACATTGTAAGTCAACTCTGAATTAAATACATAATTTAATTTAGCTTTAAAAATGTATTCTAATAATTTAAATATAAATTAAAATGGAAACAGAAAAGAAAATCGGGATCATAGCGTGTTCAGGAGCTTCAAACACAGGCGCATACTCTGATTTAGTTGCCAGAAAACTGATGAAGATGGGAAAAGCAAAGATGTTATGCCTTGCGAGATTTGTTGTTAATGAAAATTTTGCAGAAGGTTTAAGATCCGAGATCGGAAAGTACATAGTACTTGACGGCTGTCCGATAAACTGCGCAGAAGTGATCGTGAAAAAATCAGGCATAGATGAAATTATTCATATTAATACAACTGATTTTGGAATAATGAAAGGCAAGACTCCTGTAACGGAGGATAAAGTTGATGATATAACAGAATATATTTTGAAATTAATCAAGTAATATTCTCAAACTGGTGTCGTATTTAATTTGAAACTTATTAAGTATGAGACGGAGAGATTATCATTTTTCATGATAAATAAATTCTTAAAAATCCTGAAAACCAAATTCAATAGCGCATCAGTCAAATTTAGTGCCGGGTTTAAGATTAATTTTAATCCCGTTATTCAAAAATTCAGTATAGCAGTTGAAATCAAATCCTCCGCAGTCTTCATCTGTTTCAAGTGTTCAGCCTTCCTGCATCACAGGAGCAAGTTTGTATAATCTTCCTTCGCCGGGATCAAAAATTCCGCAGTCAATGAGAGGATTGTTTGCTTTATTAAACGTTGCTACCACAGTATTTTGCTCGTCAAGTCTGATGAGTTTCCAGTCATTGAAACCTGTAAGCTCTGTAGTTTTAAACCTTACCTTTAATCTTCTGTAATCACCATTATATCCGCCAGCTGCCGGTATACATCTTCGGTTAGCCATTAAGAAATAATTACTATTATCATTTGAATTTATTGTTTGTTCAGGATCGGGATAGAAAAAACCTAATTCCCAATAGCTTTTTTCAGGACAATCTAATCCCTGTCCTTCCGTTGCGTTGCAATAGTTGATTACACTGCTATTGGGGTCGATGCTTTCAATTCCTAAAATATATTTATGCGCAGCCCCCTCATAATGCACACTGTAACCGGAATCCCACCTTGTTGCATCCAGGTAAGGTTTCCATGCCAGCAGTTTCTTATTCATATCCCTTACATAATTCCATTTGTCTTCATTGTACATATTAGAATGTCTCGGTGTCGGATTTGTCAGTGAAGGATTAAGCAATCCGTAACATGCATAAAATTCTCCGCCTGCATTATTATGTATTTCGCTTCTGGGAACATGAAGGTCTATAGCAGATGAAACATAGCTTTGCATTAAAAACCAAAAAAGACCATCGGCACCGTGTGCAATAGAAAGCATAGCCTGAGTTTGTATTTCCGAATTCATCGGTTCACGCTGACCTTCTATATTACTTCCGTTTATATGAAGCCATCCGTGAAGTGCGGGCTGCATGAAAAAATGAGTCGATGGTGAGAACTGGTCTCTGTGACGTCGTGCCAGATGTACCTGGTAAACAAATGAACCTTCGACAGGAAGATCGAGGGGATAAGTAAAACCTCTCCTTACGAGATTTTTATGTCCCCATTTTATCTGCATAGTATCATTATAATTTGCCGGTGACATAGCATTAATGTATTTAACATTACTTCCAGTTGGATGAGACATCGTATTTGGAAAATCTGCAGGTATTAAGTGCGCATCATTACTAAAATAATCCGGCTGCACTTCTTCTAATAATTTTTTATAACCTTCGGAATTATCATTCTTTAATCCTCTTATATTAAGGAAGTTACTTGATGCAAAACTAAGTTTCGCAGATGGGTTTGTCGCATTCATTTTATCATGAACATATTTTACACAGGGAATATTTGAATATACCATTTCGTCGGTAAAGAAGGTATAATTACTGGGACGTTCTGTGAAATAATCTACTTCTTCATTAATAAAAAGATCATATTCTCCTTTAAAAAGTTGATTGGCGATTTCATCATCCACTCTCATTTTATCAAACCAAACTTCGGCTTGTCCAAGCCATTCGATTTTAAAATCTATTTTTGAATTAGCTTCCCATTCCCAATAGTTTGGCGAAATTCCGTAACCTAAACCTGAAGAAACATCACTCCTTCCGGAAACCTGCAGTGAATCAAGGTTAAATTCGAATTTATACTTATCTATATAACTTCCATCATAATTGTCGTTAGCATCTCGAAAATTCCTTGCTCTCAGAATTACGTTTTTCACAGTATCCCCCTCGTAATTAGTAATTAAAATCTTTACAATCTCTTTATTTAGATCAGTATCAACTATACTGGAATCTATCTTCATCACAGGCTTCACAAACCACGCTCCTGCATCTTCCTGAACAAAATCATACAGATCGGTATGCTGTAAGTTTTCATACACGTTCTCGCATAACATACCTGCTGTGTGTGTACCGGGCACCGGATTTAATACCGTTCGATTACCATCCGTTGTATAAGTATTATTCAAAACATTCTGATAGCAAAATCCATCATTAATTGTACTGCTGCCAGCATTTGAAACTTCATATTCTAATCTTTGTCCGTAGCACATTTTTTCAATATTTATCCTGCCATATATACCTTTTAACTGCCGGTCATTTACACTATCCATAAGTCCGAGCATATTATTCTTTTGCGTGGTGTCCAGCATTTCTCCAAATATACCATACCGGTCAGAACCATCATACTCGGCTCCGCCATAGATCTGGATCGCACTAAAATGCAGTGAATCTTTTATATGATTCAGCCATGGTGAAACATGAAGCTTATGTTCATCCGGTTTATAATGTGAATTGAAAATCGCATTAATAAAATCCGTATGTGGATTTGAGCCTGAAGGCAGATAGATTCTAACGTAATCTTTATTAGTGTTAATGTCAGAATTCTCTCTAAAGGCTGCAGCAATAAAAAGGACCGCCAGACTGAGTGAAAAAAGTACAAGTATTTTCAGTATAAAGTTTTTCATGATGAATTTATATTTTAATTTCTGAAAATATTTTATTAACTGATAATTTTATTTTGTTAAAATCATTTTCTTCGTTTCAGTAAAATTCTCTGATGAAAGCTTGTAAAAATAAACTCCACCTGGTAAACTCGAACCGTCAAATTCAATATCATAACTTCCTGCATTTTGTTTTTGATTTACCAATGTCTCCACTTTCTTTCCTAATGCATCATAGACAACAAGATTTACGTTAAGATTTTTAATTAATGAATAACGAATAACGGTGCCAGGATTAAACGGATTCGGAAAGTTTTGATAGAGTATAAAATTACTCAGTATTTCGGTATTAGATTCAATTGCCGTTAATCCCCCATTTGTTGTGTGTATTATTCCACTGCCTCCAGCCCAGGCAGTTAAACTATCAAAAGCGCTAACACTCGGATTACTTATATTTGTTGTTTGTCGGTACCATGAAGAACCGGCAGATGTAGTCCTTATAATTGTTGTACTGTTATTGCCTGCCCAGCCAACCGAATCAGAACCAAAACTAAGCTCAATTCCTCCATCATTAGTTAATACCCAACTGAAACCTCCATCCGTTGTTTTGTAACTAAATCCTGAAGATATTATTCCAACAAATTCATTGAAAAAATAAATGTCATTTAACTGTTGTGTAAAAGTAAACTGTAAATTCCATTCAATTCCACCATTTATTGTTCTAAATAATTTTGATGTACTGCCATCGTATCGCCCAATCGCCCAGCCCGTATCTTTATTCAAAAAAATATTTTCTGAATCTTATAGCTCACATCTAACTGCCGTATCCAACTAATACTCCCGTTTGTGGTCTTGTATAAACCCCCAAACAATGGATCATCATCACATGCCCATCCGATATCACCATTTATAAAATACATGTCCAGTATAAGATGAACCGGAGGAGAATTAATTAACATCCAGTTTAATCCTTTATTGGTGGTTTTATATAACTTTGGAAAGCCGTCACCTCCACCTGCATAACCAACCGAGTCAGTAGGAAAACTCAAAACATTAAAATTTAAAGATCCTTTAAATTGTATATTCCAGTTGTCACCGCCGTTTGTTGTACTTAAAATGTATCCCGTATCAAACTGCGGAGCCCATTCGGTTACAGCCCATCCATTAAGACTGTCCCTAAAAAATATATCAGTAATGTTTTTATTGACAGGTAGTTGCTGTACATACCACCCCGGAGGATTTGATGAAAAGGACAATGAAAGGAATAAAAGTAATGATGTTAAAAATAGTTTTCGTTTCATGTGTGAGTATTATTAATTGTTGATCCTAATTTATTTATTCATTTTATGATTAACAATTTCTTTTGCAGGAATAAACTAAGCTAATTTAATCTGCATTTATCAAAGCAACATTTTTAATCCAGATTGTTATGATTAGGATAATTGAATTACTTTGCCAAAATCATTTTTCTTGTTTCAGTAAAATCTTCAGTTGTAAGCTTATAGAAATACACAGCACTTGGCAGATCCGAGCCGTCAAAGGTGTAATTATATTTCCCCGGATTCTGCTTTTGATTTACAAGTTGTTTAATCATTCGCCCTGAAATATCATATACTTCCAGTTTCACATTCGAAGTAAATCCTATTTCGTAATTAATAATTGTTTTAGGGTTAAATGGATTGGGATAGTTTTGATGTAGTTCAAATCGTGAAGGCTTTCCGTTACTTAACTTGGAAACATTTACTATTACTCCTCCGCCATCGGTTGTATGAATTAGTACTTGCCTGCCTGCCCATACTCTTAATGGATCGTTCCTCAATACAGCAACTGAAATGTTCGCAGATGTTTGTGCAGATTGATAACCCCAATATCTACCCCCATTTGTTGACTTTATTATTCTCAATGGCTTTTCCCTGCATATCCAATAGAATCGTTTACAAATTTTAAATCAAATCCTCCAACCTCACCCTGTGCATAGTCCAGTTTGCACCACCATTAATAGTATACTGAATTGTATGATTCTCTTCGCCAAATGCTCGGATACCCAACCATTCTGAGAATTGATAAAAAATAATGCTCTCAGGCTGCTTGAAATTCATACATTGGTTCCAATTGCTGCCTCCATTATTAGTCTTATACAACCCACCGTTTACGTTACTATTGCATGCCCACCCCGTATCCTTATTTAAAAAAAATATTTTCTGAATCTTATAGCTCACATCTAACTGCCGTATCCAACTAATACTCCCGTTTGTGGTCTTGTATAAACCCCCAAACAATATATCGTCATCACATACCCATCCCGTATCCTGGTTTATAAAATATTCATCAACTATAAGGTGAACAGGTGGAGAACTTAATTAACATCCAGTTTAATCGTGCATTGTAGTTTTATACAATCTTTGCAACCTGCCAATACCTCCGGCAGCATAACCGGTATTAATCTAAAATTGAACAACATTAAGATTTTGCAGTTGGCTCATCTGAATGACCCAGATTTCCGCCATCAGTTGTATTATAATATAACCTGTATCCACCGGATTGTTGATCCCCTTGTTACTAACCATCCGTTCAAACTGTCAAGAAAAAATATATCATTCACAAAATCATTGACCGGAAGTTGCTGCACATACCAGCCCGGAGGATTTGATGAAAAGGACAATGAAAGGAATAAAAGTAATGATGTTAAAAATAGTTTTCTTTTCATGAGTGAGTATTATTAATTGTTGATCCTAATTTATTTATTCATTTTATGATTAACAATTTCTTTTGCAGGAATAAACTAAGCTAATTTAATCTGCATTTATCACAAACAATATCTTTGAATCCAGATTGTTATGATTAGGGATAATTGAATTACTTTGCCAAAATCATTTTTCTTGTTTCAGTAAAATCTTCAGTTGTAAGCTTATAGAAATACACTGCACTTGGCAGATCCGAGCCGTCAAAGGTGTAGTTATAATTCCCCGGATTCTGCTTTTGACTTACAAGTTGTTTAATCATTCGCCCTGAGATATCATATACTTCCAATTTCACATTCGAAGTAAATCCTATTTCGTAATTAATAATTGTCTTAGGGTTAAATGGATTGGGATAATTTTGAAACAATACAAAGTTTTTAGTTACCCCAATATCTGATTTAACAGACGTTACTATCACCTGTCCTCCTCCATCTTTTGTGTGCATTATACTTCCCGCCCATACATTTGAAGTGTCCCCTTTAATTACACTCACCTGGCTTCCACTGCCAATTGGTGTAGTTTGGTATCCCCAATATCTCCCGCCATTTGTAGATTTCATTACCTTAGGAAAATCAAATGTCCCTGCATATCCAATGCTATCATTAATAAACTTTACATCAAATCCCCCTATGGTATTTCCTACTGCGTTTGTCCAGTTATTACCACCGTTGGTTGTATATGCTACTCCTACATTATTTAGGTTAGTTGCAGCTCTCAACCAACCATTTGTATTATTTAAAAAGTAGATTGCATCAACATGAGAAATAAATGTAAATTGTAAATTCCAGTTTACTCCACCATTAGTAGTTCTATACAACTTTCCGTTTACATCACTGCTCCCTACCCAGCCCGTATCCTTATTCAAAAAAAATATTTTCTGAATCTTATAGCTCACATCTAACTGCCGTATCCAACTAATACTCCCGTTTGTGGTCTTGTATAAACCCCAAACAATGAATCATCATCACATGCCCATCCGATATCACCATTTATAAAATACATGTCGTATATAGATGAACCGGAGAGAATTAATTAACATCAGTTTAATCTTTATTGGTGGTTTTATATAACTTTGGAAAGCCGTCACCTCCACCTGCATAACCAACCGAGTCAGTAGGAAAACTCAAAACATTAAAATTTAAAGATCCTTTAAATTGTATATTCCAGTTGTCACCGCCGTTTGTTGTACTTAAAATGTATCCTGTATCAAACTCGGTGCCCATTCTGGTTACAACCATCCATTAAGACTGTCCTAAAAATATATCAGCAATATCATTGACGGGTGGTTGCTCACATACCACCCCGGAGGATTTGATGAAAATGAAAATGCGAAAAATAAAACTATGATCGTTAAGTAAAGTGTTCGTTTCATATAATGTGATTTATTGATTTCATCTCATCTACTTTGCTAAAACCATTTTCTTTGTTTCAGTAAAATTCTCAGTTTCTAGTCTGTAAAAATAAATTCCGCTCGGGAGCCTACTTCCATCAAACTCTACTGAATAAGACCCCGCGCTGTGCTTCTCATTGACCAAAGTAGTTATCTCGTTCCCAAATACATCGTATATTTTCCAACTTAACAAATTCGTAATTCCTAATTCGTAATTGATAATTGTCTTTGGGTTGAATGGGTTTGGATAGTTTTGATGGAGTTCAAATCGTGAAGGCTTTCCGTTACTTAACTTGGAAACATTTACTATTACTCCTCCGCCATCGGTTGTATGAATTAGTACTTGCCTGCCTGCCCATACTCTTAATGGATCGTTCCTCAATACAGCAACTGAAATGTTCGCAGATGTTTGTGCAGATTGATAACCCCAATATCTGCCCCCATTTGTTGACTTTATTATTCTCAATGGCTGGCTTCCACCTCCCGCATATCCAATAGAATCGTTTACAAATTTTAAATCAAATCCTCCAACCTCACCCTGTGCATAAGTCCAATTTGCACCACCATTAATAGTATACTGAATTGTATGATTCTCTTCGCCAAATGCTCCGGATACCCAACCATTCTGAGAATTGATAAAAAATAATGCTCTCAGGCTGCCCGGAAATTCATACATTGGTTCCCAATTGCCGCCTCCATTATTAGTCTTATACAACCCACCGTTTACGTTACTATTGCATGCCCACCCCGTATCCTTATTTAAAAAAAATATTTTCTGAATCTTATAGCTCACATCTAACTGCCGTATCCAACTAATACTCCCGTTTGTGGTCTTGTATAAACCCCCAAACAATATATCGTCATCACATACCCATCCCGTATCCTTATTTAAAAAAAACATATCGTTTATTGCAACACCACTAATATTATTTATTGTCAGCCAGTTAGTACCGCCATTGGTTGTTTTATAAAGGACATTGCCGTAGTTCCATTTTAATCCCCCTGAAGCGTAGCCAGTGTTTATGTCAAGAAACCGCACAGTATTTAGTTTTTCTTTTTTAGCATTTTGAATTGTCCAATTATCACCACCGTTAGTGGTTCTCATTATGTAGCTAGTATCATTCTCACTGAATCTACCATCGGTCACTAACCATCCGTTCAAACTATCAAGAAAAAATATATCATTCACAAAATCATTGACCGGAAGTTGCTGCACATACCAGCCCGGAGGATTGGAAGAAAATGAAAATGAGAAAAATAAAAGTAATGCTGTTAAAAATAGTTTTCGTTTCATGAGTGAGTATTATTAATTGTTGATCCTAATTTATTTATTCATTTTATGATTAACAATTTCTTTTGCAGGAATAAACTAAGCTAATTTAATCTGCATTTATCACAAACAATATCTTTGAATCCAGATTGTTATGATTAGGGATAATTGAACTACTTTGCTAAAACCATTTTCTTTGTTTCAGTAAAATCTTCAGTTGTAAGCTTATAAAAATACACAGCACTTGGCAGATCCGAACCGTCAAAGGTGTAATAATATTTCCCAGGATTCTGCTTTTGATTTACAAGTTGTTTAATCATTCGACCTGAAATATCATATACTTCCAGTTTCACATTCGAAGTATATCCTATTTCGTAATTTATAATTGTTTTAGGGTTAAATGGATTGGGATAGTTTTGATAAAGTAAGAAGTTTTTTGGTAACTCATTTTGAGGTTTTGAAATACCAACTATTACTCCACCACCATCAGTAGTATGCATTAAACTTCCCGCCCATACTTTATTTGTGTCACCCTTAATTACTGCTACAACATTACCACTTAACTGGGGAGTATTTTGATAACCCCACGTCTTCCCACCATCTGTTGATTTCATTATTCTTAGTGAAGAAAATGTACCCGAATAACCGAGCGAATCTGTTATAAATTTTGTATCAAAACCCGTAGCAATATTTCCAATAGAGCTCGTCCAGGTATTTCCCCCATCAATTGTGTAAACTACGCCGTTTCCAGTTCCACCTCTTATCCAACCCTGTCTGGGATTTATAAAAAATAACGATTCAATTTGATAATTTGATATATACTGAACGTTCCAGTTTAAACCACCATTAGTTGTCTTATACAGTATCCCGTTTACATCTCTACTTCCTGCCCACCCCGTATCCTTATTTAAAAAAAATATTTTCTGAATCTTATAGCTCACATCTAACTGTTGTTTCCAACTAATCCCCCCATTGGTCGTCTTATGTAAACCTCCAAATATCACACTAGGGTCACAAACCCACCCGGTATCCTTATTGACAAAAAACATGTCGTTGATTAGTGCCATTCCCGTACTTGGTACTAACTGCCATTGTAATCCACCAACAGTAGTTTTATATATTCTCGCAAAGCCGCTCCCAGTACCTCCGGCAGCGTAACCGGTATTAATATCTAAAAATTGAACAACATTAAGATTTTGCGCCTGTCTCATCTGAATTGTCCAATTATCTCCTCCATTGGTTGTTCGCATTATATAGCTGGTGTCGACAGGATCATTATCACCTTGTGTAACTAACCACCCATTCAAACTATCAAGAAAGAATACATCATTAACAAGATCATTGACGGGAAGTCGCTGCACATACCAGCCCGAGGATTTGATGAAAAGGACAATGAGAGGAATAAAAGTAATGCTGTTAAACATAGTTTTCGTTTCATGTGTGAGTATTATTAATTGTTGATCCTAATTTATTTATTCATTTTATGATTAACAATTTCTTTTGCAGGAATAAACTAAGCTAATTTAATCGCCAATGATATTAGAATTAGTGTGATATGATTTTTGTCATGTCCTGAACTGCAGGATTTTGGACTAAAAGTGGCTGAAGATGTCGAATGGTCTCCATATTATTCAATAACCTTCAGGCAGGTTTCTATCGAATTGTATTAGAAGGTTATCTTATAAAAATCATTTTTTTTGTCTCTGTAAAATTCAATGCTCCATGAGAAGATCCAAATGGCAATATCTTTTTTTGTTAATTTAACAATAATTTTTAATGAGATTTATTAATATATTATAAAACTATTTTTATGAAAATTTAGATGAGTAATAATTTAACAAATTCCTTCCCGCAAATTTCTCAACTCAAACCTTCTCTTTTTATAGTTCCGTCAATATATTTTATAATAATGCTGTTTGTTTCAATGACTAATCGGTTGATAGGAGATTATGGAGTTGAAACTGATTTCTATGTTGCTTACGTCACACAGGCAAAAGAACTCTTAAAAGGAAATTTAGTCATAGATCAATACAGGGGACCTGTCTATCAGTTCTTTTTAGCTATTACGGGAATATTTTTTAAATATGATTATTATTCAGCAGGAAAATTTTTGAATGTCTTGTGCGCAAGTATATCGCTTTTTTTCATTTCAAAAATTATTAATTCAATCTTTAATCGGGACGGCGCATTGTTTGTAGTTTTATTTGTAGCTGTCAATCAAATTTTCTGGCGTTATACCTATGAAACCCGACTGATATGCTTTTTCTGTTATTTTATACTTCCGGCTGTATTTTCTTTTAAGCAGTAAAGATTTAAACAATCGCAATTTATTAATAGCCGGCTTTCTTACAGGACTGGCATACCTTACCAGATATACCGGAATATCATTAATCCTGCTTACGACTGTAATATTCGTATTCCATTTTTATAAAATGAAGCGAAATGAAAATAATGAAAATATTAATCAAAGGAATAAAATTCTGAAGCCAATATTATTTTATTTCATTCCTGTGCTTCTCTCTTTCAGCCTGGGGTTTTATTAGTTATCAGTCTACCGGATATTTTTTTTATAATTACAATTATCAAAACACTGCTTATACTGTTTATAAACCTGATACAATGTCAAAAGATGAATGGACTTCAAAACATCAAAATACTTTTGACTCTATGTCCGATGTGGTTTTCGGGATTTTGGAGCATTCGCAAAACGTATTTCAAAGAACTTCGTGACGTACTTTACTAAAGATATTTTCAGATTTTTCCCTAAGTATATAGGTATTCTGGCAGGTCTTGGCTTAATTATTTTTATTTTAAGATTTAAATTCCATAGCCCGGCTGAAAATTATTTTTCGTGGCGAGTCTTATTTTCTATTTTCAGATATTACTAATTTTTATTCGGAAAGATTTTCATTGCCCTTATTGCCGTTTTACTGTTTTTTGATTGTTCAGCTATTTGCTCAGAAATTTTTTCAGCGGTTTAATTTGAAGTTCCTGAACTTAAAACTATTCAGCATAATTTTATTCTCTTTAATATTTTTAAACTTTTACAACTCTTATAATATAGCAAAGGAAGACATCAATAATGTTCCGATCGAAATTTTGGAAGTTAGAGACCATGTTGAAAAACTTAATGAGGAAAGTATGGCAGGAAAATCAATCATGACCAGAAAACCTCATATTGCTTATTACTTAAACATGAATTTAGTTGTAATGCCTTATGCTGAAAATTATCTGGAATTTATTCAAAATGTAAAAAATAGTAATGTTGATTATGTCTTTGTCAGTGAAAAGGAAGGTTTGATTTCCTCAAATGAAAATTTAAGAAAAAACTTACTTTCAATTGAAACTCCTCCAAACGAACTGGAAGTAATTACATATACTTCGACACCCATTACGATTTTATATAAGGTAAAAAAATAAATATAATTTAAAATAAGAATTTGCCCTACCGGCCCCTGAAATTTTAATTAACTCATGTGAGTAAAATAAAAACCCTCTAAGTAATTATTCTTAAAGGGTTTTATCATTTGAGCTGGCAGAGGGACTTGAACCCCCGACCTGCTGATTACAAATCAGCTGCTCTACCAACTGAGCTATGCCAGCAAAATTTTTCAGGTGAATGCAATATATGTCTAATATATATTTCTTTCAATTCAGTTTAATGATTCAGCGTCATTTCTTTTTCTTTTTACCTGAATCACCGGAAAGTTTTAAAACCTGTCCGATCAATATTTTATCACTCTTAAGTTTATTCCATTTCATGAGTTCAGATATTGAAACACCGTACTCGGAAGCGACTGATGCAAGCGTCTCTCCGCTTTTTACTTTGTGAGTTGTCTTGCCTGTGCTTTTCTTACCTGAATTTGTATTGCCTTTTGACTTACTGCCGGTAACTTTTAATTTCTGTCCTTTAATAATTATATCGGAATCAAGATCATTAATTTCTCTTAATTCAGAAAGTGACATTCCGTATTTACCGGCTATCATTGTGAGATTTTCACCGGAGGAAACTGTGTGAACGGATGTCTTTGAAGCGGATGTAGAACTGCCGGATAATTTCAGCTTCTGACCGACAAGTATTTTATCAGTCTCAAGCCCGTTCAATTCCTTTATCTCACCGACGCTTAATCCGTTTTCATCTGCAATGGATGAAAGATTATCTCCTTCAGATACAATGTATGTTACTGTATTTCCTTTGGAAGTAGTTTTCTTCTTTTCTTTTTCCTTTACTGTTTTGGTCTTTGTCTCCGGAGCTTTCACAATTTCAGTGTATGTTTCTTCTGAATATTCATTACCGCTATTAGTTTCTGATTGCGTATAAGAATTTTCAGTTGAATTACCGACAACGGAATTTTCCTCTGACTCTGAATTATTATCCTCTGACTCTGAATTATTTTCATCTTTACTAACCGTAACTGATTCATTGCCGGGTCTATTCGAACTCAAAAAACTGTCATCTTCATTACTGTCTGGAAAGGTTTTATCATTTGATACATTTTTAGAGTCATCAAAATGTATTGTTTTCATCTTCACTTTCTTCAGTATTAGTTAATGCAATTTCTTCAATCGCTTTTCTCTTACCTTCATTTGTATTTACAATGTCAGCGCTTTTAATATTATTTAAACCATGAAGAATGTTGTATTTTCTTCAGTAAGATAAATATCGAGCGGCTGCTGATGTTTGATAGGTTCCATAATTCAGATTATTCCAGATCCTGATCTCAACCGGTCTTACGGAATAGAATACCGCAATAGCGGAGAGCGCATCTTTTTCTTGAAATTATATGTAACTTTCTTTCTGCCGTTTTTGCTTGCAATGGATTTCGATCACCGGTTCATATCCGTTAACTTTATAATATGAAGACTACTTGACTGGTAACCGCCTGCTTCATCGCCTGCGAATACGGGCTCTTTACTTCCGCTCTTATCAATGCCGGAAGATCTGTTATAATTTGCAAGAAATTTTTCATAAGTCTTATGCGGAATTCTGAGCTGATAATAGTCTACATAATCGGAACCATATCCTGGAGTCAGCTCGAGTTTAATTCGCGTATAGTTTCAATATCTGTTTCACAAAGATCAGCAACCTGCTGTAAAGTCATAGATGCATTTATGTTCACCCTGTCAAAAGATATCGGCTTACCGTATTCCACATTACGAAATCCGAATCCTTCCGGATCTCTGAACACATAAGAAAGAGCGAGTATAGACGGGACATAATTTTTGGTTTCACCCGGAAGGAATCCGCGTAAAGTCCAGAAGTCTCTCGAACCGCTTCTTTTAATTGCTTTGTTGACTCTGCCGGGTCCGGCATTGTATGCGCAAAAGCAAGATGATCCAGCGCCGAATGATCTGTAAAGATCTTTTAAATGTCGAGCAGCCGCATCGGTGGATTTTTCCATATCCATTCTGTCATCACGGTACTCATCCTGACCGAGACCGTAAGCGTAACCGGTAGCGGGCATGAACTGCCAGAGTCCGACTGCGCCTGCTCTTGACATAATCTGCGGAGCAAGTCCTGATTCCTGAACGGAAAGGTAAATCAATTCTTCAGGAGCTTTATTGTATTTCAGAATTTTCCTCATCAGAGAGAAATATTTTCCTGATCTGTAAAGAGTCTTATCAATGAAACTTTTTCCCCTGTCTGTGTTGGTAAAAAATTCTATATATCCGTCCACTGCGGAATTTCTGTCAAGCGGAATATCACTGCCGTCCGGCAATGCTTCCCTGTCACCGCTGACTTCTTCAACTTTTTGATACCTGACAGAAAACTGTTCAGCAAAATCGAATACAAGACTCCCGCTGCTGATCTCACTCTGTGTAGAGATATAATCCTGCACTATACTGACGGCAAGTTCATTATAATCCTGTTTCCAGGTATAATTACCGGGTTCATTTAAAATCTTGGAGTCGATCTTACTTAATTGTTTTAATGCTTTCTCAAATGATTCCGCTGCGTTTTTATTGTCGGACTTTTCATTGTAACCTAAAGCATGATTGTAAATCCCAAAATGACTTTTGCAGTTGTGAATAAAATTCAAGTGAATCCAGTTCTCTCTGAGTCTGAACTACTTCTTCTTCTTCTGATGAAGAACATCCTGACATGTAAACAGAAACTGATAAAGTTATTAACAGCAGTGAAGATAGATAGGTGAATTTTGAAATGTAGTTAAATAATTTGTTTTGCATGATCTAATATTTAAATTTCATAAAAATAAATACTTTAGAAATTTATTGTAAAGTTAAATTTGAACTGATTATAAAATAAATAAAGTATATTTAAATTTCAGTATAAACTTTAAATTTAAAATTATCCTTAGTAAGTTCATAATAAGGAAAAAATATCTAAAAAATTCATATTTAATAAAAAAACTCTTTCAATTAATAAATAAGTATTGGAAAAAAATTATTCATTTACGGTTCCTGAGGTAAGGACTAAGCAGAGAATAGACAAGTATATTTCAAATTTTATAGAGAACGCCTCCCGTACAAAGGTAAAAAAGGCAATTGATCTTGGGTTTGTCACAGTGAACGGCGAGCCTGTAAAATCCAATTATATAGTAAAGCCGGAAGATGAAATTGATATTGAGCTAGATTATCCCGAGAAGCAGGATATACTTCCTGAAGACATTCCGCTGAATATCGTATTTGAAGATGAATATCTTATGATCATAAATAAGCCGCCCGGGATGGTAGTGCATCCTGCCTATAAAAATTATTCCGGCACGATGGTTAACGCCATTCTTCATTATGCGGAAAAGACCAAAGGCAGTCTTTCTAATCTGAACGGATTTGAAAGAGCTGGTATTGTTCACAGACTTGATAAAGATACTTCAGGTCTGATCGTGATTGCAAAAGATGAAGTTACGCACAGAAAATTATCTGGAACAGTTCTTTCATCATACGATCGAAAGAGAATACAATGCGATAATCTGGGGAAAGCTGAAAAAGAAAAAAGGCGAGATCTCAAACAGGCTCGGCAGGGATAAGAAGGACAGAAAAAAAGTAACGGTGTTAAAAGGTGATGATAATTCAGGTAAAACTTCGGTTACATTGTATGAAGTAATTGAAGAGTATGATTTTCTTCTTTGGTAAAGCTGAAACTCAACAGGGAAGGACTCACCTCAGATCGGGTTCATATGGCGGACATGGCGCATCCCGTATTCGGAGACGAGACATACGGAGGCAGAGAGCCGCATTCAGTTAATCTTACATCAAATCTGAAATCAAGAATAAAGAATCTTCTTGAAAAAATTGACAGACAGGCATTGCACGCAAAGGTGCTCGGATTTATACATCCCGTTACAAATGAAAAAATGAGATTTGAATCCGAGCTTCCGGATGATAGTGAAAAAATTATATCAGAAGTAAAACACAGTTTGTAAAACCGGATCAGTCGTCATCTTCTTTATCTTTTTTTCGCTCTTCATCCTTTTCATTTTTATCCGCTTCTTTTTCATCTCCCGAATTCAGTTCGCTTTTATTCGTATTGCCGTTAGTAATCACGGAGGATTCCCACGGCAGTTTATCTTCCCTTATTTCAGGATGATGTATCTTGCCGCCGAGATACGCTGTATAAGCCATCATTCCGTTGACAATTAATAAGATAGCGAGCATCATATATGCAAATAAGTCCGGAAGAACTTTTGGCTTTATGAAAAGGAACATGGATAACAGTGCAACTGCTCCTGTACTATTCATTGAAATAAAACTGTATAAAGCGAAGTCCTCATGCGGTTTAATAAATTCCTCCTCCACATCTTCATAATTTCCTTCTATTTTTTCTTCGGCATCCTCGCCGGTAAGATATACAGGTATTGTGATAAGTGATGTAAGTATGATCACGAGCATACAGACTTTTTTTACATCATCGCTTTTTTTCAGGATACCAATGATAAGTATAAAATTGCGAACATAGAACCGATAACGGAATGTGATTGAGTACAAGGTGAAGGTGTGCAGCATTCATAATACGTGTTTACTCCTTTTTGAATTATGAATAAGTTAATTTAATAAAATTTTGATTTAAATGTATCAAATATTCTTTACAAAAGTTAACTTTAAGAGAAATGAATTTGAAATGTTAAATTATTTTAAATGTAGAATTCAAGAGGAATTTAAATTACAAAATCTATCACGCAATTTCCAAACTAGATACGCCTACGTTACGAATCGTGAGCTTAGTTACGCAGGGAAAAACTTTGGCTTCAACAGCAGTATGTTGTTGGTGGATGGAGCCATACCACCACGGCGAAGAATAATTTGTTCCCAATCGGAAGATTTGTAATAAGAGTTTTTTTACTTTTCAGACCACACTCAGTTCACCAATTTTAAAAACGTGACAGTTACAATTATATTCCCCTTTATTTCCAAGCCTAAGTTTAAACCAAACTGAGATTTAAAATATTTTTATATTAAAAAATTTTTGGTATTTTATAAATAGTTAAATTCATTAATTTATCAGAATAGATTTAACTACTCGCAAATTAACTAAATTTAATTTAAGTAAAATTCAGCATGACAACCAAAGAATTAAAACATAAAATTATAGATAATATTGAAGAAATTGAAGATGAAAGTCTCCTGTTGATAATTAAAACAATTCTTGAAAATTACAAACAGGAATCCGTATTTATTTCAGATAAAAGAAAGAAAATTCTTGATAAAGCAAAGATACAAATTAAAAATGAGGAATGTATTACTGATGATGAGGCTCAATGAGGAAGAAGAAAAATGGCTGAAAGAATAATATGGTCTTTAAAAGCAAAGAAGATCGAAAAGAAATTTTTGAATACTGGATTAAAACTACAGGTAACAAAAAGTACAGTTTGGAAATTAAGGAATGAATTTAATAATCTGATCCGGCATTTGTCTTTATTCCCTGATCTTGGTAAGAAGGTTCATGATTATGATGCAAGGTGTTTAATTAAAGGAGATTATAAAATTTTCTATGAAGTTAATAAGATTAAAAATAATATAGAAATTAGTATACTTCACATTTGGGATACAAGAAGAAATCCTGATGAATTGGAAGTATCCTGAGTAAAAAGTTTCCCGGTTCACAATCTCTTTCCCTTCATTCCCATTCTGCCTAAATATTAATCTATGGTTTACGTTTCGAATCAGAGAATTCGAAATTAATTTTAAACTACAAATTACAAATAATTTATTTCCTCGTACACAATCTCCTGATTGGGTATGCCTGCGTTACGGATCAGAAGATTCGTTTTATTGATATTAAAATGTGAGGGGAGTTTTACAGGTTTCCCCTCATGCCCGATCTCCTGATTGGGTATGCCTGCGTTACTAATTAGAAAATTCGTTTATTTGATGTTAAAGTGAGGGGAGTTATACAGGTTAATCAATTTTCAATTTAATTTTATATTTATCAATCAGCCATTCTTTATTCAATATTTCATGTTCCTTAATAAGGAGTGCGGTTGATTTTTTTAATTCTCTAATGGTATTCTTTGTGCATAAAACTTCCAGAAATTTTATAAAATTATTCTCTCTAATTTTGTGCACTTCACTTAAAAATTTATCTCTTTTAATATATTCGCGGGCTGAATGAATGTCGTCTATTAAATTTTCAATTTCGTTTTTTTCATACAAAAGCCGCATTCTCAAAATTCTCATTTCATATTTAAAAATAATATTTGACAGCTCAATATTTACAAGATCGGCAAAAGCTGTATTATAATTTCTTCCGTATACATTTTTATAAATGCGGGCAAATACGATCAAACTGTTCAACTCTCCGGATTTAAAATCTTCTCTGTGAATTTCTATAAATTTTTCAATCCATAAGATATCTATTTTTCTGTCTGCCAGCCAAGAATGTTAATTATAACGGAAGATATAAACTTATCCTCACCTTCTTTATAAAGTCCCGATTCCAAAAAATATTTCATCAGCTTAAATGATTCTCTTTTTAAAATTGATCCCGGAAAGTCAGCGGCATTTTTATCAGGCTTGTTAGAAAGGGTTAAATATAATCCGGACTTTCGCATTAATGAACAAAAGATAAAAAGATTTTTATAATGATAGGATCTTTCCTTAATGTTAAGTTCAGGAGAAAGCTTAATAAAATAATCCCGGTATCTTATGTAATGAACGCTGCCGGAGAGAAAATAAAACAAATCGAAAAGCATTTTATATAAGATTACAAGAGGCGTCTTTTCTTCAATATTTAAATTATCATAAATAAAATTAATTATATTTTTATCAGTTTTTAAATCCTCTCTGTTAACATTTCCAAACTCCTGTACATAGATCAAATATGTAATATTGTCAGCAATTATCTTAATAAAAAATTCTTCAGCAGAAAGCCTTCTGCATTTTTCTATGATACTGATTTGTTTATCTGCATCGGATTTTTTAAGACGGGGAAATAGCTTTCGGAAAAATCAAAATATCGTGAAGTGGCTTTATGTTCCTTTCGGGGATTGCCAAACTCTATTCCGTAATTTTTTAGTTTATCACAGTATTCCGCATGCATATTTAAACACTGTTTTTTAAAACCCCTCTCTGATAAAACGTCCATTTGAAGTTCATCCTTCAGAAAATCGCTTTCATTAAATTTTTTATTGACAAAACTCCAGTAACTTTTTATTCAGCTTGGAAATGTAAGCTCTGATCTCACTCTCACTGTAAAATTTATCAATAACTTTCATTCGTGAGAGAATCCTATAATTTATTTTTAACGGATCAAATTCCGGATAATACCTGAGCAAATTTTTGAATATCTCCTTAATGACTTCGCTTGAATTTAAAAAAGGAGAGTTTAGATACGCTTCAAATTCCGGTAATTCTTCCTTTCTCAGACTTTTAAACAGTTCATACATACTCTGCAAATTTAATTGAATAAAGTTAATTACAACTCAATTTAATAGAAAGTATATAAACCTTCACTCTGCAAATCAAATAAAATATTTTTTATTCTAAAAGTTATCTGTACTTTTGTAATAAGAATTTAACTCTTTTATAAATTATGAAAACTATAGCCTTTGTTATAATGATCTTGTTCTCTTATGCAATTACTAAAACAACGGAGTCAGAAATTAAAAAATTAACAGTTACCATAATGTTATGCGAGGATTATCACTTTGAAAAAATGTTTGTAAACAGCCGCTGGTGGAAATATGAATACTGCGGCAGTGAACTGATTAACATAGTTCCGTATGTTTGGGATTTACCTTAATAAATTTTTATAAACGTTTTAAATGTAGAAGGAGGATGTTGCCATGATAAGATCACCTTAGACATCATGATATGTTTTTAATCTTTATAGTTTCTATTCACTATTTATTAACTTAAATTAATTTAGAAAAATGAAAAAGATAATAATTTCAACAGTAATAGTTCTTGCAGCGATTGCAACATTTGCAGTCAATGAAACACTTTCGTCGAAAGCAAATTCAGAACCGCTTCCGCTTCCTGCATTCAACATTCGGGTTATGCAGTATGGTGGCACCAGTCCACAGGTTGACGCTCAAGTAAATATGGTCGGTGGCAGCACGGTCTTTACAGGAACAACGAATTCAAACGGTTGGTGTTATACAACATTGGCTACCGATACATATAATGTGTATGTTTATTACCCGGCTCCAGCTAACGATGGTCAGTCAGGAAGTTTGTTAGGTTACTATCACGACAGTAACGACAATGAAACAATAGTTTTGGGTCCTAATTATTAAAATTGAATATAGCGAACAGATAATTTTTATCTGTTCGATCTTTAAATCATGAGAATTAAAACATATATATTATTTGTAATATTACTTTTTCAAGAAAGTGTAACTGCACAAACTCCATTTTATTATCCTGGTTATCCGGTGATCTTAGATTCTCAACGAGCTCCTTTCCAAAAATCCGGAATACCGCTTATAGCTGATATAGACAAAGATAATCATCAGGAGATAATCTTTTTTTCGGTTGATTATAACGGTGTTGCAAGTCCTGCAGGATTTTTGTATGTGATCCGCAGTGACGGTTCACACTTTCCCGGTTTTCCGAAAGGGTTTAATGAAGTTCTCCTCTGCATTGCTTCCGGAGATGTTAACGGAGACGGGTATTTGGATATTGCTGTCAGGCTGACTAATTCAATAGATGTAATTGACAGATTCGGAAATCACTTGCCCGGATTTCCTATTTCTTATAATGACGGAGATTATAACCCTTCAAAACCCATAAGTCTTTATGATTTTGATAATGACGGGAAGCTTGAATTAATTGTAAGTAAGAATAATCAAATTGCAGTTTACAATTTTGACGGAGTTCTCAGACAAGGATGGCCAAGATATATAGCGGGCGTTATGCGGACAAATCCGGCCGTTGGTGATTTTGACAAAGACGGATATGGGGAGATAGTCGCTGCAACTCATAAGATATTTACATCAGGTGTAATTGATTCTTCTGCCATTAGAATTTTCAGAGAAACGGAGATAATTTCTCTTCAGATTGGCCCGTTTATTCTGATTCAGGTTATTATAATCTGGGGCTTCACCTACAATCATTTTAAATAAAAACAATGTCGACTCTAATGTGATCGCGATGTCAACTAAGAACAAACGCTATCGGAGGTATTAGTAAAAATCGGCTTATAAAATACAATATCATTGGTGAGATTGTAGATATCGGATATAATTCTGTACTTAATGGATTGGGACTCTGGTTTCCGGTGACATTGATGACAATGGAACAATAGAATATGCCAATGGTAACCAAGGAATCCATCTAGTCTCACTGTTTATTCGAATCGAATGATAAAGTTGTCCGGCTGGCCAAATGAAGGTGTTGGTGAGCATTGGGCAACACCGGTTATTGGAAAACTCTTATATAATAAAGAACTTAACATCGCAGCCAATAATTGGTATGCTTATGATCCTTTAGGATATGGATTTATTTATGCATATAACAAAGATGGTTCACAACTGCCCTGGTCACCTATCCGCCCCATTGGATTGGTAGAAGCTATGTCATTGGCGGATCTTAATAATGATGGCTCAATAGAAATAATAGCAACCTCTTCAAAGACCTCCAATGAAACTTATCTCCATGTGTGGACTATCCCCGCATTCCCTTCACACGAAGATTTCCTAGCCGCAATACGGTCATGACCGTTACAGATCCAATCAACACGGCTTCATCCCGCCAGACGAGCCGGTCGGTATTCAGCCTATGAATACGAATGTTCCCGCTTCATACAATCTCTATCAGAACTTCCTAATCCATTTTAATCCGGTCACGGGCATAAAATTCGATATAGCGAAAAAAGGTAATGTGAAACTTGTTGTATTTGATATGCTTGGAAGAGAATTATCAACTTTAATCAATGAAAGTTTAAATCCCGGAACATATCAGGTAAGCTTTGACGGTAACAATTTATCAAGCGGTGTATACTTTTATAAATTATCGACGGACAGCTTTACTGAAATTAAGCGGATGATAATGGCGAAATAGACACAGAAATATAAAATACATGAAAAAGCGGAGCTCCTAACTCCGCTAAGATTTTATAATTAATCCCAGAATTAGGCTCTATAGATACCAGTTCGGTCCCGCAAAAACGTCTATTTGAAGTTCATCCTTCAGAAAATCGCTTTCATTAAATTTTTTTATTGTCAAAACTCCAGTAACTTTCTATTCAGCTTGGAAATGTAAGCTCTGATCTCACTCTCCCCATAAAATTTATCAATAACTTTCATTCGTGAGAGAATCCTATAATTTATTTTTAACGGATCAAATTCCGGATAATACCTGAGCAAAATTTTGAATATCTCCTTAATGACTTCGCTCGAATTTAAAAAAGGCGAGTTTAGATACGCTTCAAATTCCGGTAATTCTTCCTTTCTCAGAATTTTAACAGTTCATACATACTCTGCAAATTTTATTAAATAAAGCTAATTACAACTCAATTTAATAGAAAGCATATAAACCTTCACTCTGCAAATCAAATAAAATATTTTTTTTATTCTAAAAAGTTATCTGTACTTTTGTAATAAGAATTTAACTCTTTTTATAAATTATGAAAACTATAGCCTTTGTTATAATGATCCTGTTCTCTTTTGCAATTACTAAAACGACGGAGTCTGAAATTAAAAAATTAACAGTTACCATAATGTTATGCGAGGATTATCACTTTGAAATAATGTTTGTAAACGGCCGCTGGTGGAAATATGAATACTGCGGCAGTGAACTGATTAACATAGTTCCGTATGTTTGGGATTTACCTTAATAAATTTTTATAAACGTTTTTAAACGCGAAAAGAGGATGATGAAATGATTAGATCAACTTAGACGTCAAGATATGTTTTTAATCTTTATAGTTTCTATTCACTATTTATTAACTTAAATTAATTTTGAAAAATGAAAAGGAAAATTGTTTTAATGTCGGCAGTATTATTAATTGCAGTTGTTTCTGCTTTTGCCATTAACGGAAATTTATTTTCAAATTCCGAAAATCCATTACCGAATTTTAAAGTAACTGTTTATCAATACGGAGGTGGTTCGACTCAAATGGGTACAGAGATTGTAGTTTATGATTCGGGAAATAATGAATTATTTTCCGGAACAACAGGAACAGATGGAATTTATTCTCGGGAATGGCCTTATGCTTTAGGAAACTATACAGTTAAAGCCTGGTATCCTGCAAGACCTAATGACGGGCAAAACGGACAAAACGGGTTCACTTATTCCGGAGCGAACATAGTCACATCAGTAACCCTGGGACAAAATTATTGATCTATTAACTTGAAAAAAGGCAGGTAATAATTCAATTACCTGCTTTAAAAATATTTGACATGAAAAAAATATTAATCTTAATTCTAATACTAATTGCGAAGACTACGTTGTCTCAGACTCCGGTTTATTACAATAATTATCCCATTACAGTTGATGACAACCGGAAACGCTTTCAAAAAGCGGGAATTCCATTAATTACTGATATTGATAGAAATGGTCAGAAAGAAATTATTTTTGTTGTTCTTGATTATGAAGGTATAGCAAATCCGCCTCTCTATCTTTATGTTTTGAATAATGACGGAACAAATTTTGCCAATTTCCCTAAAGGATACAATGAGCTGATACATGATGTCGCATCAGGTGATGTTAATGGAGATGGTTTTCTGGAGATTGTCTTAAGAATGGCTTTTTCATTTGATGTAATAGACAGATTTGGAAATTCACTTCCCGGTTTTCCTGTAAACTATAGTGATGGAGATGTTTTCCCGACTAAATTTATCAGTTTATATGATCTTGATAATGACGGAAAGCTTGAAATTATTGTCAGCAAGAATAATAATGTTTCTATCTTCAACCATGATGGCTCTAAAAGAAACGGGTGGCCAAGATATATCCCCGGCAGAGCAAATTACAATCCGGCAATTGGAGATATTAATGGTGACGGCTATGGCGAATTGATATTTACATCATTTAAGCTTGTGAATCAATTTGTTGATTCCGGCGCAGTGCATATTTTCAAACATGATGGTGAAATTTATTCAAACAATTTTCCTATATTTTTTGATTCACTATATTTTTCATGGAGTTCGTCACCTTCATTATTCATTCACCCTAATGATCCGAGTTTATCCTTTTTTAATGTTGTCTTAGATAAATTTAACACTCAAGGTTTTGAATTGCACAAGTTTCTAAAGCTTGATTTTCAGGGAAACAAACTATTCACTGAATATTATAGCGCATATATGGATTATGGAACACTTGTAATGGGAGATGCAAACCGAAATGGAGATTTAGAATTTGCTACAGGAACTCAATACGGATCAACTTTTTCAGCATTTGATAAATCATTGAATCAAGTTATTGGATGGCCAAATTACGGACAGGGTGAACATTGGGCAACAGGAATGATAGGGAAACTGACCTTTGGAAATAATCTCAATGTAGTAACAAATACATGGCATACATTTAATCCAAATGGGTATGGGTATATTTATGCATATACACCGGAAGGAGTTAATTTACCCTGGTCACCACTCAGACCTGAAGGGTTAGTTAATGGAGTTTCATTTGCTGATCTAAATAATGACGGATCGGTTGAGTTAATTGCGACTTCTACTCGAACCGGGAATGAAACATTTCTCCACGTCTGGACTATCCCCGGCATTCCCTTCACACACGAAGATTTCCCCTGGCCTCAATACGGTCATGACCGTTACAGATCCAATCAACACGGCTTTATCCCGCCTGATGAGCCGGTCGGTATTCAGCCTATGAATACGAATGTCCCGGCATCATTCAATCTTTACCAAAATTTCCCTAATCCGTTTAATCCGGCTACAAGCATCAAGTTCGATATAGCGAAAAAAGGTAATGTTAGACTTGTTGTATTTGATATACTTGGAAGAGAACTATCAGCTTTAATAAATGAAAGTTTAAATCCCGGTACATATCAGGTAAGCTTTGACGGAAGCGGTCTATCAAGCGGGATTTATTTTTGCCGGCTGCAAAGTGAAAATTATATAACTACTATGAAAATGAATCTGATAAAATAAATTTACGAGAAAAGAGATTATGAAGATTTATAATCTCTAAAGTTTCTACTCACTATTTACTAACTTAAATTAATTATAAAAAATGAAAAAGATATTAATATCAACAGCAATAGTACTTGCAGCGATTGCAACATTTGCAGTCAATGAGACAATTTCGTCGAAAGCAAATTCAGAACCGCTTCCGCTTCCTGCATTCAACATTCGGGTAATGCAGTATGGAGGAAGTTCACCGCAACAAGGAGCATCAGTAAAGTATTTTATTGGAACAACTCTCCAGTTTTCCGGTACGACTGATGTTAACGGTTGGTGTTATACTACATTAGCTACCGGAACTTATAATGTGTATGCCTATTATCCGCCGCAGCCCAATGATGGACAATCCGGATCTTTGCTGGGTTTTTATCATGATAATGATAACGATGAAGTTATAGTACTTGGACCAAATTATTAAATTTTTAAAGGAATTCCATTTCAGGAACAAGCACAAAATGCCTGTTCCATTTTTAAACATGAAATTTAGCCTGATATTATTATTTACACTGATGCTGTCGGACAATATTGTTCCGCAGACTCCTTATTATTTCTCAGGTTATCCAATAATTGCCGATTCTCTCCGATCACCATTTCAAAAAGCAGGCGTACCTTTAATTGCAGATATTGACAGAAATGGTCAGAAAGAAATTATCTTTTTTACTGTTGATATATTCGGATCCAATTTACCTTTGCTTCATATTATAAAAAGTGATGGTACAAATTTTTCTAATTTTCCAAAGTCTTTTAATGAATTGATTTTATGTATTGCATCCGGAGACCTTAATGGAGACGGATATCTTGAAATAATTTTAAGAACAACAAATTCAATTATTGTGTTGGATAAGGATGGCAATTTTTCCCCGGGATTTCCAATTCCTTATAGTGATGGGGACGTCAACCCCTTTAAGCCAGTTAACTTATATGATTTAGATAATGATGGAACTCTAGAAATTATAACCGGCAAGAAGAATGAAATTGCTGTATTTAATTTTAAAGGAAAAATGAAAGCCGGCTGGCCAAGATATATTGCAGGAATATTTCAAACCAATCCGGCAATTGGTGACATCGATAATGATGGATTTGCAGAAATAATTGTTCCCTCACTTAAAATACTTTCGGGTAATGTCGATTCTTCCAGCATGAGAATATTCAAGAGCAATGGTGAAAATTTTTCATCCGGTTGGCCCGTATATTCAGATTCAGGTTATTATAACTGGGGAGCTTCACCTACGATCATTTTAAATAAAAACAATAGCGACTCTACTATGATTTTAATGTCTACAAGAACTAATGCTATTGGAGGTATTAGTAAAAATAGACTCATCAAATATAATATCATGGGTGAGATTGTTGAAATTGGATATAATTCGGTTTTAAATGGATTGGGGACCCTTGTTGCGGGAGACTTTGAATATGATGGAACAATTGAATTTGCCAATGGTAACCAAGGTAATCCGTCCAGTCTCTCGGTTTACTCGAATCGAATGAAAAAGCTCTCGGGCTGGCCAAACGAAGGTGTTGGCGAACATTGGGCGACACCGGTTATTGGAAAAATCACATCAAACACAGAACTTAATATCGCAGCAAATACCTGGACTGCTCAAAATCCGTCTGGGTTTGGTTCTGTTTATGCATACTTTAAAGATGGTTCTCCTTTATCATGGTCGCCATTGAGACCAACAGGACTAGTAAATGCCATATCCTTGTCAGATCTTAACAATGATGGTTCAGTTGAATTAATTGCTCTTTCAACTTTGACAGATAGAGAAACATATTTGCACATATGGACTATCCCCGGCATTCCATATACAAACGAAGATTTCCCCTGGCCTCAATACGGTCATGACCGTTACAGAACAAATCAATACGGCTTCATCCCGCCAGACGAGCCGGTCGGTATTCAGCCTATGAATACAAATGTTCCCGCATCATACAATCTCTATCAGAACTTTCCAAATCCGTTTAATCCGGCTACAAGCATCAAGTTCGATATAGCGAAAAAAGGTAATGTAAGACTTGTTGTATTTGATATGCTTGGAAGAGAATTATCAGCTTTAATAAATGAAAGTTTAAATCCCGGAACGTATCAGGTAAGCTTTGACGGCAGCGGACTATCGAGCGGGATTTATTTTTGCCGGCTGCAAAGTGGAGATTATTCAACTACTACGAAGATGAATCTGATAAAATAATTCCGGATTAATTTCCTTTACCTAATTGACTGCCGCTTCGCGAAGTTTTATTTTCTCATGCACTTCAAATCTTAAATTATCTCAGCGTAAATCAGGTCCCGACACAAAGAATTTGAATGATTCTGACGAAAGTCCTGACGCCTAAGTGGAAAGCTTTTAAGATTATAATACATTTTAATATTGTCTTCTAAATGCAGTTACAGAAATTCTTCAAACAGATTAATGTTTACGGCTAAAAAATATTATTAATTTATAACATAATTTTAAATTAATAATACCTGATTTGAAACAATTTCAAACTAAAAAATTTCAGCTCAAATTATTGATTAAACTGATGAATATGACGTATTTATTGTCAAATCTCCAACTACCTCTCTGAGAGCATTATCATTCAAAAAATTTCTTTGATTCCATTATAACATTTTTGTAGGTTCTTAGAAATTCCATAGATATGGATGATCATTTGTGAGGCATAAACATTTAATGAACCCAATACTGCGTCAGTGAATTGATTAACATATTTCAGTAAGAATGGCAATTAACAAATAAATTTTTATAAACGTTTTTAATTGCAGAAGGAGGATGTTGACATGAGTAGATCACCTTAGACAACAAGATATTTTTTAATTTTTACAGTTTTTATTCACTATTTAATAAATTAAATTAATTTAGAAAAATGAAAAAGAAAATTGTTTTATTGTCGGCAGTGTTACTTATTGCAATTGCTTCTGCTTTTGCTATCAATGGTAACTTGTTTTCTTCTCAGGAAGAGGTTCCTGTATTTTTACTTACAGTATATCAGTATGGTGGAGGATCAACTCAAAGTGGAGTAGAAGTAGAGATGTATAATTTCCAGTGGAACGAGAATTAAAACAGGAACAACCGGTACTAATGGAACATGTGATCTTTCCGGAAATTGGCCAACGGATACTTACACTATTAAAGCATGGTATCCAGCAAGACCTTATGTTGGTCAATATGGACAAAACAACCAATATTACTCAGGAAGTAGTGTTTATCCTAATATTACTTTAGGACCAAATTATTAATTATTATACAATATGAGCAGGTAATATTACCTGCTCATATTGTAATAAATAAATCTATGAGTATATTTTTAATTTTTATATTCTTTTTAATTTCAATTGGTGGATATGCCCAATCACCGGTCACTTATTTATCAAAAACCATTGATTCTCAAAGGCGTCCGCTTCAAAAAGTAGGTATCCCTCTTATTACAGATTTAGATAATGACGGTCAAAAAGAAATCATAACTGCATCACTTGATTATAATGGGATTTTAAATCCTCCTTTATTATTGCATGTAATAAAGAGCGACGGTTCAAATTATCCGAATTTTCCGATAGGTTATAATGAGCTTCTTTTTGATATGGCATGTGGAGATGTTAATGGTGATGGGTTTTTAGATATAGTTTTAAGATTTACCTATTCCATTGACGTAATTGATAGATTCGGAAATAGACTTCCCGGATTTCCTGTAAGTTATATTGAAAATGAATTTGTTCTTCCAAGATTTGTAAGTTTATATGATCTGGATAATGACGGTAAGCTTGAAATAATTGTTAGCAGATTCGGGGAAGTCACTGTATTTAATTTTGATGGAACAATCAAATCAGGCTGGCCTAAAAAAATTGTAGGCAGAGCTCAATATAATCCTGCAATTGGTGATATTGATGGAGATGGTAACGGAGAATTAATTTTACGTCTTTTAAATTTGTAAATCAGATCGTAGATTCAGCATCCGTTACAATATTTAATAATAATGGAGAATTATTTTCGGCTCATTGGCCAATGTATTTTCCAAAACCATATCTCTCCTGAGCTCATCACCTTCCTTATTTATTAATAAAAATAATACCGATTCTACTTTTTACTATTGTTTTAGATTCAGCAGTTTCAACAGGCCAAACTTATACAAGTCACAGACTTTTGAAGTTTAATATTAATGGCAACATATTGTCAAGCAGATCATATTTTGCAAGTCATGATTATGGAACATTAGTTATGGGAGATATTAACCAAAGTGGAAACATTGAATTTGCAACAGGAACTCAGCAACATTTAAGTAATCTTTCTGTTTTTAATTCTAATCTGGAAAGATTTTCCGGTTGGCCACAACCGGGTGGCGGTGAACATTATGCAACTGTTGTTATTGGTAAACTTGCATTTGGAAATTTTTTAAATATCATATCCAATTCCTGGGATGCAAAACCCATAGGATTTGGTAAGATATACGCTTATAATTTAAGCGGAGAACAATTATCTTGGTCTCCTCTTAGACCATGGGGAATCGTTAAAGCAATTTCCTTAGCTGACTTAAATAATGATGGGTCAGTAGAATTAATTTCTGTAACATCACAAACAAATGCAGAATTTAATTTAAATATTTGGACATTTCCCGGCATTCCATTCACTCACGAAAATTTCCCCTGGCCTCAATACGGACATGACAGATACAGAACCAATCAACACGGCTTCATCCCGCCCGATGAGCCGGTCGGTATTCAGCCTATGAATACAAATGTCCCCGCATCATTCAATCTTTATCAGAACTTTCCAAATCCGTTTAATCCGGCAACGAGCATAAAGTTCGATATAGCGAAAAAAGGTAAAGTAAGTCTTGTTGTATTTGATATACTTGGAAGAGAACTATCAACTTTAATAAATGAAAGTTTAAACCCCGGAACATATCAGGTTAGCTTTGACGGAAGCGGACTATCAAGCGGGATCTATTTTTGCCGGCTGCAAAGTGGAGATTATTCAACTACTACGAAGATGAATCTGATAAAATAATTCCGGATTAATTTCCTTACCCTTATTGACTGCCGCTTCGCGAAGTTTTTTTTTCTCATGCACTTCAAATCTTAAATTATCTCAGCGTAAATCAGGTCCCGACACAAAGAATTTGAATGATTCTGACGAAAGTCCTGACGCCGATGTGGAAAGCTTTTAAGATTATAATACATTTTAATATTGTCTTCTAAATGCAGTTACAGAAATTCTTCAAACAGATTAATGTTTACAGCTGAAAAATATTATTAATTTATAACATAATTTTAAATTAATAATACCTGATTTGAAACAATTTCAAACTAAAAAATTTCAGCTCAAATTATTGATTAAACTGATGAATATGACGTATTTATTGTCAAATCTGAATTCCAACTACCTCTCTGAGAGCATTATCATTCAAAAAATTTCTTTGATTCCATTATAACATTTTTGTAGGTTCTTAGAAATTCCATAGATATGGATGATCATTTGTGAGGCATAAACATTTAATGAACCCAATACTGCGTCAGTGAATTGATTAAAGTATTTCAGTTAGTATGGCATTTAACTAAATAAATTTTTATAAACGTTTTTAAACGCAGAAGGAGGATGATGCCATGATTAGATCACCTTAGACATCAAGATATTTTTTAATTTTTACAGTTTTTATTCACTATTTAATAAATTAAATTAATTTAGAAAAATGAAAAAGAAAATTGTTTTATTGTCGGCAGTATTATTAATTGCAGTTGTTTCTGCTTTTGCTATTAACGGAAATTTATTTTCAAATTCCGGAAATCCGTTACCGAATTTTCAAGTAACTGTTTATCAGTACGGAGGGAGTTCGACTCAAATGGATGCTGAGATTGAAGTTTATGATTCGGGAAATAATCCATTATTTTCCGGAACAACAGGAACCGGTGGAATTTATTCTCGGGATTGGCCTTATTCTTTAGGAAACTATACTGTTAAAGCCTGGTATCCTTCAAGACCTAATGACGGGCAAAACGGACAAAACGGATTCACTTATTCCGGAGCGAGCATAGTCACATCGGTAACCCTGGGACCAAATTATTGATCTATTAACTTGAAAAAAGCAGGTAATAATTCTATTACCTGCTTTAAATATAATTGACATGAAAAAAAAATTGATCTTATTTCTGATACTGATTGCGAATACTATACTGTCTCAGACTCCGGTTTATTATAATAATTATCCAATTTTATTAGATCAAAACCGGAGACCTTTTCAAAAAGCAGGAATTCCATTAATTACTGATATTGATAGAAATGGTCAGAAAGAAATTATTTTTGTTGTTCTTGATTATGAAGGTGTAGCAAATCCGCCTCTCTATCTTTATGTGTTGAACAATGACGGAACAAATTTTGCCAATTTCCCTAAAGGGTACAATGAGCTAATACATGATGTCGCATCAGGGGATGTCAATGGAGATGGTTTTCTGGAGATTGTCTTAAGAATGGCTTTTTCATTTGATGTAATAGACAGATTTGGAAATTCACTTCCCGGTTTTCCTGTTAGTTATAGTGATGGAGACATAAACCCAATGAAATTTATTAGTCTGTATGATTTAGATTTAAACGGGAAACTTGAAATTATTGTAAGTAAAACAAATGAAGTAACTGTTTATAATCATGATGGTTCACTAAGAGCAGGATGGCCTAAATATATTCCCGGCAGAGCAAGATATAATCCCGCTATTGGAGATATCAACGCAGACGGGTATGCTGAAATAATATTTACATCATGTAAATTTGTGAATCAAGTTGTTGATTCCGGCGCAGTGCATATTTTCAAACATGATGGAGAAAATTTCTCAAATAATTTTCCCATTTATTTTGATTCATCATATTTCTCATGGAGTTCATCACCTTCATTATTTATAGACCCTAATTCAGATTTAACTTTTTTTATAATTGCAGCAGATAAAAACTCATCCTCTTCTTTTAGACTCCATAAATTTTTGAAATTAGATATATATGGAAACATATTAAGTGAAAATCATTTCAGTGCTTACATGGATTTTGGAACGCTTGTAATGGGAGATATAAACCGAAATTCCGAAATAGGTTTTGCAACAGGAACCCAATATGGAACAACTTTTTCAGCATTTGATAAATCATTAAATCGATTTATAGGATGGCCAAATTATGGACAGGGAGAACATTGGGCAACCGGAATGATAGGAAAACTGACCTTTGGAAATAATCTTAATGTAGCAACAAATACATGGCATACATTTAATCCTAATGGGTATGGATATATTTATGCCTATTCACCCGATGGAAATAATTTACCCTGGTCACCACTCAGACCTGAAGGGTTAGTAAATGGAATTTCATTTGTTGATCTTAATAATGACAGTTCAGTTGAATTAGTAGCTACTAGCAGATCAGCTTATGAAACATTCCTTCACGTCTGGACTGTACCCGGCATTCCCTTTACACACGAAGATTTCCCCTGGCCTCAATACGGACATGACAGATACAGAACAAATCAATACGGCTTCATTCCGCCAGACGAGCCGGTCGGTATTCAGCCCGTGAATACGAATGTTCCCGCAGCTTACAATCTCTATCAGAACTTTCCAAATCCGTTTAATCCGGCTACAAGTATAAAATTTGATATAGCGAAAAGAGGGAACGTGAGACTTGTTGTATTTGATATGCTTGGAAGAGAATTATCAACTCTGATAAATGAAAGCTTAAATCCCGGATCGTATCAGGTAAGCTTTGACGGCAGCGGACTATCGAGCGGGATCTATTTTTGCCGGTTGCAAAGTGAAGATTATTCAACTACTATGAAGATGAATCTGATAAAATAATTCCGGATTAATTTCCTTACCCTTATTGACTGCCGCTTCGCGAAGTTTTTTTTTCTCCTGTACTTCAAATCTTAAATTATCCCCGCGTAAATCAGGTCCCGACACAAAGAATTTGAATTTGACGAAAGTCCTGACGCCGATGTGGAAAGCTTTTAAGATTATAATACATTTTATTATTGTCTTCTAAATGCAGTTACAGAAATTCTTCAAACTGATTAATGTTTACGGCTAAAAAATATTTTTTTAATTTATAGCATAATTTTAAATTAAGAATACCTGATTTGAAACAATTTCAAACTAAAAAATTTCAGCTCAAATTATTGAATATATTGACGAATATGACATATTTATTGTCAAATCTGAATTCCAACTACCTCTCTGCGAGCAATATCATTCAAAAAATTTCTTTGATTCAATTATAACATTTTTGTAGGTTCTTAGAAACTCCATAGATATGGATGATCATTTGTGAGGCATAAACATTTAATGAACCCAATACTACGTCAGTGAATTGATTAACATATTTCAGTAAGAATGGCATTTTACTAAATAAATTTTTATAAACGTTTTTAATTGCAGAAGGAGGATGTTGACATGATTAGATCACCTTAGACATAAAGATATTTTTTAATTTTTACAGTTTTTATTCACTATTTAATAAATTAAATTAATTTATAAAAATGAAAAAGAAAATTGTTTTATTGTCGGCAGTACTGCTTATTGCAATTGCTTCTGCCTTTGCAATCAATGGAAATTTGTTTTCTTCTCAGGAAGAGGTCCCTGAATTTTTACTTACTGTATATCAATATGGTGGAGGATCGACTCAAAGTGGTGCAGAAGTAGTAATGTATAATTCAAATGGATTTGAAGTAAAATCTGGAACAACACGTTCAGATGGGAAATTTGATTTATCGGGTAATTGGCCAACGGATACATATACAATAAAAGCTTGGTATCCACCAAGACCTAATGATGGACAAAATGGTCAGACTAATCAATATTATAATGGAATAAGTGTATACCCTAATATTACTTTAGGACCAAATTACTGACCATAAATGTAATTTTAAAGGGCTGTCTTTTTTGGACAGCCCCTTGCTTTTAAAAGAAATACAATAATGAAAAAAAAATATTAATTTTAATAATACTCTTTAATTCAATCTCATTTTCTCAAACCCCAATTCCTTGAAAAATTTTCCAATCTTGCTAGATGATGCTCGACGACCATTTCAAAAAGCAGGAATTCCATTAATTACAGATTTGGATAAAGACGGTCAGAAGGAAATCATAACTGTCTCATTGGATTATAATGGAGCTTTGAACCCTGCAATGTTACTTCACGTAATTAAAAGCAATGGATCTAAATTTCCAAATTTTCCGAAAGGCTATACTTCAGATATAATTTTAGATATTGCATCTGGCGATGTTAACGGAGATGGTTATTTAGAGATTGCTTTAAGATTTACTCACTCCATAGATATTATAGATAGATTTGGAAATTCAATTCCCGGCTTTCCGGTGAGTTATAGTGACGGAGATGTTTTTCCTATAAAATTTATAAGCTTATATGATTTAAATAATGATGGAAATCTTGAAATTATTGTTAGCAAAAATAATGAAGTTACAGTTTATAATAATGATGGTTCCATAAAAAGCGGCTGGCCTAAATATATTCCCGGCAGGGCAAATTACAACCCAGCCATTGGGGATGTAGACGGTGACGGATACGCTGAAATTATTTTAAATTCATTTAAATTTGTCAACAATATTATAGACTCTGCATCCGTAACTATTTTAAAACATAATGGTGATATTTTCTCTCCAAACTGGCCTAAATATTTTCTTCCACCATACCACTCATGGAGTTCTTCTCCATCTCTTTATATAAATAAAAATTATCCTGACTCAACTTTCTTTATAATCAATCATGATTCATCCGGAACTCAACATAGGTTTATAAAATTTGATATTACTGGAAAAATTCTTTCAAGCAAATATTATAATGCTTCTCATGATTTCGGAACACTTGTTATGGGAGATATAAATCATGATGGATTAATAGAATTTGCAACTGGAACTCAGGTTAGTAAACGCTTCAGTTTTTAATAGTAATTTAGATAGACTTTCAGGCTGGCCTCAAATCGGTGGAGGTGAACATTATGCTACTCCAATAATTGGAAAAATTTCTTCAGGAAATGATCTTAACATTTTATCAAATACATGGGATGCAATTCCAATAGGTTTTGGATATATATATTCTTATAATATAACTGGAGAACAGCAACCATGGTCTCCTTTAAGACCTTGGGGTATAGTTAAATCAATTTCCTTTGCGGATTTAAATAATGATGGAAGCGTGGAATTAATAGCCGTTACATCTCAAAATCAAACTAATTTATATGCCTGGACCATTCCCGGAATTCCATTCACACACGAAGATTTCCCCTGGCCTCAATACGGACATGACAGATACAGAACAAATCAATACGGCTTCATTCCGCCAGACGAGCCGGTCGGTATACAACCTTTGAACACGAATGTCCCCGCATCATTCAATCTCTATCAGAACTTTCCAAATCCGTTTAATCCGGCTACAAGTATAAAATTTGATATAGCGAAAAGAGGGAACGTGAGACTTGTTGTATTTGATATGCTTGGAAGAGAATTATCAACTCTGATAAATGAAAGCTTAAATCCCGGATCGTATCAGGTAAGCTTTGACGGCAGCGGACTATCGAGCGGGATCTATTTTTGCCGGCTGCAAAGTGGAGATTATTCAACTACTACGAAGATGAATCTGATAAAATAATTCCGGATTAATTTCCTTACCCTAATTGACTGCCGCTTCGCGAAGTTTTATTTTCTCATGCACTTCAAATCTTAAATTATCTCAGCGTAAATCAGATCCCGACACAAAGAATTTGAATTTGACGAAAGTCCTGACACCGATGTGGAAAGCTTTTAAGATTATAATACATTTTATTATTGTCTTCCAAATGCAGTTACAGAAATTCTTCAAACTGATTAATGTTTACAGCTGAAAAATATTATTAATTTATAACATAATTTTAAATTAATAATACCTGATTTGAAACAATTTCAAACTAAAAAATTTCAGCTCAAATTATTGATTAAACTGATGAATATGACGTATTTATTGTAAAATCAGAATTCCAACTACCTCTCTGCGAGCATTATCATTCAAAAAATTTCTTTGATTCCATTATAACATTTTTGTAGGTTCTTAGAAATTCCATAGATATGGATGATCATTTAAGAGGCATAATCATTTAATGAACCCAATACTACGTCAGTGAATTGATTAACATATTTCAGTAAGAATTGCATTTAACTAAATAAATTTTTATAAACGTTTTTAAACGCGAAAGGAGGATAATGACATGAATAGATCACCTTAGACATTAGGTATGTTTTTAATCTTTATAGTTTCTATTCACTTTTTAATAACTTAAATTTAAAAAAAATGAAAAAGAAAATTGTTTTATTGACGGCAATGTTACTTATTGCAATTGCTTCTGCTTTTGTAATTAATGAAAATTTATTTTCAAATCAGGAAGAAGCTCCAGTATTTTTACTTACAGTATATAAATACGGTGGAGGTTCAACACAAAGCGGTGTAGAAGTTGTAATGTATAATTCTAACGGCGGTCAAGTAGCATCGGGAACAACAGATCATAATGGAACTTATGATTTTTCTTCTGGTAGCTGGCCTACAGATACTTATACTATAAAAGCATGGTATCCGCCTAGACCAAATGACGGACAATTTGGACAAACTAATCAGTATTATGAAGGAATTAGTGTATACCCAACTATCACTTTAGGACCTAATTATTGATTTGTAAACAGAGCAGGTAATTTTGATTGCCTGCTCTTTAATTAATTTTAATATGAAAAAATTTATTATAATATTGTTAAACTTTTTTTTTAATATACCTTTACTTTTCTCTCAAACCCCAATACCATATCAAAATTTTCCTCTGCATGTGGATAATGTAAGATATCCCTTTCAAAAAGCCGGTATTCCGTTAATTGCAGATATAGATAAAGATGGTCAAAAGGAAATTATTACAGTAGCGCTTGATTATGATGGAGTGTTAAATCCTGCATTGCTCCTGCATGTTATAAAGAGTGATGGGACAAATTATCCGAATTTTCCTAAAGGTTATAATGAGCTTATTTTTGATATGGCATGTGGAGATGTTGATGGTGATGGGTTTTTAGATATAGTTCTAAGATTTACTTTTTCAATTGACGTAATTGATAGATTTGGAAATAGTCTTCCAGGATTTCCTGTAAGTTATAATGAAAGTGAATTCATACAGCCAAGATTTGTAAGTTTATATGATTTGGATAATGACGGTAAACTTGAAATAATTGTTAGCAGATTCGGGGAAGTTACTGTTTTTAATTTTGATGGAACAATCAAATCAGGCTGGCCAAGAAAAATTGTAGGCAGCGCTAGATATAATCCGGCAATTGGTGATATTGATGGAGATGGTTTCGGAGAATTAATTTTTACGTCTTTTAAATTTGTAAATCAGATTGTAGATTCAGCATCTGTGACTATTTTAAAACATAATGGTGATATTTTTTCTCCAAACTGGCCTCAATATTTTCCACGTCCATTTAATCCCTGGGGTTCTTCCCCATCATTATTTATTAACAAGGGAAATTCTGATTCAACATTTTTTTTAGTAGTATTGGATTCAGTTGGCTATGCAGGACAAGTAGATTTACATAAATTTTTAAAATTTGATATTCACGGGATTATTTTATCGAGTAAATCCTATTATGCAAGCCATGATTTCGGAACTTTAGTTATGGGGGATGTAGATCGTAATGGAAATTTAGAGTTTGCAACCGGTACACAATATTCAACATATCTAAGCATTTTAGACCAAGATTTAAATTTATTATCCGGTTGGCCTCAACGCGGTGGTGGTGAGCATTATGCAACCAACATTATTGGAAAATTAACAAATGGAAACAATTTGAATATCCTCTCAAACTCATGGATTGCTCCGACAACTTATGGTGAAATCTTTGCATACAACAGCGACGGTATTCCTTTGTCCTGGTCTCCATTAAATCCTTATGGAATTGTAAGAGCTATTTCAATGACAGATTTAAATAATGATGGCTCTGTGGAATTGATTGCTACCACAATGTCCAGTCAAGGTTTTTATTTATATGCCTGGACTTTTCCCGGAATTTCCTTCACACACGAAGATTTTCCCTGGCCTCAATACGGTCATGACCGTTACAGAACAAATCAACACGGCTTCATTCCGCCAGATGAGCCGGTCGGTATTCAGCCTATGAATACAAATGTCCCGGCATCATTCAATCTTTATCAGAACTTTCCAAATCCGTTTAATCCGGCTACAAGTATAAAATTCGATATTGCGAAAAGAGGGAATGTGAGACTTGTTGTATTTGATATACTTGGAAGAGAACTATCAACTTTAATAAATGAAAGCTTAAATCCCGGTACCTATCAGGTAAGCTTTGACGGCAGCGGACTATCGAGCGGGATTTATTTTTGCCGGATGCAAAGCGGAAATTATATGAATACTATGAAGATGAATCTGATGAAATAAAATTATCAGAATAAGATAATGTTTTTTTATTTTTAAAATTTCTTATAAATATTTATAAATATAAATTTAATTAAAAAAATGAAAAAGAAAATTGTTTTATTGTCGGCAGTATTACTTATTGCAATAGCTTCGGCTTTTGCAATCAACGGAAATTTATTTTCGAATCAGCAAGCTGAAGCTCTTCAATTTTTAGTTACTGTTTACCAGTATGGAGGTGGATCTACACAATCAAATGCTGAAATTGAAGTTGTAGATTCAAATAATGGATGGATTTTATCAGGAACTACTGATAGCAATGGTGTATATTCTTGTCTTTGGCCTGGATCCTTTGGTAATTTTACTGTTAGAGCCTGGTACCCAGCACGTCCAAATGATGGACAAAGTGGACAAACAGGATTCTCTTTTACAGGCTCTAGTGTATATACATCCGTAACCCTGGGACCAAATTATTGATTTTTCACAATGAAGAAAAGCAGGTGATAATTCTATTACCTGCTTTAATATATTTGACATGAAGAAAATATTAATCTTATTCCTGATTCTAATTGCAAAGATTACATTGTCTAAGACTCCCGTTTATTACAAAAATTATCCACCCCAATTAATATTTTCAATTCAATTGTAGATGATGAGCGGTGGAGATTTCAAAAAGCTGGAATACCACTAATCACTGATCTCATTAAAGATGGTCAAAAGATGGAATTTACCTTAATAAATTTTAAAAACGTTTTTAATCGCGAAAGGAGGATGATGCTATGATTAGATCACCTTAGATATAAAGAATATTTTTAATTTTTATAGTTTTATTCACTATTTAATAAATTAAATTAATTTAGAAAAATGAAAAAGAAAATTGTTTTATTGTCGGCAGTGTTACTTATTGCAATTGCTTCGGCTTTTGCTATCAATGGTAACTTGTTTTCTTCTCAGGAAGAGGTCCCTGAATTCTTACTTACTGTATATCAATATGGTGGAGGATCGACTCAAAGTGGTGCAGAAGTAGTAATGTATAATTCAAGTGGAGGAATAATTATGACAGGAACAACTGGATCATATGGTATTTGTATTTTATCAGGTAATCATGCAATAGATACTTATACAATTAAAGCCTGGTATCCGGCAAGACCTTATGATGGACAATTTGGTCAGACTACTCAATACTATTCAGGCTCCAGTGTTTCTCCCACTATTACTTTAGGACCAAATTATTGATTTCTAAGCAGGGAATATTCGTTACCTGCTTTTTTTAAATTATTTTTTATGAAAAAAATTATTACAATAATATTAATTTCCTTTTTTAATATAGCTTTACTTTATTCTCAAACTCCAACCCCTTATAAAAATTTTCCTCTTCATTTGGATACTGTAAGATGGCCTTTTCAAAAAGCCGGTATTCCGCTAATTGCAGATTTAGATAAAAATGGTCAAAAGGAAATTATTACTGTAGCGCTTGATTATAATGGAGTGTTAAATCCTGCATTGCTACTGCATGTTATAAAAAGTGACGGGACAAATTATCAGAATTTTCCGAAAGGTTATAATGAGCTTCTTTTTGATATGGCATGTGGAGATGTTAATGGTGATGGGTTTTTAGATATAGTTTTAAGATTTACCTATTCCATTGACGTAATTGATAGATTCGGAAATAGACTTCCCGGATTTCCTGTAAGTTATATTGAAAATGAATTTGTTCTTCCAAGATTTGTAAGTTTATATGATCTGGATAATGACGGTAAGCTTGAAATTATTACCGGCAGATTTGAAGAAGTAACTGTATTTAATTTTGATGGAACAATCAAATCAGGCTGGCCAAAAAAAATTGTAGGCAGAGCTCAATATAATCCTGCAATTGGTGATATTGATGGAGATGGTAACGGAGAATTAATTTTTACGTCTTTTAAATTTGTAAATCAGATCGTAGATTCAGCATCCGTTACAATATTTAATAATAATGGAGAATTATTTTCGGCTCATTGGCCAATGTATTTTCCAAAACCATATCTCTCCTGGAGCTCATCACCTTCCTTATTTATTAATAAAAATAATACCGATTCTACTTTTTTTACTATTGTTTTAGATTCAGCAGTTTCAACAGGCCAAACTTATACAAGTCACAGACTTTTGAAGTTTAATATTAATGGCAACATATTGTCAAGCAGATCATATTTTGCAAGTCATGATTATGGAACATTAGTTATGGGAGATATTAACCAAAGTGGAAACATTGAATTTGCAACAGGAACTCAGCAACATTTAAGTAATCTTTCTGTTTTTAATTCTAATCTGGAAAGATTTTCCGGATGGCCAAAACCCGGTGGCGGTGAACATTATGCAACGGTTGCAATCGGAAAACTTGCAGTAGGAAATAATCTTAATATCATATCTAATACCTGGGAAGCTATTCCGGATGGTTTTGGTAATATTTATACATATAAAGAAGATGGAGAACAATTGTCCTGGTCCCCTTTAAAACCTTACGGAATTGTAAGGGCTGTCTCTGTTTCAGATTTAGATAATAACGGATCAGTTGAATTAATTGCAACAACATTATCCAATCAAGGTTTCTATTTATACGCCTGGACTTTTCCCGGCATTCCCTTCACACACGAAGATTTCCCCTGGCCTATGTATGGTCATGACCGTTACAGAACAAATCAACACGGCTACATTCCGCCAGACGAGCCGGTCGGTATTCAGCCTATGAATACGAATGTTCCCGCAGCTTACAATCTATCAGAACTTTCCAAATCCGTTTAATCCGGCTACAAGCATCAAATTCGATATAGCGAAAAGAGGGAATGTGAGACTTGTTGTATTTGATATACTTGGAAGAGAACTATCAACTTTAATAAATGAAAGTTTAAATCCCGGTACATATCAGGTAAGCTTTGACGGCAGCGGACTATCGAGCGGGATCTATTTTTGCCGTCTGCAAAGCGGAGATTATATAAATACTATGAAGATGAATCTGATGAAAAAATTTCAGGATAAGTTAATGTTCCTTTACTTTAAAATTTGACTACATCTTTGTAAATTTAAATTTATCAAAAAATGAAATTGAAATCTTTAATTATCTCATGCAATAAATCAGGTCCCGACAACAAAAATTTATTTTGAATCAGCAAGTCTTGAATTTTAGTTACTGTTTAGCAGTTAGGTGGATCTATACAATACATGTTATTGAAGTTGTAGATTCAAATAATGCATGGATTTTACAGAAATTCTTCAAACTGATAAATGTTTGCTAATATTCTTAATTTTGTACCTAATTTTAAAGTTAAGCCGTACCCAATGATTGACAAGTGAAAACAGGATTCTCTTTAAAGCTCTAGATATATCCGTAACTCTGGGACAAATTATTGATTTTACAGATGAATAAAAGCAGGTGATAATTCTAATACCTGATTTAATCTATTTGACATGAAGAAAATTTAATCTTATTCCTGAAATTTCTAATTGATTACATTGTCTAAGATTTTCGTGGTTCTTAGAAATTATCCACCCCAATTAATATTTTCAATTCAATTGTAGATGATGAGCGGTGGAGATTTCAAAAAGCTGGAATACCACTAATCACTGATCTCATTAAAGATGGTCAAAAAGATGGAAATTACTTTAATAAATTTTATAAACGTTTTTAATTGCAGAAGGAGGATGTTGATATGATAAGATCACTTTAGATATTAAGAAATGTTTTTAATCTTTATAGTTCTATTCACTTTTTATTAACTTAAATTAATTTAGAAAAATGAAAAAGAAAATTGTTTTATTGTCGGCAGTGTTACTTATTGCAATTGCTTCGGCTTTTGCAATCAACGGAAATTTGATTTCTTCTCAGGAAGATGTCCCTGAATTTTTACTTACTGTTTATCAATATGGTGGAGGATCGACTCAAAGTGGTGCAGAAGTAGTAATGTATAATTCAAGTGGAGGAATAATCAAAACAGGAATAACTGGAACTAACGGTAAATGCGATTTGTCAGGTAATCATACCACCGATACTTATACAATAAAAGCTTGGTACCTACCTAGACCTAATGATGGACAATTTGGTCAAACTACTCAATATTATAATGGTGTTAGTGTTTACCCGAATATAACATTAGGTCCTAATTATTAACTTATTAATTTTTCTAAATGAAAAAGCAGGTAACTAAGATTATCTGCTCATTAATTTATCCACATGAAAAAAATTGTATTTATATTTTTATTTTTCTTGCTTGATTCAATCTTTCTATACTCTCAAACTCCCATTCCATATCAGAATTTTCCAATACATGCTGATAGTGTAAGATGGCCATTTCTAAAGGCGGGAATACCATTAATTGCAGATTTGGATAAAGATGGTCAAAAGGAAATTATTACTACTTCACTTGATTACAATAGCGTTTTAAATCCTGTCTTATTACTACATGTCATTAATAGTTACGGAACAAATTATCCGAATTTTCCAAAAGGTTATAATGAGTATATTTATGATATGGCGAGTGGTGATGTTAACGGAGACGGATATTTGGAAATTGTTTTAAGATTTACTCATTCAATTGATGTAATAGACAGATTTGGAAATAGACTTCCCGGTTTTCCGATTAATTATACAGGAGGTGATTTAACTACACCTCGATTTGTAAGCTTATATGATCTGGATAATGACGGTAAACTTGAAATTATTGTAAGTAGATTCGAAGAAGTCTCAGTTTTTAACTTTGACGGAACCCTCAGAGCAGGTTGGCCTAAAAATATTGTTGGCAACGCTCGGTATAATCCCGCCATCGGAGATATAGACGGTGACGGATACGCTGAAATTATTTTAAATTCTTTTAAATTTGTCAACAATATTATAGACTCTGCATCCGTGACTATTTTAAAACATAATGGTGATATTTTTTCTCCAAACTGGCCTAAATATTTTCCTCTTCCATACATCTCATGGAGCTCATCTCCTTCTTTATTTATAAATAAAAATTATCCTGACTCAACTTTTTTCTTAATAAATTTAGATTCTATAACCGCCTCTGGAACTACTCAATCATGGCACAGATTTTTAAAATACGATATATTTGGAAATATTCTATCTAGTGAATATTATTTTGCAAATCATGACTTTGGAACATTGGTAATGGGAGATATAAACCGTGACGGAAGATTGGAATTTGCAACGGGAACACAATTTCAAACCAGTCAATTATCTGCGTTAGATGATGATTTAAACAGATTACCCGGATGGCCACAAAATGGTGGTGGAGAACATTGGACAACTGTTGCAATTGGAAAATTAACATCAGGAAATCATCTTAATATTATATCCAATACCTGGGATGCAATACCTGATGGATATGGATATATTTTCTCTTATAATATAAATGGCAGTCAATTAACTTGGTCTCCATTAAGACCTTACGGAATTGTAAGAGGTATCTCAATTGCTGATTTAGATAATGATGGTTCAGTCGAAATTGTAGCAACAACATTATCCAATCAAGGTTTCTATTTATACGCATGGACTATCCCCGGCATTCCTTACACACACGAAGATTTCCCCTGGCCTCAATACGGACATGACAGATACAGAACCAATCAACACGGTTTCATACCTCCTGACGAGCCGGTCGGTATTCAGCCTATGAATACAAATGTTCCTGCAGAATTCAATCTCTATCAGAACTTTCCTAATCCGTTTAATCCGGCCACTAGCATCAAGTTCGATATAGCGAAAAGAGGGAACGTGAGACTTGTTGTATTTGATATACTTGGAAGAGAATTATCAACTTTAATAAATGAAAGTTTAAATCCCGGTACATATCAGGTAAGCTTTGACGGAAGCGGACTATCGAGCGGGATTTATTTTTGCCGCCTGCAAAGCGGAAATTATATAAATACTATGAAGATGAATTTGATTAAATGAAAAATGGTAAATGGAAAATGATAAATGAGAAATGGAAAATGATAAATGATAAATGATAAATGATAAATGGAAAATGGAAAGAGAAAATTTTCCTGCAAGTAAAAATCAAAAGAAGTATCTTTAATTAAAATTTAAAATTAAACATTACAGAAATGACTAAAAAAATTATTTTATCCGGAGCGGTTACCTTACTGCTCTTTGTATTATTTCCGTTTCAAAAGATCCATTCAGAAAATTCAAATGATTCTTTTTTAACTGTTTCAGTTTATGAGGAAGACGGCGCTGCAGCTCTTTCTAATGCAGAGGTTAATATATTCAGCATGGACGACATTCTGCTTCAGTCCGGTATTACGGGATCTAACGGAAAGATTTACTTTTCTTTAAAAAATCTCCCGGTGGGTAAATACAAAGTAAAAGCGTATTACTTTATTAACGCAAAAGAAATTCGTAATTCAGTAACTGAGATAAACTACACGGGCGAAAATATCGAAGCAGTTTTGAAAATTGAGAATAGATAATGATGAACGCGGATTTGCAGCTGACGGTTTGGATGAAAAGCCGAATAAAAATCTAATAATTAAACTTGTATGAGTAAATTTAAAGATTTCTTTTCATTTTCTGATCTGCATAATATTCATTTTATTGCAGTATTGAATTCATTATTTTGTTTTTGATTTAAAGAAGAAATGGATTTTAAATTCTAATTTCATAAAATTATGGAAACTATAACGAGAAAAATAAAACGAAACGGCAGAAATAAAATAACTATTGAATTACCTGATGATTTCATTGCCGACAACATTGAAGTGACAATTAAAGCGGATGAGAAAGAAGAGTTGAAAAATAATTCTAAAAAAATAAGTCTTGCTGAAGAAGCATTTGAATATTATAAAGATATCCGGGTTGATTTGAGTAATTATAAATTTGACAGAGATGAATTACACGACAGATCCTTGAAAACGAGTTTAAATATAAATAATTTGAAATATGATTAGTTATAAACAAATACAGTCGGAATTAACAGGTTATTTACAAAATATTTTTAATAATAACTTACAAAAAATTATTTTGTATGGCTCTTATGCCCGAAATGAAGAAATATATGATTCGGATATTGATTTTTTTGTTCTTACCGACTTATCTGATACTGAAATACGGAAAATTGAAAAAGACATTACAAGCATTTCTACAGAACTTTCTCTGAAATATAATATAGTAATTTCCGTTATCGCAGTGAATTCCGATCATTATAATAAATATCTGAATTTTCTTCCCTTCTATAAGAGTATTTCTAATGACGGTATAGAGCTATATGGAAAATGAGATATATGTTCTTGCAAAATACCGTCTTTCAAAATCAAAAGCTGATCTGGAAAGCGCACAACTGAATTTTAAGAACAATCTATTCTCTCAATCAATTAACAGGTCCTACTATGCGATTTTCCATATTCCTGATAACTATAAGTGTCTTGCGCAATTCGTTATTACACTCACAAACTTTCCTTGACTTCCATAGTGGTGAAAGTTTATAAGAATTAACATTTTAAATTTAAATAAAGCGAATATAAATACTCTATCATAAAACAATATGAAACTTCAAAAAAACATTAAAGCTGTAATTTTAAATGGTGATGAAAGCGGATTTGTAGCTGAATGTCTGGAAATTCCTGTGGTTACACAAGGTCAGACTATGGATGAAGTTACAATTAATCTGAAAGAAGCTGTTGAGCTTTTTCTTGACGGCGAAGATCCGAAAGAATTCGGATTGGATGAAAAGCCGGATTTAATGGTAACAATTGAGCCTGAACCAGTTTTGTGAAAACGAAAGATTTGTTTATAACACCAACACCACCGAAGGCGAAATTAATATTTAAAAAAATATCAGAAAGCGTAAACCCAAAAACCTCACACACTAACCCGGAATATTAAACTTTTTTAACCAAAAAAATCTTTTAAGATCAGAAGGAAAAGAAAGTTACTTTACAAAACCTGAAATATGTCCGTTGTTTTTTAATTCAAACTCCTGTTAATTTTGTATAGTTCTTTTAAATATATTTTATGTTTACTGCATGAGAGTTCAGGGTAATGTATAATCATAAGAAAGTTGAAATTAAGAATTTGAGTTTTTCAGTATAGTCATAAGCTTTTATTAAATGAGTTTGAGTCAAAGTAACTGCAAAGTTTAAGATGGGCGAAGACAATTTAGTTTACTTAGAAGACTTTTAACTTTAAAAAATAGACACTCAACCTTCGGATGAAGACTGTCGACTTTTAAAAAAAGACATTCAGCCTTCAAGCGAAGAGTGCAGACTTTAAAAAATAGACTTTCATCTTTCGGGCGGAGACTTTCAGCTTTCAATCAGAGACATTTAGCTTTAAAATAGAGACCTGCTGCTTTTAAAAAAAGACCTGCTGCTTTTAAAAAGAGACTTGCGGCTTTCAATAAGAGACTTTCGGCTTTCAATAAGAGACTTTCGGATTTCAATAAGAGACTTTTGGCTTTCAAATAGAGACTTTCGGCTTTCAAAGAGAGACTTTCGGCTTTCAAAAATAGACATGCGGTTCTCAAAAATAGACATGCTGCAGTCAATCAGAGACATGCGTCATTCGTCAGAAGACACGAAGCAGCCGGGAAATGAGTTTCGGAAGTTACGAAACAAATAAACGTAATGCAGAAATCGTTTTCACAAGTTAAGAAATTGTTTTCGCAAGTTGAGAAATGAGTTTCTTCATTGCAGAAACGGATTGCGGCAGTTGAGAAATGGTTATCGTAAGTTGGGGTTAAGTTCGCAACAGTTCCGAAACTGTCCCCTTCATGCAGGAAAAAGTGCGCAGCAATGACGAAATGGATTTCACAAGTTCCGAAATGGTTTGCAACAGTTCCGAAATGAGTTGCGGAAGTTGAGAAATGAATTGCGGAAGTTGAGAAATGAGTTGCGGCAATTGAGAAATGAGTTGCGGCAATTGAGAAATGAGTTGCGGAGGTTGAGAAATAGATTGAGTCGGTAGAGAAATGCGGTGAGATTTTTTACTTTAAAACTTAATTACGCAAATATAGACTGTTTTGGGATAAATCAAATAAATTAAATACAGTGTACAACACTGATTGACCTTTTAATCTCGTACCAATCTCCCGATTGGATCCGCGGCGAATGCGAATCAGGAGATTCGTAACGAGAGGAAAATTCTAATTTCTGCAGCAGTGTGTCGTTGGTGGATGGAGCAACACCACCGACGGCGAAGTTGGTGGATTGGAGCGAAACCACCGACGGCGATATTACTGCGGCAGTGTGTTCGTTGGTGAATGGAGCAACACCACCGACGGCGATAATTCGGAAGCAGAATGTCCTTGGTGGATGGAGCAACACCACCAACAGCGAATGTAAGAATTTATTTCAAAAATGGAATTTTAATTGCAAAAAGACTTTTATATAAAATTTCAATCCGGAGTTTTCAAGATCAGGTTCTTTTTGAATTACTCAAACAGAATAATACATTTAAATTCATTTTATAAAGAAGTATAATTACAAAATTTTACAATTATTTCCTTGAGTAAAAAAATCAAATACATTTCAGTAAGTTTAATATTAGTAGTCATAGCGGCGGCATTTCTGCTGCCTAAGATCCTGTCAGGAAGCAAGACGGATAAAGTTCAGAAATCCGGACCGGATTCAAAGAACATGCCCCTGCCCGCTAACGGTTATGTAGTAATTTCCGAAGAGCTTGATAATTCTATCAGAGTATCGGGTTCGATAGTTGCTAATGAGGAAGTGGAATTGCGCAGCGAACTGTCTAAAAAAATATCCGGAATATATTTTAAAGAAGGTTCATTTGTTTCCAAAGGCAAGCTTCTGTTCAAACTCGATGATTCAGACCTTCAGGCGCAGATGAATAAACTTTTAATACAATCTGAACTGACCGAAATAAATCTTAACAGAACAAAAGAATTATTTGATAAAAGTCTTTCGACAGGGGAAGAGTATGATATTATTCAAAATCAATATGACGCGTTAAATGCGGAGCTGGAAATACTTGACATTCAGATCGATAAGACAAACATCAGAGCTCCGTTTTCCGGAATAATAGGATTTAAAAATGTAAGTATAGGCAGCTACGTTACGCCGGCAGTTGTATTAGCTAACATACAGGATATCGGAAGAGTGAAACTGGATTTTTCAGTTCCGGAGAAATATATAACAGCTTTTAAAACAGGCGAAAGTATTTCATTTACAGTAGAAGGATTAAGCGATGAGTTTAAAGGCGTCATCACTGCTTTTGAGCCGACACTTGACGGAGGCACAAGAACACTGATAGTCAGAGCAGTCAGTCAGAATCCGGGAAGGAAGCTTATCCCCGGTACATTTGCGAACGTGAATCTGAATCTCAGCACCATAAAGGATGCGATATTAATACCGACGCAAGCGCTGATACCTAAACTTAAAGGTCACGATGTATTTGTTTTGAAAAACGGTACTGCTCGTCTGACTGATGTTATATCAGGAATACGAACTGAAAATCTTGTACAGATAATCTCCGGTGTATATCCCGGTGATACGATAATTACTACAAACATACTGCGATTAAAAGACGGATCACCGGTAGTTATAGATAAAATGTACACTGAGTAAATCCGGGTAAATAAATTCAAAAATAATAGCCGCATAAAATGTCTTTATCAAATACAGCCATAAACCGGCCGGTACTTGCGATAGTAATGTCGCTCATTATTGTTATTTTCGGACTGGTCTCATTATTTTATATAGAAGTCCGGGAATATCCGAGCGTTGACCCTCCGATAGTAAATGTTACGACCGTATATCCCGGCGCAAATTCAGATGTAATAGAATCGCAGATCACCGAACCTCTTGAGCAGTCGCTTAACGGTATTGAAGGAATTAAAACATTAACATCCGAAAGCCGCGAGCAGTCGAGCAGGATCACGCTTGAGTTTGAACTTAGCAGGAATCTTGAAGATGCTGCAAACGACGTGAGAGACAGAGTATCCAGAGCCCAGAGAAATTTACCCGGTGATATTGAAAACCCTATTGTACAGAAAGCCGACGCTGACGCTACTCCGATAATATTTATGTTTCTTACCAGTAATACAAAAAACATTCTCGAAGTCAGTGATTATGCAACTAACGTAATCAAAGAAAGAATTCAAACCATTGAAGGTGTCAGCGGAGTAAATATCTTCGGTGAGAAAAAATATTCAATGAGACTCTGGCTTGACCCGCAGAGACTTGCTGCTTATAAACTCACGCCGCTTGATATACAAACAGCGCTTGAAAGAGAAAATGTAGAACTGCCTTCAGGAAGAATTGAAGGTGACAATACGGAATTGTCGATCAGAACACTCGGCAGACTTAAAGATATAAATGAATTCAATGAACTTGTAATCTTTCAGGATGGCAGTAATACAATTAAATTAAAAGATGTAGGCTATGCAGTATTAGGCGCGGAGAACGAGCGGACGGCAGTGAAAAAAGGCGGCGTTAACGGAATAGGAATTTCCGTGACGGCAATACCAGGAGCAAATATAATTTCTATATCAGACGAATTTAAGAAAAGATTTGAAATATTGAAAAATGAAATTCCGCCGAGTTTGATCTGGAAGTCGGATTTGATTTTTCCACATTTGTAAGGTCCACTATTAAAGAAGTGGAAGAAACAATTATTATAGCTTTCATTCTCGTATTGCTGGTGATATTTTTTTTCCTCAGAGACTGGAGGTCCACTCTAATTCCTGTTATTGCAATTCCTGTTTCGATTATATCCGGATTTTTCATAATGTTTCTCGCGGGTTTTTCAATTAATGTATTGACGCTTGTTGCCATTATACTTGCCATAGGTCTGGTTGTGGATGACGCTATAGTTGTACTTGAAAATATTTATTCGAAAATAGAAGACGGAATGAACCCAATTGTAGCGGCAAGAAAAGGTTCAAAGGAAATTTACTTTGCTGTACTTTCCACTACAGCTTCTCTTGCAGCGGTATTCCTTCCTATTCTTTTCCTAGATGGAATTTCGGGGAGATTATTCAGGGAATTCGGAGTTGTAATTGCATTCACAGTTATTGTCTCATCCTTTGTTGCGCTTACACTGACACCAATGCTCTCTTCACGGATTTTAAAGAAACATAATAAGTCGAACCGATTTTACAACGCTACTGAGCCATTCTTTACAGGGATGACTGAAATTTACAGGAAAATGCTTTATGGCTTTATGAAAGTAAGGTGGATGGCTATTGTAATAATACTTTTATTGATTGGTTTAATTTATTATTTGAAAACAGATATAAAAACAGAGCTTGCGCCTCTCGAAGACAGATCAAATTTACGAATACAGGCGTTAGGACCGGAAGGATCAACTTTTGAATACACGGAGAAATATCTTGATGAACTTACGCAGTATGTGATTGACTCAATTCCGGAAGCTGAAAGTCCTATCACAATAATCGCGCCGAGTTTTTCTTCTCCCGGAGCGACAAATGTCGGAATAATAAATTTATACTTAGTACCTTCGGAAGAAAGAAAAAGAACTCAGCAGGAAATTTTTAAAAGTCTCGGCAAAGATCTGAATACATTTACAGGTATCAGAGGATTTCCGACAATGCCTCCTACCATTGGTTCAAGATTCGGAAGACAGCCTCTGCAGTATGTAATACAAGCTCCTGATTTTGAAAAACTTATGGAAGCGCTTCCAAAAGTTTTAGAAGAAGCAAGAAAAAGTCCGAAACTAGAGTTTGTAGATGCTGATATAAAAGTCAACAAACCTGAACTTGTAATTAGCATTGACAGAGAGAAGCTTCATCTGTCGGAGTTTCTATAAGGGATATTGCGCGAACTCTTCAGACGGCAATGGGCGGACAGCAGATAAGTTACTTTGTTAAAAACGGTAAGCAGTATCAGGTGATAGCTCAGCTGAACAGAGAATACAGAGATGATCCCTATGATCTGAATTATTTATTTGTTAAAAATAATAAAGGAGAACTTGTACAGCTTGATAATCTTGTCAAAGTTGAAGAAAACATCAGTCCTACCAGAAGACTAAGATATAACAGATATGTTTCGGCAACAATCAGCGGCGGACTTGCCCCGGGTGTTGCGCTTGGCGAGGCAATTGAAGAAATGGACAATATTACTGATGGAATTTTAGAAAATACTTTTACTACTTCACTTGCAGGTGAATCCAAGGATTTTGCAGAAAGTTCATCAAGTCTGGTCTTTACTTTTATATTTGCGTTGATTCTTATATACCTTGTTCTCGCAGCTCAGTTTGAAAGTTTTATAGATCCATTCATTATACTTCTGACTGTCCCGCTGGCGCTGACAGGCGCACTGCTCTCTTTATGGCTTTTTGATATGACGCTGAATATTTTTTCTCAGATCGGGATTATCATGCTGATAGGACTGGTTACAAAGAATGCCATTCTAATAGTAGAGTTTGCTAATCAAAGGAAGGAAAAAGGGCTGAACGTAATTGACGCCGTTAAGGATGCAGCAGTAGCAAGATTCAGACCAATTGTAATGACAAGTCTTACGACAATCCTCGGAATTTTACCAATAGCAGTAGGCGCCGGAGCAGGCAGCAGGACTTCACTCGGAATTGCAGTCGTAGGAGGTTTATTATTCGCTTCTTTTCTGACGTTATTCATTGTACCGGCAATGTATTCTTTCTTATCGAGAAAGCTTGCGGTGAAAACCGAAGAAGAGGAAATTATTGTTGATGATCTTGATGATATTGAATTTGCTGAAATCAGGGACTGATTTTAAAAACTATTTAATACTGTATTAATATTAAAATTTGAAACAGGATATATTAAAAAATAACAGCGAATTTCTGAAGTTCAGGAATTCGCTGCTTGCTTACGGCAGAAAATTCAGAATTTCTTTTGAAGATACGGAGGAAATCGCCAATGATTCTATATTAAAAGCGCTTGAGGATTTTATAGTAGATAAAGGAAGTTTTGAAGCTTACTCAAAAATAATTTTCAAAAATAAACTTCTGAATTTTCAGAAAAGACTTAAGTCGAAATATTTGTTTTTAATAATAGAGGATGACGATGTTTTTACAGGTGATGACGGACTGTATTATGAGAAATATGAGAACACAATGGTATCGCTAAAATTTTTGGATATACTTTCAGATTCACTTAGTGAGCCGGAGCTTAAATTTTTTAATGCATTTAAAAAAGTTTGCGAACAGTCAGATACAAAATTTATAGCTGAAACTTCAAAAGCGCTTGGAATCGAAAATAATAAAGGATGGGATGTCTTCAGAAAAATTCAAAGGAAAGCTAAAAATCTTTGGAATCAATACTCTGAAGAATTTGACGATATAGTATCTTTTCAGAAAATTGATATTAATAAACCGGTTGTTTCTGATAAAACTGATTCTGAATTTATAAGTTATCTGCGCGCTCCGAGAATTCCGGAAGATATTCAATTCAGGGAAATTCTAATTCATTATGAATCGGCCAAAGGTAATTTCTATAATATATTTTCAGATTCAGAACTGGATAAACTAATCAGCCTTTATAGTTAAATATTCCGAAATCAGTTTCAATAAAATCTTTCACTGAAAATAATCTTTTTAAATCCCTTTAACTAAATTAATACAGTATGAAGTTACACTATGTAACATACCTTCCTTATCAAATTCATAAACATCACACGATTCAACTACTGATATTTTTTTTCCGTCACGGATAAATTCCGCTTTGCCGTTTACCGCCACTTTGTCATCGCTTACAATTACATTGTAAGTTTTAAAATCCGTTGTAACAGATTTAAAATATTCCGCAACACTGTTACAATATTCAGTTACCTCATCCTTTCCGGATAGAGTTCTTTCACCTGCAATATTCCATATAATATCTTCAGACAGCCCGGAATAAACTGATTCAAATTTTCCGTTTGAAAAAGCTAAGGCGATTTCTTTTATATTTTCAGTCATAATTTATTTAGCAGTACAATTAAACATCCACTGTAATCCGAACTTATCAGTGCAGCTGCCGTTAGAAATGCATTATCAGATTTTGTCATACTCAATCAAAGGCGGCATTTCACAGGAAGGAGGAATATCGCTGAATCCCGATATCCCTCCTGTAAATTCCCCGCCGAAAACCGATTTGTAAAAGTTAAATGCTTCTTCCGTATTTCGCGGAAAATTAAGAAAAATACTTACTATTGCTCTGATCAATTTTGATTTAAGTTCTTATAATATCCGAAAATGTAAATTTAAATATTTTGAAAATTAAATCAAAGTAAACTTCTGTATGATCACATCCGCTGAATCATTTACTTAATCAGGAATCCCGTTCCGGTCATTATCCCTGAATGCTTTAAAATTTTTCTTAAAGTTATTCTTTATGTTATTGTCAATGTTGTTAGCATTTGCAAGGTCAGTCGGATCGAGATATACATTATTTTCCAAGAACCAGATGTATGGCTTTACTACGAGAGTGATGTTTGAGAAAACCGATTCACTGTTCTGTATAGTATTTGGAAAGTCCAGTTTCTGATGAGCTGATTTAGTGGATTTATACACAAAGTAATTTCCAAGATATCTGCCTTTTACAATTACTGAATATGTTCCGTTAGCATCTGAAAAATCAATATCCGGTACTGTTTCGTTATTATTTAACTTATGAATCTCAAACTTTACTTTGTCATACTGACCAGCAGGAATAATAGCTTTGGTTATCTCATTAATTCCTGAATGCAAATTTAGATAAAGAACAAAAGGACCAACTTTAAAATTTGTTGAATCCTGATTATTATTTGCGACATTCAGTTTTATATCTTTTATTAATATTTTCACAGTATCCAGTATCAGGATATTCTGCGAATCACCTATGGAATCCACAGAGTTCATGACACTGATACTCATATTTTCAGACTGAGCCGGCGTTGTAGGAGTGTCACTGCATCCGTAAAATCCTGAGGTTGTAATTAATGCTGTGATAAACAGTATTATGATTTTCGAATTAACGATTATTTTATTCATATAAATAACTTTTTCTTTTTGAAATTTAATTTAAAATTAGTTTACTTTTTACCTTTTCCTTTATTCCCGTCATCATTTTTATTCTTACCATTGTCATCATTTTTTTTGTTATCGTTACCGCTGTTCTTTTTCTTATTGCCGTCATCATTATTATTATTGTTTCCCCCGTCATCTTTGTTATTCTTTTTAACTTTGTCATCATTACCATTGTTTTTATTTCTGTCATCATCGTCACTCTTTTTTATTTTGTCATCATTGTCACTCTTTTTTATTTTGTCATTATCGTTATCATCGTCATCATTTTCTTTTTTGATCTCATTTCTACTTCCATCAGATTTTTTTAAAACCCAATCTTTATACCTTTTGTAAGTTTTTGGTTCTTTAACTATAAAATCTGTTTTATCTTTTACTTTAAACCGTTTAAATCCGGGGAAGAAAACATTAAATTCATCACCGGTATAGCTGACTTCCTTAAAACTTCCCGCATGTTTGATCTTAATTTTTTTGATCTCTTTACCATATATATTTTGTATGACTTTTAATTCCGGACCTTGATTAGTTATAGCATTATTGACGATTGTGATTCCGTCAGTAGTTTTCATATCTTTAGCGAGAATTTCAGCGCCGCTTTTTATGTAAAGAGTGTTGTATTTGTAAACTGATGGTTCAAGGAAATATTTCTTATCGACAATCATATAATTTTGATCATTAATAACCGGAACACTCATAACGTTATCGACAAGATAAACAGAAGGCGGTAACGGAGCCCATGAAACATATTCGTTACTTTCTTTCCAGTCGACCCATGCCGGAGCCCATAATCTTCCCGGTACCCACATCCAGCCGGCTGTCGGGGAATTTACCCATCTTCCGTAGTGGGATACAATTTCTTCAGCGGGAGTAGGAGCTTTGAAATACCATCCGGCATCCGTGTTTACCCATTGTCCGTTTGAATATGGAATGAATTCCGGTGTATCTCCCGTTTTAAGTGAAATTCCTAAATCAGCGGAAGGCTTCCAGACATAAATCAATTTTTCATTCACAGCGCTTGCTGCACTGACTTCTTTAATTTGCATTATACCGGAAAGTGATAAATTATTTTCCGGATTAACCGAAAGAGATGTTGTTAAATTCATTCCGATTTCCTCAGTACTCACCTGCAGCCATTCCCCGTGAGGAGACAGCTGGTCGTAAAATTCTTTATAATCCACTGATGCAAGATCATCATCTGATTCAGTAAAATCATTTTCATCAATAAGAGTGGTTTCCTGATTTTCCTGAATTTTTATATTCTCATTTGTCAGGTCTTTATTTGTAGACTCTGAGCATGAAGAAAACAGGAATAAGGATATAATAAAGAATAGTGATCCAATAGTTCTTAAAATTAATTTGGTTTTCATAATATTACTTTCATTTATTTATTAAATAATTTTTTAAAATTTAATACAGCCACAATGAAATACTTCTCCTCACAGGAAAAGTATTCTGACAAATTAAAATAAAAATATTCATATTAATGTAGTATAGTCCCTAAGGTGGAAAAAAGGGCTAATCCTCTTTGATCAAATTATTAAAATTAATGCGGGATCATTAATAAATCCAATTAATTAAATAAAAAAAAAATTTTGTCACCAAATTTCATACAAATAACTGTATCTATTATTAAAGACATGTATTTCCAAAACATTTCGAAAACATTGCGGGAATTTAAATGTCCTCTTATTATGACTAATTTAATAACTTAAAAAATTATACAGCTATGGAAAGCAAAAAAATTTACAACCTCATAATACTTGATGAGAGCGGTTCAATGACTTCAATAAAAGAAGTGATAATTTCAGGGCTTAATGAAGTACTGCAGAATGTTAGAAATTCAGGTAATGAATTTCCGGACTTAGAACAATTTTTAACATTTGTTTCATTTAACTCCTTAGGGATTAATAAATTCTGTGACAGATCGGAGATCAGAAAAATGCCTGTTATAGACGGAAGTAATTACAGACCGAATGCAATGACACCTTTATTTGATGCAATGGGCAGTTCTGTTTCTGAACTGAAATATTTCCTTCAGGATAAAAAAGATTATAACGTACTTGTTACGATCCTTACTGACGGTCTTGAAAACGCTTCGAAAGAATTCACAGGCAGTCAGATAAAGAAAATGATTGAAGAACTGAAAAACAGCAACTGGACATTTACTTATATCGGCACTGATCATGACATAGATAAGTTTGCAGAATCTATTTCAATAAATAACAGATTGGTTTATTGCAAAAGTGAATCCGGAGTAACTTCAATGTATGCAAGAGAATCAAGAAGCAGAATGAATTATATTAGAAATGTGTCTGATAACAAAGATGTAAAATCTGATTATTTTGAGAATAAACCGGATGATGAAAACGAGAATGATCCGAAAAATAAATAATACAGATAAAGGTAATTAAAATAATAACGAATATGAAAAAGAAGCGGATGATATCCTCTTCTTTTTTTTTGACGAAAAAATTTAAAATGATTAATATATTGACTTGTCAGTTAAGACGGATAAAATTAATTTGGAAAAACCGGAATAAAGAAACATCCGGTTTTATTTTTTAAAATTTAAACATTAAAAAATCATGGAGATATCAGGAAAGCTGTTTGAGATCTATGAGTCAAAACAAGTAACTGAAAAATTCAAAAAGAGAGAGTTTGTAGTGGAGTATGTTACTAACCCGGAGTATCCGCAGTATATTAAATTCCAGCTGACGCAGAACAACTGCGATTATCTTGACGGATTCAGTAAAGGTGATAATATCAATGTTCAGTTCGATCTGAAAGGAAGACCATGGACAAATCAATCCGGCGAAACGACATATTTCACAAGTCTGGATGCATGGAGAATACAGAAAGCTGAAGGCGGCGGTAACGGTAAGCGTGATCAGGTCGCAGAGAGCAGCCGTGAGGAAACAGGCGGTAAAGCTGATTCGGATAATGATCTGCCGTTTTAGTTTTGGGTTTGGCAAAGAAATGGATTCAGATAATTTTTTGAACTGGGTTCTGTGAGATGAGGGGAGGATAGTAGAACGAAATTTTATTCCGTTCAGCATCGGTAAACCGCTTTAGTGGTTTATCGATGCTTTATCCGGATTTCAATAGTAATTCCAAATCCGGAAATTAAACCTGCCATATATTTTATTTTATTTAGTATCATCAATTTATTAAACCTTATCCGCTGAAATATAAATTAATACCTCCCTCCTGTCCCTAAAACCGACTTATAATTTATTTTTAAATTGATTAACTTGCTTATTAATTAATTCACTTCTTAAACAATTAAATAATAATATTATAAATGAAAAGAGAAATATCAAAACATTACAGTCCCAGTCTTAATAAAGAAATGGACATTGTAAAATATGGTGATTACGGTTTTGCATTGCTGCTTTTTCCCACTGCTGCCGCAGATTTTCTTGAATATGAAAGATTTAAGCTGATAGATACAATCGAACCCTATATAAATTCCGGTAAAGTTAAAGTTTATTCCATAAACAGCATCAACAATGAAAGCTGGCTTAACGATAAAATGAATCCTTATGATAAAGCTGTAAGACATCAGCAGTTTAATGATTATGTTACCGATGAAGTTGTTCCTTATATTTTTGAAGACTGTAACGGCGAAGTTCCTGTTATTACATGCGGCGCATCACTGGGTGCTCTTCACTGCGCCAATCTTTTTTTCAGAAGACCTGACCTTTTTGCAGGAACAATTGCAATGAGCGGATCATATGACCTGAGTGATTATTCCAAAGGTTATTTCGATCATACATGCTACTTCAATTCTCCTATGCATTATCTTCCGAATCTTGACGATGAAAATATTCTGAATCAAATTAGAAACAGTGAGCATATCCACATACTTACAGGACAGGGAAATTATGAAAATCCCGAAGCTTCAGTCAGAATATCTGAAATTCTTAACAAAAAAAATGTTCCGCATGATCTTGAACTATGGGGATTGGATGTTCCGCATGACTGGCCTACGTGGAGAAAAATGGTGCCGTATATTATTGAAACAAAATTCTGATATTGTCCTTTCTTTACTGAGCTCTTAATTTATGCTGTAATATATTACATCATAAAGCTCCAATTAAAATAAAATTAAAAAAAGATATTTGAAGATCTGTTTTGCTGCTTCGGAATGTTTTCCGTTTGTAAAGACCGGCGGTCTCGGTGATGTAGTCGGCTCGCTTCCAAAAGAAATTTCCCGCATGAAATCCGGCGATAAGAAAAAGGATAAGAATGAAGTTAAAATTATACTGCCTTTGTATAAAGGAATTAAAACTCTCGAGTATAATATAGTTTTTATGGAGGAGTTTGGCGATATTCCTGTAGCTATTGGTGACAAAGAAATTAATTTCAGAATCTGCACATCCAAACTTCCCGATACTGATATAGATGTATATTTCGTTGACTGTCCGGATTATTTTCACAGAGAATTGCCTTACACGGAGGATCCTGATGAAGACGAAAGATTTATCCTGTTTCAGAAAGCAGTAATAGAAATACTTCAAAGATTAAAGTGGGCGCCGGATGTTATTCATTGCAATGACTGGCAGACAGGTCTCATTCCTGTATTTCTTAAAACTATTTATAAATGGGACAAACTTTTTGAAAATACTTCAGTCCTTTTTTCTATACATAATATCGGTTATCAGGGCAGGTTCTCAGAAAAATCTGTTTACAGCGCGGGACTTTCATATAATGATTTTTATAACGGCGGACCGTTAGAACTTAATAATTCATTTTGTTTCATGAAAGCCGGCATCCTGTATTCAGAAATTATTTCCACAGTCAGCAAGACTTATTCAAAGGAGATCCGAACCGCAGAATACGGAGCCGGAATGGAAGCAGTTCTTCAAATAAGGAAAGATGATATCTATGGAGTCTTAAACGGGATCGAAACGAATATCTGGAATCCGAAAAAAGATAAATTCATAGCGTCAAATTATAACGCTAAAGACACGGCAAATAAAATAATCTGTAAAAAAGAACTTCTCAGGGAAGCAGAACTGAACTATGATGAAAACATTCCTGTAATAGGAATTATCTCAAGATTCGCCGGTCAGAAAGGTTTAGAACTTTTATTTCCCGTGATCAATGAAATAATGCAGCTGCCGATACAAATTATAATTTTAGGAAGCGGTGATGAAAAATCCGAAAAATATTTTGAACAGCTTGCTTTCAGTTTTCCTCATAAAGTAAATACTTACATCGGATATAATAACAAACTCGCCCATTATATAACTGCCGGCAGTGACATGTTTTTAATGCCTTCCATTTATGAACCCTGCGGACTCAATCAAATGTACAGTCTGAATTACGGTACAGTTCCTATTGTAAGAAATACCGGAGGTCTTGCCGATACGGTAATTGACTTTCATAAGGATGAATTAAACGGAAACGGTTTTTCGTTTGATGAACAGTCGCCTGTAGCATTGTACGATACTATAACAAGAGCTGTGGAAGTATTCGGAGATAAACAAACATGGAAAAAAATTATGCAGAGAGGTATGAAAATAGACTTTTCATGGAAACATTCAGCTAAGGAATATTTAGAGCTTTATAAAAAAGCTGTTGTTAAAAACAATGAAAATCTCAGCTGAGTATTTTTATATCTGACTTATAACCGGTTTACTTCTGCGTACATTAGTTTTTAATTTGATCTTTATAATTTCAAAATTATTCAGGTAGAAATTTTAAATGCCGGGTACAGTTTCTTTATTTTCCGTTAATTGTTATTTTTGTTAAAAAAAGAAATTGTTATATGAAAGTATTTATCACCGTTATTTTTTTCGTTTTCAATAATTCATTATTTTCAATGACACATGCCGATTCCACTAACTGGGAAATACATCCTTCATTCAAGTATGATGCTCTTTGCTTTGTCAATATTATGACAGGTGATGAATTTTATCTGAATTATTATCAGGATGAATATAATAAATTTAAAGACAGGCTGGATCCCGAAGTATCCGCTTCTTTGGCAAATCTGAAAAAAGTGATTAAGGAAGATAACGGTAATATTGTTTCCGCCTGGCTTTGCCTGTATTTTTCCGCTGCGGATTCAGAAACTCTGACCGGAATGATAAATACAACTCAGGATCTTTCAGAACTGAAATCCAGTTTTCAAAAATCACCTTATTATTCAGATGAGAGCTGGTCGGTATTCGAATCACTCAAAGGAGATATATTAACTGTTTTCAACTGGCTTGATAAAATTGAATTTGAAAAATACTGGAATGAAAATATAAGGAGCAGAATTTCAGATACGGTAAATTCAATCAGTAAAAATCTATACAGGTATAATATTGTCGGAATAACAGAAGAGCATCTCGGGCAGAAACTTAATTCGGACACAATAACCGTTTATATGTTATTTTATTCGCAGCCGCACGGAATAAAAATAACAGGCACCAGATTTCTTACGGATATTGCATGGCCGTTTGAAATTCTCATCCGCACCGCTTCCCACGAAATGATGCATCCGCCTTTTGATCTTAAAAATGACCGGATGCTTATTGAAAAACTTGAACTTCTTAAGAGTGATGAATTTCTAATGGATAAAGTCTTAAATCATAATCCGTCTTTCGGTTATAATTCGTTCGAAGGTTTTATTGAAGAAGACTGCGTACAGGCGCTCGATCAGATAATCAATGAAAAGCTCGGAGTAGTAAGAGATCCGCGTAAAAGGTGGAAAGAGAACGATGACGGAATGCATGTATTTGCGGTCGCTCTTTATAATATAATGAAAGAAGATAATTACAATTCCGGTAATTTTATTTTCAGGGATTATCTTATTGAAAATATAAATAACGGTAAATTACTGAACGGAAATATTAAAAAAAAATACAATGAGTTTTACTCTGAATTTTAATATGAAATTATACAATTGATCACAGTGAAATTCTAAACTCAGCTAAAAAGATCGCTTATCATAATAAAATTTCAAATAGTGAATTTGTTAAATATTAACAGCAGGGAATTTAATATTGATGATAAAGCGGATGTGATAATACATGAGCAGATCGGAGCATTCATGTTTGATAATGTAACTCACTGGGATATTCAGATACTCAGAACTTACCGGTAGGAATTTCATTCCGGTGATGAAATAAATTTTACAGAATCCTTCGCTTTGTTTTTAAAATCCTATCAATAAAAAATCCTCATTTCAGCAAATTCACAATGAGGCTTTCAAAAAATATTTATTACCTTAAAAATTTAGTCAATCTATATTTATATTCCGGAAGATTCTTTCCGAATAATTAAAAATAAAAAGTCCCTGCAATATAATTAACGCAGGGACTTATATTAATAATAATTTATGGCTTTTCAACCTGAACAAATGCAAACGCATTGTTATCAGCGAAAGTAAGATCAGTAATATCTGCCAGGAGATCATAATTAAGATCAGATACGATATATCCGGTTGCAAAATTAAATGCGTCATTATCAATTATGGCGACATCACTTAAATCAACAACATCATCCTGATTCACATCACCTGTGTAATTTCTGTAATCTCCGGATACAAGCACCATATTGTCACCGAATGCCTGCGTAGCTGCGGATGTGAAATCATAATTCAGAACTCCGGCGGTAAATTGTTCTCCGCCTGATTTACTCCAGGTCTGAATTGAATTTCTGTGATTAACTACTATATAATAGTTTACTCCGTCGATTGCTTTCGCAAATAAAAACGAAGCGCTGCCGTTTGCATCAAGATTTTGACTATCAGAACCTACTATCTCATACGGAGGACTGATTGATCTCAGAGTAACAGTAACAGTATCCTGTATAGGTGAAATTGCTTCGAGTCCTAAAGTCAGATTAAGCGTCGGTACTGTTATTGATGTTGACTCGTCCGCTCCTTTATAAGGGAAATCCGCATTTCTGATATCACCGTCAATGTCTTCGGTAATTCCGGATATTGGATACGCAACCAGATTTATATCTCCGACAGAAGCGCCTGTCAAATGCAGATCTCCTGCTGCAGCATTTACGAAGTCAACCGTAACTGATCTTGAATTCGATTCTCTCGGACTGACTCTTGTCTGATAATCGGATAACATCTGATCGCTGTTTGTACCATCAAAGAATATGAGTCTGTTTGCAGAAGGTGCGCCTGCATAAAAATTATTTTTATTGGAAAGCTCTGAAAAATTAGCAAGAGATGTTGTGCTTCTTCTGAAAGCAGTTGTAACACCGCTTGTACTTCCGGGTGTAGAAAGATTGATGATGATATTATTTCTCAAATCAAGATTTGCTGTTGTAGACGTAGCATTTCCTGTAGAGGATACGCCTGATGAACCGAATGTTGAACCGCCTGATGCAGTCAGATAAATTGAATTATAATAAATTCCGATATTGCTGTTGGTTGTAGTCGTGGAAGAATGAATTCCAACAACTCCGTTGACATGTGATGAATTCGGAGCTTTTATATCGGATATAAAATTATTATAGATCATAAAGGAAGTTCCGGTTGAAACCCAGCAGCCGCCCGCTGTACCTGTAGCCGAGTTATTCGTGATATCGTAGATCTTATTATTGTATATATTATGCGATGCGCCGGCTGTGCTGTAAATACCGAAAATACCTCCTGTTGTAAAATTGCCGCTGACAGAACTGAGTCCGTAGATCAGATTATTATAAATATTTTTTACAGTTCCTGTGGCTGCATTTGATCTTATGCCGACTGTCAAAGCGCCTGCTGCCGTATTTGATCCACCAACTGTTAAATTATATATGACATTATTAAAAACATTTTCTATTCCCGGACTTCCTGAATTTATATATCCGTAAAGACTTGCAGCTGAAGTTCCGGATGAATTTGGAATAGAATTATTATAAACAAGATTTGAATCACAATACATTAATGCTGCTTCGGCTGCTAGCAGACAATTCATAGTTCCTGAAATGCTTGTACGCGTGTTTCCATAAACCTCATTTGAGCGGAGCTCTAAATAATTTATATCAGCTGAACACCCTAATAATGTAGCTGCTCCGGTTCCGGTATGAGAATTATTTCTTACTATATTGTCAATAATATATGCAGCGTCTGATATACCAACACCATCATGAACCATTCCGTAGAAAGCTGCGGAACCTGTGTAATTTGTAACGCAGTTCTCAACTATATTATTATACATTCGAATTGTATCAGCAGTCGCCAACGCTCTGATTCCGTATGTAGCGCTTGAAGACTGATTAGAGTTAACTGTAACTGTGTTGTGACTGATCTCATAATTCGGCGCAAGAGCTGTAGTTCCGAACAATGTAGCGATAATTCCGACAACGGCGCTTGCAGTTCCGTTACCGCCGTTGATCATATTATTAATTATCTTTACATTTATTTGTCCTTCGCAGCGGATACCTTCTGCAGATATAGTGCTTCCGCCCCAGTTTGTAATGCTGTTTGCAGCTTCTCCAAGGACTCCGATTTCATTATCAATGTCGCGCGTTGTGGAAGCGGAGATCACAACTATTCCTTTATAAACATTGGAAATAGTGTTGCCATATAATTTATTATAACTGTTCTGTCCGTCAAGATCAGCAGGAATTACTGTTGCTCCGTTTATATCTTTGTTTGCAATATAAATTCCGTAAGTGAGTGAGCTGATCTTCTGAAGTGTTATGACACAGTTTTTAATAACATTATTCTGTGAGCCGTCAGTAGTAGATGCTCTCATCAAAGCGTAACCCCATTCTACAACTCCGTCACCGGTATTTGTATTCGGGTCAAGCAGATCTATTGCGTCAAAAGTAATAAAGTCAGCTCCGGAAAATTTTATAATCCCGTCAAATGAAGGCGATATACCCGGAGCTGCTGTGATAAGCGGGTTTGCTCCGGCTCCGCTTTTCTGAAACACAACAGGATTTGCCGCTGTCGGAGGATCGGTTAAAATTGAGATCACAACATTGGATGCTGTCTCTGTATGACCTGCAGCGACATTAAATGTTACGCCGCCTGCGCCTACACCCTGCGCATTAAGTGTATCAATTGCTTCCTTTATGGTTGCAAAATCTCCGGGTATTGTCTTTGTTCCGGACAAAGTCGCAAATGAATTAAGACTGAATCCGGTGATTGCAAAAATAACTAAAAATGAAAATAGTTTTTTCATGATTTAAATAATTAAATTAATAAAAATGTTTGAATTTTATTTTCCAGAAATGTTTGAATAAGTTTAATTTAGAATTTTTAATTTAATATATCAATTGAGTATCTACAAAAAAAATATTTCATTTAACTCTGCAAAAGAAAATGGTTTCCCGAATATTATTCTCTGCTGTTTGTTAAAAAATCTTTTGTATATCAGTTTTTATAAAAATTCAATAAAATAAAATTAAAAAGTTTAAAACTATATCTAAGATTTTAATATCCGAAAAACAAATTCTAAACCGTTAACTTTTAATAGGTATTTTATTTCAGTAAAAATTGAAATAGTTCTCATATTATCATTAAACGGTTTAATCTGTGTCTTTGTCTATTTCAGGTTACTAAAAAAATTGTTTTTAACATTCAGCATACTTATTTTTGTTTTCAAATGAAAATAATAATACTTCTCTTTTTTAATCACACTGAATTTATATGCTCAGTTTTGAAAAACCTCACATAGGTTTAAATCAAATTCCATTACTTACAGATTCAATGTGCGTATTTCAAACATACACGGGAGGATTTGAAGCTACGGGTTATCAGGTAGGGGATACCGTAAATGATTTCACTTTATTTTCATATAATGAAGATACATTAAATCTTCGCTCTGAACTTATGAAAGGAAAACCTGTAGTTCTCATAAGCAGCAGTTATACTTGTCCTGTGTTCAGGAATAAAATTAACGACATAAATCTTCTTTGGGATTTATATGGAGATTCAGTATCTATTTTTGTGATATATACAATTGAAGCTCATCCGTATCCGGACATAAGTCCGTATTTCGGTTTTGTAAATGTCGGACAGGCGAATATAAATGAAGGAATTATATTCCCGCAGCCGGATACTTATGGTGAGAGAAAGACTATGGTTTACAGACTTGACAGCGCAAGAAATATTTCCGTTCCTGTTTTTATTGACGGTCCGTGTAATTCATGGCTCGAACATTTCGGTCCCGCTCCAAACAATGCTTATCTCATTGACACTACAGGAATAGTTGTAACGAAACATGCCTGGTTTAACAAACCACCAAAAAACATGTCGAATGATATCAATGTTTATTTCGGCAACAGCGGAGGTGGAGGTTTTTCAACCGGCGGCACGTTTACATTTAATTATACAAGTGATACTTTAGTTACAGGTTTCCTGGAGAAGTAATTTATGGTCTTGGTGAGTTTGTGAATAATTCTGATTCCGGAGTTTATATAAAAGTAATCAGGGATATGGAAAATCTTCCGGCAGGTTGGGCAACTTCCATCTGCATCGATATCTGTCTCTCTCCGGATATTGATACAACTTCTTTTTATTTACCTGCAGGGACTACTCAATCTTATACAATGTATTTTTATACGGATCCAACGCCTGGATTTGGAAACGTGAGGATGAGGTTTGGAAATATGCAAGTACCGTCAAACAGATTTACAAAATCATTTTATTGTATGACAGACAGTTCTATTACAAATATTAATAATAATACAATCAGTGAACCCGAGTATAAATTGAATCAAAACTATCCCAATCCTTTTAATCCTGATACAAAGATCTCATTTGTAAATGCAAATCCGGGAATGTAACTTTAAAGATTTTTGATATTAAAGGATCTGAAATTCATACCATTGTTAATGAAGAATTATCACCTGGATTTTATTCATATAATTTTAACGCGCAAAATCTTCCCGGCGGAATTTATTTTTACAGACTGACTGCTTCCGGATTTATCGAAAAAAGTTTGTTCTATTGAAATAAATATATTCACGAATTCAGAAATGTTTTAATCATTCTAAAATTATTATACAGTATATCTATTCTGAATAATAAATAAAAAGTCCCTGCAATATAATTAACGCAGGGACTTATATTAATAATAATTTATGGCTTTTCAACCTGAACAAATGCAAACGCATTGTTATCAGCGAAAGTAAGATCAGTAATATCTGCCAGGAGATCATAATTAAGATCAGATACGATATATCCGGTTGCAAAATTAAATGCGTCATTATCAATTATAGCAACATCACTTAAATCAACAACATCATCCTGATTCACATCACCTGTGTAATTTCTGTAATCTCCGGATACAAGCACCATATTGTCACCGAATGCCTGCGTAGCTGCGGATGTGAAATCATAATTCAGAACTCCGGCGGTAAATTGTTCTCCGCCTGATTTACTCCAGGTCTGAATTGAATTTCTGTGATTAGCTACTATATAATAGTTTACTCCGTCGATTGCTTTCGCAAATAAAACGAAGCGCTGCCGTTTGCATCAAGATTTTGACTATCAGAACCTACTATCTCATACGGAGGACTGATTGATCTCAGAGTAACAGTAACAGTATCCTGTATAGGTGAAATTGCTTCGAGTCCTAAAGTCAGATTAAGCGTCGGTACTGTTATTGATGTTGACTCGTCCGCTCCTTTATAAGGGAATCCGCATTTCTGATATCACCGTCAATGTCTTCGGTAATTCCGGATATTGGATACGCAACCAGATTTATATCTCCGACAGAGCGCCTGTCAAATGCGATCTCTGCTGCAGCATTTACGAAGTCAACCGTAACTGATCTTGAATTCGATTCTCTCGGACTGACTCTTGTCTGATAATCGGATAACATCTGATCGCTGTTTGTACCATCAAAGAATATGAGTCTGTTTGCAGAAGGTGCGCCTGCATAAAAATATATTTTTATTGGAAGGCTCTGAAAAATTAGCAAGAGATGTTGTGCTTCTTCTGAAAGCAGTTGTAACACCGCTTGTACTTCCGGGTGTAGAAAGATTGATGATGATATTATTTCTCAAATCAAGATTTGCTGTTGTAGACGTAGCATTTCCTGTAGAGGATACGCCTGATGAACCGAATGTTGAACCGCCTGATGCAGTGAGATAAATTGTGTTGTAATAAATTCCGATATTACTGTTGGCAGTAGTAGTGGAAGAATGTATTCCGACCACTCCGTTTACATGCGATGAATTCGGTGCTTTTATATCGGAAATGAAATTATTGTATATCATAAATGAAGATCCGGTAGAAACCCAGCATCCTCCTGCAGTTCCGTTAGCAAAGTTGTTTGTGATATCATAAATTTTATTATTGTAAATATTATGTGAAGCGCCGGCAGAACTGTAAATTCCGTATGTTCCGCCTGTTGTGAAACTCCCGTTGACAGAACTTAGACCGTGTATAAGATTATTGTAAATATTTTTTACTGTTCCTGTTGCTGCATTTGATCTGATGCCGACTGTCAATGAGCTTGTTGAAGTATTCGATCCGCCGACAGTTAAATTATATATAGTATTATTATAAACATTTTCATTACCGGGACTTCCGGTATTTATATATCCGTAAAGATTTGCAGCTGAAGTTCCGGATGAGTTTGGAATAGAATTATTATATATAAGATTAGATTCACAATACATTAGCGCTGCATCTGCAGCAATAAGACAATTCATAGTTCCTGAAATACTGTTACGTGTATTTCCATAAACCTCATTTGAGCGGAGTTCTAAATAATTTATATCATTCGAACACCCTAATAATGTAGCTGCTCCGGTTCCGGTATGAAGAATTTCTTACTATATTGTTAATAATATATGCAGCGTTTGATGTACCAACAGCATCATGAACCATTCCGTAGAAAGCTGCGGTACCGGTGTAATTTGTAACACAGTTCTCAATAATATTATTATACATTCGAATCGTATCAGCATTCCCTAATGCTCTGATTCCGTATGTTGCGAGAGAAGATTGGTTAGAGTTCACTGTAATTATATTGTGACTGATCTCATAATTCAGAGCAAAACCTGTACTTCCTTGCGATGTAACCATTATTCCGATTACGGCGCTTGCAGTTCCGTTACCGCCGTTGATCACATTATTAATTATTTTTAAATTTATCTGACCTTCGCAGCGGATACCATCTGCAGCAATTGTG